>NZ_AZAC01000001.1 GCF_000931935.2 Dethiosulfatarculus sandiegensis
TGTTTGACAACAACATCTAGGCTCTAAGCCTTGCCAGTTGCCGGTCGTGCAGTCGCCAGAGCAGGGCCAGGGCCAATATCGCGCCCAAAAAGGCGAGGCCCATGTCGGACTGGGTGTCCCATACATACCCCTGGGTGCCTAAAAAGTCTTCAGCCCCTTCGCCGGTCATCACCGCAACGCCCCATTCCACCAATTCATAGGCCGCACTAATGGCCAGGCAAATACATGTGCAGATGGGAGCCAGCCAGCGCCGGTCGTTCAGTACATTCAACCGCAAAAGCACTTCCCGGGCAATGATCGCCGGTATGAAGCCCTGGGCCAGATGCCCCACCTTGTCGTAGTTGTTGCGTTGCCAGTCCATGACTTCTTTAAGCCAATCAAACAGGGGCACGCGCGCGTAGGTGTAATGCCCGCCGACCATGAGAATGAGGCAATGCGCCCAGATAAGGCCCAGGAGCAGGGGGGTGGGTTTGTGGCGCTTGTAAAGGGCTATCAGCACAACGGCATAGATCAGGGCAGGAACCACCTCCAAAAACCAGGTGAAATAGTCATAGGGCCGGACCAGGGACCAGACCAATACCGCAAGAAAACTAACCAGATAGAAAACCGGCATCCCTAATCGAGCAGGCAAGGCAATCCTCCGGGAGAGGGGTGAAATTTTAAGTTAATAAAGAGCGGGATTATTCTTAACTCAAGACAACGTAAGATATTTTTTTACTTTTAATAGGAGACGGTGGTCTTCGCATGGTGAAATGGAAATTATCAAGTTTCACTCAACAAACAAAAGGACCAGCACCTTGGACAAGAATAGCACCAAAAAGCTTGGACGTGTCATACATATCGACAAAGATAAAACTCGGGTCCACTTAGACGAAATGGTCAGGGAAACAGTGGAGCAGATCTTAAACGACTTACTGGTTGCCGAGGCAGACCGGTTATGTAACGCTTCCAAATACTCCAGATCGGCCTGACAGCCGCTCAGGTCATTACGAAAGAAAGTTTTTATTCCCCACTTTTGTGGTGTCTTGAATTGATTGATGAAATGAAATTTTTTGTATGATTATCTAATATGGATGAATTTTTGACTACCTTTATTTGTTTTGTCTTTTTGTCTCTTAGCATTTTACAATATACAATACAGTCATTAGATATTTTAAGTAATAATTCAATCACGTTATCGATTTTAAAATGGAATAAACTTATTTCTTTTTTTCTGTCAGAGGTAACAAAAAAGCCATCTAACCTTAGGGGGGGATCGATAAAGCTTGGTATAAATACAAAACTATGGATAATTTGGTTGCAAAATTCCATTAAAGATAGGCTACATCCGCTTGGGTTGGAGAGATTGTAAAGTTCCTCAATCTTGTACCTATTCATGATATCTACAGGTCTTTTAGTTGGTTTGAATTCTGATGCTTTGATTGTATGTGTTTTTATCTCGTCAGAAATTTTATGCGCTTCTTGTAACTTTCTAATGAAGTATGCGGCAAAAAATATTTCTTTTTCAAAATTTACATATGACGGCTCATACCATCTTTTTTGGCCTTTACGCTTTTTTAACGAGACTGCTATCCGGGCTATTTCTTCTTTCCATGGTCCCGATTCCCAAATCATAAATATTTCCCGCTTTGTTTTTTAAGGATGAATCAATATTATATGATTATTAAACATTTAAGATCTGGTCGCAAGTACGGTAATGCATCATAACCTTTAAAATCGACCTCGGCGGTCCGCCTCAGGCCTCCAGGGCTATTTTTTATCCGCTACTCTGAATGGTTTAGAGGACAGCCCGGATACCAGCATCCGGGCTGTTTTACCAGACTGGTTTTTAGAATCTATAGGTTACTGTAAGCCCCACGCTGCGGGGTTCGCCGTCTATGCCGATCACCCCGCCGCCGACCCAGCTGTTGAGCCGATTATAATATTCTTGATCAAACAGGTTTTTACTCCACAGAGTGAAGGTGAACAATTCCGTTTCATAGCCAAGCGCCAGGTTCACCAGTTCATAGGCATCGGCCTTGAGGTCACTTGTGTTTTCCGCATCATTATAGATTTCACCAATGCCGTTAAGGTCTACTCTTCCGAAAAATCCTGTGGAGTGGCGATACATTGCCCCGATGTTAAAGGTGTAGGAGGGGACGTTGGGCAGTTTTTTGCCGCTCAGGTCAACGAGTTGCGTCCGGCCCGTGAGTGGGTTGGCCTGCTTTTTCTTCCATTCATCGACTTCGGCCTGGATCAGTCCGAATCCGGCCGAAAATTCCAGACCTTGAGCCGGTTTGGCGCGTAATTCAAACTCAACGCCCTGGCTGTGCGCCTCTCCTGCGTTTTCAACCACTCTCACAATCGCCGCCGCGCCGGGCACCTGCTGATAGATCTGCCGGTCTGTCATGTTAACCCGGAACAGGGCCAGGTTGGCCGTGAGGCGGTTATCAAACCAGTTGGTTTTTATGCCCATTTCATAGTTCATGGAGTATTCGGGATCATAAACAAAGCTTTGCTTGTTCTGAGCCGTGGCATAGGCAAAGCCACCGGAGAGATAGCCCCGGCTGATCGATGCATAGGGCATGATGTTTTCGGTTGCGTCATAGGATACAGCCACCTTGGGCAATAATTCCGTATTGTCAAAATCCTGGCTGAAATTATTGGAGCGGCCCATCAAGGTATAGGTTTTGTTGCCGCTGCCTTTTGTGTAATCCAGCCGCAAGCCGCCGGTAAGATGAAGCTTTTCAAAAAGGGTGTAGGTCAGCTGACCAAACATGGCGGCACCCTCGTTGGTCCAGTCTGCTTTATGCTCCTGCATGTAAGCGGCAAAATTAACATTAGCGTCTGAATCTTCATTGAATAAAAAAACTCCGCCCAGCCACTTGAGCGGGCCGCCGTCCTCCTTGGAGGCAAGACGAAATTCCTGGTTTAGAGAATCGGTGTTGTAATCCATGTCTGAATAGCCAAAGGGAGAAGGCCCAAGATCAAGGTCTTGATAATATTTCGTATCAAAAGAACGGCGCCCGGTTATGGATGTGAAATTAAAAGAGGGGCCGTCATATTTAACCCGCAGCGCTTGACCCGATCCCTCTCGGTCCCAATAGCCGTCGCTGTCGTTATAATTGATGATGTGGCGCGGTGTTTTCAAAGGACCTTTAATGTAGCGGTACTGGCCGTCGCCATTGTCACCTTTTTCACCATCCAAAATAGCGCTTACATCCCAGTTTTCATTGGGCGTCCACCTGAAGATTCCCCTTAGGTTTTTGTTGTCGTATCTGGCAGCGTCATCTGTGTCGCTAAATGTATTTTCCATGAATCCATTGGATGCGTGCCATTGCCCGGCGATTCTAAAGGCGAGCTTGTCCTGGATAATGGGGGCGTTTAAGTTGACTTGGCCGCGATAAAGGGGAATATCACCATGGCCGGTGTCATAAAAACCGATCTCGCCCAGCAAATTGCCGCTCAATTTGTTGCCGGGCTGCCTGGTTACGATGTTTATGACCCCGGATTCAGAGTTGCGCCCATAAAGAGTGCCCTGGGGGCCGCGCAGGATTTCCACCCGCTTTATGTCATATAAATCCGGGTTGTGCTGGTGTTGCAAAGGCATCGGAATATCGTCAACATACACCCCGCAGGCCGGATAGAGCGACATGTTGAAAGGTGCAATGCCCCTGATGACGATTATGTTTTCAATAGCGTTGTTGGATAGGTAGACATTGGGCGACATCCTGGTTACGTCCCAGAGATCCACCGTGCCGCTGTCTGTCAGGTCTTCTCCGGTTAGGGAAGTTATGCTCATGGGAATTTCTTGGATATTTTCCGTACGCTTCTGGGAGGTTACTGTGAGGTCGGAGATGGCGTAATTGGGTTTTTCGTCGTTTTTCTGCGCCGCTTCCGCAGGAGCATACCCTGTTAATCCCGCCAGAAAGGCCAGCATCATCAGTGCGTGTATTGCATCTTTTAGTCGTTTCATTTTTTCCTGCCGTGGAATTTTGTAGTGGCTAGCCCCTTTGAACGGTGGCGTAGCTTTTACGATTGGTTTTAATGCTATTAACTATTTAAGACACAATTAATTTAGGTTCTAGTTAAACCCAACGCTTTGCAATGCGGACTTTTTTATTTGCTTTGCGGAAGCAAATATAAAGAGGGGGCTTAAGGCATAGGTCCAGGCACCTGCCCTTTTGAAAGTGGTTGGGATCTTGGTCAAGGCAGTTGGTTGTGGTGTTGGGGAATTTTAAGGTTTTGTGCGGATATCCACCGGATTGGCCCCAAAATACCGCTTAAAGGCCTTGGAAAAACCACTGGGCTGGGAATAGCCTACCTCAAATGCGATTTCGGTCACGCTCTTATGGCTGTTCACCAGCAGTTGTCTAGCTCTTTCAAGTCGTTGCATACGAAGATATTCAAAGGCGCTAGTGCCGAAAACCTTGCGGAAGCCTTGGTTGAGTTTGTTTTTGTTGACCCCCACCATCCTGGCCAGTTCCGATAGACCCGGTGGATTTTCATAGTTTTGGTAGAGAATACTTTTCGCCATTATTATTGGCTCGTAGTCTTTGGGAAGCGGCGGAGGTTGTTGGGTTGCTTTGCGTTGTTGATTCATCACAAGTTCAATACTGTGAGCAAGGATCTCCAAGGCTTTGGCTTCCAGAAACAATCTTCTCATTGAGCAGGACTCGGGGCAGGAAAGGATTTGATCAACAGGCCTGCCTACCAAAGATGTGTCGATACCGGTCCTGAATAAATAATCACCGGTTAGCTCATTTACTAAATTGTCAAATATTTCAGGCACATAACCATAAGCCTCTTCCAGGATACTTCCCAGGAGATCTGGTTCGATAAAAAGGCCGATCAGCATGATCTGATGGTGGTTTTGCAGCTTAACCAGGTTTTTTCCGTTGGAAACCTTGGTTATCGTGCATTGACCCTGCCTGGTATAGCAAATATCGTTTCTGCTGTTTTTATCTGATATGGAGTGGGTCAGTGTGCCGATCACCCCGTAGGTGAACACAACAGGAGCATAGTTGTTGTCATATTCAACCAGGAATTCCTTGTGAGGTCTATGATTCCCCCTTACCAGGATGAGGCCGGGCCTAAGCTTAATGGCATGCATATAACCCAGGCCCATATCCGCCGGATATTTGAAATAGAGTTCATATCCTTGACCATGGCTGTTGATTTTGGCCAGATCAGATAACTCACCGTATAGGTTTTTACCGTTATAGATATCTACATGCTTGGCCATGTCAGCCTTGATAATGCTCTATTAAAGAAAATAACAAGTCGAATGATGCTAAGGCCTTTTGGGGCGTACGCTCTTTTTGCTCCGGTTGTGGTCATTCTTTGTTTTACTTATTGGGGTGTTGCGAATCGGTGTTAAGGTGAATTTTTTTAAAATTCTGGGTTTTTAGTTCTATATTTTTTTAGCATTGCTTAATTTTATTTGCAAGGAATTATTTTTGTAAGTATTCACTTGTTGGTATGTAGGAAATAGAGCTGTATTTTAAAGCGTTTAAGGCTATTTTAAATTTGCTGGAGGCTTTGGATAGCCTGCTGAAACAGAGTGGTTTTTTGCGATTTAAGGGATGGGCAGTGAGTCGGGTTTGAAAATTCACATTATCAAGAAAAAGATTTTGACCGGCTAAATCCCCGGCGGCCCGGCCAAAAGGCCGGGCCGCCGTTTTTTTACCCGCCTTTTTCCTGAATGGCAAAGCCCTGGTGTTGTAGTCCGGTGGAGGATGGGGTGCCTGCCACCTGGGAGAGGTAGGCAGATCCAAGGTCTTCAATGTGGCCTTTGATGTTGTCAAAATAATTAAAGTGAAGCTGTTCTTCCTCAATAATGTCTTCAAACAGTTTCATGCTGATGCTGTCGCCACAGTCTCGGCAGGTGGTCAAAAACTGGTTGTAGGCGTCAATGGTATTGTCTTCCAGGTTGGAATCAAAGGTATAAACTTCCTTTACCACTTGGCCTTTTTGAACCTTGCCGTCCGGGCTGGCGGTGGGTTCGCCGCCTAATTCTTTAACGCGTTCGGCAAACTGCTCTGCGTGGCGCATTTCATCAATGGCCACAAGTTTCATCTTGGCGGCCAGTTCCCCATAATCCTTATCATCAAGCTGATAGTGCTGGCTCATGTATTGGCTGATAGCCAAAAGTTCCATGGACCTTGCCTTGTTCAAGACCTCAATGACCTGTTGCCTTCTTTCCGATTTGTTAGCAACGGACATATCTTGCCTCCTGTTTGAGCAAAGGTTTAGGGTATTAATCGCATAATTTGCGTAGATCATATAAACCATATCAATTGTCTGAGCATTAGGTCAAAAAATATTCAGGCTAAAGTTGGTCCAGGTTTTGCCCGTAGGCATCGGCCTGAGCCAAGGTTTTCCGTTTTTCCTTTGCATCCATTTTGGCCCAGGTGCGATAAGCCATGCCTATACGCGGATTGTTGGCCAGGCGGTTTTGGTGGCGTTCAAAAAAATGCCAATAAAGGCTGTTAAAAGGGCAGGCGTTTAAACCGTGCCTTTTTTTCCAATCATAGGTGCAAGATTCGCAATAATCGCTCATGCGTTTGATGTAGCGGGCAGAGGATGCATAAGGCTTGGTGGCGATCAGTCCGCCCTCTGCAAACTGGCTCATGCCCCTGGTGTTCGTAAGCTCCACCCATTGAACAGCGTCAATATAAATTCCCAAGTACCATTCATCCACCCGGGCCGGTTCCACCCCGGCCAGCAAGGCGAAATTGCCCGTAATCATCAGGCGCTGGATATGATGGGCATAAGCGTGCCGTAAAGATTGTGAAACCACCTGCTTAAGGCAGTTCATTTTTGTTTCTCCGGTCCAGTAGAACTGGGGCAGTTTGCCCTGATGGCTTAGATAATTCATCTCAAAAAGCTCGGGCATAAGCTCCCAATAAAGTCCTCTCATATATTCCCGCCAACCCAAAATCTGGCGTACAAAACCCTCGATCTGGGGCAGGCTTATTTGAGCTGGGTGTTCTTGCCAGGCTGAAACGGCAGAGTCGATCAGCTCTTTGGGGGAGATCATCTTGGTGTTAAGGCTGAAGGAGAGGCGGGAGTGGAACAAATGCCAATTGGCCTGGGTCATGGCGTCTTGATAGGACCCAAAAAGCGGCAAAAGGTTTTCCACAAAATAATCCAGCAATTTCAACGATTGAGGCCGGCTGATGGGCCAGATCAGATTTTGAGGGTCAATTTGGCCCAGGGTTTTCAGGCTGGTTTTTTGTATCATTTGGTAGATGTCAGAGACATTGTTTGAGAAAACAAGCGGCTTGGGTATGGGGGCCTTGCCGTCATAGGGGTTTTGGTTTTTCCGGTCATAGTTCCATTTGCCGCCAACCGGTTTACCCTGCTCCATTAAAATATCATGTTTTTTGCGCATGAAACGGTAGAACGATTCCATTAAAAATCGTTTTTTCCCTTTAAAAAAATCCCCCACCTCGTGTCTTTCGGTCAGGAAATGCTTGGAATCAAAGGCTTGAGCGGGTATGCCCAGCTCTGCAATCAATTGCAGCAGTTGACGGTCCAGGCGGTATTCGTCGGGCCATTGGTATTCAAAGCGCTGGAAACCATGCTTTCGGACCAATTCCCGTAGGTTGCCCCCCAGATCCTGGCGATTTTCCGGGTCATCCAAGGGGAGGTAAAGCACTTGATGCCCTTTTGAGCGCAAGCGTTCGGCAAAATGCCGCATGGCTGCAAAAAAGGCGGCGATTTTCTGAATGTGGTGGGTCACATAATCGGTCTCCTGGCGGATTTCCATTAATACGTAGGCCGCATTGGGCTCGGGGCGGGCAAACCACTGATGGTTTGAATTGAGTTGGTCTCCCAGAATCAAACGCAGGGTCTTGGCTTCCGGCATTTTAAAAAACCTTAAACGCGAATTTTGTATGCTGATTTGTTTTCAGGTAGCAAGGTCAGTGTAACTTTTCTGGTAGAAAAAAGCAGTATTACGCAGCTTAAAAGATGGGTTAAGGCGGGTATGGCGGAAGGATAGGGATCTCTGCCTGTAAAGAGATACGGCTAAAGTTTACGGTTTGTTTGTTAAAGGTATATTGCCTACAGCCCCCATCCCTCCATATTAACCAGGCGTTCGATATGTTCCCTGACGATTTTTTCCACCTTGTCCGGGCTGGTGTCCGGGGAGCAGAGTTCTTCTTTGATCTGCCAATGAACCCGGACACTGTTAAGGCAATAGTCCTGGGTGTAGGGGAAAAAGTAGCGCAGCCTGTCCCCCCGGAATCTCAGCTCAGTGATCATGTCTATTAAAAGCTGGTTCTTGCAGGCAGTGATAAATGTGGTGTGAAAAACGGCGTGATGCTCCAAAAAGGCCTTGGTGTCTCCAGCCTGGGCGGCCTGTTCCATGGCCTTGAGGCTGTTTTCCATTTTCAGGCAATGGGTTGGGTTAATGTGTCTATGGGCTTCCCTGGCGGCAAGCCCCTCCAATGAAGCCTGGACCGGGTAGTGTGCGAAAATATCTTTCCTGGTGATTTCCTTAACAAAAGTTCCGCGCCTGGGTTTAATCACCACCAGCCCTTTTTTTTCCAGATCCCGTAAGGCTTCGCGCAGAGGTGTGCGGCTGACCTTGAAGTGCTTTTGCAGTTCAGTTTCCACCAACCGGTCGCCGCCTTTTAGTTTTCGATCCAAAATGGCCTCAACCAAGGTTTGGGAAATTCGTTGGGCAAGACCCGTGTCTTTAAGGTTTATGTCTTTTAATTTGCGATTCATTTTCGGCACATTTTGGCAAAATTTGCCCTTTTGGCCCGTTTTTGGTCATCAAAATCAAACATAGATTTTGCGGTAGGCCTAATTAAGATTTTGTTGACAAGGTATCTCGGTTAATGATATCTGTCGATTGTCGACAATAATTGGAAATACACCTTGTTGTCAATAGATATTAGCAGCTCTTATGACTTTGGGGTGTCAGCGGGCAGTTGCCGAAGGGTCGCCTCCAGATCAGATAGAGGAATTGGGAGCACATTCGGCGGTTACAAGAACCGTTTTCCTGATTTGTCAAAGTAAACCGGCCACAACCTGTTCCTGCGACGATTCTTTTGTGTGATCAGCATATTGCTCGTCGTTTTTAGTGGTATCCAATCGGTGATATTGGATAAAGTCTAGTATTCCACCTGGTTCAGGTTGCATTAATTAACGCTCGCTGTCTTTTATCACGGCGGGCGCCCCAACTAATTCCATGGGGAGTTGACATGGAAGATCCCAATCGAGCCCTGGATGATTTCAAGTCCCGGATTAGGGAGCAGGTGGAGAACCTGGCCCCTGAACTAGAGGACATCTCCCGGAAAATGTATGACAATCCGGAATGTGCTTATGAAGAGCGTGAATCCAGCCGTCTGGCCGCTCAATTTCTGGAGGGTCATGGTTTTGATGTTGAACTGGGCGCCGGAAAAGTGGAGACTGCTTTTTTGGCCAAACCAAAAGGCGCAAAACCTACTGAACCGAAGATCGCCTTTTTGGCTGAATATGACGCCTTGCCCAAGATCGGGCACGGCTGCGGCCACAATCTCATAGCCTGCGCCACATTGGGTGCGGCTGCGGCCTTGCTTGAGGTTCGCCCTGATCTGGCCGGGTCATTTATGGTGGTGGGGACCCCTGCCGAGGAGGGCGGCGGCGGCAAGGCCCTTTTAGCTGAAGCCGGGATCTTTGAAGGAGTCAGCGCTTCCTTTATGTTCCACCCCGGTCAGACCTATCATCTCGGTTCAGGCAGCTTGGGGCGTATAAAGGCCAGAGTGGAGTTCTTCGGTCAGTCATCCCATGCCGCCGCCACTCCGGAAAAGGGCGTCAATGCCTTGGATGCCGTGGTCCTGGCCTACAACAACATAAGCGCCCTTCGCCAGCAGCTTCCTTCGGATGTACGCATCCATGGAATCATTGAAAACGGCGGTGAAGCGCCGAACGTAATACCCGACTATACCAGCTCTCTTTATTATATACGTACGATTAATAAAGAATATCTGGACATTTTGTTCAAAAAATTCCAGGATTGCTGCCAGGGCGCCGCCCTTGCCACCGGTTGCCGGGCAGAGGTTAAGGTGCTGGGACCTTCTTTAGACCCCATGAAAAGAAACCGGGCTTTGGAAGAGGCCTGGAAAAACAACATGAAACCCTTGGGGCTTGAGCCTGATTACAGTGAAATCGGTATCGGCTCCACGGACCTGGGCAATGTGAGCCAACTTATGCCGGTGGTTCAGCCTTACCTGCCTATCTGTGGTGCGGAAACTTCATTTCATACTGTGGAATTCGCCGAGGCCACCCAGAGCGATAAGGGCAAGAAGGCGGTGATGGATGCCGCCAAACTTCTGGCCATGACCGCTCTGGACTATCTGGCCTCCGAAGAATTGCAGGAAAAGGCGGCCCGGGAATTCAATGGAGCCTAGCGCCTGACAGGCAAGGGCTTTATTGGCTGATCAGGGTGTTTGGAAGGGGAAGAAGAGAATCCGGACAGCCTTCCCGCAAAAGGGACAAGGTTAACCGGCAAAGATCGGCTTGATCAACCGCCTTGTTCAGACTCGCTTGCCGAGCGGGTTCTGGCAGCCTCTATAACCAGAAAAGTAATAGCTTTTTGGGGGCGCTCGAAGTGATTTGGGGGACGGTTGGCCAGGTAATGCAAAGCCACCTTATATCAGCTGGAGGAGAGGTTATGAAAAAAAACAGATGGGCCCTTTTCAGCCTGGTCATGGCCCTGGGTCTTTTATTGGCGGGGGCGTCTATGGCCCTGGCCAAGCCCCTGGTGCATGGCGCGGCCTCTGAACCGCGATCTCTTGATCCCTATTTCCATAGCGAGACACCTACCAACTCCATGAACAACAATATTTATGACGGGTTGGTGGCTTTTGACGCCGAGTTGAATGTGGTTCCCGCCTTGGCGGAAAAATGGGAAAACCCGGATAACGTGACCTGGGTTTTTCATCTTCGCAAGGATGTTAAGTTCCACGACGGCACCCCCTTTACCGCCGACGACGTGAAATTCTCCATTGAGCGTTGCAAAACCTGGGCTAAATCCGGTTTTAAATCAACGGTCAACAAGGTGAAAAGCGTTGAAGTGCTCGGGCCTCACAAGGTCAAGATCACCACACCCAAACCTTTCGGAATCCTGCACCGCAAACTGGCCCAGGTGAACATCATGTGCAAGGCCTATGTGGAGAAACACGGGGCCGAGTACCAGTCCGAGCACCCCAACGGCACAGGCGCCTACAAGGTCAAGGAATGGATCAAGGGCGACCATATCACTTTGACGGCCAACCCCGATTATTTCCGCGGCGAGGCCAAGATCAAGGAAGTTGTGGTGCGCCCCCTGACCAACGACGCCACCAGGACAGCGGCCCTGCTCTCGGGCGAGGTTGACCTGATCGACGACCTGCCGGTGAGGGACGTGGCCCGCACCAAAGGCAGCAGCGAGGTTGAATCCATCTCCCGCCCGGGCTTGAGGCTCATTTATCTGCAGATGGACCAGGACCGGGAAAAGAGCCCCAAGGCCAAGGGCCCCGACGGCAAGAACCCCTTGCTTAAGGCCAAAGTCAGAAAAGCCCTTTACCTGGGCATCAACGAAGACGCCATCATCAAGCACGTTATGAACGGTTTTGCCTTCCCGGCCGGTCAGTTCTATCCCAAGGCCGTGTTTGGCTATGACGACTCCATCAAACGGCCCGCTTATAATCCTGAAAAAGCCAAGCAACTTTTAAAGGAAGCCGGCTATCCCAATGGATTTGAGATCGAAATCGCATCTCCCAACGACCGTTACATCAACGATGAAAAGATCGCCCAGGCCGTGGCCTCCAGCCTGGCCAAGCTCGGCATCAAAATCAAGGTCAACGCCCTTCCCAAGAAGACCTTCTTCCCCATGACCGACCGCAAGGAAGCCAGCTTCTTCCTGATCGGCTGGGCCTGCGCAGATGGCGACGCCTCCGCATTTTTGGATGGCATTGCCCATACCTATGACAAGGAACGGGGCTTTGGCCGTTACAACCGTGGCCGCTACTCCAATAAGGAAGTCGATAAGCTGATCGAAGACGCCGGCAGTACGGTGGACCAGAAGGAAAGACTGAAATTCATGAAGGCCGCCCAGAAACTGGCTTTGGAACAGGACCAGGCTTTCATTCCCTTGCATTTCCAGGTCGACCTTTACGGCAAGTCCAAAAAACTTAACTGGAAGCCCAGGGCCGATCACTACATGCGTTACTATGATATGGAAATGAAATAATAAACTTTTTCAGTAAGTTCCCCGGCCGTTAAATACGGCCGGGGAAGTTGCATCCGGGCGGACCCCATGCTGGGATATTTGATTAAACGGGTACTGCAGAGCATTCTGGTTCTTCTTTGTGTGAGCATCGTGGTGTTTGCCATCATGTATCTTTCCGGAGACCCCACGGAGATGCTCCTGCCACCCGAAGCCACCCAGAAGCAGGTGGAGGAGCTTAGGCACCATTTGGGCTTGGATCAGCCGTTTTTCGTGCAATACAAGACCTTTATGGCGAGTGCTCTCCAGGGCGATCTGGGCAAGTCTTTTGTATTCAACAAACCGGCCATCGGCCTTATTGTAGAGAGAATTCCGGCCACCATGGAACTCGCCGTATTTGCCATGGTCCTGGCTGTGATCATAGGCCTGCCGGCAGGTATGTATGCCGCGGTTAAACCGGATTCCTGGCTTGCCAAAGCCATAATGTCGGGATCCCTTTTGGGGATCAGTCTACCGGTCTTCTGGCTGGGCATAATTTTAGTACTTATTTTTTCGGTTATTCTGGGCTGGCTGCCCAGTTCCGGTCGCGGGGAGACCGAGGTCATCTTCGGCATAAGGCTGGGTTTTGTAACTTGGAGCGGCTTCAAGCACCTTTTGCTCCCGGCCCTGACGATCGCCGTTTTCCAGCTTGCCCTTATCGTACGTCTGGTGCGGGCCGGCATGCTGGAGGTCTTGCTGCAGGATTTTGTCAAGTTCTTAAGGGCCAAGGGACTCAGCGCGGGCAAGGTGGTGTATATCCACGCCCTGAAAAACATCCTGATTCCCGTCGTTACTATCATAGGCCTGCAATTGGGTAATATCATTGCCTTTGCGGTGGTCACTGAGAGTATTTTCGCCTGGCCTGGAATGGGCAAACTGGTCATTGAGTCCATCCATGCCCTGGATCGGCCGGTGGTTTTGGCCTACCTGCTTATTGTCTCTCTATTATTTGTGTTTCTCAATTTCCTGGTGGACGTGGTCTATACTTTCCTTGACCCGCGCATCAGACTGAAGTGAGGTACAAGTGATCTCGCCGCAATGGATTGAATTTTGGCAGGAGTTCAGGGAGAGCAAGAGCGCCATGTTCGGGCTTTTTCTGACCGTGCTCTTTATAATTGTCGCTGTTTTTGCGTCGGTTTTGAGCCCTCAGAACCCCTACGACCTGACCCAACTCTTTTTGGAAAACTCAAACCTGGCTCCAACCCTTTTCAGTGAATGGTCTTACAGCCATTTCATGCTGGGATCGGACGGCCAGGGCAGGGACCTTTACAGCGCCATATTGTACGGGCTTCGGGTTTCGCTTTACGTGGGCCTGGCCAGCACCATACTTTCGGCCGCCTTCGGCACCTTGATGGGGCTGGTGGCAGGCTATATGGGTGGCAGGACAGACGCCTTCATAATGCGCATCGCCGACATTCAGCTCTCGTTTCCGGCTATTTTGATTGCCCTGGTAATCATGTCCATATGGGGCCAGGGTTTGTTTAAGATCATCATAGCCATCAGTGTGGTGAACTGGGTCTTTTACGCCCGCACAGCCAGGGGATCGACCCTGGCTGAAAGGGAAAAAGACTATGTGGACGCGGCTCGCTCCAGCGGCATCTCAGACACCGCCATCATGCTGCGCGAAGTGCTTCCCAATATTGTCGCTCCCATTATCGTCATAGGCACCGTCAGGGTGGCCAACTCCATTATCCTGGAATCCACCTTGAGCTTCCTGGGCCTGGGCGTGCCCATAACCGAACCTTCCCTGGGCTCTCTGATCTATGAAGGCTATCAGGTCTTGTTCAGCGGTTTCTGGTGGGCCTCGGTCTTGCCTGGCCTGGCCTTGATGGGAGTGGTCTTGGGCATAAACCTGTTGGGAGACCGCTTGCGCGATGTCTTGAATCCGAGGCTTAAACGATGAATACCAACTCCGAGAAACTGCTTAGGGTAAAAGACCTTCACACCCATTTTTTCACCCGTAAGGGCGTGGTAAAGGCTGTGGACGGGGTGAGCTTCGAGCTTGAGCCGGGGCGCATTCTGGGCCTGGTGGGGGAGTCGGGAGCGGGTAAATCCATAACCGGTTTTTCCATTCTGGGCCTCATCGATCCTCCGGGAAGAGTGGTCTCAGGGGAGATCAGCTTCAAGGGCCGGGACCTGGCCAAACTGCCTGAAGAAGAGCTGGTAAAGATACGGGGCAAGCAGATCAGCATGGTCTTTCAGGACCCCCAGACCTCCCTGGACCCGGTTTTTACCATCGGTTATCAGATAACCGAGGCCTTAAAGGCTCATGGTGAAAAGGATATGGATAAGAACTGGGCAAGGGCCGAGGAGCTTTTGCGCATGGTGGGCATTCCTTCGCCCAAGGAAAGGCTGGAAGATTATCCCCACCAGTTCTCCGGAGGAATGCGGCAAAGGGTGGGCATCGCCATTGCCATGGCCTCTAATCCTTCTTTGATTATCGCCGATGAACCCTCGACCGCCCTGGATGTCACCATCCAGGCCCAGGTGCTGACCTTGATGCGGAAGCTGGTCAAAAGCCAGGGCGCATCCATGATCCTCATCACCCATGACATTGCCCTGGTGGGGCAGTTCTGTGATGAAATCTGCGTTATGTACGCCGGATGCCTGGTGGAAAAAGGGCTTAAGGAAACCGTGATCAGAAACCCGGTCCACCCTTACACCCAAGGCCTTATAGCTTCAATCCCGGGCAGTCAAGAGCGCCGCCGCAGGCTGAAACAGATTCCGGGCATCATGCCCAGCCTGCTGGATCTGCCGTCGGGCTGTCCCTTTCTGCCCCGTTGTGAATTAGGGGATGAAACCTGCCGCATAAGGCCGGAACTTGAGGAAACAGCTCCCGGTCACCTGGCGGCTTGCCACAAGGTGGGCTCATGATGGCTCGAAACAACAACTCAGAAGTACTCTTAAAGGTGGAGAACCTGACCAAACACTTTCCGGTCCAGAAAAACATCTTTGAACAGATGTCCTTTAACAAAGGCCGGTTTGAACTAAAAAGTCAGGTGGTGCATGCGGTCAACGGCGTCACCCTGGAGATAAAAAAGGGCGACACCCTGGCCCTGGTGGGAGAGAGCGGTTGCGGAAAATCCACCCTGGCCAAATGCATCATAGGCCTGCACCAGCCCACCTCGGGCAAAATTTTCTATGGTGATCAGGAGATAGGCAACCTCACCGGAAGAAAACGCAGGCCTTTTCAAAAACGCATTCAAATGATTTTTCAGGACCCGTTTTCCTCGCTGAACCCGCGTAAAAAAGTGGAGGATATTGTGGGCAGGCCCATGCTTTTGCACGGCATCGCCCAAAAGGAGAACCTTAAAAAAGCGGTCTTGGATATCATGGATCGGGTGGGCCTGGACTCCACCTACGCCAGCCGTTATCCGCATCAGTTTTCTGGCGGGCAGCGCCAGCGCATAGGTATTGCCCGGGCCCTGGGCTGTAAGCCGGAACTGGTCATAGGCGATGAGCCCATCAGCGCGCTGGATGTTTCCATCCAGGCCCAGATCCTTAATCTGTTGATGGATCTGCAGGAAAGCATGGACCTGACTTATTTGTTTGTATCCCACGACTTAAGTGTGGTGAAACATATAAGCTCCAGGGTTGCGGTGATGTATTTGGGCTACATTGTGGAATTGGCCGATACGGAAGATATCTTTGCCAAGCCCAACCATCCCTATACCCAGTTATTGTTCTCGGCCATCCCCACCTTGGATACATTGGATTTTGTGGAGGCCGCAGGCCTGGCAGAGGGAGAGGTGCCCACACCGATCAATCTTCCGTCCGGTTGTCCATTTCATCCCCGCTGCGTCCACAAGATGCCTATATGCTCGGAAAAACGTCCCGAACTTCGGGAAATAACCCCGGGCAGGTTTTCCGCCTGTCATTTAAACGGAAAAAAACAATAAGGATGACCATAGAATGCCCTTCACCCCCTTTGATTAATCAGGATCGCCTTTGGCGGGATCTTAAGGATTTGGGTGAAATAGGCCGCAGAGCCGGTGAAGGGCTTTTCAGACCGGGTTTGAGCCGGGCGGATCTGGAAGCCAAGGCCTGGTTTAAAGAGCGCCTTTTGGATGCCGGCCTGGAAGTGATTGAGGACGGGGTACTGAATCAAATCGGCAGGTTGCCTGGTAAAAGAGGCAAACAACCTGTGGTGGTTGGGTCTCATTTGGATACTGTGCCCGGAGGCGGCTCCTATGACGGCGCCCTGGGGGTTCTGGCCGGGCTTGAATGCACGAGAACCCTTAAGGAATCTGGCGCGGATCTGGACCATGATCTGGAAGTGATCAATTTCAGCGATGAAGAAGGAGCGCATGGTATTGGCACAGTGGGTTCCAGGGCCATGCTGGGCCTTTTAAGCAAAACTGAGCTTGATTCTTGCGGCTTTAGTCAAAGCCTGGCCCGGGCGGGCGGCAACCCGGATCAGGCCTTCAGCAGGGTGCGCGGTGCAGAGGATTTCAAGGCTTATCTTGAATTACACATCGAGCAGGGCAAGGTGCTTGAATCCCGAGGGGATCAGATAGGCGTGGTGAGCGCCATTGTGGGGATCAAGCGTTATAAGGTGACAGTCACCGGCGAGCCGGGACATGCCGGGACCACACCCATGGGGCTCAGAAAAGACGCACTGGTCAAGGCTGCTCCCTTGTTCACCCTTTTACCTCAATGGGTAAGTGAACAACACCCCGAGATGGTCGGCACCATCGGCAGTCTCGACCTTTTGCCCGGAGCGCCCAATGTCATACCCGCTGAGTGCTCATTTACAGTTGAGCTGCGCTCCGTCAGGCAGGTTGACCTGGATCAGATTCAAAAACGTCTGCTCAAATATGCCAAGGCAAAAAGCGGCTGGTCTGTGCGGATGATCTACAATACCTCGCCTGCGGATTTATCCTCCGAGCTTATGGATTTTACTGGGCAAGCTTGTGAAGATCTGGAACTTTCCTGTCATCGGATGCCCAGCGGAGCAGGGCATGACGCCCGAAGCTTTGCCGTGGCCGGGGTGAAAACCGGTATGATTTTCGTTCCCTGCACTCAAGGTTTGAGTCATTGCCCGGTTGAAGCCATAACCAAAGACCAGGCCGCCCGGGGATGCCAGGTGCTTTTGCACAATATTCTGTCCCTGATGAGAGCCTGAGTCGGACTGAATTTTGAGGTGTTACATTCTAATATAGCATCAGGGCTCATGTGAGGCAGATAAGCGAATTATGCTCAAGCCTTGTCACCGGCGGCCAAAAGATTTTACACACTGCGGAAAAATTACGCTTCATTGGGGAGATCACGAGGGAATGAAGCCGGATTTATTGTTTCGCATCTACACGCCTTTAATGAAAATCCCTTGAACTCAAGGATACTTTATCGGTATTATCCTACTGATTTTGCGGAGTTATCAGTTCTGCCATCATCACAAACTTGAAGTTATTGCTCTGTTTGAGCCCTTGGATATCAGGTTGGCTTATCCTTTTCCTGCTGATTCATTGCATCCTGTGAAAATAAATCTGGCCCAAGATTTTGAACTAAAACCGTGAAGTCATTTTTAGTGGGTCCGATATATTGCTGGTTTTAGTTGTTGTCTATCCGAAATTAAATTTAAAATATATTAATGCCTGCCTTTGACGGCTCAGGTTTGGTTATTTGCGTGACATGGCTTTCAGCCGGGAGAGTGCGCAGATATGTCAAGGTAACTGTCAGTTCATTAAGGGAAGATCCATGTCTCAAAAACCTGGCCATGAACAAGCGGAAAAAAACGTCCCAAGCACCAAGGCGCCCCCGGCAGGGGAAGAAGGTTCGGACAAGAGGCCCAAACGTCTGAATAAAGTCCTTAAGGTAATCCGCAATTTCAATCAGCTGATTACAAGGCAAAGCGACCCTCAGCGCCTTATCCAAAAGGCCTGCGAGATTCTCACCGACAACTTGGAATATAAAAGCGCCTGGATAGGTTTGATGGATGATAACCGAAAATCTTTGCGCTATTTTGCTTCCGCTGGCTTGGGTTCCGAAAAAAAGGAAATTGAAGATGGTCTTGGGGCGGGCGTTTTCCCCGCATGCCTGGAGACAATTACCCATGACAATAATTTCAAGGTGATAGAGACTCCGATTCCTGAATGTTTCGATTGCCCCTTGGCCCAAAAAGAATCCAGAAAAAGTTTTTTTAAGGGGGCCCTTGTCTGGGAGGGCAAGATCTACGGCTATCTATCCTGCTCGTTGCCCGCCTTTCATGCCAAGGACCAGGAAGAACAAGACCTTTTCAGGGAGTTGGCCGAAGACCTGGCCTTTGCTCTGCAAAAGATAGAAAAGGAAGATGCCCTTAAAAACCATAGCCAAAAAATCGCATCCGCCATACGTCTGGGAAATCTGGCCTGGTGGGAGGTGGATCTGATTACGGGAAAGCTTACCTGTGATGACCGCAAAGCAACCATGCTGGGCTATGATCCCGTTTTGTTTTCAAATAGACGCTATGACAAATTTAAAGATCTTATTCATCTTTCAGACCGGGACTCCGTGGAAAAGGCCGTTGCCTCTGTTCTAACGGGTGAAACGAATAGTTATGAAGTTGATTACCGCATGCGAAAGGTTGACGGCAGCTATATCTGGCTGCAGGACAGCGGTGGGGTGGTCAAGTTTGACAGCCGGGGCAGACCGCTGCAGCTGGCCGGGGTGGTGATGGACATAGATGAACGCAAGCGCATAGAGGAGTCCTCGCGGTTTGCCAATGACATTATCCAGCACAGCCCGGCTGTGGCCTTTTTGTGGGAGGCAACGGAAAATTGGCCGGTTGGGTTTGCCACAGCCAACACCGAGCGTATTTTCGGCTATAGCGCCGATGATTTTATCTCCGGACGGGTCAGATATGAGTCAGTGGTGCACCCTGACGATCTTGCCAGGGTGGAGAGGGAGGTGCTGGAAAGTAGCCTTGATCCCACAAAAAATGTTGTGGCTCACACCCCCTACCGCATTGTCAGGCCGGATGGTGAGGTGCGCTGGCTGGAGGATATGACCTATATCCGCCGGAATAAAAAGGGCGAGATTCTTTCCTATGAAGGCATTATTCTGGATGCAACCCAAAAGATCATTGCTGAAAAAAGTATTATTGAAAACGAATCGCGTTTCAGAAGAATTCTGGACAGTGTGCAAAGCATACCTGTGCAGGGTTATGACGATCAAAGGCGGGTGATTTACTGGAACACCGCCAGTGAAAATGTTTATGGCTACACCAAGGAAGAGGCCTTGGGTGAAAAACTCGAGGACCTTATCATTCCCCCGGAGATGCGAAGCCAGGTTAAAGATGATGTTGACCAGTGGCTGAAAGGCGGACCCCCTATCCCCTCTGCCGAGCTGCTTTTGACAGGCAAGGGGGGAGAATCGGTTAGTGTATTTTCCTCCCATTTGATGCATGTCACCGCTTCCGGGAAAAGAGAGATGTTTTGCGTGGATGTGGATCTCACTCCCTTGCGCAAGGCAGAGACGGCCTTGATTGAAAGTGAATCCAGGTATCGTTCGTTGTCTGAGAATTTTCCCAATGGCGCTTTACTGTTAATTGATGAGGATTTTTGCTACCTGGCCGCCGGCGGCCAGGCCTTGACCCGTTTGGGAATTGTCGGCCGTGACCTGATCGGCCTTACAATTGGCGAGGCCTTTCCCGAACTGTGGCAGACTCTGAAGCCCCATTGCCTGACTGCGTTAAAAGGCCGGGAAAGTTGGTGTGAGATCAAACACAAGGGCAGGATTTACTCAAATCACATCCTGCCTGTGCAGGCCCAGTCTCAGGCCAGGGCATTGGTGGTGCTTCAGGATATAACAAGGCGTAGGCAGGCCGAGGAATCCTTGCACATGCAATCCTTGGTTCTGGAACAGATCCAGGATATGGTCACGGTGACCGATCTTAAGGGCAGGATTCAGTATGTAAACCAAGCAACCTGTAACATTTTTGGCAAGAGCAAAGAGGAGCTCTTGGGTCAACACGTCAGGGTTTACGGCGATGATCCCGCAAACAGCGCGGCCCTGGATGAGATTTTGGCTCAAACCAGAGAAAAGGGGCACTGGAGAGGCCAGGTGGTGAATCATGTTGCCCGTGGCATGCCCTTGTTTTTGGACTGCCGCACCCATACAGTGCGGAGCCCGGATGGAAGGCCCATAGCCTTCTGTGGAATAAGCACCGATATCAGCGAACGCATAGAGTCTGAGGAGTTATTAAAGGAAAGCGAACACCGTTTCCGCTCTTTTGTGGAAAATGCCAATGACATTGTATACGAGCTGAGTCCGCAGGGTGTTTTGACATATGTTTCGCCCAATTGGCTGGAGTTTATGGGTGAAGCCCCTGAAGAGGCCTTGCATAGACCTCTGGCTCTTTATGTTCATCCCGAAGACCAGGAAAAGCTTGATTTGTTTCTGGTAAAAGTGCTTGATCCCGATCAGTGCCAAAAGAGTTTGGAATATCGGGCGTTGCATGCCGACGGTTCCATACACTGGCACACCGCCACAGCTTCCTGCTTGTATGATGAACAGGGAGAACTGGTCAGCTTTGTGGGAATAGCTCGGGACATGACAGACGCCAAGCTTTTGGAGCAGGAAAAACAAGTCCTGGAATCCCAGCTCCGCCAGGCACAGAAAATGGAAGCAGTGGGAACTTTGGCCGGCGGGATTGCTCATGATTTTAATAATATTTTAACTACTATAAGTGGTTATTCCGAATTGGCCCTGGATGACGCGACCCGGGGCAAGGCCACGCCTTTGGAATTGAACCAGATATTAAAGGCGGCGGACAGAGCCAAGGAACTGATCCAGCAGATCATGGTTTTCAGCAGAAAAGCCGCCTTTGAACCAAGACCCGTCAACCTGAATCAGTTGATTAGGGATGCCGTATCCATTATTAAGCGCACCATTCCCAAGATGATTTCGGTGGAAGAAAATCTGGCAAAGGACCTTTATCTTACCAATGGCGATGCCACCCGACTGGAGCAGGTGATTCTGAACCTGGCCAGTAATGCCAAGGATGCCATGCCCCAGGGCGGCAGGTTAATAATAGAAACCGAAAATGTTAACCTGGATAATGAGTTTGTTGCCGGTCATTTGGGGGTGAAGCCGGGGGACTACATCCAGTTGACTGTGTCCGACACTGGAATGGGTATGGATAAAGAGACCCTGGATCATATTTTCGAGCCGTTTTACACCACCAAGGAAGTGGGCAAGGGCACGGGGCTGGGTCTGGCCTCGGTTTATGGAATCGTCAAGAGCCATCAGGGCTATACCTCCTGTTACAGCGAACCGAAAAGAGGCGCCAGTTTTAAGATTTTTCTTCCCGCCTTAAGGGAAACTGATCAGGAGGGGGAGAAGGCCGTAGAATCTCCATTGGTTGAGGTTCAAGGATTTGAAACCGTTTTGGTGGTGGATGATGAAAAGCCCTTGCGCAAGTTGGCTTCGCGCATGCTGACCAGTCTGGGCTACAAGGTGCTCACAGCCTCCAATGGGGAAGGTGCGATCGAGATTTACAAGGAAAAATTAGGAGAAGTGGACCTGGTGATTATGGATTTGGGTATGCCGGGCATGGGAGGTAAAAAGGCCCTGGAAACCATTTTGGCTATTGATCCCAAGGCCAAGGTGGTTATAGGCAGCGGTTATTCTGCCAATGGCCAGGTCAAAGACGCCCTTGGATCCGGGGCTTCCGGTTATATTGCTAAACCTTTCCGTAAAACCGAACTTTTAAAGGCGGTCAGAACCGTTTTGGATAAAAAATGAATCACCGACGGAAATTTTAGGCCACGGTCGGGAATCAGGCTGCATGTCAAGATTCCGGACTGTTTTTCCCTTGGTCTGCTATAGTTATTCCCCCCCTTTTAATACTATAATGCCACTCGAAACAGCTCGATGAAAGAGAGCCGATGCAGATGACCAAGCAGCTTGATCCTCAGAGGAAGGAATATCTAAAACGAGACTTTGGGCAAGGATTTCCGAAAGATATTGGGTTAATCGTTTTGGATGCGGCCTGGGGGAAATTTGAGACCGTTCTTGAGATTCAGCCCAGGCATTCCCAGCAGGACGGATTTGTACACGCAGGCGTATTAGCAACCATGGCAGACCACACCATGGGCTATGCCGCCTATACCGTAGCACCGCTGAACGGTCGTATTCTCACTATTGAGTATAAGATTAATTATCTTCGGCCTGCTAAGGGGAAACAACTTTACTGTCTGGGCCAGGTCGTTAAGCCGGGCAAGTCGGTGATACCCTGTCGAGCCGAGATATTTTCCCGGGATCAGGATAGGGAATCGATGCTTTGCGCCGTGGCCCTGGGAACCATGACTTCGGTTCCCGAAGAGAAATTATCCTGATTATGGCCAAGATCCATCCCTTGCTCGTTTAAAATAATAGTTGGAAGAGAAAAAGCTACCCCTTGATCAGAAAAGCATGGGAGAATTCCCGTTAGTAATAATTTGTTTCTGAGCGGCGTTTTTTATGTCATTCAAATTTTTCAGAAGGTTGCGGCTTAATCGTATAACCCGGAGCGGATGATATGGTTTCGCGAAAGGTTTCCGGAATTTTAGGTTTACTGGGATCGCTTGTTCTGGTGGTCCTGATTATAAGCTTTATGATCTGGTCTGAATTCCCCGACGTTCTGGTGCTGGGAGCGGGTGTATTTTTTGGATTGCTTTTTCTGCTGAGAGTTATCGGCGTATACCGTGGAACACGGGCAAGAAAGCAGAATTATTCCACCTTTGAGAGTAATTCATTGGGTCAGCCAGTGACCGAAAAATATGTCACACCATATCAAGCCGATGCACCGGTGACCAAGGAAGAGAAAATTCTGTGTCACGCCGCCCCCATTCGGCCTGTGGCAAGCGGGGTGAAATCGTTTTCTTCCGGTCCGGGCACTACTACGGTTATGGGCAAAGCCAGGGCAAAGGACTCTGAGAATTGCCTGGTTCTTACCAATCGCAGGTTTTTGTTTTTAATGCTGGGGCCAAAAGAATTGAGACAATACAGCCAAGATTCCAAGATTACCAATTTGCTGGAGTCCCTGCCCGGCGATGCCTCGGCTAAAAGAAATTGGCTCTGGCTAAATGCCGCCAACGAGATTAAAGAAGCCCTGGGACAGATGATTGACCAAAAAGATTTGGAAACCATGCGCACCAGCCTTTTCAGCTATTCCATCCCTTTAAAACACATTCGAGGGATTAAAAGGAACAGCCGCAGTCAGAGCCTTATCCTGGCGGTCGGGCGGCATTCATTGCAGTATAGCTTTCGGCTGGTGGAAGATTTTTTATGTGTTACTGAAACGCTGGATAAAATGGGTTTTATGATTAAAGTATGATTTACTTTTACCTCTGAATGATCAATACACCTGGGGAGGCCCTGCTTGGTGATACCAATAAAAATGGTATCATTATAAACCAAAGTCTCTTACAGTAGACCCTTATGAGCCAGGCTTCCCGGGTGGCCGCCTATCCGCTGCTCATCCTGAATTTTCCCTTTGACCTAAGGCGGGAAAAAGAGGCGGATGCAATCTGTAAGAGATATATAATTTTTTACAGGTAACAGATTTTTTCGCGCCTCAGTTTGTTGTAAAATCATAGCTCCTTTTCAGGCGAAATTATGCGCTTGCCTGAAAAGAGATGAAAAAGCGCTTAACCTTGATTTTAATTGCTTACTTTTAGTATAACCTCGCTAATTGTTTGGTAAAAGAGAGGGCAAAATGCCTTTTGAAAGTATGAGCAAAGAGGAGTTGATAGAAGAAGTAAAACAGCTCAGAAAAAAGCTTCTAGAGGCTCAGAACGGCCCTGACCAGGCTAACTATGTGAATCGCCCGGTGCGCAAGGAACTAAGTACAGATATTGAATTCATATTTGACCTTGACCTGTTGAACGCTAAAGGGCTTAATATCTCGGATACCGGGATAGCTTTTACGGTTGAAAAAGCCCTGCCGGTTGAGATGAGGTTTTTCCACCAGGGCGAACCCCATTACTATGCGGCCGAGCTGGTAAGGATAAAAAGATTGGAAAACGGCACTTATCTTATGGGACTTCAGTTTACCGACAAGGTGGTTTTACCGGATCTACCTCCAGAGCCTGGTGAGGAGAGCCCTAAGAAAATTATCTAACCCCTGATACCAGGTTATTTTATAATTTGGCTTTTTCAATACGTGATTGCGAGATATTTTCCCTACCTATTAAATATATTTTTCCTGAAATATTTTAATGACCCAACTAGGTTGATCGATTGGATGTTGTTTCTTTCCATGAGATTTGGAGAAACGGTTAAATCTTAAGATAACAGGCTGAATACCTTTGTTTGTTACACCTTTGACCAACCGGTTACAAAGGGATTTTCTTGTCTCTCCTGCCTTGCGAGGGGCGGGGATAAAAAAGCGTTGATTAAATTTTTGAAGTTAAAACAAATGGTTATATTTAGCAACCAGGTTTTTTTTATTTTTTATAATTCTTTTCTTAACAAGTGGTTTTAAAAGATGTAATTTGGTAGTGAATTTCAAGCAGTGGTTTTGCTCTAAAACCCCGTCGCATTATTACCTGTCTCTATACCCAAAAAAGAATTATCGCAATGTTTAGAGTTGACAAAAGGGCGATTGACGCGTTATGTCATTTTAAACATATGTAAAAATACACATCAGTGTAGGTGCCGGTGGGGTTCATCTTGTAATTGGCCTGCTTTTTCTGCCATGAAATGGAAATCCCTCCATGACCTGTTAGCGAAACATCTAAAGGAGTAGAACAATCATGCGCTGCTTGACACGTTTGACCTGTTTTTGCCTGGTCATGTCACTTTGCTGCCTGGGCGGACCGTCTCTGGCTGCCGAGAAAAAAGTCGATTTTCAACCTTACGGCCTGGGTGACTTGGTGGTGACCGGGAATAAGCCCGATTCCAGGCAGGTGGCCATAGATACCGTGGTGACTGCCCAGGATATAGAGGCCACCAACAGTAAAACAGTTGCCGAGGCTCTTCAGTATGCTCCCGGCGTGGTGGTGACCACGGGACGCAAGGCAGAGCCTGACATACAGATTCACGGTTTCAGTCAGGATAAGATCCTGGTTTTGATCGACGGTGTGCCTTATCACGAGACCAACTACCGCAAACTCAACTTAAACCAGATCCCCGCCGATATCATTTCCCGTATTGAAGTGGTGAAAAACGCTCCTTCGGTTCTTTATGGCGCCAACGCGGCTGTGGCGGTCATCAATGTGATCACTAAAAAGGCCGCGGCAAATGACGGCAAGCCGGTTTTTGCCTTAAGGGGTGAGTTCAGTGAGAATGACACCTACCGGGCCAGCCTGACCAGCGGCATCAAGGCCGACGCCCTTAACTTCTGGTTCAACTACACCCACCGGGAAACCGACGGCTTCCCCATGAGCGACGATTATGATCCCAGAACCGGAACCATAGTCCCCAAACCGGGCAAGCCTTATAACACGGTTCTTCAAGACGGTGATTACCGTAAAAATTCCCAGCACAGTGTGGACAGCATTTGGCTGAGGGTCGGTGTGGAGCCCAGCGAAGACTCTGAGTATTTTGTGAGCCTGCACCGCATCACCGCCTCCCGCGGTGTCCCCCCGAACGTGGATGAAGAGCGGGTTTTCATGTTCCGCCCGGCCTTTAGCGGCCTGTCCAAGTTTGATCATTACGATGACTGGGGCTTCGATGTCTCCGGACGCCAGGGCTTTGGTGATAAGTTTAATTTAAAGGGAAAACTTTTTTATCATAACCACAAGGATAACTACATCTCCTATGCTGATAAGGATTACAGCCGGGAGTTGTCAGACAGTTCCTACAAGGATTACTTCCTGGGCGGTAACCTGATCGGCGAATTTTTACCCGCAGACGGTCACGCCCTGCGCGCTTCCTTGCATTACAAGGGCGATTCCCACAAGGAAAGGGATGACGCCTATCTGCCCTATGCCGAATCTTTCTCTTACACCGGCTCAACCGGCCTGGAATACCAGTTTGACGGGGTGAGCGGTCTTTTGCTTACCGTGGGCATGAGCTATGACTGGTTTGAGGTTGACAAGGCCGAGATCACCGAAACCAATAAAGATGGTGATTTCTTAGAATTCAGCAATCCCGACCTGCCTTCCAGCAAAAACGAGTTCAATCCCATGGTGGGTTTGAGCTATACCTTCAGCGACACCACCAGGCTCTTTGGTTCTGTGGCCAGAAAGACCCGCTTCCCCACCCTGCAGGAGCTTTTCTCCAGCAAGTCCGGCAACATCGAGCTTGATGCCGAGCAGAGCCTCAACTACACCCTGGGCGTGGGTCGTGACTTCGGCGATATGGTGAGCGTTGAGCTGGCCGGTTTCTATCATGACATCAGTGACTGGATCTCCCGGGACGGACCCTGGGTGGACAGTAAATACCGCAACTATTCTGATGTTCAGGTATATGGCGCCGAGTTTGGCGTGACCATAAGGCCCATGGCCGACCTGACCCTTTCGGCCAACTACACCTATGCCCATGGCAAGGATGAAAGTGAAGGGGCTGTGACCGATAAGGTGCTGTCGCTGCCGGAACACAAACTGGACCTGGGCCTGGGCTATATGATTCCCGTTGTCAAGGTCAAACTGGATCTCACCGGCCTTTATGTGAGCGATCGTTACAGCCAACTGCCTTCTCCGCAGAATCCGGACGAAGAAGAAGTCAAAGACGATTCCTACTTTGTGGGCAACCTGCGTCTGGGCAAGAACTTCTGCGATCATTTTGAGGGTTACTTCTCCGTGAAGAACCTTGCCGATGAAAATTACGAGCCTGAGAAGGGCTATCCTGCGGCCGGCCGCAGCTTCTGGGTGGGCTTTATCGCCAGATTCTGATTTGAATGAGAAAAACGGGCCGGGTCATCCCGGTCCGTTTTTTAGTTGAATGTTTTTTGTAAAGGCGTTCTAAAGTCCCGGGTCGCGATCCCGGCGTTGATATTGAGTTGGCCGTTTTGAGCAGGTCCTTTTTTCAAAACGGCCCGGCTAAGCCTGCTTGACAGGCTCTTTAAAAGAAAACTCTGAAGATTTTTTAAGGCCTCGGGCTTTATTTGATACGGGGGCATTTCATGTCTTTTGCCGGTCAGGTTGGTTTCATTAAAAGAAATTTTATAAGCACAAAAACCGCTTTTCTTTTTGGCAAGGCCCTTTGTCTGGTTTTGGCTCTTGGGCTGGGGTGGGTTTTCCCGGCCCAGGCTGGTGAGCAGATTACCTTTTCAGATATGGCTGGCCGCCAGGTGAAATTGGACCGGCCCGCCAAACGCTTGGTCACCACTTATAAACCGGCGACTTTAACCGTCCTGTCTTTGGGACTGGGCGAGAACCTGGTTGGTGTGGACCTGGGATCCAGAAAAGACCTTTTTCAGTTGGCTGTTTGCCCTGGATTGGCCAAGGTCAAGGGGGTGGGGGATAAGACTCTGGGTCTGAATCTGGAGACTATTGTCGAGGCCAAACCGGATCTGGTGATACTCTATGCCCAAAAAGACGGCATGGCCATGGCAGACCGCCTTGAACAATTGGGTATTCCCAGCATGGTCATATTGCCTGAGGGTTTTAACTCGATCAAAAAGGCCATGAGCCTCGTGGCCCGGGCCGTGGGTAAACCCGAGCTGGCCCATAAGGCCGGCCAGGCCATGGACCGTACGGTCAAGCTGGTGGCTGACAATTTGGGAACCTTGGCGCCCAAGGATCGCAAGGTGGTCTATTATGCGGGGCCACTGGGCTTTTTCAGCACTGCCACCGGCAACATGCTGCAAGACGAAATGATTCGCCTGGGCGGCGGGGATAATGCAAGTGGCCTGCTTAAAGGCCATTTCAAGACCATCAGCCCGGAGCAACTGGTTTCCTGGAATCCTTATCTTATTGTCTGTTGCGCCCGGATCGCGCCCGGCCTTAAACCCAACCTTGTTAGGCCTGAGATGCTTAAGCTCGAGGCTGTGCGAAAGAAAAGGGTTTTTATCGTTCCCTGCAACCTGGCTCCCTGGGATTTTCCTTCACCACTCTCAAGTCTGGGGTCATTGTGGCTGGCCAAAAAGCTGTACCCCGAAAAGATGAAATCGGTTGACCTCATGGCTGAGATAAACCGCTTTCATCTGGATGTCTATGGTAAGACATTTGAGGAGATAGGTGGAGAATTGGCGGACAAGGTTAAGTGAACCTGGGAAGATTCAGGCGATAAATGCCCAAAAGATCAGTTGACTTGGCCTCAGACGGACTGGCCCGGAACTACGGTTGCCTGGTTGCGGGGCTCTCAGCCCTGACGCTTGTTTGTTTTATCGGCTCCCTTTTGGTGGGGCGCATGAATATTTCCGTTGTCGAGCTGCTTGGCATGACCTGGTCCTGGTTTAACGGCGAGCCCATGGAAGCCGAAGGGGTCTCCTGGCTGGTTTTCAGCCAGGTTCGTTTTCCCAGATGCATCTTAGCCATTTTGGTGGGGGGCAGCCTGGCCTTATCCGGCGCGGTTTATCAGGGACTGTTTCGCAACCCCTTGGTGTCTCCAAATATTTTAGGGGTCTCCGCCGGTTGCACCTTGGGGGCGGCCCTGGGTTTGATCCTGCCCGGTCTGGGATTTGGCATGGTAAGGGGCCTGGCCTTTGTCTTGGGCCTGGGAGCGGTCTTTGCGGCCCTGGCCCTGGCCAGGTTGGTTGCGGTTCGGTCGGTGATTGTCCTGGTTTTGGCCGGTTTGGTGATCACCTCTGTTTTAAATGCTCTATTGATGATCATTAAGACCCAGGCTGATCCCTACAGCCAGTTGCCCGCCATTGTGTTTTGGATCATGGGCAGTCTACACAGGTCTTCGTGGCAGGATCTGTACTGGGCCCTGCCTCTTATGGGCGGAGGGTATCTCTTTTTCCATGCCTTTCGTTTTCGTTTGAATGTGCTCTCCTTAGGTGATGATCAGGCCCGCTCCCTGGGCACCAACCCACTGCTCTGGCGCGTGTCTTTTATTTGCGTGAGCTCCTTAATGGTGGCCTTTGCGGTCTCCACCTGCGGTCAGATTGCCTGGCTTGGTTTGGTGGCTCCGCATATGGCCCGCACCTTGGTGGGACCAAACCACGAGCGCATGATTCCGGTAACCGCTCTTTTGGGGGCCTTGTTTCTTTTGTTGGCCGATGGCTTGGCCCGCACTTTGACTGCGGCCGAGTTGCCGGTCAGCATCATCACTTCGCTAACCGGCGGTCCTTTTTTTGCCTATCTGCTCTACAAAAATCGCGGGAGCGGTTGGACATGAGCCTTATCTGCAGATCACTCAGCTTTGCCTATGGCTCGCGCCCGGTTTTTCAGGATGTGAGTTTTGAGGTGCAAAAGGGGGAATTTTGCGCGGTCTTGGGGTGCAACGGTTCCGGAAAAAGCACCCTTTTAAACTGCCTGGCCGGACTATTAACACCCCAAAAGGGGGAAATATTTATTGGCAAAATAAGGCCAGGGCAGGATTCCCTGAGCCAAGTTGCGAAGGTTATTGGCCTGGTGCCCCAAGAGCATAACGATATTTTTCCCTTCAAGGTGCTGGATGTGGTGGTGATGGGGATCGCTCCATACCTGGGGCTGGGGGAAAAGCCGGGAAAACAACATTACGCCCAGGCCAGACAGGCCCTGGCTGATTTGGGCTGTCCGGAGCTGGCTCAGCGCAACTTCAACCAGATATCAGGTGGAGAGCGCAGGCTGACTTTACTGGCCAGGGCATTGGTGCAGAGTTCCAGTTTACTTTTATTGGATGAGCCCACCAATCATTTGGATTTTCACAATACATACCGTGTGCTGGGGAGAATCAGGGGGTTGTGCCTGGGGCGTAAGCTGTCTGTGGTGGCGTCTCTGCACGATCCCAATCTGGCGGCCCGCTTTGCGGACCAGGTGGTGATGATAAAAGATGGACGCGTGCTCGCCTGGGGGGAACCTGAAAAGGTCATGACTCCTGAATATTTAAAAGATCTTTATGATGTGGAGATCACGGCTGTAGCCCCATGTGAAGGACACGCCTATTTTGTGCCCCGCCTGCCGGAAATTCTCAAAGGCGGTTTAAAGGAAGAGGATTCAGTGCAAGGCAAGCTGAAGTATTCTCAAAAAGGCGGGGTGGTCCTGCTCACCGGAGATCGGGGCAGCGGTAAAAGTACGCTTTTGTTGGAGCTTTTGGAATACCTGCGGGAAAAGGATCTCATGGCCGCAGGATTTGTGGCCCGGGGACTTTGGAAAGATGGAGTAAGGTCCGGATTTGACCTGCAACTGGCCGCCTCCGGGGAGATTATTCCCTTGGCAAGGAGGGTTCCGGCCAGCAAACGCACCGGATCAATGCCTTTTAAATTTGATGAGAAGGGGCTTAAGGCCGGTGACCGGGCATTGACTGTGGATGCCTGTTCCAAGGCCAAGGTGATCATGGTGGACGAGGTCGGCCCCTTGGAGATGAGTGATCAGGGCTGGGCTCCGAGACTGGGGCCCCTGTTGAGTTTGGACGGAAAAATACAGATTTGGGTGGTCAGGGATTCTCTTTTGGAGGAAGTCCCCAGTAAATGGGGATTTAAGCCTCGCCTTATTGTCAGCTCTCAGGACCCCCGGGCACTAGACCTTTTGAAACAGGAGATTACAGCCTGTTGACGGCAAGGTTCGAAAGGGCTTTGTGGTCAGGCTGAAATAAGGGAGTTTTTTTAAATGAACCAAGCCTTTCTGGGCTATCTGCATTGGGGGGGGCTGTTTTTTTGCCTTTTGTGCTTTGCCCTGGCCCGTTTTAACCAGCCGCGTGTGGCCCGTATAGTAGGTATAGTCCCTCTCTTGCTGGCTTTATGGGGAGTGGGGCTCATCATTTCCACTGCCGGAAGGGTGCCGATGTATGGCCCTTTGGAGACCTTAAGCCAGGTGCTTGCGGTTGTCCTGACTATGATTTTTTTCTTTCCTCCCAGAGCGGACCAAAGAGGCGCCATTGTCTATTTACCCTGGCTGGGAGCAGCTCTGATTCAGTTGTTGCTGATTTTGGCCCCGGCCAAGCTGAACCATAACTTCTATATGTATGAACATCCCATGGTGATCGGATTTTTCCAATTCCGCATATGGGCCTTGGCCTTTTCCCTCTTGTCTTCTCTTAATTATCTGGCGGGCATAAAGGGATTAAAGGCTTCTCACGGACTTTCAAGGGGAAGAAATTATCTTTTTGTCGCGGCGATTTTGTACCTTATGGGAGAATTTTCCGGTTGCACCTGGTGCCTTTTGTGGCTGGGAGATTATTGGCGCTGGAGTTCGGGCTTCTTTGAATCCGCTTTGATTTTCCTCCTGATGATGCTGATTTTTCACTTTCCCCAATCCTGGATCGCCAATCCAAAAGTAAAGGCACTGGCTGGTGGATTGGTCGGCCCGGTGGTCATGATCCTGGTTATGATTCACCAATGGAGTGCGATCTGATGAGACGCCTGGCATCTTTTGTTGTAACTGCATACACCGTTATCGGCCTTGTTGTCTGGTTGTTTTGGGGTCGTTATTTGGGTGATGTCGAGCCTTACCGGAGCGCCGTAAAGGCAATGAACTCGCGGATAATCGTTGACTGGTTCTTTGGCCCGGCCTGGAATCAGCCCCTTGTAGCTATTTGGTTTGCCGGTCTTTGCTTGCTTTGTTTGGTTCTTTTTATCAACTTGGCCTGCTGCCTTTGGGTGAGAATGCCGTTTAACCGGTTGGGCAAGATGACCGGAAAACGCGCCGCGCTATTGGTGGTCCACCTGCTTTTGGCTTTGGTTATGGCGGCCCATGCCGTATCTCTTGTAGTCGGAGATAAGCACGAGGACCTGAAGGTGGTGCAGGGACAAGTGGTAAAATTGCAGGATGGATATGTCTTAAAAGTGAAGGAAATAGAATTTAAAGACGATTTAAAACTATTACGCCTTGAAAAAAGACAAGCCCGACATGCCATGAACAGTGACAATTTTCATCGTGAGTCAAACCTGGTAAAGGTGTCTTTACTGCGAAATAGTGAGATCATGGAGCAGGGTGACCTTTGCATTCTCTCCCCATTGAGCCTGGGGAAATGGGATCTGGTGGTGACCAAATTTAACTTGAAGCAAAAAAACGGCAGAGAAATTCTCAGTGCAAATATCACCATAACCAGTGGCAGCCAGGCTCTAATTTTCTTTTTCCTCTATGTATTTTTCATATTGAGCCTCATATGGCTGCTAGTTGCCTCGTGGCAAAACGGAGCAAATTCAGGCCTTCATAAAGACGCCATCTCTAGTCTATAGGCTGTTTTTGTGTTTCAAAGTAATCTTTGCGGCCACTTCAGCATGATCTGGCATAAATATTTTTTGGCTTGATCGGGGCAATACTTGACTTGTTGGTCAAATATTGCCCTGAAAGCCCTTCGCCAGTCCCTTTTCACTCCCCTGTGAAGCTCAAAAAAGCGTTTTTTTTAAAAAACCGGTTTTTTCAGTCAAAAAGTGACATGCCAAAGGCTTGCTTACCCAAAAACGGCCCTGGATTCCCGGAAAATTATGACAAGAAGCTTTTTCTGCTGGTTTGCAAGAAGGAACCGGAAAGGCAGACGCAGGGCTTTGTGCTTGTGAATTAATGAATCAAACAAGTTTTTACCTGGTTTTTTGTCGTTCATTGAGGGAAATAAAAAATCCTTCATTTTCCCCTTGCAAAAAACCAAAACAGCTATATTTTCCTGATTAAACAGGTTGAGGGAAATGAAAAAAGCACTAGACCGACCTTTTAAACGGGAAGGAATAGTGCTTAGGTGTATAGGGTAACTGTTTTGGATAACAGTACAAATTTTCCCTCATCTGGTGTCAACGGTATGTCTTTGGCCGCTCAAAAAAAGTGAGCAAACGTTGGCGCCAAAAAACATTTTGCTAATGGGTCTTTGCAATGATAAGCCCCATTGGAGGTTGAAATAAACAAAGTGGATTACGTAGAGGCTTACACTCTGGCTAGAAAAGTCAGGCATGAAGCCACGCTTGCCGGCATGCAAGCTCTGAAGCGTTCCTTGGTTAAAGCTTTTAATGATTTTGCCGCCTTTTTGCACCAAAAGGGGAAACAAAGGGTTCACGCTCACTAAAAACAGCCCTTTGATCCGGATATGATATCCTGAGGCTGGCACAATTAAATTATAGAAAACCCCTTGGGAGTGACTCCCAAGGGGTTTTTAATGCACGGTTTTGGTATATGTTCCGGCGAGTCAGAACCCTCAGACTAAATCCCGCGTGTAGTTCCCCCGTCCTTTTCATATCAGAGATCGGCCTCGATCTGATAAGTACAATATAATTAGTATAATCTAGGTCTTTGGGCCTGATTGCATTTTCCTTTTCTGCAAGCGGTTTTGCTTCTTTATTCGAACATGCGGTGCGCTTTTGGAGTCGCCTCATAGCCGGGAGTGAAAAGAATGAGCAGGCAAGTCCCGATTGCTCTTGGTCTATGCTGATTGAATTAGTAGAATAAGTTGGTGTTGGGGTAAGTAAAAAAGACGATTCATTGCGGCATAAGCCAAGTAAAGACCTTGCTGCCTTGCAGTGAGGGATCAAAAAGATCCGAACCACCTTTTAAGATCCGGATTAAGGCAACTTGCAGGATCTTGCCGACGTTTTAAGTTGCGTGGTTTCCAACCTGGGGCATTTTGTTACACCAATGCCGGTTTTTGTTAACCTTTCATGCCTTTGCCGGGGTCTGGTGCAAAAAAGGAGCTGTGCTTTTGGAGTTTAATGTTTCCCAAATAGATGAAGTTAAGATCCTGGCCATGTTGGCTGATCGTCTGGACGCGGGCAACGCTGAGGAGTTCAAAAGCGTTATAGCTCCGCATTTGGGGCAGGGGGGTAAGGTTGTCCTTGATATCAGTAAATTGGTTTTTGTGGATAGTTCGGGTTTGGGGGCGATTCTTTCATGCCTGCGTAAGTTGACTCAGGCAAGGGGAGACTTGAAACTCTGCGGCATGTCCAAACAGGTGCGGCTTTTGTTTGAACTGGTGCGCATGCATCGTATTGTGGATGTTTATAACACATCCGCCGAAGCCGTGGCCGCTTTCGAGGATTAGTCACGGATTTTGGAGCCGGCTTGTCAGTAGTTGGGCTTTGGCAGCAATCCGGTAGAGGTTAACACTCTCTGCCTTGGGCCGGGCCTCTGCAATAAGCATATTGGCTTATCGTGAAGAGTCGGCTGAACCATTCCGTCCATAGTTCTATGAGCGCCTTTCCGCTTATTCCTCTTTAACCCCGGATGAGCTTTGCAGGGCAGTCTGCCATATTTTGGGATTGGCTGTGCTTTTGGTTGTTTAGGCCTCAAGGAGGTCTGTTTTGCCGGAAAAGCTCGCCGGTCCGGTCTGTGACGAGGTTTTGCCAGGCCCTTAAATAGTGAATGCTCTCTTTCCGCTTAACCCGAGGTCTTCAGGGAGAGACCATGAGGCTTCTTTTTGTCACCAAACAGTATCCGCCAGTGGCCTGGGGAGCCACGGACAGGCTGTGTCGGCATATTTGCCACAGCCTGAGGGCTCGCGGCCATGAGGTGACGATTCTGACCAGTGATCAACTTCCGCAAAAGCACCTGAACGAACCGGATGTGAGCCGAGGCCTTAAAATTTCGGATCAGGCCGGGACGCGGCGGACAGCAGGGAGGGCATTAACCTGGTCCATATTGGCGGATCTGCACCGGGTGGGCAAAAAGAACCGCTGCATAACCAAAGATATTTTAAAGGACAACCCTTGCGATTTGGTCTTTGGGTGGAATTTGAAAGGCATGGGCGCCGGAATTCTGCTGGCCGCCCATGATTTGGGGCTCAGGTTTTGCCTCAATTTGGCTGACTCGGAACCAGGCCTGTTCTTCAGGGTGCAAAGAACCTGTCTCCCATCTAAGCTGGTGCAATATGTGGCTGAGCGTTCCGCTTTCAGTCAGGCATGTTTTCCTGGGGGGGAGTCGATACCGATCATTGCCTCCAGCCAGTCATTAAAGGAATATTTACTTAAAAAGGGGTGTCCCCTGGAAAGATGCCGGGTCATTCAACAGGGACTTCCGATTCGCGAATATCCCTTTGAGCCTTATTTGCGTGAAAAAAAACAAGATCTCAAATTGCTTTACCAGACAGACGATCCTGGCGATCGGGGTGTGTTCATTGCCTTGGATGCCCTGGGCAGGCTTATGCGGGAAGGGGCCGGGAAGTTTTGTCTTTCCCTGGTTTTAGGGAAAAACCGCAGGCAACAGGAGGAGGTAAACCGGTTTATTGAGAGTGAAGGACTGCTGGGCAAGGTGGTTATTGAAAACCTGTCCACCCATTTTTTTCTGCCTCACGTGTTGAAAAAACAGCATGTTTTTATATCTGTATCTGAAAAAGAAGAACCATTTGGCCTTGAACATTTGGAGGCCATGGCCAGCGGATGCGCGGTTGTATCGGATAAAGAAGGTATAAGCGATCTGGTAAAACACAAACAAACCGGACTTTCCTTTAAACCCGGAGACCCGGAAGAACTGCGTGAGAAAATAAAAAAACTAATGAATAATGAGGAGCTAAGGCTGGAAATAATCGAAAAAGCCAGAGCCAGGGTGCTGAAATACCACTCCTTTGCATCTTACCTGGACCAGCTGGAGTCCTACCTGACCGAAATCGCGGGAAAGTAATATTAAAAAAAACGTAAAAGGTATTTTCCGTCCCTGGAAATTCGCCAAGGCTGAAACCTAAACGGCCAATCCTTTAGAATAAATAATAGCAGCTTTCTAAATTGCACCGGGCTTGCCAAGGCTGAAACAGGTTTACCTGAAACCGGAAATCGCCGTTTAAATAGCCTGCCCGGGTCTTGTTAAAGCAAAGGCTAGGGGGGAGGCGGAGCTTAAAGCATGAGGGCCGTGATTCTGGTGACCGGACATGCTCCTTGGTTGGAGACTCAAAACCACCTTTTACCCAGTTTCTTGTTCCCCTTGGGGGACAGGCCATTTTTGCATCATGTGGTTGAGTATCTCAGCCAAAAAGGGATCAAGCGTCTGGATTTCATCCTGAGCAGGATGCCGGAAAAAATAGAAGCAAGCCTGGGAACCGGCTCCCGTTGGGGGCTATGTTTTGACTATCATCTGGTTCGTGATCCTGCCAGACCCTATAGGAGAATCCGGACTATCTTGTCCGATGAAGCCTCCGATTTTTGGCTGATTCACGGCGATCGCCTTCCCCGTTTTAACCTGTCCTCAAACACCAGGGCTTGGATAGTTGACCCAAACGGGAAACCTGCGGGATGGGGTTTTTTGCCTGGAGATTCGGCTCGCAATTTTAACTCTGAAACCAAGGAAGAGGATCTGCTGGGCCTGATTGAACTGCCCTTTGTAAAAAGTGCTCTAACCCTGGAGGCCCGTTCCCCTGCCGGCATCTTGGCGGCCAATACCCTTTTGCTTGAGAAAAAATTTCCCGAACTTTTACTAAAGGCCGGAGAAGTGGAACCGGGGGTCTGGTTGGCTCGCAATGTGGTAATGCATCCCACGGCCAATCTTTTACCGCCGGTTTTGATTGGTTCTGATTGCCGTATCAGCCAGGGCGCGCAGGTGGGGCCTTGTGTGGTTGTGGGGCAGGGCTCCTATTTGGGCAAGCGAAGTGAAGTATCCGATACGGTTGTTTTTCCCGGTTCTTTTGTGGGCGATGAGCTGGAAATAAAGCGAACTTTGGTGGACAGAAACCTGCTTATAAGTGTGAGGCTCGGCGTTGCCTTGGAGATTAATGAAGATTTTTTGCTCAGCTCAATGGCCGGGGGGTGGTTCACAAAAAAGCTGGTAAGGGCTCTGGCCAGGGCCTTTGCCTTGGTATTTTTGGTTTGGTCCTTTCCCTTTGGCGCAGTATTTTTGTTTTATTCAATTAGCAAAGGGTTAAGGCCGGTTTTTAAAAAGAGACAGGTTCTGCGCCAACCCTTGCCCAGGGAAGCGTCATTGTGGACCAATTGTTCCCTGTTAAGCTTGTCCGGCAAGTTTAAATGCCGTCCGGAAGACGGGCTGGCAGACTTTTTTCTTCGGTTTTTACCCGGCTTGCTCAGTGTAATCAAAGGGGACCTGGCCATGGTGGGCCTTCCTCCCAGGCAAGATAAAGAGATAGAACAGCTGCCGGTGGTGAGAAAAAACCTTTGCCACCTGGCCAAGGCTGGCCTGGTTGATGAGTCATCGGTTGTTTTTGGCCCTGATCCTGATCCGGATGAGCTCTATTCTTCAGAGGCTTTCTACGCCGCCCGGGCCGGATTAAGATTGGATATACGCATATTGCTGCGTTACCTGGGCCGTATTTGCGGATTGTTGCGTCCCGGTTTTGATAAGAGGTGACACCCATGATCAGATTGCTTGAACCAGGCCCCGGGTCCAAGGATTTGGCCAAGAAGAGAGAGGCCCTGGAGCTTTCACATTGGGAAAGTTTCCATGATCGGGGAAGGTGGCATCTGGAGCATTCCAAGGCTTTGGGTGGCTTTTTAAATTTGGGGCTTAAAATTCTGGGCCTGAAAAAAAGGGGCATCAGGAATGCCCTGGATCTCAGAGTCAATGAACTTGATCTGGCTTTTACCGGACTTCCGGACTCTTTTGACGGTTTTCGGATGGTGTTTGTAAGCGACCTGCATTTGGATGCCTTGGCCGGCCTGACTGAGCGGCTCAGTGCCGTTTTAAGCGGTATAAAGGCGGATATCTGCCTTTTGGGGGGTGATTTCAGAGCCTTGGTGAGCGGACCCACCCATGGTGTTTATCTGCACATGAACAGGCTTTTAAGCAGCCTGGATTTTCCCCTGGGCGTGGTTGGAATAATGGGTAACCATGATTTTTATGAGGAAGCCCTGGAATTAAGGCGCATGGGAATGACGTTTCTGATCAATCAGGCCCTGGAATTGGAAAAAAACGGGCAAAAAATATACATCGTCGGCCTGGATGACACCCACTATTATGACTGCGCAGACCTGAGAGGGGCGCTGGAAAAGGTTCCTTTTGACGCCTTTAAACTGCTTATGGTGCACAGTCCGGAACTTTTGCATGAGGCCGGTGCCGCCAAGATTGATCTTTATCTCTGCGGCCACACCCATGCCGGTCAGTTGCGCCTGCCTTGGCTCGGCGCCTTGATCTTAAACGCCAAATGCCCGCGAAAATACACCTGGGGCTTGTGGCAAAAAGCCGCCATGTGGGGATACACCAGCTCCGGAGCAGGCGTCACCCTGGTTCCCATCCGTTTTAATTGCCCGCCTGAGGTATTGGTCCTTACTCTTAGAAAGGCCTCAAAAAAAGCTGGGTGACTGTTTTCGAGGCCTTTAGGCGATTTTATTTCTCTGCGGAAAGAGTCCTTGAACCATAGGCGTTCATTCTCAGCCCCGGCGGCAGTCCCAGTTGGGAATTCAACACCCGGTCGAGTTTTAAATAGCGGGCATACCCCGGGGAGGTTAGTTCCAGGCGCAGGGGAAAGGCCTTGGCCGGCAGGGGCAAGAGCCCAGTCCAATACAAAAGCCCGGGCCAATTCGCGTGCAGGTTTTTAAGGCCAAAGCTTTTTCCCTGGGGAGAGGTGCGCACCTCCAGGTCATGGGGAGTGATAAAGCGGTCCTTGATCCCGTTCAACGCCACGCTGGTAAGGGGCAGGGGCTCGCCCAAATCCGCGACCAGTCCCTTGCCTGCGGGCAGTAATTTAAGATCCCGGCGAAGAATTCTTTCCGGCTTTTGCTTGTGTAAGCGTTTGGCTGTTATGAGGCATATGCCGAAATTCACCTTGACATCAGTGCCCCAACCCGCTGAAGCCAAGGCCTCAAGGGCCAAGGCCTTATATCTTTCCGGCAAGGCGAAATAAAGTTTTTCCTGATCTGAAATCAGAAGGTGGGGCCTTAGATGGTCTGCCAGCCAGGCCGGTTTGGGCCGGTTTGGTTCAGGCGGGCGCATGCTGAAGGGCAAAAAGGCCCTTAAGCCGGGCTGGCAATAAACCTTGGCCTCAGGGGGGAGTGCGTCCTGCACCCAGGCTGCCGCCTTTTGCAGGTCAGGCAGGTTGGCTTCAGGTGCCGCCCGGCCAATCAGCAATTCGGGCATAGACCACCAATAACGGCTTTTGCCGGTCTGCACCAGCTTGATATAGCGGGCATCCCGCGGCGCAAATCGTATTTCCTGCCATGGTGTGTGATAAAGGGAAAAAGGCTTGCCCGCAGACCAAAAGGCCGGGAAAAGCGTCTCTGAAACCATGGCCGCAGTTTGCCAGGTTATTTTGTCTGCGCTTGTCAGGATCTCAAGTTTATTAGGCTTTTCCTGGATGGGAGAACTTGAAAGCATTATCTGGCAAACGTCTTTTTCCACCTGCCCCAGATCCAGTAAATAGGTTTGTCCCGGTTTTTGGGGTCCTCTGGTGCGCCAGCCCGTGGCGGCGTTAAGGTCCCAGGCCTGGGAGGCGTCTTTAAGATCAGGGTCGGCCCAGGATTCAAAATCAGAGGTAAATATAAATTCAGTTTGCAATTCCGGAGGCTTGATATCCCTAAAGATCACATAACCCGCTACTTTGTCTTCTTGGAAAGTGGCTCCCATGGCCTTGAAAAGGTTGGCCGCATATTTTGCCTTACCCTTGGGGGTTATGAAACCGGTTTGTTGAGATCTCAATAAGATGTCTTGGTTTTGAGGCCTGCGCTCCTTAAAGGGCAGCACCAGGTTCACCTTGGCCTTGGACTGGAAACTCAGGCGATGGCTGTCCCAGTATTCAGTGCAATAGGCGTTATAAACCTTTTTGGCCAGAAGGTGGTCAATGACCTTTTGGGAATGATCGACCTTGGCCAGCCTTTGCTCCCTTAGGCCGGGGTCAAAAAGCGGTGCGGTGGCCAAGGAGCCATAGAGGTTGGAAAAGGCCAGGATGATCACTATGGCCCAGCCGAACGGCGCGGTTTTTTTGCTTTTTTGTAGGAGCCAATCAAAGATCCAGGCCGCAAAAAGAGGCCAGATAACAAAAAAGGACAAAAAATACCGGTGAGAGTTGATATCTCCACCGCCAATACGGCAGAAGATTAAAACCATGAAGATGAGGCAGAGTAATAAAAGACCACCGTTTTCCTGAGATTTGCCTGTTTTGAGGCTTTGCCAAAGCCCTTTTGCGAAAAAGGGCAGGGTGCCGAGAAAAGTAACGGCGCTAAGACCCAGAACCAGTGGGCTGAAAAAGGGAATAACCCACTGATAGGAGTGATCGTATTTTGACCCAACCAAAACGGGCATGCTTTTGAAGAATAAATATGAGAGGTTGGAGGCAAAACCGGTGTGCCGCCTGTGGGAGAGCAGAAAATGCAAAGTGCCCCAGTCGTTTTGCAGATTATAGAACAAAAGCGGAGCGGAGCCGACTATAAACCCCAGGGCCATTAAAAGCCCGGACCAGGATATGATCAGGCGGAGATTGGCCCGCCACATGTACAGAAAACAGGGAATAATAAAATAGGCGATTAAAAAATTGTTCCAAAAGGCCAACCCGCAGACCAGGCCAAAGACCAGGCAAATCCAGGCATAGGTGGAGCCCTTGTCATGGTCCTTGACTGCCTTGAGGCATAAAAGGATGATCAAGGCGCCAAATGCCAGGAGTTCCGCGTGAAGCCCCCTGGCCACAGTTGAGTACCAGATGGAATAAAAAGGTCCCAGGGCAGCCAGAAAAACCGCTGTCAGGCCAACCCGCCGGTTCTTTATCTCTTTCCCCACAAAATAAAGTAAAGCCAAAAAGATGAGAGAATAAAGGGCCGGGGCCGCATTAAGGGCCTGGGAGGATACGCCAAAGAGCTTAAAAAATACGGCTGCGGTCAGGGCCTCCAGGCTGCCTCCATAGTGCTGGCCCCAATACATCAGGCTGAATTTGCCGTTAAGCGCGTCTATGCCCATCAGGCCAACCACCGCTATGTCGGAATCCATGGGCGGGCTGACCAGGAACGCGCCTCGCACCAAGGCAGCCATAATTAAGAGAATAACTACTGTAGTAGGGAGATTTATCCTGAATTTGGTTTTTGATTCCAATGTATTTTATGCCCTGGTGCAGTTAGTTGGACTTTGCTTTTCCATGTTGCGGCAAAATTATTATTTCTGGAATGTTTCATTCCCGGATATGTATCCTGAACAATATAGCACGCGGACCGATTAATCATCTTAAAGTAACTCGCCCTTATTGGAAAAATAAAAATGTTACAAAAGACAGTCGCAACAGCGTGCTGAAGAAACCGTTTCAGGGCGGGCTGAATGCCTTGAGCCTAACGGCCCGATAGCCGGGGATTTATTGTTTTTTAAGTTCTTTGACTGTTAAGGAGAAAGGGGTAACCTTTAAAGGCCCGGCCCTGCGTGGAGGCACCTGGTTACGTAGACCATTGTTTTTCTTCGGTCCCTATAAAACTATCGTCATTAGGGAAAATTGCCTTGGTCGGTTTAAGGAGCCCTTTAAGACCAGTTCATGGCGGAATGTCTAAATGGTTTTATAAATTTCCGGGAAGCGGCAATAAAATAATCCGCTGCAAGTGAAAGGAACCGGTTTGAACTCGGCAAAGTTTGAAATTGCGGGTCTTTTGGAAAAGGTGCATTTTTCCCCTTTGGAATCCAAGACCTATGCGGCGCTCTTTAATGAAAAGGGATTAACCCTTGGACAGTTGAGTCAGAAGATCGGCCTGAACCCGGCCCTGCTTAAGGAGCCGCTCCAAGACATGCTTCACAAAGGCTTTGTGGTGGCCAAGGGTAAAAATCCGGTTACCTATATGGCAGCCAACTCCGACGAGGTCCTGGCGGGGTTAAAGTCTTCCTTTACTGATAATTGGAAGGAACTTAAGAGCGTAATTAATCAAACTCCCAGAATAGACAGGCGAAGAGAGTCTGCCGGTGTGAGCCTGGAGGGCAGGTCCTGGGTGATGAAAAAAGCCAAGGAGATCGTCAAACAGGCCCGAGGCAACATTTATCTTCTGGCCTGGCCCAAGGAATTGCGCTCCTTAAGGCGCTATCTGGAAAAGGTTTGCCGGGAAAAGGTTTGCCGGGAAAAGGTGGAACTTAAGAGTGTACTGTACGGCAACCCTGATTTTGACTTGGGCGTGAGCATCAAGTGCACCCCGGACGATTGGCTAACCAGAAATGGTGGGCGCAGCTTTTTAGTCACCGTGGACAATAAAGAGGCGGTGGTGGCCAATTTTTCCCCGGAGGGCAAGGGAAACGGCCTTTTTACCGATTACCGGCCCATGGTCAACCTCTATACAGGTTTCATTATCCAGAAATTGCATCAGGTAAGCCTGGAAAACACCTTAAACCAGTTTGGTGTGGCTGTAATGGATTCAGGGCAGGCTGTGGAGGGAATTTTGCCCTAGGACATGGGTGGTGTGAATCCTTCTTTGGTTTGCTCAAGTTTTTTATAGCTTAGGTTGCGAGCGATGAGCACCCTTGCACCCAGACCTTTTGGCCCGAGGCCTTAGGGCGTGGTTATTTTTTTTCTTCATAGGCGTGTTTGATTTTTTGGATCAGGTCATTGATCTTGACCGGCTTGATCATGTAGTCAAAAGCACCCAGGGCCATGCCCTGCGCCCCTGATTCCATGCAACCGTGTCCCGTGAGAACCACAACCTGGGTCTTGGGGTATAGCTTTTTGATCTTTTCCAGGGCCGCCATACCGCCCATGCCGGGCATTTTGATATCCAGGACCACCACATCAAATTCCTGGGATTCCATTATCTCCAAAGCCTTTTCCGCATGGGGGGCCCCGGAGACATCCATGCCGCGCAACTTGAAGCGCTGCACCAGTGAACTCAAGAAGTCTTGTTCATCGTCCACAATCAAAACATTGGGTCGACCCATCTGACACTCCGTAAATGACTATAAGACCCCAAGGGATCTTTGTTTTGGGGAATGCTGCCCGCCTCTTGTGGCGGTGGATAGCGTGGGAGCAACAGGTCAAGGGCGGGGCAAGAGACGAGCAGCAGATTATTCGTTTAAAGGTCTCTTTTCAGTTTTGTTTTTCCTTTAAGAGCTCTCTGGGAGAGCGCACGAATTTACGCACCTGGGCGGACCTTATTTTTTCATCCTGGATCAATTTGCGGTTATAGGCGTCACATGCCTTTTCCCATAGCTCTTCCATGTCACAGGGTTTGGTGAGGTAATCGAAAGCGCCGTTTTTTAGTCCCTCCACCGCGGAATCAATGGTCCCGTGGCCGGTGAGCATTATCACCTCTACATTGGGGTAAAGTGATTTGATTTTTTTCAGTGCGGTGAGCCCGTCCATTCCCGGCATTTTGATATCTAAAACCACCACATCCAGGTTGTTCTGGCCCAATGTTTCCAAGGCGCTTTCTCCGTCATAGGCCGCCAGCACCTTGATGCCTTTGCGTTTAAGCAGGTTTTGGGTGGTATCTACAAAACGCTTTTCATCATCAACTAAAAGAAGCCTCATGTTATCCATGGCTTGGGCCCCCTTTCTCCTTTGGGGCTTGCCAGGCTTTTGCCTGGGGTCCTTGGTGATTTGAAAAAGCGGAGGCCATTGAACTTTGTCGCCGGTCAAGTGTGATCGGCCTAAATCTATTTCGTCCCGGTGGCCTTTTTCCGCTTTTTTTACAGTCCGCCTGTTTTTCTGGTCAGGCTTTTGGCTTCCGCTTTGCGGATTCGCTCTTCCTGCTCCATTTTGCGGTTTCTGGCCGCTTCCAGCTTGCTGAGCAGCTCCTGGTAATCAGCGGGTTTCAGGAGATAGTCAAAAGCTCCGGATTTGAGTCCGGTTACAGCCGTATCAATGGCCCCGTGCCCGGTGAGCAGAATAACCTCAACCACGGGGTTGCGGTTTTTGATTTCCTTTAAGGCGGAAATACCGTCCATTCCCGGCATTTTTATATCCAGGATGACCACATCAATGGGCTCTGTTTTCAGGGCGCTTAAGGCCTGTTCTCCGCTGTAGGCGGCCCAAAGGTTGTGGCCATCGTCTTTAAGGCGCAGAGAAAGCATCTCCACAAAGTCCTTTTCGTCATCCACAACCAGGATATTGATTGGAACCTTGACCATTTCCTAACTCCTAAAATGGGTTTTCCCCTGAATTCAGTTTTTTGATTTTCTTTTGACTGTCCAGAGCCATGCGCCCCAGGTCTTCCGGTTCACTGGCCATGGCGGGGCGTCTGGGAAGGGTCACGGTAAAGGTGCTTCCCTGGCCCAGGCGGCTCTCCACTTCCAGGCGCCCTCCTAATTCCTCCAAAATTCCCTTGGAAACGCTTAGCCCCAGGCCCGATCCCTGTCCCGGAGTTCTGGTGCTGAAAAAAGGTTCGAAAATTTTTTCCAGATTTTCCTTGGGGATTCCCTCTCCCTGGTCCTTTACCGCAAAGAGCATCTCATTGTTCAGGTTGTCCAGGGTCACTATGACCCGGCCTCCTGTACGGGAGGCCTGGATAGCGTTTACCACCAGGTTCAAAAGAACCTGCCGCAGTCGATTAGGGTCGCTCCAAATTCTGGTTTTCGGGCTTTTTTGATCAACAGCCACACTTACCCGGGCCTCTTTGCAGGTCTTGCCCACCAGCTCCCCAACCTCGGCGGCCAGCTCCGCCAGGTCGAACTCCCTTATTTCGGTGGGGCTTCTCCTGGCCAGACTCAAGAGCTGATGGGTTATTCTGCCTGCCCGCTCCACGCTGGTTTCTATTTTACTTAAGGCCAGCTCAAGGGTCTTGCGCCACTCTTCGGGCAGGTCGGAACGCCTTTCCATTCGTTGCTTAACCCAGCCGGTTGATTCGTTGATAATGGCCAGCGGGTTGTTTATTTCATGGGCAACCCCAGCGGCCAGGGTGCCCAGGGCGGCAAGGCGTTCGGCCAGGGCCATCCTTTTTTCCATTTTGGTCCTGAAGGCCGCTTCCTGCGCCTGCTCGTGGATGCGTTCTATCTTTTCAAAGGCCTGGCGTATCTTGCCCAGAAGGTGCTCAAAGGCCACCGGCTTGGCCAGATAATCAAAGGCTCCGGCTTTTATTCCCGCTACTCCATCTTCCGTCGAGGCCTGGCCTGTGAGCAATATCACCTCTTTCTCCGGGTGATCCTTTTTGATTGCCCCCAAGGTGGTCAGTCCGTCCATGCCCGGCATTTTTACGTCCATGACAACTAGTTGGGGGGCATGCTCCGCCAGGGTGGCCAGGGCCTCGGAACCTTCTTCGGCTTCCAGAATCTCAAAGCCCCTTTTTTTCAGCCTTTTGGTCAAGGTCTGCCTGAAGGCGCTGTCGTCGTCAACCAAAAGGATAACGTTCTTATTTCTCTCTTTAGATTGCAAAGATTCTCCTCAAACCAGTCCCAGAATGCTCCACCAGATTCCGGCTCCAGCCAAAAGCAGCACCAAAAGAACCGGGGTGGCGACTAAACCCGCCTTGGTAAGGTCAAATGCCTTAAACTGACGGAATGAATAGGCAATTGCATTGGGAGGGCATCCGATCACTAAAAGCATGGCAAAACTGGTGGCTGTTCCCAGGCCAAGGGCCATTATCCTTGGGTCCACTCCTTCGAGCTGAGCCAGGGGCAGGACAATCGGCAGAATCATGGCCGCCGCGGCCACATTGGCCATTACGTTGGTTACCAGGGCGCCGAATACGCAAACTCCGCTTAAAAGGATTATCCAGCCTCCTCCCTGAACCAGGGGGAAGAACAGGTTGGCAAAGTACCTGGCCGCGCCCGAGGAGTCCATGGCCAGGCCCATGGCAATGCCTCCGCCAAAGATGAAAAGCACGGTGCCCCATTCCAGGTCCCTGTGAATATCTTCCCAGTTAAGTACATTGAACAGAACCAGGCCCGCAACGCATAGCATGCCGGTGATGGAATAATGCAGCCCATGGAACCCTTTGGTGAGCCAGAGTAGAAAGCCGATTCCCACAATGATCAACGTCTTTTTTTCAAGCGGAGTTAAGGGGCCGGGATCCTCGTCATATTCGGGCAACTTGAATTTGGGGTCCGGCCGGAAGACCAGGTAAACCACCAAAACCGCCGCCGGTACGCAGATTATGGAAAGGGGCATGGCATAGATAAGCCAGTCAATGAAATCTATTTCAATGCCGGTGAACTCTTTTAAGAATGCCGCCGCCACCATGGTTCTGCCACCGCCCACCAGTGAACCCATGCCTCCGCAGGAGCAGGCAAACGGTACGGAAAGCATCATGAAACGGGCGGTGTTGGTGCCGGGGTTGATCCCGGCCGCCCTCATCAGGGGCAGCATGGTGGCAATTCCTATGGCAGCTGCGGCGGCGTCATGCATAAAGGCAGAGGCCAGGCCCAGCCCCACCGCCAGGATGAAGGTGAACTTGGTTACACTGTTGCCTGCCCGGCGGGCGATACTCGCGCTGAGCCTTTTGGTTATCCCCGCCTTTTCCAGAGCAATGGCAAATATCAGACAGCACATGATAAAGACCACCACCGGGTGCATGTAAGCCGCCCAGGTGCTTTTCAGGTCTCCCACTCCGGTGGCAACCAGAAGAACGCCGATGCAGATGGCGGTGACCTCCAGGGGAATCGGCTCGAAGATGAAAAGGAAAACCAAAAAAACCACAACCGCCAAAAAAGTTTTGCCCTTGGGGGATAGCCCGTTTACATATTCAACCTTTACATCAGTGAGCCCAAGCTCTTCGGCCTTGTCTGCCAGGGCCTGTGCCGTGCAAGCGGGATCATCGGGCTTCAGCGCGTCGACTAAGTATCCTTTTTTGGTTTTGCCGCCATTGGGTGCCAGGTCAAAAAGGCCTTCCATGGAAGCCAGAACCTTGGCCTGGGGATCTCCTATGATTTCAAATCTGGTGCCCTCTGGCCTGGGCAGCAAAAGAACCGTTAACCCTAGAATAAAGGCGATGGCCAACTGTATGGTAGTGTTTTTCCAACTCATTAATTTTACCTCGATTTTCTCAACTGAGCCCAGGTCTCTCCGCATCAGTTGCATCAGGCCGGTTGCTCTTATTTAGGGTCCAAGCTCTCAGGCTGAGGCGTCCTGGGCAGTACCACCCTGAACAGGCTGCCTTTCCCCAATTCACTCTCCACTTGCAGGTCCCCGCCGAGTTTTTCCACAAGGCTGCGTGAGACGCTTAATCCCAGGCCGGTTCCCAACTCAGGCGGTTTTGTGGTGAAAAATGGTTCGAATATCCTTTCCAGGTCACGGGGCTGGATGCCCGAGCCATTGTCTGTTACTTCCAGGGCCACGTTGGGCCCGGAATCTTTGATCGCTATCTGGACTCGGCCGTTAAAGTCAATCGCCTGTAACGCATTGGTCACCAGGTCCAAAAGAACCTGCCGTAAGGGGAATGGATCCACTTTTGCTAAGGGATTTGCGCTGAAAACCTCTACCCGGGTTTCAGCCTGGGCCTTGTCGGCCGCTTTTCTGGTGAGCTCAAACACCTCTTTGCCCAATTCACCAAGATCCACCTCCTGGATTTGAGAGTCGGTCTTTCTGGCGAAATTCAAAAGTCCCAGAGTAATGCGGTTGGCCCGCTCAAGGCTTTTTTCAATTTTTTCCAGCGCCATTTCAAAGGCCTGACGCAGGGAGTCGTCCAAACCCTGCTCCCTTGCCACCTTGCTTTTCAGCCAACCGTTGGCCTCGGAAATTATGGCGAGCGGGTTATTCAGTTCGTGGGCCACACCAGCCGCCAGGGTGCCTAAAGAGGCCAGGCGGTCGGCCAGTATCATACTTTGCTTGAGTTTGTTGCTGAAGACCGAAGGATCTGTCTCTGATTGGGCTGAAGCGTCTGTAAGGGCGTTTTTTATTTTTTTAACCAGGCGCTCTATATCCACCGGCTTGGTGAGGTAGTCGAAGAAACCCAGTTTCACCCCCTCCAGGGAGGCCTCCAGATCCGCATGACCGGTGAGCATGATCACCTCAAGGGCGGGCTCCAGCTTTTTGATCATCTTGAGGGTTGATATGCCGTCCATGCCCGGCATCTTCACATCCAACACCACCAAGTCCACCTGCCTGTCTTTTAAGATCTCGAGCGCCTTTTCCCCGCTGGTGGCGGTGAGCACGGAAAACCCTCGCAGCATAAGCCTTTTCCCCAAGGTTTTCAGAAAATCCAACTCATCGTCGACCAGTAGAATGTTCCTGCGCTCAAGGGACATGGCCTCTCCTCGCTAATACTCGTTTTTGGGTAAAGTCAGGCGGAAAGAGGTTCCCTGACCGGCTGTGGATTCAAAATTTATGGTGCCGCCGAGCTGCTGCATTAAGGAGTGGCTGATGGAAAGCCCCAGGCCGGTTCCCTCGCCTGGTTGTTTGGTGGTGAAAAAGGGATCGAATATCCTGTCTTGGATTTCAGGCGCGATGCCGCAGCCATTGTCTGCTATCTCCACCTCCACCTTTGTGTCTTCTCCCCGAGTGGTGATGGTTATAACTCCCTTGGGCTCCACCGCGTCCAGGGCATTGGTCATGAGGTTCAGAAAGACTTGCTGTAATTGGGCCCTGTCGCTTCTGATCATGGGCGCGTCAAGATCCAGGCTGTGCCTGATCTCCACTTCCTTGAAAGAAGCTTCTTTTTCTACAAATGAATAAGCCTCTTCCAAGACTTCATTGACATTGACCATGTCCCATTGAGGTTCCATGCGCCTGGCAAATCCCAGGAGCCTGTGGGTAACCTCCCTGGCCCTGTCCACGTGGTCCTGAATTTTGCGGGCGTTTTCCTGGAAGAGTTCCCCATGCTCATTGGAATCAATGAATTGTTGGTCCATGAGGTCTTCCATAAGGCCAGCCATTTCCCCTATTGCGGCCAGGGGGTTGTTGATTTCGTGAGCAACTCCCGCAGCCATGCGCCCCAGGGAGACCAGGCGGGCCGAATGGGCCAGCTGGGCGTCAAGCTTGGCTCGCTCCTGGTCCTGTTTTTCCAGCTGCCGGATCATGAGCCTCACCAGGAAAATCACAATTACCGAAATCAATAAAGTGCCCAGGACCAGCCCCCCCAGCTCCAGGGCTCCGGCCAGGCTAAGGCCGCCCAAGGCCTCGTTGGGATCCTGGTCTATAACCAAAAGCCAGCTCACCTGGGGCAGCCAGACAAAGGCGGTGAAGAGCCTTTTACCGTCTTTGGTGGTTCTGGTGATAACGCTGGTCTTTCTTGGCACCTGCTTGATGTCTATGGGTGCGGTGGAGAGGATTTTCCCCCCAAACCGGGGAGGAGTCTGGTATTTGCCTTCTTTGTTTATGATGTAGGCATCACCCCTGGCGCCGAGTTGTGCGCTGCGCACCAGTTTGGTGAAGACGTCCGAGTCTATGGTGGCCCTCAGAATCCAGGCCTTTGGCCCGTTTAAGTGCTTCACCGCAATAACAAAGTGGGGGGCCTCCCTGAAACCCAGAAAGACATCGCTTACATAGACCCCCCTCAGCATAGTTTCCCTGAACCAGTCCGTATCTTTATATTGCCGGTTCTCCAGATGATAAGGACCCACATAGGTCTGGTGTCTGCCGGTTGCGTCAATTACTCCCAGGTCTAGAAAAGACCAGGCTCTTCTATTTAACAGGCTGAATATATTGCTTAAATTATCTGGTGAGGTGAGCTGGTCCAGGCTGGATGTGCTTACCAGCACCTCCAGCATGGCGGTGCGTTCGGCCAAAAATATGTCAATGGCGTTTGCCCGGTTAACGGCCAGGTTCTGCAACTCCGCTTTTAGTTTTTCTTCCTGTAGATTGGTGAAATATAGATATATTCCGGCTCCAAAGAGATAGAGCGGCACCAAGGCGATGACCAGGGCAGTGGTGGTCATCCTGCGAGCAAGTTGGCGGTATGCTTTGCCCATGCTTTACATCTGCCTGGCGGTTAAAAACAAAACCGCGTGATTCGGGGTTTGCATTGGCGACTAAATGCCTTTTGCAAAGACCTTTAACCGATGTCTCGGGTTTGGGGTTTTCCCCTTGAATGCTATTCCTCGGGTATTTGTGCCTATATTCACTAGCTAACAGCTGGGAATCTATTTTTAAGTTTTACTTAAGTTGTCAACAAAAAACCTTGCTGATACCTGTATCTACTGGTAAACCCGAAATAAATCTGATCACCATAGTAAGTGCGAAGGTAAACGCCCGCACTTTTTCAATGCGTCCCCGGTATTTAAGGCCGGTTTGAATACTCTAGTGGTTCAATTAATAACGCAGTGTATTCTGGAATGACGCTTGAGGGAATAAGAAGGAACCTTCATTTATGGGTTGAAGGACCACCTATTTGATTGGGTATTTTACACTAGGTATTATGAGTAATATTATTCATCATGGTTGGGGTATGACTTCAATTGAAAGAATACTCTCCCCTCTTGACTAGTAATTTATCACCTATAGAATACCTAGTACATGTAGGAACCGGTGACAAAATCTATAACAGCACGGGTTCACTTCATACGGTTTATCGATTTATATTAAAGGCGTCTTTCAGGCGGAGGTCCCGTCTCTCTATCCCCGGCTGACGGTCGAGCATTGAGAGCAATTCTTCTGTTTGAGGACAGGTTATTGTATTAGATGTATTTAGGAGAAATTCCGTGAAAATTTCCACAAGAGGTCGTTACGGTGTAAGGGCCTTGCTAGAGTTGGCCATGCAAGAGTCAAATTGGCCTGTGGCCCTGAAAACCTTAGCTGAAAAGCAAGACATTTCCGTTAAATACTTGGAGCAGCTTCTTATCCCGCTCAAGGGTGCGGATCTGGTCAAGAGTGTCAGAGGCGCCAGAGGCGGATACATGCTGGCCAGGCCTGCTTCCCAGATTGTAATGCATGACATCCTGCGGGCCCTGGAAGGCCCTCTGGCCGTGGTAGAGTGCGTTGATAATCCTAACGACTGCGGTCGGGTTTCACAGTGTGTGGTGCATGAGCTTTGGGAGGAAATGAGCCGACTGGTGCGCGATTATTTAAATGGCATCACCCTGGAAGAGCTGGCCCATAGACAGCAGGGTAGGGAATTTAAGAAAGCAGTTAATTCCCAATAAGTGACCCGTAAGATAAGGTTTTGATATAAAATAAAAAACCTGTATCTCTCTGAAGAAACCCGGCTGAAGGCCGTAATTACCGCATATTTATTTTGCGGATTTTAGGTTTCAGCTATACCTTTGAAGTAATAGGTTTCTGATCGGAAATACGAGGGGGAAGTCCGAGAAGGGCTTCCCCCTTTTTTATAAGCCGGAAGATGTCGGCTTGGATTCAAAGACCCCTGTCAAAAGAGCCATAAGAGATGTTAGCCAAGTTTTTAAAACGTGAGAAAAAGCCCTTGAGTACAGACCAAGTCCTTAAGAAAGCAAAAGAAATACTGCCCATGCTTGACGGTTTGGTAAATCGGTTGTTTCAGGAGTTCAGCAGTGAGCTTTTGAGTATGGACCCCGAGGCCATTGTACCGGCCGTGTGGGGAACAGATAAAGAAGGGCAGATGAACCGGTTTCAAAGCAAGGTTCATCAGCAGGTAAGGCCTGTGGTCAATGATGTGTTGGGGTTATTGCATCTCGAAGAGTTGGATGGGTCGGACCGGTTTGCCGTGGAGTGCCTGATAAGGGAGCTTTTAATTGCCAAATTGGCCTTTATGATGGAAGGCACCAAAAATAGGCTCATGCGGGAGCTGGTTTCCGAAGACCCCATGGAACTGTACAGCCAGCAGATTCAAACTGTGGGAAGCGCCTGATGTTCCTTAACGCCCTGCGTTGCTTTTATCACCCGGAAATAAAAGAACAAGTGGCGAAATCCGGGCTTTCGCGCATACCCCACCAGTAATCACTGCAGATTAATACCCTGACATTATTTTTTTCAATAAATCCCACTTTCCTTTTCGACCTGTTGCACCCCGTGTCAGGGTTTTAACACCGTGGGCGCTAAAGCGGCCTTGGCGCGGGCTGCAACATGCCTTACACACGGAGATTTCGACAATCCCTTCTTGACCGTCGGGAAAGATGGTGTTATTTTGTCTATAAGTTTAGTTTACGTTAATTATTTTAATAGTGGCGTATAAATTGAAAGCCTGTCGCCCCCCAAATGGTCTCACTGCCAACCTTGATCTTGCCGTTGACCAATTTCATTGTCTGCCCTGGGTCAAAGAAATTCATTTTCGGCCCGGGTTTACTCTTTTTCTACAAAAAATGAATCTTGACAATGAACTGTGCCTTTCTGTCAGCCGGGAAAAAAGCTCTTTGCATTTTGGTTTTCTTTTAGAAGGCTCCATGCAAAGCAGCCTCCGCCATTGCCGGGGGGCTTTACGCGAATTGGATTGCCCTGCCGGCATGGCCGGAATTTTGTATCTGCCAAATACTGAGATGAAAGCCTGTTACGCTCCCCTGCCCGTCCGGGGGGTGGCCCTGGATATAGACCCTCCTTTACTCAGGGATATGTTGGCCGAGGATTACCGTTTTATGCCCGTTTTCTTGAAAAGGGTCTTATTGGGATCTTGTGAGCAGCCGGTTTTACAGAATTTGAGTCTTTCCCCCAGTTTGTCCTCTGTTTTGGCCCAGATGCTGGTTCCCCTGGAGCAAAATAACCTGTCCAACCTTTTTTTGGAGGGTAAGTCTTTGGAGTTGCTGGGGCTTTTACTTAACGCCCTGAGGGATGGAGGCCGACCCCGGTTTAGCCGAATAAGCCCGGATAAAGCTGAAAGGGAAAAAATTCATCACGCAAAGGAGATTCTTTTCTCGGATTTGGCCAATCCTCCCGGTTTACTGGAGCTGGCCGGCCGGGTGGGGCTCAGCCACACCACATTAAACCGGGGGTTTAAATCTTTATTTGGCATGACTGCCTTTGCCTGTCTTCGTGAAAGGCGCCTGCAAGAGGCCAGGGAACTTTTAGAACAGGGCGGACTTACCATCGCCCAGGTGGCTCTTTTAAGCGGGTTCAGCGATCAAAGCCATCTGACCCGGGCCTTTAGCGCCTATTTCGGCCTTCCTCCCAAAAAATATATCCATTCCTTATAGATATATATCTTTCACAGAATTCAAAAACGCTTTCATGATCTTCAATACTTTTAGTTTATCCATACATTATAAGTAAGTCAAAATTACTTTCCTGGTTTTCATAAGGACAAGTGAGGAGAGAAAATGGCTTCCTTTTGGAGGAAAACCCTGGGATGCTGCGCGCTTTTCTGCCTTGGGGGCATGGTTTTCATACAACCGGCCACAGCTCAGGATAAAAAAGACACCCAGGATAAAAAAACACATCAATTGAATGAGGTTACAGTATCAGCCGGCAAAACCAAAGAGCTGGGCAGAGATCTTCCCTTCAGCATGATGGTTTTCACCGGCAGTGAATTGGAGGATCGGGGGGTGCGCCAGCTCGACCAACTCACGGATTTGGTTCCCAACGTGAGCTACCAGAAGTTCGACACCCATAAAACGGAGCTGAACTACCGCGGTATTGGGGCCATGACCAGCATGACCGTCAATTGGAACACCATTTTGGACGGTGTGTTGGTGCCCTATGCAGGTATGGAATCCCTTTTTGACATGGAGCAGGTCGAGGTGGTCAGGGGAGGAATGGGGTCCCTGTATGGAAGGAACAACCACGCCGGTCTGGTCAACATGGTGAGCCGTGATCCCGGAGAAGTCCTGAATGGAGAGGTGGGGTTGTCCTACGGCGACTTCAACACCTTTATCGGCAATGCCGCTTTAGGCGGACCCATAAACGAAAAATGGGGTTTCCGTCTGGCCGGACGTTTCAACACCAGTGACGGATGGATCGAAAATACCTACCTGGGCAAGGACGACAGCAACAACAGCAGCCAATACTCAGGCAGGGCAAAGCTGGCTTTCAGGCCCAGCCAGGGAGCCAGGGCGGTTCTTTCTCTTAACGCGGACACCTATGACGATGGCAATGATGGTTTTACCACAGTCATAGACGGGGCCTCCCAAAAGACCGATAATGACCTTCCCGGCCATCATAAGGGAAACATGCTGGCCCCCATTCTCAGAATTGAAAAAGAGGTCGGTGATCTGGCCCTTACCTCCATAACCGGTTATTCAAGCACCGACTATGATCTGCTCCTGGATCAGGACGCCACCAGCCGCGATATCATGTTCTTGCATTATCAGGAAAAATACCAGACTTTTTCCCAGGAGCTGCGCCTGGCCGATGAGCGGGGCCAGGGACGATTCGACTGGATGACCGGAATGTTTTTGATGCATGAGACAGCTGATTTTGAAACCCATATGGGCATGGGCAGGGACGGCTGGCTTATGGGGGCTTATCCGGGCATGTATCAAAAGGCCGACTCCCAGATGACCACCATAAACGCCGCTGTTTTCGGCCGGCTGGACTGGCGGGTCACCAGCGCCTTCAAGGTCACGGGCGGACTGAGGCTTGATTATGACCAAAGGGAAGTGGATTGGACCGGAATCAGCGGCATGCCCGGCATGCGCATGCCGGACCAGAAATTTGAAGACTCCCAGGATTGGCTGGAAGTGCTGCCCAGATTGAGCCTCAACTATACATTGGTGGAAAATCAGAATATCTACGCAACCGTTTCCAGGGGCTACAAGGCGGGTGATTTTGCAGCCATCAACCCCGATTATGCGGTGGTGCAAAAGCCGGTTGACCCGGAATACACCATGACCTATGAGGCCGGATACAAGGCGCTTTTGGCCGACGGCAGACTCAGTTTAAATACCGCTTTGTTTTATGTGGACTGGCGGGATATGCAGCTTTCTGCAGTGATAAACGGTAAAGAGATTCGCCAGAACGCGGGCGCGGCCCACAGCTATGGTTTTGAGGCTGATATGAGCTGGAGGGTGTTGTCGGGATGGGATATCTATGGCGCGGCAGGCTGGCTCAGCGCCGAGTTTGACGAGTATGGCTGCCACCCCACAGGCAACGACCTTTCCGGGAAAAAAATACCAAACACCCCGGAATATAAACTGGTTGTCGGCAGCCGCCTGCGCCATGAAACCGGGCTTTTCGCCCAGGCCGACTTGAGCCTGATAGGTAAGCAATACCTGGATGAGCAAAATTTGCTGGAGCAGGACGCCTATCCCCTTATGAACGCAAGAGTAGGGTATGAGTCTTCCAATTGGGCGGTTTACCTCTTTGGCCGCAACTTGGCTGATGAAGATTACCTGGTCAGGGCCTGCAACATGGGCTCCTACTTCTTTGGCCGTTCAGGCGAACCCCGCATGATCGGTGTTGAATTCAAGGGTTATTTCTAAAAACAGACAGGTTCCGGTTCAAAAGGGCCGGGACCAGTTTTTTACGAGGGATTTAAAATGCCTGAATGGCGTGAAAAGTTTATCGATTCAACCGCAAGAAAGCCCGCGGGCAACTGGGCGCGCAAAAATTACAAGGAGCCAAAGTCCCATTACAAGGCCTTTGCCAAAGCCATGGAGCTTTTACAGCCTGGTCCTGCGGATCAATACCTGGAGATCGGTTGCGGGGGTGGGGTGTTTCTCAACATGATGGCTCAAAAGGCGGGCAAGGCCTGCGGCCTGGATCACAGCCCGGAAATGGTGGAACTGGCCAGTCAAACAAATCATTCCGCCATTTCCCAGGGCAGGGTGCAGGTGTGTCAGGGCGATGCCGAAGAACTGCCCTGGCCTGAAGACAGCTTTACCTGCACGGCCAACACCTCCATGTGGTTTTTTTTGAATAATCCCGGAAAAGTGCTGGTCGAACTCAACCGGGTTCTCAAGCCCGGGGGCAGGCTGGTTATAACCACTATAAAAAGGTCCTGGCTCATGCGTTTCATCTGGGGGATCTATTCGCTCAAGCTATACAGTGATGATCAGATGTGGGAGATGCTGAAAAAAGCCGGTTTTGAAAAGATCACGGTTTCCTCCCAAGGGCTGATGGGGCAGATCGCCTATGCGGAGAAACCCAAGGCCGGTATTGGATCCGACTCAGCGGGTCAGGTATGAAAATAAACGGTAAATATACTGTCCTGGCAGGGCTCTACCTGGCCCAGACCCTGCCCGGGCATTTTTTCACCAATGCCTTTCCGGTGATCCTGAGACAGGAAGGCGCGTCCCTGCAAACCATAGGGCTTTTGCAAATCATGGCCCTGCCCTGGGTCCTCAAGTTCCTTTGGGCTCCTTTGGTTGACCGCCTGGCAGCCAAGGGGGGAGGCTATGCTCGGTATATAATCGGCCTGGAGATAGCCTTTGCCTTGGTGAGCGTGGCCTTGGCTTTTTTTGACTTCAGGCAAAATTTTAATCTGGTTCTTTTATTGATGGGGCTTTCTTTTTTTGTGGCCGCCACCCAGGATATAGCCACCGATGCCTATGCCATCCGGCTTTTGGATCCTTCGCAAAGGGGGGTGGGCAATGGGGTGCAGACCGGAGCCAATATGCTGGGCGCTGTTTTGGGTGCAGGCGGGGCCTTAATAATGTACACCCATCTGGGCTGGCAAAAAACCATGCTGGTAATAGGCTTGGTCGTGTTTTTACCCTTGATCCCCCTTTTAGGGGCAAAGCCGGAAAAGCCTTTTGAGCAAAACAGGCCAAAGGCTGGTTTCAGGGATTTACTGACCTTTTTAAAAGACTCCGCCAAAAGAAAATGGCTGCTCCTGATCTTTTTGGCCAACGGCTGCGGTATGGCAGCCATCTTTATGTCCAAGCCCCTGTTGGTTGATTTAGGCTTTTCCCCTGATTTCATAGGCTTTGCCAGCGGAATCTATGGGGTTGGCATTGGTGTGGCAGGCGCGTTTGTAGGCGGCTTAATGGTGAGCCGCTGGGGAAAAAGAAAGGTGTTTTTGGCCGGGCTGTTGTTCAACTGCCTGGGAGTGCTTTTTTTATTCCCTTTGAGCCTTGGGTATAAAAATTTGGTCTATCTCTTTGTAGGTATGGGTGTTTCGCTTAATGCCTTTGCCTTTTTGCTTACCGCCATCAACACCATTGCCATGGATCATGCCCGTATCGGCCGAGAGGGATGTGATTACAGCCTGCAACTCGCGGTCTCCTTTTTAGGCGGTGTGGTGTTAAGCGGAATCAGCGGCGTAGTGGCTCATAATTTTGGTTTTGCTGCGCTTTTTGGCGGCTTGTCCCTTTTGAGTCTCCTGGTATTTGGTCTCACCCAAAGGATCTGGCCTAAAATCCAGTCCCCTTCAGGCGGGCATTCCGACACTCCCCTTGTCAAGGCCGGTTCGGCTACCCCTTAAGTCTTATTTGGTTGCAGGTCGGCTGCTGGCTAAAGAATGCGGGGTGGCCGTGCACTGAAGGTTATTCTTTTTCCGGCCAAGGGATAAAAGTCTGCCGTTGACAGGGAAAATGGTGTGTAATGGGGAATAGGTGATGAGAGTCGGCCAGGGTAACACGGCCGCCCTGGCCACCTGTTGATTGAAAAACATTTCATATGGTGCAACCAGGCTGTGGTCGGTCCGGTGCTGCTCCTTTATCCGGACCGGCCGGGATCAAGGAGGACTTGACCATGCCCAGTTTCGCCCAGACCCATTCCCGGGTAACCAGTTATTTCCTGCTCCAGACCGAGAATGACTTAAGACCCATGCTTATGCATGCCGCCCGCTGGAAAAGGCCGGTGCTGATTGTCCCGGCCCTGGCCGATGAGTTCACCCTTGCCGAGAACCTGCCGGTTTTTCAAAATATAGTAAGGGAGCTGGCTGGAGCCCAATACCTGGCTCATATTATTTTCGGCCTGGACCGGGCAACTTATGACGATGTCAAGTGCTGCCTGGCCATTTTAAAGGAGGCGGGGCTTACCAATTTTGTGATCCAGTGGAACGACGGCCCTGCAGTTTCCTTGGTTTACAAGGAACTTGAGGAAGCCGGCTTTGATCTTTCCCAAAGGGGCAAAGGCAGAAACGTCTTTATGGGATTCGGCGTGGCCCTGGCCTTGGGTGCGACCTGTGTAGGGCTTTTAGACGCGGATATCCGCACCTTTAAACGCCGCCAGCTAGACAGATTGTTTTTCCCGGTTCTGCTCCACAATTATCCATTTTGCAAAGCCTTTTACGCCCGCTGGAATAATGAGCGCATGTTTGGGCGGGTGAAACGCCTGCTTTTGGATCCCCTTCTCCTGGCCCTTAAGCGCAAGTTCAGCGAAAGCAGCGAAGAAAAGATGCTGAGGCTGGTGGATTACCTGCTCAGCTTTAAATATCAGCTCTCCGGAGAGGTGGTGCTGGACAGTTGGCTGCTCAAAAAGATGCGCTATTCCCTGGATTGGGGGGTGGAGATTTTCACCTTGATAGAGGTCTGGCGCAAGGCCTCCCAAGTGGCCCAGGTGGAGTTCACCTCCCGTGGCTTTGATCATAAACACCAGCGGGTCAGTCCCGAGGACCCCACCACCGGCCTGCACCGCATGTCTCTGGATATCATAAATAATCTTTTACACGCCCTGATCGTGGAAGAGGGGCTGGGTGTGGGGGAGGAGTTCTTCCGCGACCTTTCCATGACCTATTCCTCCATTGCCGATGAAACAATCAAAAAATATTCCGACATGGCTGAGTTCAACCTGCTGCAATATGACCGGGATCAGGAGGAAAAGATGGTGCGGGAGGTCTTGAGCAAGGCCATTTTACAGACAGGCGACCGGTTGTCCGCCCCTGAGCACACAGCCGAGAAGATGCTGCGCCTCACCTCCGGTTTTAAAGAATTCGAGCCTTTTGTGAAAAACGGTTTACAGTCCGCCATTTTGGAGGTGGAGAAAAAACTGAAGCGCCAGAACCTGGCCGTGCGCCACCTGCCTTCCTGGGAGCGCATTCTGTGGAAGCTGCCGGAAATGGGCAAGAGGATCGTGGATGCCCTGGAAGAGGATAAAAACCGTTTTCGCTAGCAAACTGCGATTACGCACGGGGCCTTATCATTAAAAAAGGCCCCGTGTGACAATTCATCCTATGCGGCGTTTCTTGCCTTGCCAGTATTTGTCCTTAAGGGCTTTTTTGTAGAGTTTGCCGCTGCCGGTTTTGGGGATTTCCCGGACAAAATCTATTGATTTCGGGGCCTTGAAACGGGCCAGTCGCTGCTTTACAAATTCTATGATTTCATTTTCATCGGGCTTGCCGTCCGGCCGGGTCACAATAACCGCTTTTACCGCCTCGCCCCAGGTTTCATCAGGCACTCCGATAACCGCACACTCCAGCACATCGGGGTGTTCATAAAGCACATATTCCACCTCTGTGGAATATACGTTTTCCCCGCCGGTTACGATCATATCCTTGGCCCTGTCCACAATGTTCACATAGCCCTCCCGGTCGATCACGGCCAGGTCGCCGGTGTAGAGCCAGCCGTCCCTAAGGGCTTCTTCGGTCGCCTGGGGCCGGTTCCAGTAACCAGGGGTGACTATGGGGCCTTTTACTATGATTTCGCCAACTTCCTGGTTGTCTGCCGCTATGGCCGAACCGTCCGGGCGCACCACCTTGAGTTCCACTCCGATAAATGCCCTGCCTGTGCGGCTTACAATTTCCAGTTGTTTTTGGGGCTCCAGGTCTTTTAAGTGGTTTTTTAAAATGCTCACTGTGAGATAGGGGCTGGTTTCGGTCATGCCATAGGTCTGGATGTAGTCGCAGCCAAAGGCCTCTACAATGCGCCGTACGGTTTCCGGTGCAATGGGAGCGCCTCCGCTTAAAATGGCCCTTAAGGATGAGTAGTCATAATCCCCAACCTTGGGATGGTTGACCATGAGATTGAGCATGGTGGGAATGAGGTTGGTTATGGTGATTTTTTCTTTGTCAAAGGCCTCCAGCACCAGGCCGGGTTCAAAATAGGGTGTGAGCACATGGGCTCCGCCGACCCAGGTCAAGGCAAAGGTGGCCCAGGCGTCGGCCAGGTGAAACAAGGGCGCCACGTGAATCCAGGTGTCCCGGTCTGCGAGCTTCAGCTCGGCTATGGCCGCCAGGGCGTGAAAGGTCACGTTTCCCTGGGTCAGCATAACCCCTTTGGGTCTCCCGGTGGTGCCGCTGGTGTAATATAGGTGGGCCAGGTCGTTTGATCTCAAGTCCGGAAGAGGAGGCATCTCAGGGGATTCGGCGGCCAAAAGCCCTTCATAGTCAAAAGCGGGGACCTCTAGTTCCGGCCTTTTGGCTTGGCCCATCCAGACCACCCCCTTTATCAGGGGGGAGTCGTCTAAGGCTCCTGCCACCGTGTCTTTGAAATCGGTGTGCGCCAATAATAAGACGGCCTCGGAATCATTGATTATAAAGGCCGCCTCCCTGGCCGAAAGCCTGAAGTTGATGGGGTTGAGAACAGCGCCTAACGCCGCGCAGGCGTAGTATGCCTCCAGAAACTCATGCACATTGGGGGCGATGATGCTGATCGCCTTTCCCTGAACAACACCCTTGGCCAAAAGGGCCCGGGCCAAGCGGGCCACCCGTTCGCCGAATTCACGGTAGGTGAAGGTTTTTTCCTGTTGTCGGATTGCCTTGCGGTCCGGCCACAAATCAAGGGCCTTGCTCAAAGAGAGCATGAGATCCATGTTTGTCTCCATTTAAGGGGCTTTTGCCTCGTTAACGTTTGGTGCGGTGCCAAACCCCGGGGGGTGACGGAATTTCTGCAAGGCCACAACCAGCAAAAGCAGAATAAAGCCGACGAAATCGGCCCACCAATCAGGCCAGAAAAGGCCTGTGGCAGCCAACAGGAACAACAGGGTTTCAAACCAGGTCGCCTTGCGCAGGAAATATCTTTCCAGAGCCGCTGCAAAGGCCACCAGCCCGCAGGCCGTGGTGAGCATGCTTAAGATGACCTCCCAGTGCATAAGGCTGTATTCCTCGCCTATGCCCAAAAGGGGCTTGTAGGCCATGACAATGGGTATGATGTAAAGGCCCTTGGCCAGCTTCCAGGAAACGAAAGCGGTCTCCATGGGGTTGGCCCCGGCCACGCCTGCTCCGGCAAAACTGGCCAGGCTTACAGGCGGCGTGACGTTGGCGTCCTGGGAGTACCAGAAAACGATCATGTGAGTGACCATGATCGGCACGCCCATATCCAGAAGCGCCGGTCCGGCCAGGGTGGCCAGCACTATGTAGCTGGCCGTGACCGGAAGCCCCATGCCGAGCACCAAAGAGGCCGCCCCGATCAAAAGAATGGCCAGCACCTTGATGCCGAAGGAAAGCTCCAGAACCAGGCTGGAAAATTTAAGCCCCATGCCGGTGAGCCCCACCATGCCCACGATTATGCCAGCAGCAGCGCAGGCCACCGAGACCATGATGGCGTTTCTGGCCCCGGTCTCCAGGGCGTTTAAGAGCTTTTTCAGGCCCATGCGGCTTTTTTTGCGGAAAGCTGCGGCCAGGTAGGTGCTTATAACCGCCACAAAACCCGCCATCATGGGAGAGAAGTTGTTAATCAATACGTAGATCAGAATGGCCACCGGCAGGATAAAATGCAGCCCGTCCTTAACCACGTCCCACACCTTGGGCAGGTCTTCCTTTTTCTGGCCCACCAGACCGTATTTTTTGGCCTCGAAGTGCACGAACATCAGCACGGTGAGGTAATACATTATGGCCGGAACCAGGGCCACCTTGATGATGGTGAGGTAACTCGTATTGGTGAATTCGGCCATGAGAAAGGCGCCCGCACCCATAATGGGCGGCATGAGCTGTCCGCCTGTGCTCGCCGCCGCCTCGATGGCCCCGGCCACATGGGGCCGGTAGCCCACCTTTTTCATCATGGGGATGGTGAAGGAACCCGTTGCCACCACATTGCCCACGGCTGAACCGGAGACCGATCCCATGAATCCGCTGGCAATAACACTGGTCTTGGCCGGTCCGCCGCTGTACCTCCCGGTCAGGGAGTAGGCCAGGTCAATAAAGAAGTTGCCCCCGCCGCTAACCTGTAAAAAGGCTCCAAAGAGCACAAAAACAAAGACAAAGGTGGCCGCCACATAGATAGGCACCCCGAAAATTCCTTCCGTGGTGAGCCACAAGGTGGTGGCTATCCTCTCCAGGCTGTAGCCCTTGTGGGCAAAGATCTCCGGCATGTAAGGGCCGTACATGGCATAGATCATGGCCATCACGCAGATGCCGGTCATGATATAGCCTATGACCCTGCGGCAGGCCTCCAACACCAGGATAATGCCGATGCCGCTTACCAGGAAGTCTGTGAAGAGCCAGTCTCCCTGGCGGTCAAAGATATCCTGGAGGTTGTAGACAATATAAAAGGCGCAATACATGCTCAGCCCGGCCAGGAAGATATCGATCAAAAGCCAGATGGTGAATTTGTCCTTGCGCGCGCCGTCAAAGGGAGGGCGCAGTAAAAAGGTGAGCGCCAGTATGGCCGCCAGGTGAACCGAGCGCTGGATCATGGCTGGAAGGGCCATGAGGCCTGCGGTGTAGAGCTGGTAAAGGCTCAGGCAGACGGCCAGCACACTCACCACCTTGGCCAGGACCGCCACAAGAGTAGGGTTGGAATCCGGTTTCAGCCCGTCCCCTGCGGGCCTGTTTTCAGCTTTTGAGGTTTCTGCTGCTGCGGTCATTTGCGGCTCCTGGAGCAAAAGTTTCTGAATTGGGCAGGAATTTCCGCCAGGTTTTTTCCAAAAAGCTCATGGGCCGGATGCTGAACTGAACTGCCTGGCCCGGGGCCAGAAGGGAGAGGTTTGTTCTTTTGGGGCCCACTATCACGGTGTGTCCCACCTTGGGACTGCCCACCCGGAGTACAAAGTCGCCGGTGGGTTTGTGAATGCCCACCAGGCTTTGAAAACCGTCTTTGTTCACGTGTGTGCCGTGACCTTGCCAGTGCCCCATGCCTGCGTTGAAACTGACAAACCGTTCTTCCTCAATAAAAATGCGGCCTTCTTTGTCCACGCTGTGCACCTCCCAGATCGGCATTCCGTTGACTGAGTGGTGATAGTAAAGGGTGAACCCCATTTCCCCTTTCAAAGGGGCTTCCAAAATCGGGTTTTGGTCTGAAAGCCTTGTCACAACAAGTAGTTGTTCGCTAGGTAAAAGCCAGGCAACCAAAAGGGCCAGCCCGGTGAGACAAAGTGCTTTTATTGTCAACCGGGCCGGCTTTTTCATGGATTAACCCTTGGGCATAAGTTTGGCGGGGACTTCCACGCCTTTTTCCTTGAGGTACTTGATCAGCCCCGGGTGCAAGGGAATGGGAGATTGCTTGACTGCGTTTTCAGGTGTGGTGTAACGGGCAAAGGGGTGGATCTTCTGCATGTAGTCGTTTTGGGCAAACAGCACCTTGACCAGGCTGTAGACCAGATCCTCGGGCAGTTCGTTCTGGCAGATAATCACATTCCACACACTGATGGTGGGTGTGGGTTTGTCAACACCCCGGTAAATGCCGCCGTCTAAGTTCCAGGGAGTGTAGAAGCCGTAGGCGTCGGCCACCTTTTTTTGCTGCTCAGGGGTTAAGGTGATCATTTCAATATCATGGGTCGTGGCCAGGTCCATAATAGAGCTGGTTCCGGGAGCCACCACCCAGATGCCTACGTCAATGGTCCCGTCCCTTAAGGCGTTTGCGTTTTCATTAAAGCTGAGCCGCCGCACATTAAAGGAGTCCAGGGGAATGTCCAGCGCCTTGAGCACCAGGTTGGCCATAAAGGCGGTGCCGCTGCCCGGTGAACCGATGCTCACGGTCTTCCCCTTGAAGTCCTTCACGTTTTTAATGCCGGAGCCCTTGCGGGTGACGATCTGCAGAATATTGGGATACATGGCGGCCATGGCCAGGATGTTCTGGGGTTTGTCCTTGAACTTGCCCTCTCCGTTATAGGCCTGATAGGCGACATCGCCCATGATTTCGCCGATAACCGTCTCTCCCTTGTGGGCCAGCTTGACGTTTTCCACACTGGCTCCGGTCACCTCGGCAACCGCCTTGACCCCGGGTACATATTTGGACCAGATTTCGGCCAGGCCGCCGCCATAGGGGTAATAAACCCCGCCGGTGCCGCCGGTGCCGATGGAAATATAGGTGGTTTTGGCTGCGGCGGGCAGGGCAAGGGCCATGACCAGAGCCGCCAGTATCGCCATTACAAGGCTTGTGCGTTTCATGCGTTTAGCCTCCTTGATTTGCATTTGTTGTAATTCTTCAAGCCTGCTGTTGGAAACGGTGTTTTCACCCGGTTGGGGCCATGCCCCCCCGGACAACCCCGCATCAGTAGCTGGCTGACTTGACCATCAGGGTCACGCTCTTGGGCTTTTGGTCCATGCCCTGGACCGGATACTTCACAGTGACTTCCTGGCCGGGCTTTAACACAGGCGGTTTGCCCTTCCTGGGAACCAGCCCACCCACGGCCTTGCCGTTTTCCAGGAAAATATTCACCCGGAAACGCTGGGGCTCACTGCTGACATTTTTCAGGGAGACTCTGAAATAAAGGGACTTTACGTTTTTGTATTTGGCAAAGTGGCAGTCAAAGCCTGTGAGTTTGGCCTCGGGCACCAATGACCTGACCAGGTTGCCCTTGGCCGCGCAGGCAAAACTCTCCGGCTTCGGTGGCGTGGGCTTGGTGGCCGCGCAGCCTGCCATGAAAAATGCGGCCAGGGCCAACACCATGATCGACCATAGTAGAACCCCTCTCTTTGGCTTCATGCTTTTCCTACCTTTCCAGGCGCAAAATCAGTACGCCCTCGTGTTTATGGTCCCCATGCCCCCCTTGGGCCATGAAAGAACGGGTATCGCATGCACCCCTTTAAACCGCCTTGGGTTGAGAGCCTTTTAAAGGGGGAAGCGGGTTTACCAATGTATCGAAACATCTGTTGTTTTATTTTTCGCGATCAATGAATTTGATTTAAATTCTTGCCGCCTTAAAATTATCTAATTTCATGATTTAATTTAGTTTATCTAGTTGTTATTTACCGTTCCCCGAAGGGCTTTCCCTTCCGAAGTGTGCTTTTCAGCCGCTTGGGGAGTCTTTTCCCGACTAGCTCCCAGCTCCTGATATTTGGCGTGCAGAACACCCAGATCCTCGGTCAGGAGGCTTTGGGCCAGTTCAGGTTTTCCATCCCGCACCGCTTTTAGGACAAGCCAGTGAAATGAAAGCACATTTAAACTGATGCTCAGATCCAGCCTGTCCTGCATGGATTCCACCAGAAGTTTGAGTACGGTTTGGCACAGGGCGGTTAAAAGGGGATTGCCGGCCAGGCTCACCAGCCTGCGGTGAAACTCAAGGTTTCCCTTTCTAAGGCTAAGGGCGTCGTCTCTTAATTTTTCCGTTTGAGTCAGCAGGTCTTCCAGGGCGTCTATCTCGTTTTTTTCAGCCCTTTGAGTGGCCAGGGCCGCAGCCGGAGGCTCCAGCAACAGTCTGATTTCAAAGAGATGATCCAGGGAAATGGAGCCGCCCCAAAGCAGATTTCTTATGGAGGTGACCAGCGGCTTATCATAGTCGTCGTTAACAAAGGTTCCCCCTTTTGATCCTTTTCTCACGCTTAAGATGCCGGCCATTTCAAGGGTGCGGATAGCTTCCCGCACCACAACCCGGGAAACCCCGAAACCATTGGACAGATCCCGTTCAGGGGGTATCTTCTGGCCTTTTTTCAGCTCACCGGCCAAAATTTGGCCTCTAATGGCGTCGGCCACCTTTTCATAGGCCCTGCGGCGCTTTGCTGTAGGGTACTTCAAAAACACCTGTTCTCTCTGGGATGAAAATCTTGGTTTTTGTCTGAGTTTTTGTGTTGCTCAACACTCGGACAATAGCCGGCCCGAATGGTGGACTAAGGTTAGCCCTTAAACATCATGCAGTTAGCTTATTCCTACTGTCAAGCTAAAATATAGCCGTGATGCGGCTAGGAAAAGGCTATGTAAAGGTAATAATACTAACTTAATGGAATAAGAAGGTTTTTGAGTTTTAAAAAAAACGGCATATTAACCGGAAGTGACGCATCGTTGCTCCTTGACGCCCGTCCGGACCGGGCGTACCCTGCCCGGCATGGAGACAATTCACCCTAAAGAAAAGGCCTCCGCGCCTTTATGGAAACAAGCCCTGAAGCAGGGCCTGTTGCGCACCAGGTCTTTGGCCTGTTTTTTGTTAAAGGTGGTGCTGCCTTTTTACGTGGCCTCGGAACTTTTGATGGCCACAGGCGTTTTGACCTGGGCGTCGGCTTTTCTGGAACCGGTGATGAATCTTTTCAAATTGCCTCCCGAAGCTGCCGCTGCCCTGACTATCGGCATGTTCGCCAGCCTTTACGCCGCCGCCGCCGTGGCGGCTCCCCTGGGGATGACCCCTGAACAGGTTACCGTGCTGGGCCTGATATTGGGTATTGCCCATGCCCTTCCCGTGGAAGGGGCTATTGTCAGAGAGCTTGTCCCCCAAAAGCACTACCAGCTTGTCTGCCTGAGGTTGGCGGTGGGCCTGGCCACAGGCTGGGTGGCTGCGGAGATTCTGATCTGATGGAGCTTTGGCAGACTATTTTTCATTCTACCTTTGACGGCCTGGTTCTTTGCGTGGAGCTGGTGTTTCTAATGGCTCCGCTTTTGATCGGCTACGAACTGGCCAAGGCCTATGGTGTTTTTGAGCGTCCTGTTCCCGGAGTGGGTCCGGTTCTGACCAGGCTGGGATTGGGTCCCGGAGCCCTGCTCCCCTTGCTGGCCGGGATTTTTCTGGGCCTTATGTATGGAGCCGGCATCCTGATCGCCATGAGCCGGGAGCAGGGGCTGGATCAAAGGGAAAGGCTGGCGCTCGCGGTTTTTCTGGTGATCTGTCACGGAGTGATTGAGGATACGGCCCTCTTTGTTCTTTTGGGCGGGTCGACCATGGGAATGGTGCTGCCCAGGGTTCTGTTGGCTGTGCTTATTTGCCTCTGGTTGGCCAGGCGCGGAAAAAACAAAACCCCTGGTGCGTTGACCCATCGCCGGTCACAGGCTATAACTGAAAAACAATCAACGGAATAAGATTTTTCCGTTCGTATCCGCCAAGGCCTGAAATGAGTGGCTTTATGTTACTCGGGCAGTAAAACAAAACCAAAGTCCCGCCCCAGACCAAGGTTTTTTTTCGGCGGCCATTAAAATGACCGGATGATCTAATTTCCGCTTCCAAAACGCTTAGACACCATAATTTTCAATATGGGTCCGGGGCCCTTCACGCCCCAACCCCATCAAGGAGCGATCCATGAAAGACCATACCCATGATTTTGTAGAAGACTATACAGGCCTGGTCGGCTATGGCCTGGATCGCGATACCGATGAGGCAACAGTTCAATTTTACTTACAAAAATTTTCCGACGATGTCTGTATGAGAAAGATCCTGCCGAGGATGGAGCAAAAGGATCTTGACACCGTATTTGAGCTGATCAGCGAACTTTTGCGTAAACATTTTTCAGAGCCTGAATACCATGCTGTCTTTTTAAAGGATGAAAGTCACGGGAGTTAATTATGCCTGGGCAAAAAGATGCCTTGCAAATAAAGATGGGGATGGTCAGGGGGATACTGGAAGGGGCTTTTTTCTCGCCTTTGCAGACCAACGACTGGATGGGGTTTCATTTTAATCAGCCCGGATTGTTGGGCCTGGAAGATTCCGAGCTGTTTGACCTGTTTGTACGCGGCGCCATTGCCGCCGAGAATCTCTATCCGGAAGAAGTCCCCGGCCGCATGCCTCTGGCCTGGTTTTGTTCCATGCCCGATCCGGCTCCGGTGCTGGCCCATGTTCTGGCCAGCCTGCGTCATGACCGTCCGTTTCTTTTTCACCGCACCCTGGTCACCCTGCCCGCAGTGGCGGGGGGCAAGATAGACCCCAAAGACTATGACCTGGTGGAAGATTTTTTGGCCAAGGCCCTGGTCGAGCACAGCGAGTTGAAACAGGCTGCCCAGGCCGAGTTGGACGCCATTGAACGCCGCATGCTCATGGCCACGGGATTTTCGGATCAGGGCTTGCCGGAAGAGGTTTTCAAAATAACCGAAGATGTTTTTTCCCAACTTGATCTTTCCGATATTTCAACGGATGTGGAACTCACCCTTCTGCTCTCTAAGTCAGATGCCTTGAAAGACGTTTCGCCTCAACTGGCGCCTGCGGTGATAGGCGAATCCTGGAGCAGGTATGCCGGGGCCATACTCGGTGTAAGGCCGGATCTCAAGATTCTGGGCAGCTCCAATCCCAAACTGAACCTCACCACGGATGAGTTGGCCCTTTATGTGCATCCAGGAGCCAAGGCCGGACATATAATCGAGGCGGTTTGTCCCTATTGCCAGGCCAAGGCCTCTTTGAGCCTGGGCAAGGAGGTGAAGCGGCTGGGCGGTTGCGAACACCTTATCTATGTGGGCACCAACGACGAGGTGCATCTCATGGATGTGCTCGGGCATTTTGACGTGGGCTCGGAATTCCGGACTCTGATGGCTTCTTATTATCAGTCGCCCGCTGATCTGGATCTTTTTGCCACTGTGGTGAACGATATGTTTGAGATGCTGGTGCACCAGGGCAGGCTGGAGATTCTGCCGGTGAGTTGCGCCACGGCCGAGTTTGGCTTTTATAATCTGATGGCGTATTTTGCCGCTGATGAAGAGGAACCTTCCCACACCCACTGAGACTGGAGGCATGCAACTTGGCTGGTTTAAGCCCTGCCCGCAAGGAATCGGATTCGTGGAACTGGTCTTTTCCGGCTGATTACCGCCTGGTTCCGTCCGAATATTTGCTGCCCCGTCTTGCGAATGCGCGCCTTTTATGTGAACAGATGGGCCTGGACGGGCTTTTGTTCACTGGTTGTGTGGATGTTTACTATTTAACCGGCACCATGCAACAGGGTGTCTTGTTCACCGATGTTTCGGGCGCGCCGCACCTATACTTAAGAAGGCATGCGGGCAGGGGAGCCCAGGAGAGCCCCTTTGAGGTGACTGCCGTAAGGGGCCTGACCCAGGTGGCAAAAGATATGGCAGGCCATCTGCCGGCCAAACCCAGGCTGGGGGCCTGTCTGGATATACTGCCGGTGAATGATTACCTGGCCTGGCAAAAACGCCTGCCCGGCCTGGAGCTGGTGGATATCAGTCCGGCCTGGGCTGATATCAAGGGTGTAAAGGATGATTTTGAGCTCAGTGCCATGGCCGAGACCGGGCAATTGGCGGTCGAGGTGTATGAAAAGGCGCCGGAGTTTTTAAAGCCGGGAGTGAGCGAGGTGTGGGCGGCGGGGCAGATCATAGCCCTGGCCATGTCCAAGGGGCATATAAATATCCTGCGCACCAGGGGCCAGTACATGGATAACTACACCTGGCATCTGGTTTCGGGCCCTGAGGGCTCCATGCCGAGCACTGTGGACGCCGCGGCCAGCGGTTACGGACTTTCCCCGGCCTTTCCCCAGGGGGCGAGCTTAAAGATCCTGCGTAAAAACGAACCCATTGTGGTGGATATCGGTTTTTGCCTGCACGGGTATCAGACCGATCAGACCCGCACCTATTGTCTGGGCAAGGCCTCGGCCATGGTGAAGAAAGCCCATGACTGCCTGGTTGAGGTTGAAGAAGCCATAACCGCGGCCCTGGTTCCGGGCGCAGTCAGTGGAGAGATCTTTGACGCGGCCCAAAAAGTGGCCAAGGCGCATCACATGGAAGACGTCTTTCTGGGCCAGCCCGGTCATCGTATACGTTTTGTGGGCCACGGCCTGGGGTTGGAGCTGGGCGCTCCTCCTTATCTGCTGCAAGGCTCCAAGGAAGTGGTCCGGGCCAACCAGGCCTATGCCCTGGAATTGAAAATCACCCTGGATGAGGGACCGGTGGGGCTGGAGAACACCTTTGTGGTGACTGAATCAGGCCCCCCCAGGCTGCTTTCACCAATACCCAACCGGCTTTTTGAGCTGGATGTTTAAACTCCTTTGGCGGCAGCCGGTTTAGGAGGCAACAGTTATGAACCGAAGCCTTGTGGTGCTTTTGTTGAGGCTTATCCTGGGCGCTTTGGGCGGCTGGTTTCTGGCCCATTTCTTTTTTCCCAATTCCAGCCCCTGGCTGGCGGTGATATTGGGCGCCATTGTGGTGGTGGCGGCTTATGCCTCTGAGGCCTGGCGCTTGATGAGGCAGAAAAAGTAAATCATCGCCAGCAACCTGTGTTCAGCAAGCTAAAGGCCGTTCGGATTTTTCCGAACGGCCTTTCAGGTATGGCTATGTATATTTGGTTCAGTCCATGGCCTTGATCACCTCTTGGGCCATCTCCATGGTGGAGAGGCTGCCGCCCAAGTCGCGGGTGGTCTTGCCCTGGGTCAGGCATGTTTCAAGGGCGTTTTGCACCTTTTGGGCAGCCTGTTTTTCTCCCAGATGCTCAAGCATCATGGCCCCGCACATAATCGCCGCAGAAGGGTTAACCACCCCTTGCCCGGCAATATCAGGGGCCGAACCGTGTACAGGTTCGAAGAGTGCGTGTTCATCCCCCAGGTTGGCGCTGGGGCAGAGTCCAAGACCGCCAATCACCCCGGCGGCCAGGTCGCTTAAGATGTCGCCGAACAGGTTGGTGGTGACGATCACATCGAATTCCTCGGGCCGCTGGACTATGCGCATGGCGACCGAATCCACCAGGGCCTCTTCATATTCGATCTCCGGGAATTCAGGGGCCACCTTGCGGCAGCAATCCAAAAACATTCCGTCCGTAATCTTAAGCACATTCACCTTGTGTACGGCAGTAACCTTTTTCCGGCCGTTAGTTTTTGCGTATTCAAAGGCATGCCTGGCGATTCTAAGGCTTGCGGTCTTGGTGATTATGCGGGTGGCAGTGGTCACATCGTCGGTAAGGCGGGTCTCAATACCCGCGTAAAGGCATTCGGTGTTCTCCCTCACCACCATTATGTCGGTCTGGGGATGGATGCAGGGCACTCCCTTAAAGGCCTGGCTGGGGCGCAGGTTGACATAGGTGCCCAGTTCCGCCCTTAGCCTTAAGATAACCTTGGCGGCCGATACTCCAACTGCGCCAAAGAGCACTGCCTGGGCTGCCTGAGCGCCTTTGATCGTCTCATCCGGCATGGCCTGGCCGGTTTTTTCCAGATGATTGTCCCCTGCCGGATACTCGCTGAACTCAAAGGAAAGCCCGGTGGCCTTGAGAACTTCCAACTGGGCCGCCACCACTTCCGGGCCGACTCCGTCTCCGGGAATCACAGCTATATTGTATGTTGTACTCATAATGGAACCTTTCTATGCGTCGGCCCTGGCCACACCGGCCTGCCAGGGGGTGTCGTGTCCTTTTTCATATTCTTCTATGGCTGCTTGGCGGGCCAGGGTCAGCCCTATGTTGTCCAGGCCCTTGAGCAGGCGCTCCTTGCGGGCTTCGGTAATCTCAAAACCGGTTGAAAAGCCGTCTGAACCGGTGAGGGTCTGGTTGGGGAGGTCCACTGTAATTTCATAACCCTCCCGGTCAAGGCAGCGTTCAAACCATTGGTCCATGTCTGCCGTGGACTGCTCCACCAGGAGCATTCCGTTGTTGAAACTGTTGTTTCTGAATATATCGGCAAAGCTGGGGGCGATAATCACCTTGAACCCGTAATCCAACAGGGCCCAGGCGGCATGCTCCCGGCTGGAGCCGCCGCCAAAGTTTTCCCTGCCCAAAAGGATGCTGGCTCCGAGATAGCGCTTTTGATTCAGGGTAAAATCCGGGTTGGGCTGGTTGTTTTCCAGAAAGCGGTGGTGAAAGAACAAAAAGTCCCCATAGCCTTTTCTTTCCACCCTTTTTAGAAACTGTTTGGGAATTATTTGGTCTGTGTCCGCATTGGCCAGATCCAAAGGCGCGGCCAGGCCCTTGTGCACGTCAAATTTATCCATTTTTATCTTCTCCTAACACCCTGGTCGCTTCAGGCTGCGCAGACCCATTTGCGCACATCGGTCAATCTGCCGGTAAGAGCGGATACGGCGGCTGTGGCCGGACTGACCAGATGGGTGCGCGAACCCTGTCCCTGACGGTCCTGGAAGTTTCTGTTGCTGGTGGAGGCTGCCCGCTGGCCCGGTCCCACCTGATCCGGATTCATGGCCAGGCACATGCTGCAACCGGGAGTGCGCCACTCGAAACCGGCGTCTATAAATATACGGTCCAGCCCCATCTCTTCCGCCTGGCTTTTCACCTTGCCGGAGCCGGGTACGGCGAGCGCCCTGACTGTGGGTGCGATTTTGCGCCCTTTTATCAGTTCCGCCGCCTGGATGAGGTCTGTGAGCCTGCCGTTGGTGCAAGAGCCGATAAAGACCGTGTCTATGGGTATCTCGGTCATCAGGGCGCCCGGTTTGAGATCCATGTAGGCCAGGGCCTTTTCAGCGGCCTGACGCTCTTCCGGTGTGGCCAGGGTCTTGGGGTCAGGCACCTGACCGTCTATCTCGACCGATTGGGCGGGGTTGGTGCCCCAGGTAACCCTGGGCCCCATCTCCGAGGCGTTTAAGGTCAGCTCTTTGTCAAAGGCCGCATCAGGGTCGCTCGGCAGGGTGCGCCAGTATTCCACGGCCTTTTCAAAATCCCGGCCCTTCGGCGCAAACAGCCTGTCCTTGAGGTAGGCAAAGGTCACCTCGTCCGGGGCGATAAACCCGGCCTTGGCTCCGCATTCCACGCTCATGTTGCAGACGGTCATGCGTTCTTCCATGTCCAGCCCGGTAATGCCCGTGCCCTGGTACTCGATCATATGTCCTGTGCCGCCGCTGAAGCCAAGGCGGGCTATGACGGCCAGGATAAGGTCTTTGGCCGAGACCGGTTTTTTAAGCTCACCTGTGACCTTCACCACCATACTCTTGGGTTTGGCCTGGGGAAGGCATTGGGTGGCCATGATGTGCTCCACCTCGCTGGTGCCGACCCCAAAGGCCAGGGCTCCGAAGGCGCCGTGGGTGGTGGTGTGGCTGTCTCCACAGAATACGGTCTGCCCCGGCAGGATCACTCCCAACTCCGGCATGACAACATGGATGACTCCCTGGTTGGGATGGTCCATGCCCATACAGTACACCTTGAATTCGCTGGTGTTCCGTTCCAGTGCGGCCAGCTGGGCCTCTGCCACCGGATCCGCCAGGGGACGGCTTCTATCCGGGTCGGTGGGTGTGACATGGTCGGCCACGCCAAAGGTAAGGTCTGGTCTCCTCAGCTTGCGCCCTGCCAGGCGCAGGCCCTCAAAGGCCTGGGGTGAGGTGACTTCGTGCAGAAGGTGCCGGTCCACATAAAGCAGAGAGACATTGCCTTCCAGTTGATCCACCAAATGGGCTTGCCATATTTTCTCTAGCATGGTGGACATGGTCAGCTATTCTCCTTCCTGGTTATGGTTTCGCCCTTGAGGCGAATCAGGTGATTTATACAGGTGACAAGCGCATCCACGCTTGCCATGACGATATCCAAATGAGCGCTGCTTGCACTTATGCGGTTGGTTGTTTCCTGGTCTTCCACGGTTACCTGCACCCGGACCGTGGCGTCCGAGCCGCCGGAGACGGCATTGACATAGTATTCCGTGATCTCCATGCCCGAGTCTTTGCCCAGCATGCGTTTAACCGCGCAAAAGGCTGCGTCCACCGGCCCCACGCCGACTTGGGCCTCTATGCGGGTTTTGCCGTGAACCTTGGCCTGCACACTGGCTGTGGGGGCGATCTGGTCGCCGGTGGTCACCACCAGCTGTTCAAGCAGCACAGCCCGGGCCGGAGGCCGGTTCTTTTGCATCACACTTTCGGCCAGGGCAAAAAGGTCCGAGTTGAGCAGTTGCTTGCCCTTGGATGTAATGGCCCGGGCTTGATTGTATATTTCCATAAGCTCTTGCGGCTCGGGTTCAAGTCCCGCTTCGGAAAGCACCCTTGCCAAACCCTTTTTCCCGGTGTGCTTGCCCACTCCCAATCTGCGGCTGTGCCCCACCATTTCAGGGGTCATGAGCGCCGGTTCAAAGGTGCGGCTGTCTTTGATAACCCCGGTCGCATGGATGCCGCTTTCATGGGTAAAGGCGTTTTGCCCAACCACCGCCTTGTTGCGGGGCACGGCCGCCTGGCTTATGCGCTCCACCAATCGGCAGGCCGGATAAAGCAGCCTGGTGTTTATTTTCGTGTCAATCTCTTCCAGACAGGTAAGGGCCATGACAACTTCTTCCAGGGCCGCATTGCCCGCCCTTTCTCCCAGGCCGTTTAAACACACTTGGGCCATTTCGGCCCCCGCCTCTATTCCGGCCAGGGTGTTGGCAACGGCCAGGCCAAAGTCATTTTTGCAATGTATGGCCAGGGGGACTGTCACCGTTTTTTTAACCATTGCTGCCAGTTGCCTGATAAACGCCGGTCGTGCGATTCCCACCGTGTCGGTAATGGCGATCCAGTCCGCGCCCGCCTTTTCCGCCGTCAGACAGGCTTTCCGTAAAAAATCCGGTTCCGTGCGGGTGGCGTCCATGGGAGTGAACATGGCCGTACGTTTAGCCGCCTTGACCGCTTTTACCGACTTTGCTATGGCCAAAAGGGTCTGTTCGTAATCCACACCCGATTGACGGGCCATCTGGATTTGGCTGGTGGAGGCGATAAGATTCACCATCTGCGCTCCACTTTCCAGGGCCGGGTCAATATCCTTGGGCACAACCCGGGCCATGGCGGATACCTGGCAGGAAACCTCTTGGGCGACTTTGGCCACAGCTTCCTTTTCCTGTTCGGAATTGGCCGGAAAACCCGCTTCGATCACGGCCACGCCCAACTGGTCAAGTTTTTTGGCTATGCTCAGCTTGTCGGTGAGGGAAAAGGCAAGTCCGGGCATTTGTTCACCATCCCTTAAGGTGGTGTCAAAGATGGAAACAGACCTTTTCACCTGCACAGTATCCCTGGACATTGCACGGAACTGTCCTTTGTCTTGTGCAATCCTTGCCTGTAAGAGTTGGGCTTGGCCGAAAGGCCGGGCCTTTGCCTTGGATTGCCGCCCCCATATGGAATCGGGCGTATACATCCATAGCAAAGCGCTTTCAGGCTTACGCAAATATGTGCGCGGTCTTCACCCTGCGATAATCCTCTCACTTACGTGAGTATAAAAACCTGCAGGTAAGGATTTTGGACCGCCTATGGTGATGTGCCGGTAACTCCTCCCATAACCGAGCAAACCGAGGCGGCATGGAGGAGTAACTTAAAATATTATTCTTGTTTTTACAAAGATTTTTTCAAAAAATTCACAAAAAACAGGCCTTCAGGTCATGGTGATGCTTTCTCCGGGCCTTTATATAGGGGGAAGACTGAAATAATTAAAAAAAATGATGTGTTGGCTAAAATGGGCGGTGCGAAGCCAAGGTTGGGGGGAAATGAAGATCAGGTCCGGCACCAGATGGTGAACCAGGTGTCTTCCGCCTGTTTTTCCTGTTCTATTTTATAGCCCCTGGCGGTTATCAGGTCTTTTAAAGGCCCTATCTGACTTCTGGTGACGCCGCTCAGGATAAGATCTTTTTTGCCCTCTAAAAGGGATCGGTCCTGCCAGAGATCCCTTTGAATCTCCCAGTGGATATTAGCCAGAACCACCTCGGCCGGGTTGGCAAGATAGTCTGCGGCAGGGCCTTCCTCCACCTGTGCTTCCACCTGGTTAAGTTCGGCATTGGCCTGGGTGGTTTTTATACATAGCGGATTAAGGTCCACGGCCAGAAGGGATTCCGCCCCCCAGAGGCAGGCGGCTATGCCCAAAATGCCGGTTCCGCAGCCCAGGTCCGTGACCCTGCCCAAGGGAGCGGCTTTTGCCCTTTGTCCTAAAAATTCCAGACAATGCCTGGTGGTCGGGTGCAGCCCGTTGCCAAACACCAGGCCCGGATCAAGCTTTAAGAGTTTGCCTGCGAAGGAGCCGGGAAGGCTGGGTTCCCAGGCGGGAACCACAGCCAGATCCATCACCACCAAGGGCTCAAGCTCCATGCCGCCCTGCCAGTCCTCATAGGTCAGATAGTGGCGATCCAGCAGTTTGAGGCTTTGATCCGAGGCCAACAGAGTATCCATGTAATTTTCCACAGGCCGGGAAAAGAACACAAAACTGCTGTCACCTTCAAGCCACAATCCCAGATACTCGGCCGGCGGTGTTTTAAGCGCTTTTCTAGCGTCCCCTGCAATTTCGTATATGTGCAGGTGTTCGTAGGGAGCCTTTTTCATGAAGGCAATAATAGAGTAAACCCGCAGTATGCGCCAGGGCTAGCCAAAAAGGGCGGACGCGCCAGTGAGTTAGGACTCCAGTATGAAAATGACCTCCAGGCGCACCCGGTATTCGGCTATCTGGTTGCTATCCACTGCTATGCGCTGCTCCAGAACCCTGATGCCGGTGATGCCCCTTAAGGTGCGGCTGGCACGTTCAAAACCCACCTTGATGGCGTCGTCAAAACCAATGGGGCTGGAAGCGATAATGTCTGTAACCCTTGCAACGCGTTTTTCACTCATGATTGCCTCTTTTGTCTCCGGCGGTGTGGAATAATGGCCGCCTTTTTTGAATCAGGTTTAAAAAGACGCGATAATCCGCGATTGTTCCCCCGTTTTTTGGTCCAAAGGGCCTTGGGCGGTTCAGGGTGTAAAATTATACCCATGGGTTATATTTAATAAATTATATTAATTCAAATAACCTGCCCAAATGGCTGTGAGAATTTTTTGCGAGCCTTTATAGGCCCAAATTCAATCCCTGGAATCCATATCAAGTAATTCAAACTAGTTAACCGCATTTGTCTGTTTCCCGGGCGAAAAGCGGGATTTGTGGTATAAAATTTCAATTTATAAATGTATGCGTCAGGCTATCACAGCGGCTTTTCACACGGCAAGAGTTAATCTAATAGGTTTGTGCCTAATTGCACTTTTGCCTTGACACAAATTTTACTAGGAGTTAAAAGTGGCGAAGCAATAGGACAAGAATTTTAAAATTAGCTGATAAATTAAGGAGCTTCTGGGAGCGATGCTTGAAAAGCCCCCCAGAGCTGTTTGGGATCACTTGGCTCTCGTTACACAAGTGGGGCTAACTTTTGCGGGCTCTCTGCTCTTGTGTTTCGCGGTCGGCTACTGGCTTGACGAATGGCTTGGCACCAAGGGACTGTTCATTACGGTTTTTATTCTCCTTGGTGTGGCCGGTGGCGGTTACACCGTTTACCGGCAGATCATGGCGCTGGATGACACCAGCGCCAAAGATGACAGCAACTCGCAAAGCGGACGGGACGAGTGAAAGACAAACCCCAAAAAGCGTTTGTAAAAGACGTTATCCGAAAGACCCTGCTTCTGGCCGTGGCCCTATCCCTGATCTTGGTGGGATTGGGGTATACCACCTGGGCAAAGGGCTTTGCCTTGGGATCCCTGGCTTCAGTACTCAATTTTTTTATGATGGCGTCTTTCTTGCCCCGCCTTTTAGGTGTGAAAAGAGGCAGGGCGGAAGCTTTAAGTCTCTTTTCTATTATCATCCGTTTCGCAGTCATGGGCGCAGCCTTGGCCGTCAGCATCTCCTTTCCCCAAACATTTTCCATATACGCCTGCGTGCCTGGGCTATTTGCTGTTCAAGTCTGCTTGGTGGTTAATCATTTCTTGCCGGATTGGTTGGTGGCGAAAGCCTCCGGGAGTGGGTAAACAGTGCAGGATCTGACCAATATACCCAAATGGGTCCTGGAGATTGGCGGGGTTACCCTGGAGTTGAACTCCGAAACCCTGATCATGTCGTGGATCGTAATGGCGGTGATCATTCTGTTCGGAATTTTGGCCACCAGGAAGATCAGTATATTGCCCGGCCCCTATCAGACCTTGGCCGAGGTCATGGTTGCCGCCTTTGAAGGCCTGGTCAACGATGCCCTTGATGAAAGCAATAGACATTACTTCCCCATGATCATAACCATCTTCCTCTTTGTCTGGCTCAGCAACATGCTGGGGGTGATACCGTTTTTAAGCGAACCCACCAAGGATCTGAATACGCCCTTGGCTTACGGCCTTTTGGGTTTTGTCATATCTCATTACGCCGGGATCAAGGCCAAGGGTATAAAGGCGTATTTAAGCGAATACGTCCAGCCCATGTTCTTCATGGCTCCTTTGAACATAGTCGGCGAACTATCCAAGGTGGTCTCCATATCTTTTCGTCTCTACGGCAACATAATGGGAGGCTCCATCATCATTATGGTGGTGGGCAATCTGGTTTATGATTTGCTTTTACCTCCCTTTTTGAATGCCTTTTTCGGGATATTTGTGGGAACAATACAGGCCTTCGTGTTTACCATGCTGACGTTGGTCTACATTTCAGTTCAGACAAAGTAGGTGCCGGTTCATGGATTTCACAAGTGATATCTGGGTGCAGGCGGCGGCGTTTATAGGTTCGGCCTTTGCCGTGGGGTTCGGTGCCATCGGCGCTGCCCTTGGTGAGGGTTATGCAGCCGGCAGGGCCTCCCAGGCCATCGGCAAGAACCCCGAGATGTCCGGCCAAATACTGAAAACCATGCTCATCGGACAGGCGGTGGCCGAATCAGCAGGCATTTTCGCCCTGGTTATAGCAATGCTCTTGGCCTTTACCAATACTGAAGGCCTGGAATTGATCAAGGCCTTTGCCTTTATAGGCAGCGGCCTGGCCATGGGTCTGGCGGCCATCGGAAGCGGCTTGGGCTCCGGCCTGCCTGCGGCCGAGGCCTGTCAGGGGTTGGCCGACAACCCGAAAACCGGCGGCCAGCTCACCACAAACATGCTTATAGGTTCGGCCATTTGCCAGACCCCCGCCATTTTCGGCATGGTCGTGGCCTTTATGCTGATGTTCGTGGATTTCAGCTATCAGCCGTTCTGGCCCGGCTGGGCAGCCCTTTTGGGCGCGGGCTTAAGCATCGGTCTGGCGGCGATTGGTTCGGGGGCCGGTTCCGGTATACCGGCGGGCTCTTCCACTGCGGGTATTGCCCGGCAGCCTTCCGCCGCCACTCAGGTGCGCACAAACATGCTTATCGGTTCGGCTGTTAGCCAGACCCCTGCCATTTTCGGCATGGTCGTGGCTTTCATGCTTCTTTTCATTGACTGGTCCACTCGCCCGGCCTGGCCCACCTGGGCCGCCTTGCTTGGTGCGGGCCTCTCCACCGGACTTTCGGCCATTGGCCCCGGGGTGGGCAACGGATTGACAGCGGGCGAGGCCTCCGAAGGCGTGGCCAGAATGCCCGAATCGGCGGGCCCTGTGACCACCACTATGCTGATCGGACAGACAGTTGCACAAAGTACTGTTATTTATGGGTTTTTGGTCAGCCTGGTATTATTGTTCATCCCCTTGGAGGAGTCCCACACCATGACAGCCTGGGTGGCTCCTTTGTCCGCCGGTCTTTGTATGGGGTTTGGCGGCATCGGACCCGGAGTGGGCGAGGGCCTGGCTGCGGCCTATACCGTGCGCCGTATTGCCAGGGATGTGAAACAGAATGTTCTTCTGACCAGGGTCATGCTGGTCGGCCAGGCGGTCAGCGAATCAACCGGTATTTACTCTTTGATCGTTTCGCTTTTGCTTTTGTTTGTAATCTAGCGGGTCAAAAAACCTGCGGTTAATGGAATAGTAGAAAAATTTTTTCCAGATAGATGATTTTAAGGAGGCAGTGACATGGCCATAGAAGGCGCGGACTTGGTGCGGGCGGCAGCTTTGTTGGGTGCTGGACTTGCCATGGGCTTGGGAGCCGTGGGCCCCGGTGTGGGTGAAGGTTTTGCAGCCGGTAAGGCCTGTGAGGCCATTGGCAAAAACCCCAAGGAAGCCGGTTTGTTGACCAGGACCATGTTGGTGGGCCAGGCGGTCAGTGAGTCCACCGGCATTTACTCTTTGGTGGTTGCCCTGCTTTTGATCTTTGTGGTTTAAAAAAGTTTAAAGACTGAAAAGAGGTAAACCCCCTGACCGGGGAGGTTGCCTCTGGTTTAGTAAACCGGTCTTTAAGAAATATTACCCGCGTGGAGGCTGTGGCGGATGATTAGCATAAATGCCACTTTGATCGTGCAGATCATTAATCTACTCGTGCTGATCTTCATAATGAACCGGCTTATGTACCGGCCCATAAGGAAGATTACGGCCCAGCGGGAAACTCAGATAAGCCATTCCCAGATCGAAGTCGAGGAGATCGAAGAGGATAACAGATCCCGGGAAGAGGCCTATTGGGATGATCTGAAAAAGGGCCGGGCTCAGGTGCGGGTGCGGCTGGCCGAGATGAAAGACGCTACTGAAGAAGAGGCTTTAGCCTTGATTCAGGACGCCCATCAAAAGGCCAGAGCCCGTGAGGATGAGATTCGGAGTAAGATTCAGGAAGAGGTCAGCCAGGCGCGTCGCGATATCAGCAAGGAAGCGCAGAACGTGGCGCTCAGGATGGCCAGCACAATATTGGGCAGGGAGGTCTCGTGAAAAACACAACAGTCACCCTGTGTATGTTGGTCATGGGTGCGCTTGTGCTGGTCGCAGAGCCCGCCCTGGCTGCCAAGATGGAGCCACCTTCCACCTTTAGAATCTGGTGGGCATACAGCTGGCGGATTCTGAATTTTTTAATACTGGCATTTGCCATCTACAAATTTGGCAAGCAACCCCTGCTTGATTTTTTGAGTGGCCAAAAGGATACGATCCAAAAGGAATTAAAAGAGCTGGAAGAGCAAAAGGCCAAACTGATTGCGGATAAAGAGGCCCTGGAAGCCAAGACCAGCCAGCTTGCTGCGGAGTTGGAAGATTACCAGGTCAAGCTTGAGCATGTGGCCCAAAGGGAACGCACGGAACTGCTGGAAGACGCCAAGCGTGAAACCGGGCTTATTGTGGAGCGGGCCGGTCTCTGGTCCGAGCAGTTGCTCAGGGAGGCCAAATCGGAATTGGCCGATGAAATGCTCAAGGAAGCGGCGGATCTGGCGACTCAAAAGATCAGGGAAAATATAAATTCCAAGGATCAGTCCCTGATGTTGGATCAGTTCAAATCACAGGTGTCAGAGCAGGCCAAGGTGGCTTGAGTTAAAGAAAACCGAAAAAGTCAGAACCAGGGTTTGCCCATTTTGCCGGGGCAAACCCTTTTTTTTGGCAAGATCAGGCGATTTTGAAATTAGGTTTTTGGCGGAGCTGTTTTTGTCTGGAGTTGGCCGAGGCCCTGGAGAGGTCTTCCTGATCCCAGGTCAGGGGACGGGGATTTTTAAAATAGGCCCCTTGGGCGCAGGGTTGGCACAATACACGTCCGTTTACCACGACTTCCTTATGGTCCCGCACCATCTGGCCGCACTCTTCGCAGATAACCTTGCGCCTTGTGTGCCCTGGCATATCAAAGTCGCTCAGGCGCAGATCCACCTTTTGCACGGAAAATAAAATGCTGTCCGGCATGGCCTTATAGGCGGCCAGTTGCTTTTCTCCCTTGGGCAGGTGTTTGGGCGCGTATTCGTCTACCATATCCCTGGCCTCTTCGGTGGAGATGATGCGAAAAGCTTCTTTTGTCTCCATATTGAAGAAGGTTGCGGCCATGATTCCATAATCCCTGTATTTCAAGGATCTTCTGCCGAGCTTGACCCCGGTGGTATGGGCCACTGCGTCTGCTGCGCAACGGTCCATTTCAACATATACGATCAGTTTTTTCAGGTCGCTGAGCTTAAGAGGCAAGTCAAAACCCAAAAGGCTCATGCCCAAAAAAGACATGCGCACCCCTATCACCTGGCCCGCGCACAAATGGCCGTGGGCCCTGGCTGAGGATTCCAACATTTCATCAAAAAAATTCACTTGGCCCCCCTGTCGCAAAAAGATGCCACTTAGTATCGCAGGCATGGTTTTCTATTTTATATGCTTTTTTTAACATGTAACACGAAAAGGGCTGCAAGCCAAGAATTGTTAGCAAACAAAAGTGTTTGATCTGGTCTGAATTGTTTTTTTTATAAGGCGGAAAGTCAGTTTTTTTGGGGACCAATGGCCGCTTCTGCAGCCTCCCTGGCAAGCCTGGCGGCTTCTTTTGATTCTTTGTCTTTGGTTAAAAGGGCGCCTATACGCGCGGCCTGTTGGGGGTTTAAGTTAGCCATGACCTTACCCGCAATACGGCCCTGCATGAGTTTGAAGATCTCCACGGCCATGTGGTCGTCCAGTTTTTCCACAACCTTGGCTGCAGGTCCAGGCCGCATGTTGGAAAGTACTTTTACCAACTGCTGGATGCGCTTTCGCTTTTGCTTTTGCGCTGCGCTTACCAGTTCCTCCAATGCGGACTGAACCTTTTTCAGCTCTTTAATGCGGCGTTCCACCTCTTCCCTGAGGCGTTCCAGATCTTCCCTTTCCCTTTTGATGCGGTTTTCTTCCAACTCCAGTTCCCTGCGTTTGGAATCTAAAAGGGCATTGATTCGGGGATCAACCGGGGCCTGGGGCGTCAGTCCCTGTGTGGCCGGGCCGGGTTTGGCTTCGGCTACATCCTGGCGCAGATCAGCGGCTTTATCAGCCATATCTTCGGTTTTTTTCTCTTGATCCCGGGCCTCCTCCTGGGCGGCGACTTCAGTGGTGCTTGCGGTGATTATCGGCCAGGCCACAAAAATAGCCAAAACAATGGCCACCGCCTTTACCAAAAGCCCCAGGGTCAAAAGAGACTGTGCACCGAATTTTTTCATTACTGTTCTCTCCGGGAATACGCACTAATGGCAACTTCGTCCAATATGCGTTGCTCTGCCAGGAGTTCCTGGCGCAGAAACCTGGCCTTGTGTTTTTCCTTTAAAAGTTCCAAGGCCTTTCTGTCTTTGGTCGCTTCAACCAGTTTCAACCTGGCCTGTTCTACATCGGCTTCAAGCATCGGCATCTTGGCCTTTTGGGCAAGCGCCTGCAACCTTAGCACTGTGGAGTACTCATTAGCCATCACAAATTCGTTGGCTGAAACACCCTTGGTATCTTTTTTCCTCAGCTTGGCTTGGGCCCTTTTCAGCTCCTCTCCCAGCCAGGCCAGTCTATCCTTGCATTCCGTAAGAACCGCTTGGCGGGCGGCCAAGTCATGCTGGGCCAGCTCTTCCAAGTGGGCCCTGTGATCAAGCACGGATTGCAGGTTAAAATGAAACGCCATTTATAATCACCTATTTTACCTGTCTGGCCAGGTCCATGAGCTGGGCTCGGCTGGCCTTGAGGTCCACACCCTGATCCATCTCCTGAGTCAGGAAATCGTTAATCGGCCCCATGAGCTTGATGGCCTGGTCTATGGTGGGGTTGCTGCCCTGGGCATAGGCTCCGATGTTGATCAGGTCTTCGGAGCGCCGATAGGCGGCCATCAGGTGTAAAAGCTTGCGGCCTGCCTTGAGCACCTCCTTGGGGTTAACATCGGGCATGAGCCTGCTTACCGAACCCTGGATTTCAATGGCCGGGTAGTGCCCCTGGTCAGCCAACTGCCTGGTCAGGACCACGTGGCCGTCAAGAATGGAGCGCATGGCGTCGGCCACAGGCTCTGTAACGTCATCGCCCTCCACCAAGACCGTGTAGATGCCGGTTATGGAGCCTTCTCCCTTGGTGGTTCCCGCCCTTTCAAGCAATTTTGGCAACTGGGCAAAAACGCTGGGTGTGTAACCTTTGGTGGTGGGCGGTTCGCCGATACTGAGGCCGACTTCCCTGCCGGCCAGGGCAAAACGGGTCACCGAATCCATCATAAGGACCACATCCTTGCCCTGGTCCCGGAAGTATTCGGCCACCGCAGTGGCCAGGTAGGCGGCCCTGATGCGCACCAGGGCGGGCTGATCACTGGTGGCCACCACCACCACGGACCGTTTCATTCCCTCTTCGCCCATGTCGCGTTCCATGAACTCCCGCACCTCGCGGCCACGCTCACCGACCAGACCGATAACGCTGACATCGGCGGCGGTGTGGCGGGCGATCATGCCCATGAGGGTGGATTTGCCCACGCCCGAGCCAGCGAAAATCCCCATGCGCTGTCCCTTGCCCAGGGTGAGCATGGCGTTTATGGCCCGCACCCCCACATCCACCGGCTCTGAGATGCGTTTTCTGGTGAAGGGGTCCGGGGGATCGGTGTAAAGGGGGTAGAGGGACTCATACTCAATGGGTTCTCCCCCATCGGCAGGAAGCCCCAGGCCGTTTAAGACCCGGCCTAAAAGGCCGGGGCCCACCCTGACCATGCCTTCATTGCCCGCCGATGAAACCGGGCATCCGGGGCTTATGCCCCGGCTGTCGGCATAGGGCATCACCAGCATGCGCTGGCCCTTGAAACCAACAACCTCGCCCAAAATGGGGTCCAGCCCCTCGGGGTGAAGATAAACCGCGTCCCCCACAGGCAGGGTTGCGCCCATCACTTCCGCCACCAGCCCCACCACCTGGGTTACCTTGCCCATCATAACTAAGGGTCTGCAATCTTCCAGGGCTTGGAAATAGGGGGCTAGAAGGTTGGAAGACATTTACCAATCCTCCAGGTCCAGATCGGGCGAATCCAGATTAAAATTATCGGCGGGCAGGCTGGGGGCGGGCCTTTCCCTTTCCAGGGCGGCGGCAAGATCCAGGGCACCGCCCTGCTGAAACGTCTCCTCCAAAAGGCTGATAACCCTTTTTCGCCTGGTGGCCAAGGTGGCGTCCACCTTGGAGATCGGGCTTTCAACCAGGCAATCGCCGGGATGCAGATTTGGATCGGCCACCAGTTTCAGGTGGGTAAGCTCTTCGGTTTGCTGAAGCAGCTCCGGCTGTATCTCCTTGACAAAGGTAATATCAGCCTGGCTGAGTTTTACGGTGAGTTTCTCAGCTTCTGATAATTGATTGACAGCCTCTCTCACCACCTGGTGAATCAGGTGCTTGGGAAAGGCCTCGGGGGTGAGGAAAATGCGGTCCAGCACCGCCAGAATCAGGGCCAGGACCTCACTTTCCATGCCGTGGAGTATGCCGGTCTTGAGTCGGTCCAGGGCGTTTAAGGAGCGATTCAGGTTGTCCAGGGCGGCTTCCAGGCGGGCCTGGCAGGCCGCCATTCCCTCCTTGGTCCCCTGCTGATAGCCCTGTTCATAGGCGTCTTTGCGAATCTGTTCGGCCTGCGACTGGGCTTCGGTAAGGGCGGCTTCAGCCTTTTGGGTGATCCGCTTGGCCTCTTTTTGGGCGACTTCCCTGGGATCCTCTTCCACTGTTTCGGAAAACAGGGGGTGGAACTGGGGCTTGTCCAGATCCTCTTGTCCGTTTGCCTGGGCAGGCTGTTTGGACTGGGAGGACTGAGGCAATTCCATCTCTTCCAGCTGGAAGGGCCTGGCCTGATCCCTGGTATTAGACGAGGGCATCCTCGCCTCCCTTGCCGCCTATGACGATCTTGCCTTCTTTTTCCAGCCTGCGAGCCACCTGGATTATCTTCTGCTGGGATTCCTCCACCTCGCTTAGGCGTACAGGCCCCATGACTTCCAGGTCCTCTTCGATCATGGCCGCGGCGCGTTCACTGACATTGGTGAGGATTTTTTCCTTGAGCCCTTCGCTGGCGGTCTTCAAAGCCACTGTGAGGTCTTCGTTCCTCACCTCCTTGAGCAGGGTGCGGATGCCGCGGTCGTCCACATTGATAAGGTCGTCAAAGACGAACATGAGCTGTCTGATCTGTTCGGCCAGTTCGGGGTCGTCCTCTTCCAGGCGACTGAAGATATGCTCTTCGGTGGCCTTGTCCACGTGGTTCAGCATCTCGGCCACGGTCTCCACACCACCTAAGCGCTTGGCCTCCATGCCTTCTGTGCTGAGCATCTCCCTTTGCAGGACCGAATCGATAACCTCTTCCACAATACCCGGGGGAATCACCTCCAGGTTGCTTAAGCGCAAGGTAATGTCGTATTGCAGGTTTTCGGGCAGTTCCCTGACCACCTCGGCCGCCTTGGACTGGGGCAGGTGGGCCAGGATGACGGCGATGGTCTGCGGGTGCTCACTTTTGATGAAGCCGGCCAAGGTCTTGCTGTCCACATTTTTGACTCTCTCAAAGGGAACCGGCTCTTTGGCCTTGTCCATCTCTTCCAGGAGCCTTGTGGCTTCGTCTTCGCCCAGGGCCATGGCCAGGGCGCGGCGGGCGGTCATGTCGCCGCCGATCATGGGGCCGATCTCGCTCTTGAGTTTTTCCAGGTATTCCTTTAGCAGACTGTCCACCTGCTCGGCGTTTACCTGGTCCAGTTTGCTCATGGCCAGGCCAACCTGGCGAATCTCGGATTCATCCAGTTGTTTGAACATCTCGGCTGCAAACTGGTCCCCCATGGAGGTGAGGACAATGGCGGCTTTTTGAACGCCGGAAAAATTTTTTTCGCTAGACTCTGGCATGCTAAAGCTCCGGGGCTTATCAGGTGGCTTCGTGTATCCAGGCCCTCAGCACCGCAGTCGCCTTTTCCGGGTCCTGCTGGGCCAGGGTGAGGATCATATCCCTGGTAGTGAGTTTGCGCGGACCTTCCATGGCCTCCAGCATCTCCGGCGCCATTTCCTCGGCCTCGCCCGGCGGCAGCGCCTCGCCCGGCCCGACCCGCTGGGCCATTCCCGGGGCTGCTTCGGTCGGTGCAGGCTTGGCAAAGAGGTGCTTCATCACCGGTCTCACCACAAAGAGGAAGAACAAGAGGACCAGAAGGACGTTCATAGCCGGACGGGCGTAATCAAACAGGTAGTCCTGCCAATCCTTGGCCGCGGCAGTGCCCACTCCGTCGGGCAGGGCAAAGGGAACGTTCACCAGGCTCAGTTCATCTCCCCTTTGTTCATTATACCCCACGGCCCGGCGTACAATACCTTCCAGCTGCTGCATGTCACCGGCTGAGCGGGGGGTGAAGGTGCGGGTTACTTCACCGTTTGCACCGGTTGTTTCGCTGTAGGGGCCGTCGACCATGACCGCTAGGCTGAGCCGTTTTATCTCACCCATGGATTTCCTGACCACCCGCCTCGAGTTGCTGATCTCAAAGTTGGTGGTCTCGTTTTCCCGCTCGCTGGTCAGGTTGCCTTCCCCTTCTTCTCCAGGGGTGGCGTTTCTGGTGGCAAGGTTGAAACGCTGATCAGGCGCTCCCTGGGGCAGGGGGCCCGCGTCTTTGTTCTTTTCCGAACTCCTGGTCTCGGAGCGCACCGCCACCTGTTCCGGGTCGAATTTTTGTTCGGTGCTGGAAACCTGGGTGTAGTCCATGTCCGCGGTAACCCTGACCACTGCCCGGCCGGGTCCCAGGACCTCTTCCAACATGGACTGGACCTTGCCCTTTAAGGTGTTTTCCACTGTCCTTTGATGTTCAAGCTGGCTGGCGGTAAGGGCGGCTGGGAAGTTTTCCGTATCCGCTTCTTTTCTGTAAAGCAGGTTGCCCTTGTTGTCGACCACGGTTACGTCTTCCGGCACCAAGTCGGGGACCGCGCTGGAGACCAGGTAGACAATACCTTCTATCTGTTGCTTTTTGAGCCTGTTGCCGCCGCTCAGCCTGAGCACCACACTGGCTGAGGGCTTTTTCTGGTCTTCTATAAACAGGCTTTCCCTGGGGAGAACCAGGTGAACCCTGGCTTCGTCAACTTCAGCGAAGCTGGCGATGGTGCGGGCCAGCTCGCCCTCAAGCGCCCTTTGGTAATTAACCTTTTGCATGAACTCTGTTGTGCCGATTTTGACCTCGTTAAAGATCTCAAAGCCCACGCCCCCGCTTTGGGGAAGACCTGCGCTGGCCATGGCCAGGCGGGTTTCATAAAGGTTTTCGTCGGGAATCTTGACTATGGTGCCGCTGCCTTCCAACTGATAGGGAACCTTAAGTTCCTTTAGTTTTTCCACCACGCCGGAGGCGTCCTTGGCGGAAAGGCCGGAATAAAGGACTTGATAGGTGGGCTTGTTGACCCAAAGCAAAAGGGCGATAAAGCCCCCGACCACCAAAGCGGCCGCGCCCATAAGGGCCAATTTTCTGCCCATGGACATTTCGTTGAAGGCCTGGCCTACGCCACCACCCAGCTTAGCTTGTTTTTCTTCTGCCTCAGCCATGACTTACGGTTCCCCGACACCCTAGAAATGCATGCGCATAACTTCTTGATAAGCGTTTAAAACTTTGGTCCTGACCGCCATCATCATTTTGAAGGCAATCTCCGATTGCTCCATCTTGATCATGGTCTCATGCAATGTGCGGCGATTGCCCACGGCCAGATCCTGTACGGCCCGGTTGGCATCCGCTTCCTTTTTCTCAACTGTTTTAACAGCATCGACCAATGTGTCCACAAAACCCTTGCCTTTATTTTCCTGGGACGCGGCCTGGATGGGCGAAGGGTTCAGACTGTGCAGGGTTTTGGGGTCAATTCCCGATATGGTGGAGTTGGCCATGGTTTATCCTCCTGCTCAGCGGCCTATTTCAAGAGCCTTCAAGGCCATGCTCTTGGTGGAGTTGACAGCCGTTACGTTTGCTTCATAAGAGCGGCTGGCATTAATCAGGTTCACCATTTCCGTGACCACATCCACATTGGGGTAGCTCACATAGCCTTCGGCATCGGCGTCGGGATGGGCAGGATCATAGACCTTTTTAAAGGGGCTTTGATCCTTGGCCACGCCGTCCACTAAAACACCCCGCCTGGGATCCCCTCCCGGGGGATAGGGGGGCACGTCCATGGAACGCCTCAAATGGTTGACAAAGGGTTCGGCCTTGAAAAGGGTAAGGCGTCTGCGATAGGGCCCACCTTCCTGAGTGCGGGTGGTCTCGGCGTTGGCCAGGTTTTGGCTTATGATGTTCAAGCGGGTGCGCTGGGCGCTTAAGCCGCTTGCGGTGATCTCCATGGATGATAAAAGGTCCATGATCAGGCTCCTACCTTCCCGGCGATAGCGGTCTTCAATTTGTTGTATTTTTTGCCTAAAAGTTTGACCATGGCGTTGAACATGATGTTGTTCTCCGCCAGGCGGCTCATTTCAATGTCCAGGTGCACCGGGCCGGTGTCTTTGTAAACCGGCTTGGCATTGCTAAAGGGTTTTTCCTTTTCATAGGGCATGTGCTTGGGGTTCGTACGGGCCAGGCTCGGCGGAAGCACGCCCCCGTTTAAGGCTGTTCTGAGCTGTTTTTCAAACTCGAGCCCAGTGCCCCTGAAGTTAGGAGTGTCCACGTTGGCCAGATTCCTGGTGGTGAGCCTGTGTTTCAAGGCCCTGCGGTCCAGGTTTGCTTCCAACAGGTTGGTGGTTACGTCAAATAATCTGTCAAGGCCCATTCTTTTACTCCGTCAATTGGTCGAGCTAATGCTTGCCTTCTGGCTAATGCAAGCTGCGTGCCATTATTTTTGAAGCCTTGATTGGGATGTCGAAAATTTAAGTTAATAAAATCAATGACTTACAAAAGGTGAACCAAAATGGCAGAAAATGACGGCAGAGCTGTCAAGGGTTTGACAGGTATCGTAGGCAACAAGTTCCCGGGTGAGCCAGGGAATTGACAGGCTAAAGCCCCTTTTGGGCCTTGTACTCGTTCAACTTATTGCGTAGGGTGCGCACGCTTATCCCCAAAATTTTGGCGGCATGGGTTCGGTTGCCCTCTGTGTGGTTCAAGGCCCGGTCTATCAGCACCTTTTCCGCTTCCCGCAAACTGGGGGGGAGATCCATCTGATCCTGCTGGGCCGGTGTGGTGGAAGAGGTTGGCATTGGTTTGGGCTCAACCCCTTCGAACATAAGGGCCTCGGGCAAGATAGTGTCACCGGGGCTTAACAGCACCGCCCTTTCCATGGTGTTCTGCAGTTCACGCACGTTTCCGGGCCAGTCGTGGCTTCTCAAAAGGGCCTTGGCCTCGTCCCCCAGGGTAAGGCCGGGCTTTTGGTTCTGGGCCGCGTAATAGTTAAGAAAATGTTCGGCCAACAACATCACATCACCTGAGCGCTCCCTTAAAGGGGGAATTTGCAGCGGAATGACGTTCAGGCGGTAGTAAAGGTCCTCCCTGAATTCTCCATTGGCGATGTGTTCCTTGAGATCCCGGTTGGTGGTGGCCACCACCCTCACATCCACGGGCACGGGTTTTTTACCGCCTACCCTGTCGACTTCGCTCTCCTGCAAGACCCTTAAAAGCTTGGCCTGTAAAGAGACCGCCATCTCGCTGATCTCGTCCAGAAGTATGGTGCCGCCTTCGGCCAGTTCAAACTTGCCTGGCTTACGGGCCACCGCTCCGGTAAAGGCCCCTTTTTCATGGCCAAACAGCTCGCTCTCCAACAGGCCTTCGGGCAGGCTGGCACAGTTGACCGCCACAAAGGAGGCATTTTTCCGGGAAGAGTTCTCATGAAGATAACGGGCAAACAATTCCTTGCCGGTTCCGCTTTCACCGGAGATCATAACGGTTGCCTTGCTGTCAGCCACTGCCCTGGCCATATCCAGGAGCTTTTTCAAGCGGGAATCGTCTGTGACGATATTCCTCTGTTTGGAACTTTTAAGCTTGGCGCCTTGTTGCCTGGGAGAGAGCATGCGGCTGGCCATCTCTTCCATCATCTCAACGGTGACGGGCTTCAGCAGGAAGTCGGCAGCTCCCTCTTTCATGGCTTCGACCGCGTGTTTCACCGAGCCGTGGCCGGTGAGAATGACCACCGGGATAGACGGGTCACGCCTTTTGACTTCGCGCAATACCTCCATGCCGCTTGTCTGCGGAAGGTTAAGGGCCGTGATGACCAGGTCAAAGGGGTTGCTTTCGGCTAAAGAGGCCAGTGCCTCTTTGCCGCTTATGCTGGCCTTTACCTGATAGCCCGCCCTGTTAAGGCAGCCTCCCAGGCTTTTGGCCAGTTCTTGATCACCATCGGCTATGAGTATGCGCTTCAGCTCGGCTTCTCCCATTTAGTCCATCCGATGCCCCGGGGCAACGCCGCTTGCTCACGGGAAGTGTGTTTAGCCTTTAAACTATACCCTTATCGACCCACCTGGGCCAGACTGGGGGCCAATTCCATATCCTTCAGGTGCCTGGCCGCCATATCCGACCACGGTTTGACCTTGAACTTGACCAGCCTCTGAAAGGCCGGGGCCAGCTTTTCCGGCTTGCCCGCCTGTTTATAGGCCATGGCTGTTTCATATATGGCCTGGGCCCGCTCTCTTATGGTCGGGGCCAGATCCTGGGCCTTTTTAAACTCGTCTATGGCCCGGGTCAGCATCCCGGCCCGCCTGGCCAGTGAACCTGACTGCATGACCGTAATATATCTTTGCAGCCCACTGTTTATATCCGTGCGTGTTTTAAGCAGGGCGGAGGCCTTTTCCAGGGCGGCCAGTCCTTTTTTGTATTGTTTCATTTCAGCCAGGCAGTCTGCCCAGGTCTGATAATCCAGGGGAGCGTTTTTGTGGTTCGGAGCCTTGGCCAGGAGCCCGGCAAACACCCGGTCGGCCTGTTTGCATTTTTTCTGCTTGGCCAAAGCCCTGGCTAAAAGGGAGCGGGCCAGGATCAGGTCGTCGCCTTTCAGTCTGGCAAGATCGTCTTTGGTCAGAAGGCCCTCCACAGCCTTGAATTCCCTTTCCTTCATTCTGTTTCGAGCCAGGGCCAGGTTGATGGCGGGTTCGTCAACCCCCCTCACCATCAGGATTTCATAGAGCTTGGCGGCTCTTTTGCTCAAACCCGCCTGGTCATAGGCCCAGGCCAGGAGCCTCAGCACCTGGTTGGAGTTGGGCCTGGTTAAAAGATCCTGATTTTTCAGATAGTATTCCATGAGCCTTAAAGGCATGTTCTGGTCTTTGAATTCTGCCAAAAGTGCCATGGCCGCCAGGTTTCTGGTGTAATCCACATCAGGCCTGAAGATGGTGCGGGGGTGCCTTTGCACTAGCTTGCTCAGTACATTCAACGACTTGTTATATTGTTGCTTTTTATAATAATAGACCCCTAATTTCAATTGAGCCAACTGCGCCACCTGGCGATCGGGGTATTTTTCGGCGATCTCTTTGTAAGTCTCAAAGGCGTCAGTGGTGGCCTCGATCTGGAAAAGGTCGACCGGGTGCTTTTCGTCTGATTTGGGGGACTCGGCCAGGCGGATGCGGGCCACCAGGGCGCCGTCGGTCTCGGGCCATTTTTCCACCACCCTGCGGTAAATATCCTTTGCGGTTTTATAATCTTTTTCAAATTGATAGGTGTCGCCCACCCTGGTGAGCATGATATCCGCATAGGGTATGTCGGGCATGATGTTCAATGCCCAGAGGAAGTACCTGCGGGCGGATTCGTAGCGTTTGAGCTGGTAATCCGCCTCTCCGATGTAGTAAAGAAGTTCCGGCTCTTTGATCCTGAGTTCCGGATTTCTTCTGTCCATGTCCTTTAAAAGCAGGCTGGCCCTTTCATAGCGGGCAATGCCGAAAAGCGCCCTGGCCTGGCCCCAATCCGCATCCCTGCGAAAGCGGCTGTCCGGATATTTGGAAGAGACTTCCCGGTATTCGTCTATGGCTCTTCTGTATTTGGCCTGAGCCAGAAAGGCCGCGCCTTTTTTGACCTTGGCCAGGGGCACATACTCGCTTTTGGGGTGGTCTTCAGTCACCAGATCGAAATAGCCCACCGCCTTGTAAGGCTCCTGGGCCAAAATGGCGGCCTCGCCCATCATGGCAAAAGCCCAGGGAACCTGTTCTGATTTCGGGTACAGGTCCACGGCCTTTTGGTAGTTCAGCATGACCTCGTCATAGGAGGGTGCAATGTTTCTTTCATTTTTATACAAAAATGCGTCCGCAAGGCGGAAATGCGCCTCCTCGGCCAGGGGATGATCCGGATAAGTTTTCAAAAAAAGCTGAAAACCGTTTATCGCTTCATCAAAGCGCCTGCTGTCCAGGGCTTCCTTGGCCCGGTCGAAAAGGGTTCTGGCTTCTATGTCCTGACGGGCCTTGGGGCCCAGAAGGGCTCCCTGGGGAAACCTGTTTTCCTCGGGTTGGGGAGCCTTGGCCTGCGGGGCCTGGGGTGGCTCTTGTTCGATTGCGGGTTCTTGTTTTTCGGTTTTTTCCGTAGCTTCCTTTTCAAGGGGGCCCCTGGGCCGGGCCAAGGGTTGGGGAGGGGGGACAGGGGGAATTTTGCCCCTGGTCATGGCTTTGTTCCCCTCAACCGGCTCGGCATAAGAGACCAACGGAATATCCCGGCTGGTGTTTTCCGGAGCGGCAACCTTTGTGTTCGTTTGTGAGGCGGACAGGGGGGCTTGCCCTGCCTGGTCTGCCCCGGGGGCCTGAGGTTCGGGCAGTTGCTGAGGAAACTGGTCCGACTCCGGTTCCGGCAGCTCCTTGGTGGTCTTTATTTCTTTTTGTTGATCCGCTGCCGCGGATTTGGCCTGGGGTTGCTTTTTAGGCTCCTGTTCCTGTTTTGTGACCAGATCCAGGATTATTTGGTTGCCTTGTCGTTGCTTGAAAATTCTGTGTTTAAAAAGGGGTCCGTGCAGCTTAAGAGCCAATTTTAGCGGTTTTGGGTTGATTATACTTATGGATTTGATTCTTTTATCACCGGAAGGGACCGGAGCCTCGGGCAAGAGTTCGGCCCTTTTGAAGCTCAGATAAACGATTCCACCCTTTAGATCAAAGCCTGCCTGCAAAGGCGCATCCCCATCCACCACCAGCCTGGTGTATTCCTTATTTGTACCGAGCCTCACACCGGCAACAGCCGCAACAACGGGCTGGGGCTGGGGCGTTTTTGCCCGGGGGGCAGGGGCTTGGACCGCCTTTTTTTCAATTTTGGCGGGGGCTGGTTCGGGTTCCGGTTTCACCGGCGGTTTGGGAGCCGGTTTGGGGGTGGATTTTTTTTGGGGTTCCGGCTTTGTTTTTTTGGGGGGCACCGCCACCGAAAGGCTGGGAGAGCCTCCCAGTTCCAGGGTAAGCTGTCTGGTTCCGGCATCGTAAAACGGCAGGACCGTTACTCCCGGGGCCCTTGTGGTTATGACCAGGGCCAGGCCCGTGTCTGTAATCTTGGCCTGAATATCTTTGATTACCGGATCGTTTTGCAGGTTCGGTTTGGGTGTGTCCATACTGCTGTTGGGCAGGGAGAGCACCACGGTCTGGGGGTCTGTTAAATCAACCTTGAATTCCAGCGGGCCGTCGGCCTGAAGCACCAGGCGGCTCATTTCTTCGCTGCTGACAAGGCGCATACCGGTGATCACATAGGCCTGGGACTCTGTTGCCGGCAGCAGTCCCCAAAATAAGGCGGTAAGAACAACCAGCAGATATTTAAAGACCTTATGAATGTCAAATTCTCCTTGCAGCCGTTTAGCCGTATCTTCCCACCAGGTGTTTGATAGCAAAATTGATGCCAGCAGGTTCTTGCCTGCAAATAATAGACATTTCGGCAGGATAATCAAGGAAAACCAATGTTTCGCTTGTATGGAGAAATGAACTGCGTCAGAAAACCGACGCCCGGTGACCCCCCCGGATGGTTGGTTTTTTAACTGGTGCCTGTGCGGCCCACGGTTACCAACCCTTTTTTCTTAATTTTTTCCACCAAGGTGGTGCGGTTGAGCTTCAAAAGGGCGGCTGCCTGATTTTTTACTCCGCCGGTCCGCTCCAGGGCCTGGATAATAAGTTTTCTTTCAAAGGCGTCCACCGCCGCGTTGAAATCAAGCCCGTCTTCGGGGACTTCAACCGTGTGAAGGCTGGCCTGGGAGACCTGGCTGGGAGTTGGTCTGTGGTTCGCCAGGTGAGCGGGCAGGTCTTCCATGGAGATGCTGGGGCCGTCGGCCAGGATCACCATGCGTTCCAACAGGTTTTCCAGCTCACGCACATTGCCCGGCCAGTCATAGCGCATCAGGCATTCCAGCACTTCCGGCCGCATATCCTTGGGCACAAGCCCCTTTTGTTTTCCCAAACGGGAGAGAAAGTGACCGCATAATAAGGGGATATCGCTTCTGCGCTCCCTGAGTGGCGGCACCTCGATAGGGACCACATTAAGGCGGTAGAAAAGATCTTCCCTGAATTTGCCCTGCTTTACCTGGGTCTCCAGGTCCCGGTGGGTGGCGGCCAGAATGCGGATATTCACGTTGATGGGTTTGCCGCCGCCAATGCGCTCAAACTGATGCTCCTGCAAAACCCTCAGCAGTTTCACCTGCAACATGGAGGACATGTCCCCGATCTCATCTAAAAAGACCGTGCCCCCCTCAGCCAACTCAAAACGTCCGGGCCTGGTTTTTATTGCCCCGGTAAAAGACCCTTTTTCATGGCCAAAGAGTTCACTTTCAAGGAGTTCTTCGGGAATCGCCCCGCAGTTGACCGGGATCATGGTCTCCGGGTTTCTGGGGGAATTGTAGTGAATGGCCCTGGCCACCAGCTCTTTACCGGTGCCGCTTTCTCCCAGAATAAGCACAGTTGCGTCTGTGGCCGCCACTTTGTGGATGAGTTTGAACACCTTTTGCATGGGGCGGCTTTTGCCTACAATGTTTTCCACATCGTACTTTTGGGATATGGCTGAAACCGCCGGTGGGGCCTGATCCTGGATTTCCCGGAACTCGTTTGCCTCAGCCAGGCAAGCTGCGATATCGGCGGCAGGAGCGTCTTTACTAATGACGTTAAAAGCGCCTAGGCGCATGGCCTTGACGACTTCTTCAGAGGAGGGGCGGGTGGTGACGACTATCACCACCGCATCAACAAACATTTCCAGATAGGTGTTTAAAAATTCGTCGGATCGGGAAATATCCCAACAAAGAAAAACAACTTCGAAATAGGTTTGATCAACCAGCTCCAGGGCCTGGGCGGCTCCGGAGGCCTCAACAATGCGGGATTTTTGGTTTTTAAGCGCTTTAAAAAGCCTTTGCCGCGAGGATTTATCCTGATCAACTATAAGTATGGCGGACTGGTTGTTTTGTGAGGACATTTAACCACCTATGGACTTGGTGCTGTGGCAGTGTCATTTTTCCGACACTGTTATATTGATATTGGGTATTAGGCGATTTTGCAAGGGATTTTTAAGGGGTTGCTTCACTTTAGGCAGCCGGGGGAAGGACTTTTGCCAGGGCTGAATGATGAGCCGAAACCTTTTAGGGCGGTGTTGCCGGGTGCCGGCCGGGTTAAGGGGAGCTTGTGGCAACCCATAGTCAATTCAAGAAAATGAAAGATCGTTTCTTTATATCCGGCCTCTTGGCCTATGAACCGGCAGGCCTTTAAGTTGTTTTCAGGGGGGAAAAATGGAGCGTTAACCAATAAGCGGACCCAAGTGGGCGGAAAAACCCGATTTGGCCTTGCCTGAGAGGCCATGATCGGGTATATAAAACGTCTCCCGCCAATCAAGTATAAGAGAGGTTTCTTGAATGGGCAGTGTAATTAAAAAACGCCGTAAGAAGATCCGTAAGCACAAACACCGCAAGCTGCTGAAGTCCACCAGGCATCAGCGCAGGAAATAGCGGAGTGTTATGGGCCGCTTTTATAGGCGGCCCTTTAGCACTATCTGGTCTCAATCCGCAGGGAAAAGCCTTTTTTTGAAGGTATTGACCGTCAGTTGAAAACGGCTGATTATCTTCACCTGCTATGGATGAGAGACAAAAAATAAACCAAGCACATCCCTGAGGGCCTGTGTATATGACAGGCGGCTCGGGTGTTGTAGTTTGGGGCTGTCCAGTTTCGGTCAGAGGACCTGTTGTTCAGCCTTGTATTTGGTCCAGGACCAAAAAAACCTTCCCCAGGCCCAAAGGCCCGGCGGAAGGTTTTTCTTTGTTAAGTCAATCGGGGGCGTTAATTTTTAGCCAGTCCCTGGAAGCGGGTTCTGAACTCGTTCATTTTGCCCAGCACCCTGGTTATGTATTGTCTGGTCTCCCTGTGATCCGGCACTTTGCCCTGGCTGCGCACCTTGGTTGGTCCTGCGTTGTACGCGGCCAAAGTCATTACCACATTATTTTTGAAACGCCTTTTCAGTTCGGCAAGATAGCGAACCCCCGCCTTGATGTTGGCCTTTGGGTCCATGGGCTTTGAAAGCCCCAGATGTTTGGCTGTGGGTCCGGTTATCTGCATAAGTCCCATGGCGCCCTTGGGGCTGATTGCGTTTGGTCTGAAGCAGCTCTCCACCTGGATTACCGCCATCACCAGTGCCGGGTCAAGTTTGTGTTGCCGGGCTGCTTTACGCACCATGGGCCAGAATTGGTTTTGCCTTTGCTCAAGAGGCAGAAGCTTTGCCGGTTTTTTTTCCTGGTTGGCCAGGGTGGACGTCTGCAGGGGGCTTGTGGGGGTCAGGAGCTTGGAATAGGGTAAAAAGCTCGCGCTTTGGTAGATTGGTTTAGGCGTCCATAGATAATAAAGAAATCCGGTCAGCATGGTTGCCAGCAGCAAAAGCGGGATCAAAAGAAAACGGGTTCTCCAGTAGACCAGAGGTGAGAACCGTGGATTCTCAAGAGTCATCGCCTGCGATCTTAGGTCGCTTTGTTTTACTAACTGTATTGTGTCCATGGCGTTGAATATGGGGCTCTGCACAGGCACTGTCAAGGATTTTAGTGTATCGCATTAGGCAGTTATGGAATTGTCAAGTGGTAGGTAGGGCTTAGCTCATCAAAAAAGTTTTGACATTAAAGGGTTCAATTAGTTAATCTAACCATTTTGGGTTAGGTGCATCTCATATTTTTACAGGAGGAATCCAGGTGAAATTTGGTCACAAAGTGAATCGGGCGGCTGAATTCTTGCGCCAAGCCCTTCCGGAGGGTTTTGCACCTGAAACAGGCCTGACCCTTGGGACCGGGCTTTCCGGACTGGCCGATGCCCTGGAAGAGGTTTTTGCCGCTCCCTACCAGGATATACCCGGTTTCCCGGTTTCCACAGTGGAGAGCCATGCCGGTAAGTTGATTATAGGTGCACTTGAAGGCAAAAGGGTGGCTGCCCTGGCCGGACGTTTTCACCTTTATGAAGGATATTCCGCCCTGGAGGTGACTTTTCCCATCAGGGTGTTGGCTGAACTGGGAGTTAAAAACTTTATTTTCAGCAACGCGGCAGGCGGCCTGGACCCGGAAATGGAGCCGGGAAGGGTGATGCTGATCAATGATCATATAAATTTAACCAGTGAAAACCCGCTGATAGGAGATAATATCGAGGTCTGGGGGGAGCGTTTCCCTGATATGAGCCAGGTGTATGACCCCGATTTTCTTGAACTCACACGCAAGGTGGCCCGGGAAAAAGGCCTTTCCATATATGAAGGGGTCTATGTGGGGCTGAAGGGGCCTTCCATGGAGACTCCGGCCGAGACTCGCATGTTGAGGCGTTTCGGAGCGGATGCGGTGGGCATGTCCACTGTTTTGGAGGTGATAGCGGCCCGTCACCACGGCCTCAGGGTGCTGGGTTTTTCGGCCATTGCCAATGTCAACCGGCCTGAAAACATGGAGCCCGCGCCGATTGAACTGGTTATTGAAAACGCAGGCAAGGCCGGAGAAGACCTGACCCGCCTGATAGCCGGAATCCTTGCGGGCATGGAAGGCTAATTTCTGTCCCCGCCTACATAGGGGCTGGCCAGAAAGCGGATAAAATTGGGCACCAGATTCTTGTCAAAGTGCCCTGTCCTGCTTTTCATCAGGTCACTGGCCGCGGCAAAGGCGGGCCTGGGCGGATGGTAGGGCCTGGCGCTGGTAATGGCGTCATAGGCGTCGACAATTTTTACTATCCTGGTCAGGAAGGGAATTTTTCCACCTTTGATTCCCGAGGGATAGCCTGTGCCGTCTATATTTTCATGATGATGTAGAACAATCATCAGGGCGTCATAGGTCACTACACCCACATTTAAGAGCATCTGGTAACCTTTTCTGGGATGGGTGCGGATCTTGCCCCAGTCCGATTCGGTCAGTTCTCCGGTTTTTTTGAGAATCGAGGCAGGCAGGCTGCTCATCCCCACATCATGGAAAAGTCCGCCCATGCCAAGGGTTCTGATTTTTTTTGCCTCCAGCCCCAGGTAATGGCCAAAGGACATGGCCAGCATGCTTACATTAACCGAATGGGCATAGATGGAATAATCCTTTCGCATAACTTCGCCCAGGTTTTGTAGGAGTTCGGGGTCCTTTACAGCCTGGTCCATGAGAAGGCTGGCCCGCTTGGCCGATAACGCCAGTTTTTTCCCTTCCATTTGCGGTTCAAAAAAAAGCCTTAGATTAACCAGGGCCATATCCTGGATTACCTGACGTCTTTTTCGCAAGGAAGGCGCGGCCTGGAGTATGGCTCCGCCGAAGCGGGCATAGTAGTCACTGAAGGCCTCGGCCTGGTCATATTTTACATATAGGCGTCCTTGCTCAGCCTTGTGCAGGTGCTCCCGCCAGATTCCCTGAAATATTTCCCCTTCTGCGCAGGCCAGGCGCATCTCCACCTTTTTTGTGTCCGGGTTAAATACCGCCAGATAGAGATTGCCCGGTGAGGGCTCTCCGGCCATCATCAGTTCCGCGTTAAGGGAAGCCATTTCATAGTCGCTGGGATCGAACTCGGCTTGCAACAGCCCTTTGTCCAAGGGGCGGTCCAAGAATCTTTGGGGGGATTTTGTTTGGGATTTAATTTCCATGGCTTAGTAATTTAAACCCCGTTATCGCATTTGCCAACAGGATGAAAAGTTAACTTTTATATAATGACTATTTACAGGCTACGTCAATCGCTTCGGCTAAGCAACAAGGAGCCTGGTTTAACCCGGGTTTGAGAATGAGCTGCTGTTTGGGCGCCCTCCCTTATTTTCCGGTGGAACAGAAACTGCCGCCAAGTTTTCTCTTAAGCTAAGGAGGCATTATCGTTGCCTGGCCAAGGGTTAAAAAGGTAACCTTTGCTGAAGAGTTGGAATAGCCAAGGAGCATATGCCGGCCATGAGTAAAAAGACAGCTGATTCCAATAGGGTCCTTTCTTTGGCCAACGGTTATTGGGCCTCCTGCGCCTTGCATGCGGCGGTGCGGCTGGGGATCATGCCCCGTCTGGCCGACTCTCCGGCCGACAAAGAAGAACTCTGCCGCGAGCTGGGCCTGGATGACAGGGGAGCCGCCATTTTATTGACAGCTTTGCTTAATTTAAAGCTGATTGTTTTGGAGCAGGACAGTTACAGCCTGCCTGAAGAGCTAAGGGAATTTTTTATTCCGGGCGGCGAAAAGGATCTCAGCCAGGTGGTTTTACATATGGCCGATCTGGTAAGTGTGTGGGCCCGGCTGGACCAGGCGGTGAAAACAGGCTCTCCCCTTTCCAGGCAAAAAAATGCCGCTCACGATAAACCCGGCAGGGAGCATTTTTACAAGGCCATGGCAGCCCTGGCTCAAAGAAACGCTCCCGGCCTGGCTGCCGGGCTGGGCCTGAGGCCAGGGCAAATGCTTCTGGACCTGGCCGGTGGGCCGGGCATCTATGCCCTGACCTTCTGCCGTGAGGTTCCGGGCCTTAAGGCCCGAGTCTATGACCTGCCTCAGGCTGGAATTTTTTTTAAAGAACAGGTCGCCGCTTTGGATGCGCCCTTGCCGGTTGAGTTCGAGCCGGGTGATTTCAAAAAGAATGACTTGGGCGGACCTTATGATGTGGTGTGGCTCAGTCATGCCCTGCACGGGGCTTCTTTTGAGGAATGCCGGGCCTTGGTCACCAAGATCGCCCAGGCCTTGAAACCAGGCGGAGTTTTGTGGGTGCAGGACTTTGCGGCCGATCCTTTAGGAAAAGGGCATCCCCATAATGCGCTTTTCGGTTTGAACATGCTGGTGAACACCAAAGGCGGCAAGGCCTACAGTGCTTCTGAAATTTTGGGTTTTATGGAAAAAGCCGGGTTTGAGCAAAGGGAATATGTCGGCCCTGCCGGAGGGGAAAAGGAAAACCCCAATTTACTATTCAAAGGTGTTAAACCATGACCGGGTCAGGCCTCATCCGGTCATGGCTTTTTTCACAGATGAAAAGGCAACCGCCTGTCATGTCACGACGCTTGCTTTATAAATAACCTCCCAGGCTTGAATTTAGAGGCTCGGGACCGTAAGCTGGATTCTCCTGGCAGCACCCCAAAAAGGAGCCCTTAAGTGAGTAATAAACCGAAAATCTATTTGCTGGACGCCAGTTCCTATATTCATCGCGCCTTTCATGCGGTGCGCGGCTTGAGCACCTCGGACGGGGTGCCCACAGGCGCGGTCTACGGCTTTGTCCAGATGCTTTTAAAGGTCTTGAAAGACGCTGATCCTGAATACCTGGCCGTGGTTTATGATGCCAAGGGCCCCACTTTTCGTCATGAAATGTACCCGGCTTACAAGGCCAACCGGCCTCCCCTGGACCCGACCTTAAAAGCGCAGTTTCCCCTGGTGCGCCAGGTGGTGACCGCCTTTGACCTGCCCGGGGTGGAGATGGAGGGCTATGAGGCAGATGATCTCATGGCAACCCTTTGCCGCCTGGCGGTGGAAAAGGATTTTGAGGTGGTCCTGGTGAGCGGGGACAAGGATTTGTTTCAATTGCTTTCAGACCGGGTGACCATGTGGGACACCATGAAGAATAAGCGCCTGGGGCCTGCCGAGGTAAAGGAAAAATTGGGACTTGGACCTGAGATGATGATTGATTTTCAGGCCCTGACAGGCGACAGCACAGACAATATTCCCGGCATACCGGGGGTGGGTCCCAAGACTGCGGTGAAGTTGCTTTTAGAGCACGGCAGCCTGGAAAAGGTGCTTGAGGGCGCGGCTGATATGAAAAAAAGCAAGATGCGTGAAAACCTCTTGCAGCATAAGGATCTGGCCTGGTTGAGCCGGGATTTGGTGTCCCTTGCCCAAGACGCTCCCCTTGGCTTTGAACCAGAGGACTACAAGGTGCGAAAGCCGGATCCCCAGGTGCTGACCCCTGTCCTGGCCAAGCTGGAATTCAATCGGCTTATCAATGAGTTTGCCACTCCCGCCCAGGAGGTGGAAACAGACTACCGCATGGTTCTGGATCCCTCTGAACTGGATGGCCTTATAGCCAGGGCCGGGGAGATCGGCTGTCTGGCCCTGGATACGGAGACCACCAGTGTGGAGGCTATGCGCGCCCGCCTGGTGGGCATTTCCTTGAGCGCCGAGCCGGGCAAGGCGGTTTACATCCCCCTGGGGCATAACCTGCATCTTGGGGAAAAACAGGCTGATCAAAAGGCGGTTTTTGACTATTTAAAGCCTGTGTTTGCAGATGAGAGCCTGGCCAAGGTGGGGCAGAATATAAAATACGATCTTACGGTTTTGGAAAGGGCCGGGCTGAGTGTTAAGGGGGTTTCCTTTGACACCATGCTGGCTTCTTATCTGCTGGCTCCGGGCAGGACGGCCCATAACCTCACCGCCATTGCGGCGGAAAACCTGGGGCGCTCCATGATCTCCTTTGAAGAGGCGGTGGGCGGTAAAAACAAGTCTTTTGCCGATGCGCCTTTGGAAAAGGCAACCCAATACGCGGCAGAGGATGCGGATGTCACCTTCCAGGCCTTTAAGGTGCTTGAGCCCAAACTGAAACAGTCCTCCATGGAAGAGCTCTTTTATGAGCTGGAGATGCCTCTGGTGGAGGTTCTCACCCGGATGGAGATGAACGGGGTGGGGCTGGATGTCAAGGGGCTGGCTGACCTGGACAAGGAGCTGACCAGTCAGCTCGATGCCATTGAAGAGCGTTGCTACACCCTGGCCGGTCATAAGTTCAATTTGAATTCGCCGAAACAGCTGGGCGTGGTTCTGTTCGAGGAGCTGGGGCTCAGGCAGATTAAAAAGACCAAGAAGAAAACCGGCTACTCCACGGATATGTCTGTTTTGACCCAATTGGCCGAGGATCATGAACTGCCGGCAGAACTTTTAAACTACCGCACCCTGAGCAAGCTCAAATCCACCTATGTGGAGGCCCTGCCCAAACTGGTCCACCCCGAGACTAAACGGCTGCACACCAGCTTCAACCAGGCGGTCACGGCCACGGGCAGGCTTTCCTCCTCCAATCCCAATCTGCAGAATATCCCGGTGCGCACCCAGTTGGGTGAAAGAATAAGGCAGTGCTTTGTGCCGGAGGCGGGCAAGGTTCTGGTGGCTGCGGATTATTCTCAGATCGAGCTGAGGGTCCTGGCCCATCTCAGCAAGGATGAGCTGTTGACCCAGGACCTTAGCCAGGGCCTGGATGTGCATACCCAGACCGCTGCCAGGCTTTTTGAAATTCCGGCCGAAGAGGTGACCGGTGATCAGAGGCGCAGGGCAAAGACCGTGAACTTTGGGGTGCTCTACGGCATGAGCGCCTTCCGCCTGGCCAGGGAGCAGAAGATTTCCCGAGGCGAGGCTCAGGATATCATAGACAGGTATCTGGGCCGTTATGCAGGCATAGCCGCCTTTACCCAGGATAATTTGACCTATGCCCGGGAAAACGGTTATGTAACCACCCTTTTGGGGCGCAGGCGCTACTTGCCCGCCATCAACTCCACAGATCGCCTGGCCCGCCAGTCGGCCGAGCGCATGGCCCTAAACACCCCGATCCAGGGAACCGCGGCGGATATCATAAAAAAGGCCATGATAAAATGCCATGAAATGCTCGTAAATGAGTTCCCTGAAACCATGATGATCCTGCAGGTCCACGATGAGCTGGTCTTTGAGACTCCGGAAAAGGATAGGGAGCGCCTTTCGGAAAGGGTTCAGGATATCATGCAGAATATCATCGAACTTTCCGTGCCCCTGGATGTGGATTTGGGTTGGGGTGATAACTGGGCCCAGGCCCATTGAGACATCCGGAGAGCCGCGGGGGGGTGGGAGATCCTTAGATGAAGAAGGCCTTTTCTGCATTTCGCATATGGCGTTTGGGAGACCACGGGCCGCAACAGGTGACAGACCGCCTGGTGGAAGAGGAGCCGGTTAATTTAATCGCCGACGGCATCAAGGCCGAGGTCCTGATGGCCACTCCGGGCCTGGAAAGGGAGTTGGCCGCCGGTTTCTGTCTCACCATGGGTTGGCTGGACTCCAGTTCACCCGCCTGTGAGGTTAAATGGCGGGCCGATGCCAGAGAGGCCATTGTGCACCGGGCCAAGCCCGGGAAAAGCACCGTTGCGGTCAAGGCGACAGGTGGCGGCCCCTTGGGGCCGCGCCAGGCTGTGAAGGCGGAGTCGGGCCGCCTCATGGAGGTGGAGACCTTTACCCGCCTGACTGAGGCCATGTCCCAAACCCAGCCCCTTTTTGAGGCAACGGGAGCCACCCATGCGGTGGGCTTGTTTGACCTTAAGGGGGAGCTTTTAGTTGTGGCCGAGGATGCGGGCAGGCACAATGCCCTGGACAAGGCAGTGGGGTCGCTTTGGCTGGAAAACAGGCTTTACGCGGCCAAGGCTGCCGCCTTTAGTGGGCGTATGAGTCTTGAGATGGTGCTTAAGTCGGCCAGGGCGGGTTTGGTTTTTCTGGCCGGAGTGAGCGCACCCACCGCCGCCGCGGTAAGGGCTGCCAATGACTTGGGCCTCACCCTCGGCGGGTTTGCCAGAAAAGGCAAGATGAATATTTATACGCATGCCGAGAATCTGTTATACCAGGCCAAGCCTTTTGTAAAATCAGACTGATGCCGTTGCACCATCACGGGAGTTATGAAGCGTGGATAAGGAAATATACGCTGTTTACAGGGAATTTCGTCCTTCCTGGCAGTCTTTCGGGGTCTATTTTCTGGGGGCCGTAATTTTTGCCGTGGGGCCTGTTATCAACCCCGAAGCCCGGATCAGCCCTGCCCTGAGTCAGCTTTTATGCACACTTTTCTTAGGTTTTATCCTGGTTAAGCGCTTTACCACCATCTACAAGCTGGACCATGAAAAGATAAGCGCCCTTCTGACCTTTCCCAGTTCCAGAACCAGCCAGGCCCCCCTGGATAAAATAAGGCGCATTGACCTCAGGAGGGGGCTTACCCAGAGACTTTTGAAAGTGGCTCATGTGCATATTTATATCGAAGGCAAAGAAGAACCGGCAGTGAAGATCTTCGGAGTTCCCCAGCCGGATCAATTTAAGGCGCTTTTGCTTGAAATGGGGGCCAGAGATCAGCCGGTCCACGGGGCCTGGCGGCGTTGATTGCCGAAAAAATGAAAGACCCGCCAAGGAGAGCCTCGGTGGCAGCCCGCAAAAGCTTAATTACACGGTTAATTAGTTGTTTATGCCAATAAGATTGACACTGGCCGCACGGCCATGCTACTGGTAATTTTTAAGGACTGTAATAATTGACAGATTGGCCAGACCCTTTCTGTCTACCCTGAAATAAAAAGAAATTCACCTGGGGAGGTCTTGAGATGGTGGCTTTAGTTGGCGGCCTGATTGCGCTTTTGTTGGGAATAATCGGTCTCATTTCCTGGTGGGATGAATTCCTGTGGCTGCTTAAGGGCTGCATTCCTTTGTTCCTGCTTTTGGGAGGGGCCTTGGCCACCTACCTGGGATCTGAGGAAATGAAGGATAAGCGCCGGGCGGAGATGGAAAAGGCCCGCGAACCCTTCACTCCCGAGCCTAATGACGTGGAAAAATACAAGGCGGAAGTGGCCGAACTCAAGGCTAAGCTGGAAGCCATGGAATCCGATGACGAGGTCCAGGCTGAAGAAGAAAAGCCAGAGGAGCCCAAAGAGGAGAAACCCGTCACCGAAGGTTAGTCCTTTAAAAAACAGGTTCTGAAAAAAGCAGACACCGTTATACGGTTGTCTGCTTTTTTAATAATTTGCTTCCAAGTCCTTTAAGACAACTGCTGTTGCTTAAGGGACTTTTTAGTTGGTCATTTGGCCCCGCAGGGAAAAGGCGGAAACCAGGGGTGGTAAAAAAGAAGACGCCAGGCTTGGGGAGAACCTGGCGTCTTCTAGAAAGAGAAAAAGGAAAATAGGGATCAGGCCTTGCCTGATGCCTATCTTTAAAGCAAAGTACATGCCAAATATTAGAAAAAAGGATTTTTTTAATTAATTTAGCATGTTGACGGAAAAGAACCACCTGTACCTCCGACGCGTAAAGGCCATGCGTACAAAAATTTGAACCGCCTCCTCATTTCAAAAACGGCTGCTCTTGGTTAACTATCTATTATTTCTGCTATTTTTAGGTCTAAAAAACATTACCTGTGAACTCAGACAGTCCGAAAAAACAGGTTAGACGCCTTCTCCGGATTCACAAACCCGCATATTCAAGGGGGCCGTGTGCGGTTTAAAATTTTTTACCCGGCCCCGGCTCTCGAGCTTAACACCACAAAATTCCCCTCTGTAGAGCAGGCGCCCGAAATAATATAAAGTCTAACTGTTTAATATGATATAGTTTTCCAGTCATATAAAAGAAATGATTATCCCTCTTGAGGCAAGGTTGTCGCCTAAGACATCTAACATATTGTTTTTTTAGCCTTTGCACCATCGCCCCGCTTTCGGCGCCTGCTTGCGCATCTTTCCTGTTTTTTTTAACTTTATCTCTAAAAAACGAAAAAATAATTGCATTTTATAGCTAATTATTAAGTAAAAAATTTTCAGAAACCATAAGTTTACTGGCTCTTGTCTATCCGTATAAACAGATAATTATGCCTAACTTGACTTATCTTAATTTTTGCACTATAGTATCTAGCAATTGGCTGGGATGTTTTTTAGTCAAGCATTCTTGAGCTTTGCTCGCCATATAAATCCCACGCATAATCAGTCATAGCTTGGGGCTTAGGTCTTTATGAATCTTTGTGTGCATTATCTGCACAGAAAGAATAAAAGACTTGTGAGTGGTGTAAACTTTTGTAAATATCTACTTGAATATATTGCATTATATTGCAGAATCGGGGAACGGATGAAGATCTTTAATGAGCATCAAAGGCAAGTTGCCAAACGCATAGATAAAGAAGCGGTTAAGTCCAACTGGACAGACTGGCATTGGCAGTTAACCCACTCCATTCAAAATGTAAAAACATTTGCCTCTCTTCTGGGAATTAACTTTTCAGAGAAAGAATTGCGCCTCTTTGAAGCTACGTCCCGAAAGTTTCCTCTTTCTGTAACGCCTTACTATTTGTCTTTAATAGATGCTGAAGATTATACTAACGACCCTGTATTCAGACAGTCGTTTCCCTCACCCAAAGAGTTGGATATAGGGCCCTATGACATGCGTGATCCATTGCATGAAGACGAGGACAGCCCGGCTGTGGGCATCACTCACCGTTATCCCGACCGGGTTTTGTTCCATGTCAGCAATACCTGCTCCATGTACTGCCGCCATTGCACCCGCAAGCGTAAAGTGGGGGACACGGATTATGTGCCCTCGAAAAAAGAGCTGTTAAAGGGTGTGGACTACATCCGCAAAACACCTGCGGTCAGGGATGTGCTGCTCTCGGGCGGCGATGCCCTTATGCTCACAGACGAGCGTCTGGACTGGCTTTTGGGTGAAGTCACCGGCATTGACCATGTTGAGGTGGTGCGGATCGGAACCCGTATGCCGGTGGTGCTTCCCTATCGGGTGACTGACGACCTGGTTCGGGTTTTAAAGGCCCACCATCCCCTGTGGCTCAACACCCATTTCAACCATCCCAGGGAGCTTACCCGTTCTTCCAGGCAGGCCCTGGCCCGGCTGGCTGATGCGGGCATACCGCTGGGAAACCAGAGTGTGCTTTTGGCCGGGGTGAACGACTGCCCGAGGCTGATGCGGGAATTAATGCATAAGCTGGTTCAGGCCAGAGTGAGGCCTTATTATATTTATCAGTGCGACCTCTCCGAAGGCCTGACCCACTTCCGCACTCCGGTTGGCAAGGGTATGGAGATAATGGAGAGTTTAAGGGGGCACACAAGCGGTTTTGCGGTGCCCACCTATGTGATCGACGCCCCGGGTGGAGCCGGAAAAATTCCGGTGATGCCTAACTATTTGCTTTCATTGGGCACTCACAAGGTGGTATTGCGTAATTTCGAGGGGGTTATAACCACCTATACCGAGCCCTCGACCTATGATCCCCCGGCCTGTGACCGCAACTGCGATACCTGTGAGCTTACGCTCAAGACCGAAGACGCGGACGAATGGAGGGCCGTGGGCCTGGAAAAACTGTTCACGGACTGGGACGATACGGAAAGCCTCACCCCCAGCTGTACTGAAAGAATGGAGCGCAGGGCGGATGCCTGCTGACGTAATTGAAAAAATCGGCAACTCTCTGATCCAGCATGGCCCCCTAAACGACCGGGTCTATCTGATGTCCATGGCAAAAGAGGATAAACCGCACATTGCCGAGACCCTGGAGCGTATTTCCCGGGAAAAGGGCTACTCCAAAATCTTTGCCAAGATACCGGCCGGTTCTCTTGATTGCTTTGTTGATCACGGCTACAGGATAGAGGCCAGGGTGCCGGGGCTTTACCTGGGCAGGGAAGAATGCCTCTTTCTGGGACGCTTTTTAACGCCGGCCAGGGCTGAGGAAAAGAACGGCGATCTGAAGCGGGAGGTGCTCGAGCTGGCCCTGGCTGCGCCCCAAAGTGAGCCAGGTGAACTTACTGCGGAGATCCAAATAAAATTATTGGGAAAAGATGACTTGGAAGGCTTGGCGGCCTTGTACACCGAGGTTTTTGCCAGCTATCCTTTTCCCGTATATGACCCCGGCTTCTTAAGCTCCGCGCTTAGCCAGGGCGTAGTGCACCTCGGCGCTTTCAAGGACGGGGAGCTTTTGGGCGCGGCTGCCTGCGAGGTGGATAAAAAATCCATGAGCGCCGAGATGACCGATTTCGCGGTGCATCCCCTGGCCAGGGGCCTGGGACTCAGCAGACATCTGCTGAAAGCCATGGAAAAGGAAATGAAAAGGGCAGGTGTCCTGACGCTCTTCACCATTGCCCGCACCCTTTCCCACGGCATGAACCTGACCTTTGCCAGGGCTGGTTATGAATTCAGCGGCTCACTGGTGAACAACACCAATATCAGTGGCGCTATTGAAAGTATGAATGTCTGGTTCAAAAAGACTGCGGCCTGATAAGTAACCCTGGTTTTTTTAATGTAATAAGGCGTAATTCGGCAGGTTGCCCCTTGAGGGCCGCCTGTCTTTTTTTTGAGGAAAAGGCCGGATTCGGACTCCGGTGTTTTTTGCTTTTTTAGATACTCCTTGGCCATGGCGGGTAAATAGGGTATTTGTGTAATAATTCTACTGAACTTTCAGGGATAGGCAGGGGGAGTAAAGCCCGGTGAGGGGATGGATATGTCAGTAAAAAGCACTTCGGAAAAACCAGGTTTACCGCCGAATTTTAACAAACTGACCCTTTCGGACAAGGATCTGATCAATGGTTTTTTAAAGGCTGAAAAACAGGTCGTCTCTGAATTCACCTTCACCAACCTGTTTATGTGGAGAAACCATTATCAGACCGCCTGGCGGGTTTTAAACGACTGTCTGTTGATTGTTTTACGGTCCTTGGATAATGAAAATTTTTACGGATTCCCCCCCTTTGGCAAGGGGAACAGGCAGCAGGCTGCCCATGATCTTATGACCGAGCTTGAAAAGAGCGGCAACCAGCCCCGGATCTTAAGGGCGGACAGGGAATTTGTGGAAAATTGCCTGGACCTTGAGCGCTATGCTGCGGAGCCTGATCCGGACCAGGCAGACTATGTTTATCTGGCCGAGGAGCTGGCCCAACTTAGGGGACGGCGCTTTCATAAAAAGAAAAACCTGGTAAACAAGTTTTACCGTAGTAATGAGTACGAATATTTGGAGTTGAATCAGGATATTGTCTCCCAGGTTCTGGAAATGCAGGAAAAATGGTGCGACTTAAGGCATTGCGAACTGGATCCCGGGCTTTTGCATGAGGACCAGGGGATAGGTGATCTTCTGGAAAATTACGGAAAACTGGATTGCAAAGGCGGTGTGATCCGCATAAAGGGCAGGGTGCAGGCCTTTTCTCTGGGAGAACTCTTGAATCCCACCACTGCCGTGATACATGTTGAAAAAGCCAATCCGGAGATCACCGGACTATATGCAGCCATGAATCAATTGTTTGTGGCCCGGTCCATGAGCGGAGTAGAGTTTGTAAACCGTGAACAGGACCTGGGCAGGGAAAGCCTGCGCAAGGCTAAAAAATCCTACAATCCCCACCATATGGTGGAAAAGTTTGATATCAGACCCCTTGACTGAAAAGGGGGTCTTAAAAGGAGCCGCTCATGAAGGACTATCAAAAACGACTCACCAAACTTTTGGCGGAAAGCGGTTCTTTGTTTTTTCGCCAGGGACTCAGGCTTAAGGACGGGCGACCCACACCTTATTTTGTGAACCTGGGTGTATTCAGAACCGGACGCCTCTCCTATGAACTGGGACGCTGCTTTGCCGACTGGATGGTGGAGACAGGCCTTGACAAGCAGGTGGATGTGCTGGTCGGCCCCTCTTATAAAGGAAGCGCCATAGCCCAGACCTGTGCGGTTGCCCTGTATGAAAAATACGGGGTGGACCTTTCCTTTGATTATGACCGCAAAGAAGCCAAGACCCATGGCGAAGCCACGGGCAAGGGTTCCATGATGGTCACCGGCGCCTTGGAAAAGGGTTCCAGAATCCTGATAATCGACGATGTGGGAACCTCCATGGCCACCAAGGTGGAACTTTTGGAAAAACTGGAAACATTGGGCCTGGATTTACAGGTGCAGGGTGTTTCCCTGGCTGTTGACCGGGAGCAGACCCAGGCGGTCTACGATGAAAACGGCCGGGTGGTGGAAGGCAGAAAAGGCCCCGACGCCCTGGCGGCCTTTACCGAAAAAACCGGGTTAAGCGTTTGGTCCCTTTTGGGGATCAAGGCTGCTGTCAATTACCTGCATGAGAGCGGGGAGCCGGTTTTGGTTGACAACCAAAGAAAGCCCCTGGGGGACGATCTTCTGGCCCAGGTCAACGAGTACCTTTCCGTTTACGGCCGGGAGGGCTGAAGGCATGCGCAAGCAATTCGTCGCTCCGCTGCTCTCAGGGCTGATCATGCCCGGCCTGGGGCAGTTGCTGAACCGCCAGCCCGGCAAGGGGGCCATGATGGTGGTGGCGGCCAGTATTTTATTCCTTATAGGGCTTTTTATGGCCGCCCTTAAGATCACTCAGGCGCTTGCCAATATGGGCGATATAGCCCCGGGCCAGGATAAATGGGCGGTTTTGCACGCCCAGTTGTCCCAACAGGGCACCACCTGGCTCTGGCTGGTGGGCGGCGCTTTTTTCATCCTCTGGGTTTGGGCGGTTACAGATGCCTGGCGTTCAGGCAAACTTAAAGACCGGGAGGCCGGGCAGGCTGCCTTGTCAGAAGGCGAGGCCGGTGATTGAGGTCATATTTACTGGATGAAATATCCATAACCGATAAGGCCAGGCTCGTTACCTATTTGGAAGAAAATCTCAACCCTTCAGGCCTGCCTGATGTATTTTGGCTCGAGCTGCCCCGTGATATCCTGACCGAGGAGCAAAGGGAGCATAAAAAATGTTCTCCCCACAGGGTGGCGGTTGTGTTGGAAGACGATTCCGTGCGCCTGGAGTTTCTGGTCCGCTCCATGGACAGCCTGCGTTGTTCTTGCACCGGTTATGCCACCCCCGGGCAGCGTGAATTTTTAATGGCATTTTTTGATCGCATGGTAGAAGAGTTGGAGTTGACCACCTAAGGGGGATACTTGAGCTTGTCTTGCTTTCAGCCTGTCCTTTATCTGGTTTTTATGGCGGGTGGATCTCTTTAAATTATTGATTTGCCTTGAAAAATAATTTAAAACAGGGGATGCGGGGCATGGCGGAAAAAAGTCAATCCGGGTTTCAGGGACTTACCGCGCAGAGCCTTTATTGCGCCAAATGTGGACAGGCCCAGCCCGTTAGGAGTAAGCTCTTGTTGGTCTTGCCTCAGGGTGAGAAATACGCCTATTTTTGTTCAGTCTGCGGTGAACGTCTGGGCATCCGCATGGTTGACTCCCAACAGGGAAAATAATTTAATCAGTTTGACTTGGCGGTTTTCAGCCTGCTTTTGGCAAAAGCCAAGTTTTTTGAACTCCGCCTAAGATGATTGGGAATCATTTTATGAATCAATTGGCAGAACAACCAGTGCACGCCCTTATAACCGGTGGAGCCGGTTTCATAGGCTCTCATTTGGCCCATTTTCTTTTGGAAAAAGGCCAGCACGTGCATATCGTGGATGACCTTTCCACCGGCAGCATCACCAATTTGGACGAACTGCGTAAAAACCCCAATTTCGGCCACACCATAGCCGATGTGCAGGATGAACCCCTGATGGCCGAGCTGGTGGACAGGGCTGATGTGGTCTATCATCTGGCCGCGGCGGTTGGGGTCCGTCTTATTGTCGAGAGCCCGGTGCGCACCATTGAGACCAATATAGGCTGCACCGAGGTTATCCTGCGCCTGGCCAATAAAAAGCGCAAAAAGGTGGTGGTCGCCTCCACCAGCGAGGTTTACGGCAAAAACGATTCCGTTCCTTTTTTAGAGGATCATGACCTGGTTATGGGATCCACTTCCAAAGCCCGCTGGTCATATGCCTGCTCCAAGGCCATTGACGAGTTTCTGGCCCTGGCCTATCACCGGGCCAGGGGGCTGCCTGTGGTGGTGGTGCGGCTTTTCAATACAGTTGGACCTCGCCAGACCGGACGCTACGGCATGGTTTTGCCGACCTTTGTGCGCCAGGCCCTGATGGGACAGCCCATTACCGTCTTCGGTGACGGCAAGCAAAGCCGCTGCTTCTCCTATGTGGGCGAGGTGGTTGAGTGCCTGTACAAACTGGCCCATTGCCCGGAAGCCGAAGGCCAGGTGGTTAATGTAGGCAGCCGTCATGAAATCACCATTGAGGATCTTGCTGTTTTGGTCAAGGAGCTTACTGAAAGCACTTCCGAAATAGTCAAGATATCCTATGACGAAGCCTATGCCGAAGGCTTTGAGGATATGCCTAGAAGGATCCCTGATGTGAGCAAGCTTGAAGGCCTGATCGGAAAAAGCCCCCAGATGGATATTGCCGAGATAGCCAAGTCGGTGATTCAGCATTATCGCGAACGGTAGATATTGGAAGGCTTTATAGTCCCTCAGCCTGCTATTTGGTATGATAAGTGTTTGGAATTGCTTGTCTTAGTTAGGTATAGTAATTCAGCGGGTCATAATTCGGGGTCTCCATCGGGGGGCATCCCCGGCCTGCCTGCAGGCTGCGAGTCAACAGCTTGGGGCCTTTTTATGGCCCCTTTATAACTTAAGTGGATATGGGCCCATGCTCCTGCCTTTTGCCATTGCCTTTTTGGTATCAGTATGCCTTACTCCCGTGCTGATTTTCCTGGCCCGAAAAATGGACTGGGTGGTGCAGCCCAGGGATGATCGCTGGCATAAAAAGCCTACTGCGGTTTATGGCGGGGTGGCGATTTTTATTGCCTTTGCAGTGGCCTTTTGGGCTTCGGGTTCTTATACGCGTGAGTTTTGGGTTTTGGCAGGTTCGGCAGGCCTGCTTTTTCTTTTGGGGTTGTGGGATGACACCTGGGAGATGAAGCCCCAGGTCAAGTTTCTGGCTCAGCTTTTCGTGGCCCTTTTTGCCGTGAGTCAAGGGGTTGGCATAGATTCTTCCCTGGTCCCCTGGCCCTGGCTGGAGATCCCCCTGGCCGTTCTCTGGCTGGTGGGCATCACCAATGCGGTCAATATCCTGGATAATATGGACGGCCTTTCCTCCGGGGTTGTCTTTATCGCCTCGTCGGTCCTGGCCCTGGGCGCCTGGCTCAGCGGATCTACAGGAGGGGGATGCTCCCTGGCCGCTATCCTGGCCGGTTCAGCCTTGGGCTTTTTTATTTACAATTTCAACCCTGCCAAGATTTTCATGGGTGACTGCGGCTCCATGTTTTTGGGCTTTACCTTGGGTGGTCTGGCCCTTTTAAGCACCGGCACTACGGCCCATGCCAGTCAGACGGCCTTTGCCGTGCTGGTGCCCTTGGGGGCTTTGGTGGTCCCTATTTTCGACACCACCCTGGTTTCCTTTCAGCGCTCCACCCATGGGCGCTCCATTGCCCAGGGCGGTCGCGACCACTCCAGCCATCGACTGGTCTTTTTAGGGCTCAGTGAGCGCAGGGCCGTGGTTTTGCTCTTGACTATCAGCGCGCTGGGCGGTTTTTCCATTCTTTTGCTTTCCAGATACGCCACGATTCTTACTGCGGTTGTGGTGCTGGTCTTGCTTTTGGTGGGGCTTCTTTTCTTCGGGGTTTATCTGGGTGAGGTCAAGGTCTATGACTCGGGGCGCAAAAAAAGGATCCAGGGATCTGTTTTAAGCGGCCTGGTGATGCATAAAAAGCAGCTTTTGCAGATTGTTGCCGATCTGCTTTTGCTCTCGGCGGCCTATACGGCTTCCTGGCTGTTGAGGTTTGACGGTGTCCTGGTGCCGGGGGAGATGACGCTCCTGGCCAAATCTTTGCCTATTCTCTTGGCTATCAAGATGGCCTGCTTCTGGTTTTTCGGGCTTTACCGGGGAGAGTGGAGGTATCTGTCGGTTTACGACATTATCCAGATAGTCAAGGCCTGCGTGCTGGGATCGTTGATTCATGTCCTGGCCCTGGTTATTCTGTTCAGGTTCGAAGGCTACTCCCGCGCGGTTATGATCATCGACATGCTGCTGGCCCTGGTTTTTGTGGCCGGCGCCAGGAGCCTGATACGGGTTTTCCGGGAAAAAGTGCGGGGCGCAACCGGGATTCCGGTCTTGATCATGGGCGCAGGTGACGGTGGTGAACTTTTGCTGAGAGAGCTGCGCAACAATCCCAACCTGAATTATATCCCGGTGGGTTTTGTGGATGACGACCCAGCCAAGCAAGGCTCGGTGATCCACGGCATTCACGTGATGGGCACCAGGGGAGACATCCCCAAACTGGTCCGGAAACACCAGGTGGGCAGGGTCTTTATCTCGATCCTTTCCACCAAGAATCATAATTTTAGTGATGTCTTCAAAACTTGTGAGCAGATGGATATTCCCTGCTCCCGCATTCAACCTATAATTAAGCTCTAGTTGGGCCTGAAAAAGGCCGTTCCTTTCAAAATTTGAATTTGGTAAAAAATTACGGCTAACCCGTGATCCGGGTTTGTTTGCGAAAGGATTGGCCGGGGGGGGTGGCTATTTTTTACCCAGCCCGGACCTTCGGGCCAAAAGATGGCGGTAAACTTCAGTTAAAAACCTGATGTACTGCTGGCTGGCGGTCTCATCGCTTTGAGTGAAGGTCACACTGGTGGCTCCCTTAAGCTTGCCTTTGATATCGCGTACATCCTCGGACCTCACCACCCTTGCCTCCAGAACAAGTTTCTGAACTCCACTTAAAAGGGCCAGATTTAAAAGCTGATGTTTGGAAAAGCTGAGCATGATGTCGTGGTAGAACTTCAACCCTCCGGCAGAAAGATCCATCAGCCCCAGGGGAGTCTTCTCCGGCCACAGGACCAGACGCATGTCCAGGTCTTCGGGAGGCGTTATGCGATAGGCCAGGCGCAAGGTGACCGGAGTCAGTTCGGATGGGGCCTTGACAGTGACCACGTTTTCGGTTGTGGTTTCGTTCAGGCGGTAACCCAGGATCACATCCAGTATCTGGGTTTTATATCCCACCCTGAGCCAGCGCCCTCCGGGCACGTCCATATAACGGGCCAAAAAGGAAATTTCCGCCTCGCGGCCTATGTCCGAACGCAGGACCGGAGGCGAGGTCTGAGCCAGGTGAAGGATATTTTCATTATCTATATCGTGGATCAGGGAGGGCCTAACTTCAGGGTTTTCTTCCCAACCCTTTCGCAGGAGCACCATTTCCGCCTGGCGCATGGGCCTTATGCAGGTGTGAAGAAGGCTTTCCTGGGTGGGAAGCTCCCTTAGGTGGTCCTCAACAAGGTTGAACTCGTTGGGGGGTAGCGCCACTTCACTGAGGCGTATCTCCTGAGGATCAAGTTTGACCGGTTTTATCGTTTGCGGCCTGGAGAGTTCCTGTGAGCTTGCCAAGCCCCTGGGGGCGGCAGCCTGATTTTCCCTTCTTTTTTGTCTGCGGGAAACTCCTCTGGGAAGTTCAGCTAGTCGCATCAAGGCCTCTGGGTTAAATACGGGAAGGCAGCCGTTGCCCTGACCCGGTTAAGGTTTTGATGATACCCTACTAATTCCAGTATACCGCAATGTTGAAGGCCGCGCCTTTAATCGCAGCTTATCCCCTTACGACCAGGATTTATTATTCATCAAAATAATGTTCCACTTTCCAGACACCCGGCTCAATAACGGTTTTGGTGTATTTACCCAGTTTGGCAAAAACGGCCAGCATGGATTTGTTCCTGCCGAAGCTGATGGCCCAGAACCCCTTGATGCCCTTGGTCAGGGCATATTCAGCCAGGTGGGACTGCAACACCGTTCCCAGGCCCTGACCGGCGTAATCTTCATGCACAGTGTAGGCAACCTCGGCCAGGTCCCTTTCCTCCTCACGGTCATAGCGACCCACCCCCACTATTCTTTCCGCGCCTATGGGCCCGGTCGTGGCCACCAGGGCCATTTTACGGTCATAGTCCAGGTTAACCATGCCCTGGGCGCTGGCGTGTGGCATGGCCCTCACCGGGCGGAAATAGCGGTTGTACACGGTCTCTTCGGAATGGGAATAGAAGAACCTCTGTAAAAGCACCTCATCGGTGGGCTTGATAGGCCTGATCTGAACCTCGGAACCGTCCTTCAAGGTGGCGGTGGTTTCCATGAATTCGGGATAAAGGTGCTGGTTCGCTTCTATGAGGATCTGATCGGGATAGACATAGGCCTTTTCCTTGGCCTGCTCCAGGAGCTCTGCCCTGAAACGGGGGTGGGCAATACTGATGAGCGCCATGGTTCTTTCCCGAATGGATTTTCCATGCAGATAGGCAACCCCGTATTCAGTCACCACGTAGTGAACATCGCCCCTGGTGGCTATGATACTGGCGCCTTCGGCCAGCTTGTGCACAATGCGGCTTGCCGTTCCGTCTTTGGTGGTGGAAGGCAACACTATGATGGGCCTGCCGCTTTTGCTCATGGCGGCCCCGCGCAGAAAGTCCAGCCTGCCGCCGATGCCGGAATAAAATCTCATGCCTTCGGATTCACTGGATACCTGGCCGGTCAGATCCACTTCCATGGCGCTGCCGATGCTGGTGAGGTTATCGTTTTTGGCGATTTCCTTGGGATCATAGACCTGGGAACTGGGTAAAAACAGAAAATTCGGGTTCAGATCTACAAAGTCATAGACTTTTTTGCTGCCCACACAAAAAGTGCAGACCGCCCTGCCGGGGAAATGGGTTTTTTTCTGGCAGGTGATGACTCCTTTTTCCACCAGTTCGATTATATTGTCGGTTATGGCCTCGGTATGCAGGCCCAGGTCTTTTTTCCCCTCGAGGTGTTTTAAAATTTCATTGGGCAGGTGCCCGTAGCCCACATGCAGGGTGTCCCCGTCCCGGACAAGTTTGGCGGCCTCTTCGGCTATTTTTTGACCCACTTCGCTAGTCTGGGGAAAGCGGTATTCCAAAAGGGGTTCGTCATGCTCCACAAAGGCGTCTATTTTGCTCACAGGCAGGTAGGTGTTGCCCATGGTGCGGGGCATGTAACGGTTCACCTGGGCAATAACGTAATCTGCGTTTATGGCAGCGGAACGGGCCACATCCACACCAATGCCCAGAGACACCCAGCCGTGTTTGTCCGGTGGGCTCACTTGAATCAGGGCCACATCCAGGTGCATATAGCCCAGGGCAAAGAGCTCTTCCACCTCGTGCATGAAAAGAGGGGTGTAGTCCGCCCTGGCCTGGGTCACTGCCTCACGGGTGTTTGGACCGATGAAAAGGGCGTTGTGGCGGAACCTGCGGTCAAAGCGGCTTTCAGTGAAATCGGCCCTTCCCAGGGTTACAAAGTGCAGGAGTTCCACGTCATGAAGCTCGTCTGCCCGGTTCATGAGGCCCTTCACCAGGGCGAGCGGCTCTGCGCAGGCAGTGCCCACAAACACCCTTTGACCTCGCTTAACCCTTTTGAGGGCCCTTTTCAGCGGCATGACCCTTTGTTCGTACAGTTTCAGCGGATCCACCTTCCACCTCCGTTATAGGCCTGATTATCAATGTATCATCTGTGAGTCTTTCTTCCAAACCGGGATTGGGTCATGTTTTTCTTAAAAAATTGTAACTAGCTAAAAAATAATCTATTTTTCAAAGGTTGGCCGGTATGGGGGGCGTAATCTCGAGAGGTGGTCGGAGCAAGCTTCCCGAAGCGGTCCGGAAGAACACCAAAAAATGACAGGGCGTTTTTGGGCTCTCGGAATGAAATATTTTTTTATATTCAAATAAATTGATAGGGTCTGTTGTTCTATAAGGAATATTAATGACATATCCCTCAATTTACCCCTAAAAGCTGGAAAAATCAGGACCTTGGCCGGGATGCAAAGCTTGAGTTCATAGTCTTCCGAAGAGTGACAGGACAGACGGTGGCCTGTAAGAAAAACGCAGGATAAATCGTTGATTATTCCAGGCCTTGCCCAAGGCCTGCTTGTAGTGGGTTGTTAAAACCCGTCTTCTTAGTCACAATGCCAACACAAACAGGCGGTCGGGATGATAACTTGCCCGATCCCTTAAAAGCAGTTTAAAATTGATAATAACCAAGCTCAAATCACTAAACTGGGTATTGCTATCGTGGATAAACAGAACAAGAGGGCTATTTCCGAAATCTCCTTTGACGGCACACTGCCGGACAAACCGGCCGACCTTTACCGCCTGCACAGGCTTTGCCTGCGCATGTTCGGCATGATGACCAGGGATGTGCCTCTCCAGGCAAATAACCTGGCCGAGGCCGTGTCTTATTCCCTAAGCAAAAAGGAACGAAAAAACCTGGCTCAGCTTTTAGAGGAGGAGTTGCCGGTTTTCATAGCCCTTTACGCCCTTGAGCATCTATCTTCCATGTCCGAGTTCAGCGAAGAGGGACCGGCAGAGTTGATCCGCTCTCTTTTACTGCCTTGCTTTTCCCTGAGCTATCTTGATTTATATGATCAGCACCAGGATCCTTTGAAGCATGTATTGGCCCGGGTGGACTGGTACCTGGACGGTGACAAGGGCGAGCCCCTATCCGCTTTCATTGACTATGCCATTACCTTGGTTGGTGAAAAATTAGGAGATGGTGAACCCCTGCTCAACTACATCAAGGATAATCTCCAGCCGGAGATGGATAAGCGCCTTGAACTTGCTGTTCGCTATGAGTTCGCCCTTGATTCTTAGGGTATAATCCACACATCGTAAGACCTCTGTTGCTGTTTTGCCGCCGGTAAGCTTGGGCGGCGATGGCCCATGGTCCTCTGCATGATGCATGCTTAATTGACGTGAAGCAAAAAAACTCGTAAAATTAAATCTTTATAAGATTGGTCTGATTTAAGGGGCAATAATTTTCATACGAAGATTCGGCCTTTTGCATATGGTTCTTGTTTGAGTTAAGGAGTGACTCCTGTGAAACCCACCATTGCACTAACCCTGGGGGATCCGGCCGGAGTAGGGCCTGAGATTGTAGCCAGAATCTGCCATGATGAGGAAGTCCGCGCGGCTTGCCGCCTTTTGGTTATCGGGCGCTCCATGCTTCTCAGCGCCGGGGCGCTGGCCTGCAATCTGCCTGAACCGGAAGTGGATATGGTGGAGGCCGGCCAAGGTGCGGAGATAAAGCCCGGTTTACCCTCTGCCGCCAGCGGCCGCCAGGCCGGGGCCTTTATCGAAAAGGCTTGCGAATTATGCTTGAACGGGCAGGCCCAGGCTATGGTGACCGCGCCGATAAGCAAAGAAGCCCTGCAAAAGGGCGGTTATGCAGATACGGGTCACACCACCATGCTGGCCAGGCTCACCGGGGTGAAAAGGCCGGTGATGATGTTGGCCGGATCTCACCTCAAAGTGATTCCGGTGACGGTGCATGTGGCAATCAAAGATGTTCCCGGCTTGTTGACCAGGGAGCTGATAATTGAAACCGCCCAGGTCGCCATGGCCGACATAATAAAATTTTTCGGTATCAAAAACCCCAGGCTGGCTGTGGCCGCCCTGAACCCCCACGCCGGGGAACAGGGGCTTTTCGGTGATGAGGAGTCCCGGGTTATTGAGCCTGCGGTTCAGTATCTGAGGGAAAAGGGGATAAATGCCCAGGGTCCTTTTTCGCCGGATACGGTTTTTTTCAGGGCCAGTAAGGGCGAGTTTGATTTTGTGCTGTGCATGTATCACGATCAGGGCCTTATTCCCATGAAGCTGTTGAATTTTTATGACGGTGTCAATGTGACCCTGGGGTTGCCTCTGATTCGCACCAGTGTGGACCACGGCACGGCCTATGATATAGCCGGCACAGGCAAGGCACGGGCGGACAGTCTGAAATCAGCGGTTATGCTGGCCGCTAAAATGGCGAAAAAGGCCTTTCCCGACTGAAAATTTCAAAAAAATCGGTTTTTGCACCCCGGCATGTGGATTTCCCACTACCGGGGTTTGCTTATTTGAAGTTGGGTGTATACTATACATGTATTGAGTTTGGTCTCTTAGGGCACAGTCCTGGTAAGCAGGTATATTTAGTTGCCATAAGATGTTTTTTTCGGCTGATTGATACACCCGGCCCAGGTGGTTATTTGGGGCGTAGTCCGCTTCCGGTTTTGAACTTCAGGCGCCGGTGGAAGAAAGAAAATCAAAAGACGATGCTTAAAGATATAGAGGTTCGTGGAGCCAGGCAACACAATCTGAAAAATATAAACGTGACCATGCCCAGAGACCAGCTGGTGGTGGTCACCGGGCTCTCCGGGTCGGGTAAATCCACCCTGGCCTTTGATACTATCTACGCCGAAGGGCAAAGGCGCTATGTGGAATCACTCTCCGCCTATGCCCGCCAGTTTCTGGAGCGTATGGATAAACCCGAGGTGGAATCCATTGAAGGGCTCTCGCCCGCCATCTCCATAGAACAGAAGACCACCAGCAAGAACCCTCGCTCCACCGTGGCTACGGTAACGGAGATATACGATTATTTAAGGCTGTTGTATGCCAGGGCAGGGACTCCCCATTGCCCCAAATGCGGCAAGGTGATTCGTTCCCGTTCGGCCCAGGAGATAGTGGACCAGCTTATTGCCCTGGGTCAAGGTGTCCGGCTCACTCTGCTGGCTCCGGTGGTTAAATCCAGAAAGGGTGAGCACAAACAGGTATTCGCCCGCCTTATGAAAGACGGCTTTGTACGGGCGAGGGTTGATGGCGAATTGGAGGATCTCTCCGAGCCACCTTCTTTGGAGAAAAACAAAAAGCATAATATAGAAGCGGTGATAGACCGGATCATCATTAAGGAAGGCATCACCAGAAGGCTGACCGACAGTGTTGAGCTGGGCCTCAGCATGGGCGAAGGCATTATTCTGGCCTGGCTGCACGGAAAAGACGGTGAGCCGGATAGAGAAGAGCTTTTCAGTGAGCGCCTGGCCTGTGATGAATGCGGGATCAGCCTGCCGGAGCTGACTCCGCAGATGTTTTCCTTTAACTCCCCTCAAGGGGCCTGTCCTTCCTGCGACGGTTTGGGGCAAAGGATCTTTTTCGATCCCGACCTGGTGGTGCCGGATAGTTCCCTGAGCATAAAGGGGGGAGCCTTGGCGCCATGGCAGAACAGGGATTCCGATTATTACCTGCAGACCCTGGATGCCCTGGCCTCCCATTTAGGTTTCGACCTCACCACACCCTGGCAGGATTTGCCTGATGAGGTGCGGCATCAGCTTTTGTTCGGCACCGAAGACGAGATTGAGTTCAACCTGGACAAGGGCACCAGGGGACACTATTTCAAGCGTCGCTGGGAAGGGTTTGTGCGCCATCTGGAGCGTCGCTACCGGGAGACCACCAGCCAGGTCATACGCGATGATTTGGGCAAGTACATGAATTCCCAGCCATGCCCGACCTGCAAGGGCGCCAGGCTTGTTGCTACTTCCCTGTCCGTGCTGGTGGGCGGCCTGGATATTTACAGCCTCACCCGCATGGCCGTGAGGGACGCTTTGAAATTTTTCGCCGATCTCAAGCTCGGTGAGCGTGAGATGTTGATTGCCGACAAAATTTTAAAAGAAATAAAAGAACGTCTCAGGTTCATGGCCGATGTGGGGTTGGATTATCTGACCCTGGACAGGGCCGCCGGCACCCTTTCCGGTGGAGAGGCCCAGCGCATCCGCTTGGCCACCCAGATAGGCTCCGCCCTGGTGGGTGTGTTGTATGTGTTGGATGAACCCAGCATTGGCCTGCACCAAAGAGACAATATGCGTCTATTGGACACCTTGAAGCGTATGCGCGACCTGGGCAACACGGTTTTGGTGGTGGAGCATGATGAAGACACCATCCGGGCCGCGGATTATGTGGTGGATATGGGGCCCGGAGCAGGCAGGCACGGGGGGGAAGTGGTCTTTGCCGGAACCCCGGCCGAGCTTTTGAAGAGCGAAAAAAGCCTTACCGGTCAATATCTCTCGGGCCGCAGAGGTATTGCCGTTCCGGAGAAACGTCGAAAGGCAAAAAAGGGTTTTATAGAACTCAAGGGATGCAGGGAGCATAACCTGAAAAATGTGGATGTGAAGATTCCCTTGGGACTCTTTACCTGCGTTACCGGAGTGTCAGGCTCCGGCAAATCCACTTTGGTTTTAGACACCCTTTACCGCGCCCTGGCAGCCAGATTGTTCCGCGCCAAGGAAAAACCAGGCGCTCACAGCAGAGTGCTGGGCCTGGAAAAGCTGGACAAGGTGATTGACATTGACCAGTCTCCCATAGGACGCACCCCGCGTTCCAATCCAGCCACTTACACCGGGCTTTTCACCCCCATAAGGGAGCTTTTCGCCCAAGTGCCCGAGGCCAGGGCCAGGGGTTATAAGATGGGGCGTTTTTCCTTTAACGTAAAGGGAGGGCGCTGCCCTGCCTGCGACGGGGACGGCATTATCAAGATAGAGATGCATTTCTTGCCGGATGTTTATGTAAAATGCGAGGTCTGCGGAGGCAGGCGCTATAACAGGGACACCCTTGAGATCACCTACAAGGGCAAGAACATCTCTCAGGTACTGGATATGACCTGCAACCAGGCGCTCAAGTTCTTTGAAAACGTCCCCAAGGTGCGCAATAAGCTGGAAACCCTGGTGGATGTGGGCCTGGGCTATATAAAATTGGGCCAGGCCGCCACCACCCTAAGCGGCGGCGAGGCCCAAAGGGTGAAGTTAAGCAAAGAGCTGGGTAAACGGGCCACGGGCCGCACCCTGTATATTTTGGATGAGCCCACAACCGGCCTTCATTTTGCTGATATTGAAAAGCTCCTGGAGGTATTGAGGCGTCTAGTGGAAAAGGGCAACACCGTGGTTGTTATTGAACATAACCTGGAAGTGATCAAGACTGCGGACCATGTTATTGATCTCGGTCCTGAAGGCGGTGATCAGGGGGGCACAATCGTGGCCCAGGGCACTCCCGAGGAGCTTACCGGGATTGAGGCCAGCTATACGGGCCTTTTTTTGAAGCAGGTTTTGCCTGATTGTAATTAAAGAGCTGTTTGAAAGACCGTTTATTATTTTCAAGAATTGCGTTATTAAAAGTGAACTTAAGCAACTTGTTAATATTATATGTTTTTTCATGACACAGGGATCAGGGACATCTGTGCCTTTAGTGCAGAGCTTTTATTAACATCTGCTACGCTCCAATCTTGGACTTGACAATAAACCAGGGCTTGTATTAATTTTTACCCCTGCCCCGCATAGTTGATATAGTTTTTATGGGTCAAGAAGCCCGGTCGACATCTTCTAAGATGCCGGTCGGGCTTTTATATTTTGAGGTGAAGATGTTTGGGGTGACTACAAAGAAATACGCGTTTCCCTGGGTAATAATCTTAAAAGTAGTTCAGATCGTCTTCATTATACTATTGAGTATTTTTATTTGTAATTCGCTTGATAGCTTGGCAACGGATGGATATGTGACCGAGCTGAATTGGAATGGTAATTATGAAAAAATAAAAGATTCAACAAAGGAAAAGCCGAAAACAGATGACAGCTCTTCTTGGGTAGCCATTTTATTTGTAACCCCGCTTTTTTTACGATTTATCGGTAATTTGTTTTTCCTGGGCAGGTGCTCTATTCAAACAAAAGGTGATAAGAGGGACAAAGATATAGATGGTTACTCATTAATATTGCGATTTTTGGGAGTGGATCTTCCTTGGGTGGCTTATATATTGATAGTCATAGTGCTTGTGTATATTCCAATAAAGCCTTTGTGTGCCAAATTAAATTTTCTGGGATATAGTGCATTTATTATCGGTGTGATTTCAGTGGGCTCAATATTGACTACCGTTGGTTTTTTCTTTGATACAAAAATTAGTACGGGAAGAATGGCTAAGTTTGGGCTGTTGTTTTTTGGACTTGGATCCTTTATAGGCACTGCCAACCTTATGGGTATAGCCTTGATGGTGCATGATCATAAAACCAGATTTAGTTGTAAAGATAATTACTGCCTTGCCATAGTTAAAAATGTTCCGGAAAATTATATCCAAAAAATGGATTCTAGACTGGGGGTCAAGCTTGAAAATGAAAATAATGGACAGACAGGTGCTAAGAGAATAGGTGGGAAAGATGAATCCAACCAAGTAGATTCGAAGGGAAATGCGGAAGAAAGGGCTTTAAATTTTGATGAATCCTACTCCATTTTTTTTCAGGAGAAGAAAAGCGAGGTCATATATTCTAAAGAAAAATATCAAAAAATTTTATATGCTCCATATCAGGAAATGGTATTAAAACCTGAAGATTATTTCAAAGATGATAAAGTTGTGAAATTAAATGCTTTGGCTTTGGCAAAAATAGTTAGGAAAATCCATTACCACTATAGTAAAGGATATCAGGTCAGTCTATATGTCGAGGGAAGGACAGACGATAAGCCTATATCGACTAATGATGCCAATTATTCGAATAATCAGCATTTATCTGAGACAAGAGCCAAGGCCTGTGTAATGAGGATAAGAACCCTGGTAGCTAATTATTGTTTAAATAACCGGAAAAAGAATGATAAGCACTTTATTGATTTTGATCCGATAGTTAGGGATGTTACATATGGAGCAGGCAATGACTATCATGATCTTGGAAAGCAAAAAAAAGAAGGCCAGCATTATCGAAAGGCTGAAATAAAAATAGTGCCTGGAAGAATGCTAACTAAGAATGCAATAGATGATTCACTTAATAAGCAGGGCTTTCCTTTACTAACGGAACAGATAAAATTTTTAGATTACTTTTATTTCTCAATGTATACCATAACTACAACTGGTTATGGTGATATGGCTCCGGTTTCACCCTGGTCCAAATTTATAACGGTTTTTCTGAATATTTACGAATTGATTTATATCGTGATTTTTTTCAATGTGCTTTTGAGCCTTACTAAACAAGCTCCATCTCCTGAATTTAAGGAGATCAAAGATGAGACTGATAAGCGCATTAATCGGTTATTAGATAAAATAGATAGGTTGGCTAGATATAGGAGGGTTGCGGGAAGACAGCAGCATCGACGCTCCCCTGATGAGACTGTTTCCATATCACAAGAAGGAGAAGAGTCGGTTACTGTCAAGCAGCACGAATAAGTACCCTCAGATTTGGGTCCCCAAATCTATGGATTTATAGATTTGAATAGCTATATGAGGTTGATGCATAGCCGACGAACGGCTATGCATCAACCTCATACATTTTTTTATAGCACCCCCGGATTAAATCAGGCGCTGGTTATATGGTAAGCCAGATTGTCTAATTTAACCGTAAAGTCCACATTTTCCACCTTGCAAGTAGGCGGAACCTGTAGTTGAGTGGGAGCGAAATTCAGGATTCCCGCAATGGGAACCTGTTGGAAACGATTGGCAATATCCTGAGCCCGATCAGGAGGTGTGCAGATAACCCCTATCTCGGCGCCGGTTTGGCGGCAAATCTCTTCCAGTTCGTCCACATGATGTATCATAAGCCCGGTGGCCAGCTTGTGGCCGACTTTGATGGGGTCTACATCAAAGGCGCAGGTGAATATGTAGCCCTGCTGGGTGAAGTTTTCATGGGCCACCAAGGCGCAACCCAGGTTGCCTGTGCCGACCAGGGCCAGCTTCCATTGGCGGTTAAGCCCAAGGATCTTTTTAATATCAAACAAAAGTTCCTTGACGAAATATCCCACCCCGCGGACCCCGAATTGTCCGAAATAAGCCAGATCCTTACGTATCTGAGCTGGGTTTACTCCGCAGATTTCTGCGAGTTTTTTACTGGAGACCACTGTCTCCGAGCTCTGAGCCAGTTCTTCCAGGGCGCGGGAATAGATGGAAAGACGGCTGATGGTGGCTGCTGGTATCTTAAGGAACTTCATATTCGGCCTCGGCTTTTGTGCGCTCAAGCACATGCACGACCATGAGAAGGCCGGGTCCCCCTACGGGTGACCCGGCCATTCCAACGTAACTACATACCCAGGAACTTGGCTACAGGCTCTGCCATGGGATAGGCGTAAAGCAGGATCAGGCTGACGACCAGCGAGTAAATACAAAGAGACTCGATCATGGCCAGACCGATCAGCATGGTCACGGTGATTTTACCAGAGGCCTCGGGGTTTCTGGCGGTGCCTTCCACCGCACCCTTGACCGCGATGCCCTGGGCGATGCCGGTGAAGGAAGCTGCGATGCCCAGACCGAAACCGGCGGCGGTAACGGTGGCGGCGAACAGCTTGGCGGCTTCGGTCATGGCGCCGGGATCAGCGGCCATGGCCACAGCGCTCAGCCCCAGTACGAACAGGCCGGTCAGAGCTGCGGTCAACGAGAATTTTTTCATTGCTAATTCCTCCTAAAACGTTTCTCTTAGTGCCTTCTTCCAAGTATTTAGTGTGCCTTAAGCAACTTGAAATTAATTTTCGATCAGTGAGCCTCTTCAATGGCTCCGGCGATATAGAGCATGGTCAGCAGGCTGAAGATAAAGGCCTGTACAAAGCTGGTGAAGATTCCCAGGAACATCATCGGTAAAGGCGCAAAGAACATACCGGCCAGCATGAACAGAATCGCAACCACCAGGTCTTCGCCAAGGATGTTTCCGAACAAACGGAAGGTCAGACTGAGCACCCTGGCGAAGTGACCGATGATCTCGATCGGTAACATGATCGGCGCAATGGCCCACATGGGACCGGTGAAATGCTTGATGTATTTAAAGCCATGCTCCTTGACGCCGATGGCCTGGGTCACAATGAAGACCACAATAGCCATGGAAAGGGGCGTATTCACATTGGAAGTGGGAGCGTAGAGCCCGGGCACCAATCCGGACCAGTTCATGATCAGGATATAAAGGAAAAGGGTGGCCACCAGAGGAATATAGGGCCTGCCTTCCTCTCCCATGACATCGATGGCGAAATCCTCATACCCGCCGATAACGGCTTCCATGAAGTTTTGTCCGCCTGAGGGGATCATTTTAACGGTGCCAACCGCGAGTTTGGCTGTCACGCACAAAAGCAACGCGACAAAGGCGGAATATGTGATCTGGGGATAATGATGCGCGAATTCACCCAATCCCACGAAATCCAGAAGCCACGGTAAGATTAGAAACGGGTGTTCCATGCTTTAATAGGCCTCCTTATAAAGCCTGCGCGCCTTAACGGCACCGAAGATAATGACCGACACAACCACCACCGAGAGCCCCACCAGAAGACCCAGCGGCTCCACCAGTTCCTGGCTGACCAGAATCCAGAGGCTGAGCGCGGTCGCTATGAACCTCAGATAATACTTGAACAGGACAACGCCCATGGCGCCTTTAGTGTCGCGAGGCAAAAAGGCCTTGCACAGGGTTTTTTCCAGCAGACGGAAGTTAATGACCGCAACCACTCCCCCCACCACCACGCTGATGGCGCTTAGCAGGGGTGCTACGAAAAAGGCTCCCAGGGAGACCACGGAAAATACCGTCAGGTTTGTGATCCAAAGGTCGCGGACAATGCCCGCCTCCCGAGGGGCCAGTCGTGTGGAGTTGCCTGCCAACCGATTTGCCTCACAAAAATTTCGCCCTTTTGGCGATTATATACAAGTTCCGGAATCCGGCTATGATGCCCACCCCCAAGCCAATGAAAAAACCCCAGGGTGCAGTGCCGAATTTTTTGTCAATCCAATACCCTACGCCAAGGCCCAAAACTATTGCCAGCACCATGGCCAGCCCCATGGAGCTGACCCTGGCCAGGAGTTTAAGGTTTTCCCTTGTCTGGTCATTTATAAAACGGCCCAACTGGGTTGCCTCGTAAAAATTGAGATAAAGCCGTGGGAAACGGCCACCCAAATCTCTGGTGAAATGCACCGGCGAACCTAGTATCCATCACACCCTTGAGGTCCTGAAATAATCCCCTTAGCCGAGTGGGGCATTTCCGGTCAATCCCTGGTTGTGCCTTCAATCACATGGGTTCTGGACATAGCTAACATGACGCACTAAGGGAGTCAAGATTTTTTGAACCAGGATCTCTCACAAAGGCGCAAGCTCAGTCTTATTTATAGATAACCGGCGTAGGTGACAAGTCAAAAATGCATTTATCCGCCAAATGAAGTTTTTTCCCCGGAGCCAACGCTCCGGGGTTGAAATGACGATCAGGACGTGATCTCTTCCAGGGCCTGGTTGCAGACTCCCAGAATCTGGTCAATATCGTCTTCCTGGTGAGCCAGGGAGACAAATGTGGCCTCAAAGGGGCTGGGAGCCATGTAGACTCCTTTGGCCAAAAGGGCGCGATAATACCGGGCAAACAGCTCTGTATCGCTTTTGGCGGCCGATGCGTAGTCTGTTACCGGGCCTTTTTGGAAAAAGACGGTGAACATGGAGCCCACCCGGTTGCCGGTGTGATCCAGGCCTTTTTCTTCAAAAAGCTCCAGCATGCCGCTAAACAGCCGGGCGGCTTTCTCTTCCAGCTGGTCATAGACCCCGTAACCCTGCAGAAGTTCAAGGACAGCCAGTCCGGCGGCAGTGGCCAGGGGATTTCCCGAAAGGGTGCCGGCCTGATACACGGGTCCGCAGGGGGCAATTTGGCTCATGATGTCTTTTTTGCCGCCATAGGCCGCCACAGGCAGGCCGCCGCCTATAATTTTGCCCAAGCAGGTCAGGTCCGGAGTGATTCCGAAGTGTTCCTGCGCACCGCCCAAGGCCAGACGGAAACCGGTGATCACCTCGTCAAATATCAGGATGGTCCCGTATTTGTCGCACAGGGCGCGCAGCCCCTCCAGGAAGCCGGGAGCCGGCGGGACCACACCCATGTTCCCCGCAACCGGTTCGACGATCACGGCCGCGATTTCCCGGGAGTGCTGCTCAAAGGCCTGGGTTATGGCATCCAGATCATTATAGGGCAGGTTGAGGGTCAGACTGGTCATCTCCTCCGGAACGCCCGGAGATGAAGGTATGCCGAGGGTGATCAGCCCGGATCCTGCGGCGACCAATAACCCGTCCGAATGGCCGTGATAGCAGCCCTCGAACTTGATGATTTTATTTCTGCCGGTGGCTCCCCTGGCCAGCCTGATTGCGCTCATGGTGGCCTCGGTGCCCGAGCTTACCAGGCGGACCTGTTCCAGACTGGGAACCGATGCGCACAGTTTTTCGGCAAACTCCACTTCCGCCTGGGTGGAAGCTCCAAAGCTGGTGCCTTTTTCAGCCGCTTTGGTCACCGCCTCCACCACTTCGGGGTGAGCGTGCCCTAAGATCAAGGGGCCCCAGGAACCCACGCAATCAATATACTTGTTGCCATCCACATCCATGACCCGGCAACCCTGGGCGCTTTTGATAAAAGGAGGTGTGAGCCCCACCGAGGCCATGGCCCTGACAGGGCTGTTCACCCCGCCCGGAATAACTTTTTGGGCCCGCGTCCAAAGCTCTTGGGAGCGGATGTTGGTCATGAGTCGTCTCCTGCTAGAATTTGTTATGCGCCCGTAGCCTTCTGGTCAGGTCGGCTAAGGTGTACTCAGCTTTCAAAATAACTCATTGATGTCTTTTTAAGTTCTTTTTTGGAGAATAAAAGGGCGTAGTCTTCTGCACAGACGGCCTTTGCCATCTCCTTAACCAGCTCCAGGCACTCTTCCTTACTGCGGCCGTGGACCATGGTGTAGAGATTATAGGGGAAATCCTCCGGATTTGGGGTCTCCCTTTCATAGCAATGACTCACAAAGCGGTAGGCAGCCAGCTTTTCTCCCGTTTCTTCTGTTTTATCGGGTTTTATCTGCCAGGCAACCATTACATTGGCGCTGAAACCGGATTGCTGGTGGCGCAGGGTTGCACCAAAGCGGCGCATGATTCCCTTATCCGAGAGATCCCTGATGCGCTCGACCACCTGGGCTTCGCTCAGCCCCAGCTTCTTGGCCATGGCGGCAAAAGGCCTGGGGGTCAGTTCAAGATCACCCTGCAGGCGGGCGATTATTTTTTTATCTATTTCGGCGATCACGTACGCCTCCTTTTCGATCCTGAATTCTAGGGGTGGAACTCTGATCCTGTCAAGCTATCCCTAGGGGCCGAGCCAGTAAAATTCCGCTTCTGCGGCCCGGCAATGGTTTTAAGAGACTCTTTGCTGCGCTTGTGAAAAAAACCTTGAGATTGTCTGGGGTTCAATGCCTGGGAATCACAAGCTTCTGGCCGGGATGCACCAAAGATCCCCTAATTTGGTTGGCCCTTTTCAGGGATTGCAATCTCACCCCGTTCTGACGGGCAATGGACGAGAGGGTCTCGCCAGACTTCACCACCCAGGTTCCTCTGGAAGGCCTTTTCTCCCCCTTTAAACGGGGGATCCGGGCCTTGAGTCCGGCTCCTTTTCCCTTGGGCACCCGGATGGTGTGAGTGCCCGGCGGCAGCAGATAGCGCCTCATCGCCGGGTTAAGGCTTTTCAGTGCCCGCACCGTGGAGCCCGTGGCCAGGGCCAGGGTGCGCAGGTGCAGGGTGCGTTTAAGCCTCAACACCACCTTGTCCGACGGGATCGGTTTATACAGGCGGTTTTCCCCCAGGGTGTAGCCGTAACGGGAAGGGTCTGTGAGCACTGCCTTAACCGCCAGTATGCGGTAGACATAGCGCATGGTTTCATCGGGCAGGTAAAGGTGAAAATAATCCTTTACACCCTGTTCCTTTATTTCTCTTCTCACCCTGGCTTCTCCGCAGTTGTAGGCCGCCATGGCCAGAGGCCAGGAGTGAAATTCATCGTGTAGGTCTTTAAGGTAGGCCAGAGCCGCGGTGGTGGCTCTCTCCGGGTCCAGGCGATAGTCGAACCAGCGGTTCTTGGTAAGTCCGTAACGCTTGCCTGTGCCTGCTATGAACTGCCAGAGCCCCAAAGCTCCGGCCGGGCTTCTGGCTTTTCTTATCAAGGCGCTTTCAGCCACAGCCAGATACTTAAGGTCATCGGGCATGCCCTTGGCCAAAAGTCTCCTGCTTATATAGGGGAAATAACGCGAAGCCCTTTTCATCCACATCACCACCTGAGCCTGGTCATGGACCGAGATATTGAATTCACGGTCCATTTGTTCTGCCACAAAGGGTAGTTCCAAGGGGACTTTGTGACCGCAGAGAGTCATTTTTTTGGGGGGGGCGGGAAGATAGCGTTGGGGCGGCACCGGTGCGGAGACAGAGGATTTGGATGCTTCGCTTTTTACGGCGGAGGAGGCGGCCCATGCCTCGGGCCAAAGGATATTCCCGGTAAAGGGTGGGCCGGCGCCTAGGAGCAGGGTCAGAAAAAAGGCTGTCCATGCCAGTAAATAGTGTTGTGTGCGGTTCATCTAGGCCGGCTCCTGTTTGAAATGGTCAAAACCTGTGAGACTGATTTCCCTTGTCTCCCCTTGAGGCAGTTCCAGGAAAACCCCGTTCTCCTGCGTTATCTCCCCCACTTGGGTTATGGCAAGCCCGGGCTCCGCCTTTTGGGCTTTTTCTTTTATTTCAACTAGATTACCAGGTGGGCAGGTGAAGAGCAGCTCAAAATCCTCCCCACCGGTAAGGGCCCAGTCCAGGGGATCTTGAGCCGCCTGGGCGGCCAGCCCTCTGGTGATCTGCGCCATGGGTATGTGGTCTGACCAGACCGAGGCGCCAACTCCGGAGGCCCTGCACAGACGGGCCAGGTCTGTGGCCAGGCCGTCTGATATATCCATCATGGAGTTGACCAGGCCGTTTTGGGCCAGAGTCAGGCCCAGATTCACCCTTGGCAAGGGGCGCAAGTGGGCGGCTATGGCCTTTTGGGCCGTGGAGTCATGGGGCGAGCCTCCATTTTGCAGCCAGAAGAGTCCGGCCCTGGAGGCGCCCAGATTGCCGCTGACGCATATTGCGTCGCCCTTTTGGGCGGTTGCGCGCAGAATCGGTTCATAGCCCTTACAATAGCCTATGAGACAGATGTTCAGGGTGACCATGGGAGAGCGCACCGTATCCCCTCCGGCCAGGATAAGGCCGTGGTCTTGCCCCAGACGGTTCAAACCCTGTAAGAGTTCCTGCACAAATTTCCTGGCGGGGCTTTTCGGCAGGCCGAGAGAGAGAAAGGCAAAGGCGGGTTTGGCCCCCATTGCACCCAGATCGCTTAAGTTTGCCGCCATGGCCCTTAGCCCCAGGTCATGGGGTGTTATGTAGGCAAGGTCAAAATGGACCTTTTCCACTAAAAGGTCTGTGGTGACACAGGCCTTGCCCAAACCGGGCTCCAGCACCGCGGCGTCGTCTCCTATGCCCATGGAAAGGCCCGGGGCCTGTTTGGCCGAGGCGGCTCCCACCATGGCGATAATCTGTTCTTCGGTCAAGGTTTCCGAGGTGTTGGAATTGGAGAGCGCCAAAGGGGTGAACTCCTTTCGGGAGTGGATGAAAAAGGCCGGGGCTTAAAAGACCGTCAGGCAGGCCGGACAGCGGGCCGGCCCGCTGTCCGGCACAGGCTTATTTGCGCTCGTCAGAGGCATACAGGTAGTTCAGCAGCGCCGGATCATATTCAAAAAGTTCTTCTGCGCTGAAGAAACGGGCCACTTCGGCCTTGCCGTTTTCCACAGAATCGCTGGCATGGACCAGGTTGGCCTGCATGCTCATGCCAAAGTCGCCCCTGATGGTGCCGGGATCGGCATTCCTGCTGTTGGTCACACCGCAGAGCTTTCTGCACACATCCACGGCCTCCAGGCCCTCAAGGCACATGGCGATGACCGGGGTGCGGCTCATGAACTCGGTGATGGTGGGGAAGAAGGGCTTATCCACCAAATGGCTGTAGTGCTCTTTCAACAGGGCGTCGGTAAGGGCGATCATCTTGATGCCCGCGATCTTAAGGCCTTTTTGCTCAAAACGTTTCAGAACCGTGCCGGCCAGGCCGCGGCTGATGGCATCGGGTTTGATAAGTATAAGGGTGCGTTCCACGATATTTCCTTTCAATACATTTAAATAATAAGATTTACCGAACCTTGCACGTCCGGTGTTTGACTTTGATCAAAGGGGCCCGGTCCGCTTCGGCCCGGAGGCCCAGGCGTGAATTTTGACAAAATAATTGGGTAATCACAAGTGGTTTGCCTTGTAAAATCTCCGTTACCGCCACAGGGAGTCGACAATACAGTCGGCAGGCGGGCAAAAACGGTCGGTATTCCCCTTTCAAAACTGTTGGGTTAATTACTCCATGAGGACAAGGGGCTTGTCAAGGAGACTGCTTGCCCGGTCATGGGCGGCAAGATAGACTGATTTCTATATCCTTGCCGAATCATTTAAAGACAAGGTGAAAAAACTATGAAACTGTATAGGTGGTTTTTGGTTTTGGTTGCCCTGATCCTCCTGTGGAGCCTGGGGTGGCTGCCTCTGCCCCCTTGAATCGCCACAGTATGCCAGGCGCCCGGGTAGGCGCCTTGGGCCGTATAACCTCATTATGTCGTTTAACAGTTAACTTCCGGGGGAGATTACAGCATGGCAATGGTCAAGTTAAGGATTATGGTGGATCGTTTTCAGGCCGATATCTGGGAACAGGCCCTGGCAAGCGAAAATATCCCCTACCAGATGAAGGGCCTGGAGATGGATGTGTTTGGCGGCACATCCGGACTGGCCAAGGGATACGGGGTTCTTTATGTGGATGAAAGGTCTTATGAACAGGCCAAGGAGCTGGATAAGGGGCTTATGGATCAGCTTCCCTTAAACGGCAGCGCCGGGCGTCTGGTAAGAATGATAGACCACACCCTGCTTGATCCCGCCGCCGGTATGAAGCGCCTGGACGAGTTTTTGGAGCAGGCGCTCGGTATGAGCTGCGCTTCGGTCTGCGTGTTGCCCTGGATGGTTAAATACGCGGATTCCAGGTTAAGGGATTCGGACGTGGGCGTGGGCACGGTGGTGGATTTCCCCCTGGGCGGGGAGACGGCCATGGGCAAAAAGGCCGGGGCGCTCAGGGCCATGCGGGAAGGGGCCACGGAGGTTGATGTGGTTCTGAACCGTGGGCTTGCTCTGCACGGAGAGCTGGATCAGGCTGTGGAAGAGATTCTGGATACAGCCGAGGCTGTCCCGGATCTGGTGGTCAAGGTCATCCTGGAAATCAGGGAATTGGGGCTGGACCTTTCCCGCCGGGCGGCAGAGGCCTTTATCAATACCGGCGTGGATTATCTCAAGACCGGAACCGGTTTTTACGGCTCAACCTCGGTTGAACAGGTGAAGCTTCTAAAAGAAGCGGTCGGGGATCAAATGGGCATCAAGGCTGCCGGCGGCATCCGCACCCTTGATCAGGCCCTGGACCTGGCAGAGGCCGGGGCCGACCGCCTGGGCACCAGCAAGGGGCATGAAATCTGGCTGGAGGTTACGGGGAGTTGAGTCCGGGTAAACTCATGGTGATCGGCCTGGACGGGGTGGGGCTGGACCTGGCCCGTCACTTGGCCGATAAAGGCGTGATGCCGAATCTGCGCGGGCTGATGGCGCAAGGCAAGACCTTTGGCTGTGCTTCTCCCTTGCCCGAGGTCTCTCCGGTCTGCTGGACCAGTATGTTCAGCGGGACCGGTCCCGGCGTTCACGGTATATTCGGCTTTGCCGAGCACAAACCAGGCACCTATGATCTGAAACCCGTTGATTCCTCCATGGTCAGGGCCCCGAGAATTTGGCAGGATATGCACATAAGGAACCAAAGTTCCGTGGTCTTGAACGTGCCCCTGACCTATCCGGCCGAAGAGGTTAAAGGTGTTATGGTAAGCGGTTTTGTGACCCCGGATCTAAGGCGCGGGGTGCGTCCGCTTTTGCTTTTGCCGTCTTTGGTGCAAAAAGACTATCGCCCGGAGGCTGACCTGGATATGGCCTCTGAAAATCCGGTTGAACTGGCTCGGGACCTGGAGAAAGCCCTTTCCGTGCGCCTGGCTGTCTTTGAAGAGATGATGGCCAGGGAATGGGATCTTTTTGTGGGAGTGGTCACAGACACCGACCGGGTCAACCATTTTATGTGGCCCGCCCTGTTTGACCAAGCGCATCCCCTTTCTGAAAATGCCCTGGGCCTTTATGCCCTGGTGGATGCTTTTCTGGGCCGGGTTTGGCAAAGGGTCAGGGGGAGGGTAGAGTCAGGCGAACTCAGTTTGATGATCTTAGCGGATCACGGCTTTGGGCCGGTAAAGTCAGAGGTTTATTTAAACGCCTGGTTGCGGGAAAAGGGATACCTCAAGATAGCCGGTGAGCCGGGTAATGAGGTTATCCTGCCTGAAACCCTGGCCCTGGCCCTGGACCCGGGCCGGATTTACCTGCACACGGCTTCCCGGTTTCCCAATGGAAAGCTGGTTCCGGGGGCCTATGCGGATTCTCTTTTGGCTGAGATCGCAAAGGGGCTTAAGGAGCTTTGTCACGGCTCCTTTGGCAGACAGGAGCCGGTGGTGGAGGCGGTGCATTGGGGCAGGGAGTTGTTTTCAGGGCCATACGCCCATATGGGACCTGATCTGGCGGCAGTGGGGGCCAGGGGGTATTCCCTGCGGGCCGGACTGGATAAACCAGAGGTTTTCGGGCTGAGTCACATAACAGGCACCCACCGCCCCCATGATGCTTTGGCCCTGGTTCTGGGACGTGATATCAGCGGCCGACCGCCGACTGAGGTGGCCGGGTTGCATGGTTTGATGAAACAGGCCCTGGGCATGGCGGATTCCGGGACTTTTGAAACTTAAAACCTGTCGGGGGAGAATATGAAAAAGGGCCGTCTTGGTCTGGGTGTGGTTCTCGCGCTTTTGGGGCTGGCCCTTTTGTGGGGCTCCTCAAACGCGGTGATAAAGGTGGGGGGCAGGGAAATGTCCCCTCTTTTCATGGCCGGAATGAGGTCTGTGCTGGCCTCTTTTTGCCTGTGGATCTGGCTCAAGCTCAAGGGCATATCCCTGTTTCCAAGCCTTGTCATAGTGGGACACGGCATAATGGTGGGTTTTTTGTTTGGCCTGGAGTTTGGTCTGGTTTACAAGGCCCTGGAGCAGATCATGGCCTCCCGGGCCTATATCCTCACCTACACCGCTCCCTTTTTCGTGGCCCTGGGCGCGCATTTTTTCCTTAAGGACGACCGTCTGGACCTGATCAAGGTATTGGGGCTGATGCTGGCTTTTGTGGGGGTGGTGGTGCTTTTTCTGGGTGATCTTTCCGGTTTCGCCCTGGCTGTATTGCCCGGTGATTTTTTGGCCCTGGCCGCCGCGGCCTCCTGGGCCGCCACCACGGTGTATCTGAAACGCTTTTTAGTCGGCAAGGTAGAGCCCTTGCGCACCCTGTTTTACCAGGTTTTCTTTTCAATCCCCTTTTTACTCGGCATGAGCCTTTTATGGGAAGACCCCATGGTAACGGACCTGACCTGGGTGGGGGTCGGCTCCCTTTTGTTCCAGGGAGTGGTGATAGCCTTTTTGAGTTACCTGGCTTGGTTTGAGCTGGTTCATCGCCATCCGGTGAGCCTTTTACACGCCTTTTCTTTTTTGACTCCCATCTGCGGAGTTTTTCTTTCGGGCTGGCTTTTCATGGGTGAGCCCATTGGCTACCAGACGATTCTGGCCCTGGGCCTGGTGGCAGGCGGCCTGGCCCTTATCAACCGAGGCCCAAGGGTAAAACCCGGTGTCGACGCCTCTGTTGTAAATACCGGTGATTTGCCAGCCAAGGGGCGCAGAGGTTAAAATTTAGCTTGCCACCTGCCCGGCCCAGGTTTGGCCGGGCAATATAAAATCAAGGAAGACCCCGGTTCTTGCCTTTCAGGCCCGGGGATGCCGATAAATTTACGAGGAAAGAGGAGACTATGCTGGACCCGGCCGCGCCGAGCGCCTTGGATCTGACGAATTTTTCCACTTATATTCAGTCTTGTGTGGATTTGGCCAATCAAAGGCTTACAAACACCCAAACCCCTGAGGAGGCGGCGGGGCTTGAGGATGAGCTCAACTCCTATCCCAGGTTGAATATGCTTTCCGAGCCCAGGGATATTTTTGTGGTGGATGAAAGCTCCGTGGGTGAAGAGGAAAAGAAAACAGCGGTCAGCGCCCTGTTAAACGGCGAGGTGCTTTTGGAGCATACCTGCGCCGGTGAGGCGACCCGCCTGGGTCTGGGAACCAAATACCTGATAAATCCGTTGAAAGACCTGACATCAGAGGTGATGGAGCGGCTCTTGCCCCGGGGAGCGGACTGCCCGGTGAGGCCCGGGGATCTGCATGACATGAGCCTGGGGCGCAGACACATGCTTCAGCTTACCTGGGATCTTTCCGCCCTGGCCCGGATAAACAGCCTTGATCCCGATGAGGTTTTGAAAAAACAAAAACTCCTGGTGATTGTGAATGAGGCGGCCGGGGAAAAGGTTTTGGAGGATTTTCAGGAGGCGGCTTATTACGGTTTTGAGCGGGAAAAAGTTTTCTTCATGGTTCAGAAGTCGTTCCACGGCCTGAGCCGCGGGGACCAGGGCTGGTTCTATGATGATCACAGCCCCAAGCGCTTGCACAATCACGGCCAGATGTTCATGCAGACCACCATGGATCATCAGTTGTTCAGGTTGGATGAAAAAGGCTCCCCCAAAACCCTGCCCTGGGCCGAATACCAGGAGGTTCTCTCCGGTTGCATTGACAAGGTGTCCTTTAATATCGAGGATTTGGACTACCTTGACACCTCTTTGGACCTGACCGGCCTGGCCGCGGCCCTTAAGCTGGCCGAAGAAGGGGTGGGCATGATCATGGAGGTGGTGGCCAATAACCCCGCCAACCCCCAAAAGGGCGGCCTTTGCGCCTGGGACGCGGGCCTGGACCGAAACGTGATGATAGAGTCATTTCAATTGGCGGGCCTGCCCAATTCCGAGATCAAGTTTCTCAATAAAAACATAAATCACTACCCCAACCCGCTCACCGCCGCCAAGGCGGCCAGGGAAAAGGGCCTGGCCATGTCCATGACCGTAAAGGGCGGATTCTTGTATTTCCAGCCGGTGCAGGGGGACGTTAATTTCCTGGTGCCGACCGCCTATGTGCGCCGGGCCAAACTGAACCCCATAAGCTCCTGGAAATCCGGGGCCAACACCATTGACGCACTCAAGGCCATGGCCGCACAGGAGGCCAGGCCCGGCTTTATGGCCTGGGCCAGGGACTTGTTGGGCCTGGGGGTGTAGTTGCCCGCAAAAGAAAACCATAACGGCCTTACTGTGGATGTGGCAGTGGCCAGGCCCCTTTGGCAGCCCTTGAGCTATATGGTCGGCCCTGAGCTGGCAAAGCTGATTCGCCCCCTCACCAGGCTTGTGGTGCCGGTGAGGGGCAAAAACGTGCTTGGCTTTGCCTTGAGCCGTCCGGAAGAACGTTCAACCAAGGGGTTGAAACCCATAAAGGACGTGTTGGACGATCCCCGGAACGGTTCAGCCTGGCCCGAGGGGCTTCTACGTTTTTTCCAAAGGGCTTCAGCCTATTACCAGACTCCTTTGGGCCAGGTTCTGGCCTGGGCTCTGCCTGCCGGGCTCGGCGGGCTGGGCAAGGCTTCCGGATCTTCTCCCAGGGCAAAGGAAGAGGTGGTGATAAGCCTGCGCCAGGGCAGGGAAGAGGATTTACCCCGAAAAAACACCCAGGCCGCTCAGTTGCTGGAAAAAATTGGCCAGGCTGATTCCCTGGCTTTGTCCGAGCTGCGCAGTGAGTTTCCCCGGGTCTCCCAACTGGCCCGCCAACTGGAGCAAAGGGGCTGGGCCGTCTTGAGTCACCGGCTGGTGGTGAAGGATCTATGCGGAAGGGAGTTGTTCCCCGAGCCCAGGCCGGAGAAATTGACCGAGGAACAGGCCAATGCCTTGGACCGCCTGGAACCAGCCGTCAAGGCTGCTGAATTTAAATCTTTTCTGATCCACGGGGTTACCGGCAGCGGTAAGACGGAGTTGTATCTGCGGGCAGTTGAGGCTGCCTTGGAAAAGGGCAGGCAGGCCCTGGTTCTGACCCCTGAGATAGGGCTTTGTTTAAGGTTGGAGGGCCTTTTCAGGGCCAGGCTGGGTCAGGGCAATGTGGCTGTGTTGCATTCCGGCCTCACTCCGGCCGCTCGCAGGGGACAGTGGATGGCGATCAGTTCGGGACGGGTCAAGGTGGTGGTCGGGGCCAGGAGCGCTGTTTTTGCCCCGCTTTCGGATCCGGGTGTGATCTGCGTGGATGAGGAACAGGACGAGGCCTATAAACAGGAAGACCGCATGGGCTACCACGCCAGGGATCTGGCCCTGTTGCGGGGCCAGGAACAGAAATGCCCGGTTGTTCTCGGTACGGCCACGCCCGCGGTGGTGACCAGGCATCGCGCCCAGTCCGGAGCCATGGAGCTGATAAGCCTTAAGAAAAGAGTTAAGGATGTTCCTTTGCCCGCCATGCAGGTGGTGGATATGCGCAAGGCGGGCGTGCTGGCCGGGGGATTTTTAAGCCCGGTGCTCTATGCCACCCTAAAAAAAACCGTGGCTAAAAATGGGCAGGTGCTTTTGTTTTTAAACCGCAGGGGGTTTGCTCCCGCCCTGATCTGCCAGGACTGCGGTAAACCGTTGGGCTGCCCTCATTGCTCCTTGAGCCTTACCTATCACAGGCAGTCCAATTCCCTTAAATGCCATACCTGCGGCTTTCAGCGCTCGGTGCCTGAAAAGTGCCCCCAGTGCGGGGCGGGAATCGAGGCCTTTAAGCCCATAGGCCTGGGAACCGAGTCCGTAGCCCGGAAATTGGCGGAGATGGAGCCTGACCTGCGTCTGGCCCGCCTGGATACCGATACCGCAGGCGATCACCGAAAACTCTCCAAAATGCTCAAATTGATTTTGGATCATGAAGTGGATGTGGTGATCGGCACCCAGATGATCAGCAAAGGCCATCATTTTCCGGATCTTAAGCTGGTGGGAGTGCTCATGGCGGACCAGGCCTTGAGCCTGCCTGATTTCAGGGCCGCTGAAAGGGCCTACACCCTTTTGAGCCAGGTGGCGGGCAGGGCCGGCAGGGAAGGCGGTGGGGGCAAGGTGATTGTCCAGACCTATGACCCTGAGCATCACGCCCTGGTCGGGGCCCTGAACCATGAGCCCGATTGGTTTTACGAGACGGAGATCGCAGAGAGAAAGGCCCTTAATTACCCGCCCTTCACCCGCTTGGTAAGTTTAAGGCTGGAAGGGGAAAAAGAAGAGCGGGTGGCAAAGGCCGCTGGGTTTTTGGCGGGGCATCTCAGAAAGGCCCAGGCCCGGCTGGAGCCCGGCGCAATGGTTTTGGGGCCTGCGCCCGCCCCGGTGGTCAAGGTGCAGGACAGGTTCCGCTATCTGCTTTTGCTCAAGGCCTTAAGCGCAGGCGGTGCGGCCAGGATAATGAGGCTGGCTCTGCACAATACGGGTCCATTGCCTTTTGGCGTGCGCCTCAGGGTGGATGTGGACCCGGTGAACCTGCTTTAAGAACTTGGCGGAAGTCCCTGTTAAGAGGTTTTCGATCAGGACCCGATTAAAAGCCTGTACCAGGTTCCCGAGGGGTCGCTCATTACCATCTTAACCGTAATGGCCAGTGAAATTACTATGATCAAAGGCCTGATCAGTTTGGCGCCGTGGTTCACCACCAGGTTGGAACCAAGTCTGGCCCCCAGGAATTGACCACAGGCCATGACCAAGCCCAGCCCCCAGACCACTGTCCCGCCCGCGATGAAAAGGGCCAGGGCGGAAAGGTTGCTGACCAAGTTCAGGATTTTGGAGTGGGCCGTGGCCTGCGTCAGGTTAAGCCCCAGAAACCAGACATAGGCCAGGGCGAAAAATGAGCCTGATCCAGGCCCGAAAAAGCCGTCGTAAAAGCCCAGGCCCGCCCCTGCGGTCAGGGCAAAGGCCCGGTGGCTGATCCGCCGACGAGCCTCCACTTCACCGGCTCTAGGCGAAAAAATGAAAAAAAGCGCTGTCATGACCAGCAAAACCGGGATAAGGTCGGCCAGAAAGCGGGCACGACTCACCTGTACTAAAACAGCGCCCAAAGCCGAGCCCAGGAAGGTGCAGAAAATGGCCTCCTTCATTTGACTGAGGTCTGCCTGGCCTTTTTTAAGGTAGTTGAAAGAAGAGCTGAAGGTGCCAAAGGTGCCTTGCAGTTTGGTGGTGCCCAGGGCCTGGGCCGGAGACATGCCGGTCCAGAGCAGGGCGGGCAGGGCCAGAAGGCCTCCTCCACCGGCTATGGAGTCCACAAAACCGGCGGCCGTGGCCACCAAAAACAGGAAAACAGCGGTTTCCCAGGTAAAGAATTCCAATTGCTCAGCTCCTGCGGGACAAGGGTGCTTCCGCCCGCACGTCAGGGTGCCTGAAGAGTGCCAAAATCAGGGGATGCGGGTAACCGGAACAGGTTTTTTAAAGACAGTCTATGTGGGTGAGAGAAAGATTTCCAGCTTATAATTTTTAAGGGGTTCCATATAAACCATGTCCATGCTTTTACGGACTTTTTTACATATATCAGGGATTGGGGCCAAGCGGGAATTGATGCTGTGGCAGGCAGGCATAAACACCTGGCGGGATTTTATGCAAAAGGGGCCGGAGCTTTTGTCGCCGCGTATTTTCGGCCTGGGTAAACCAGTGATAAAAAGATCCCTGGCCGCACTGGCAAGCCCCGCCGGGTTGAGCGAACTGGCCAAAATGATCCCCGCCAGGGAGCAATGGCGTTTTTATCCCCATTTTGCGAAAGTTGTTTTTTTGGATATAGAAACCGGTTTTAATGCCCTGGAATGGGGAGGTATCACTGTGGTGGGGCTTTATGACGGCAACAAGGTGGAGCAGTTCATAAGCGGCCGTAACCTGAATGAGGTTCGGCACGCCCTGCGCGGTTATGATATTGTCTGCACCTTCAGCGGCACCAGTTTTGATCTGCCGGTTTTGAAAAAGGTTTTCTCTGATATTTATCTGCCGCCGGCCCACATTGATTTGAGGTGGGTCTTGAAAAGGCTGGGTTACACCGGCGGGCTTAAGCGCATAGAAAAGGAATTTGGTCTGGACAGGCCCGCTGATGTCCGGGATATGGACGGCCTGGAGGCGGTGAGGCTGTGGCAGGCCCATGAAAAGGGCGACCCAGATGCCCTGGCCTTGCTCTGCGAATACAATGCCTGTGATATCCTGAATTTAAAACCTTTGCTCGAGTTCAGCGTGAGTGAGCTGGAAAAAAGGCTTATGGCAAGGGCCGGTCTGACAGGCTAAACTGCCAATACGTTGTTAAACAACAGGTTTTACTTAATTGCATATTATTTCATCTTTTGGGTCAAGCGGCCAAAAGGCGGATTTTCATGGAGGAGATAAATTGGATTTGATTCAGGGTGTTAAAGTCAAGGAGCTTAAGGTCATACCTGATGAGCGCGGCCGCCTGATGGAGATGCTGAGGGTTGACGACGAAATCTTCGCCGGTTTTGGCCAGGTTTACCTGACCACAACCAACCCAGGTGTGGTCAAGGCATGGCATTTACACAAACAGCAGACCGACAATGTGGTCTGCGTGGCCGGTATGATCAGGCTTGGGCTTTATGACGATCGCAAGGACTCCCCGACTTTTGGTATGGTGAACCAGTTTTTCATGGGGGTGCACAAGCCCCTTTTGGTGCAGATCCCCGCCTTTGTCTATCACGGCTGGAAATGCGTAAGCCAAGAGGAAGCCTTGATCGTAAATACGGTTACTAAACCATATAACCCCGAAAATCCTGATGAATTCAGGTTGGATCCCCATGATAATCATATTCCCTTAAACTGGGAGCGTAAAGACGGGTAAAGGCTGCCCGGCCTTTACACTCCAATTGGCCTTGGTCAAAAGTGGCGGGACACGGCAGGGGGTGCGTTTTTCTTGAGCATTGGCTTTGTTTGTATTGGCGGACCGCACCGCAGGCCTGCTGACGCTCCCTTTGCCTTTCCGATAAAAAACCGATGCAGGACAGGTTGTTTGACTTTGCCTGCCCCGCCGGGATACATAGGAGTCAGTAAAAGCCCAGGTAAAAGGAAAAGACATGAAATCTGATTGCTTGCACTTCACAGGCAGCCAAAATAAACGGTTGGGGAGGTATGCTTACAAACTCAGCCTGCTTCTTTTTTTGTGCCTTTTTCTTGCAACCGCCTGCAATTCCTCCAAGCCCCCTCAAGATTCCAAGACTCGGGCTTTTGTGCGCCATATCCAGAATGTTTACCAAAAAGCCTCTGAAAAACTGGCTTCTCCCCTGGCGGACCGGGACAGGGGGCGGGTTATACTGGCCTTGGCCGACATTTTTAGGAATCAGGCTGGTTCTGAGGCCTCCTTTCAGTTCAGCCTGGGGGTGGTGGATGAAAAGGGGCGGGTTATTGCTTCTCGCGTGCCCTCGCCTGATGAACCCTCTGGAATTTGCGGAAAAGGGCTGAATCAGGATTACAGTAAATACAAGGTTTTTAGCAAGGCCCTTTCTGGAGGCAGGCTCAGCACGGGCAGGCTTTATATTGAAAACGCCTCCTTTTTCGTGGTCTGCGGGCCTGTAAAGGAAAAGGGCAAGGTTGTGGGGGCCTTGGGCATCATGATAAACGTAGAGTTGGCCAGTGAAAGATCCGGAGTTTCGGTCGAGGAACTTCTTGAAATAAATATGAATTTCTGAAGACAAGGCAAGAGGCGTGAAGCTGGAGACCTCCCAACTGGAAACAGAGATCCAAACCACTTCCCAAGGCGGTTTGAACTGGCGACTCAGAGGCTGCCTGGACCTGACCACCATGGAAAAGGCCCTGACAGGTTTTGATCGCCTGATAGAGGAACACCACCCCTCGTCCATATCAATTGATTGCCGGGATCTCTCCTATCTGGACAGCGCCGGGGCCATGACCCTTTTAATGCTGGAGCAAAAGGCCGGGAAAAAAGCTATAAGCGTTTCCCTTGAATATTTAAGCCCCGACGCAGCCGCGCTCAAATCTCTTATTGAACTGGATCAGGTGGAGAAAACCGCCTTAAAGCCGGTGGCCAAATCCGCGGGGTTTGTGGAAAACCTGGGCCGGGCCACCCTTGACCTCAAGAGCGATCTGGCTCAATCCGTTTCCTTTTTAGGCGAGTTTTTTATCAGTATCGGCAAGATATTCAAAAGGCCCGGGCTTCTGCGTTTGGGAGATGTGGCCTTTTACATGGAGCAGGTGGGGGTTAACGGGCTGCCCATAATAGGTCTGATCGGCTTTCTTTTGGGTATGATCATGGCCTTTATGTCTTCTTTGCAGCTTAAGGACTTCGGGGCCAATATCTATGTGGCCTCCCTGGTCGCCGTGGCCATGGTCCGCGAGCTGGGGCCGATAATGACAGCTATTTTGGTGGCCGGACGTTCCGGGTCTTCTTTTGCCGCCGAGATAGGCACCATGAAGGTGAACGAGGAGGTGGACGCATTATCGGTGATGGGATTTGATCCCATGATTTTCCTGGCCATGCCCAAGGTGCTGGCAGCGATAATCATGGTGCCTATTCTTACGGTGTACGCCAATATCATGGCCATCATAGGAGGGCTTTTGGTGGGCGTAATCGGCCTTGACCTGACTGCCTATGCCTATTTGAATCAAACAATCAGCAGCCTTGACCCCTTTTGGATCGGCAGCGGAATAGTAAAATCCGGTGTATTCGCCCTGATTATCTCCGGAGTGGGATGTCAGCAGGGATTTTTGGTAAGGGGAGGGGCCCAGTCGGTGGGGCAGGCCACCACCAAAGCGGTTGTGGCCGCCATGTTTTTGATAATTGTGGCTGATTCGGCTTTTGCCGTGATTTTGCATTATGTGGAGTGAATGTGCCTGATTCTTCGGCTCAAAACCAGGTTCTCATGGAAAGGTCCATAATAAAAGTAAAGGGACTTACTGCCAGATTTGGTGAGAGCACCATTTTGCAAAATGTCAGCTTTGAGGTGGAGAAGGGTGAGATTGTGATCATAGCCGGGGGCAGCGGCTGTGGAAAATCAACCCTGGTGAGGCATATGATAGGCATTCATCAGCCCGCCGCCGGCAGCGTGGTTATAGCCGGAGTGGACGTGGTGAACGCATCGAGCCGGGATCTCTCTTATTTCAGGCGCAATATCGGGGTGTTGTTCCAGTCCGGGGCCCTTTTGGGGTCATACACCATCTTGGAGAACGTAATGCTGCCCTTGCAGGAGTTCTCCGGGCTCAGCCTGGAAAATGTTGAACAGGTGGCCAGGCTTAAGCTCTCTTTAGTGGGGCTTTCAGGCTATGGCAATCACCTGCCGTCAGAGGTTTCCGGCGGTATGCTCAAAAGGGCCGGTTTGGCCAGGGCCATGGTCCTGGACCCCAAGGTGCTGTTTTTTGACGAGCCCTCGGCGGGCTTGGACCCCATAACCTCGGCAGAACTGGATCGCCTGCTCTTGAGCATCAATCAGGGCCTGGGCACCACCATGGTTGTGATCACCCATGAACTGCCTAGTATCTTCAACCTTGCGCACAGGGTTATTATGTTGGATAAGGAGCCCAAGGGAATCATAGCCATCGGCAGCCCGGTTGAGCTGCGGGACAAGTCAAAAGATCCCAGGGTGATTAATTTCTTTCGCCGCGAACCTCTGGGACAGGAGTAAAAGGCATGCCTAAAAAGGCGTCTTCCTTTAAAGTGGGCCTGTTTGTTTTGCTGGGTCTGGCGTTAATGCTGGGCGGTATGTTTTTTCTTGGAATTTCCAGGTATTTTGACCGTTCTCCCTATTATTCCACTTTTTTTAACGAATCGGTCCAGGGGCTTTCCCGGGATTCGGTGGTGAAATACCTGGGTGTTTCGGTGGGCCGGGTGGTTGAGATAAGGGTGGCCCCGGATTATGAGTTGATCGAGGTGGTCATGGAGGTTAAGTTCGCCGGAGATCCCAGTCAGGAACTGGTGGCCCAGTTAAAGGCCGTGGGCATAACCGGGCTTTCCTTTGTGGAGCTGACCCGTCGCCAGCCGGGCGACGCAGATGAATCGCCTGTGATCAATTTTGCGGCCGAGTATCCGATTATCCCTTCCAAGCCTTCGGAAACAGCAAGGATTTTTTCCAGTCTTGAATCCATAACCAGCCAATTGCGCAAGATTAATTTTGCCGAAATGGCAACCACTGTTCAGGATATTTTAGACGCGACCAAGGAGATGGTCACTGATAAGCGTCTGGCCAAGAGCCTGGAACACATGGAAAAGGCTGCCGACAACCTGGAAAAGATCAGTACGGAAGCCAAACGCCAGCTCATGGAGTTCAAGGGCGGAAGACTGGGCAAGGATTTGAGGGCGCTCAGCAAGGACGCCAGGGATATGGTGGCCAAGGGCCGGGAGCTGATCGCGACTGTTGAAAATGAAGTCAAGTCCATGAAACTGGGTGCGACCAGCGAACAGGTGCGGAATCTGGTGGACAAGGATGTCAGGCGCATGATCAACACCCTGGATCAGGACAGCCAGGAGTTGATGAATCAGCTTATCAATACCAGCCAGGGACTTGAACAGGCGGCCAACGAGCTTAACCAATTGTTGCGCAGGCTCAAACAGAGTCCTTCTCAGGCCATTTTGGGTAAACCGGTTCCGCCAAGGGTGATCAAGTAACAGAAAGGCTGCTGAATTATGAACTTAGTGAAACAGAAAAAAAATGGCCTTTTATGTCTTGGTCTGGTCCTTTTGTTTTTTTGCGGGGGGTGCTTGGGCTCTCAGGCCCCGATAATGGTTCGTCAATGGTCCTTGGAGTACGATCCCCCGGCCAAGCCCGGTGATGTGAATCCCCTGGCAGACCAGACTATCTCCCTTAAGCGCTTTACCGCCAGCATGGATTTCATTACCGATGACATGGTCTATCGCCCGGATGATTATGAAAGGGGGGTTTATCCCTACAACCGTTGGCGGGTGCGCCCGGCGGAGATGGTGGGGGATATGCTTCTGCGCGATATCAAGGCCGCAGATATGTTCAAGGCGGCCTTTGGACCGGAAAGGGCCGATGATGCCAGGTTTGTGTTGGAAGGCGGAGTGAGCCGCTTTTTGGAGGTGGACGCAAAGGAAAACTGGCAGGCAGAGCTTGAGCTGAGCCTGACCCTTTTGGACAGGCAGGAAAAGCACCTGCCCCAGAGAATTCTTTTTCAAAAACAATATGAGGCCATGATCCCCATAAAGGAAAAAGGCGCTGCCGGCCTGGCCAAGGCCATGAGTCTGGCCATGAGTCGAATCTCGGAAAAGGTGCTGGTTGATCTCAAGCTGGCCTGCGAAAAGGCGGTCTTGAAAAAACAGGAAGATTAAGCAGAGAGCACCCCTAAAATCGGAGATTTTTGGGGACCGGGGTGGTGGGGTGTTGAATTGCGAGGTTTACTCGAGCCGAGGGATTCGAGGCAATTGGCGGCAGAGAAAGTCCGATTTGTTCAGTAAAAAAAGCCCCGGCCGGGGTTTGAATTCCGGCCGGGGCTTTTATTCACCGCGATTCAATGAAAAGGGATCAAAATTCTTCAAAGCCGTCAAGAGTGTCGGTCTGGAAAAATTCGTCTTCCATCATGTTTGATGCCTGTGATTTTTGGGCGACAGCGGCGTTTTTCACCGGCTGCCTGGACTGGGGAGCGGGCAAGGGCCTTCGGGCGGCAGGTGAAGAGTCCTGTTTGGCCCCCTGTTCCCTTACCTTGAACTGGCTGATCTGGTTGCGCAGGTTTTCAGCCGCACTGGCCATCTCCTCGGCCGCGCTGGCGGATTCTTCCACCAAAGCGGCGTTTTGCTGAACGCCTTCGTCCATCTGAGCCACGGCCCGGTTCACCTCTTCAATACCCTGGGCCTGTTCCTGGCTGCTGGCGGCCATTTCGCCTATGGTGCGGGCCACTCCCTGGACATTGGTGATGATTTCCTTCAAAAGCTCCCCGCTCTCATTGACCAGCTCATTGCCCAAGTCCACCTTGCTTACGCTGTCTGAGATGAGATGCTGAATTTCCTTGGCCGCAGTTGCCGAGCGCCCGGCCAGGTTGCGCACTTCACCGGCCACCACGGCAAAGCCGCGCCCGGCCTCTCCCGCCCGGGCCGCCTCAACTGCCGCGTTAAGGGCCAGCAGGTTGGTCTGGAAGGCTATTTCATTTACCACGTTAATGATTTCTGCGATTTTGTGGCTGCTCTCGGTCACGGCCTTCATGGCTTCAGTGGTGCGGGCCACACTCTCCCCACCGTTTTTGGCCATCTCGGAAGTCTGGTCGGCCAGGCGGCTGGCGTCTTCGGCATTGGCGGCATTTGTCTTGACCAGGCTGGTCAGTTCCTCCATGGCGCTGGCTGTTTCCTCCACGGCGCTGGCTTGCTGTTGGGTGCGGTCGTTTAAGTCCTGGTTGCCCTGGCTGATCTCACCGGCTGAGCCGCCGACCACCTCTGAGCTGAGTTTTACTTCGGAGATAATATCATGCAGCTTGACCAAAAAGCCGTTGAACTCACCGGCCAGCTCGCCTATTTCATCACGGGAGTTGACCTTGATGCGCTTTGTAAGGTCCCCCTTACCTTGGGCAATATCCTTCAGGCGTTCCAATACTTCCCTAAGCGGTCCGCTGATGGCCTTGGCAATGAGATAGCTGATCAAAAATCCCAGGATGACGCTGATTACGGAGACTGCGAGAATTATCGTAAGTATGCGGTCATTTTCCGCCTGCAACCTGGGGCCAAGCTCATCCTGTTCCGCTTTTACCGACTGTTGGATTTGAACCAGAAGATCAACAACCGCCGGTCCCAGGCGGTCCAGTTTCTGGTTATAAACCCGGTTTGATTCCCGGGTCAGATCAAGCAGATTTTTCACCCCTTCCGTATAAACCCGGCGGTCGGCCTGGATGGAACTCATGATTTGTTTTTGTTGTGCGTCTATAAGATGCTGATTCAGGCTGGTCAGGCTGTCGGCCAGGCTTGCCAGTGCGGATTCCATTTTTTCGGCATCTGCCTGGTCACTGGTTTTCAGGAAGGTGAGAGCCGCATGCCTGGCCAGCAAAAGATGCCTTAGGGCAAGTCCGGAATTAACAGAGGCCGCAGTGTTGTTTCTTTCTTCTGAAATGCGCAGGAGCCGGGCCAGATTTTGGTCCAGGAGAGCGCCTTTGGGGACCAGCACCTCTGCCAGGAGTTTTTCTCGTTTGACTGTCAGGTCAACAATCTTGTCAAAACTGGACTCATATTGTTTAACATGTTTCCTTACCTGATCTAAAAGGGCTCTTCTTTGTTTGCTGCCGGTTTTTTGTTCATAGCTGTCCAGATAATCATGCATCTTTTTAATATAGGCCGCGAATTCCTCTTGATCCTTTATTTGGCCCTTGAGGACAAAATCCTTGACCTGCATGCGCACCATGAGCACGTCAGTTTCCAAAGAACCAGCCAGGTTGGTCTCCAGGGCCAGGGACCGATAGGTTCTGAAACCTTGGGAAGAACTGTTAAGTGCATACCAGCTGACCGTAGCCACGGTTATGAGCAATATTAAAACCAGGCTGAAACCAAGCAGGGTTTTGGTTCCCAACCGCATGTTCCGGAACATCTTTTTTCTCCAGGTATAAATAAAACCAAATCGCGAGTCTTAACCTGATCCTAAAAATCAGTATAAATCAGAAAGGCTGCGAATCCTATTATGATCCCTCTTATTAGTTAGTCAACCTGTCAATTAATTTGTCGAATATGCCAATTTCCTGCCCTGTATTTCAGATCTGCATCAACTTGTACACTTTTATTGCAAAGCTTTTCCAGCGGGCGGCAATGAGCTATTATAGTTTCCAAATCCGTATTTTTACGGGACTGTATATTCCGGATATTCTCCCTTGAGTTAGCGCCTTCTATGCAAAGAAAACATGTTTTTTGGCGAGGGGCGGCTGGAATACTTTTGTTCCTGGGAGTGGTTTCCATGGGTCTTAACGGCATAATCGATTCTTTTGTTTTTTTCCCGGACAAACAATTGATAGGTACACCCAATGACCTGGAGATGGATTATCGGAATTTGTGGATAACTGTGGAAAAGGAAAAAATAATTCATGCCTGGTGGGTGCCCGCTCCGGATCCGGGGGCCGTGGTTTTGTTTTGTCATGGAAACGCGGGCAATATCTCTCACCGTCTGGATAACCTGGCGGGGCTTTATCGCCTGGGGCTGAGTGTGCTTATTTTCGATTACAGAGGCTATGGCAAGAGCCGTGGATCGGCAAGCGAAGAGGCCTTATACGCAGATGCGCGGGCGGCCTGCGCCAGGGCCGGGGAGTTGGCTCGACAGGCCGCGGTTCCCCTGGTGGTTTTCGGCAGGTCCCTCGGCGGGGCGGCGGCAGTCGGACTGGTGGAAGAACCGGGAATTTCCGGAATGATATTGGAATCCACCTTTACCAATTTAGCCGACATGGCCAAGGTGCAATACCATTTGCCCTGGACCGGCTCATGGTTGGCCGGACGATTCAACTCCCTGGACAGAATCAAAAACGCCAGAACGCCCCTACTGTTCATTCACGGAAATCAGGACTATATTGTACCCTTTGAACTGGGGAAGAGGCTTTTTCAGGCAGCCCCTGAACCCAAAGAGTTCATTGCCATTGAAGGAGCCGGTCACAATGACACCATAGAAACGGCAGGTCAGGCTTACTATGAGAAACTTGCCCAATTTATAAACAGCTTGAAAATGGTTGAATCATGAATTCCGCTGCCAAGGAAACACAATACCGGGCAGGACGCAGGGTGGTCCTGGTCGGGGCCTGGGTTAACCTGTTTTTGATTTTTGCCAAATTCCTGGCCGGTCATTTTGGCAACAGCCAGGCCCTGATAGCAGACGCAGTACATTCATTTTCTGATTTATTCACTGATTTCGCAGTTATAATCGGCCTCAAGCTGGGCAAGGCCCCGCCGGATAAGGTTCACCATTTTGGTCACGGCAGGCTGGAGACCCTCATTTCGGCTTTAGTCGGCCTGGCCCTGATAATAGTAGCTGGATTCATGGGCTGGGATGCGGCGGATAACGCCTGGCACGGAGTTTCCTGCAATCCCACCTGGCTGGCGATTGTGGCGGCCTTGGCCTCCCTGGTGGCCAAGGAGGCTTTGTTTCAATACACCATGATTCAGGGCAAACGGACCAACAGCCCGGCCTTAAAGGCAAACGCCTGGCATCACCGCACCGACGCCATGTCTTCGCTGGCCGTAATGGTGGGGGTGACGGCAGCCTGGTGGAAGCCGGAATGGGCGGTTCTCGATGCCTATGCGGCCCTGGTGGTTTCAGTCTTAATTTTTGCCGCCGGGGTGGGCGTAATCTGGGATGCGGTAAAGGAATTCACCGACTCGGCTCCGGATCAAAAGACCCAAAACGAAATTTTGGATTGCGCCTTGAGGGTCCCGGGTGTGGAGCGGGTGCATGATTTAAGGGTGCGCACCACTGGGGGGCGCCTTATTATGGAGCTGCACGTAGTGGTTGACGGTGAAATCAGCGTAAGACAGGGGCATGATATTGCCAATGAGGTGGAAAAATGCCTGTTGGCCGAGGTTCCCCGCATGGAAAGGGCCCTTATCCATGTGGACCCTGCTAAGGGGAAACCGGACAAGCCCCTTTAAGCCTCCTTGTGAGCCCGGCAGGAGGGTGATATCCTTGCCCGCAGGCAGGCAATAAGGAAAAGAAGTGACATATTACCCGGCATTTTTGGATTTGAGCGAACGTCTGGTGCTCCTGGTGGGGGCGGGGCAGGTGGCCGCCCGTAAACTGAGCGCCTTATTGGAGGCTGGAGCCAGGGTCCGTCTGGTGGCTCCGGAGCTGCATCCAAAGACCGGAAAGCTTTTAAACGATCGGGTTGAATTACTTGTTCGGCCTTTTATGGATGCCGACCTTTTGGGGGTGAGCCTGGTCATAGCCGCCACTGACAATGAGGCGGTGAATCAAAAGGTGGCTCATCTGGCCAAGGATAAAGGGCTGTTTGTAAATGTGATCAAAAGCCCTGAGCTGGGTGATTTCCAGGTCCCCGCGGCTTTGAGGCGGGGCAGCCTGACTATAGCGGTGAGCACCGGAGGGGCGTCGCCTGCGGCGGCCCGAAGGCTGCGTAAAGAACTCTCGGAAAGCTATGGCCCTGAATGGGAGCCTTATCTTTTATTATTGTCCAGGCTGAGAAAACGGATTACGGAAAAAGGGTTGTCTGCGGAAAAAAACCGGCCCCTGTTTTACCGGCTGGTGGAGTCCGATCTTCTAACTCTGGTAAAAAAGCGGAGCGCCCCTGAAGTGGACGTTCTTTTGAACGATATTTTGGGACCGGGATTCAGTCTGGCCGATTTGGAGTTGGCCGATCTGTTTAATTAGGGCGTGGTCTCCAATAAAGCCGCTTGAGCGGGTCAGGCACGGAGTTTTAAAACGAAACTGCCGACATAGAATCTGCGGGATTTTGCCGCGTTTCGGTTCATCCAAGGAACACTTGAAAAGGCAGGAGGATTGAATTGAGCACCTGGCTTCATTGGGCCACCCTGGCGCTTTACCTGGCGGGAACGGGAATATATCTTTCTTTTCTGCTTTGGCAAAAGCCACGCCTTGCCGATCTGGGCAAAGTGGTTCTTTGGCTGGGCTTTTCCCTGCATACTCTGGGCCTGGGCGCGGCCTGGCTGGATCTGGGCGCCTTTCCGGCCCTGAACTTGAGGCAGGCCCTGGATGTTTTCGCCTGGGCCGTAATGGGGGGCGGACTTTTAATCAACCTGCGAACTCAGGTGTTGATTCTGGGGGCTTTTACCGCGCCACTCGCCGCGATCATGCTTTCCGCGGCTTCGGTTATGCCTCAAATGGCCGGGCCGACTTCGCCTTTAATGAAAAGCCTGTGGGTGGTCTCTCATGTCCTGACCATGTTGGCCGGGTATGGGCTTTACACCCTTAATTTTTTAGGCAGCGTGCTTTATCTGGTCCAGGACGGCATGATCAGGAAAAAACATCTCGGACCGGCTTTTCGCAGGCTGCCTTCTTTGAGCAGGTTGGATAATTTAAACGCCGCCACCTTGATGGGCGGTTTTATCCTTTTCACCCTGGGCATGACCTTTGGGGTGGTCTATGGCCATCTTGCCTTGGGCACCTATTGGCAATGGGACCCCAAGGAGGCCTGGACCCTGGCCACCTGGTTTTTATACGCCGCCCTCACCCACACCAGACTGGTGCAGGGATGGCGGGGCAGACGGGGGGCCTGGTTCGCGGTTCTTGCCTATGGGGTTTTGCTTTTCACTTTTTTGGGGGGAGGGCTTTTGTTCTCCAGCTACCATAGCTTTGAAGGTCTGCAGCAGTTGAAGGGGGTGCCCCGGTGAACCTCTTATTGGTGGGGGTGAATCATAAAACCGCTCCGGTGAAGGTGCGGGAATGCCTGGCCCCGGAACCGGAAAAAGTGCCGGATATGGTGACGGACGCCCTTATGCTCCCCGGGGTGAACGAGGCGCTTTTGGTCTCCACCTGTAACCGGGTTGAGATGCTGGTGGCCTGCGATTGTCTGCAAGACACAGAAGATAACCTTTGTGCATGGCTCACCAACGGCAAGGGTCTGGACAGCCGTAAACTAGTCAAATCCCTTTATCTGCATAAAGACCAGGAGGCGGTGCGTCACCTTTTCCGGGTGGCAAGCAGCCTGGACTCAATGGTCATAGGCGAACCCCAGATTCTGGGTCAGATCAAAGACGCCTATCGCATCGCCTCAGAGGCCGGAACCACCCGCACAGTCCTTAATCGGCTGATGCACAAGACTTTTCATGTAGCCAAAAGGGTGCGCACCGAGACCCTGATCGGCGGCGCGGCGGTTAGCGTGTCCTATGCCGCTGTGGAGTTGGCCAAAAAAATATTTGATGAACTGACCGGCCTCAACGCCCTTTTAATCGGCGCGGGAGAGATGGCCGAACTGGCGGCCGAGCACCTTTTGGCCCAAGGGGTGGCTTCTGTGACCGTGGCCAACCGAACCCTGGAAAGGGCCATGGAGCTGGCCCGCAACCTGGGGGGAGGCAAGGCCTATCGTTTGGACGACCTGCCTCTGATCTTAGGTGAGGTTGATATTGTGATCACCTCCACCGGCTCGCCGGTGCCGGTTATCACCCCCGAGCTGGCTAAAAAGGCGGTGCGTCAGCGCAAGGGGAACCCCCTGTTTTTCATTGATATAGCCGTGCCCAGGGATGTGGACCCCAAAGTTGGTGGCTTTGACGGCTGTTTTATCTTTGATATAGATGATTTGAGTCAAGTGGTCCAGGGTAACCTGCGCATCAGGCTAAAAGAGGCCCAAAAGGCGGAGTATATTGTGGACCAGGAGGTGGTGAAGTTCAACCATTGGCTGAGTTCACTGGACGTGGTGCCCACCATAACCGACCTTACAGCAAAAGCCGAAGATATAAGGCAGACTGAACTGGCCAGAACATTAAAGGATCTTAAGGGGTTGAGTCCAGAGGATTCCGAAGCCCTGGAACGTCTCACCCGTTCATTGGTGAAAAAGCTCATACACGATCCTATATTATTCCTCAAGGAACAGGCTCACGAGAAAAAGCCCGAAACCAAAAAAGAGCATACAGCCCTGTTCCGCCGCATTTTTTATTTGGGTGAAAAATAAAAAACCATTTTCCCAGTTTTTTAAAGCAGTTGGAAAGCGAATTGTCTGTTCCTGCCTCACTTGGAAAGCCGGGAGAAGGAGATACAAGCTATGCGTATGAAAAAGGCTGTTTTCTGGCTGGTAATGGCAGTGATTCTGGCTGCCGCGCCGGCTTTGGCCAAGCCTGAAAGGCATAAACTTCCTTCCGGCCTCACCATCATCACCGAGGAGAACCACGAAGCCCCGGTGGTGAGTTTTCAGGTCTGGGTGCGGGCCGGGGCGGCTTTTGAGAGAACCCATGAATACGGCATCACCCATCTTATAGAGCATATGATCTTCAAGGGCAGCCCCAAGGACCCCAAGGGGGAAATGGCCGGCAAGATAGAGGCTCTGGGCGGACAGGTGAATGCCTACACCACCTTGGACCACACTAATTATCATGCCACGGCGGCCAGCCGCTTTGCTCCCCAGGTGTTGGAACTTTTAGCCGATGCCGTGGTGAACGCCAATTTTGATGAAGGCGAGTTGGCCAGGGAAAAAGAGGTGGTGATCGAAGAGATTCGCATGAATCAGGATGATCCGGCCCGCCGCCGTTTTAAAAAGGCGCTGGCGGCTTCTTTTGGGGATCATCCCTATGGCAGACCGGTTTTGGGAACCGTGGATTCGGTCAAGGCCATTTCCCGTCAGGATATACTTGAATACAGAAAACGCTGGTACCGCGCACCCAATGTGGTGGTGGTGGCAGTGGGGGATTTTAAAACCCGGACCATCCTGCCGTTATTGGAAAAGGCCTTTAAAAACCTGCCCCAAGGTCCCAGTCCCGATTTCAAACTGCCGCCGGTGACCTTGCCCCAGGGCCCCCGCCTGGAGCTGATGAAGGAAAAGGTGCGTCAGGCGTCGGTGATTTTGACCTGGCGCATTCCGGGCATGCCCTCTCCCAAGGTTTTTCCCCTGGATGTTACCGCCTCCGTACTGGGTGAAGGTGAGACCAGCCGGCTTTACGCCAAGGTAAAGGAGAAATTGGGCCTGGTCGACGGGGTTTCCTCCTTTGCCTATACCCTACGCGGTCAGGGTGTATTCATGATCATTGCAAGCATGAGTCCTGACAAGGTGGATCAGGCGCTGCCCGCCCTTTTAAAAGAGACCTATTCTCTTTTGAAAAGGCCGCCGAGCGGGGAAGAGCTTAAGATCGCCAATGTAAACCTGTCGGCTTCTTTTGTAAGAGACCGTCAGACCATGGACGGACAGGCCAACACCTTGGGATACTTTGAAATGTTCTGGGGCGGTTATGAAAAGGCCGCCACTTACCTGGAAAAATTCAAAGATGTTGCACCTGAAAACGTGGATTTGGTGGTCCGGGATTACTTTGACGCAGATGGGCTCATGGTTTTGGTCCAGAGCCCTGTGATCAAGGGCCTGCCTGATAAGGCCCGGCTTTCCGAGATGGTTAAAAAGGCCAGGCAAGAGGCCATAAAAGCAGAGGACCTCCCGGACAAGGTTGAAAAATTCACTTTAAAGAACGGGCTCACCCTGGTTGTTCAGCCCCGCCGGGCAATTCCCCTGGTTTCGTTCGACCTGGCCACCTTTGGGGGCCAGGCCCTGGATACCAAAAAAACCGCAGGGCTTTATCAGCTTTGGTCCCGCACCCTTACCAGGGGAACCGAAAACCACACCTACTGGGAACTGACCCGGGAACTGGAATCCATGGCCGGGAGCCTATCGGCTTTCAGCGGTAAGAGCACCTGCGGAGTTTCCGGTTCTTTTCTTTCTGCAGACTGGGCTCGGGGACTGGGGCTTTTGGCCGAGGTCTGGCAGCGGCCCATTTTCCCGGAAAAAGAGCTGAATAAGGCCAAGGCTGAGCAACGGGCAGCTCTGCGCGCCCAGTTGGATTCACCTCCGGGCCGCACCTTTATGGCTTTCAGGAAACTGTTTTACGGAGACCATCCCTATGGGTTGAACCGCCTGGGCACCCAGGAGACCCTGGCCGGATTCACCAGTGCCGATCTTAAAAAGGCCCATGAAAGGGTAAACGGTCTGGACGGGGCGGTTCTCACTGTGGTGGGGGATGTTGATCCGTCCGAGGTCCTGGCCAGGGTGCGCCGCCTGCTCGGCGGCAAGACAAAAAAAGCGCCTCAACTGAATTTGGCCTCACCCAAGCCTCACAACAAGCCTGCCCATGAGGAACTGGCCGATCCCAAGGCCAAGCAGACCCAGATAGTCGTGGGCTTTGCCGCGCCTTCGGCCACAGATCCCAAACGACATGAAGCTGCGCTCTTGCAGGCTATTCTGGGCGGTATGGGCGGCAGGTTATTCAGGGATTTAAGGGACATACAATCCTTAGCCTATACAGTGCAACCATTTTATTCCGATAGTTTGAAGGCGGGTGTTTTTGGGGTCTATATGGCCGTGGGTGCCGGTAAAGAAGAACAGGCCATGGCGGGATTGCATAAAAAACTTGTTGAAATCGCACAAAATCCGCCGACTGACCAGGAAGTAAAAAGGGCCAAGGCCTATATTCTGGGAGCCAGGGATATTGGCTTGCAGACCAATATGGCCCTGGCCGGGACCATGGCGATTGATGAGCTTTTGGGGCTGGGTTTTGATTATTACAAGAAAATGCCCCGGGAGCTGATGGCTATCAACGCTAAAGATATTAGTGACGCAGCCCGTAAGATCCTTGACTTTAATCAGTTGGTCAAGGTGACAATGGGACGAAATTCTCAGAAATAGAAGATTAAATCCCTGAGCCCTGGGCTTGTGGTTATGGGGGGCCAGGCAACCGTGACAGGTAGAACCTCAGGAGGAAATTGTGAAGACAAATAACCTGTTAGACAGGCAGGATTGCTTTTTGGTGGTGGTGGACGCACAGGAAAGGCTGATGCCCGCTATTTCCGAAAAACAGGCCATCACCGACAACTTGGACCGGTTGGTGAAGTTCGCCGGCATTGTGGGGATGCCGGTAATTTTTACAGAACAGCAGAAATTGGGCTCCACTCTCCAGCCTTTGTTGGACATCAATTCGGAACCACAGGTGGTGAGCAAGATAACTTTTGATTGCTTTGCCTGCCCCGAGTTTGCGGAAAAGGTCAGTGCCCTGGGTAAAAAAACCATGTTGCTGGCCGGCGTGGAGTCTCATATCTGCGTTGCCCAGACCGCATTGAGCGCCTTGGCTGATTATAAGGTGCATGTCATCTCTGATGCGGTGGGGTCCAGGGCACCGGCCAATCGCCAGGTCGCTCTTGATCGCCTGGCCAGGGCCGGAGCGGTTATATCAAGCACTGAGATGGCCATGTATGAGATATTGGGCCGCGCCGGAACAGACGAGTTTAAAAAGGTGCTGCCCCTGGTCAAGTAAGGGCTTATTTGCCTCTTTGAAGCTCAGTCAATCCGGGCGAGCCAAGTGGCAAGATATATTAAACTTGGTTTAATAAAATAATGGGATCAGCTCCGGCCGATCCCATTATTTTATAAAGTGTATTTCATTTGTACTACTCTGAAATTAAAAACTTTTTAGAGTAAGAGGCCTTGCCTTGCCCTGATTTTTAAAAAAGTTCAGGTGATTGGTTTTACTCTAAATAGGGCGAAGTTAAATTATGAAGCTTGGTTTCATATGCTTAAAAGGGCAGGAGGCCAACTGCAAAGGAGAAAGGTCCCTATTCTTGTTTTAAATTTGCTATGGTGTTTTTTTACGATTTAAATAATGGCTAAAGGTTGAGACTCGAAAAAACAGGGACCAAGGCATGCTCTCAAAGATTGGAAATCAAGGTTTGGCCGGTAATTCTGAAGTGAAATTGTTGCTCGGGCTGAAATTCCAGTTTTGGGTTTGTCTGGTGTTCCTCCTGTGTTTTGGCCTTGAGGCTGCGGCTGAAACCAAGCCTGATCAGGGTTTGATATCCCCTGATAAAGAGGCGGTTGTCCTGAGTCGGGCTTCCTCTGAGCCTGCCCCCACCAAGAAGGTTGATTACAGCTTTTTCAAGAGCTCTGAGATGGCCTTCACCTGCTTGATGCCCGAGAACTGGCAAACCCGTAAGATGGGAAACGGCGACCTTTTGATTTTGCCGGAGGCCTCGGAAAACGGGTTGAAATTTTCCATCAAGATCAGGCTGCAAAAAATAAAAGGCCAGGGGCGGCCAGCTCTTAAACGAAAGATTGAAGATTCCGGCAAGCAGTTTCTCAGGGCTCCCAAGGGCCAAATATTAAAAGAAAATAAAACCATGATCGCCGGTAAGGAAGCCCCCTATCTGGTGGCCGCCTATCGGGCCCTGGACAAACAGGGTCAAACCAGGGTCTTTGCCCATGCTTTGGTGGCTTTTTTGCGCCAAGACCGCATCATGCAGATTGATTATTTTGCCCCCTATCGGGTCTACCAGGAAAAATTGCCTTATTTCCAGGGTGTTCTGGATTCGCTTCGTTTGTTGCCCCTGAAGCCTTAAGGTTTTTTTGCGGCCAGCCATTCGGCTCTTTTGCGAGCGGCCCGGCTGTCCTCGGCCGAGGGAGCCAATTCGGCGTATTTAAGATAAGAGCGGGCGGCTTTTTTATAGTCTTTTTGCTTTTCACAGGCTACTGCCAGGTTTTTGTAGGCCAGGGCATAACCTGGATCAACCTGAATAGCCCTTTCATAGGCTGCTATGGCCTGTTCTATTTTTTCCTGCTTACGCCTTATCAGTCCCAGGTTGTTCCAGAGCTTGGCATTGCCCTGGTCGTTAAAGGCGGCCCGGGCGAAGAGGGCTTCCGCCTTGGCCAGGTTCCCTTTTTTGTAGAATTCCATAGCCTGGGCCACGTATTTCTCAGAAATTTCCGTTGGGGTCGGCTCCCTTGACTTAGGCGGCTCAGAGACGTTTTCTTGGGTGTTCAGGGGGGCAGCCTTGGTTGATTGCTCTGGCTGATCTGTATTTTTTGGTGAAACGGAGCCTTTTGCCTCTACGTTTTCCTGGCGTTGCTTATTGGTCGGCGAATTTCCCGAAGAAGCGGCCTCAATTGCACTGGGGTCAAAATCAGCAGGCAGGGAAAAGGGAGAATCAACCTGGGGCAGTTGTTCGCCATATACAGAATCAACAGGCGGAAAAACCATGAGGAAAAGGAAAAAAGATAAGCATAAATAGTTAATTGTCTGCTTGGTTAAAGGTAGGTTAAAGGTCTTCAAACAAAGCGATCGGGGCATTTGGGGTTCCTTTGCCAAAATACATGAAACATTTTGCCTGTTGATAAGGCGTTCCTATGAATAATGCATACCCTGCCCCACAAATCAAAGAGTTTTTAAGACAAAATTTCCTATACTCCGGTTTAAAGGAGGTTCATAGTTGTACAACCAAGGCATTACCTGCATTTATGGGGGCCCGGCGAGAGGGGCGGCTCTTAGGTTATGATTTTTTGAATAAGATGCGTATTTCTAATTAGTTTTCAAGATTACGCTCTGCCGGGCGACTCCCGGCAAAGTCCAGGGGGACAGGTAAGAAAAAAGGCAGACTGTGCTTTGGCGCACAGTCTGCCATGATTAACCCGGACCCAAGGCTCAGCCCAGGCTTTCCTGTTCTCTTTGGGCCTGCTGGTAGTTCTGCACCGCTTTTAAAGCCCGATCAGCTTCTTTGGCGGTTGTACTGCCCTTGGCAGCCCTTTTGCGGGCCAAGCTAAAGGCTGATTCAGCCTTTTTTAGCTGCTCCATCTGCATGGCGCAATATCCGGCCATGAGACTGTATTTTCCCTTGGGGTCTTTCAGCTTGGCTGCGGCCATGAAGGAATCGTAGGCCTGTTTATATTTTTTTCTTTGTAAAAGAATTCTGCCGATCAAGGCCATTCTTTTGTGAGTGGGGGCTGCCAGGTAGGCTTTTTGGGCAGTTGCCAAAGCCTTTTCATGGTAATTGCCCTGTAGATAAACACTTGTCAGGGTGTCCAGTTGCTTGGCCGTGGGTTTGGGGCCAAAGGCCTTCTCATAATAGCAGGCCGCCTTTAAAGGAACATTGGCAGCTCGGTAAAGACCGGCAAGGTTGCGCCAGCCTGCCTTTTGGGGTGGTTTCAGCCGATAGGCCACCTCCAGGGCGGCGGCCGCCTTATCCTGCTTTTTCAGACTAAGCTGAAGGCTGGCCAACAGACGCCAAAGCATTTCGTCTTGGGGAGCCATGGCCAAAAGTCTCTCCACAACCGGTTTGGCCTTTTTGGGCTTTTTGAGTTCCATGTAAACCCTGGCCAGGGCGGTCAGCCATGCTTTTTTAGGCTTGGCCCTTTGACTTAACTTTTCCAGAAGAGCTATGGACTTTTCCGGCTTTTTGGCGGAAAGGTAAAAAACCGCAGCCTCATAAAGAAGTTCCGGTTGTTCGGGTTTTATCCAGTGATGGGCCTTTAAGGCCAGCTCGGCAGCCTTTACGGGGTTGCCTTTTTCATACATAACCGCAGCAAGGTTGCGCAGGCCGGGTCCGTGGCAGGGCCGTAACTGCACGGTTTTTTGGAAATCGGCTGCCGCCCGGTCTATTTTTTTGAGCTGATAGCAAAGTACGCCGCGCATAAAGAAAAATTGGTAATGGCCTTTATCGGGATGATCCGAGGCGTATTTGTCCAATTGAGCCAAGGCCTTTTTTTGTTCGCCTTTTTCCAGCAACTGGTGGGCCTTGTGCATTACGCGGTGCATGCTTCTGGGCAGGCGTGGCTCAGGTCCGCATTTTTCAGCGGCCAGGGCCGGGGAGAGTAAGAGAATTCCGCAGACCCAAAGCGAGCACAGGGTGATCAGCGATTTTTTCATTTTTATCTCTCCAACTTGAACCTGATTGTAGTTTCAACCCAGGTTTCCACCGGCTCGCCTTCCTTCATCCCTGGCTTAAACCTCCAGCGGCTCACAGTTTTTAAGACCGCATCTTCGAAGATACCGGACGGTTTGGCGTTAACCACCTCCAGGTGGTTAACCTTGCCTTTGAGGTCAACCAAAAACCTGATAGTCACCGCACCTTCAAGCCCGCGTCTGCGGGCCAGATAGGGATAGGGCGGGGGAATGCGGGCCGTTACCAAAGGGGCCCGATCCACATCACCCATCTCGAAACGGCTGGGGCCCAGGGCAGGTATGGCCACCCCGGTGGTGAGCTTGGGGTTGATCTCCAAGTCCAGTTGCGGAGTCTCCAGGCGAACCTGGGGCGTCTGCATGGGAGCCATGTTCAGCTTTTTAAGCTTCATTTTGGGCGGCTCTTTTTTGGGCGGTGGAGGCTTTTCCTCTTCTATGGGCGGAGGTGTGGGGCGCACAGGTAAGAAGGCGGTCAAAAGGTCTTCTTTGGGGCCTTTTTGCAGACCAGCCGTGTGTATCAATAGCGGAGCCAGGCAGAAAATGGCGAGGTTCAGGGCCAAGGCCAGGATAAAGGCCCCGGTCTTGCCGATTCTGCCCAGCATTTTTACAGCGGAAGGGCTCATTGAGCGGACCTCTTGGCAGCCACGGCCACATCCTTGGCCCCGGCCAGCCTGCATTGGTCAAGCACCCGAATTAATTTGCCGGTGTGGCTTTTTTTGTCCGCCACGATCATCACGGCGCCCTCCGGGTCTTCGGCCAGAAAACGTTCCACCAGGCCCCTGACCGAGCGCAAGTCAACCTTACGGTGATCGATATATATATTACCTGCCTGATTCACCCCGACCATCATGGCGCCTTTTTGTCTGGCCGCGGCGGTTGCTGCCTGGGGCCTTTGCACCTCAACCCCTGATTCTCTTACAAAACTGGTGGTGACCATAAAGAAAATCAGCAGGATGAAGACCATGTCGATCAAGGGCGCCATGTCAATGGTGGGCTCATCGCCGTTACCGTTTCCTGCGACCCCGCCCAAGCGTCCTCTTAAGCGTAGCATTTATAGGCCTCCTTGCTTTTCAACCAGCGGGTCACCGCCTGCTGGAAGGAGACAAGCTGCATTTGGTTTTTTTTGATCTGCCTGCGCAGGGCATGGCCAGCCAACAGGCCCGGAATGGCAACCAAGAGTCCGGTCTGGGTGGTGATGAGGGCCTCGCTTATTCCCGAGGCCATGGCCTGGGCATTGCCGGTTCCGAAAATGCGGATTACGTCAAAGGTCTGGATCATGCCGCTGACTGTGCCCAACAGCCCCAAAAGGGGGGCTATGACAGATAAAATGATGATGGAGGTCAAATATCGCCACATGGTGGGCATTTGCCTTTTTATGGACACCTCCCACAGTAGAAGATCCGCTTTTTGGTCTCCGGTCCGCAGGGTCAGAAAATGTTTCAAGGCCCGCCCCCTGGGACCGCCGTTGGTCGGCGGCTTCTCACCCGAGGAAAGGCAGAAGCGGGCTGTATTTATGTCCGTATTGTCCCTTTTGATGCGAAGCACCCAGCTCAGCTTAAGGATGATGAGAGTCCAGAGCCAGATGGACACCGCCATCAAGGGGAACATCACCGGCCCTCCGGCCAGGATGAAATCCAGGGCTGTTTCCAGGGCTTGGTTCATGCTTTTTCCCCTTGCCTGATAAGGGCCGCAGACAAAGAAACCGCTTTTTCTTCCATGTCTCCGGCTATGCGCTGGGCTCTCCTGCCAAGGAGACCTGCGGCAACCAAAACCGGAATGGCCACCATCAGACCCAACTGGGTGGTCACCAGGGCCTCGCTGATGCCTCCGGCCATGAGCCTGGGGTCGCCGGTTCCAAAGACGGTGATAACCTGGAAGGTCTTGATCATACCGGTGACTGTACCCAAAAGTCCCAGAAGGGGGGCCACCGCGGCCAGCACCTTAAGTGGGGTGATGAAACGCTCCAGGCGGGGCAGCTCTCTGAGCATGGCCTCGCTGAGTCCGTTTTCAATAACTTCGCCCGAGCATTCACGCAGGCTCAGTCCGGCCTTTATCACATTGCTGGTCGGCCTGCCGCTTTGGGCGTCGGCCACCTTGTATGCCTCATCCATGTCTCCGGCCAGCACCAGGTCGTTGACCTTGGACATCAAGGCGTCTGTGTTGGAGCGGACCCTTTGCAGGAAAATAAGTCTTTCTATAATCAACAGCACCGCAATCGCACCCACTAGAAGTATGGGCCAGATCAAGTAGCCGCCGCTTTGCACCTGCTCCCAGAAGGTCACCCTGCGCGCCAGCTGACGCAAGGCTGCGCCGCCGCTGATGTCCATGGGGGCCATGGCCGTTTTGCCGTCAAAATAATCGGTAAGTTCGTTTTCCAGAAACCAGTCCGGTTCTCCGCTGGTGGCCAGAAGGCTGCCGGTGCCCGGTCCAAGGGTGAGGTAGCCCATTTCCTGCCCGTTTCTGTACAGGGCGCAGAAACCGCCGAGCCTTACCACTCCTGCCTGGGCTTCCTCTCCTTTGCGGTTGACTATCTTGGTTTCCCGTTCCTTAACCTCCGCAGAGCTTTTCATCTCTGTGAAGTAGTGGGCCACCAGCCTGGTGATGTCATCCAGGCCCGGAAAACGGCTTTTATTTAAGTAGGCCCTGAGGTCTCCCAGCCGCTCTGGGTACTCGGCAGTGATGGGGGAGCGCTCAAATTGGGCCAGAAGATCCCTGGCCGCGGCCCTTACGTGCCCGGCGAGTTCATTTAAGTCGCCGCTGGACTCCTCCACCTTGAGGCTTAACTCAGCCTTTTTGCGGCTTGTTTCGGCCAGGTCCTCGGTGGCCTTCTGAAGCCTTGCCTTTTCCCGGGTCAGGTTTTGCTTGAGCTCAGCCAACTTGTTTTTCAGGTCTGCCTTTTTATGGGCAATATCCTTTTGGGTTACTTCTTTTTCCTGGGCTGCGTTTTGCAGGTCTTTGGCCACATCCCGGCTTACCTTGGGGTAGTTTTCAGCCTGAGCCAGGGAAAAGGCCGCAAAGCAAAGGCAGACTGCGAGGATTAATTTTTTCATTTGGCCACCTCACCCTCTGAAACCTGCCCGGAGGCAGAGCTCTTGGCTGGTTGGCCCACCGGCACTTTGACCAGGCTTACAACCCTTCTGCGGTCCGCAATGTCGGCAGCCTGGATAAGGCCGCGAATATTGCCTTCTACCGGTTCAAAGGATTGGGTTTTTTTGTCAAAGGTCCAGGCACTGTGACCATCGGCGCTCAAGGCGAAAAGCCCCAGGCGACCGAGGCGCAACATCCTGACCCTCTTCAATTTGTCATTCACCCTGATTTCACCTTCTTCGGTTTCCACAGTGGATCCATATCTGGCTTCAATGGCCAGGGCCTCCAAAAGGCGTCTGGTCTTGTCCGCCAAACTGGCATCGTAATCATTTAAGTTGTCGCTGAGTGAAGCCAGCCTTTGAGCACGTTCTTCTTTTAAAAACGGCAGGTCCTGGGCCACAAATTCCTGCAGATTGGCATAAGTGGCGTCCAGATATGGTTCCAGTTCAGCCCGGATGCGGTCCATTTCATCAAGTCGTCTTTGCAACTCGGCCACCTTGGCCTGTTGACCCCTTAAGTAGGCCTCGGTTTTTTTTCTTTCCCTGGTTACTGTCTTAAGCTCGTTTTCCAGCTGTTCCACCTGGTCCATGAGCTCTGCTTCCTGACCTGCAAAATGGTCTATCTTCTTTTGGGCTTGCTGGCGCAGGCCAACCGCCTTTTCCGCCTGGTTCTTAACTACAGAAGCCTTGGGAAGTGGTTGCGGTTTTGTCTCGGGCTTTTTTTGGGCCAGGCTCGCCGTAGCTGTCATTGTCAGAAGAGCAGATAATGTGATGCCCCAACAAACAAGTGCCCGGAATCGGTGAAAAGTTAGCATATTATAACTCTTTTTGTTTGTATTAATATGAATGAGCAAAAAAACAGCCCACCACCATATCCCTGGCTGGGGGACTGCACCCATTTTTCTCTGATCGCCCCAGAGACCCTTCTGGAGATTCATCTCCACGCCGAATTCCACGTCAGCATGGGAAAGGTCAATGTTACCGGCAGGTATTCTGGCTTCCGGATCTTCCTACTAACCGCGCCTTCCCACATTCCCGATGGGCTTGCAGTGGCGACCAGCTTGGCCAGGATGGCTACAAACCTGGTCTGGTCATCAAGGCCTTCAGGCCTTGTTTGCTGCGGTTTTCGTTCCCGGTTACAGCGGCGGGACCGCGACGGAATTTCACCGTCTTCCCTTTACTGCCCCTACAGGGCACCGGCTATTGAAATATGCAGTTTTTGGCATGGGATGTCAAGCCGTGGAAAGTGCTTAAGTGCTAAATGTTTGTAATAAATGATTGCTAGGTGAGAATTTGCTCTTTAAAATAGGGTAAAAGTTGCTTTGGGTCGTTTGTACGGATGGGGTGCCGAATTAACCGCACACGGCCTTATTCTTTGATTATTAAAAGTAAAAAGTAGATTCTTACTCTCCCGGTAAAGGCTTGGATCTTTTTTTACCGAGGTTGCAATTGCCCTGGCTCAAGGCAGCCTGCCAGGAACCCTTCGGGAAAAAATATCCAGAAAAAGGCCAGGGTACATACTGGAAAATGCCTTGAATCCTCGGGGAGTGTGAAAATAGGTTCCCAAAAATCCATAATAGCTTAGGGAATTTTGAGAACCTATTGATTGGCTCAAGAAAAAACCGACATTGTGGACTCGTTTCTGAGTCCATGCCGGAAATATTATTTTATTATTAACAGCCACGGTTGCGCACCTGATCGTATTATGAATAAAAAAAATATCCTACTTAAATGCCTGTTGGCCTCACTCTGCTGTATTTGGGCGTTTTTACCCTGGGGTGATTCATACGCCGCACCCAACAAAGATACGGATTTGAGAGGCCGTGCCGAAGATCTCTATGAAAAAAGGGACGATCCGCAAAACGCCCAGAAGGCGATCGAATCGTATCGAAAGATTGTCTCCGAAAACCCCCAAGATGAGAAGGCCGCCTGCCGTCTGGCCCAATTACTGGTTTGGGATGGGGCTCTCTCCTCGGATGAAAAGGCCATTGCCTGTTATAAGGAAGCCGCTTCCCTTTCGGAAAAGGTGTTGAAGCAGAACCCGAAAAGTACGGGCGGGCTGTATTGGCTTGGCGTGTCTTATGGCTTGTGGGCCTCCACGGCAGGCCCTATCAAAAGCATCTCTTTGGTGGGAGAAGTCAAGTCTGTGATGGAGCGCCTGGCCGAACTTGATCCCTCCTATGAAGGCGGAGGAGCTTATCGGGTATTGGGAAGGCTCTATAATAAATTGCCCTTTTTCCTGGGAGGCGACGATGCAAAGGCTGAGGAGCTTTTGCGCAAGGCCGTGTCAATGGGTCCCAGGTATTGGCTGAATCATCTTTACCTTGCCGATTTGTTGCAAAAGTGCGGGCGGGAAAAAGAAGCGCGGCAACTGGTTACCCAAGTGCGGGACACCAAGGCCGCTGAACCCGGCCTGGAGCCTGAGACCAGGCTTTGGAAGGATCTGGCCGGGAAATATTTGCGAGGCGAGGCCGACCCGGACGACAGCCTGGCCGACACTTCCTGCACCGCCACCAAGCCTGGAGATGGCCAATAACTTTTCTTCAGGTTCTTGAGATGTTTTCTGGCAGGAAAATTAAAGACGGATGCCTTTGGGGGGGAGGGGCTGCGCTGCTTCTTTTGATACCTATATAGTTACTGCCATGAATCGGATTGAAATTAAATAACCGCATTTTCCCGGTTAATTATCTTATGCCGAGAGGTGTGGGTTCGGGGAACTATTGTTTACCTTGGTGTGACTTTTCAAGCTTTTTTGTTCCTTTTAAAAAAAGAACATTTCTTTATACGCTATCTCTTAGCTTGGTTTTTAATGGAAAACACGCCTTGCTCCATGAGAAGGCCGCCTGATTTCCTTGCCTGACAAATGCATAGAAGTGATGATTTGTATATAGTTCTTCGCTGATAATTCAGGCAGGTAATGGAACGTATTATTTTTTGCCTAATTAAAAAGGCCGGAGGAACGTCTCCTCCGGCCTTGCCTTATCTTCCGCCTGGGGCGGAAATAATCAGAACTTGTAGGAGAAGGAAACACCAAACAGGTTAGCGTCTCCGTCCTCAAATTCAGAGGCCAGCACACCGTCTGCGACCTGACGGGAAGCAACGGTGCGGTCTTTTTGCATTAAGTAGGAGTAGTTGACGTCAATGGCCAGGTTATCGGTGACCATGAAGCCCGCGCCGACACCAAAGATGTTTCTGTCGCTGGTGGGCAGCAGGTAGTCGGCCAATGAGCCGTCAATGGGGGATTCATCGTATACGTAATTTGCCCGCAGAGCCAGCCAGTCAAGCGCCTTGTATTCAACGCCAAACTGGAAGCGCCACACGTCGCTCCAGTTCTTTTCACTGGTCTTGGAGGGCAGGCCGATGGCGCGCAGGTTCTGGAACTCAACCGTCAGGGCGTCGTAGGAACTCCACATGGTGTGGATGGCGCTCACACCCAGGTTCCATTTCTCGGTGGGTTTGTAGTTCACGCCGACCAGGATCTGGGCGGGTAAATCTATGGTGCCGGTGACGTCTGAGAACTGGAACAGGTTGTTGCCGAAGATGGCTTTGACCAGGGGAGCGCGTTCATACTGAGAACTACCGGTTACCTTCTGGTGAACCTCGCTGCGATAGGTCAAACCAAAACCCAGGTTTTTCTTGGGCATCCAGCTTAAGGAGATGTTGTACCCGTAACCCTTGCTGTCGCCTTCAAGTTTCTGGTTGACATCCATGGCGTTGGTACGGGGGTCGTTGACCGTGGGAGGAATGATCCCGGCTGCGATCGGCCCGGTATTGCCGGTGGCATAGAGATATTTGGTGGCGTCTATGGTCTGGCTCAGCTTGAGGTCAAAATACATGAACTCAAGTCCACCGGCGATGGCCAGCTGGTCATTGATCTTGAAGGAGAAGACCGGAGTCACGCTGAATGATTCGATCTGCGCCAGGTAGCTGTTGTAACGGCCGGGCCAATTTTTCTCATATTCCGCGGCCAGACCGAAACGGCTGAACATACCCAAGCCGAAATAGACCTGCTTGAAAAGCGGGGTCGATACATAGGCGTGGGGAACTAGGTGGTATTTTTCATCCATGGCAGTGGTGGTCCTGCCCCTGTCATACATGTTTGTAGTCTTGACATCCGCCGAGGGGTTGACCACACAAACACCCACCTTGGCCTGAACCCGGTCCAACCAGGCAATGGCGGCGGGGTTGACTGACAGGGCCTCGGGTCCTTCGGGCATACCCACCACTGCGCCGCCCATACCCATGGCGCGGTTATCCCACTCATAAAGGCCAAAGCCTGCGGCATAACCTGTTGTGGCGGCAAAACACATCAGGCCGGCCACAAATAATGCGGCCAATATGCGTTTGATACCTTTGCTCATTTCTCCCTCTCTCCTTTCAGTTCCCAATAGAGCCTGTTCCTTCCCCGCCTTATTTGAAGGTTTGATTGCTTGGATAATTTTTAGTCAGGATTTTTACAAGGTTCACCCCTGCGTAAGATTTGCACAAGGAACCTGGTTTGGTCAAGAAATCTTTGCCGGAATAACTATTCAGTTTCTGAATAATCTCTTCGAGTTGACGCGTTTTGGCAATGCGTAAAGTTTAGGACGCAGACTGTTGATTGGTAGATTAAGCCGCTGGCTTAATAGACTTATAAGTCAACATTATAAGGGGTTGATAAGGGTAATCAAGGTTAGTTGTGTGGCAATGAGATGAATTTTTTCCAGCTGAAAATATGTATTCTTATACAGAAAAGAGGTGTGAAATCAATTATGATTTAATCTACCTTTTCGGGAATGGAATTTCTTTGGCTTCCCGTGGCTTAGCGTTGAAAGGGGTTTTTGGTATACTTCCGGCCATTACGGGCTTTTCCCAAAAGGGTTTTGTTTGCCGAAAAGCAGTGTTTGTAAGAGAAACCAACCTGCCGTTACGGGCTGGCTGGCGATACCGGCGTCAAGGTTGTCTTGCCGGGCCCGAACAGGTGTTAAAGGCCCCGGCATAAAAGGAGCTGATCAGATGCGGATTGGGATAATGCTCCGCCATATCCAGGAAAAGGGCGGTATAGTCACCTATACGCAGAATATGCTGAAGGGTTTCCTGGCCGATTCCAATCAGCACCATTTTGCCCTGATATATGCATCGGACCAGATGTTGGGAACCTATGCCGAAGACCCCAGGGTGAGCGAACATGTTCTCAGCGGGAAAAACCGTTTTGCCTGGGATCACCTTTCCGTGCCCCGCCTGGCCAATAGCCTGGACTTGGATATCATCTACAATCCCAAACTCAGTGTGCCGCTTTGGGCCAGGCAGAAAAGAATCCTTACCCTGCGGCCTGAGCAGTTTGTACATCCCGAGTTGTTCCCCTTTGTGGACAGGCAGTATTTCAAGCTTTTCATGCCCCTTTACTGCCGGGCTGCGGCCCGCATACTGGCGCCGGCCGAGAGTTCAAGGCTGGACATCATCAATTTTGTGGGCGCAGACCCGAAAAAAGTGGTGACAGTGCATGAAGGGGCTGGGGATCATTTTTTCGAGCCCGCGCCAACCCGGGAGGTTCTGGAGGAGGTGAGGCGGAAATACCAGCTGCCTGAAAAGTACATCCTTTTTGTGGGGGGCCTTACACCACTTAAGAATTTTGAGCGCCTGGTGGAGGCTTTTTCCAGGGTTCAGCCAAAACACAAGATTCCCTTGGTGGTGGTTGGCTTCAAGCGCTGGAAATTCGATCAGGACCTGGCTTTTGCGGAAAAAAACCCGGCTGCCGCCCATATTCATTTCCCCGGCTTTGTGGATGACCTGGATATGCCCCATATCTACCGCATGGCCCAGACGCTTTTCTTCCCCAGTATCTATGAAGGATTCGGTATTCCGGTCTGCGAGGGCTTTGCCACCGGTTGCCCGGTGATTGCCTCCAGCCAGGGGGCCAGCCCCGAGGTTGCCGGGGGGGCTGCTCTTTTGGTGGATCCCCTGGACGTGGAGGACATGACCCGGGGATTGGACCGCATGCTTTCAGACTTGGAGGTCAGGGAAGAATACCGGCAAAAGGGCTATGAGCGGTCCGGTTATTTCCGTTTTTCCAGGGCCGCCCGCCAGACCCTGGAGGTCTTTGAGCAGGCCCTGGCGGATTAAGGATTGCCGCCCGCTTATTTGTTATTGGGCTCATCCTGTAATTCCTGAATTTTAAAAAGCCGGGCCTGATACTTGCGGTTAAGCGGGTCCAGGGAAACGGCCTTTTTCAGGTCCGCCTCGGCTCGCTTCGGTTTGTTCAGTTTGATTAGGGGAAAGCTGCGGTTGAAATAAGCAGCGGCGTAGTCTGGGTCCAGCTCTATAGCCTTATTGAAATCCTTTAGGGAATCCTTGTAGCGTTTAAGCTGGTAATTTAGTATGCCCCGGTTGTAAAGGGCTTGGGTGAAGTTGGGGCTGGCGGAGATGGCTCGATTATAGTCTCCGGCGGCCTTGCCCACGTTTCCCTTGTCCAGATAGGCATTTGCCCGGTTGTTGTAGGCAATCGCCAGGTTGTCGGGCGAGAGTCTGCCGGAGTTGATGGCCCTGGTGAAACGCTTTATGGCTTCGTCGTAGCGCCCGCTTTGATTCATGGCCAGCCCGCTGGCAATGTCGTCCAAGGCCAGGTGGGCGGCCAAGTCGTCAAAGGCGTTTTCAGTGGCCGCGGCACAGCTGCCAAAAGAAAAGACCACCGCGCAAATCAGGGCCGCAATAATAAACGGCTTCTTTTTGATCATGTTCCTTGAGCGCACCTGAAAGGGATCTGATCCGGCCTTGTCTCAGGCGGACTTGAAGTTTTCTTCGATTTCCAAATCCTGATCCTGGTCCGGTTCCTCTTCTTGCCCCGGGTTTTCGGGTACGTAGCAAAGGCCCTCGTCCGTTACCTTGATAACCCCGGCGGAAACCAGCGCCTTTAATGCCTTGGGGCGGTAATCCCTGACCCCCATCTGCAAAAGGTTTTTTTTCCCGAAATCTATCTCGATAGCCGTTTCCGGAGAGACCGCGCCTTTTTCTTTCATGCCGTTCACGATTTTTTCGGCTGCGGCCCGGTATTTTCTGGCCATGAAGAACTGGGTCAGGAAAAAGACCCCTATCAAAAAAACTATGGATACTATAATTTGTGTTGTCTCATTCATAATGGGCCAACTCTACCACAATCCGGGCGTTTTTGTTACTCATCAAGTCCCTTCAAACCGAGCTTAAAAAATACCCAGGCCGCAACCCGCGGCCATGGCTCCGCCCAACTCAAAACAGGCCTTCAGGTCTTCTGCACCGGGCTCGCCCTTTATGATCACCGGGGCGGCCACCTTTTTAAAAGGATAACCCAGGCAGATGCGCTCAATGGAAAGCGCCGCCTGGGCGCCGTCGTTTCCGGCGGAGATGAAAAGGGCATAGGGTTTTTTAAAGATTTCTTGGTGTTTTCTGGCATCCTCATAGGTGCGGTCAAAAAAATCTTTTATAATTCCGGCCATATAACCAAAGTACTCGGGAGATCCTATCAAAATGCCGTCGCAATGAAGCAGATCTTCAAGTCCGGCTTGGGAAGCATGCTTGGCCAGGCAGACCGCGCCCTCAATGGAGCGCACCCCCCTGGCCGTTTCTTCAGCCAGGCGGGCGGTTTTGCCGGATTGAGAGTGGTGAATGACAAGTATGCGGCTCATGGGGTTTGCTCCCTTTGCGGTAACGGGAAAACGGGCCGAACCACCATAACATTTTTGTGAACTCCGGGGAAATTGTCGGATTTCGAGGACCCGACAATAATTTGCACTTAAAAAGACCAAAGTCTCGCGGTAGTATGGAAAAAGTAATAATATCAAATAATAAACTCATAAAATCCCTGGTGTAAACCTAGATATCTGAATGGGAAAACAAGTTTTTTTCTTGCACTAAAAAAACAACCCGGTTATTACCAGTTGTGACAATAATCACGCATTGCCTGATTGGGTTTACCGGTAATCTAAGATTACCCAAAACCCTCCGCCGGGCCCGGGACCCCAGGCCGGAGGGTTGCAGGGTAGGTGTTTCTAAGCGAAACATATTGATAATAAGGTAAAAAGAGGAAACTGTTTAAAAAAGTCAACCCAAGAAAAAATCATGGAATGGAGGCGCTTTAACCTTTAGGGGCGGAGGCCCGGACATGATTATGTCACGGGCTTGACCGACCTGTCGTCCGGGGTTTTGCGGGGGTAGCGGCCCCAGGCGGAATTCTTGTCCACCCTAAAACCCGGGGAAGGATACCTTATGGCCTTGGCAGACATTCTTAGATCCAAAGACTTCCTGGTGCTGGCCGAAATGGAGACGCCCAAGGGCGTTAATCTCTCGGATTTCGTGGAGAACGCAAGACACATCAAGGGCCGGGTGGATGCGGTCCTGATACCGGACATGGCCTATGCCATCATGCGTCTTTCGGCCATGGCCGGGGCAGTGGTGCTCAAGGAGCAGGGACTTGAGGCCATTGTGCAATTCTCCTGTAGGGATCGAAACAGGCTGGCCCTGCAGGGCGATCTTCTTGGTGCGCAGGTTCTGGGGCTCGGTGCGGTGATGGCCGTGGAGGGACGTCCCATTGAAATGGGCGACCACTTAAAGGCCAAGCCGGTCCATGATCTGGATGTGCCGGGGTTTATGGAGGCTGTGGCGGCCTTGAACCAGGGGCAGGACCTGGGAGGCAAAGAGCTGAATGGAACACCCCGCATCTTGGCGGGGGTGAGGCTGGAACCCTGGGTGGATAAGGCCCAGGCCAAGGTTCGCCTGGCCGAAGCCAAGCAGGCCGTGGACAAGGGTGCGGCCTTTGTAATTACTCCGCCGGTTTTTGACCCGGGAGATTTCGCGTCCTTTATGGAAGAGGCAAAAGAGCTTGGGGTGCCGGTTTTTGCTTCCGTTATGCTCTTGAAATCAGTGGGCATGGCCAGGTATATGAATCAGAACCTTCCCGGGGTGAATATAAGTGAAGATGTGATCAGAAGAATTCGCATGGCCTCGGACCGCACCGGCGAGTGTGTAAAAATTGCCGGAGAAACGGTGGCAGAGCTTAGAAAGGCCTGTCAGGGCGTTCTTTTGGTCACCACCGGCTGGGAAAATCGCATGCCGGAGATTTTGAGCAGCGCGGGCATGTAGCGCGCGGCCGGGGTTTTAGGTAAAAAAAAGAAGATTATTTCAGGGCGGTAAGGGTTTTTTCCCCGCCTAACCCCAGGTTGTGGCTTGACGAAAGCGACAAATGGGGCAATCTTCCCCTTGGGTATGGGGCGTCGGAGATATTGAAGGCGGCTTTGCGTTGTCATGGATTTTTGGCAAATCGCCTGTAAAGTTATAATCCGGAAGGACTTAGGTAATAATTGGCCAAGGGTTTTTCCCTCCAGGGAAAAGACTCCTTTCGGCCGTAATGCAACCGGCTTTTAACAAACGCTCAACACCTGTTACAGTGGAGCGGCCGCAAAAACGCCGGTCGGCCGGCTGGAGCCGTGTCAAGTTTCATCACCTTGACGGGCCCAGGGTGGTTTGTCGTGAACGGAAAGGATGGGGCTATCCCATGTCGAATCAAGAATCAATCGACCGCGCCAACTCGGTCCTCATAGTAGGCGGCGGTATAGCGGGCATAAAGGCTTCGCTGGATCTGGCCGAGACCGGCCGTAAAGTATATGTGGTGGATAAATCACCTGCCTTGGGTGGTTACTTACCTCTGTTGGACCGGCAGTTCCCCACAAATGACTGTCAAATTTGCTATTTGGCCCCGGAACTGGCCAAGAGCGGCCATTCCCTGGATATTGAGGTTCTGCCTCTGACCAAGGTGACCGGCCTTATCGGCGCTCCCGGCGATTTCAAGGTCAGCGTCAAGACCGAACCTCGCTATATCGACCTCAATCGCTGCACCGCCTGCGGTGAATGCTTGAAGGCCGCTCCGGAAGGGGCTGTCTCTTTTACTCCGGGGCTGGATCATCGTGCGCCGACCTGCATGCGTTATCCCCAGGCCGTGCCCATGGCCTATTCCATTAATAAGGATCAGCTCACCGACGACAACAGCTGGACCGAGGTCTGCGAGCAGGATGCCATTGACCTGAATATGCAGCCCGAAGACAAGATCCTGGAAGTGGGCGCGGTGATCGTGGCCACAGGGGCCGAGCTTTTCGACCCCATCAGCCTGCAGGGCATCCTGGGCTATGGCCGCAACCCGGATGTGGTCACAAGCCTTGAATTTGAGCGCATCTTAAGCGCCTCCGGCCCCACCGGCGGTGTCTTCTCCCGCCCCAGCGACGGCAAAAAGCCTAAGAAAATCGGCTGGATTCAGTGTGTAGGCTCCAGGACAACCAAAGAGCCCGGCAAGCCTTACTGCTCCTCCATCTGCTGTATGTTCGCCATGAAAGAGGCGGTCTGGGCCTTGGAGCACTTTGCCGATGATTTGGACGCTACCATTTTCTACATGGATATGCGTCCCATGGGCAAGGACTACGAGCAGTACTACCAGAGGGTCAAAAACGAAAACGGGGTCAACTTTGTGCGTTGCCGCCCCCACACCGTGTTCAGGGATGAAAAGACCGGCGATTCGGTGCTCTCCTACATGGACGAGGACGGCAAGGCCCAGGAAGCCAGGCTGGACATGGTGGTCCTGGCCACCGGATTCCACGCCCCCTGCGACGCCAAGGAACTGGCCGAAAATCTGGGTGTGGAACTCGATCCCTATAACTTCATGGCGGCCCATGACTTTTCACCCGTCTCCACCAGCCGTCCGGGCGTGTATGCCTGCGGTATGGCCCTGGGCCCCCGGGATATCCCGGATTCGGTGATTCAGGGTTCGGCCGCGGCCTGCCAGGCGGCCAAACACTTGAACCCCGCCCCCGGCTTGGTCCCCGAGCAGGATATGCCGCCTGAGCGGGATGTGACCAAAGAAGAGCCCAAGGTCGGCGTTTATATTTGTGATTTCGGGGCCAGCGTAAAGCGTGTGGTGGATTTCAAGGCCCTGGCCGATTATATGGAGAAGATGCCCGAGGTGGCCCATGTGGAAGAAGTCGAACTTCTTTGGACTTCGGCCGGCTTGGACCGCATGACTGAAAGCATCAAGGAAAACGGCATCAACCGGGTGGTTGTGGCAGGTTACAGCCCCAGAAGCCATCTGACCCTGTTTGCCGATAGTGTGCGCAAGGCCGGTTTGAACAAGGCCTACCTGGATATGGCCAATATCCGCGAGCAGGCCGCCTGGGTGCATCAGAATAATCCCGCGGCCGCGACAACCAAGGCCATTGACTTGGTCCGTATGTCTGTGGCCGGTGTGCGGGCCGCCCGTCCCATTTATTCTCATTTCCAGCCTGTTGAGCAGACCGCTTTGGTGGTCGGCGGCGGTGTCTCCGGCATGGCCTCGGCCTTGAGCCTGGCCGAGCAGGGAACCAAGGTCTACCTGGTTGAAAAATCCAAGGAGTTGGGCGGCATGGCCAGGAAGCTGGCCCGCAGCTTAGACGGCAGCCCGGTGCCTCCCCAGGTGGAGGAAATGGTTAAAAAGGTCGAGGCCAGTGACAAGATCGAGGTCATCAAAGAGGCTTTGATCGTGGATCACCAGGGTGAGATGGGAGCCTTTAAGACCTCCATCCAGTCCGGTCCGGCCATGTACTACCAGGAGGTTGAACACGGTGTAACCGTGATCGCCACCGGTGCTTCCGAGTACAAGCCCACTGAATATCTCTATGGCCAGGACCAGAGGGTTCTGACCCAGCTGGAGCTGGAAAAACGCCTGTCCGACGGTGAAACCGATGATCTGAACACCGTTGTCATGATTCAGTGCGTGGGGTCCAGGAACGAAACCAACCCGGCCTGCGGCAGGGTCTGCTGCCGTTCCGCGGTCAAGAACGCCTTGTGGCTCAAGGAGCAGAAGCCAGGCTCCAGGCTGGTTGTGCTTTACCGCGACATGCGCATGCCCTACACTGCCGAGGAATCCTATCGTGCGGCCCGTGAAAAGGGCGTCTTGTTTGTGCGTTATAATCCGGAAGACCTTCCCCAGGTGCGTCAGGATGACGGCGATCTTAAACTGCGCTTTACCGATCCGGTTCTGGGCAGGCCCATTGAGATGGCCACCGACGCCCTGGTGCTCTCCGTGCCCCAGGTGGCGGTGGACGAGGAGACCGAGGAGCTTGCCTCCATCTTCCGCCTGCAGCGCAGTGAAACCGGTTTCCTTATGGAACAGCATGCCAAGTATCTGCCTGTGGACTCTCCGGTTCCCGGACTGTTCCTGGCCGGTTCCGCCTTGGCTCCCAAGTCCCTGAACGAGGCTGTGACCCAGGGTCAGGCGGCCGCCGGTCGTGCGCTTGCCATCCTGGCCCAGGAGAAACAGGCAGTGGAAGGCGGCGTGGCCAAGGTCATGATCGAACGTTGCGCGGCCTGCCTGGTCTGCGTGCGCGCCTGCCCCTTTGAGGTGCCTTTTATCAATGCGGACGGTTTTTCGGAGATCGACCCGGCCAAGTGCCAGGGATGCGGCATCTGCGCCTCAGTCTGCCCGGCCAAGGCCATTCACCTGCAGGGCTACTATGACGAGCAGATAATGGATCGCACTGACGCCCTTTTGGAAGGAGTACTGTAATGGCTGCCTTTGAGCCCATTGTGGTGGCATTTGCCTGCCACTACTGCGCCTATACAGCGGCGGATATGGCCGGAACCATGCGGCTGGAGTATCCCGCTAACGTAAATATCATAAAAGTCCCCTGCACCGGCAAGGTGGACACCATTCATATCATGCGCGCCCTGCAGAAAGGGGCCGACGGTGTGCTGGTGGCCGGTTGCCTGGTGGGGGATTGTCACTTTAAAAACGGCAACGTGCAAGCCAACAACCGTGTCACTTACGTCCAGGAGCTCCTGAAGGATATCGGGATTGAAAGCGAGCGGGTTGAGATGGTGCATATGAGCGCCGGGCAGGGTAGGCAGTTTGCCGAAATCGCCACGGAGTTCACCGAGAAAATTCGCCAGTTGGGTCCCAATCCCATAAAGGAAGGTTCCAAAAAGGCTGCGGCCTAGGGGGAAGCTGAACATGATCACTGCTGTTAGAAAGCCGATAGAAGAGATCATGGACTATGTTGCCCCATTCAACAAGATTCTGTTGATTGGATGCAATGAGTGCGTGACCGTGTGCTACGCCGGTGGCCGTAAGGAGGTGGGGATTCTCGCCTCGGCCTTGAGCATGGCCTTTTTGAAGCAGGGCAAGAAACTTGAAATCGACGAACTGACCCTGGAGCGCCAGTGCGACCCTGAGTACGTCGAAGAAATTGCCAAAAATATTGATAAATACGATGCCGTCTGTTCCATGGCCTGCGGGTGCGGCGTGCAGACCATCAGCGGCCGCTACAAGGACATGCCGGTTTTCCCCATGGTGAACACCACCTTTATGGGCGCCAGCGAGAGCCAGGGCATCTGGGCTGAGCGCTGCCAGGGCTGCGGCGACTGCGTGTTGGGATACACCGGAGGAATCTGTCCGGTTTCAAGGTGCAGTAAAAAATTGTTCAATGGTCCTTGCGGTGGTTCCGACCACGGCAAGTGTGAAATTTCAGAAGATGTGGATTGCGCCTGGCAGCTCATTTGGGACAGGCTGGTCGCCCTGGGCCGTACTGATCTGTACAAAAAGCTTATGGAGCCCAAGGATTGGCGTCCGGCCGGCGGCGGTGGCCCGCGTAAGATAGTGAGGGAGGACTTGTTCTCATGAAAAGTGACAGCAGACTGGAAAAAGTCCTGGAGGCCGGTCATTTTGCGGTTACCGGAGAGTTGGGTCCGCCTCGCGGTTGCGACATAGAGGTGGTGCACAAAAAAGCCGGCTATCTCAAAGGCATAGTTGACGCGGTCAATATCACCGACAACCAGACCGCCATGGTGCGCATGTCTTCCTGGGCCACATCTTTGATTGCCAAGGAAATGGGACTGGAGCCCAACTACCAGATGGTCTGCAGGGACAGGAACCGCCTGGCCATGCAGTCCGACATCCTGGGTGCGGCCGCCTTGGGCATCAACACCATGCTCTGCCTTTCCGGCGACCATCCCAAGTTCGGCGACCATCCCGAGGCCCATGGAGTCTTTGATATTGACTCCGTTCAGCTTCTTTCCATGGTCAAAAAAATGCGGGACGAAGAGAAATTCCTGGGCGGCGCAGATCTGAAGGGCTCTCCCAAGATGTTTATCGGTGCGGCGGCCAACCCCTTTGGAGATCCCTTCGAATTGAGGGTGTTCCGCCTGGCTAAAAAGGTTGCCGCCGGAGCGGACTTTATCCAGACCCAGTGTATCTACAACATGGATAAGTTCCGTGAGTACATGAAGATGGCAGTGGATATGGGCTTGACTGAAAAAACCGCTGTTTTGGCGGGTGTCACCCCCTTGAAATCCGCCCCCATGGCCCGTTACATGGCCAACAAGGTTCCCGGTATGGATGTTCCGGATGATGTGGTGAAACGCATTTCCGGAGTGCCCAAGGAAAACGCGGCTGACGAAGGCATCAAGATGCTCTGTGAGCAGATTGAAGAGTTCAAGGAAATTCCTGGAGTGAAGGGCGTGCATATCATGGCCATCGAGTGGGAGCACAAGATGCCTGAAATTATGGAGCGCTCCGGGCTTTTGCCCCGCCCAGAAGTTTAGAGAGTCGCCATAAGCCGGCAAAGAAAAAGTCCTACTCACTAACCAAGGAGGAGACAATGGCCGATGCCAAGTACGTCCTTATTGTGGACGATGATCCTGATCTGGTGGAGACAGTAGCCATTAATCTGGAGGCCAAGGGTTACAGAGTGGGCAAAGCTTATGACGGGGTGGAGGCCTTTGAGAGCATCAAGGCAGAGAAGCCCGACCTTTTGGTCTTGGACGTCATGATGCCGCGCAAAAACGGCTATGAACTCTGCGAGGAACTGAAACAGGATTCAAACTACAAAAATATTCCCGTCGTGATGTTGACCGCAGTGGGTTCGGCAGTGAACTCAACTACCTATACACATCAGGATGGTATGCAGCTTTTGGCCGATGAATATTTGGCCAAACCGGTTGATATGGGCAAGCTGGCCGAGATGGTCGGAGACTTGATCGGCTGAAAGCCTTTTATCACCCCATCTGCGACCCGAAAAATTTAAGGCCCGGAACGGTTCGCCCTTTTTGAGGGCGGGCCGTTCCGGCCCCTTATGTTTATGGGTGTTTTTGGCGGACTTACAAACAGGCCGCCCCAAGGATTAAAAGACTACCGACTAAGTATTTGAAAAACCGAAGGGTTTTTCAAATTAAGACTTGTCAGGTCCGCATGCCGCCTATAAGTCGCGGCATGCGGCGCATACCGCCTGCAGTAAAAGGTAAATGCTTTTTGATTTACCTTTAAGGAGGTTAGTGTCTTTTGACATGTGGGGCCAGATGATAAGCGGGTTAAAACAATGCGGGGGCTTGCATCTTTTAAGGTGGCCGCGTGATCCAAGTTACGCCCTTGCCGAACTCTTGGCCGATCTGGCCGCCCATCACATCAATATCGTTTTTGCCACCACGGCCTTTGACTCTTCATCATCCCAACAAGTTATTTTAGCCGTTCCTGCCCAGGCCGGGCCCTTGGCCCTTAAACTCGCTGCATTAAGGGCCCAGATGCTGGGGCTCAAAAGGCCTGTTTTGGAACGGGATGCCACCGCCTTGAACCTTTACCCCAGGGGGCGGGGACTCATGCTTCCGGCCAGGATCTGGCAGGTTTTAAAAAAGAAAAACGTCTTTCCCTTGGGGCTGGGCACCTCTCTGGCCGCCCTTACCCTGGTTTTACAGGAAGAACACTTGATGGAGGCCTTGGACACCTTGCCCCTGGCCCTGGGCCTGCCCAGCGGGGCTTCTCCGTCTGACGCAGGGCTTGAAAGCCCGTTGCCCGGGAAAGATAAAACAACCCCATCGCCCGAGATAAGCACCAGGTATGCGGAAAAACCCATAATGGTGTATCACCTCGACCCGGAGACCGGAACCGCACTCCTCTCAGGGATCTGTGAAGAACCTTTGGATGCCTTTGCCTGTGTAAAAGGGGAGCTGACGGCCAGGACGGTGTTTTTCAGCGGATTCAAGGATAACGGTTGTTTCCGCTTTTTGGCCTGCGCTCCTTTTCAGGATCTGCATCTTCTGCAAAATGAGTTTAAGGATTCAGGCCTTTTGCCCGAGGAAAATCCCCAACCTGTTTCCCTGTTTCACCTGCAAGGGCCCCATTTCGGGGACAGGCCGGGAATTGCATCCACTGCCTTTGCCGCCCTGGAGCAGGTGGGGGTGCGGCCCCTGGCTTTTGCCGCAGTAATGCATTCTTTATTTTTGTTTATAAATCCGCAAAAAACATCCCATGCCCTTAAAGGGCTCTCCCATTATTTTTGCACTCCTTGAGAGAAAAGCATGACTGATGCCTTAAAATATCCTGTGCCTTCGGAAGCGGAATTTTATTTAAGTGTCTTTCAGTGTTTTCCATTTCCCACAGTAGTGCTTAAACCGGACATGCTGATCTGGGAAGTCAATACCAGCTTTTTAAAACGCTTTGGCATTGACCGAGAAGACGCGGTGGGCAAGCCCTGCTATGAGGTTTTCCACGGCAGGACCACTCCGTGCCCGGAGAGCTACTGCAATTTCAGACAGGCTTTTAACAGCGGGCTTGAATGCTGTATTTTGCATGAGTCAAAGGACAGGCTGGGCAAACCAATGATGGAAGAGGTGCGTCTTACTCCTTTGCTTGACAAAAAGGGGCATGTCTGGGGTGTGCTTGAATCCTTGAATGATGTTACCGAGGCCAAGCGCCTGCATGACATCCAGGTGGAGACCAATGAATTCTTGAACCGCCTTTTGGACTCCCTGGTGGGGGTGGTGGTGGCTGCGGACTTAAAAGGCAAGATTCTTTTTGTGAACAGGAGTGTGGAAAGGGTATTGGGTTTCAAGGTGGAAGAGCTGGTGGGCAAGCCACTTTGGAAGATTTCCACTGACGAAGAACTCAAAAAGGTGCGCAAGACCATGCAGGCCAACCAGGGCAGAGCCCTTATGATCCGCACCAAGGTGCGCACCAAAAGCGGAGAGGAGATACCGGGGCGCATAAATTCGGCCTTGGTTTACAGGGAAGGTAAACCAGTGGCCACAGTCGGTATTTTTACTGACTTGAGAGAGCAGATGAAAATGGAAGACGAGGTGGCCCAGGCCAGGATGCAGGTTTTGCAGTCAGACAAACTGGCAGGACTGGGGCGCATGGCCGCCGGCATTGCCCATGAACTCAATAATCCCCTGACCGGCATTACCATCATAGCCGAGCTGTTAAAAGAGTCCCTGGACCCTGAGAGCCCTGCTCAGGATGATCTTTCAGGTATATTGGAAGATGCGGAAAGATGCCGCGAAATTGTAAAAGGGCTTCTGGATTACAGCCGCCAGAGCGACTTGAAGGTTAAGAACGTTGATTTGAGCCAGGTGGTGGAGGACGCTTTTAACCTCATAAGGGATGATTCTATTTTTCTGAATGTGGAAGTGATACGCCATTACGCAAGAGAACCGCTTTTAATCCAGGGCGATCCCAAGCTGTTGCGGCAGGTTTTTATCAACCTTCTCATGAACGCGGTTGATGCCATGGAAGGTCACGGAAGGCTCACGGTCACAACCGTAATGGGTCCCGACGGCTGGCGGCATGCGGAAATTTCTGACACCGGTCCCGGGATTTCCATTGATTATGTAAACAAAATATTTGATCCTTTTTTTACGACCAAGTCGGTGGGCAAGGGAACCGGTCTGGGACTCAGCGTTGTATTCGGGGTGCTGGAAAGGCATGGCGGCATGATTTCCGTAAAAGAGACCGGCCCCCAGGGAACCACCTTTTTGGTGCGCTTGCCGCCTGAGGCTCCGGATGAGTTCCTGGCTCTGATCCGGGAGATGGAGCCTGTCATTATGGAAGACGAGGAGATATCGTGACCGCGGAAATCCCCTACCGAATACTCATCGTGGATGATGAAAAGCGTCTGCGCGATGCCTGCCGCAGGGTTTTGGAACCCCAGGGCTTTATTATAACCGATGCCGAGGACGGCTTGGACGGGTTAAAGGCCATTGAAAAAGACCAGCCTGATCTGGCTTTGGTTGACCTGATGATGCCCAACATGGGCGGTATGGAGATGTTGGCCGAAGCGCGTAAAAAGCACCCGAATATGGCCTTTGTGGTGATTACCGGCTATGCCACCCTGGACAAGGCGGTGGAAGCCATGAAACAGGGTGCGGATGATTTTCTGGCCAAACCTTTCAAACCGCAGGATCTCAGGCTGGTGGTGGAAAAGGTGCTGAAAAGGGTTCGCACCTTAAAGGACATGGCCCTGGAAAAGAGCCGCAACCGGGTGTTGGTGGATAGCCTTACCAACGGGGTGCTTCTGGTGGATAAGGAGGGCTTGATTGCGGTGATGAACCCGGCCCTGCGTCGGCTTTCCACCTGGCAGGGGGATGATCCCCAGGGGCTAAGGCCTGACCAGGTGCTGGACTGCCCGGAGGTGAACCGGGCGTTGGATGCGGTCTTAAGCGGGGAAGAGATTGACTCTGACGGGATTACCTGCACGATATCATTAAATAATCAGGGGCCTCCCACCCATCTGCAAGTTACCTGCGCACCTTTCAGGGATGGCCGGGGGGTCCTTTTGGGCGCCATGGCCATTTTTGAGGATGTCACTGCCTGGATAAGCCTGGATCAATTGAAAAATGAATATGTATCCACTGTGGCCCATGAGATAGCCAGTCCCTTAAGCTCGGTATTGAGCCAGTTGCAGACCCTGCAAAGAGGTCTGGCCGGAGAGCTGAATGAGAAACAGACCCACTTGATAGACCGGGCCGCGGCCAGGGTGGGAGGCATAGTAAAGCTTAGCAAGGAGCTCCTGGACCTGGCCAAAATAGAGGCCGGGGCCATGGGCGAAAAGGAAGAGATCAGTTTAGGCGAGCTGATCAGCGAGGCAGTGGATATTGTCTCGGTAAAGGCAGATGAAAAAGAACAGAAATTAAAGGCGGAGATTCCCCCGGATCTGCCTTCTGTTTTGGGAATAAGGCCTGCGGTGCTGGAGGTTTTCATCAACCTGTTGAGCAATGCGGTGCGCTACACCCCGGAAAAGGGAGATATTTCCGTGACCGCCCGAGCCTTGGAAAGCGGGGTGGAGACAGCCGTGAAGGATAACGGATTTGGCATACCGCCGGAAGATCATGAAAAGATTTTTGAGCGTTTTTACAGGGTGAAGGACGCTAACACCCGCATGATCGTGGGAACCGGACTGGGGCTGCCCATAGTGAAAAAGGTGGTGCGGGAGCATGGGGGCAATATTAAACTCGAGAGCGCTCCAGGTGAGGGCAGCACCTTTTATGTTTTTCTTCCCTTTACTTAGGCTCCTGACCGGATAAACCGGCTTCTTTTTGCCCGGAAAAAGTACGGGCAAAACAAGCCAGCTCATTTGTATTTAGCAATTGGTTGAATTCCCGGTAAGTCAAAGCCCGGACAAGAGGCCCCTGCGGGGTCCATACCTGGGGATCGCTGGCCTTGAAAACAACAGCCGAGGGCGCACCCAAGGCCCCGGCCAAGTGACTCACCCCACTGTCTGCTCCCAGGTAAAAACAGGCCCTGTACAGATAACCGGCCAGAGCGGGCAGGGTGGGGTTTTGTTTTATCCTGGCCTTGGTTTGGGCCAGGGCGAGGCGAATCTCCGCCACATAGGCCGGGTCTTCGGCCGGACCCAGGAGGATAAGGCACTCAGGCCAGGTTTTTTCGAGTTCCAAAACGGTTTTCAACACTTCCCCACAGGAAAGGCGCTTTTTTCTGCCCCCGCTCCCCGGGGCCACCACCGGTCTGGGTTGGGGCAGGTTTTGGGGGAGGCAGCAGGGCGGAGCGAGGGCCTTGGTGGCGAGCCCTTTTTCTTTTAAGGCTTTTATCTGGAAAATAGAGCTGTTCTGTGGCCGGCCAAGTTCTGGACGGGTGGTTATGCGCCAGCACTCTTGGGGCATGACAGTATTTAGATGTTGTTCCAGTTCCGATCGGGGGTTTTGGGAAAAAATAACCGCCAAGTCATAATTTTTTAAAAAGGCATCTGTGGCTGAATGAGGCTTGGATAGAAAAAGGGGGGCAAATCTGCCGGATTCGCGATCCATGATACATTCAGGAGCAAGGATCAGCCTGGCCCAGGATGGGTTGCCGAACAAACCTAGTCTTTTAGTGGTGCAGGCCAGGCGCAGCATGCCCAGGGCGGGCCAGCTGGTTATAAAGTCGCCTAATGCTCCAAAGTGAAATACTAAAATTGATTTAAACCTGGCCATGGCCCGTTACCTTGAAACTCAATCCAAATACAGGATGAACCCTGCAAATGTAATGAGAGATAAGCGATCCTGCGATGCGGGTTTTTACTTGCGTGTTGCAATCTTGCCGACTAAAGGTATCTCCCAGCCTGTGCCTAACTTAAAAGCTGACGCTTAGCACCCCACAGGTTATATTGAATGGTGCTTTAGCGGTGTTTTGTCAACCCATTCCTGTTCAGGGGATTTGAGCTTCATGAATTCATATCTCCTTAGCTTTCACCCCGCCCTGGAAGGGGATGAGAACCGGCTTTTGGACCCGGCACTGTCCCTGGGCCCTCTGGAAGAAAGATTGGTGGCAAATGCCGGGGTCGTGATATTGCCCCAAGTCTGTAGGCAGGATCTTTATTGCCTGGTCAAAAAATACCAGAAACCCTGTTTTCCCCGGCCCGGCCTGCAAATGCACCTGGACGGCAAGGTGGGCAATGCCGCCCTTTTTACGGCCCTTGATTTACCCCACCCTTTAACCTTGATCTTTTCCTCCTTGGATGAGGCGGTTAAACACTGGCAAAAAGGAGGGGTCATCGGGGCCGGTCTGACTCCCCCCCTGCTGGCCAAGGGCGCAGGCGGAGGAGAAGGCACCAATGTTTTTCTGGTGGGGTCGGTCCGGGAGCTTGAGGGCTTGAAAAATCGCCTGGACACCAGATGCGGCCATGGCCCTGATGGAATGGTGCTTCAGCAGTACGTTGAATGCGGGGCCAGGGATATAAGGGTGGTCTTTATTGGCGAGGTGCTGGATTGTTTTTGGCGGGTGGGCAAGCAAGGCGAATTCAGGTCCAACTTGAGCCAGGGGGGCAGGGTGGACCGGGTTTCTGAGCCGGGATGCCTGGCCAAGGCAACCGGGCTGGCCAAAAGGCTCAGGCAGAGGACAGGGCTGGACCTGGCCGCCGTGGACCTGATTTTGGACCCGGATCAGAACCCCCTGCTTTTGGAAATAAATCCCTACTTCGGACGCAAGGCCCTGGGCGGAGGGAATAGTTATTTAAGGCTTTTGCTTCAAGGCGCCAGGAACTGGCTTGAAAAACAGGGTGTGGAGCCCGAACGCCTTAATCTGGCCTGCTAGGTAACCACTTGAAAACCCCGGTTTAAAATTCAATGCCCTTTCTGGCATCCTGGCCCTGGTTGTAAGGGTGTTTTCTCATTACAAATTCAGTGGCATAGTCAGCCTGTTCCAGTATTTCCGCCGGTGTGTCCGCTCCCGAGAGAACCAGTTCGCATCTGCCCCGGCAAAGAGAAATAAGTTCAAGAACGTGCCTGGGCTCCAGGATACTGAAAAGAAGGGTGTTGAGGATTTCATCCAGGATAAGCACGTCGCAGCCGGCCTGAACGGCATCTCGGGCCATTTCGAGGGCCTTGCGGGCATGCTCTATATGCACAGGTCCGGGCCCGCTTTTACTGATAAAGGGATGCTTGCCCGGGCACTGGTAGCTTATGTTGGGCAACAGGGCGAAACTGTTGGTTTCGCTTGAACCGCCCTCTTTCATGAACTGGACCCAATGCACCTTGTAGCCTGCGCCTGCCGCTCTCACCGCAAGGCCGACGCACCTGGAGGTTTTACCCACACCCTGCCCATAGCAAAGATGAACCAGACCCGTTCCTTTGATGCTTTTTCCTTGATCGCCTTTTTCCGGGTACAGGTTCATTTCCATCTTTTTTGCTTTCCCCCTTGTTCGGGCATGTGAATGTTGTGAATTCTTAGCAAATACAAACTGCCGGCGCGTCCCCTTGGAGTCAGCGCACCACCAGGCAGGAGCAGGGAGCGTTGCGGCTTACCCTTTCAGCCACGGAGCCCAAAACATAGAGCCCCACTCCCTCGAGTCCCTCCGAGCCCAGTATCACAAGGTCGTTTTCATTTTTTTTGATGTGTTCCAGTATCTCCACCATGGGATGGCCCCGCCTGAGAGCCAGGTTGAATTCATAGCCGCAGGCTTTGGGGCGATAATTCTCTTCCACAAAATCAGTGATTCTTTGAGCGATCTCCGGAAACGGGGTTTTTTTATGGGGCTTGATATGGTTCCCCGGCAAAAGAGGAGTATTAGGGACTACAACATGTAAAAGAGTCAGGCGCGCATCTTCCCTTTGGGCCAGGGCCAAAGCCTTGTCAAAGGCCGTCTCGGACCGTCCGGAAAAGTCTGTGCAGCAAAGGATATTGCCGAATATTGTCACTTTTTCGCCTCTTTCCTTTTTTTATGGCGCCAGAAAAACTTGGTCTTGGAACTTTTTGGCCAAATCCAGTTTCAGGGCCTCGATTTCCCTCTCATCTTCACTCTCTACCATAAGTTGTCCCTTGGAACCCACCACAAGTTTCGCCCGGGCCCGGATAATTTTCGCCACTTGCGAGGGTTCTACAGTCCACCATCCCCTTGTCCGCATTAAAAGTTCCTCACCTTTAAGCCTTCTGGGGGTGACCAAGTCTATTTTTCTGAACCAGGCCTCCCAGCCCACCTGGGCCGGAGCTATCAGCACCGGGGAGACCGGGTCGTGATATATGCGGCAACGGCCAAAAAGTCTGAGTCTTATCATTTGATCACCTTTCCCGGGAGCGTGTGGGACAATCAGACCATGAATTCCCCTCTTTGGAGGAAGTAAGTGGGCCTGTAAATTTGCATGATTTCAAGGAGACGATTGGCCCTTTCCGGAAGCCCTCTTGAGAACGCGTTCCAGTAAATCCTGCATGGGCCCGGCTTCCGGAGGCAGGCTCGCAGCCGGATCAATGCCTTCGGCCAGGAGGGCCTGCTTAAGGCACAGAAGATAGAGCGCCGAGGCTTGGTCTGGCTCCCGCGCCTGCCCCCGTTCCAGGGCCATCGGCCAGGCCCTTTCAAACCAGTCCCTGGCCCGGAACCTGATCCGGTCCAGACTCTGCATCCAGGGGTCAATGCCTGCCTGGGAGAGAAAGGCTTCCTGGGCCTGTTCCAGGGCTGCGAAAATAAAGCGCATGGCCCTGACCTGCGGATCGCGGCCCCAATCGTCTGAAAAGGGCATAAGAGTTCCTCCTCGGGCAAGATGAAGGTATGTTTGTAATAGCACGAGTCCCGGGGCCGTGGAAAGCTCTGTGGGGTCAGGCCTGGATGACCTTTTCGTAAATATTCAGCATTTTGGGAATGATATTTTGTAGTTGATACTTAGACAGGACATTTTTCCGCCCCCACTCGCCCAGTTGGGCGGAAAGGGCGGGATTTTGGCTCAATTGATCCGCAGCATCGGCCAGGCCCTTTGCATCTCCGGGTTTTACCAATAAACCGTTTTTCCCATTTATCAGCCAGTCCGGGACCCCGCCTATATTCGAGGCCACAACCGGTTTGCCCATGGCCAGGGCCTCCACCCCCACAATGCCAAAGGGTTCGGCCCACAGGCTCGGCAGCCAGAGGGAAACCGCATTGCGCAAAAGGTTCTGCAGGCTATTGGGGCTTTGCCAAGGCTTTATGATCAGGTTTTCCGGTTCCTTTTGGGCGCTTTTTTGCAGAACTCCCTGTAAAGGCCCTGCTCCGGCCACTATTAACGGTAAGGGATTTTTTAATAACTTCCTGGCCTTGACAGCCACGTCAATACCTTTTTGCCTGACCATCCTGCCGGCCAGCAGATGGTGTCCGCCTCTGGTCTTGTTCAGGGCCGGGGTGGATTTATTTATAAAAGGCGGCACAACATGGGGATCGGGAAAGGCCCCGCCCGATTTTATCCATGATTTCCTGAGTTCACGGGCCATGTACCTGCTCAGCACTATAATCGCCTTCATGCCCCTGGCCGCCTGGAGACGTTTTTGGGTCAATTCGAGCATTTTGGAGCCGTAATCCAGGTCTTCCAGGCAGGTCAGGCAGTCAGGGCCCATGGGCTCAAAGCAGAGGGTGAGGTTTTTTTTAAGCTTTCCCCTGCCGGGGCAGAAAAGGCGATGATCCTGCACCGTCAACACTGCCTTTTGGGTGGCGGCCACGGCTTTCAGCAGGCAGGGGTCCATGATGTTTTGCATATGTATGATATCGGGATTAAATTGCCAGACCAGCTTTTCGAGCCTCCTCAAGGCTCCTTGTTTTCCCCGTCTGTTCAAACCGCTCCGGTTCAGCCCTTTTAACCGGCAATATGAACCCAACCGGCCTTTTGCCGGGCCTTGGAGGGTGCCGTCGTCCCTGCCCACTGCCAGAAGCGTTCTATACCGCAGCTTAAGCTCAGGTATGAGAGCCAGAAGATGCTGGTCTGCTCCACCTCTGGCACTGAGCCGGTCCGCCAGGATTAACAAACGCCGCTCAGGTTGCATATCATAGTCTTTCTGGGGGGGAAAGGCCTTTCGGAACGCTTAACCTGTTCAGATATAAGGTGAAGTGAAACGGTCCTGGCAAGGCCTGTTTTTTCAGGTAAGCTTTGCCTCCGCGGTAGACGAACATGAAAGACTATTTTTTTTAAAGTTATTTAAAAACAAATAGTTAATTGGTTTTTGTTGTTTTCTGCCATAGCGTCCGTCTAACTTCTGTCGTGCCCCGAGTCATTGATCGGAGGATTAATCCCGAGCCTCTGACACTTGTTGCCCGGCAGGCCAAACCATACCACATGTGGAACCCGCCCGGATTCACAATCTGGACAAAACCCGGCAAGCATAAGGATAAAACCCAAAAGGTCACGCTTATCCAGCCAGTTAATCCCTATATGAAAAAAAAGGGTTGACGCTACCATATATTGTGTCTAAAAATAGAAACCGTACTACATGTATGGCAAACCATGTAACCCAATCCTAAGCAGACCTAAAGGGTTTTCCCCTTTGCAGATAATCCACGGAAATGGGTGAAGAAGGTTCCCTGACGGGAGCCTGCTCCAATTCCGGTTGAGGGAGAAGAGATGACCAAACTTAAGCTCATGGAAAACAAAGAGCGTCCCGCCTCTGAGGCTGAAACCACTGATATGGCTCTTTTCGTCCGCACCAGCGACGAAGAGATGGATGGGTGGGACCGCGGACGAATTGCCGAAACCCTGGTCCGGGAGACTCTTTTGGATACCGATACCGCAGATGCCATTGCGGCCGAGATCGAGCAGATCATCGGCCAGTCCGGCATCCAGATGGTGACGGCTCCCCTTATCCGTGAGATGGTCAACTCAAAGCTGATCGAGCGCGGTCTGGAGAGTGAGCGTCTGCGCCACACCAGGCTCGGCGTGCCGCTTTATGATGTGGACACCATGATCCGCATGCCCAACAAGGAGAACGCCAACGTTCCCCACGGGCCCGAGGCCACCAACCTCACCTTGGCCGAGTCCATTAAAAAGGAATATGCCCTGATTAATGTCTTCAAGCCCGAAGTGGGCGACGCCCACATGCGCGGGGATATTCACCTACACGATCTGGGCTTTGTAGACCGGCCTTACTGCTCTGGCCAAAGTCTTGAATATATAAAGAAATTTGGCCTCAACCTGCCTAACAGCCTGGCCTTGGCCAAACCGGCCAAGCATCCCGAGGTGCTCTTGGCCCACATGGTCAAGTTTGCCGCGGCGCTTCAGTCCAACTTTGCCGGAGCCATTGGCTGGGATGCGGTGAACCTGTTCTTTGCGCCCTACCTTGAGGGCTTGAGCGACGATGAGATCAAGCAGCTGGCCCAGATCATGATCTTCGAGTTCAGTCAGCAGGCCGTGGCCAGGGGCGGTCAGGCCATTTTCACCGATATAAACCTCTATTGGGAAGTCCCCAAGCACTTTGAAAACGTGCCCGCCATTGGCCCCAACGGAGAATACACCGGCAAGACCTATGCCGAGTATGAGAAAGAGGCCCAGCGCTTTGTATGGAAGCTGTTTGAGGTCTACAAAGAGGGCGACGGCGCGGGCAGGCCTTTCTTCTTCCCCAAACCCCTGGTGCATATAACCGAGAAGTTCTTCCAGACCGAAGGGCACATGGATTTCCTGCACCACATTTGCGACGTGGCCAGTGACAAGGGCAACACCTACTTTGTCTTTGATCGTGGCGAGACCGCCAAGATCAGCGAATGCTGCCGTCTTTCCTTTAAGCTGGAAAAGAGCGACTTGGAAGACGCGGTGACTCCCTGGAAGATGCGTTACAGCGCCTTGCAAAACGTGACCGTGAATCTGCCCAGGGTGGCCTACGAGGCGGCCGGTGATGACACCAGGCTTTTCAAGGTTCTGCGGGACAGGCTGGCCCTGGCCATTGAGGCCCATATCCAGAAAAGGGCCTTTATCCAGGAATTGCTTTCCCACGGCGCTACAGGCCCTCTGGCCCTTCTGGCCATGAAACTCGACGGCCAGGAATACCTGCGCATGCACAGGGTGACCTATTTGGTGGGCATGGTGGGCTTAAACGAGATGATCAAGGAGCATATGGGCCAGGAGCTGCACGAGTCGGAAGACGCCATGCGTTTCGGCCTCAAGGTGATCGCCCATATGAAGCTTCTCTGCGACCATTATTCCAAGCGTCACGGCATGCATTTTGTGCTGGAGCAGACCCCGGCCGAATCAACTGCCTACCGCTTTGCCAAACTGGACCTCAAGACCTTCCCCGAGAAGGCCAAACACAATGTCAAGGGCGACATTTTCAACGGTGAGGTCTACTACACCAACTCCACCCTGTTCAACGTGGGCTCCAACACAAACCCCATAGAGAGGGTCAAGCTGGAGGGACGCTTCCATCCCCTTATCGAGGCCGGTTCCATCACCCATGTCTGGCTTGGGGAACAGTCTCCTTCCAAGGAGTCTCTGGCCAATTTTGTGATCAAGATCTTCAGGGACACCAAAAACGATCAGGTGGCGTTCAGCCCCGAGTTTTCCTGCTGCCGGGCCTGCGGACACAATGAGCGGGGCCTCAAGGAAGTATGCAGCCAGTGCGGTTCCGAGGACCTGGAGCTCATAACCCGTATAACCGGTTATTTCACCAAGATCTCCTCTTGGAACAAGGGCAAACTGGGTGAGCTGAAAGACCGCTACAGAAACGACGGCCTTTTCCAGCCCGCTTCCACGGCCAAGGCCGGTTAAGCATACAAAAGAGGCGGGGAGGATCCTTAGCCCCAAGGGGGAAGGCCTTTGGCGCTTTGAAAAAGCAAATTAATTAATCAGGCCGCTTTGTAAAGACGGCTCAAGGCAAATAAAGAATCAAGAGAGGGTAGTTATGACTCTTTTTACCAAGCCTGCATGCGATAAATGCCACTATATAACCGACAAATTCGATCTCAAGTCCCTGGGCGTCATTGAAGAGGTGCTGGCCCCGGACAATGCGGACGCTCTGGCCACTTTGGCCTGGCATGAGCTGGTGGAGGTGGCGGAAAAGGAACTGCCCATCCTGGTTTTGGATGATGAATCCCATATCACCGGCGCCATTAAGATCAAATCCTATCTCAAGCGGATGGCCAATGCCTGAAACCCGGATTAAATCGCCTTTGAAAAAGGCGGGGAAAAATCATTCCCTGCCCGAGATCAAAGGATTCATAGAGACCAGTTTCCTGGATTGGAAAGGTTTTATATCTTCTGTCCTGTTTTTACCGGGCTGCAACTTCGCGTGCCCGTTTTGCCATAATTTTCAGTTGGTAAGCGACCCCGCCTCTGTGGCCACCCTGCCTGTGGACTGGGTCTTGGAAAGGCTGGGGCCCTTTGCCGGCTGGATTGACGGGGTGGTTATAACCGGCGGGGAGCCCACCTTGCATCCGGGCCTGCCTTTGTTTATCGAGAAGTTCAGGCAGGCGGGCTTTAAAATAAAGCTGGATACCAACGGCACCAATCCGGCCATGGTGAAACAACTGGTGGCCGACAAAATGGTGGATCTGGTGGCCATGGATATAAAGGCCCCCACGGATCAACTTTCCTACCGCAGGGCGGCGGGCAAGGTGGTGGACCTGGAGAAGGTCCTGGAGACCATGGCGTTTTTAAAAAGCGGGGCCTGTGCTCATGAGTTTCGTTCGACCATCTGGCCTGCCTGGCACGGGGTCAAGGAATTGGCTGAGATGGCCGACCAGCTGCAAGGTTGCCAGGCCTGGAGCCTGCAGGCATTGAACCCCGAAACCGCCTGGAATCCCGAGGCGTTGGGCATGGGGAAACCCTATACTGCCGAGCAGATAGCGGATCTGCAAAGAGAGCTGGCCGACCCGGTCTGTAAAAAAGAAATGAAATGACAAAAACAATTCAAAATAAACCGCCAAGGCTGCGGGCCGCTTGTTTGGGGCGGTCCGCGGCCCAGAGCCTCCCCGGCTGGAGATGCCAGTGGCCGGTCTGAGGCTACTGGTTTTTGAGGACGGGGCCGGGATTTGCCTTTATGTGCGCCTGGCCTCCGCTCATCGCATCCTGGTGGATTGCCGTCGCCGTTCTTCTTATCTTTCTTTAAAATTTTTACGTGACTTGGGGGAGTTGGGGCCCTTGACACCTTTAAGTCAGTATTTGCGGCCCTTATGCTGCCCCCCTTGCCTGGATAGCTGGCTCAAGGCGGTTAACCTTTTACGGGGGCTGGTTTTCCGTCCCGGCGGCTCCTGGATAATCTGGCAGCCCATGCCTTCGTCGGGTCCGGGTTTTCGTTTAAAGGCCAAGGTCTATTCCAGAACCAGGATGCCCGATCCCAGGGGAATCGGCGAGTTGCCGCCTTTGCTGGTTTTGGGCCTCAATGCGGCTCAGATCCGGGATTTGGGCGGCCCTCCCGGGGCCTGGGCGGCCAACTCCTCGTTGGCCCTTAAGTTTTGCCGGTCCGGTGAGGAAGGATTGTTGCTCGGCGGGGATTTGAGGCCTACGGCCTGGCAAACCCTCTTGACTGATCGGGAAATAAAGGGGCTTTTGGCTGGAACTTCATTTTTTGCCGCAGGCTGCCCTGAAAGGGGTTACGACCTGGCCCGCAGTTTGAAAATGGCGGCCTTGCCCTGGCTGGTCCTGGGGTCATTGGGCCAGAAGGCTTCCTGGCTCAGCCCGGGGCAGTGCCGGTCCTGTTTTGAAACCCCGAAGGTGGGAGCCATGGTAATAGATGTTGACGATGCCGGAGAGCTGGATGTGCAGGCCTGGCCCTGGGAAGAAAACCATCTGGTTTACAAAGGACTGGCCAGGCCTCTCGAAGACCCTGCTCTGCCTGCGCCCTGGCCGGTCTTGAAGGCCCTGGGCAATATAACCGGGACCTCTTTCAGCTGGGCCTGATACGGTTTCCCCCGGATTTGTTTTCTACTTCACCAGTCTTGCTGAAACTCTAATTTTTCCAGTAGATAGAGCAGCTCACCGGCATTTGCGAGAACATGGTCGGCCCCGGATTGCTCAAGTTCGGCCAAGCTTATGCGCCCTGTGGCCACGCCGACCGATCCGGCGTGGGCGGCTTGAGCGGATTTGATATCCATTGGGTGGTCGCCGATGACCAGGGTTTGGTCTGTTTTAAGTCCCAGCTCCTTGGCCGCCTGTTCTATGTGGCCGGGATGGGGCTTGGTCCGAATGGCCAGGTCCCTGGGGATGAATGAATCACAATGGCTTTTTATTTCAGGGAAAACAGTGCGAATGGCTGCATCGCAGTTTCTGGAGACTATGGCCAGTCCAAGGCTTTTCCGCCTGAGCCTGGCAAGAAGGTCAAGGGTGAAGGGAAAGAGAGCCCCTTTTTCAGCCGCCCGGATTTCTGCTGCCTGGATAATATCCAACGCCTTGTTTTTAAATCCATTCCCCAAAGAGCTGGAGACGATTTGCACCGCTTCCAAAAGGTAGCCATCAGGCCAGGGGTCCACATACCCCATCTGCGCCGCCGTTTGCCTCACCCGCTCGCTGATAACGCTGAAATCGATATTCAGTTCAGCCAGGGTGCCGTCGAAATCGAAAATAAGACCTTTAATATACATGTTTGCTGTTTATCGCTTTTTTCTATTTTTGTCAGGCTGTTGCCATGAGATTGGCAAGGAAGCGCCCGCCTGCCGTCTCATGGGAACTTGCAAATTAACAGTCATAACTATATCATCCGGGCACTATGTTTAAACACGGGTTTGAAAGAATTGACTGGGGATTGCTTGATTATAAGGAAACTCTGGGGCGCATGCTGGCCAGGCATGGCGCAAGGGTCGAGCAAAAAGTTTGTGATGCTTTGATCTGTGTTGAACATCCCAAGGTCTTCACCTTGGGGAAAAAGGGGGGACGAGAAAATGTCCTCCTGACGGATGATCAACTGAGGGAGCGGGGATATTCCCTGCACCAGGTTGACAGAGCGGGAAATGTGACTTTTCATGGCCCGGGCCAGGCAGTCATATACCTGGTGGTGGGACTTAAAGAAAGGCGGATGAGTGTTAAGGCGCTGGTAAAGGCGGTGGAGGACAGTCTTTGCCAGGTATGCGCCCATTATGGAATCAACGCAAAAGGAAACCCTGAAAAACCCGGCGCATGGGTTGGTGACAGTAAAATTGGGGCCATAGGCATGGCCATACCAAAAAAAGTTACAACCCACGGGCTTGCGTTTAATGCTAATATCGATCTGTCGGACTTCGATTTGATCAGGCCCTGCGGCCTGGACGCAAGGACTACAAGCGTAGCGGAACAATTGGGTAAAACAATTGATTTGGGCAATTGTTTTGACCTGTTATATGATTCACTAGCTGAAAATCTGCATCAGGCGGAAGATACTATCTCCCATGTGCCTTTAGAAAAATAATTGACTTAATTTTTTTCGAATGGCAGGGTGTGGTTGGCGGCTTGTGAAATTGTCTAATTAATTTCCGGGTTGTATCAGTGAATTCGTTCATGATATGAATTCACATCTCAGGAGGCTTTTTCCCTTTGAGGGGTATTTACGGGACAAAAGCCTGTTGTATTTCATAACACCTGACCCATCGGGAGGTAGCGATGAGGAAAACGAGGTTAGCGGTAATAGCCATGTTGCTTGCCGCATTCATTTTGGTGCCAGCTGCGGGTGCTTTAGCCGCCGACACAGCTTCGGAATCTGCCACTCTGGTCACCGACCAGATGCCTGGCAAGATCAAGGCAGCAATTGAGAAAAGCCTTGGGGATGAGAAGCTGGCCGCCAAGACCAAGGCGGTGATCGACCCTAAAAAAGAAGCCGGTTATCTGGGAATCCCCGGGGCTCCTTCACCGACATGGTGGTATGGTCTTCTGTGGGCGATCTGGGTCGGCTGGATCTTCTCCACGGTCGGCGCTTTCGGCGGAATCATGGCTGGTGTGGGACACATCACCATCTTCGGGCTGGCTGATTATGCCAAGGAATTCGGCAAGGGGCACCCGGTCAACAAGGCCATCACAGACTCCATCCGCGTGTCAAACCAGTGGTTGGTTGGTCTTTCCGGCCTGATTTCAAGTATTAACTACTACAAGATGGGCCGTTTGGTGCTGCCTTTGGGCGCCTGCCTGGCCATCGGTGGTGTGGGTGGATCCTGGATGGTGCCTGAACTCACCGCCGGTAAGATCTCCCTGAAGGCCTACATCGGCTACTTCGGCATCATCGTCTTCATCCTTGGTGGTTTCTTGATTTACGAGATGAGCCCCAAGGGTCAGGCCGGTAAAAAAGCTGCCAAGGCTGCCGCCGCGGCCTTTGAAAAAGCCACCAAAGAGGGCAACGCCGCTGAGCAGGGCGTCAAGATCGTGGAAGGCAACCAGACCTTCATGTGGATCGCCCTGGTTCTGGTCGTGGCCAGCGCCTTGTGGTTCAACCTGATCAAAACACCCATGTGGGTCGCCTACATACTGGCCATCGCCGGTTGGTCCATGACCTTCTTGATGGGCACTATTCGCTTCACCTTCTTTGGTGTCGAGTTTAAGTTCAAGGCCTTCATCCCGATGATCGGCGGTCTGTTCATTGCGGCCATCGCCTCCTTCCTGGGTATCGGCGGCGGCTTCTTGTTCGTGCCTTTCCTGACCTCCGTGGCCGGTCTGCCCATGTTCCTGGTGGCCGGCACCTCTGCGCTTTGCGTGTTGGTCGGTATGATCGTCTCCATCTTCTCCTACATGGTCGGCAAGGGCGTCGTCGTGCAGTGGAGCCTGGTGGGCGCAGAGCTGATCGGTATCTTCATCGGTTCCATGATCGGTCCCCGCACCTCCAAGTTCATCCCCGACAAATGGCTGAAGATCATCTTTATCGTCTTGGCCTTCTACGTCGGTATCCGCTACACCTCCAAGGGCTTCCTGGGCTACAGCCTTGTGCCCCCATTCTAGGGAGTTGAGCGCTCGGGGTGCAATTTGACCCTGAGACCGGTATAAAAGCGGAGAGTGGCTTTTAGCAGGCCACTCTCCGCTTATTTTTTTGTGGTTGTTTTTTATCACCAAAGGTTGCCTTTTGATTTGGGCGGCCGGCATGGCAAAGAGATATCATGGACCCTGTTCTTTGGCTGATGCGTTGGGCTGATCCGGTTCTTATTGCTCCTTACAGATGGTTTGATGATCCCGCCTGGGCGCTTTGGACAGGCACCGCCATTCTGACGGTTTGGTGCACCTTGATAGGTGAGCTGACTATGGGGGTGGCGTTGCGCCTCAACTGGAAATTTGTGCGCAAGAGAACCAGCGAGATGGTCAGGAGGCACAACCAGTCGGTGAATGCCTTAAGGGCGGGCGATAAAGAGCTCTACTCGGGTTTTAACAAACTGGCCAATGAGGCCTTTGGCAAAAGTTTTTTTCAGAACCTGGCCATGGGCATGGGTTCGCTCTGGCCTATATTCTTTGCGGCGGCCTGGCTGCAAGAGCGTTTTCTGGATGTGGAGTTTCCGGTGCCCGGCACTCCCTGGTACATGCCCTGGACCGGGGCTTTTGCCATGCTCTATATTCTTATCCGTATAACTTTCGCCAAATACCTTAAAAAAAGGTTGCCCTTTTTTAAACAGACCTACCGGCTTACCAAGCTTATGGCTCCCAAAAGGCGCATGGATCTTTTGCGCCCTGAAAAATTAAGGGAAAAAAATCCGGAGCCAGGCCTGAAATCCGAAGAAAAAAAGATGACAAAAGAAACTTCCAGGTAAGGTAGGGCTTGACGCCTGACAGGGGCCTTGTTAAAGTCCTACATGTGTGAATATACGCGCAGTGGCCGACAGGTTGGGGAACCGGTCGGCGGACATACAGCGCAGATATCACACAACCGCTGTGCCGGTCGGGAAACGGGGCGCGCCTGTCCGACTCGGTGAGCGAGGTGAAAAGGCATGGGGATGTCTTTTCACATTTTTAGAAAGGGAAAAAGGAGAAAAGGTAATGAAGAAATTTTTTGTCCTGATGCTGGCCTTGGCCGCATTGGTCGCCATGAGCGTTCCCGCCATGGCCGCCGAAGCCCCGGCCCCCAGCATCGTACTCGGCGCCCGTGTTAACCAGACTCTCGGTTACCAGGGCAAGAGCGAAGAGCTCACCAAAAACGGTAAAGACGATATTACCGGTTCCTTCACCGATCTGGTGGGGAACAGCTACTTCCGCGCTAAATTCACCAGCGCCGACAAAAAAGTCGGTGTGATGACCGAAATCGGCCTGAAATCCTCTGTTGGCCTGCGTCATGCTTACGGCTGGTACAAGATCGGCAACTGCAAGCTTCTGGCTGGTCAGACCGACAACTGGATTGGTGCTCCCTACTGGGGCGTTCACAAATTGAACGCCGCTCCCGGCGATGACTTGCTGGGTTGGGGTAAAATGTGGGCCCCCCGTCGTCCTCAGGTCCAGTTGACCTGGGAGTCCGGTTCCTACGGCGTACAGGTAGCCCTGGAACAGGCCGAAAGTGTGGACGCCGGTTCTTTTGTGGATGTGTACAACACCATCCCCCGCGCCACCGTGGCTTTCCAGTATAAATCCGATGTGTTCTCCACCACTCCCGGCTTCAACTTCGTGCAGTACAACATGGAGGGCTTGAGTGGCGGTGCTGATGACAGCTTCAACGTGTGGGCTTTCATCCTGCCCGTGAAGATCCAGGCCGGCGCTTTCAGACTGTTGGCTGAAGGTCACTACGGCGTGAACGTGGACTTCGGTTACTCCGGATATCCCAGCATGGCCCGCATGGTCATGAAGGCTAACGGCGATTACGAAGACACCACCAACTACGGCGGCTTCCTTGAGGCCTCCTACAAGATCAACGCCCTGCGCGTTGCCTTTGGTTTCGGTTACGAGTACTTCAGCAACGACGAGTGGAAAGACACCTTGGGCTGCAAGGAAGACAACTTCTCCCGTCAGCTGTTCTACGTGTCCTTACCTTACAAGGTGCATCGTAACTTCATCGTTTACCCTGAGTTCAACTACCTGAACCATGGCGACAATCCTTCGACTGGTGATGATCAGGGTAACGAGTGGGTGATCGGTGTGCTGTTCCGCTTCATCTTCTAGTAAGCGGACAAGCAGACTTTAGCATCTGCTTCTAAAGGCGCCCCAATAGGGAGCCGGGTTTAAGAACCCGGCTCCCCTTTTTTTGTGCCGATTAAAGGTATTATGCTTGCGAAAACAAAAAATATGATCCCTGCTTTTAGGCTAAGTAACCCATGACTTATAAGTTTTCCCTTGGGAAAACCTTACAGCCTCATTAGACAATAAACCTTGACCTGTTGCTTAAAGTTCCCCTTGGTTGCGGGGCCAGTAGTAAGTAAAAAATTTCTGGATTTATATTTTATTAGTTAATATGGGTGATTTCGCTCACTAGACTGTAAAAATGGGCTGAGAAAAATTAGTGTGCATTTAACAAAATTCTCTAAGTTAAACCGAGAGGATGCTCCTTAACGGTTAGAGTTGAATAAATTTTTTGCCCAAACGGCAGGTTAAGATTGGTTTGTTGCCCTTCCATATAAAGATCATGTTAATTACATATTACGAAAGAGTACTTTTTGTAAGGCTATATAAGCTTAGCTAATAGTGATAACTATGTATAATTACAAGAAATATATTTGATTGCTCAGCTGAAAAGTATTTAGGAAAAAATTTATAATCTACTAGTTCGACCGTTAATATGGTTTAAATGGTATTTTAAATGCAGCTATAAAGTGATGAGTAGTTAGCTATAGGCAAAAGTTAAACAAAAAAACCTGCTAACTATTAATTTGAATATCGGGTAAATTAATAGATATTTATTTGCCAATCTTTTTCCGTAATGAAAATAACTATTATAAGCCAAAGAAATAAGCAAATTTTTATTTTGAAAAATAGTTAGACTTTAGAATATAGAAATTACTAGCAAGTTAGTTCTTTAAAAGGAGCTTTATTTTTTAGTTGCAAAGGTTGACGTTTCATCAATCGCCATGCTATACGTGTCGTCTAATAAGGTGCTTTTGTAAATACAAGCATTAATTTTCCATCGACAGGGCGGGGTTCCGGGTGTTCCCTCAACAACTGGTGGAGTCTCTTGAAGAAGTATTCGATCTTAGAGTGCTCCGGGGTTATCAAAAAGGAGCGTATGGTCTGAGTTGCTTCTTTAACATCATGAATAAGGGGAGAATTAGGGAAATGAAAAAATTCTTTGTGTCGGCGCTCGCCTTGGCCGCTTTGGTCGCCATGAGCGCCCCCGTAATGGCCGCTGAGGCCCCCGCCCCCAGCATCGTGCTGGGCGCCCGTGTAAACCAGACCTTTGGTTACCAGAATAAGAGCAAAGAGCTCACCACCAATGAGCAGGACAACATCACCAAGTCCTTCGTGGACCTGCAGGGCAACAGCTACTTCCGCGCCAAATTCACCAGCGCTGACAAAAAAGTGGGTGTGCACACCGAGATCGGTCTGAAATCCACCGTCGGTATGCGTCACGTGTACGGCTGGTACAAAATGGGCAACTGCAAGTTCTTGGCTGGTAACACCGATAACTGGGCCGGTGCTCCTTACTGGAACTACCACAAAGCCAGCGCCGCTCCCGGCGGAGACCTGCTGGGCTGGGGTAAATTGTGGGCCCCCCGTCGTCCCCAGGTGCAGATGACCTGGAGCTCCGGCAACTTCGGCCTGCAGTTCGCTTTGGAAAAAGCCGCTCACGTGACCTTTGTCGGCACCGACGTCTACAACAAGATCCCCCGCGCCACCTTGGGCTTCCAGTTCAAGACCGCCAGCTTCTCCACCACCCCGTCCCTCAACTTTGCTCGTTACGACTGGGAAGGCGGCCCGGCTGGTACAGATGAGAACGTAGAAGCCTGGGCCTTTATCCTGCCCGTGCAGGTTAACGCCGGCGCCTTCAAAGTCATCGCCGAGCTGCACTATGCCAGCAACCCGGCCATCGGCTGGTCCGGTTACGACGGCACCCTGGGTCCCCTGCTGAAGCACGATGGTTCCTTCGAAGCTACCACCAACTACGGTGGTTATGTCGACGCCTCTTACAAGGTCGGCGCCCTGCGCATCGCCTTGGGCTTCGGCTATGAGCACTTCACCAACGACGCTTGGAAAGACTACGGCTTCAAGGATGATAGCTTCAGCCGTCAGCTCTTCTACCTGTCCTTGCCCTACACAGTGCACAAAAACTTCATCATGTATCCTGAGTTCAACTACCTGAACCATGGCGACTACCCTTCGACCGGTGATGATCAGGGTAATGAGTGGGTGATCGGTGTGCTGTTCCGCTTCATCTTCTAGTAAGCGGACAAGCAGACTTTAGCATCTGCTTCTAGAGGCGCCCCAATAGGGAGCCGGGTTCTTAACCCGGCTCCCTATTTTTGTGCTGACTAAAGGTATGATACTTGTGAAAACAAAAAATATGGTCCGTGCTTTTTGCTTAAGTAGCCCTTAATTTATAAGTTTTTCCCTTGGGAAAACCTTACAGCGTCATTAGACAATAAACAGCGACCTGTTGTTTACAATTCCCCTTGGTTGCGGGACCAGCAATAAGTAGAAAGTTTCTAGATTTATATTTTATTAGTTAATATGAGTGGTTTCGTTCAATAGATTGTAAAAATGGGCTCAGAATAATTGGTATGCATTTAACAAAATTTTCTGAGTTAAACCGAGAGGATGCTCCCTACCGGTTAGAGTTGCATAAATTTTTTTCCAAACGGCAGGTTAAGATTGGTTTGCCACTCTTCCCCGCAAAGACAATGTTTATTACATCTTAAGATCGAGTCCTTTAAAAGGGGAAAGATAAGGTCAGTTAATTTCACTAACTATTTATAATTAAATAGAATTTCGTTATCTATTTTCTGAAAATATTTAGAAGCTGAAATATAATCTACTAATCCGACTGCTTATAAGATTTATGTTGTTTGTTGAGTATGGCTATAAAGTGAGGAATAAATAGCTATACACTGGAAGTTAAAGAAGTGAAGTGGCTGCTTACTAATTTGAACAACAGGTAAGCTAATAGATATTAATTTACCTGTTATTTTTTTGTGTAATAAAAAAAAGATTATAAGCCAAAGAAATAAGCAAATTTTTATTTTGAAGAATAGTTAGACTTAAAGGAAAAAGTAATTACTAGTAAGTTAGTCGTTCAAGAGGGGATTATATTTTTTAAGTGTAAAGGTTGACGTTTTGTCAATCGCCATGCTATACATATCACCTGATGATGTACTTTTGTAACTACAATCATTAATTTTCCACCGACAGGGCGGGGTTCTGGGTGCTCCCTCAACAACTGGTGGAGTCTCTTGAAGAAGTATTCGATTTTAGTGCTCCGGGGTTATCAAAAAGGAGCATATGGTCTGAGTTGCTTCTTTAACATCATGAATAAGGGGAGAATTAGGGAAATGAAAAAATTCTTTGTGTTGGCGCTCGCCTTGGCCGCTTTGGTCGCCATGAGCGCCCCCGTAATGGCCGCTGAGGCCCCCGCCCCCAGCATCGTGCTGGGCGCCCGTGTAAACCAGACCTTTGGTTACCAGAATAAGAGCAAAGAGCTCACCACCAATGGTCAGGACGACATCACCAAGTCCTTCGTGGACCTGCAGGGCAACAGCTACTTCCGCGCCAAATTCACCAGCGCTGACAAAAAAGTGGGTGTGCACACCGAAATCGGTCTGAAATCCACCGTCGGTATGCGTCACGTGTACGGCTGGTACAAAATGGGCAACTGCAAGTTCTTGGCTGGTAACACCGACAACTGGGCCGGTGCTCCTTACTGGAACTACCACAAAGCCAACGCCGCTCCCGGTGGAGATCTGCTTGGCTGGGGTAAAATGTGGGCCCCCCGTCGTCCCCAGGTGCAGTTGACCTGGAGCTCCGGCAACTTCGGCCTGCAGTTCGCTTTGGAAAAAGCCGCTGAAGTAGACGTGCCCTTCGCCGACGTCTACAACAAGATCCCCCGCGCCACCTTGGGCTTCCAGTTCAAGACCGCCAGTTTCTCCACCACTCCGTCCGTCAACTTTGCTCGTTACGACTGGGAAGGCGGCCCGATTGGTATAGATGAGAACGTCGAAGCCTGGGCCTTTATCCTGCCCGTGCAGGTTAACGCCGGCGCCTTCAAAGTCATCGCCGAGCTGCACTATGCCAGCAACCCGGGCGTGGGCTGGTCCGGTTACTCTGCTGACCTGGGTCCCCAGCTGAAGGACGATGGTTCCTTCGAAGCTACCACCAACTACGGTGGTTATGTCGACGCCTCTTACAAGGTCGGCGCCCTGCGCATCGCCTTGGGCTTCGGCTATGAGCACTTCGCCAACGACGCTTGGAAAGACTACGGCTTCAAGGAAGACAGCTTCAGCCGTCAGCTTTTCTACCTGTCCTTGCCCTACACAGTGCACAAAAACTTCATCATGTATCCTGAGTTCAACTACTTGAACCATGGCGACAGCCCCGTCGACGGCGACGATCAGGGCAACGAATGGGTGCTGGGCATCCTGTTCCGCTTCATTTTCTAAGAAGCGTCGCTTAGATACATAAAAGCACCCAATAGGGGTCAGAGCCTAGCTCTGACCCCTATTTTTATGTTGGTTTTGTTTTTATGTCATATTTTGTCTTTTGTAATCTTTAATGTATAGAATCAAAAATGAAATAATTAGCTTTAATGAATGATTGATTTGACATCCTTATGCTTCATGATTGAACTGATAATTAAGATGGAATAATTAGAAGAAGCAAATGTTAATGTTTAAGCGAAGCTGATCATAAAAATTTTAATTAAAGACTTAATTTATTAATATTACATTTAAATTGTAAAAATCCTTTTTGTAAAATGTAAACTTAAAATTATACAAAACGTCAAATTCTGTCTTCTTTTATGGTTTAAAATCAATTATTGACAAAATTGAATCTATAAATTAACTAGTTTGATTAATTAGAGCCGTTTAGTTGGGATGGTTCTGGGTGCTCCATCAAAAAAGATCAAATTTGATTTGAGGCGGTTTTTAGGAAACGATTCGGCTGAGACTCATTTCTTGAGCCTATTCAATCAGGGGGAGGAAAAGGTATGGAAAAAAATTATTACGGAGTTGGCTTTAGCTGCCTTATTGGCCATGAGGGCGCCTGTTTTGGCTGCTGAAGCTCTTGCGCCCAGTGTTATACTCGGTGCTCGCGTCAACCAGACCATTGGTTGGCAGAATGAAAGCCATGAACTTACCAACAATGGTCAGGATGATGCGACCAAGTCCTTTGTTGACCTGCCCGGAAACAGCTATTTCCGGGGGAAATTCACCAGCGCAGATAAAAAAGTCGGTGTGCATGTTGGGATCGACCTGAAATCCAATGTTGCTAGGCGTCCTGTGTACGGTTGGTACAAGGTTGGCAATTGCAAACTGTTGGCCGGTAATACGGACAACTGGCATGGTGCTCCCTACTGGAACTATCAGAAATTAAATGCAGCTCCTGGAGGAGGCTTGTTAGGCTGGGTTAAACTGTGGCCCCACGTCGCCCCAGGTTCAGCTGACCTGTAGCTCCGACAATTTCGGTGTGCAGGTTGCCCTGGAAAAAGCCGCTGCCGTGAATACGGTTTACTGGGCTTTCCGGTTTCTGCATTATTTTGAATATCCCGCCAATATGACCTTTGCCGGTGCAGGCGTGGATGTGTTCCAGACTGTGCCCAGGTTGTCTCTTTCCTTGCAGTATAAAACGGGCGATTTTTCCACCACACCTTCTTTCGGTTATGCCAAATACGATACCGAAGGTGTACCGAGTTTTATTGAGGACAGTTTTGAAGCCTGGGCTTTTATTCTACCTGTAAAGATCGTGGCTGAAGCCTTTACAGTTCAGGGTGAAGTACACTACGCCATGAACCCTGGTGTGGGCTATTCAGGTTATCCGGAAAAAAGTGGTTTGTGCCTATTTAGCTTTAAATCCTTCTCTGAATATGAAGACACCACCAACTGGGGTGGTTATATAGATGCTTCTTATAGCTTTGGCGCCCTGCGTGTGGCCGTTGGTTTCGGGTATGAATATTTTGAAAACGACGCGTTGAAAGACCCCTGGGGCTGCAAGGAAGACAACTTCAACAGGAAGCTGTTCTATATTGTCTTACCATACAAGATGCATATGAATTTGGCCCTGTACCCTGAATTCAACTACCTGGATCATGGTGAGATTACCATCAACGTTGAAGACCAGGGTAACGAATGGGTGCTGGACATCCTGTTTAGATTTGTCTTCTAATTTATCAGATATATAAAAAGCACCCAAAAGGGGCCGGGTTACTCCGGCCCCTTAGCTTGCTGACAAAGTCCTCCTGGACTTTGTCAGATGCCAGTTGGCAAAAACGTGGTTTTGCCAACTGGCTCGAATTACGCGCCTTATGAAAGGCTCGCAATTCGGCGGGCCGTCCATGGCCCGCGTTCAGGCTGTTTGTCAACAGCCTGAGGGGCCGGGTTACTCCGGCCCCTTTACTATTTTCATCGTGGTTGGATCGCTTATCTGCTGAGTGTGGCTCTTTTAAAGCCCCCTTTCACATTTGTTGAAAAGAATCTAATTGCTCCTCTCTGTTTGATAATTTGGTTTGAGAACTCTATCTGGATAATTCTCCCAACTCCATATAGGGGATGGTGAGCTGCCTGGACTTCACTATTTTGAAGATAAAAGCTTTTGAATTGTCAGGAGGGAAAATAATGTTATTTCAATATATTGGCAAGATATTGCCTGAGGAGAGCTCCAAATATGCTTATCTGCCTTGCCTATAAGGTGCTCAGCCGCATTACCTGCTTAATTGTTCAAACCTTTTAACTTCCCGTGCTTATCACATTTAAATAACATGGAAAATTAAAAAAAATCTTTTGAACCATATAATTTAGACTTGCGATCTAGACATTTTTAATGCTAGATTGAATCAATATGTATTCCAGGCTTTCAGGGATAACTGGGAGCGGGGTGCGCCCTGTTATTCAACGAAAGGGCGTCCCTGAGGATTATTTGGGGAAATACATCCTCTTAGGGCGCTATTTAAATGACTGGAAAGGGGTAAAGGAGAGAATAGGGAAATGAAAAAATTATTGGTTTTGACCTTGGCCTTGGCCATGGTCGCTTTTGCCATTCCGGCCATGGCGGCCGAGGCCCCGGGACCCAGCGTTGTGTTGGGCGCCCGTGTTAACCAGACTATTGGCTGGCAGAACGCTACTAAAGAACTGACCGCCAATGGAACTGACGATATTACGAGCTCTTTCGTTGAGCTGCCCGGCAACAGCTATTGGCGCGCAAAATTCACCAGCGCGGATAAAAAAGTCGGTGTCCATGTGGAAATCGGCCTGAAGTCCTCGGTGGGGATGCGTCATGTTTACGGCTGGTACAAAATGGGCAACTGCAAGCTCCTCGCCGGTAACACTGATAACTGGCACGGCGCGGCTTACTGGAACTACCACAAGTTGGACGCAGCGCCCGGCGGCGATGTGCTCGGCTGGGGTAAACTTTGGGCCCCCCGTCGTCCTCAAGTTCAGTTGACTTGGCAATCCGGTAACTTTGGTTTGCAGTTCGCATTGGAGAGCGGCGCCAGTGTGAGCGCCTTGACTAGTGGAGTGGATGTTTACCAGACATTCCCCAGGGCCTCCATTTCGATGCAGTTCAAGACCGGTGGCTTCTCAATGACACCTTCCTTTGGCTACTCCCGCTATGATTTTGAGGGCTATCCCAGCGGCGTCGATGACAGCTTTGCTGCTTGGGCTATCATCCTGCCCGCCAAAATCACTGCCGGCGCCTTTACTGTGATAGGTGAGCTCCACTATTCAGCCAACCCGGGTGTCGGCTATTCCGGCTACCCGAGCATGTCCGGCTATAACGTTTTCAGCTTCAAGGCTAACGGCGACTTTGAAGACACCAATAACTGGGGTGGCTACATCGACGCTTCTTACAAGGTCGGCGCCCTGCGCATCGCCTTTGGCTTTGGCTATGAGTACTTTGAGAACGACGAATGGAAGAAGACCTGGGGATTCCGGGAAGACAACTTCTCCAGGCAGTTGTTCTACATCTCCCTGCCTTACCAGGTTCACAAGAACCTGACTCTGTATCCTGAGTTCAACTACTTGAACCATGGCGACAACCCGGTTTCGGGTGACGATGCGGGTAATGAGTGGGTGCTCGGCATCCTGTTCCGCTTCGTGTTCTAAGGTTAGGGTAAATTAAAGGCACCCCGTAAGGGGCCAGGGCTTAAAGCCCCGGCCCCTTTAATTTTTGTCATTTTCTTTCTTTGCCTGGAATTAATTACATTTGCGCTTGCCTGCTTATGATAAGGCCGGGAAGTAGCCGCAGCCCAAAATGCTAAATTCTTATAATTTTCACAATTCCAACCGCTTGACGAAATACAACTCTATGTCAAATAGGATCGGCCAAGCTCCGTGGGGGCTTTTTCTGCAAGCTGGTTGTTTTACGTCTGTATGAGATTTAAAAGTGCAGCTCTGGGCCGCTTCTGGCCTTCTTGGGGAAAAAAGGCAAGAATTAAAAATGCTATTCATGAATGTATAAAGAGGAAGCGGTTTTCTCAGGAATTTTGGGGTGGGCACAAAAAAAGAAAATAATTTAATGCGGCAAAATTGCAGTTTTTGACATGTATCATGATTACAGGGGCAGAATTTACATTTAGTGTATTTAAGTTGTGTAAAAAATATGGAAAGTAAAATAAATCCAATTTTCCTTTAAAAATAGCGAAAAAAGCGTCTTGAAAAAAGCGGTTTGCAAATTGGAGGGGAAAGTCATATGTTTTAGACCCTAGTCAAACAAGGCAGCGATTGCCTCCCAAGCAATGGTGGGTAAGAGCACTTGACATCAGCCTGGTTTTGAGCTAGGCCTGATTAATCCGTTAATCCCTTAAAATGACCAAGGATTAATAGAGCCTTGGATTTTTGTTTTAATGGGACACTTATTCTGTACAGGCCGGATAGATAATGCACTATTCGGAGGAACAGTCCGGGAGGAATGAAGATGAAGATTCTGATCTCTGATCCTTTGCACGAAGACGGGATTGAACTATTCAAATCTGAAGGCTTTGAGGTTGAAGTTAACACCGGCCTGTCACCGGATGAACTGCATAAGGTTATAAAGGGAGTGGACGGGCTGGTCATCAGGAGCGCCACCAAGGTGGATAAGGCCCTATTGGACGCAGCCGACAACTTGAAAGTGGTTGGCCGTGCCGGAACCGGCCTGGACAATGTTGATATTCCGGAAGCCACCAAACACGATGTGATTGTGATGAATACACCGGGGCAAAACTCAAATGCAGCAGCCGAGTTGGCTTTGGGCCATATCTTTGCCCTTTCCAGAAATATCGCTCGCGGTCATCAAGGACTGAAAAGCGGAAAATGGGAGAAGAAACAACTTCGGGGCAGAGAGGTGAAAGGCAAGACCCTCGGTATCGTGGGTCTGGGTAATATCGGTGCGATTTTGGCTGAATTGGGAGCAGGGGTAAAGATGAGGGTGATCGGTTTTGATCCCTATCTGGACGCTGAAGCCATAAAGGCCAGGGGCGCTGAGCCGGTTTCATTTGATGATTTGGTCAAGGAAGCGGATTATATCTCTATCCACGTGCCGAAAACCAAGGAAACAACCGGCCTGTTTAACGCAGACACCTTCAAAAAGATGAAGAATTCCGCTTTTGTAGTGAATTGCGCCCGCGGCGGAATCATTAACGAAGAAGCCCTGTGCGATGCCTTGGATGCCGAAGAGCTGGCCGGTGCGGCTCTGGATGTCTATGAGGTTGAACCAGTGCCTGCCGAGGCCAGAATTCTTTGCGCCGATGGGGTCTGCTGCACTCCTCACTTGGGAGCCAGCACCTATGAGGCTCAGGTGAATGTGGCAGTGGCCGTGGCCAGACAGATAAGCGGCTATTTAAAGGGCGGGGAACCCGAGTTTGCGGTTAATGCTCCTAAATAACACTTTGTAGATAATATGGTTTTAAAGGCCCGGCCCCTATGGGAGACCGGGCCTTTACTTGCCAATATAATTTTTCTTGATTTTTTTCAAATGCCCCTTGGATGCGACTCTGGTCTTCTCAGGGGGGCTCTCTATTAGGCGGAGTTCCAATCTGCATCTCCCAAAAGGTATTATTTGCCGAAAGAGTTCATCCGTGGCCCCAAAATTTTTGGTTTTAAGGACATGCAGAAAATCAAAAGCATTTTGAAGGGGTTTTCAAAGACTCAAGCCTTGTTTTGTTGCCAGTCTGGGCCATACAAATTATAGTAGGAATAACTGTTTATACTTTGGATTTTATAGTGCGAGGCTTGTAGAAAAAGGGGATTCAAATGACTGAAGACAAGACAGAACAAAGCCGCCGGGAAGCAGAAGAGGCCAGGGCGAAAAAGGCCAAGGACGATGCGGAAAAGGCATCTCAAAAAATGGGGGACTCCGTCTTCCCTCCGGTTGATTTCAGTAGTTTTGTTCTTTCCTTAAGCCACGCAGCCATGATGCATCTGGGGCAAATACCGGATCCCCAGACCGGCGAGACCCAGACCAATGTGGGCTTTGCCAGGCACACCATAGATACCATTGCCATGTTGCAGGAAAAGACCAAAGGCAATCTGGAGTCGGATGAAAAGCAGTTGCTGGACAATATACTTACGGAACTGCGCCTGGCTTTTGTGCGGTTGGCCAAGTAAGACTCTGCCGGCAGGCACAAGGGGGGTGTGCCGGGCAGGGCTTCTCCGGCCTTTCGTTCTTTTGGCCTTTCTAGTTCATTTGTGCCTTTTGCCTCTCGCGGAGGCAGGCAACAGAAAAATATGTCCGGACAACTTTTCACAACTGGCAGTTCAAGCAGCTCCCGCCGTGGTTAACATCTGTGTGACCGAAAGCGATATGAGAAGGGGCCCGTCCGGCCTTTGGCCATGGGACCCTGGGGAGGAGCCACCTGAAGAAAACGATCCCCCGCCTGATTTTTACAAATTTTTTGAAAAGTTGTGGCCAAAATCCAGTCCGGACGAGTTAAAGGATTTAGATCCTCTTCTTAGATCAGTGGGGTCTGGGGTGATAGTGGATGCGAGTGGATTAGTGCTCACCGTTAATCGGGATCTGCCTGTTTCAGGCCAAATCTGGGTGCGGATAAAGGGAAATAAGCCTCTGCCCGCCAGGCTGATTGGTAGTGATCAGGAGACAGATCTTGCCTTACTCAAGCTGAAAGGAAAGCATAATTTCTTCCGGCTCTCTCTCGGAAACTGTGAAACATTAAAACCCGGGGATTGGGTGCTGGCTTGTGGCAATCCGTCCGGCCTTGGTTTTTCCATGACCGCCGGTATTGTCAGCGCCAAGGGGCGTTCCTTGCCGGGAAAACAATTTGCCGAATATATCCAAACTGATGCCAAGATCTCCCGCCAATTTAGAGGAGGTCCGCTTTTAAACCTCAAGGGTGAGGTGGTCGGTATAAATATAGTCCCCGAGGATGGAAACACAGATGCCGGTTTTGCGGTAAGCTCCAAGTTGGCGGTGGATGTCATCAACCAGTTAAAAAGTTCCGGAAAAGTGGTCAGGGGCTGGCTCGGGCTTTCTGTGGAGGCCCTGACTCCCGAGCGCTCCAAACGTTTGGGGGGGGCTGAGAAAATGGGTGTCCTGGTCAAACAGGTCGCACCGGACAGCCCGGCTCAAAGAGCAGGCCTTAGTAAAGGGGATGTTATTCTCAGATATCAGGGATGCCCTATAAATAAACCCAAGGATCTGATTCAAAGAGTGGCTGCAAGTAAAAAAGGCAGCCAGGTGACTGTAACCTGTCTACGCGACAAAAAAGAGGTTGATTTTATAATAAGGATATCGGCCAGGCCAGATTCAGGCCGGGCCGCTCCGCCCCCTGGTTATGCAGAAAATCTGTTGGGAGTCAAACTTGTCGGGGTTACCAGGGAGTTAAAGGATAAGTTCAGCCTTCCGGTTGAATACGGCCTTATGGTGGTGGAGCTGGATGCTGGTGGACCGGCCGGCCGGGCGGGTCTTTTAAGGGGTGATATAATCTGCGAAGCCTCCCGCCTGAAAATAACCGGTCTGCCCGATTTGCAAAAGATTCTCAAGGGCCTGAAACCAGGCCGGGGGCTTATGCTGAAGGTTAATCGGGGTGATAAGTTTTTTGATACGGCTTTGGACCTGCCTTGACCGCATGTCGAGCGCCAATCCGGGATAGAAAAAATGAAGTTGGATATATTCGCACCAGCCAAGGTGAACCTGTTTTTATCAATAACCGGTAAACGCGCCGATGGTTACCATGAACTGGTAACCGTAATGCAGCCGCTCAGTATCGGGGATAACCTGACTATTGATACGGATTCAAAGGAGTTGTCCTTTGCTTGCAATCAAAAAGAACTGGCAGGCGAGGATAACCTGGTGGTCAGGGCGGCCAGGGCCTGGTCCCGGGCCAGCGGGATAAAACTCACTGCGCGGTTTTACCTCCAAAAAAACACCCCTGTGGCGGCCGGGCTGGGAGGCGGCTCTTCAGATGCCGCCGCTTGCCTGGTAGGGCTTAATTCTCTTCATAACATGCCGCTTTCATCCCAAGAGCTGGCCGCTCTGGCTGTGAAACTCGGTGCGGACGTGCCTTTTTTTCTGGCCGGAGCCCCTGCAATCTGTTCCGGGATCGGTGAAAAGGTCAGCTTACTTGCAGATTTTCCGGAATTGCATTACGTTTTGCTTAATCCCGGTTATCCGGTTTCAACCCAGGTGATTTACAAGAAATATGATTTGTCATGGACAAAACCGAAAATACGCAATAGAATTGGCCTCTCTCCACACAAGGGTCAATCTTGGGCGAACTTTTTGTTCAATGACTTGGAGAGGGTCACACTTAAAGAACACCCCGGTTTGGCCGATATTAAGCAGGCAATACTTGCTTCCGGAGCCCGGGGATGCTTGATAAGTGGTAGCGGACCCACTGTATTTGGGGTATATCCTGGGAAAGAGGAAGCTTGTCGTGCTGCAAACCGACTCAGGGAGATGAACCTGGGTTGGGTAGCGGCGTGCAAAGGGCTGCCCGGCTAGCCAAAACCATCGGCATTCTCTATTAAGTGGAGAAGACAGGTGGAGGGCCGCTATGGAGGTCACCGAGGTCAAGGTCTTTCCCGTGGATGAGGAAAGGCTCAAAGGATATGCCACAATAACCTTTGATAAGTGTTTTGTGATCCGGGACCTAAAAATTATCAACGGTAATAGTGGCTTGTTTGTGGCCATGCCGAGCAAGAAGCGGAAAGACGGTACGTATCAGGACGTGGCCCATCCCCTGAACAGTGATACCCGCCGTATGATAGAAGACAAGGTCCTCAACGAATATCAACGCCTTGTCAAGGCGTAAATATCCGGACCAGTTTCCTGGCCCGGGTTTAAAATGCAGAAATTAGTCTTGCTGGGGTGTCGTCAAGTGGTAAGACACGGGTCTTTGGAACCCGCATTCGCAGGTTCGAATCCTGCCACCCCAGCCAATCTTTTTTAGCTGCAGGGCGTGAGGCACCATGTTTGATAAGCTAAAGGTCTTTACAGGAAATAGTAACCCCCTTCTGGCCGATGAAATCTGCCATTATCTGCACCTTCCGGTGAGCCAGGCCATGGTCCGCCGCTTCTCTGACGGAGAGATCTTCGTGGAGATAGCTGAGAATGTGCGAGGGGCCGATTGTTATGTAATCCAGTCCACCAGCCCTCCTGTGAATGACCACCTGATGGAACTTTTGATAATGGTCGATGCCATGAAAAGGGCCAGCGCCAAGCGCATTACCGCTGTGGTTCCCTATTACGGGTATGCCCGGCAGGACCGCAAGGTGGCCCCAAGGGTTCCCATCTCCGCCAAGTTGGTGGCGGATCTCTTCACCACAGCCGGAGCCAACAGGGTATTGGCCATGGACCTGCACGCCGGTCAGATCGGCGGGTTTTTTAACGTGCCGGTTGACCATCTGTTTGCCGCTCCTGTGGTTCTTGATTATCTTCGCAAAAATTTAAGGGGCGAGGCGGTTATCGTCAGCCCAGATGCCGGCGGAGTGGAAAGGGCCAGGGCCATCGCCACCAGGCTGCAGGCCGGTTTGGCGATTATCGACAAGCGTCGTGAAAAGGCGAATGTTGCCCAGGCCATGAACATCATCGGTGATGTTCATGGAAAGCTGGCTGTTATCCTAGATGATATGATTGACACTGCCGGAACCCTGACCGAAGCGGCTCGCGCTCTAATGGAGCATGGGGCTAAAGAGGTTTGGGCCTGCGCCACACACGCGGTGCTCTCCGGTCCGGCCATGACCCGCATTACGGAATCTCCCATTTCTAAGGTGGTGGTGACCAATACGATTCCCCTGACGGAGGAAGCGGGCAAGTCTGAAAAAATCATTAGCCTTTCCGTGGCCCGCCTTTTAGGTGAAGCCATCCGCCGCATTCATATGGAGGATTCAGTGAGTTCTCTATTCGTATAGGCCTTCTTTTGCAGGCCGTATGAAAGTATTTGCCTTTTGTGAAATTTTGCATTATGTTTTCGATGTCCGGTGAGCATAAGTGATCCGGAAGGAGGCCGTTTGTTATGGAACAATTCCCTCTGTCGGTGACCCGCCGCGAGGTCACTGGAAAAGGTGCGTGCCGCCGGTTGCGTGTACAAGGCATGATCCCTGCCGTTGTCTACGGCAAGGGCCTTGACCCTGAAAACCTGGCCGTACCCCGTCCCGCCTTGGAGGCCTTGCTGCGTAAAGCGTCGGGTACCATGGCTTATCTCAGCCTGCAAATCGAGGGCGAATCCCCCCGCGCCGCTTTGTTGCAGGAACTGCAGACCGACTATCTTGGCAGCAAGCCGGTCCACCTGGATCTCTATGAGATCAAACCCGATCAGGAGATCACGGTGGAAACCCATCTGGAATTTGATGGTGAAGCCCCTGGTGCAAACCTGGGCGGCATCGTCACCTTTGCCGAGCATTCCGTTATGATCAAAGGTAATGCCGACAGTATTCCGGACAAGCTTGTGGTGGATCTGAGTTCTTTGAACTTGGGTGAATCCATCAGTGCGTCTGACCTGAACTTGCCCGAAGGCGTTTCCTTTGCGGTTCAGGAGGACTTCCTGGTGGTGAGCTGCGTTGAGCCCACTGAAGCCGCCGAGGAGACAGAGGAAGAAGAGGGCGAGGAAACCGAGGAAGGCGAAGCCGCCTCCGAGGCTTCCGAGTAATAAACATTGGATAAGGACTTTGGTCCTCCCTCCAGCCCAGTGTTGGTGCTGGGTCTGGGAAACCCGGGTGCCGGGTACGATGGTACTCGGCACAACCTGGGCTATGACGTTGTCGCCGAATTTGCGCGTCGCCATGGGGTGCAATTAAGCAAAGGCGGCCTAAGGCAACGTAAGTTCAGGTCGCTTTGGGGGAGGCAAAGGGTATTGGGGCGGCCGGTTATACTGGCGCAGCCTCAAACATTCATGAACCTTAGCGGTGAGGCGGCTGCCGCCATCACGGGATTCTTTGAGCTTACTCCCGATCAGGTTATCTGCGTACATGATGACCTGGACCTTGACCTGGGCCGGGTGAAGATCGCCCGCAAGGGATCGGCCGCGGGGCATAACGGGATCAAGTCCCTGATAAAACATCTGAGTACTGACCATTTTTGCAGACTCAAGGTTGGAATCGGACGACCACGTTACAGCGAGCCCATAGAACAATACGTGCTGAACAGCTTCTATGCTGATCAGCGCGATTTAGTTAGTAAGGTTATCGGCAGAGCTGCCGATTGCCTGGAAGTGATGCTGGCTAAAGGTATTCAACTGGCAATGCAGGAGTTCCACCGCATGGAGGGAGAGGGGTAAATGACATCTTGGACCATCATTGCGCCGTTTTTGGCCATTATTGGGCTGATTTTCGCATTCGCTATCTATAATTATGTGAAAAAACAGCCAAACGGAAACGCCCTGATGCAGAAGCTGGAAGGGCAGATCCACGAGGGAGCCATGGCATTCCTTAGAAAGGAATACTCGGTTCTCTCTATCTTTATTGTTATTGTTTTTGCGTTGCTCGCCTTTGGAATCGGTTGGCAGACCGCGGTTGCTTTTGTTACCGGCGCTCTTTGCTCAATGCTGGCCGGTTTCTCCGGGATGACCGCCGCCACCCGCGGCAACTCCCGCACCGCCGAGGCCGCCACCAAATTCGGTCAGGCCAAGGCTTTGAACGTATCCTACTTCAGCGGCGCCGTTATGGGGCTTTCAGTCGCCAGCCTGGGTCTTCTGGGTGTTGGCATCTGGTTCTATATCTTTGGCGGCTCCCCTGAGACAGCCAAATACATCAACGGCTTTGCCATGGGCGCAAGTTCCATTGCGCTCTTCGCCCGCGTGGGCGGCGGCATCTACACCAAGGCCGCCGACGTCGGCGCCGACCTGGTGGGTAAAGTCGAAGCCGGAATCCCTGAGGACGACCCCAGGAACCCCGGCGTCATCGCTGACAACGTTGGTGACAACGTTGGTGACATCGCCGGTATGGGTGCTGACATCTTTGAGTCCTATGTAGGCTCGGTCATCGCCACAATCGCCATTGGCGCCACCGCCGGCGCCGCCCTGATTGCCCAGGTCGGCCTGCCCGACGGCGAAGCCTCCAAACTGGCCATGATGGCCTGCCCGCTTCTGGTGGTCATGGCCGGCCTCGTGGCTTCCTTCTTTGGCGTTTTCTCCATCAAAATTTTTGAAAAGGGCGATCCCGCCGGAGCCCTGCGTTACACCTCTTGGGTGGCCGCAGTTATCTTCGCCGTATTGTCCTATATCATCGTGAAGCAGCTCGGCATGAACACCGGTCCCTGGTGGGCTATTGTCAGCGGTCTGCTCTGCGGCATCGCCATCGGCCTGTTGGCTGAGTACTACACCAGTGGTCCTCCGGTCCGTTACATTGCCGAGAACAGCGAAACCGGTTCCGCCACGGTTATCATCAGCGGCCTCGCCGTTGGTATGCGTTCCACCTACCTGCCCATCCTCGGCATCTGCGTGGCAACCTATATTGGCTACAAGGTGAGCGGCATATACGGCATCGGCCTCAGCGCTGTTGGTATGCTGGCTACAGTCGGCGCCACCATGACCGTGGACGCTTACGGCCCCATCGCCGATAACGCCGGTGGTATCAGCGAGATGGCCGGTCTCGGACCTGAGACCAGGAAAATCACCGACTCCTTGGACGCTTTGGGCAACACCACAGCCGCCATTGGTAAAGGCTTTGCCATTGGTTCCGCCGCCTTGACCGCCCTGGCCTTGTTCGTGGCCTTTACCCAGGCCGCCAACCTTGAGGTTATCAACATCACCGATCCCATGGTGGTCATCGGTGTCTTGATCGGCGCCATCGTTCCCATGCTGGCAGCTGCCATGACCATGACTTCGGTCGGTGAAGCAGCCTTCCAGATGGTGGAAGAGATTCGTCGTCAGTTCAAGGAAATCCCCGGCTTGCTGGAAGGCAAAGAGGGAGTGGACCCGGACAGCGCCACCTGCGTGGCCATCGCCACCGCCGCGGCCATCAAGAAAATGATGGCTCCCGGCCTGTTGGCTGTTCTGACCCCTGTGGCCGTGGGCTTCATCTTTGGACCCCGCGCCTTGGGCGGAACTCTGCTCGGCGCGACTGTCATGGGCGCTTTCATGGCCCTGTTCATGAGTAACGGCGGCGGCGCCTGGGATAACGCCAAAAAGTATATTGAGGAAGGTCATCATGGCGGCAAGGGTTCCGACAACCACAAGGCTGCCGTGGTCGGCGATACAGTTGGCGACCCCTTCAAGGATACCAGCGGACCGGCCATGAACATCCTCATCAAGCTTATGAGCGTGGTGAGCCTGGTTCTGGCCCCGGTTTTGGCCGGATTCAGCGGCTTGCTCTAATAAGCCACTGTTGAATTAAAATAAAAATTGGGGGCGGTTTCAGGCCGCCCCCAATTTTTTTACCCTCCCACGCCAGGGCCTGTTCTCCGCCGCAACCCGGCTTGTTAATTCCACCTTTTAAGTTACAATTTATAAATATTAGTTATTTCAGTTGCTTGAAAGTGGCTGATCCTCTTAAATATTGACATGAAATTGTAAGCTGGTAATATACTGATCTAGCTTAATTAATTATCTTCCTCCCAACTAACCATGCCAGGAGATCCCATGTTCAAGGTGGGGCAGTTAGCTGTCTACCCAGCACACGGTGTCGGGTCCATAGAGGCCGTCGAGACTCGTGAAATTGGTGGTTTGCAGCAGCAGTTTTACATACTTCGCGTTCTTGAGAACGATATGATCATAATGATCCCAACTTCCAATGCCGAATCGGTTGGATTGCGGCCTGTTATATCAAGTGAGGAAGTCGAGAGAGTTTACGATATGCTGCAGGAAAGGGATGTGGTTATAGAAAACCAGCCCTGGAACCGTCGCTATCGTGACTATATGAAAAAGATAAAGACAGGTTCGGTCTTTGATGTTGCCGAAGTCCTGCGTGACCTTTTTGTCTTGCAGGAGGGCAAGGAACTTTCCTTTGGGGAAAGGAAAATGATGGATACCGCCAGAAGCCTTCTGGTTAAGGAGATATCCATAGCGCGCCATGCAAGTGAAGAAGAGATTGAAAGTGAGATGGACCGGTTTTTTACCGACTGATCCAAGGCTACCGGCTTTAAAGGGCTTGAGCTGAAGAAATCCGTGAAATCTTCAAACGGTAAAACCAGTTAAAAACTCTCCTTTCCACTTCCGGCTGAATCAGACCCATTATGGAAAAAAGGCATTTTTCGGTAACGCCTGCAGAGGACGGCCAGAGGCTGGACTTGGTGGTTCAATCGTTTTTAGGCCCGGATTATTCCCGGGCCCAGGTGCAACGGTTGTTGCGCCAGGGAATGGTCACAATTGAAGGAAATCCTGCCAAGGCCGCTCAAAAGGTCAAACAGCGGCAGGACATCAAGGTGGTTCTCCCGGATCCGGTCAAAATAGACCTTGTGCCGGTGCCCATGGAGCTTGAGATCCTTTATGAGGATCAGCACTTGGTGGTTGTCAATAAACCTGCCGGATTGGTGGTGCATCCGGCTCCGGGGAATTATGAAAACACCCTGGTTCACGGGCTTTTGGCCCATTGCGGAGATTTAGCCGGAGTAGGCGGAGAATTAAGGCCCGGAATTGTACACCGCCTGGACAAGGACACGACAGGCGCACTGGTTGCAGCCAAGAATGATCAAACCCACAGGGGGTTGGCGGCCGCCTTTGCGGCCGGGCGTATAAAAAAAGAATACCTGGCCCTGCTCTGCGGTTACCCTCCTTTCGAAGGGCTTAATCAAAAAGGCATCGGCAGACATCCGGTTCATCGTAAAAAGATGTCCAGCAAGGGGCCGAACCTTAAGCCGGCCAAAACAACCTGGCGCGTAACCAGGAGGTTTAAGGCGGGTTACAGTCTGGCCAGGGTGAGAATAAAAACCGGACGCACTCATCAGATCAGGGTTCATTTCAGTGAAATGGGTTTTCCTGTGGCCGGTGATCCGGTCTACGGCAGGAAAAAAAATCCAAACGATCCCATTGGCCAGGCAGTTAAAAAGGCTGGACGCCAATTCCTACATGCAGTAAATCTGGTCTTCACTCACCCGATAACCCGCGAAAAAATAGATCTCACCGCGGGCCTGCCCCCTGATTTCAGGGCGGTATTGAGAATGCTGGAGCAGGTTGACGATGCTTAAGGTCGGGCTTACCGGCGGAATAGCCACCGGAAAATCCACAGTGGCGGCAATGTTGATTGAATTGGGCGCCCCTGTGGTGGATTCCGATATCTTGGCCCGGGAAGCTGTGGCCAAGGGGTCGGAGGGCCTAAGGGAAGTAAGACGGGTTTTTGGAGACAAGGTCCTGGATGAAGAACAAAACCTGGATCGAAGGGCCATGAGGGAGCTTATTTTTCAGGACCCCGGAGCCAGGGAAAGACTGAACAGTATCGTGCATCCCCGGGTGGCCGCTTTGATTGACCGTCAGGTTGACGAATTGGAGCGAATTGGCCGCCAGGTGGTTTTTGTGGATGTGCCTCTCCTATATGAAGTGGGCTGGGAAGACCTGATGGACGTGGTTGTCCTGGTCTATGTCCCGGCCGAGGTCCAGTTGCGGAGACTAATGAAAAGGGATCAGGTTGAGAGGGATCAGGCGGTCAATGCCCTTAAAGCTCAGCTCCCCATAGAACAAAAGCTGAAAAAGGCGCAATTTTTAGTTGACAACCAGGGAAGCTTAGAAGAAACTCGGGAGCAGGTGGTTGCTTTGTGGGCTAGACTACAATCCCAGCTATGCGGCCACCGCCAGCCGGGAAACAGCGAACCCACTCGAAAATAATTCAAATGCGTCGCTGCCAGAGGTGCGGAGGCCGGTGGCGGTTGCGTGTGTGTGGTTTTAGCTTGGTATCTCTCCTCCAATTAGCTTAAGGTCCCTGCGAATCCTTAAATCCGATCAGAAACTAACCATAAACGGACGTGGACTACGCTCCGCTTTTGGATAATCAGCCTGCCAGCGGCGCTTGGCCCGGGGCCGGCAATTCCATAGAATTATAAAAGACAAGGCGAAAGATGGAAGCCAACAACAAAACTGTTCGTGGCGAAAAAAAGAGTACAAAGGCAAGCAAAAAGCCGCTGCCGATTGATGGTGGCAGCATGAACATTGTGGAGCTTAAAGAAAAGCCCATTGCCGAACTCACCGCCCTGGCCAAGGATCTTAATATCGAAGGAGCCGCGGGGCTGAGACGTCAGGAGCTGATTTTTTCATTGCTCACCGCTCAGGCCGCGCGTAACGGGGCCATCTACGGCGAGGGTGTTTTGGAGATCCTTCCCGATGGATTCGGCTTCCTGAGAGCTCCGGACTACAACTATCTGCCCGGACCCGACGACATTTACGTGTCTCCTTCTCAGATTCGCAGGTTCACCCTGCGTACGGGCGATACGGTAAGCGGCCAGATCAGGCCACCCAAAGAGGGTGAGCGTTATTTTGCCCTGCTCAAGGTGGAAAAGATCAACATGGAGCCGCCGGAGGCTGCCAGGGATAAGATCCTTTTCGACAACCTTGTCCCCCTCTACCCGGAAGAGCGCATCGAGCTGGAGATTGAAGGCAAGCCGAAAAACTACTCCGCCAGGGTGATGGACCTGATGACCCCGGTGGGAAAAGGTCAGCGCGGGTTGATCGTTTCCGCACCCCGTACAGGCAAGACCATGCTCCTGCAAAATATTGCCAACTCCATTTCAGCCAATCATCCCGAAATCACCCTTATTGTTCTTTTGATCGACGAGCGTCCTGAAGAAGTTACAGACATGCAGCGTTCAGTGGACGGCGAGGTCATAAGCTCCACCTTTGACGAGCCGGCTCAAAGGCACGTGCAGGTGGCTGAGATGGTGATCGAAAAGGCCAAGCGCCTGGTAGAGCACAAAAGAGACGTGGTGATTCTTCTGGACAGCATCACCCGTCTGGCCAGGGCCTACAACACCGTGGTGCCCCCCAGCGGCAAGATCCTCTCCGGTGGTGTGGATTCCAATGCGCTTCACAGGCCCAAACGCTTCTTTGGCGCGGCCAGAAACATAGAAGACGGCGGCTCCCTCACCATTATCGCAACCGCCCTGGTTGAAACCGGTTCCCGCATGGACGAAGTTATATTTGAAGAGTTCAAGGGTACTGGTAACATGGATATTCACCTTGATCGAAAAGTTTCAGACAAGCGGGTGTTCCCGGCCATGGATATCAACCGTTCGGGCACCAGAAAAGAAGAGCTTTTGATGGAGGAGGGAGACTTGAACAGGGTGCGGATTTTAAGGCGCCTTTTGAGTCCTCTCACCGCTGTGGATGCCATGGAGTTCTTGTTGGAGAAGATGCAAGGAACCAAGACCAATGCGGAATTTTTGGCTTCCATGAACAGATAGCAACTTTGGGTCAAGCTGCCTTTTAACTGACCGCCAAGGGATGTTTTTTCTCCCGCGGCAATATCAGTGCGTAAAGGTGGCTTGCAAATTACTCATAAGCATATAAAATACCTAGGTTGTACTTACGACCTTTTGTGGAGATATTCAGATGAAACAGGGTATCCATCCCGAATACAAAGAAGTGATCGCGCGTTGCGCGTGCGGCAATGAGTTCAAAACCAGTTCCACCAAGGATGAAGTCCGGGTGGAGATCTGCTCCCAGTGCCATCCTTTTTTCACCGGTAAACAGAAACTGGTGGACACCGCTGGTAGGGTAGAGCGTTTCTATAAGAAATATGCTCACCTGGAACAGTATAAAGCCAAGGCTGACCAGATGGAAGCCGAACGTATGGCTCAGGCCGAGGCCAAAGCCAAAAAGCTGGCCGAAGCTGAGAATCAGGGCTAAGGGCTTTATACTTAGGAGAGCGGATGAATCCCCAGCCGGTAGGCGGACAGGCCGTTATTGAAGGGGTCATGATGAAGGCCCCTAAACGGCTCTGTGTTGCGGTGCGTAAGCCGTCGGGCGAAATTTTGGTTAAGAATGAACCGTTTCGCCCTTTGGCTGAAGGTATGCCGTTTCTAGGTTACCCCTTTTTAAGAGGACCTGTAGTACTGGGAGAGACCTTGGTTCTGGGAATGCGGGCCCTCTCTTTTTCCGCCCAGGAAGCCCTGGAAGAAGAAGACGGGGAAATGGGCCCCTGGACCATGGCCCTCACCATGACGCTTGCCCTGTTGGCGGGGTTGGGCCTTTTTGTGGCCGTGCCGCACCTTATATCCCTTTGGTTGGGCAGTCTTTCGGCTTTCGGCTTTGATGTGGAAAGCGTGTGGTTCCATATCACAGACGGTGCAATAAAAATGGGCCTGTTTGTCGGCTATATTTGGCTGATCTCGCGAATGAGTGAGATTAAACGGGTCTTCATGTATCACGGCGCAGAGCACAAGTCCATCCATTGCCTGGAAGCGGGCCTACCTTTGGAAGTGGAAAACGCCAAGGGTTTCTCCTGCTTGCATCCAAGGTGCGGGACCGCCTTTTTACTGGTCGTGCTTTTGCTCTCCATCATGTGCTTTACCCTGGTTTTTCCCTTTTTGCCCAGGATGGCCGAGGCGGGCTGGCTTAATCAGGTGCTTCAGATTCTTTTAAAAATTTTTCTGATGCTGCCTATTGCCGGTTTATCTTATGAGGTTATCCGTAAAGCGGGAAAACATATGGGCAAGGGGATCTGGGGTGTGCTTTTATGGCCGGGGCTGCAGATGCAGCGTCTGACCACCAACGAGCCCACAGACGACCAGCTTGAGATCGCCTTGGAGGCCCTTAAGGCCGCCACCGGCACGCCGGACAGTGACGCCGCCAGCACCTGCGTCCTTTAACTCATCAACATATTTGAGAATTGTACACATGAGCTTAAGTGATTTATTGCTCAGAAAACTGGACGAGGTCGAGGAACGTTACCAGGCCTTGGAAAACCGTTTGGCCGAGCCCGAAGTTTTGGCGGACCAGGAAGTCTACCAAAAGACCGCCAAGGAACATTCGGACCTTTCTTCCCTGGTCGATGCCTATCGCACCTACCAGGAGGTCAGCGAACAGTTGGTTGAGAATCGGGAGCTCATGAAAGATGACGACCCTGAGATGGCCGAATTGGCACAGGTCGAAGTTGAAGAGCAGGAAGCCCAACGTATAGAGCTGGAAGATAAAATCCAAATTCTTCTGTTGCCCAAAGATCCCAATGACGACAAAAACGTCATTCTTGAGATCAGGGCTGGCACCGGTGGTGATGAGGCCGCCTTGTTTGCTGCCGACCTCTTGCGTATGTATTTACGTTTTGGCGAACGCAACAACTGGAAGACCGAGATCATGAGCGAGCATGTGACCGCAGGCGGCGGTTTTAAGGAAGTTTGCGTCATGATTTCCGGTAAGGGCGCCTACAGCAAGCTTAAGTACGAATCCGGTGTCCACAGGGTTCAGAGGGTTCCGGTCACCGAAAGTCAGGGCAGGATTCACACCTCTGCCGTTACGGTGGCGGTGTTGCCTGAGGCCGAGGACGTGGAAGTGGATATCAAGCCGGACGATATCAGGCTTGATGTTTTCCGTGCCTCCGGTCCCGGCGGTCAGCATGTGAATAAGACCGAATCCGCGGTCAGACTCACCCATTTGCCCACCGGGCTGGTCGTCAGTTGCCAGGATGAGAAAAGCCAGATCAAAAATAAGGCCAAGGCCATGAAAGTGCTCAAGGCCCGGCTTTTAGACAAAATGACCCAGGAACAGCATGACGACCAGGCTGCGGCCCGTAAAAGCCAGGTAGGGTCCGGTGACCGCTCCGAGCGGATTCGCACCTACAACTTTCCCCAGGGCCGGGTCAGCGACCATCGCATCAACCTGACCTTATATCAATTGGAAAACATCCTGGACGGAGAGATGTCCGACCTGCTCCCGCCCTTGGCCGCTCATTTCCAGGCTGAAGCCCTTAAAGAGGCCACTACGTTTTAATATAGGCGCTCCCGGTCGGTTTCACCGGGAGCCTCGCCCAAACAAGCACCTTTTAAAATAGTGGGCAGGGTCTTTTCGGGGTATTTTTAAGACATCGGAATCTTCTTTTGCCGGAGAGACTTGAGCAGAAGTGACCACTAATTCCAAACCTCAATCCTGGACTATAACCGGGCTCACATCCTGGGCCACGGACTATCTTGCCAAATATAAAGTGGAATCCCCCAGGCTTTCAGCCGAGTTGATGCTGGCCAAAGTGCTCAACTGTCAAAGGGTGGATCTGTATCTGCGTTTTGACCAGCCTCTTACAGAGGCGGAGCTGGCCGGATTCAAGGCCCTTCTGTTACGCCGCCGCATCCACGAACCCATGGCCTATATTCTGGGGCAAAGGGAATTTTACGGCCTTGAATTCAAAGTGGGGCCAGGGGTTTTGATCCCCCGGCCCGAGACTGAGCACCTGGTTGAAAAGGCCTTGGAATGTCTGGAAGGCGTTCCCGCCCCGCAAATTTTGGATCTCTGCACCGGAAGCGGCGCTGTAGCCCTGGCCTTGGCCTCTGAAGTCGAAAACGCCACGGTCTTGGGGGTGGATCTTTCCCCAGAGGCCTTGGAATACGCCCAGTTGAATGCCGGTGAATTTGGTTTTACAGACAGAGTCTCTTTTTTGAAAGGAGACCTTTTCCAGCCGGTCGACCCGGGGCAGGGATTTTTTGAATTGATCACAGCCAATCCGCCTTATGTCAGCGAAAGGGAATGGCAGGAATTGTCTCCCCAGGTGCGGGACTATGAACCTCGCCTGGCCCTGGCCGCTGAAAGACATGGGTTGGCTGTAATTGAGCGTATAATTAAGGGAGCGGCCACATTCTTACGCCCCCAGGGATGGCTGCTTATTGAGATGGGTCAGGGACAGGCTGAAAAGGCCCTGGCCCTCTGCAGAACCTCAGGCGCTTATGAAAGCTCGGAAACTGTGAATGATCTCGCCGGCATCCCCAGGGTGTTGGCCTGCCAGAGGAAAGACTATGGATAAGCTGGTAGTGCAAGGTGGAGTGCCCCTGGTTGGCAGGGTGAAGATAAGTGGGGCCAAAAATGCCACTTTGCCCCTTATGTGCGCCACATTGTTAAGCAAGGGAAGAAACCGCCTGCGTAATGTACCCAAATTGGCGGATGTGGGAACCATGGGCCGCCTTTTGGCCACTCTGGGGGTAACGGTTACCAAAAAAAACGATGAATTGGTGCTTGATACAGTAGGTGCAGAGGGTTACGAATGCCCTTATAAACTCGTGAAGACCATGAGGGCTTCGGTGTTGGCCCTGGGCCCGCTTGTGGCAGCCAGAGGCAAGGCCAGGGTCTCCCTGCCCGGGGGATGCGCCATAGGCGCAAGACCCATTGATCAGCACCTGAAGGCTTTGGCCGCCATGGGGGCCAAGATCGACCTGGAGAGCGGCTATGTCATGGCCACTGCCAAGAGGCTCAAAGGGGCTGAGATCACCATGGACATGGTAACCGTCACCGGGACCGAAAATATCCTGATGGCAGCCTGTCTGGCCAAGGGGACCACCATAATCAGAAATGCCGCCAGAGAGCCTGAAGTCGTGGATCTGGCCCGCGCCTTGAACGCCGCCGGAGCCCGCATTCAGGGCGCAGGCACCGCCACTTTGGAGATTAAGGGCGTGGATGAGATGGCCCCTCTGGATCATGCGGTGATGGCCGACCGTATTGAAGCGGGGACCTATATGGTGGCTGCGGCCATAACCAAAGGGGAGCTGACCCTCAAAGACGCGCCCATGGAGCATCTGACCAGCGTGGTCGGAAAGCTGAAAGAAGCGGGTGTCAGGTTCCAGCGTACGGCCCAGGGAGTTGTGGTCAGCGCCCGCAGGGCCCCCAAGCCGGTTAGTGTTATAACAGGCCCCTACCCGGGGTTCCCCACGGATATGCAGGCTCAGTTCATGGCCTTTATGACCATGAGTAACGGAAGTGCGGTGGTGCAGGAAACAATTTTTGAAAATCGCATGATGCACACTGCTGAACTGAAGCGGATGGGCGCTAGTGTAGAGGTTACCGGGTCTACAGCCGTGGTGCGTGGAGTGCGCAACCTTACCGGAGCTCCGGTTATGGCCACGGATCTGAGGGCATCCGCCTGCTTGGTTCTGGCGGCCCTGGCGGCAGAAGGAGAAACCCACGTGAGCCGAGTGTATCACCTTGACCGGGGATATGAGCGTATAGACCAGAAATTGACAACTGTGGGTGCACGTATCAGAAGAGAGTCGGAATAAGGCATAATGTAATCAGACCGCTGGCAAAGCCAACTGGGCTTGGTCAGATCCCGGTTGGTGAAAGCCGGGACTTTGGCGACCTCCTTCACTTTTAACGATTGCTAAATAACATTAATTCAGTGGGATAGTATATGCGGCGTGGGCCGTGACCCGCTTTTCGGGCTGTTTTCGACAGCCTCACAAGTATTAAGCCGTAAAGGAGCCGGCCATGGACGAAGCAGCAAGAGTTTCTTCCGGTATAGAAGAACTAGACCGCCTTTTAGATGGTTTTTACCTGGGTGACAATGTCATTTGGTATGACGATGCCGGTTCCCTGGCCTGGGTTTTCTGCCAAAACCTGGTGGTAAATTCCCAACGCAATAAACGGCCTTTGATATACGTTTGCTTTGACCGCTCGCCTAAGAATCTGCTTGCCAAGTTGGGGCCTTTGACCAGCAACCCTCATCTTACCATCATGGATTGTTTTACCTGGGGTAAGGGCGCGGGCAGTGACGTGTTTTTGCAATTTTACCGGGAGATGCCCACGGATTTAAGTTGCCGCCTGGTCTTGGTGGAAAACCCGACCGACCCGGAGGCCTTTCAAAAAGCCCTTTATGATCTGCATGGCCAGATGGAAGGGGATGTGCGGTTTGTATTTGAAAGCCTCACCGGCATGCAGGAGGTCTGGGGAGGGGAAGAGCAGATAATCAAGCTTTATTCCCATGCCTGCCCCCGTCTTTATGAGTTGATGACCCTTGCCTATTGGGTGATGGAAAAAAAGGCTCATTCAGAAAAATTAAAGGCCCAGATCAATCAGATCGCCCAGGTTGTAATAGATCTTTCCATAAAAAGAGGCACCACCAGCCTTTCGGTGTTAAAGGCCGAAGGCAGGCCGGATGCAGTGCTTTACAAACCCCAGGTATATTGGACCAGGGGAATTGAGGTGCTCCTGGACAACCAGGGGGGGGCAAGTCCTCTGGCTTTGGGTACGGAAATAAAGAACCTAAGGGCCAAACGAGGGCTCAGCCAATCCGAACTTGCCAGAATGATAGGGGTTACGGCCAGCAATATAAGCCAGGTGGAGAGCAACCTCATTCATCCTTCCATACCCGCCTTGATCAAGATAGCCGAGATGTTAGGGGTTGAGGTGGGCTATTTCTTCAGGTCTCACTACGGATTGGGCGGAGAGGTGGTTTTCTCCTCCAATGAAGCCAAAGAAATCCATTTGGCCGAAGCGCCTGGCGATATTTTACAGGCCAAGGCTCTTTTGCCGCCGCGAATTGGGGCCAAGGCCAAACCATATTTTCTGAATTTCCGGCCGGGAAAACGCTTGATGAGCCATTTTTTGCACCATAACGGTGCTGAGTTGGGCTATGTGCTGGAAGGGGAGCTGGAATTCATTATAAACGGCGTGGTGCAGTTCGCCCAAGCGGGAGACACTCTTTACTTTACCACTGAAAAACCTACTGCCTGGAATAACCCAGGTCTTGATGAGGCCAAGATTTTTTGGTTGGAAATAGACTGATTTTGTAAAAATTGCTAAACTTGCCTTGTTTTGTAGATGTCATTTTGGGGTGTTTTGCCCTGAAATGACATTTTTTTTAAGTAAAAATCAAAAAAATTAAACCTTACTAATAGCCTGAACTCTTGCAGGAAAAGATACTTCAGAAACCGAGAATATTCGGCAATATTGCCGCAATTATGTTCTTAAAGGACCTTTTAGTATGTTGGATGATTTTAAGGGAAAAAACTGAAAAAATAAGAAATAGTTTTTATAATCAGTTAGTTATAGGAAAAACGCGTCTACGGTGGGGTGACTTGACAAAAGGGAAGAAAAAAAGGATAAAGGCAACAGTTGCCATTAAGTAAGACTTTAGCTGAAGCTTGCCGATTAAGACAATTTCAGGCGAGCTTTTCATATAGATCAAGGAGGTCACCATGAATCTGCACCGGCCCAATGCCAACGAAGCACTTCAGACCAAAAATCGGTCCAGAAGCGTTGCACCCCAATCAGGCATCTGCTCTCGCTGTGTGGATGGCTGCAAGGGTAATTGCGACATGTTCAACGCAACCTTCCGTTCCCGTGAATTGCTTTATCCCACCCCCTTTGGTGAGATAACCGCTGGTGCAGACAAAGACTATCCGGTTGACTATTCGCATTTGCAGATTCTTGGTTACGCCATGGGCGCAGAGGGGATGGAGGCAGATCCGGACAAGGCCACCTTCCCGGCGGTCAGCACTGAGACCTCCTATGGTGTGGCTGAGAAGGTCAAGATGAAAATCCCCATGTTCACCGGCGCTTTGGGTTCCACCGAGATCGCCAGGAAGAACTGGGAACACTTTGCAGTTGGCGCCGCCATAACCGGCATCAGCCTGGTCTGTGGTGAAAACGTCTGCGGTATTGACCCCGGCCTGGAGTTAAATGATAAAGGCAAGGTGATCGAGTCTCCGGATATGCGCCGCAGGGTGGAGAGTTACCGTAGATTCCACGAGGGCTATGGGGACATCATGGTCCAGCTCAATGTGGAAGACACCCGTTTGGGCGTGGCCGAGTATGTAATCGAAAAACTCGGCGTGGAGACGATCGAGCTGAAATGGGGCCAGGGCGCTAAATGCATAGGCGGCGAGATCAAGGTTCATGACCTTAATCGCGCTTTAGAGCTTAAAAAGCGGGGCTACATCGTTACTCCGGACCCGGAGAGCGCGGCTATACAGGAAGCCTTCAAAGCCGGGGCCATAAAGGAGTTCGAGCGCCATTCCCGCCTGGGTTTTGTGGACCAGGAAAGTTTCATGGCCGAGGTTGAGCGTCTGCGCAGCCTGGGCGCCAAGCGCATTACCTTGAAGACCGGCGCTTATCCCATGCGTGAGCTGGCTATGGCCATCCGTTGGAGTTCCGATGCCAAGATAGACCTTTTGACCATTGACGGCGCTCCCGGCGGAACCGGCATGAGCCCCTGGCGTATGATGTGCGAATGGGGCGTGCCCGCTATTTATCTGCACTCCATGGCCCTCGAGTTGTGCCAGCGCCTGGACGCCATGGGCGCCTGGGTGCCGGATATCGCCTTTGCCGGAGGTTTCTCCAGTGAAGATCATATCTTCAAGGCTCTATCCCTTGGCGCTCCCTACACCAAGGCGGTTTGCATGGGCCGCGCCCTTATGATCCCCGGCATGGTGGGCAAGAACATCGAACGTTGGATGAAGGGCGAAGACGGCGGCCTGCCGAGCACGGTTTCCAAGTATGGCGCAAGCAAAGAAGAGATTTTTGTCTGCTACGAAGAGTTGCGCGATAGATTCGGTAAAGACATTGATCAGATTCCCCTGGGAGCTGTGGGCATTTACTCTGCCGGTGAAAAATTAAGGGTTGGTCTGCAGCAGCTCATGGCCGGGGCCCGTAAATGGAATGTCTCCCATATGTCCAGGAAAGACCTGGCTTGCCTGACTGACGAATGCGTCAAGGTCACCAAGTTGCCTTTCATCATGGATGCCTACAGGGAAGAGGCTTTGGCCATCGTGGGAGCAATTAGTAATGGTAAAAAAAGCGAAGTAGCTTAAATAGTTTATAAATTGCCGGGCCGCCTAGGGGTGGTCCGGCTTAGATTCAAAACCAGATGAACTGTTCAGCCTCTTCTGGGAAGAGGATAGGGACAGTTCGTTCTTTTTTTGGGCTCAAAATAACGGCCTTCTAGTGGTATTATTCAATTAAGTGGAACTTATTCAAACACCGGACTTTCGAAAAGAGGAGGTCCTGAAATGCCGCTTGATTATACCGAGATTACCATTGGCCCACCTGGTAAGGTGATCGATCGTCTCACCCGCCGCATCGGCGAACTTAACTTCAATTCCAAGAATATCCGTATAGGCATCACCAGATGCCCTTCCGAAACTTTTGATTCCCTTAACGGTAAATTAAAATGGGCGGCCATGAAGTTGGTCTACGCCACCAGCTCCTCCAGTCAGGCGGTTCAGGTGGGGCAGATGCTGCGTTCCTGGGATGCCAAATTATATGTTGACACAAAAGAGGTTACTCCTGATTTAGGTCCCAATCAGGCTTATTACGCCTTTGTGGTTATCCGTTAAGATTCTCCTCTTTATAAAATACGAGCGTCAGACAAGGCCGGAGATATTTTCTTCGGCCTTTTGTTTTTTTAGGGAATATTAAACCTAAACTACTTTCGCCAATACCTGGTTTGCCTCTTAAAAAGAGCATTAATGGATAAAATTGGGGAATAGGTCTGTTTTTTTTAAAAAGAAATACTTTTTAGTGCCCAGTTTTTGCGGTTTTTGAAAAAAGAAAAAATCTATAAAAGTGGTGTGTATTCGATAATGTCGAAGCAAGTTTGTTTTCTGCTAAATTAATACCGGATAGTTATAGGAGCAAATATCCTGCTTGATGCATAATTTTAGGGCGTATTTTTTGAAAAAACGAGAATATTGATGAAAAAATTAGTAAAAGCTACAAATGTACGAGCAAAATATACGTCAGTATGTGTAGTCTTAGAAGTTGGAAGGGTAGGTTCGGTTTAATTGACAGTATAATGATTTGCGATATTCTTTCGAATAAAAATCAGATTTATTGACTTTATTATTAGTAATGGTGTATATGTCGAAATAGATACGAGAAAGGATTTTTTGTGGCCAATCAGTCCATACAACGCGCAGCGCATATTCTCTCTTTGTTCAGTTATTCCCAGGCCAGGCTAAGGGTCAGCGATATTGCCAAGGAGCTGGGTCTACCTTTGGGTACGGTTCACGGACTGGTGAGTTCTTTGGAAGAAGTGGGGTTTCTGGCCCAGGCCCCGAACAGCCGGAAATACACTCTGGGCCTGAAACTCCATGAACTTGGGGCCATTCAGACCGCGACCATGGATATCAATCAAAAGGCTTCCATGCCAGTGGGCTACTTGGCCAGGGAGACCGATCTGGTGGGCCGGGTTGGTGTCCTTGAGCGTGATGCCATTGTGGTCACCTTAAGCACTCAGCCTTTGGAAGGTGGCTCCGCCGCTCGTCCCGTGGTCCCGGTTTATTGCTCTTCGCTTGGCCGGGCCATTTTGGCGCATCTACCTGAAGAAGAAGTCCAAGAATACTTAAACCATGTGGAATTGGTACAATATACAAGTAAGACCATAGTCGATGAAAAGGCCTTGTGGACTGAGCTCAGGCTGAGCAGAGAACGGGGGTATGCCGTTACCAGCCAGGAGCTTCTGATGCATCTGGCCAGTATCGGAGCTCCTATCTGGGCCCCTGGCTGCAAGGTTGTTGGCGCGGTCAGCTTGAATGGTCCGCCCCATTTGCTGAATGGGGAGAAGCATGAGGAATACGCCCAAATGGTTATGGACACCGCGGGCGAAATATCCAGCTTTATGGGGCACCACATGGAACCCCGGTTCAAGGGAGCCGCTCCAAAGCCCTCTGCCAGGAAATAAAGCCTTTAAAAAAAGGGCTCTTAACCGGCATATCACCAGGCTTGCCTTGATCGGTCTAACTGGGTTTAACTCAATTGGCAAGGCAGGAAAAAGTGAGTCTATACAATCTGGAAAAAATCTTTGAACCCACTTCCATAGCCGTGGTGGGTGCAAGTGACCGTCCGGGCAGCATCGGGCGTTCGCTTCTGGAGAATCTTAAGGCCGGCGGTTTCGCCGGCCGGGTTTATCCCATAAATCCCAAAAAAAATGAAATTCTGGGCCAAAAAGCCTATCCCAACCTCTCGGCTGTGGGCGAGCCCATTGACCTTGCGGTTATTGTGATAGCCATCAAGTTTGCGCCGATGGTGGTTGAGGAATGCGCAAGATTAGGCATCGGCGGGGTGATTATCATCAGCGGAGGCGGCAAGGAGGCCGGTGAAGAGGGAGAGCGCATTGAAGTCGAGATCCTGGCCAAGGCCAGGGAGGGCGGAGTGCGTATAGTGGGCCCCAACTGCGTGGGGATCGTAAGCTCTCCGGCCAAAATGAACGCCAGTTTTGCCCATATCATGCCCAGACCCGGCAGCCTGGCTTTTGTTTCCCAGAGCGGGGCCACCTGCACCGCGGTTTTGGATTACGCCCACACCCAAAAGATAGGTTTCAGCCATTTTGTCAGCATCGGATCAATGCTTGATGCCGATTTCGGTGATGTTATCGACTATCTGGGCAATGACCCCAACACCAGCGCCATTCTCCTTTACGTGGAATCCGTCACCAACCACCGTAAATTCATGAGCGCCGCCCGGGCGGTCTCCAGGATCAAACCCATTGTACTTCTCAAGGTGGGGCGCTCCCAGGCCGGAGCCAAGGCGGCCATGAGCCATACCGGCTCCCTGGCCGGTGCGGACGATGTTTATGACGAGGCCTTTAAAAGGGCGGGCCTGGTCCGGGTCGATACAGTGGAAGACCTCTTTGACTGCGCCGAACTCATGGCCAAGCAGCCCAGGCCCAAGGGCCCCGGCCTGGCCATTGTCTCCAATGCCGGAGGCCCGGGAGTCATGGCTGCGGATTATCTGGCCTTAAATGGTATCGAACCGGCTGAGATCAGGCCGGAGACCATGAAAAAGCTGGATGAGTTCTTGCCGCCCATGTGGAGCAGGAGCAACCCCCTGGATATCCTTGGCGACGCCTCGCCCGAGACCTTCCGCAAAACCGCCGAGATCTGCGCCGAGGCCGAGGAGTTTGACGCCCTTTTGATCATGACCACCCCGCAGGCCCAGTTCCCCTCTACTGAAAAGGCCCTTGAGTTGTGCAAGGCCATGAAAAAGGCCCGTTTTCCGGTCTTTACTTCTTGGGTGGGGGGTGAAGAGGTCTTGGAAAGCCGGGAGATTTTCCGCAAAAACGGCATCCCCACCTATGAGACTCCGGAAAGGGCGGTGCGGGCCTTCCTTTATATGTACAGCTATGACCAGAACTTAAAGGCCCTGCGGGAGGTTCCGCCCAAACTCTCCAAAAAGCTTTTGTTTGATTGGGAATGGGCCGATGCCATAATCAGGAAGACCTTGAGTGAAAATCGGCAGCTTCTCACCGAGACGGAATCCAAAAACCTTTTGGAGAGCTACGGCATACCGGTGACTCCCACCCGCAAGGCCGGGACAGCCAAAGAAGCCTCTATCCAGGCTGAGCAGATGGGCTACCCGGTGGTCTTGAAGCTGGATTCCCTGGATATCACCCACAAGACCGATGCCGGCGGGGTGAAGCTGGACCTGCGCAACTCCAAAGAAGTTGCAGCCGCCTTTGATGAGATAATGAAAAATGCCAAACGGTATGACCCCGATGCCAGGGTCTCCGGGGTTACAGTTCAACCCATGGTGAGTAAAAAGGGGGTGGAGATTATCCTGGGCGCCAAACAGGACCCGGATTTCGGGCCGGTGATTCTATTTGGCATGGGCGGTGTAGCCGCCGAGGTCATGAAGGACAGGGCCATTGGCCTGCCCCCTTTGAATCGTTTACTGGCCAAACGGATAATAGACCGCACCAAGGTCTCCAGGCTGCTCAAGGGATATCGGGACTACGGCACAAATATGGAGCTTTTGGAAGAGGTCTTAGTCCGCCTTTCCCAACTTTTGATTGATTTCCCCGAGATTTACGAGCTGGATGTAAACCCCATGTTGGCCTTTAAGGAAGGCTCTCTGGGTTTGGACGCCAGGGTGATTGTAAAGCCCGCTCTCAAGCCTTCACCCATGCATCTGACCATAAGCCCCTATCCCAACCAATATGAAACCCATAGCACCACAGATGCGGGGCTCAAGCTCTTTCTCAGACCGGTTAAACCGGAGGACAGCCCGGCCATGGAAAGGCTTTTTCAGGCCTTTTCACCCCGCTCCATCTTTTGGAGGTTTGGCAAGCGCCTGGATTCCATGCCGCCGGAGCTTTTGGCCCGCTACACCCAGATCGACTATGACCGGGAACTTGCTGTGGTTGCCCTGGATGAAACCCATGACGAGAATTTTATCTACGGGGCGGGGCGGGTGATCGGCCACCCGGACTCCACCGAAGTCGAGATCGGGCTTTCCGTGGGAGACCCCTGGCAAGGTAAGGGCGTGGGCACAGCCATATTGGAAAAATTGGTGGAAGTGGCCCGGGACCGAGGTTTCAAGACCGCATATGGGGAGGTCCATGAAGACAATAAGGCCATGTTAAAGGCTCTTGAAAAATACTCCTGCACCTTTGAGCCCCTGGAAAAGGGCAATATGAGGGTGACCCTTAGTCTGGAATAGATCAGTCCTCAATAGAGCTTCCTCTTGCCCGTGGTGTTTTCCCGTTTTTTAAAAGGCGGGAAAACACCTTTAAAGGCCTTCTGCGCCCTTTTTCAAGGTGATGGGGCCTTTGAGGATGCAAAGAAAATAGAGCTGTAAAAATACAAACTGAAGCTGACAGGAGGTGTCATGTCGGAGTTACTGACAGACAACCCGGGTAAAAAAGTGATCCTTCTTGGCAACGAGGCCATTGTGCGCGGAGCCATGGAAGCGGGATTGGCCTTTTCAAGCTGCTATCCCGGCACCCCTTCCTCAGAGGTGCCGAACAACCTTTTTGCCCTTAAGGACAAACGCGGGTTTTACATGGAGTTTGCCACCAATGAAAAGGTGGCCATGGAATGCACCGGAGGGGCTGCGGTCTCCGGATTGCGCAGCCTGACCGCCATGAAGCATGTAGGCATGAACGTGGCCTCAGACCCCATGATGACTTTGGCCTGCACCGGGGTCAAGGGCGGCATGGTCATCTATAATGCCGATGACCCATCCATGTTTTCCAGCCAGAATGAGCAGGACAACCGCTATTTTGCCAAGTTCGGCAACCTGCCCCTTTTGGAGCCCACCACAACCCAGGAGATGAAAGACCTTACGGTCTATGCCTTTGAACTCTCGGAAGAACTGGGCATGCCGGTGATCCTGCGCTCCACCACCAGGTTGGCCCATGCCAGGGGGGTTGTGGAACTGGGTGAAATGGGGCCTGTGCAAAACAAGGGGGAATTTAAAAAAGACCCCTGGAATCTGGTTACCCTGCCTGCCACCGCCCCTCAGATGCATAGAAACGTTTTGGCCAGAATGGAAAAGGCCAGGGTGATATCCAATTCATCGGCCTTGAACCAGGTGATCGGCGAAGGGGACCTGGGCATTGTCGCAAGCGGCATCGGCCTTAATTACGCCCTTGACGCGGTTGGTGACCTGGGGCTTTCCGGCAAGGTGAGCGTGCTTAAGCTGGCCATGACCAATCCCCTTCCCGATGAAATGATCAAGGATTTCCTCAAGAACAAGAAGAAGGTTCTGATTGTGGAGGAGCTGGAGCCTTATCTGGAGGAGGCTGTAAAGGTGTTGGCCCAGGAAGAGGGGCTGACCCTTAAGATCAGGGGAAAGGGCGTGGGCCGCATGAGCAGGGTTATGGAATATGATCCTGCCATGGTGCGTCAGGCCGTAGCAGACTATTTCGAGGTTGAGGATAAGACTCCGGTCCCGGTGGATTTGACGGATGTTCCCGAATTGCCGAAAAGGCCGCCCAACCTCTGCCCCGGCTGTCCCCACCGCATGACCTATTACGCGGTTAAGCAGGCCGTGGGCGAAGATGCCATTTTCCCTAGCGATATCGGCTGTTACACCCTGGGCTTCATGCCGCCTTACAATATCACGGATTTTGTGATCTGCATGGGCGCTTCGGCCAGCTCGCCTGCCGGCATCAGCAAGGGCACTGATAAGCCCATTGTGGCCTTTATCGGCGACAGCACCTTTTTCCATTCAGGCATGACCGGTCTGGCCAACGCGGTTTACAACAATCATAAATACACCCTGGTGATCTTGGACAACGGCATCACCGCCATGACCGGCCATCAGCCCTCGGCCGCCATGGATCCCGACCTGGCCGGGCTTGATCTCACCCATATTGAGCTGGAAGACGTGGTGCGCGGCCTGGGCGTGAAGCATGTTCAGGTGGTTAAACCCACCAACATGGCCAAGACCAGGGCGGCTGTGGAAGAGGCGGTCAATTATGACGGCTTAAGCGTGATCATCTCCAGGGAGCCCTGCCCCCTGCATTTGCGCCGTTTTAAAAAGACCAAAAAGCCGGTCTTCATGGTGGATCAGGAAAAGTGCAAAAACCACAGGGATTGTATTGAAAAATACGCCTGCCCGGCCTTTTTCCTGGAACAGGGCAAGGTGAATATTGACCCCAACCTTTGCATTGGTTGCGCCACCTGCGTGCAGGTATGCCCCGAGCACGCCATCCGGCCCAAAAAATAGGGAGGCCTTTGAGATATGAATAGTAAGAGGATCTTCTTTGTTGGTGTGGGCGGACAGGGCAACATCCTGGCCACCAAACTTCTGGGCGAGGCCGCCCTGGCTGCCGGGGTGCCCCTTAATTTAAGCGAAACCCACGGAATGGCCCAAAGGGGTGGGGTGGTTGAATCCACTGCCCTGATCGGGGGTGCAAAAAGCACCATAATCAGCGACGGCGAGGCCGATGTGCTGGTGGCCTTTGAGCCCTTGGAGGCTTTGCGGGCTTTGCGCAAGGCCAATAGTGACAGCCTGGTGATTGTTTCCACGGCCAAGGTGCAGCCTTTTACCGTGGCCATTGGCCAGGGTAAATACCCGGATGTGGATGAAGCGCTTTCCCTGATTTCGAAAAAAGTCAGGCGACTTGTCTCTTTGGATGCCATGGAACTGGCCAGGCAGGCCAATAACCCACTGGGGGTCAACATGGTTCTTTTGGGTGCCTTGGCCGCGGCCGGAGACTTGCCGATCGATAAGGAAAAATTTACGGATGTAATTGAAACTAAAACAAAAAAATCCTTTATTGAAGCTAATATGAAGTGCTTTGAGCTGGGCTATGAGGCTGCGGTTCAAAGTAATTAAGCTTTTTTAATCGCAAACTGGCCCGGTTCCCAGAGGTCAGGTATTATATTGTTCCTATGTAGGCTCTGTGGTGGAATTAGCTTGCCACAGGGCCTTTTTATCGGGATGTCCGCTGATTTGTGATGATGAAATCGGCCTGTGGTTATGAAAAACGGAGATTTTCGGTGAAAAGCTGAAAGGAAAAGACAGCGCGGGGATAAGATGAAAGCTTATTGGAACCAAGAAATGGAAACCATGCCGGAGGAAGAGCTCAAGGCTCTGCAACTGGCCAAGCTTCAGGAAACAGTTGAATGGGTCTATGACCGAGTGCCTTTTTACAGAAAGGCAATGGAGGATCGCGGGGTGCGGCCCGGGGATATCAAGTCCCTGGCTGATATCGCCCTGCTTCCTTTTACCGTGAAGACCGACCTGCGCGACAACTACCCCTTTGGGCTCTGCGCCGTGCCCAAAGACCAGGTGGTTCAGATACATGCCTCCAGCGGCACCACCGGCAAGCCGGTTACCGGGCCCTATACTGAACAGGATCTGGCCAACTGGGCTGAGTGCATGGCCAGAAACCTGTGGGCCGCGGGCATCCGTCCAGGTGATGTGGTGCAAAACGCCTATGGTTACGGGCTCTTTACCGGCGGCCTGGGTCTGCACCAGGGCGCCAGGCGGATCAGCGCGGCTGTGGTGCCCGCCTCCTCGGGCATGACTGAGCGCCAGATAACCCTGATGAAGGATTTCGGAACCAAGGCCCTTTTTTGCACACCATCCTATGCCTTGACCATTGCCGAAAAGGCCAGGGAACTGGGTGTGGATCTCAGGAACCTCCCCCTTTCGGTGGGTGTGTTCGGGGCCGAGCCCTGGAGTGAGGAAATGAAGCGGGAGATTGAATCCCGCATGGGCCTGGTGGCCCATGAGGTCTACGGCCTCACCGAGATGGGCGGACCGGGGGTGGCTTTCAGTTGTTCCGGCAATATCAGCGGATTGCATATAAATGAGGACCACTATATCGCCGAAGTGGTGGATCCCCTGACTTTAGAGCCCCTGCCCTTGGGCGAGGTGGGCGAACTGGTCTTTACTTCGATCCAGCGTCGGGCCATGCCGCTGTTGCGCTACCGCACCAGGGATATAACCCGCCTGGTCCGTAAAAAGTGTTCTTGCGGCCGCACCTTCCTGGTCATGGAAAAGGTGCTGGGCCGAGACGATGATATGATGATCATCTCGGGGGTTAATGTTTTTCCCTCCCAGGTTGAGTCCATATTGCTGGATATCAAGGAGGTGGAGCCCCAATATGTGATAATCATTAAAAAACAGGGTCATCTGGACCGGCTGCACGTGGATGTTGAAGCCAGTAAAAGCGTCTATGAAAAGGGACCGGAAAAAGTGGCCATGGTGGAGAAGGACATCTCTTCCAAGATCAAGGGCATCATAGGGATCAGCGTCAGCGTGCGCCTGGTTCCGCCCAAGACCCTGATGCGTTCCGAAGGCAAGGCTCAAAGGGTGAGGGACACCAGAATGTCCAGAGATCACTGACGCTTTACCTCTAAATTGAGTTAAAAAAGTCCGCTTGGATATATTATCCAAGCGGACTTTTTTGCTGAAAAATTAAATGTTGATAATGCCTGAAATTTTGCTGATCAGGGAAGCCTTCTAAGGGAAGTTTTTGATTGCCTGGAAAAAATAAAACCCGGGGCTGTAATAGTTAATCAGCCCGGGGTTTGTTTTGTTTTAATATTTAAATTGTGGCTTTTATTCGTCTGCGTCCCTTTTGTAGCCGCATTCCTTGTTGGGGCACTGGACGGTTTGTCCGGCCTTGGTGGTCTTTAAGACCAGGAAGGGGTGGTTGCAGTCCGGGCAGGGCTCGGGCAATGGTTTGTTCCAGGTGGCGTACTGGCATTTGGGATAATTGTCGCAGCCGTAAAAGGGTTTGCCCCTGCGGGAGCGTTTTTCAACCAGATCAGCACCGCAGTCCGGGCATTTGACTCCTGTGGGCATGCCCCTGGAGTAGCGGCATTTGGGATAGTTGCTGCAGGAAATGAACTTGCCGCCCACCCTGGTTTTTTTGATCACCAGTTCATGGCCGCATTTGGGGCATTTTTCTCCGGTGGCCTCGGGCTTTTCTTTTTCCTTGGGGTTGCCCTCTTCGTCCAACTCCATGATATTGCGGCACTTGGGATAGGCTGAACAGGCCAGAAAAGATCCATAAGGCCCGTTTTTGACCTGCATTGGAGCCCCGCACTCGCTGCAGTTTATACCCGGGTCGGGAAGGGGCTCGGCCATGATGATTTTGCCGTTGTCATCCCTGGTGAAATCCCTTGTGGTTTTGCATTCCGGATAGCCGTCGCAGGCCAAAAATTCGCCATGCTTGCCCAGGCGAATGGACATGTTCTGTCCGCAGGTGGGGCACTTTATATCCGTGGGCATGCCTTTGCCCTTGATCTGGCGCATCTCGGTCTTGGCCTTTTCCAGGGCATGGGAAAAAGGTCCGTAAAAGTCTGTTAAAAGCTCCCGCCAGTTGCGTTTGCCTTCCTCCACATCATCCAGCTCCCGCTCCAGCCCGGCGGTGAAATCCACCTCCATGACCCGGGAGAAACTCTCCACCAGCAGATCGGTGACGATCATGCCCAAAGGCGAAGGAATAAGATGACGTTTTTTGAATTTGGTTACATATTCCTTGTCCTGCAAGGTGGAGAGGATGGAGGCGTAGGTCGAGGGCCTGCCAATGCCCTTTTCCTCCAGCTCCCTTACCAGGCTGGCCTCGGTGAAACGGGGCGGGGGCTGGGTGAAATGCTGCTTCGGATCAAGGCCCACCAGGTCGACCACCTGGTCCTTGGCCAGGGGAGGCAAGAGCCCGTCTTTATCGATCTGGATTTTCTTTCCGCCTTTTTCGTCTTTATCTTCCACATATACAGCGGTGAAGCCCTTGAATTTAAGGATTTGCCCGCTGGCCCTGAAAAGGCCGGGTCCGGCTGTGATCTCCGCCTGGGTGCGATCGTAACGGGCCGGGGCCATCTGGCAGGCCACAAAGCGATTCCAGATTAGCCTGTAAAGGGCCAGTTCGTCTCTTTTTAAATAGTTTTTTACAGATTCGGGCGTACGTAAGGAACTGGTCGGCCGAATCGCCTCATGGGCCTCCTGGGCGCTTGAGCGGGATTTATAGGCCGCGGGCTTGGCCGGTACGTATTCCTTGCCGAACCTCTCTTCAATCAGATCCCTGACTTCGGCCAAGGCCTCATCGGCCAGGCGGGTGGAGTCGGTCCTCATGTAGGTGATAAGACCAACCTGGCCTTCGGCGGTCTCCAGACCTTCATAAAGCCTTTGGGCCAGGGCCATGGTGCGTTTGGGGGTGTAGCCCAGCTTGCGGTAGGCCTCCTGTTGCAGGGTGCTTGTGATAAAGGGCGGAGCGGGGTTTTGTTTGCGCTCCCTTTTGGTGACCTTTTGCACGATAAAGGGTTGTTCCTTTACCGCTTTTACTGCTTCGTCTGCCTGCTTTTCGTTTTTGGGGTCGAATTTTTTGTCTTTGAACTTGGCCAGGCGGGCTGTGAACACAGGCGGTTCGTCTGCCTTGAGGTCTGCTGTGACGGTCCAGTATTCTTGAGGTTCAAAGGCCTGTATGGCCCTTTCCCGCTCCACCACCAGGCGCAGGGCCACAGACTGCACCCGACCGGCTGATAACCCCCGTTTCACCTTGTCCCACAAGATGGGCGAGATCTGATACCCCACCAGACGGTCCAGGATGCGGCGGGCCTGCTGGCTGTCAAACCGGTTTATATCCAGCTTGTTGGGGTTTTCCACCGCCTGCTTGATGGCCTTTTTGGTCAGCTCGTGGAACAGAACCCTTTTGTATTCCTCCGGTGAACCGCCCAACTCCTGGGCAATATGCCAGGCTATGGCCTCTCCCTCACGGTCCGGGTCAGGTGCGAGATAGATGCTGTTTGCCTTTTTGGCGGCCTTTTTAAGCTCGCGGACCACCTTTTCCTTGCCCTTGATCACCTGATAGGCCGGGTCGAAATTATGTTCCAGATCCACCCCAAGTTTGGTCGGGGGCAGATCCACGATATGCCCCACCGAGGCCATGACCTCAAAATTCTTGCCCAGGTATTTTTTTATGGTGCGGGCTTTTGCGGGCGACTCTACTATGAGAAGGGATTTCGGCATTTCCACCTGTCCGAAGCTTTATTGAACAACGTAATATTCACCGGGCTCGCGTGTCACCAGCCCGTTTAGTTCCAAGTGTACCAGTAAGGCCTTGACCTCCTGGGAGTTAAGTTTGCTCTCTCGGGTGAGAATATCAACATGAACCGGATCATCACCCAAAAGAGACATGATTACAGCGGCCTTTGCCGGTAAGCCGGAGAGGTCCGGCGCTTTTTCTTCCTGATTCGACGCCTCAGGCATATAAGCCATGGCCCCCGGTTCCAGAAGATCCGCCACTGACTGTAAAAGTCCGGCGCCCTGGCTTATAAGATGATGGCAGCCAACCGAGCCCGGACTGCCTACCGGCCCGGGCACGGCAAACACCTCCCTGCCCTGGTCCAGGGCGTGCCTGGCGGTGATCAAAGAACCGCTTTTAAGCCCTGCCTCAACCACCACTACAGCCCGGCTAAGACCTGATATAATGCGGTTGCGGATCGGGAAGTTAGGCGCCTGGGGCGGGGTTCCCAAGGGGAATTCGCTTATAATAGCACCCTTTTGGCCAATCTCAATGGCCAGCTCCAAATTTTCCCTGGGATAAGGAACATCCAGGCCGCAGCCCAAGACCGCCACTGTATGGCCGCCTGCGGAAAGGGCTCCCCAATGGGCCTCGGTGTCAATGCCCTTGGCCAGGCCCGAAACCACGCTCAAGCGGTTTTGGGAAAGTTCCGTCCCCAGTTTACGTGCCAAGCGCCTGCCGTAGGGGCTCATGCGGCGGGAACCGACCACAGCCACAGCACCTTGCCCGACCTCTTCTAATGAACCGCGCAGATACAAAACCGGAGGAGGAAACGGTATGGACGCCAGGTTCCGAGGATACAGAGGATCTATAAGGGTGATCGCTTTTGCGTTTATTCCGCCCAAGCGTCTCAGCTCCTGTTCCGGATCCTTGACCCAGGCTTTTTCCCTTATGGCCCGGATTACCTTTGCATTGAGGCCCTTTACCCTTTTCAGTTCATTTTCCGAGGCCTGAAAAACCTCGCGGGGGGAGCCCAACGCCTCAATCAGGCGAATAAAGCGCGTGCTGCCCACTCCCGGTATGAGCCTTAAGCCCAGCCAGTAGGGTAGATCAGCTTCTGCCTTGCTCTTATTCCTCTCCATAGGTTTTGCAAGCTAACCATCACTAAGAGCCTCGTCAAGGTTTTTTTCCAAGTGGGTTGATTCAGGCCACAACGAAAAACCCCCTTTGGAAGGCTTCTGCCGGCCCGGAATACGCCTTTGCGTCTCTATATGAAATATTGGTTATATATAGTAAATAACTAATCATATGTGTTTAAGAGGTTGAAATTGAAAATAAAAAAATTTTAAAAACCAACAACCCCGCACAAGGGTGTCATTTTTGTGGAGAAAATACTTGCCTGACAATAGCCTGAGAGTCTATGGTGTTAGCAACTTCCCGCAAAAAAACCCAGCAGGCTGTTACAATTCTATTCCAAGCTAAGGGAGGAGTAATCCCTTTATTTGAATTGAGTGCTGTTCGAAAAGATGGGCAGTAAAATTTAGCCGTTCTTGGGGAAGACCAAATAAAAACCAGGTCTTTTCCGTAGTGTCTCCGCTCCGCTGGGATGATTCATGCTGAGAACCATATCTTTTGTGATGCTGTTTTGTGTTTTCTGGGGCTGGCAGCCCCTGGGATCCCATGCCGCAAGTACCGCCCTTGTGCGCGCTGAATGGAATCTGGCGGTGGTGGTGGATTGCGCCCCTCCCATGCAGCTTGTGTGGGGCAAGGATGTGAGGCTTGAAAGCCTTGAGAGGCTTTTGGAAATAAAATTAAGAACCTTGCCCCAGAGAATCAGTGCCGGGCTATGGCTGGGGCAAAAGGGAGCGACCGGTCCCGCGGTTAAACCGGATAAGGCAGGCAACTTAAGGGAGCTTTCTCTTTCCTTAAACGGTTGTAAGCTTGACCCTGATCTCAGCCACGCCCTTTCCGAGGCAGCCAAATGGCTTGGCAAAAAAGGCAAAGGCAGCCTGCTTTTAGTAACAGCCGGGGATGAAGGTTCTTTTCCTGTTTTAGACCTGCCCTTGCCGAAAGGGGATTTTTATTGCCACGTGGTTTCTTTGGGTAAGGGATCACCCAAAATGCGCCGCCTGGCCGGTTTGGGCGGCGGTGCGTTTTTTGAGGTGAAGACCCCTGAAAGGTTGAGGCGGCAGATGCAGGCCGCCTGGCTCACCGCTATTACACCCACCAGGCTTTTGGTCGAGGCTCACGATGAGGCCAACCACGCAATTCCCGTGGTTTTTGATCTGAAACGGCAGGGGGCCTATGGTGAGCGCCAGGGCATAACAGGCCGCAGAATGCAGATTCGGTCCGGGGTTTATAATCTCTCCTGGCCGTCTGGAAACCGTATTGGCCCGGGGGAGCCACCGGCAAAGGTCAAGGTGGTATCCGGTCCAAATAATTTGTTGAGAACAGGCGGCAAGGGCCTGTTGGAAGTGGTTCTGCAAAAAGGGCTGGAGCCCGAAGAAGCCTGGAATCTCAGGTTGGCAAGGCCCAGTGACGGGTCTGTGGTTGAAAAGTGGCGCAGCGCGCCCTTTAAAAAGGAATTGCCCGCAGGAAAATATTTGCTTTCCTTGCCCAGGGCTAAAATGAGCTGGCGCCTGGACTTGGCGGCCGGAGGCAGGATAAAGGTGCCGGTGGGACTTTTTTGCGGGTTGAATGTCAAAATAAAAGGGGCTTTTGGCGATTTGCGCCTTGCTTATGAGGCCAGGGCCAAAGGCGGCATTGTCTTGAGGGAGGTTGGGCATAGCGGCCGGACACTTAAGTTGCCTCCCGGAGAATATGACTTACGGATCATGACGATACCCGAGACAAAAATAGAAGTCTCTTTGCACACCGGTGAAGAAAAAATGCTTGCCTTGCCCGTGCTGGGGGCTCTTTTGGTTGAAAAGCCCAAACAAAAAGGAGAGGCCGGGTTCACGGTGTTGGATGCCAAGGGCAGGGAATTGGCCGAGGGTGAGGCGGGCCTGCCTTTGAATCTGCTTCCCGGGGCTTATAGCCTTAAAACCAAGCTGAGTCAAGAAAACATATCCTTTGTGGTGGAGTCGGGCAGGGTCACTTCTTTGGCCCCCTTGGCTAAAGGATTGTGAGAGATTTAGGGGTGTTGCCGTATCTAAAACTGATTGGGCCGGGGCAGCCGGTCCCCGAGGAGGTGTGCGATGACAAGTGATAGTCTGGGTGATCGGCCTTGGTACCAGGATTGGCCTGTAGGTGTAGATAAAATAATTGACGTGCCTGAAATCGGCATGGGTGAATTGCTGCGCGATACCGCGAGTAAACACCCGGACAACAAAGCCGTTGTATTTTTGGATTCAGTCATAACATACAGGCAGTTGGATGACTATGTGGACCGCTTCGCCACTGCCTTGCACAACCTTGGCCTGCGCAAAGGCGATGTGGCCGCGGTGATGCTGCCCAATTCGCATCAGTTTGTTATTGCCTTTTTCGCCTGTCAGCGACTGGGTGTTACGGTTACCGCCATCAACCCCACCTACAAGGCGATGGAGGTGAAGCATCAGCTCAATGACTCCGGCGCCAAGGCCCTCATTGTGCTGGATTCGGTTTTTGAGGCTCCCGCCAAGATCATAAGGGAGACCGGGATAAAACACCTTATCGGAACAAATATTGCCGATGTCTGCGGCTTTTCGCCCATAAAGATCTTCCTGGGTAAATTGCTGAAGAAGATACCCACCGGCAAGATGCCTCCTGAGACCCTGAGCTTCAAGGAGCTGTTAAAAACTCAGCCAAATGTGCCTGAAGTCACGATTAACCCGGCCGAAGACCTGGCTGTTCTGCAATACACCGGCGGCACCACCGGCACGCCCAAGGGAGCCATGCTTACCGCCAAGAACCTGGTCTCCAATGTGGCCATGGGGTCGGCCTGGATCAGAGGCGTTGATCCCAGCTGGGGCTGGGTGGGGGTTCTGCCCCTGTTCCATGTTTTTGCCATGACCTGCTGCATGAACATGGCTGTGGCCACCGGCGGTTATCAGCTTTTATTCCCCAGGCCTCCGGCTGAAATGAAGGAATGGGCCGCTCAGATCGAGAAATGGGGCAAGGGAACCAGCATGGTTATGGCCGGTGTGGCGGTTTTGTTCAACAAGATCAACAATACCGAGGGGCTGGATCAATTCGACCTTAGCCCGCTCAAAAAATGCCTAAGCGGAGCCGGTCCCCTGCCCAGGGATGTGCAGCTGACCTTTGAGAAAAAGATCGGTTCACTGGTTGTGGAGGGTTACGGCCTCAGCGAATCATCCCCTGTGGTGACGGCCAACCCCTTTGAACTGCCCGAGGGCAGCGAAAGGGTTTGGGGTTCGATCGGCCTGCCTTTCCCCAATACAGATGCCAAAATAATGGATCTGGAGACTGGAGACACCCAGCTTGGCTATGGCGAAGACCAGGTGGGTGAACTCTGCGTCAAGGGTCCCCAGGTGATGAAGGGTTATTACAACCGCCCCGAGGAAAGCGCCCGCGCCCTCAGGGACGGTTGGCTCTATACCGGTGATGTGGCCTATATGAACGACAGAGGCTGGATCTTTATCATGGATCGGGCCAGGGACTTGGTGAAGCACAAGGGCTACAGCGTGTTCCCCAAGGAAGTGGAAGACTACATGTTCTCCCATCCCAAGATTCTGGAAGTGGCTGTGGTTGGTCTGCCTGATCCGGCTGTGGGTGAAAAGCTCAAAGCCTTTGTGGTGCTTAAAGACGATTTTGAGGGCCAGGTCGAAGAACAGGAGATCATTGCCTGGTGCAAGGAGAACATGACCCATTACAAGGTGCCGGCAACTGTGGAGTTCAGGGACGAGTTGCCCAAGACCATGGTGGGCAAGGTTCTGCGCAGGGTGCTTAAGGAAGAGGAGCTGTCCAAGGCCTGATTTGACCTTGTTTTGTCGGAAGTAAACCAGCTACAGGCGGGTCCCCACGGACCCGCCTGTTTGTTTATAATGAGAATACCGGCGGAGTCGGCCAGGCAGGAGAGTTGTCTTCCCCAACGGAGAATCCAAAAACTTTTAAGGTTTGATATGCATTCTGAAACCTCAAAGGAAAATGCCCGAAAAGATCCTGGTTTTCCCTTTGGCCCCCATGCCGGGGAGATCTTGAGGAGACGTTACCTGATCCGGGATGAAAAGGGCAGGGTGGTTGAAACCCCGGAACGGATGCTTCAGAGGGTGGCCCGGGCCATGGCCGGGGCAGAGGAGATATCGGGCGGCTCGGCCGAGGCCCGCATCTGGGAGAAACGTTTTTTATCAGCCCTTAGTCAAGGGTTGTTTTTGCCTAATTCACCGACTCTCATGAACGCCGGTCGACCTTTGGGACAATTATCCGCCTGTTTTGTCCTGCCTGTGGAGGACAGCCTGGAGGGTATTTTTGAGACGGTCAAGCAGGCTGCCATAATTCATAAAACCGGGGGCGGAACGGGTTTTGATTTTTCCGGGTTGCGCCCGGCGGGAGACCAGGTTGCCTCTACCGGCGGCATAAGCTCCGGCCCGGTGAGTTTCATGCAGGTTTTTGATACTGCAACTGAAGCCATAAAACAGGGCGGGGTGAGGCGGGGGGCCAACATGGGGATTCTGCATGTCTCCCACCCGGATATAGAGCTTTTTATAAGGGCCAAGACTGAACTGGATCTTTTTTCCAACTTTAATCTTTCGGTCATGGTTACAGATGAGTTCATGCAAAAGGTGCGGGCAGATCGGGACTGGGATCTGATCAACCCCAGAAACGGCTCCCGGGTGCGTAAACTGAAGGCCAGGGGGCTATTTGAGCTGATGGTTGAATCGGCCCATGGCGCCGGTGAACCCGGTCTGGTTTTTTTTGATGCCCTTAACAGGGGCAATCCCACTCCGGCCCTGGGGCGGTTCAATGCCACCAACCCTTGCGGTGAACAGCCCCTTTTGCCTTATGAATCCTGTAATCTGGCTTCCTTGGTTCTGCCCAGGTTTGTAAAGGGAAAACAGATAAATTATCCCGCCCTGGAGGAGGCCGCCGGTCTGGTGGTTCGCTTTTTGGATAATGCCTTGGAAGTAAACCGGTTTCCCTTGCCGCAGGTGAAAAAGGCCACTCGTTTGACCCGCAAAGTGGGGCTTGGGGTTATGGGGTTTGCCGATCTGCTCATAGCGCTAAATATCCCTTATGAGTCAAGCCGGGCTGCTCAAGTGGCCCAAAAGGTAATGAAGGCAATAAATAGCGCTGCCAGGGAGATGAGCCGTGACCTGGCCCGGCAAAGGGGCAGCTTCCCCGCTTTTGCCAAAAGCGTTTTTCCCGCTCAAGGCGAGACCCGCATGAGAAACGCCACTGTAACCACTTTGGCTCCCACCGGTGCTCTTTCTTTGCTCATGGGTTGCTCCGCGGGCATAGAGCCGCTTTTTGCCTTAAGCCATAAGAGGCGTATGCTTGATGACCAACTGGTCAATGAAGTGAACCCAGCCTTTAAGGCCCGCTTGGCTGAACTTGGGCTGGACACTTTGCAGAACCAAAAGGCCCTGGCTCAAAGCGGCCTGGCCGCAAGTATCGCCGGATTGCCCTTTAAAGACCGGGAGGTCTTTAAATCAGCCCATGAGATAACGGCCCAGGGGCATATGGCCATTCAAAGGGCTTTTCAGCTTTATACGGATAATGCCGTATCCAAAACCGTGAATCTGCCTGCCCGGGCCCCGGTCAAGGAGGTGTGGCAGGTTTTTGAACAGGCCCACGCCATGGGGTTGAAGGGCATCACAGTCTTTCGGCACGGGAGCAGAGGAAGGCAGGTTCTGGAACTGGCTTCTCTGCCTGGTGAGCCTGCCAGGGACAGCCCAAGCAAACCGGGGCAATGCCCCCGTTGCGGAGGCGCATTGGCCACTGAGGGAGGATGTCAAACCTGCTTTTGGTGCGGGGCTTCGGGATGTGAATGACGCCTGATTGGACGAAGAATGCAGGTTGTGGAATTTAAAGGGCCGTTTACACTTTTGAGCCCGGAAAAAGGTATTCTTTTCGACTGCCCTGAGGCCGGGGAGCCCGGCCTTTATATATGGGCGGTGAAGATGATAGCTCCAGTTATTTAACTTCCTGAAAATTTGTATAAAATTCCATCAGACAAAGCCTGGGTCGGTCAAGTCGAAAAGCCGTGGCCCGACCGGTAGTTGCTAATTGCTGGATTTAACCAGATCCAAAATTTCCACATCATTTATATATGTTTTGGTCTTGAACTGAGTGAGATTTTGCAGCCTGTGAGTGATGCCGGCCATTTTAATGGCTTCTTTTTGATAAACGGCATAGTCTTTCAGCACCTCTGGGCTGTTTTCATACTTTTCAAACATAAGCTCCGCATGGGTGACGATGACTTGCAGGGGCTGGTTGAACTCGTGACAAACCGCGCCCGCCGTCTTTATGGCAGCCATGAGGCGCTCTTTTTCCATGAGGTTTCTTTGGGCCTCCTGCCTTTCGGTTGCGTCGATCACAACCGAATAAAGCAGTTCCTTGCCTTCCATGACAATAGGGCCGGAATAGACATCCACTGCTTTGACCTCTCCATTTGCCAGGCGGTGTTTAAATGCAAAATGGTTTTGGGATGCTGATTTTGCCTTCCCCATTTCGTGTTCTATTTCGTCGGCGGTAAGGATGTTGATATCGCTTATGAGCATGGAGGTGAGCCCGGCGTGATCATAACCGTAAAAGGTGCAGGCAGAGGGGTTGGCATCTATGATTTCAGAGGTCTGGGGATCGATCAACAATATAACCGCTGGGCTTTTTTCAAAGAGCGCCTGGTAGTGGGTCTGGCTTTCTCTTAATGCCCTGGTGAGGTCCCGGAATTTTGTGGCGTCTTGAATGATAGCCAGGGAATGGGGGGTTCCGTCTGCATCCATGACGGTGGAAGTGGAGATGCGCACAATTTTTTTCCCTCCGTCGGCCCTGACTATCTCCCACTCCTCCGCCTTGAGGTTGTCCCCCAATCTCATACGCAGCATTCTATCCCGAGCTTTTTTCTGGTAGTCAGGGTCAGGATAGACGGTTTGATACCAGCCGAGGCGGTTGATCTGATCCATTTCATAGCCGGTAAGCCGAACCATGCTTTGATTCCAGATGGTGAAGCAGACAAAGGGAAAGTCTTCTATGGCATGGCACATGCAGATTCCCTCGGCCGCGGTTTCTATCACCTTGCTCGAAAGCTCGGATTGTTTGCGAAATGCTTCTTCCAGGTCCTTGCGGCCGGAGATGTCACGTAAGGTCGTAATGATATATGATTCATTTTGGGTTTTTATCAGGCGTCCTGAAATATAAACCGGGTATCGCCTGCCGTCACTGGCATTGAAAATAGTTTCCTGGTTAAGGCAGTGGCCGGTTATCTTGATCTTTTGTAAAAAGTCCAGCCAATCCTGCTCATTATACCAATAGCCCAGTTTTCTAAGCGTGTTACCTATAATATTCTTTTTGGAATCAGCGGAGAATTCAATAAAGAGGTCATTTACATCAAGCATAACCGGGTTGCGCAGGGAGCATAAAAAGGCAATGTCCGGAGTGTATTGGACAAATTTTTTTAATTTATCCTGGTTTTTTTTCTTTACCTGAGCGGGATTTGCGGATTCTTTGTCCTTGTTTTTAGACGCTTGGGCCATTTGTAATACCTTGTTTGGGTATTTAGTATTTTATTATGGTAATGACTGTTAATCGGTGGTCGGCTCGGTTTAATGGTCGCAAAAAACTATTGTTATACGGTTTTTTGGGCGCCGTAAAAAAAGGGCAGGGCGTAGTTTGAAGCATGGTGGCCTCCGGAGAAATTTTTCTCCGGAAGCCACCGGCATAAATAGCAGAAAGTCTAGAATACCTTTTTCAATGCTTCCATAACTTTTTCGTAATCCGGTTCCTGGGAGATCTCCTGAACAAGTTGCCTGTAAACCAGCATGCCGTTTTGGTCAATTATCAGGACCGCCCGCGCCAAAAGGCGCAGCTCCTTAATCAAAAGGCCGTAATTTTGTCCAAAAGATGCGTCTTTGTGGTCACTTAAGGTGACAAGTTTTTCCACTCCCTGAGCCCCGCACCACCTGGCCTGAGCAAAGGGAAGATCCATGCTCAAGGTGAGAATGACTACATTCTCTCCCAATTTTTCGGCCTCGGTGTTGAAGCGCTTGGTTTGTAATTCGCAGACCGGTGTATCCAAAGAGGGGACCGATGAGATGATAATCACCTTGCCGGTATAGTCGGAAAGGCTCTTGGCTGAAAGGTCTGTTGCCAGGGCTGTGAAGTCAGGGGCCTTGGCCCCGAGTTGAGGCTCATCTCCGGTCAGGGTCAGTGGATTTGATTGCATGAAAACTGCGTTTGGCCTGTCGCCCATTTTGTCTCCTCGTATTTTGGGGAAAACGTTTACCGAAAAGGACCTATGCCCGGATTTGTTTGGTGAAATAAGGCAATATCCTGTTCCTTTAAATAGATACTATTATCAAACAGGATTGTATTACTATAGATTTATATTTACAAAATAAAAAGGGCTTGGCAACTTAAAACAGGCGCAAGAATGGCGAATTGGGTTCAGGCTGATTTACGTGCAAGTGAAAAAAATAGCAAGGAGGAGCGGGCCGGGATGGGAGCTTAAGGAGTGAATGGAATTTGCCGGTCTCAAAGTGTGCGGCAAGAATTTTTTTAATATAACTCGATTAACTGCCGGCAAGGTAAAAGCCCTACTTGGTCTTGACCACCAGGACCGCTGTACCCTCCAGGGCGCGCACAAGCTTGATGCTGACATCTCCCAGGACAAATTCTTCTGCCTTGGACATGCGCTTACGGCCAATTATGACCAAGTCGTAATGTTGCTCACGACATTGTTCAAGTATGCCTTCAGCCACCGTAGGAAAGGTTTCGGTGATCAATTTTGTTTCTATAAGGTTTGGGTTGTAGCCGAATTCCACCAGGCTGTCCTTGGCTTTCTCCAATACCGCCTGGAAACGGGCGGGCTGCTGCTCGGTGAATTTACGGCCCATCAGTTCCTCACTGGCGCTGACCTGGCGGAAAAGATGCAATAAAGTTATGTTGCATTCCTCCGGACACATGGCCATGGATGCGAAAAACTCCAATGCGGCCCTGGAACTGACAGAATCATTAATGCAGACAAGGATTGAGTTTGGCACTGGATCACCCCTGTTTTGATTCAATCTTTCATCTTAGTTAACCTACTCCTCCAGCAGATAGATACATCGGCTTACGTCTTCGATAATTTCCTCCATGACTTCATAATAAATGCTGGCTCCTCTCGAAAAATGCATTAATACATCGTTTAAAGGTTTAGGTATTATCGGATAAATCTTTTTAAGATTTATAAAGCGGGTTTGGTGGATTATTGAGAAATCAGCTCCATCCAAATCGTCATAAAGATTGCCGTACTTTTTCCGATCCTTTTTGATCATGTGTAAGGTGTGAAGCCCCATGCCGACAGCGTAGATCAATATGTTTCCGATTCCAAAAAGGTCTAGGCCAAAGGGGTTTTCAGTTGTCTGGTAATCATAGTCAAAATCAATCCACACGTAATTTCCGCTATCTCTTTCGACAATTATGTGATCGTTTCTAATGTCACCATGGCGAAATCCGTTCAGATGCAAAAATCTGAGTGCGTCTAGGACCTTTAAAATTTGTTTCAGAATAACCGGTAAAATGCGCCTGAAATAGTCTTCATAGGATAAATTGAATGAAGCTATATAGTTAAAAAAATTAGGGCCGCTAATAACATCCAAGATCCTGATGATATTGTCTTTTTCGTCCTTATGCCAGATTCCCTGCATAAAATGGGGATGATTTCTCACCTGGTCGAGAATTTTTGCCTCTTTCTCAGGACTCCTGAAGCACATAATGGAAATTGGACCTATACGGGTCTCGAAATTTTCGAAAAAGGAAAGTTTAATGAGTTTCTTTTCTCCTGTCTCTTGATCAATGGCCCATTTAACCCAGAATTTAGGGTCATCCATTCCGAACCGCATCTCATGAGCATGGCCGGTGACCTTGTAATAGCGTCCGCCGATCAGGAGAATATCATCGCGATCTATGGAATAGATTTCAGTAGTGTCGGTGATCGGATTTAGTTTATCCATTGCACCATATTCCGGCTTTAATCGGGTTATCAAGACGTATTTAATATTTCAAGATCAGCAGCTTTTCAGTTTGGTCCTTAATGATGATCAGTTATTGGATTAAGTTTTATCTCAGCTTAAATCAGGCCCGGATGAATTATTTTCTGGTCTTTATTAAAGCATTCGCAAAGGTAAATTTTCTAAGGCCATTTTGACATGCTCAAGGAAATTTTTGAGCCCGTTATTGTCAATGACCAGGCCTAATAACTCACTCATAATAGCGAGTGATTCCACGTCGTCATCGTGCAGCATTCTTGGCTCGGCGAAATATATCCTCAGCACGCCGGTGATTACTTCCCGGCATTTGATGGGGATGGAAAGCAATGAGACGATGCCTTCCTCTTCCGCGGCCTTGGGATACTGCACCCTGGGATCGTTCTGCATGTTCTCCACAAATACGGCTTCGCCGGTATACAGAGAACAATGGGAGGCGTCTACGAAAAGCACCGGTCCTTTATTAAGGTATTGATCACTGATGCCATAGCTGGCCACGTGGATCATCTGATTTTCCTGCTCATCCAAAAGCATGATGCTGCATCCCTTGGCCTTGAAGGATCGGGTGGTGCCTTCAACCAGATGCTGGATAAGGGTGTTCAGATCCCCATAGGTTGCTATGGCATGGCAGATCACCTTGAACTGCCTGAGGTAAAAGCGCCTTTCTGATTTGGTGACCATGGTATAGCCCTCTCTTGCTTTTTGGCCTTTCTGTTTTGCGGCTTAAATCAACTTTTGCTTTTGGCTTTGTTTCAGGGTCTTTTCGCTGCCTGGCAGCGAGTAATAGCTGGAAAGATTTAAATAAGTAGCTTAGTTATGTGATTTCCGGATCTTTCAAGGGTCATCCCATGAAACCTGAATCAGCACACTAAAAACAACCTGCCGGGTAAATTGTCTTAAATGAAATTGGCTATTTTTATTTATGAAAACAAACCATTATTTGATTCCTGAATGTCAAGTTACAATCGATTATTACTACTAATCATACTATCATAAATGAGTTTAAGCGGGCCAAATTGAAAATGTTCACAAGGTGTAATGGCACATGGGGATGGTGAATTCTTTATTCTTATTAAGCGGGCCGAAGCATTAGTCAGGTTTGATAGGCTGATTCGGCAGGATTTTTCACCGGCTGAGAGTGGGCCACGAAATACCCCTAAAATCAGAGATTTTGGGGATCCCGAATGACGGCCAGCGGGATTGCGAGTCTTTCTTAAGACTAGTAATTCTAGCCAGTTGGCAAAACTCGGTTTTTGCCAACTGTTTGCTGACAAAGCCCAGGAGGACTTTGTCAGCAAACAGGGATGCCCCCATTTCGGGGCTCCCGGTGGTTGTTTATTTTTGTGGGCGAGCGTTGTTTGTAAAGAAAAAAGAAAAGGGGTGATTCCATTCCTTCATCACTACTTAAAAACATCATCCACTGATCTGTCAGGCTCCCTGGTTGTCCGAACCACTCTGGGAGGGGATGCCGGTTTACAGATATCGCCTTTTGCTATGCTGAGGCCCTCAACCGGCCTGATGAGCTTTGCAATGCTCATTTTCGACTCTACGCTTACAACTTCGATAGTTCCCAGATCAGTTTGAGATGATCCCAGCATAACGCCTGTATCCTCATCAATAATGGTTTCTCCTTTTCGGATGACTTTAAAAGTATCGCCTCTTGTTATACCTCCGCTTGATCCCCGGTTAAGGTAATATTGACCGTTTTTGGCCAAGGCCACCTTGACGGGGAAAATTTCATTCAAAATCATGTAAACCAATTTATGGGTGAATCCATTGAGCGCCCTTTGGATGTGCATACCCTCTAAACGCCGGGTTTCAATATTCCCAAAGCATTTTTGATATTGGAGTTGATCTGCAGCTAGAATTTTACCTGTCTCGGCATTAACTATGCGGATGCTTGCACCCAGAGATACTTTGCCCGTTCTTCTATAGCGGGAAGTGTAGGGGATTTTTTCGCTTTCCACCCTGCCTTCCATATTGTTAAGAACTCCGAACAAAAGGAGCTTCGCTCCAAGCATCCTGCCCACCCGAATGGAGTTTTTCGGGGAGGTCATCTCAGATGCACTGAAATCCAGCTCCTTCATGGCCGCATCAAGTCTTGACCTTTCAACTACGCTTAGCCGCTTTGATTTGACTATCTCGGTGACGATTTTGTCGGTTAATAAATTGGTTCGCACCATGTTTTTAATCTCAGCTTTGGCTGATTTTCCCTCTGGGCCTTCGATATTTAATTGAGTGGATACAGAGTTGCCCGGCAGGTCAAAATCAAATACAGCTATGGTTAAAAGCTTTCCCTTAGCCTCCACATTTCCGGCACTTAAAACAAAACCTAAGCAAAGGCTTATGACTAAGAAAATCCTGGCTTTTTGCATTTTCCCCACCTCAAATGATCTTGATTTATCCGGCTGTCAGAAAGGGGATGCTTTCCGTTGTTTTTTCAATTACTTCTCGGTAGAGTTTTTTCTTTGAGGGGTCAAGGGCCGCACCAATCACCGCGCCGGTGGCGCCTCCCACCAATGCTCCGGCTTTGGCTGAAGAGGAATCCTTGCTGCCCACGGAGGTGCCGACAAGCCCGCCCACGGAAGCCCCCAGTAAACCGCCTCCCAGTGCTGCCCAGCCTTTTTTGGAATCACCTGTGCCTTCACCCATCCAAACCAGGCTACCGGTCTCCAGCATGGTCATTTTTGCTGTCATGCTTACTTCGGATCCTTCATTGTCGACATTTACAATGACCAGTGTTTTTACGTTATGAATGCGAAGTTGGGCGGCTCCTTTGCCGGTGGTAAATTCAGCTGCGTTTTGAAAATCGGCTTCTTGTGCAATTTGGTCCAGATTTGCCCGGTCTATGACCAGAAAACCTTTTTTTAATAAAGCCATTGAAAACAGGTCGGCAGTCTCTTGTTTTTGAAGATCCGTTAAGTTTGCGCTGTTAACGACCACAGCCAATCTACCAACTTTGTTGAAGTTGGCCCTTGGGTGAACGAATCCACTACCTGCCGCGCAGGCACTGATAAAGCAAAGGCATATTATTACGCCTAAAATTTTGAAGTTAAGATTCGCTTTCATTAAAATCTCCGTTTTCACATTAGGTTTAATATCAAATAATGGGAGCCTTTAATTTAGTCTATAAAGAAGTTTTACTACTAAATTGCTTATAATTATTGTAAAAAAAGAGACGCTTAATCACGCTGGTAAATTACTTCATAATTAAAAAAAACTAGACAACTCAACTAAACGTTAGAAAAATAAACAGGTAATTTGTTTGTGTCAATCTTTAATATCTTTCAATTATGGTTTTGTAAGCTTTTTGATGACAAAGAAGGTAATATCTCAATAGTTCTTATCTTTTTTGGAGAGAAAGCATAAATAATATCAAATAGTTAGCAATAAATATGCTTTAAGTTTTCAATACGTAAAGTGCTTTAATTTAATAATATAAATTTAACTATTAGCTATAATATTCAAGGTAAGATGTTTGCAATAAGATTAACGAATATTTCGTGATCTATATTGCTGAAAAATTCTGGTTTGGTTGTAAAAGTAATTGGTTGCCTGGAAATAAACTCTCAGCTTTAGCGGTTTGTTTAATGATGACTTGTTTGTATTCAGGTGTGGTGCTCCTCTGGTACGGTAAACGGTATTGGATTTTAGCAGGAAGAGGCGCCCCCAAATTTTAGGCAACTGTGTTAGTCTGATTTGGCTATATAAATCAGAAGAAAATGATGGCTAAGCGTAAGACCTATAGACTCACGTTTAAGTGCAAGGTTGCTCTTGAAGTTATCAAGGGGGACATGGGCATAGCCGAGCTTGCCTCCAATTAAGGGACTAATCCGTTCATGTTAGGTGGAAAATGCAGGCTCTTGGGGCATGGAGGCTTTTTCCCGTGGCGGCCATACTGCCCATGAGGCCCGGGAACAGGGGCGTATCTAGGAAGTTTATACCAAGATCGGGGAACTGACTGAGGAGAGGGGATTTTGGCAAAGCCTTGGGGTGCTGGGTCACGTCCGGAGAATGGTAATGATTGCTCCCAATCACCAAAGGCCAAAGCCTTACTCGCCGATGTTACCTGGTTTGTGTCAGGCGTTCGTCATCTTACTACCAGGGCAAAAGCGAATCTCCCCTGAATTTGAAGGTGATGCTTCTGGCTGACGAGCAGTGCTTTTTGTGCCCCCTTTTTCGATAGCCGCCGCATGATCCGCTCCATAAAAGAGCAAGGCTACAGCCTGGGGCGTAAAAGGGTGTACCGCTTGATGGGCAAGATGGGAATTGCGGCCATATACCCCACACCCCGGGTGCAGCAAGCTTCGCCCGGAGACCAAGGTCTATCCTAACCTACTGAGGGGTATGGTCATTGAACGGACAAGCCATGTGTGTGGTTCGCCAATATCATTTACATTCCCATGTGTCAGGGGCCCATGTACCTGGTGCCGGTAATGAACTGATACTTGCGTCGGGTGCTCTACCGGCGGTCTGGGAGGATGCCGTTGATGCATACGCTTTCGGAGATATTCAACATCGAGCAGTGAGCCACTTAACATGTTTGGCCTTTAACAAGGAGAAAAGTTAAAAAATACCCATAAAGGGCTGCGGTGCCTCAATGGACAACGTATTCATTGAGCGACTGTGGTGGTCGTTTAAGTACGGATGTGTTTACATTAATTTTTTAAAACGGAAAAGCCCTTGGAAAAGGGCTGGGGATCTGGATCGACTTTTAGAATACCCGGAGGGAACTTCCCTCACTGGGCTATCGCACCCCGGACCAGGCATACTTCCAGGGCGCCCAAAAAGCGGCTTAAATATGAACGACCAAATCAAACTTAATCAAGCCGCCAAGCTGTCCGAAAAAATTGGTTCACCGCTTCGTAATGAAAGATTATGAATAATTATTGGTGTGTTGTTACAGTTTGGACTTGGTTGCCGGCCAGGGGTCGGGCTTTGATTAAATAAAAACGTATTTTGGCTATAATCAGATGGGTGATAGTATGAGAATATTTCAATTTTTTTGACTTTAAATTTTAAAAAACTTTTTAGCTTAACTGATTTGTTATTACTGTTTGCAAAAATTATGAAGTGCTATTAATTGTATAAGGCTTGAACGGGAAAAATAAATATTTTATATGAAAATGAATTAAAATGAAAAATAGTTATTTTTTAGGTGTTTGTATGTCTTTATAAAAAAGTATATGATAATATGAAATGAAAATTTAGTGTCTTGTTTTGGGGGAAATTATGTTTTGTTGGAAAAGGTATATTTTTTTAATCTTTATTGTTTGCTTCGCTCTTAATTTTGGATTTATGGTGTTTAGCTCCTCTTTTGTCTGGGCTAAGGTAGTATCGTCTTATGATTCTGCTAAAATAATCAAAAATGGAAAAGTAATTTTAGAAAAAAACATTGTTGCCCCGGATGCGAAAAATAATCCCTGGCCAGGAGTGATGACAGGTAAGTTAAGTAAGGATGCGGATAAACTATTTTATCATCTTTGGAAATACCGTTCAAACACCTTCACTATAATCCATGGAAATCAAAGTAGTTTGGCCAAAATGATCTTCAGACTGGCGTTGTTTAATAAAGATATAGACGCATCTATGAAGCCGGACAGGTTTGCCAGAGGAGCCCAGGCTTTTCACTATTCTATTGATCAAGTCCTCAATTGGCTTAATGATAATAAATTCAATGTTGCTTCTCCATATGATACTGAAGAACGGGAACTGATCGATATTTTAATAAGCAAAAAGGTTATCTCTAAAACAAATGATGGATTCGTTAAAGGGGATCCAAATATCAGACATATTGTTGGTGCCTCTAAGGGGAAAAGGCGGTCGTTGGCTTTAAATCTAAATCAAGAGCGATGGCATGTTTATTGGGATGAAGATCAAGATTTCCGGACGAAGTATATTGCTAAATGGAATCAACTTGGTGAACGCAAACAAAAAGAAGCCATAAAAAAGTTAAAAGGATATAATCCCGATAATCTTCAACAGTTGATTGAGGAATGGGCTGTCTGGCAACAGGAATCACTGCCTGTCAAATAGCTTGTCAGCATAGGTTTTTAGTTTGAATTATTGAAGCAGAGTGCTTTTTTACAAGGCACTCTGCTTCATGTTTGATTTATTTGGCGGTAACTTTATTCCGGGTAAGTGGTTTTTTTACCTCCCAAATATCGCTGGGACAGCCCAGAAGAACGGATGGGTGGGAGTTTGTGTGTAATTTTTAGGCAGCGGTGGTTTTTGCAGGTAATCGAGCTGGGCTTTCTGTAGGGATTTTGCCGGAGACATACTGGCCAGGTTAACGAAAAATTCTCCTACAATAAATCCGACAGCCTGGTCGTCCGCAAACCATAATGTGCCGAGCACACTTTTGAAATTCCGGCGCATAAAGGTGTCAGCCAGGCAAATCTGATCAACTCCCGGAGTCCATCCGGCATCGACCAATTCTTGGTTTAGTTCTTTATTTTCCAGCTCTTTGCGTAAAGAGGCCTTTACCTTTGGTGAATATGTGACTGCGGTATTGCAAGCGGACAGAACCGCTACTTTGGCATTGGCAAAAGGTTGATCCGGCATTTCCATGATGTCTTTAAGAGTCAGCACTCCGTCATGCTTTTCCCGACCTGAGTAAGACATGTAAAGAAAGCCCAGGAGTGGAGATTTTGTAGGGAAGGTTTTTTTGCAAAAGTTTAAAAATGGTTCAAATTTTTTTCTTCTTTTAGAGTACTTATCTTTTTTCTTCCCTGTCAGGTTAGGATCATCCAGAATACTGGTCCACTTTTTATATGCTTTGTTGATTTTGCGTCTGTCTTGTAGTAACTCGGCATAAGGCACTCCGTGGGTGGCAAAATAAAAAACTTCAAAAGGTTTTTGTGAAACCAATTCACGCCAGGCATCTTCTGTTGCCTCGGCTCTCAATAAAATCGAAGGCTGCTTGAGGTTATTTGATTTTGCTGTCGCTGCCATCCTTTTGATTTCAGCCTCGGTTCCCGGCAACGGGGGCAATGCGGCCTTCAGATCTTTGTGGTCGGGGTTGCCCAGAGCTACAATTTGCATATCAGTAGAGAGGCCCTGGCTGCTCTCTTGGCTCTTGAAGACTTGTTCAAAGTAGGACAGCCTCACATAAGAAATAGTTTTATCCTGCACCAGGTATTTGGGGAATGCCTTGTCTTTAAGGTCAGATACCAGGGCAGCATAGGGTACATAACTTAAATACTTGCTGGTTACGATCAGTAAATGATTTTTGCCTGCCAGTTTGGCCTCAAAAGGCTTGATCAGAATTCCATAAAGGCGAGCAAGAACTTGGTTGCATTGAATCAAGTCCTCTTGTTCGCTTCTTTTGCTTTTTTGATGCCCAAAAAGCTCAATTTGTTCCCAAATGAAATCATCCCTGATCAGGGAGGCCAATTGCCGGTAGCTTATCGGCACCCTTTTAATCTCAACTCCATCCTTTGTGAGGCAGAGAATGTTCAAGCAATCCGAAAGGGGGAAGTATTGCAGTAATGCCTGATCAGGACCCAGCTTGGCCTGGATTTTTGTGATATCCAGACGTGAGTTGCTGTCAAACATCGCCGCATCATTTGGGTATTTCGCTTTCCATTGCTTCAGAAGATCTTTATATGATGCCGCCAGGTTATCAGAAGCCAGTTCGAGTTTCTTTGCCTCCTCGAACAGCTCCGGATCGGCCTTTGAATTGTTTTTTTCCTGCTTGGCTATGCGGCTGGAAAGGCTGGACCGGTTTTGCCCCAACTTTTTCTGTTGAGCAATAAGGGTTTTTAGTTTTTTATAAAGGTCGTTTTTTTTCTGATCTTCAAATTCAGGCAAAGCGGTTTGAGCGGCGTTTTTAATCACCTCGTTTTTATAAATTTCCTGAAAATTGAATAAGGCTGTCAGGTAGGCCGGTTTGTTTTCCTTTTGAACCAACTCGGATGCCACCTCAATCGCCTCGGTAAAGAGGTCTTCCTTATCTTTCAGATAGTCTCCCATTAATTCGGAATCGTTTCCCGCAGCACTGATTTGCATGACCGTTTCAATGGCCGCCTGGTAATGTTTGAGAGCTTTTTTAAGGTTTCCTTTTTCTTTCTCGGCAAACCCCAGGCCTTGCTGAGCGCTCCAGAGCACCTCTTTTTTACCGGTCTTTTTTGCAAGCTCATATGCCTTTTCATATGGTTGCCGGGAGAGGTCCAGGGCTTTTTGTTTGCTTATGGACAGGAAGCGGGGTGGTTCGTCTTCAAATAAAAGGTCACGGGAAACACGTTCGGGATCAATGCCTGTTTTGTAGATGCGGGCAATCTGGTTCAGGGCCTCGGCCTGATAGGCAATAATTTCAAGCTTGGTATAAAGGGCTAAAGCTTTTTGGTAGTGATCCAAAGCTCTGGGATAGTCCTTTTGGTGCAGCTCATACAACTTACCCAGACCCAAGTGTGAACTTGCCAGCCCTTCTTTAAAATCGGCCTTTTCATAAAGGTCAAGTGATTCTTCATAGTCCGCCTGGGCTTTTGGAAAATATCCCTGAATACGGTAAATCAGCGCCCTGTTGCTCAGGGCTATGGCTTGGTCCTTTATGTTTTGTATTTCCTTTGCAATTTTAAGGGCCTGTTCAATGGAATCGATGGCTGTTTCGTATTGGCCGGCGCTTTTGAAAACCAGACCTTTATTATTGTAATCTGCCCCCAGATTTCGTTTAAGGTTGGCCTGTCGGGCCTGGTCCATGGCTTTTTTAAAATATTTCAGGGCTTTTTGATAATCGCCAAGCTCCCAGTAGGTGATACCCAGGTTTGAATTGGCTTCCAATATCGCGTGGTTGTTTTGGGCCTTCTGAGCAAGGGGCAAAGCCTTGTTCAGATGGTCAATTGCTTTTTCGTACTGACCAAGTTTATTAAAACAAAGCCCCAAGGAATTTAAAGCCATTGACTGGGTGCTCAGATCTTGACCTTTTTGCAGATGCGATAGGGCTTTCTTATAGAAGATAATGCTTTGGTTGTACATTTCGCTTCTACGGTAGGCATCTGCGATTCTGAGCTCAATCTCGGTCCTTTCCTTCTGCTTTAGTTTGTATTTTTGCTTAATGAGCTTTAATTGCTTAATGGAAGCTTTGTAATCCCCTTGAGCGTAGAAGGCCCCTGCAAGGTTACCGCGCAGTTTGATTGCGAATTCAGGGGACGGCTTTTTATGGATTTCAAGAGCCTTTTTAAAGGTGGACACTGCCCCCTCGTTGTTTCCCAACCTGATTTGCATTGCCCCGATGTTGGATAAAACCTTTTGGGCCGCGGCAGGGTTTTTAGCTTTGATCAAAAGATCAACCACAATTTGGAAATGTTCGATCGCCTGTTTGAGCTTGCCTTGCTTGTAAAAAGTCTGGCCTTTTTGAAAATGAGTTTTAAGGTCGGCGGCGCATACTGACGTACAAAAAATTAACCCGGCAATCAGGGCAATACCAAGAGATAGGATCTTACTTTTTTGCATCCTGAACCCTCTTCAATCAGGTAGGAAGTTTGCGAAATGTTTTGATAGGAATTTAAGGGATGTTGGCGGGAGAGGAATCTCTCCCGCCAAGTGCTTATAAAGTCAAGGAACATTTATCCGAGAATTATTCACCGCTAAGTGTCTCGGCGTCTTGCATGAGCCCCTTGGCATTACCCACCATGGATTTACTCACAGCGAGCAAGGTTTTGGTAGTATTGAGTAATTTGGTTCCACCACCGCTGGCCATGTCCTTAGCTGCGGAAAGGAACCCTCCCACACCGCCACTGGTTGCCTTTTCTGTAGTTTTTTTGACTTCCTGCAGTAAGGCGGCCACATTGGCGGAAAACGCCACGAACTGGTTGATGGTGGAAGAAACTTTGGGAATTACACTGGACTGAATCTTTTTCCTGTCTTCAACTGACAAACTCTTGGACTGTTTGGCTTCTTGAGCATATTCGCGCCTGGCTTGGCTGAGTTCTTCCTGCGCGGTCTGCATTTCGTTCAGCTTGTCCGAGTCTGCTTCGCTCACTACAACCTGAGCACTTTTTTTTCTGGAATCGGCCAGTTTGTGAGCGAGTTTCGCCCTGGATTTGCAGTTGCATTTCTCCCACATGACAGCATATTGCTTTTGAAGTTTGTAGTACTCTTCGGCCAAGCCAATTACCTGGTCTTTAAAATCTTCGCCGCAGGCCCCCGGCTCGGGTGAGGTCTTGACCAGCTCTTTGTATTTTTTGTCTTTCTCCTCAATCTGTTTGCGTAGTGTTTTTTCTTTTTGCCAATCGCAAGGCGGTGGGGTGGGTCCACTGGGTTTTTTTAAAATTGCCAGGGACAATTCTTCCATTTCCGCAGAGTTTTTACCCGAATCCTGAGCCAGGGCATTGGCTTGTCCGGATAATTCAGCTGTTGCCCAGACAATGCCGCCTAGTAATAAAAGTGAGATAAAGGCAATCCAAAACCACTTGCGACTGTGACGTGTGTGGCTCATCAGTTAATCCCCCCGATAACAGCTAAATAACTATCATCCGCTTGATATGAAAAAAAATGATTTGTGATGTAACTTTGTTTTGTAGTTTGGTTAGTTGTGGTCCAAGGCATAGTAAACCACCAGAACGTCATCCGGAGATGAGCTAGCCTGGGAAGAAGTTTTAATTCCGCTTTGAGTGTCTTCTTCCTCTTCAAAGACCAGATCTCTGGAGGTTCTTCTGGATTCATTGTTTTCCTGGATGCCGTTGAGGTCGGCGGCGCAGTTTCTGACCTGTCCTTTGTTTTCCGTAGCCTCCAGAGAAGCTTCATCCAGCTCCGGGACCCTTTCTTTAGTCAAGAAGACCAGGACCTCTTCCTTACCGGGATTGTTATCGAATTTAAATGAACCCTTAACAGGTATTGTGCAGACCTGGTTTTTTTTAATCAGGTTGTCCCTGCCGGTCAGTTTATTGGGGAACAGCATGTAAAGGCTGCCGGAACTGCCTTTTAAAAACCAGTAGGCATAGCAATCTGTATTCACTGTATATTTGAATTTAACCTTGTCACCCGACCGGAAGGCGTGATTAGGCAATACAGTTGATTTATGGCCGTTGCGTACAAGTTCAACCGCTGTCTTCATGGAGACCACGATTGCGTTACCGCTGGAATCGACCTTTGCGGCGACCGCGGGCCTTTCATCGTCTTCAAAAACCAAATCACGGTTGGTGCGTTTGGCGTCGGCAACCGCTGCGGTTAAGGTAAAAACGCAGGCTAAGGTGAGAAATGATAAGAACTTGCCGTGCTTCATAAATCACTCCTTGATAAGGTGCTAGTGTTAAAGATTACACTACTTATTAATGGTTGATTGAGCTTTGTTTATATAAGACGTCCGGATGATAAAATTTATTACGATTCTATATTTATTGTTAATCAAGTCAAGGTGGAAAGATGGACAGAGCTTAAGAAAGTTATTAATATTAGAAGGATTAATGTGTTTGATTTGTGTAACTATTGTAAATAATTATCTGAAAGAGTAACGCGCGTTAAAATTATCAGTTAATTGAAAAAAACCGGCTTCTTTAATTATAACTACTATGTGATTTTATCGTTATTGGACAGATTGACTTTTAAGTACACTAGCTTTGAGAAATCATAAGTAATTCTATATTCTGTGGATTATCCATAGGGCTAATTGAAGGAATGTAGTTTTTTGAATGATTGTTGGCGTGTTGTTGTGGCTTGGAGATGGCCTTTTGATAAAGGCCGGATAATTGTTTAAATTTAAGTTATGCTTTAGCTACAATAAGATGATTAATAGTATAAGAAATTTGCAAATAATAAATTAAATTTATAATCACAAACTCGCCGGTTAAACTGGGTTAATTTTAAATTCGCCCGCTTGTATTTATTTCTTCCAGCTTGTGAATATCTTGATTGATAATATCCATATCTTTTTCCATGCTATTGATTTTACTTAAATATTGACTAAGTTCCTGTTTGGTTGCCTGGATTTTATCGTAAAAAGACTGACGGTAATTTTCTGCTTCTTCTTTGGTTTTGAATTTGCATGTGCCGCAAATGAACACAACCCCTGAGCCCAAAAGTTTGTTTTTTTCTTCTATTTCCTGGTTTTGTTTGAATAATTCAATTTCTGCAGCTAAGCGCGACTCAAGTTGCTCCTGTTCAGATCTTTTCTTTTCCAGATCATGTTCCGCATTTGTCAGCTTGGCATTCAAACTCTTTAATTTCACCCTCGCATCATATTCTTCTGTAGTAATTTCCTCTACATTTTGAGCGACAATCAAAATAGCGCTTGTGGGCGAAAAACCAAAGCCATGGCCGAACCCCCAAGAGTATCCGGTCTCCTCTTTCATGTAACTATCAGTTTTGGCAAAGGTTTTTCCAAATCCCTCTTGTAAGGGTATTATCGCTTTAATCTCCATTCCTTTTTCGTTAATTTCCTTAGTCAATGCATCCATTTTTATGGCCAACTCTTCATAATCAGGGACTATGGAATAGATGTTTTCTATGCCCCGTGAGTATTTTATGGAATGATTTATTGAAGATAAATCCTGTTTTTGAATTTCTATTATATTGTATTGGGTCTCTATCCATTTTTTCATTTGCAACTCTCTGTTTAATAATTAAGGATTTTTAAAACTCTTTATCATGGATTATAATTTGATGCTTCACGTTTTGTTGCTTTAAAAGATATATCAGTAATTAATTCCGATAGCTTAAAGTTAGTTATTTGAAAAAGTACCTATTATGCTGAAGGATTAAGGTTAATTGTTCTCCCCTGACTTGTTGGTTTTTATTTTTTTTAATCCGCAAATTTTGTGCGAAGTTTTCATCATTCCTACTGAAATGATTTTAAAGAAGAGTTGTGTTTTCCGGGCCTTCCTTGATTAAACAGCGCACTATAAATCACGCCGGAGAAAAGGACACACTTGGGAGCACAGTTTATATTTTTTTGGGGAAAGGCCTTCAATGCAAAAAAAGTTGTTTCTGAATAGTTTTATGGATCAGTTGAGGCATTCGTGCAGAAAACGTAAAGGTTGTGTAATTAAAATAAACAGTTGGTATGGTTTGAGTGGTTAATAATCCACAATGACTCAAGTGGGCCGGAAGCACATCCCAGAATGACACTCCGCTAAATCATGAGCTTAATATGCCTACAATTTAAAAGGGTTGGCAACTCCACGTTTTTACAAAACCAACAAGATACTCGGTGCATTGAGTCACGGTGCATCGCTTTCAGTTGGCCGCTTGCCAAAACAGCGATTTATTTTATGCCGGATTACCGGTACCTTCCTATATGTCATATATGCAAAGGTAGAGTTGTTTCAGGCTGATCCTCAAAAATGGTTTAAGGAAAACTACATCAGAATTCGCCACTAGATCATAAACAGTTGGCAAATCTGGGCCTATTAAGACCAATACACAGGAATCTTGGTTTTTATTTGCAAACAGCTCTTGGGCAGATCCAGCAGGACAAGGAAAAAAGGAATATCCTCATGGAATTTTTTTTCAACCCCCGAGGTATAGCGGTAGTGGGCGCATCGCCCCATCCCGGTAAAGGCGGCAACATCATCATATCCAACCTGCAAAAAGGGTATGAGGGCGAGATTTATCCGGTAACGCCCCGTCATCAGGAGGTCAACGGGCTTAAATGCTATGACCATATCCTTGCGGTTCCTGACCCGGTGGATATGGCTATTGTGTATGTGGGGGCTAAATTAGTGCCCCAAATTATCCGCGATTGCGGTAAGCGGGGCATTGGCGGGGTGATGCTTCAGTCTGCTGGATTTTCCGAGTCCGGGCCTGAGGGCGCCGAGATACAGGCCGAGATAGCGGAAACCGCGGCCAAGGCCGGGGTGCGGATCTGGGGGCCCAATTGCATGGGCCTGGTTGATGCGGTCAACAAAAACGTATTTTCCACTGTGGCTCCAGCCATCTGGAGCGCAGGCATGACCGGCGGCAATGTTTCCCTGATTGTGCAAAGCGGCATGCTGGCCGGGGCTTTTCTGATTGATATCATGACTCACGGCGGCAGGGGGATTGCCAAGGCCTGCTCTATTGGCAACAAGATGGATGTTCATGAATGCGATATCCTGGAATATCTTTTGAACGACCCGGACACCGGGGTGATCGGGCTTTACCTTGAGTCCATAGTGGACGGTCCCCGTTTTGTATCCCTTTGTAAAAACGCCGCTAAACCCATTGTGGTGCTCAAGGGCGGGAAAAGCGCCAAGGGAGCCCAGGCTGCCATGAGCCACACAGCCAGCCTGGCCGGGGACGGAGCCATAGTAAGCGGCGCTTTACGTCAAGCCGGGGTGATCGAGGCGGACGACTTTTTCCAGATGATGGAGCTTTGCGAGACTCTCGGCGCTTATCCCTCCTTGCCCGCCGAGAGGCAAAACAGGGTGGCTGTCCTTACTTACAGCGGCGGCGCGGGCATTGTTTCGGCAGACTTTTTCGAGTCGTACGGCCTTGTCCTGGGTGAATTGAACCAGGAGGCCATTGAAATGCTGGGGCAGGTTTACCCCGCCTGGATGAAACCAGACAACCCCATGGACCTGTGGCCAGCGGTGATCGTAAACGGCACGATCAGGGTTTACAACCAGGCGGTAAAGGCGGCCTGTTTTGATCCCGGGATAGACGCGATTTTTGCCCATTGCTTTGTGGGCGGCTTTGATCTGGAGCCCGACCTTCCGGCCATGGCCCGCATGTCCAGGCAGGCGGGTAAACCTTTGGTATGCTGGATTACCGGTGAGCGCAAGGCGGTGCACCAGTTCCAGGTGGAGGCCCACAAGCTTAAGGTGCCGGTCTTTCATGAGGTGAAAAGGTGCGTGGAGTGTTTGAGCGCCCTTCTCAACCAGCCCCAAAAAGGAGCCGCCACAGGTTTCTCACAGGCAGCTGATGAACGGGAAAAACTGCTTGGCCTGCTTGACGGCCACAAAGGCGGTTTGGATGAATATGAATCCAAACGCATATTAAAAACCCTCGAGGTTCCGATTGTCTCGGAAGAAATAGTCGGCTCAACCGATGAGGCCCTGACCGCCGCCCGGGCCCTTGGGTTCCCGGTGGTTATGAAGGGTGTGGACCCTGAAATCATCCATAAAACCGAGGCCAACCTGGTGAGGCTTGACATAGCGTCCGAAGACCAGGTGCCGGGGGTTTATGAAGAGCTGAGGGCGTCAATGGGTGAACAAGGCAGGGTGCTGGTTCAGGCCCAGATAAGTGGCGGCCTGGAGCTTATCGCAGGCCTGGTCCGCGACCCCCAGTTCGGCCCCTGCGTAATGTGCGGCTTGGGCGGTGTGTTTGCCGAGCTTATCAAGGACAGAGTCTTTGCCGCCGCTCCCCTTAACCATGAAGACGCCCTGGCCCTGATGGGCCGACTTAAGTCCCAGGAATTGTTGAATGGCTTCAGAGGGGGAGATCCGGTTGACAGGGACGCCCTGGCTGGCGTTCTGCTGGGCCTCTCCAGGCTGGGGATGGCCGCCCCCACGGTCTCGCAAGTGGATATAAATCCCCTTATCGTGGCTAACGGAAAACCCGTTGCCGTGGATGCCACCATTGTTGTTGAGGATTTGGAATTAAATCCTGTTTGAACAAAAGGGCGGAACAAGGTCTGCTTGGGTAAAAAGCCGGATTGGATGAGCCTCAGCCTTGCTCCGCCGTATAAAAGATCTGAAAATGCCTGATAAACAAGAAAACATCCCCATGGTCTCCTTTTATAAGGGAGAGAAACTGAAGCACGAGTTTGAGGTGCTCTGGCTTGAGGATCTGTTTGCCAGGCAAAATGAGCTGCCTTTCAGGCTGGATCAACCCTGCCGGGTTAATTTTTATCACTTGGTTTTTATTACCAAAGGCTCGGGCAGGCATTGGATTGACTTTGAGCCATACAACATAAGAAAAGGAAGTCTTTTATTTATCTGCCAAGGCCAGGTGCACAGTTTTGAGCCAAAGCCGGAGTTGGGCGGCATCATGTTGTTGTTTACCGAGGCTTTTTTACAGGAAAATATGATCCATTCAGACCTGCTGGCTTATTACAGGCTTTACAACTACCACCTGCACTCCCCGGTCTTACAGCCCGTCGATACTGGGGGCGATGTTTTTCAAAACATTTTTCAGGAAATATTTAAGGAGTTTAAGGCTCCGGATGATTTCGCCAAGCCGGAGGTGTTGCGCTCTTTGCTGAAATTGCTTTTGTTAAAGGCAGAGCGAATCAAGCGCACCTTGGTTTCCGGAGTTGAAAAATCCGATTGGTTCATTAAATTCAGCGAGTTCAGGGCGTTTTTGGAAAACCGTTTCACTCAAACCAGGAACGCCCATGATTACGCCAGGGAGCTGGGTGTTTCCTACAAGCATTTGAACCGGATATGCAAGGCAGTAAGCGGATGCACCGCCAAGCGGTTTATTGACAACTACGTTGTTCTGGAAATAAAGCGCAGACTGGCCACCTCCAGTATCTCGGTCAAGGAATTAACTTATGAGCTGGGTTTTGATGAACCCACTAATTTGGTTAAGTACTTTAAAAAACATGCTTTAGTATCCCCGTCTCATTTCCGCCGCGATCTTGTTAAATAGCCTCCGGTTCGATATTTACCATTTTTAGGCTTTTCCTGACCTTTAATTTGTCCTTTGGTCTTTATATCCTTATCAACAGTCATACACATTGCAACAGCTTTGAATAGTTATAAAAATAATAACTTCAAAGGCCGTCGAGCCGTTCTTTCCCCCTAACGGAGGATGTCATGCCCATCAAGCTTAAAAATAAAGAGTCTGAAATCCCGCTGGAAGCCATGAAGAATCATGCCAAGGCCATGTTTGAAAAAGAGGTCGTCAAGTTGACTGAGAATGTCTATGTGGCCGTGGGCTATGCGCCTTCAAACTCAGCCATGATCATAGGCGAGGAAGGGGTTGTTATAATCGACACCAGCCAAAGCATTGGATCCGCGCGGGATATCCTGGCCGAATTTCGCAAAATAACAGATAGGCCCATCAAGGCGATTATTTACACCCATGGTCATCGCGACCATATCAGCGGGACTCAGGTCTTTATTGATGAAGGGTCTGATCCGGAAATCTATGCCCGGGCTAATCTGCATAATCCCCTGGACGATGCCAACCTGGATCAGGTGGGGCCCTACAAAATTCTGCAACAGCGGACCGTTCGGCAGTACGGAATCAAGGTGCTTAAGCCTCACACCGAAAAGATCAGTATGGGGCTGGGGCCTGCCGTGTTTAATGCCGAGGGTCTTGGCCAGGGATTTGTCCCTCCCACCAGGACCTTTGATAACGAAAAAATGGAGATAAGCGCAGCCGGGATCAAACTTGAATTATACAAGGCCCCGGGTGAAACCGATGACCAGCTTTTCGTCTGGCATCCCGAGCAGAAGGTGCTTTTCTGTGGCGATAATTTTTATCAGACCTTCCCCAACCTTTACGCTATCCGGGGTACGGTTTACCGGGATTACAATCTCTGGGCCGACAGCCTGGACCACATGACAAAGTTCCCGGTTGAACACCTGGCGCCGGGCCACACCCGCCCCATATCCGGTCCTTTGGTTGGGCAAACCCTGGCTGATTACCGGGATGCCATCCGTTTTGTTATCGCCAAAACCGCGGAAGGCATGAATATGGGGCTCACCCCGGATGAACTGGTCTCTTATGTGAAGCTGCCGGATCATTTGGCAGAAAAATATTATCTACAGGAGTTTTTAGGGACTGTGGCCTGGTCTGTGCGCGGTTATTTTAACGGCACTTTGGGCTGGTTTGACGGTAATCCAACCAATCTGTTCCCCATTCCCCCCAAGGAGCGGGCCGGTCGTATTGCCGGTATGGCAGGCGGTGAAGATGCCCTTTTGGAACAATTGGAAAAGGCTTTTGCCAATAAAGATCACCAGTGGTGCCTGGAACTGGCAGACCTGGTTATCGCTCTTGAAACCCACAAGCAAAGAGCCCGGCAGATCAAAGCACAAGCCATGATCGCCTTGGCCGACCAACAGACCAGCGCCATTGCGCGCAACTATTACCTGGCCTATGCCAAGGAGCTTAAAGCCGAGTTGGGAGAATAGGGGGGTAAGGAAAAGAGCCATGGAGGGTGTGTCAAATTGTGAGTAGCAATTGGATCCGGTTGGGGCAAAACCTAAAATTTCGGCGAGTGACGTCTGACAAAGTCCAGGATGCCTTTGTCAGCAAACTGGGGCGGCCTTGGCCGCCCCGGATTTACTTGCGTGGAACATTCATACCAAACTCACCCTGAAGATTGGGCCCTTGGACCTGGCTTACGGTGTTCAGAAACAACAGTTTCCTGACCACCGGCCTTAAAACTTGTAGGAGATCTGAAATCCGACAACACGAGGTTCGCCCATCATAAACAGGTCGTACTCCTCCACAGTTTCGGTGAAATACTCTTTATCAAAAAGATTGCGCACGTATAGATAGGCATTCAGGCTGGAAGCGAATTCCCAACCAATTTTCATGTTGACAAGATCCAACTCCTCCCGGGAGAAGTGTGCGCTATTATCTTTACTGAAATAGGTTTTACCCAAACGGTGGTAGTCGGCGGCAACAAAAAAACCATTTGATTTGCGGTAGGTTATTCCCAGGTCGAGGGTGTATTCGGGTGTATTGGTCATATGGTTGTCGTTGTACTTCACCGACCCTGTACCTATATTTTCTTCGAAGTCATCATATACTGCCTCTATCAATCCAATGGAACCGTATAGATGAAGCGAATGAATGGGACGATAAGAGAAATCAACCTCAACTCCTTGAGCGTGGGCCTCCCCGGCGTTGACCACGACGAATTTCATTGGAGACGCCTCTTGAGAGACTTGCAAGTCATTGTACTCGGTGTAGAAGAAATTAACGCCTGCGATTAATTTATTTGAAAACAAAGTAAATTTGGCGCCCAACTCGTAATCAAGGGAATGTTGAGCATCAAAAGTCGCTGCTTCAGGGTCTGTTTCAATGTAGTTGAAACCTCCGGGCATATAGCCTTGAGCCAGAGTGGCATAAAACATTGTTTTATCATTCAGGTGATAATTTAGACCGGCTTTTCCCAGAAAGACATCCCAGGAATCAGAGACATTGTAAGATTGAGAGGCAATTAAATCGGCCTTTGTAATTTCGTCATACTCCTGATGATGGTGCTCCATATCCCGGGCAACATACTCATAACGACCACCTAAGGTCATGGTAAGTTTTTCGCTTACCAGGGGAACTGTTATTTCACCAAAGGTGGCGTAATATTGGCTGTCTATTGTCGAGGGGTCGTTTGAAGTTGTCACACCCAGGCCATAATAAGACATATCAAAGGTATAGCCCGACGTGTTTCTTTTGGATTGCTCGTTCGCAGCGTATATTCCGGCCAGCCATTTAAACTTACTGTTGTCTTCAGCCGGAGGTGATGAAAAACGTATCTCCTGGCCCAAGGTGTATTCTTCAATATCATCAAAACCACCATATTTCGGGAAACCAAAATACTGGTAAGAATTGGCGTTGCCTTGCCTGAAGGTGGTAATGGCCTTAAAGTCAAACGCATCAAAGTTCCCTGACAGGTCCATAGCTGCGTTGTGGGTGGTTGCCTTCATTTCGGGATTTGTAAAATTTGTGGTGATATCATAGGAAAGATCTTTGCCGACCACGAACGGAACGGCCGCCGCATCAATATCACTCAGGCCGTATTGCAAATTAAGCTCAAAATTATCACTTGGATAATAAAGGGCTTTGACAAACAGGCTGCCACTTTTATGATGGTCCCACTCTTCTTCTCCACCTGGTGTATGATCCGTCATCCAGCCATCGGTTTTGCTATAGTTTCCAGCTAATCGCACAAATAGTTTTTCCTCTATCACGGGGGCATTAATCTGGAAGTTGGCTCCAATACCGTTGTTCTCTTCCAGGTATCCCTGAGCATTACCCTGAAACAGGCCCGATGGTTTTTTAGTTTTGATATTGATGACACCGGCCATGGCATTTTTTCCGTATAGTGTTCCTTGAGGTCCGCGAAGGAATTCAACCTGACTGATATTATTGAAATCGCAGACCACTCCGAATCTTGATTCCCATGGGATGCCATCAAAATTTATCAGGACTGGGCTGCGTTCTGAGATAACACTCATTCCAAACATACCGACTCCACGGAAGTTAAAAGATCCTCCGTCCATCCTTCCCGATTGGAGATACTGAATATTGGGGAGGAAAAGAGCCAGATCCGACATTTTGCGGATATTACGGTCTTGGATTTCGTTTTCGGTAATGACCGTTAGGGGGATAGCGACTTTTTGTGCAAGGTTTTCTCTTTTTTCAGCGGTCACTATTATTGGCTCAAGTCTGTTCGGAGTGGTCTCCGCTTGGGACTTTATGCCTGGTAATAGGAATAAACTTAATAATATCAACAAAATAAATTTACTTAAAGAACAATGCATGCCAGCACCTTTTTAGAAAATAGTTGATCTTGCGGGTTTATCCATCTATAGTTGGGTAAAAATAAGGGAGTCTTTACAAATTTTTGGAATATTAATTCTTCTGGAAAACCAAAGCTTTCATTCGGCGAACAAAACTTAACGGTTTTCGAAAACTCGGAAAAATTTGTGAATGGTGCGAAATGCCTCGACAACAGATGCATCAGACTAATGAAGAAGGCATTATATACAATGGTAAGTTCCTAGGGAATACCCACCGGAATACTCTGGAATTCACTGAGCGCAATGTAGATGCAAATGAGTTGAAATGGGAGTGCCCTCCTGAATTGGGGGTCGGTTATTTCAAGAAGATTGTATTGCGTTCCGGCTTTGAACTTTGGTTTTCATCGTGTAAATATCATGAAAAAACTAAATTCGTATCATGCGAAAGTTCATTAGGGTTACATTTCAACTTTGTATTATCCGGAGAATGCCGTTGTATCTCCGAGGAGCAAAGTAGTAAGTTTAAATCGACTGAGGGGCATCAGCATATTGTTTATTTTCCCTATGATTCAGTGCATGAAATCTATCCTTATCAAATTTTTAGTGACGTATGTATTGTAGTTAAACCAGAGTTATTTTATTCTTTATTTGATAGAACCGACGATTTTTTGGATTGTGACCTTAACAAGGTAACTAGTAGGGAGCATTATCGTCAATGCAGCGTTATTACGACAGAAATGCGTGAAATCCTGCAAAGAATAATCTATTGCAACGTTAGCAGATCCTTGCGAAAGCTCTTTTTGGAAAGCCAAGCTCTATATCTGCTTTACTGCCAATTGGCACAATGGCACCCCGAGAAGGTCATCAACGAGAGACCAGTCTATCATCCCCGAGATTTAGAGGCGATTCAGCAGGTGAAAAGGTTTTTGGAAAAAAACCTCAATTCAAAGCATAACCTTTCCACCCTGGCTAATTTGGCCGGAATGTCTCACACTAAATTAAATCGTTGTTTCAAAGAGATTTACGGCTTGACTGTCTTTAAATTTTTAAGGGAGAAAAGGCTTGTTAAGGCACATGAATTACTAGGCATGGGTTACACAGTCACCGAGATAGCCTATCAACTGGGATATAGTTCCTTAAGTCATTTTTCCCAAACCTTTTATCGTTATTATGGTATATATCCCAATCAAATTCGCAGGCAGTGAAGTATGTAAAATCTAGAGGTTTTGCTGTTAATCAAAGCCTGTTTATTCCTTTTATCTGAATGGAAAGCCTTGGATGTTCGAAAAATATTGGCCATAGGTGTGGAGGCCGCGGTCGTCCGGACCGCGATGGGTTGGAGCGTCAAGAATGCTGCTTATGGTTTTGGCATCACTTTTACCGATACACTCGGCGATACTGCACAGGTCAGGATTCTTCATTATCGATTGGTTGTTTTATGAATGAGTGCTACGCAACTACGCTGCTTTGAAATTACAGGGAATCAACCTGACGATAGAGTCCGCCCTGAAGCGGAGTTTGTTTTTTGAATAGCGAGTGAACCGGCAAGGCGCCTTTCGTTTTTGGCCATGACATGCCGAAGGTTAACTTCCGGTCTTGTAAGTTCAAGTTCTGCCCCTGACAGATTTATACCACCACTTTAAGCTGGTTCTTATAAACGCCACTTTAATTTCAACTGCGATTTCAGTCGGTTCTAAACGGCACGGCCATAGATTACCCGTTTGCCCAAGTGTGCCCGTATGTTGCGGTTTTTCTCTCCTTTTTTTAGTTGAAAAGTGATCTGCTCTGGGAATGGCTTTGGAGCAGATTTGTAAATCCAAGCTGAACACCATTCGGGCATGCAGAAGTAATTACATGTTTGACTATGCCCCTGGCCTGCGCTATTGTAGCTATATCGTAGCTATAAATTGGGGGAAAACATGTCAGTTCGCGTCGGCTTCACCTGAGCGCCCTTAAATAGCCTACCGGGGCGCGGTAGAAGGAGAATGCCGAGGCTGTTCCTTTTCATTCCATAAGCAACTAATCACAGCCTTTCCTGATCTTTCCTCGACCTCCCGGGTTGATCTTTCCCAGGGTTTTCGGCCCTGGCCAAGTCATACCTCCTGGAGTCACACGTGTCCCGACAGGCAACCTCTTTTAAGTTTTGCGGAGCCGCTCAGCGTGAATCAGATTCCGCAGGCGGGAGGGGGCAATCCGGGTTGGCAGGCCGAAGCGGCAGGTGCATCACACAGGTGGTTGAAACCGCCGGGGAGATTAGGCGAGGAAAATCATGCTAAACGATCTTAACCGACAGATTTTAAACGATTTGGGCGATGTGCTGGTGGTGGGGGGAGGCATTAGCGGCATACAGGCCGCGCTGGATTTGGGTAACGCGGGCTTTAAGGTTTACCTGGTGGACAAGGCTCCCACCATCGGGGGCCACATGGCCCAGTTGGACAAAACCTTTCCCAGCAACGACTGCTCAATGTGTATCGAGTCTCCCAAGTTTGTGGAATGCGGAAGGCATCCAAACATAGAGATCATGGCCTACACTGAGGTGGAAAAGGTGGAGGGTAAGGCCGGTGATTTCAAGGTCACTCTCTTCAGAAAGCCGCGTTATATCATTGAGGAGAAATGCACCGGCTGTACGGTCTGCGTGGAGTATTGTCCGGTGGTCTACCCTGACCAGTTCAACCAGGAAATTTCAGACAACAAGGCCATACATGTCTATTTCGCCCAGGCGATTCCGCTTAAACCCTATATCGACGAGAGCTGCCTGTATTTAAAGGAGAATAAGTGCCAGTTATGCAAAGCGGTTTGTCAAAACGAGGCCATTGATTTCGGTCAGACCGGCGAAAAGGTCGAGGTGAAGGTGGGAGCCGTTATTCTGGCCCCTGGTTTTGAACCCTTTCACCAACAACTTGGCCAGGACTACCACTACGGCGAGTTTGAAAATGTGGTTACCAGCATGGATTATGAACGCCTGCTTTGCGCAACCGGCCCCTATGAGGGTGAAATCCTGCGCGCTTCAGACGGCAAACACCCCCACAAGATAGCCTGGATTCAATGCGTGGGCTCCCGGCGGGTCAGCAAAGGAAACAACAGCTACTGCTCTTCTGTCTGCTGCACCTACACCCAAAAGCAGGTGATTTTGACCAAGGACCATGACGCGGATGCCGGTTGCTTTATCTTTCACAACGATATTCGCTCCTATGGCAAGGATTTCGAGCGTTTTTTCCAGCGCACCCAAGACCTGCCCGGGGTCAATTTTATACGCAGCTATGCTTCGATAGTGCGTGAAGCCCCGGAGACCAAAAACGTTTTTGTCCGCTACGCCACGCCGGACCAGGGAGTCAAGGAGGAAGAGTTTGACATGGTGGTGCTTTCCGTGGGGCTCACACCACCATCCGACTACCAAAAGTTGGCCGATATATTCGGCATTGACCTTAACAGCCACGGCTTCTGCCGCCTGGAACCATTCAATCCCATGCAGACTTCACGGCCGGGAATCTTTATCAGCGGGGCCTTTCAGGGGCCGGTGGATATCCCCGAATCGGTGGTCACCGCCAGCGGAGCCGGTGCGCAGTGCGGTCAACTGCTTTCCTATCGGCGCGGCAACCTGGCCAAGAAAAGGGTCTATCCGGAAGAAAGAGACGTCTCCTTGGAAGAGCCGCGCATCGGGGTCTATGTGTGCCATTGCGGGGCCAACATCGGCCGCATCGTGGATGTTCCCTCCACAGTGGAATATGCGCTCAGCCTGCCCAACGTGGTTCATGCCGAGGAAAACCTTTTCATCTGCTCCACAGAGGCAGCTGCCATGCTGGCCAGGGACATTGAGGAGCGCGGCCTTAACCGGGTGATCGTGGCGGCCTGCACCCCGCGCACCCATGAGCCCCTTTTCCGCGACACCCTGCGCGAGGCGGGCATTAACCAATATTACTACGACATGGCCAACATAAGGGAGCACTGCTCTTGGGTGCACTCCAAGGACAGCGAGGCGGCCACGGCCAAGGCCAAGGACCTCATCCGCATGTCCGTGGCCCGGGCCTCTTTTTTGGAGCCTTTGCAGGAATTCGAGCTGCCGGTGGATAAGCGGGCTTTGGTGGTGGGAGGGGGCATGGCCGGTATGACTGCCTCGCTTTCCATCGCCCGGCAGGGGCATGAGGTCTATCTGGTGGAAAAGGAAGCTGAGCTGGGGGGCATGGCGCGCCGTATAACCCGCACCCTGGAAGGTAATGATGTACAGGAAAACCTGCGTGAACTGATCCGCCGGGTGCACCAAAACCCCCTCATCCATGTGTACACCAGCGCCGTCATACCCAAGGCCGAAGGCTATGTGGGCAACTTCACCACCATGGTGGTCTCCCAGGGCAGAACCTTGAAGATCAAGCACGGAGCCACGGTCATTGCGGTGGGGGCCCAGGTTTATGAGCCCGGCGAATACCTCTATGGCCAGGACGAGAGGGTGCTGACCAACCTGGAGTTTGAGGAAAAGCTGGCAGGTGAAGACAAAGCTGTTTCAGAGGCCCAAAACGTGGTGATGATCCAGTGCGTGGGCTGCCGCAACGAGGACCGCAACTATTGCAGCCGGGTCTGCTGCAGCCATTCCATTAAAAACGCACTCAAGTTAAAGGAGCTTAACCCCGAGGCAAATATTTTTATTTTGTTCCGCGATATGCGCACCTATGGTTTTCGTGAGGATTATTATCGCCTAGCTTCCAGCCAAGATGTGAAGTTCATCCGTTACGAACCCGAGACTCTGCCAAAAGTGGAGCCGCTGGAAAAGGAAGGGCGGAGCGTTTTGCAGGTCAGCTTGCCGGAATACCTTCTGGGACAGGAATTGGCCATAGATGCCGACCTTGTGGTTTTGGCCGCGGCGGTTATTCCCCGTGAAGATGCCCAGGATATTTCCCAGTTGTTCAAGGTTTCCTTGAGCGCGGACGGCTTTTTCCAGGAAGCTCATGTCAAGCTTCGGCCCGTGGATTTCGGGGCAGAGGGCGTTTACCTGTGCGGCGCGGCGCATTACCCGAAACACATCACCGAAACCATAAGCCAGGCCTATGGGGCGGCCGGGCGGGCTCTGACCCTTTTGGCCAATGACACGGTGGTGGCCTCGGGTTCGGTCTGCGCGGTGGACGAGCATAAATGCATAGGATGCCGGGGCTGCGTTACGGCCTGCTCTTATGGGGCCATCGAGATGGTCAAAACCAAGCGGGGTGAGAAAGCCAGGGTGATTCCGGTGCTCTGTAAAGGTGACGGCCTTTGCAATGCCAAGTGCCCCACAAAAGCCATCCAGTTGAAGCACTACACCGACCAGGAACTCTTGGGCCAGATCAGGGCGGGCCTGGGGGCCGACTCCCTGGAATCCGGCAAACCCGAGACCGAACATGCGGAGGTGGCATAACATGAGCAAGGATTCTCGCTTCACACCCAAGATCCTGGGCATTATCTGCAACTGGTGCTGTTATGGCGGAGCCGACCTGTGCGGTGTTTCCCGTTTCCAATATCCCCCTTACATCCGGCTGATAAGGGTGATGTGTTCGGGCAGAGTCGACCTGGACCATATCTTTGAGGCCTTTTTGAACGGAGCCGACGGCCTGTTCATAGGCGGCTGCCATTTGGGTGATTGCCACTATATCACCCACGGCAATTACGAGGCCTTGAGCATGACCAGGTTGGCGCAAAAGCTGCTCGAGCATATCGGAATCAATCCCCGCAGGCTTAAGATCGAATGGGTCTCGGCCGGTGAGGGGATCAGGTTTGCCAATGTGATGAACGAGTTCAGCGCAAAGATAGAAGGGCTGGGTCCGCTGGGTAAAGGCGAAGGTCTTGATGAAAAGGAAGTAAAAACCAAACTCGGCGAGATAGTCGACCTGATTCCGTATATCAAAATTGCCAAACAGGAAAAGCTTGCCCTGCATCTGCTCGACGACCCCACAGGATATGACACGCTTTACAGCGATGAGGAAGTAAGCCACCTTTTGGATGAAGCGCCTTTATTTGAAATTGATGAGAATAAATGCAAAGCCTGCATGATTTGTTTGAACAAGTGCCCTGTGGACGCCATTGTGGGCGCAAAAAAAGAGGCTCATTTTATTTTGCAGGATAAATGCATCAAATGCGGCACCTGTTACGCCGCCTGCCCACCCCGCTTTGGGGCGGTGAGAAAAATCGTGGCTTGAGGTGTGTGTGGTTCATAGTCCACCCTTTCAACGGGGAGGAAAGGGTGGGTTATGAGGCTGCGGACCCTGCCACCGGATTCTGCCGCAGGTGTGGGAATTTGCGCCGGTCAATAATGAAATGGCCGGGGTGTTGCCTGGCTCGATGCGTTTGCTGGTAAGGGAGCCGTGGCTCTCGGCTGGCCTGGGATGATGCCCGAGCTTGGGGAGAAGCGGACTAAATAAGAGGGTCGTAAAAATAATTGGAGTTTCTGTTTGCTATTATTTTGATAGCGCGCTATTATTTTCGTAGCGTGACGCTCCGGCCGAGCAGATGCATCTGATTGAGCTATTGAAACTAATCTCAAGGAGAAGATTATGCCCGTTATCACCATCAGCATGGGAACAGGTCAGGCAGACGCCGAGCAGAAGAAAACCATTATCCAGGATTTTACGGCCCGGGCCGTGGAGATCATGGGTTTGCCGCCGCAATCGTTCACCGTTCTCATTAACGAACTCAGCCACGATGCCGTCGGGGTTGGGGGGACGACTCTGAAAGAGAAATTCGCCGCCCAAAAATAGACAGTGCTTTCTTTTTTTTACTTTGGGCGCTACATTATTCGTAGCGCCCAAAGGATCAACCATATCGGAGGGTGCTGATAAGCAAAGGTTTTTCATAATACATCAAGGATTTTTTCTCATGCCGATACCCCGTCCCGGCGAACCTGTCAGAGGCTCTCGCACCGGAATCCCCGTAATGGCCTTATTCGACCTGCTCGGCAGACGTTGGGCCATGGGTGTCATCTGGAACCTGAGCCAGGGAGCCGCTTCTTTCAGAAGCCTCCAGAGGGCCTGTGAATCCATTTCACCTTCGGTTCTCAACAGCCGTCTGAAAGACCTGAGAGAAGCCGGATTCGTTGAACTCTCTGACGATGGGTACGCCCTCACCGCACTTGGCCAAGAACTTTTCCAACTCCTGAAGCCGTTTAAAGAATGGTCGATCAGATGGGGCGATAATTTCAATTCAAAGGTTTGAAATATTTTTTGGGGAGAGGTTCAGTGATTTTAGAACTCAGGTTTTCATGAATCCGGATTTTCGGCAGACAGGCTTCTTTTATCAAAGGATGGCCCCAACTTATAAGGCGTGAGGGGCAGCAATTATTTTCAAACATGTTGTTCACGGATTTGCAGGCCTGAGACCGGTGGTTTTTTAAAAAAGGCACTTAAAAGTTAAGCCAGGGATTCTGATGCTCCTCATGGCACCCCTTGGTGTGGGTCTGAATGAAGCGCTCTGCATGCCGTTGGGCCTTGCCGTTTAGGACCTGGTTTTTCTTGGGGCATAGCAACCAGGTAACGGTAAGCGGCCAGGAACAGGTGAGAGCGATGGCACCTGCCGGTATTGGTGAGCACTCTGTCCACCACAACGCCGTGTCGCTTTTAAAATATCTTACGTTACCCTTTTTCTCCCTATGGTTCAGGGTAATCTGACACTTTTTTGAAACCGATTACTCAGATGTATAGCAGCAGGGGTAAATTTAGTAATATTAAATAGATATTGAGGCCCCTGGTGGCATGATCAACCTGACAATCATCGGTTGATCCAGTGGATTTTTAGGTTGGAGCGCTGTTTTTGCCTTCGAAAGGGTGTTTTAAACATTGGGGTCATACTTTGAAGGGTTGAATCCGATCAAAACGATGCCGAATGCCACAAAACCAATAAGGCCGAACATCCACTGTGGGTCAGGATAAATGTAAAATACAACTCTTATTCCGCTCCCCCACAGGAAAAGAAAAAAACTGGTTAGAAAAAAAATCATCCATTCTGTAAATCGGTTGCCCTGTGCAAAGAGATCGTACATCTGAGGCAGAATTCTCTTAAATATGGCGTACAACCCAACCATGATAAGCAGCGTTCCAAAGACAAACAAAATCCAGGGAGAGAGTCCTAATCCCCGGTTGAAGTGTCCTGTGTCTCCACCCGTTGCAAAGGGTCGCATCACAATGTAGGCGATTAATTCCATAAAGTTGGCTATGACAAACCAGAACAGCACGTGAAATTGCCTTTTATGCCTGATAATTCTCTTCTTTTGTAGTAACAATATGCCCAATGTGACAATGAGCGTGTGAACAACCAAAGGGCTAGCGCCGATAATCGCTTCCACCGGATTATGCCCCGAAGGAAAAAGATGGGAATATGCAACCCCTTCGTCCCAGCCGGTCATCATCAACGGATTTCCCCAGACAATAGCAAAAGGGCTGGACATATCACCGAAAAGCCAGGCCACCGTGCTATGGGTGAACTCGTGCATAACGACTACAGCAGACTGCAGTAAGGCAAACGTTATCAGCACCATAAACAAGTATCCCGCTGCTTCTCTGCTTTTTTTAAATGCGCTCAAAGTTCTTTCCTTTTTCAGCGAGATTAGACGGCCTTGTTTACGCCATTTGTAGAATCAGATTTCCTGTTTTCATCTACTTGTCTGAACCGCACCCGTTGACGGCACCCGGCAACTGTAGAGAAATCCGGCTTTCCTGGGCCTCCGTTGTAGATTGATCCTGGGGCTTATCACCCATAGAGGAATGAGGCCTGAGACAGCGTCATTGTTTGATTGTTTTACAGGCATCGTCAAGTGATTAAAGTTAATGCATATTCAAATATTCGGCCAGAAGCTTTAAAAGAAGGACTCTGTGAAGGAGTTGTCAGCGGGTTTTAAAAGGGAAAATCCTGAGAAAAGGGCTGAGGAGCTGGATCTAATTTTATAACCCCTTGAGGGAACTTTCCTCGCTGGAGCACCGCAGTCCGGAGCAGACATACCTCCTGGGTGCCCAAAAGCGGCTTAAGCATGGCCATCCAAATCAGTCTCAACCAAGCCGCTAAACGTTCAAAAAGTGGGATCCACCACCTTCTTGAGGCCTAGACAAAATTCAGTACAGCCACAGCGTTTTAAAAGATGCTTTGGAACCCTGGCTCTAAAATAATAAATCTGGGAACGTTTTTGAAGGTAGGAAGGGGTAGAACAAGCCATGCGCAAATCTCCGTGTGCCACCCAGTGTAACTTTTTGTGTAACACTTGGGTCTGTTAGGCTTGAGAATTGCGCTAAGGCTTGGATAATATTCAAAGTTGGTGGCGATGCAGGGACTTGAACCCCGGACACTACGGATATGAGCCGTATGCTCTCACCATCTGAGCTACATCGCCACGGACCGGCATAATGTACGGGCATAAGACTGATCTGTCAAGGCCTGAGCGCCAAAAAAAAGCCTCCGGCTTAACTGCCCTTACACATTGAATCTTACGTGTAGAATGTCTCCGTCCTGGACCTGGTAATCCTTGCCCACAAGCTTCATTTGGCCCGCTTTTTTTACGGCCGCCTCGGATCCCTGCTCCATCAGGTCTTCATAGCGCATGACTTCGGCCCTGATAAAGCCTTTTTCCAGGTCTGTGTGGATAACACCGGCAGCCCTGGGGGCCAGGGCGTCCCGCTCCACAGTCCAGGCCCGCACTTCGTCTTCACCAACCGTAAAGAAGCTGATCAAATCCAGGGCCTGGTATCCGGCCTGGATGAGCCTGTCCAAAGCGCTTTCCGTGATGCCAAGATCGGCCATGAACTCTGCGCGCTCTTCTTCGCTGAGCTCGGCCAGTTCAGACTCGATCCCCGCCCTTATCACCACCGGAGTTTCTTCACCCAGATCGGGGGCCTGGTCGTCGTCTTCTTCGTTGTTGGCCACCACAATCAGAGGCTTGGCAGTGAGCAGGCCAAAACCCTTGAGTTTCACGTGTCCGGCCACTTCCGGCAAAAGGCGCAAGGGCTTTTCAGCGTTTAGGTGCTCTTTGGCTGTCTCCAAAAGGCTTTTTTCCTCTTCATCAACCTTGCGCCCGCGTTTGCGTTCCAGGGCGATGCGCTCCAGACGGCGCTCCACGGTGATAAGGTCGTTTAAGAGCAGCTCGTCCGCAAAATCCTGATGATCGGAAATCATGTCCGGCTCACCGAGACCGCCGTCAAAATTGCGCACCACCTCCACCAGGCCGTCGGCCTGGCGCAGCTCCAGAGGCAGCTTGGTCAGGGGGTCTTCGGCCTTGACCACCGGCTGGGCCGGGTCCAGATAGGTAACCTGGGCATAGGTGGTCTTTTTGGGGTTGAACAGGGCGGAGAGCTTGTCCACCCGCTCGTCAGGCACAGGCAAAAGGACCTGGTTGGTTTCGTCCCGGCCCTTGCCCGTGGATAGTTTGCGCCCTGCCAGGGCAGAGAAAATAGTGCTCTTGCCTGAACTCGGCAGGCCGCAGAGGGTCAATCGCATTTATTTGCCTCCCGCAAGCTGCTTGGCAGCGTCTTTGGCAAAATAGGTGAGAATCATATCAGCGCCGGCTCTTTTGATGGCGTAAAGGCTCTCCATCATAACCGCGTCATGGTCCAGCCAGCCTTTTTCCGCAGCTGCCTTGAGCATGGCGTATTCGCCGCTCACCTGATAGGCCGCCACAGGCAGGTCATATTCCTCGCGCACCCGGGTCAGCACATCCAGATATGGCATGGCCGGTTTCACCATGACAATGTCGGCGCCTTCTTCTATATCCAGCGCCACTTCGCGCATGCCTTCGATCACATTGCGCGGGTCCATCTGGTAGGAGCGGCGGTCACCGAACTGAGGTGAAGAGTCCGCCGCATCCCGGAAGGGGCCGTAAAAGGCGCTGCAGTATTTGGCTGCGTAACTCATGATCGGCAGGTCTTCAAAACCTTCGTTATCCAGGGTCTCCCGGATCTCGATCACCCTGCCGTCCATCATGTCCGAAGGAGCAACCATGTCGCAGCCCGCCTTGGCATAGGCCAGGGCGGCTTTGGCCAAAAGCTCCAAGGTAGCGTCGTTGTGTACGGTTTTTTTGTCCAATATGCCGCAATGCCCATGGTCCGTATATTCGCAAAGGCAGACATCGCACATGACCAGAAGCCCGGGAACCGCTTTTTTCAGGGCTCTCACCGCCTGGGGTACAATGCCCTTTTCATCATATGCGCCTCTGCCCAGGGGGTCTTTTTTCTCGGGAATGCCAAAGAGCATAACCGCGGGAATGCCCAGGTCGCGGACCTTTTTGCATTCCTCAACCAGGGTGTCCACACTGAAGCGGTCCACGCCGGGCATGGAAGGGACCGGTTGCCTGAGCTTCTGACCGGGGCATACAAACATGGGATAGATAAAGTCATTACAGGTCAAGGCTGTTTCAGCCACCATGTCCCGTAAGAGCTGGTTGCGGCGAAGTCGGCGCATGCGCACCAGCGGAAAAGTCATTTCAAGCCTCCGGATGGGGTTAAGTTAAAGAATAGCTAGAGTATTACCTCATGTTGTTTGGGTGTCAATGAGCCTGAACGCCGGGTGAAGACCCGGTGAACGAATCTTTTATATCATTATAGAAAGAAGGCCGTTAGAGGTTTTGTTTTATCAGGCAGAGCCCGGCCCAGTCCTGATCATGGGCCTCATTATGCAACAAAAGGCCCTGTTTTTGGGAACTTTCAATAATTTCCGGGGCCATCTGATCCCTGAAACCGCTGAAAACCACCCTCGCGCCTCCGCCCAGGCTACGGGCCAGTATGGGAAGTGCATCCAGGATAATGGCCCCCGGCATATTGCAGGCCATCAAACCAAAGGGGCCTGCCAGGGCCTGGTGAAAACCCAGGGTGAAACGCACCCGGGGTCCGGCCAAAGGGTTCAACTTAAGGTTGCGCCTGACTGCCCGTAATGATGCAAGTTCCGGGTCCAGGGCCAAAATGGGCCCGGCATAGAGCAGGGCCATGCCCAGGGAAAGAATGCCAGTGCCCGCCCCCACGTCAGCCAGCCAGAGCCCTGGTTCTGGGTGAAAATTTTCCTGAAAACAGGCGTCCAGAAGCCTGAGGTTCAGCCTGGTGCTGGGGTGGTCTCCCGCTCCAAAGGCGGTTGCGGCATCCAGAACAATGGTTTTTGGCCCTGGTTTGATTCCGGTCCAGGCCGGGGCCAGCCCCAGGTTTGGGGTGACCTGATCGGCCAGGGGTTCACGCCAGGTCTCTTTGGGGTCACTGGCAGTAAACCGGCGCATAACCGGGCTGCTTTTGCATTCCCCGGGCAGTGAGTTTTGAAAAGCCTCGACTGCCTTGAGCCCTTCTTTATCCCGGATCCAGATGCCCCTCACCTCTGTGGGTTGCTGCCAAACCTGTACGGCCCGGTTTTTTTTCATGGCCCTGGCCACCTGGCGGGCCGTGCTGGTCAAAAGCGCGGGCACCTGTATCTCAAGCCAGGATTTCGAGCTTTGGCGCTTTTTTTCTGATCCATTCGGTTCAAGGGGCATCAGGGCTCCTTATTGCAGCTTTCAGGGCCGGTTTTGGGTTGGCGATCTGGGCAGCGGGCTTAAACTTTGCCTGGTTTTTAAGATTAATAAAGCCAAATGCGGATAAAAGCAAAAGGGTGTCTTTTTCTCCTTAAGGGTACTGAAAATCAACTGCGTTTTCAGGTTGAGAGTCGGATAAGTTATATAAAAGGCTTTTGGACCCTTTTTCAGTCCAAATCCGGTAAAAATACAGGTTTTGACGGGCTTATTGATTTGCATGGTTTTTTAAATTGCAGAAAATGAGTCGCCTTAAGGCTGTTTTAAGTGAGATCGGTTAATATATGTAATCTACATCAATTGACAAGCCAGGTTTTACAGGTGATCATAAAAAATAACGTTTTCAAAATAACTGACTAATCTTTTTCCTTTTTTGTGGATGGATAATTCATGTCTGGCCAGTTGCAGCAGACCGTCTTGGAAGCCTTGGACAAAGAAGACCCCAATGTTTTGCGGGCCGCCTGTCTTATGTCTGGAGAACTCAAAATAGCCCAGGCTGAGAGGGGGTTGCTCAAGGCCCTGAACAACCAGGCCTGGCAAGTGCAGGCAGAGGCAGCCAAATCCCTGGGCTTGATTCAGGCCAAGGGGGCCTTGCCTTATCTGCGCAGGCTGCTCAAGGCCTCGGAAGGGGATCTGAGGCAGAAGATGCTGGCTGCAGCCGGAGGCGCGCCCCCGGCAGAAGGGGAAGAAACCCATCCGGCGGTGCTCAAGGCCGCGGCTCTTGCCATAAACCGGATTCAGCCTTCCGTGGCCGAGGATGTCCTGGTTGGGGCCCTGGCTTCGGATAACCCCAAGGTCATGGGAGCCGCCATGGCCGGGTTGGCCACCCTGGATTCGGAAAAGGGCAGGGAGCGCATGGTGGAGCTTCTGGGGAATGAGGATCTTTCCCTGCGTAAAGGCGCTGCGGCCTGTCTGGGCAAACTGAAGGATAAATCCGCCTTGTCCGGCCTTTTGGCCCTTTTGCGGGATGACGATTCTTCGGTGCGCAAAGAAGCCGTAATAGCCCTTAACCACATAAAGGATAAAAGGACCCTGCCGCCGATGATCAGCCTGATGAAAGATCCGGATGCGGAAGTGCGCCGGGTTACCGCCATTGCCCTGGGCAACACACGCCAGCGCAAGGGTGAGGTGGTGGATGCGTTGATAGAGGCTTTAAAGGATCGTGATGCCCAGGTTCGCAAGGCCTGTTTGAGCGCCCTGGGCAACTTGAAGGCCGGTCAGGCCCTGGAAGCCGCCGCGGAACTTATGGCGGAATCCCATGAGGATGTAGCCACCCAGGCGGCGGTGACCGTCACCCTTTTGGGCGTCGCCAGGCACACCCCGGACTACCAGGACTAGCGCCAGGCTAGGTATCGGTTAGATCCAGGAAAAGGGCGGCCGCACTGTCTGCCATGTCCAGGCCCTTTGGGGTGGGGACGAGATAGTCCCCGTTTAGAAAAGCCCAGTTTTTGCGTTTAAGTTCAGCTATGGCCCCTTGATATTTTTTCAAGGGGTCTTTTTGGATCAAATCCGCCAATCCGGCCAAGTCAACACCTTCCAGGGTGCGCAGCCCCAGCATTATTCTCTCCAGGGCCTGTTGAGAAAGGCTTAAATTCTCCTCAAATAAAAAGGGTTCTTTTTGTTTGAGGATGCTTTTTTGATATTCGTTGATCTCCGGGTTGATGCACCAGCGCCGCCCCTTTAAATGGCCATGGGCTCCCGGACCCAGAGCCAGGTAATAGCCTCCCCGCCAGGTGGACTGGTTGTGGCGGCATTTTTTCCCTTCCACGGCATAGTTGCTCACTTCATAGCGCCTTAGCCCGCCTTGGGGCAGAATCTCCCGCGCCGCAGCCTCCATGGTCAGGATATCGGCCATAAGGGGCAAAGGCGGCTGATCCTTGGTGTAGCGCTTGCCAAAAGGCGTCTCCGGGGCCAGGGTCAGCTCATACAGGGACAAATGGTCGCACTCAAGCTCCAGGGCGGTCTTCAGGTCTTTTCCCAGCATTTTGGGGGTCTGGCCCGGCAAACCGTAGATAAGGTCCAGGTTTATGTTGGTGAAACCGGCCTTGCGGGCCTCTTGAAAACAATGCCTTATCTGGTCCGGGGAGTGTCTGCGCCCCAGGCTGGTCAAAAGTTTCCGGGAAAAGGTCTGGGCCCCCAGGCTGAGCCGGTTGAATCCCGCCTGCCTAAGGGACTTTAACTTGCCCGCGCTTAAGGTGCCCGGATTGGCTTCCAGGCTTATTTCCGCTCCGGCCTTGATACCCAGGGTTTGGGAAACTTTTGCAAGCAGTCGGCTTAAAAAACCGGCCGGTCTCATGGTGGGGGTGCCGCCGCCGAAAAAAACCGTGTCCAGGGGGCGGTCCAGCTTGTAGCCCTTGAGGAGTTCTATGTGCTTAAAAAGGGCCTGATCCAAAAGTCGCGCTTCTTTGGGGTCAAAGACCTTGGCGAAAAAGTCGCAATAAGGGCAGCGATAGGGGCAATGGGGCAGGTGCAGATAAAGCCCCAGTTCAGGCTCAGTCATGGGGGGATTCATTTTCATTAATGGCTTGGGTTTTTTTCTGTTGGGGTTTCTTGATATAAAAACGCCAGGCCAACAGGCCCGCCAGCCAGATCAGGTCAAAGGTCAGGGCCAGGGTCCAAAGAACCGGGTTGTCTTTCATCTGGGCCGGGGAGCCGGGCCCGGCGGTTATTGTGTCCGAATCAAGCACCCCCCAAGCCAGGATTACCATGGCTCCGCAAAAGGCAACAGCCGCAGACCATAAAAGTATGCTTTGCTTTTTTTGAAAACCCGCGGCCAGCAACAAAAGGGCAGTGACCAGGGCTGCGGCCAGGCCGGTCAGGGCAGAGACCTTGAGCACCAAAAATGCGGTGAGCATGAGGCAAAGGTTCAGCCCCACAAAACCCTGGACCAGGGTTTTGAGCTTATCCGCAATATGCTCCGGATTTGCAGTAGTCATAAGCGTTTCTTTCCCGGGATTTTCATATTGGGCGTAAGTATAACGTATGCCGGACCAAAAGGGGCGCACCCGGTTTTAAGAAAAGGGTTTGCCCGAAAAAGGGGGCTTTCGTGCTTTTGTCTAAAGTTTTTTGATTGCGGTTTTTTTGCTTTTGAAAGAAAGCTTTGACTAAAGAAAAAAAACCTATCTTTTTCGGATAATATTCAGGGTATTAGGTGAAAGTTCATTTTTATGGGAGGATTATGCTAATATGCAGCTATAGCTGGTTGAAAAATTGATCACATACGTTTTTGCCTTTTTCATGCCGGAGAACGTATAAGGCTCCGGTCCGGGCTGAAGGAGACCCTGCCAATGAGTAAATTGACTTTACTGACCGGGGATCAGAAAGGTCAGATCCTGGAGTTTGGGGATAAAAAAAACCTCACCGTAGGCCGGGATCCGGAATGTGACCTGCAACTGGATGACCTGGACGTATCCAGGCGTCATGCGGAATTCTCGGTTACTCCACAGGGGATATTGCTTAAAGATCTGGGTTCCACCAACGGCACCAGGGTTAACGGCGAAAAGATCACCGAAAGAGTCCTGCAAAACGGTGATGAATTATCCCTGGGCGGGGTGAAGGCCAAAATGGAGCTTCCCCAACAGGCAGGCACCAGGGTCAGCGGCACCCGAGTCAGCGGTACGGTGGCCGGCGGGGGAACCGTGGTGCGCAAGGCGCTTTCCAGCCTGGTGGGGGCGGATGGTAAAGAGCTGGATTTAAAGGGCGAGGTCACCTTGGTGGGCCGGGCCGCGGACTGCGATCTGGTGTTAAAGGAAGAAAGTGTCTCCTCCAGGCACGCAGAACTGAAAAATACGCCCCAGGGCGTGTTGCTCAAGGATCTGGATTCCACCAACGGCACCACGGTAAATGGGCAGAAGGTCACCGAAAAATTGTTGAAACACGGTGACGAAATTGCCTTTGATGTGGTTAAATTCCGTTTTAAGCAGGCAGGGGGATCGGATTTCACCAAGGTGCAAAGGCCCGAAGACCGTATAAGCCCGGCCCAGAAGGCAATGGCCGGGGCTCCCGCGGCCAAAAAATCATCTGCCGGTCTGATTGCGGCCCTGGTTATTCTGCTGGCAGTGGGCGGGGCTGCGGCCTGGTGGTTCACCATGGGGCCCGGGGCTAAAAAACCGGTTACAGTTGCCAAAACCACAGAGACCCCGACTCCGGCTCCCAAGCCTGAGCCGGCCCCTGCGCCCAAGCCCGAACCCGCACCCAAGCCCGAGCCTCAGCCGGTGGCTAAACCAGCACCTCAGCCGGTGCCGCAGCCCCAGCCCGAGGTGGCGGGCAAACAAAGTAGACAGACCATAGACCGACTGGTCTTCAACCATGTATGGTCTTATACCGCAGGCGATAAGATCTTTTCTTCCCCTGCGGTGGCGGATGTGAACGGTGATGGAGTGCTGGATGTGGTGGTGGGCTGCAACGACTCCATGCTCTATAACGTTGACGGTAAAAAAGGCAGACTTTTGTGGAGGTTCCGTACAGACGGGCCGGTGCAGAGTTCGCCTTTGTTAAAAGATCTCACCGGAGACAAGGTGCATGACATTATTTTCGGCACCGATGCGGGCAAGGTCTATGCCTTGAACGGCGAGGGGCAGAAGGTTTGGGAGGCACCTGAATCCGGGACCGGGCCTGCAGGCAGCGAGTTCCGCTCCTCTCCGGCTGCCGGAGACTTAAACGGCGACGGATTGGATGACGTGGTCATCGGTTGCCAGAACGGCAGGATCTATGCCTTTACCGGCGACCGGGGATGGAAACTTTGGGACACCGGCGGCATTTTAAAGGCCGGAGCTTTTGCCACACCGGCCCTGGCCGATGTGAACAACGACCAGGTGCCCGACGCCATGATAGGCTCTCTGGACAACAATTTCTACTGCATTAACGGTAAAAACGGCTGGAAGATCTGGCAGTTTGGCACAAAAGCCCCGATCAAGGCCTCGGCCGCGGTTGCGGATCTGGATGGCGATGAAAGGGTTGAGGTGGTCCTGGCCAGCACAGACGGCGGAGTTTACGCCCTGCATGCATCAGACGGGGTGGAGCTGTGGCGTTTTGAGTCCGGGGTTCCCATTGAGGCCTCGCCCGAGCTTTTGGATCTCAATGGAGACAGCACTCTGGATGTGGTCGTAGCCTTGAGCAACGGCAAACTCACTGCCTTAAACGGCAAGAACGGGCTGAGGGTCTGGGAGTTTGACATGAAGGGCGCGGCTGTGGTCTCAAGCCCTGTTATCTATGATTTCAACCAGGACGGCACCGAAGATGTCCTGATCGCCGACCGCAACCGGGTGATTCATGCCATCAGCGGGACCACCGGTTGGGAGCTGGCCAACTTCACCCTTGGCGCCGGTGTGATTTCTTCCCCGGCCCTGGCTGATGTGAACAGTGACGGACTGTTGGATGTGGTCATAGGTGTGGAGGACAACAACCTGGTGGTGTTGACCCTGAATGTGCCGGTGAACCCCGGTACGGTGCACTGGCCCAATTTCCGCTTGAACTCCAGGCGCACAGGCCGTTGATTTAAAACACCTGTTTTTCAAGAAAAGCGGTCCCGGCTTGTCCGGGGCTGCTTTTTTGCCTGTCTTCTTTATAATTGGCGAAAGAGGCTTTTTGCTTTATTAGTATTAACAGGCTCAAATCCATTATTTTCCGATCAGCCTTGAGGCGCCCGCAAAGCGAGACCGGCAAAGGACAGTTCCGAAGTGCAAAACCAAAACCTGGAAGGCAGGCGGCTCGGTAAATACCGCCTTGATTCGCTCCTGGGCAGAGGGGGCATGGCAGAGGTTTATCTGGCCATGCACGAAATGCTCGAGAGCCGGGTGGCGGTCAAGGTGCTTCCCTCTGATCTGGCTCAGGATCGCCAGATGGTGGAGCGTTTTCTGCGCGAAGCCCGGGCGGCCGCCAGCTTAAGGCACCCCAATATAATCCGTATTCACGACGTTGGTCAGGACAACGGGGTGAATTACTTTGCCATGGATTATGTGGAAGGAGCCGCCTTAAGCACGCTTATCGCATCCAAAGGAGTGCTTGCCGAGCAGGAGACCGTTCGCCTGAGCAGGCAGGTGCTCTCCGCCTTGAGCGACGCCCATGGGGCCGGGATAATCCATCGGGACATAAAACCGGATAATGTGCTGATAGACAACAGGGGCGATGCCGTGGTCATGGATTTTGGCATTGCCAAGGCCTCGGCCAACACCAGGTTCACCCAGGTGGGCACCTTTATGGGCACGGTGCATTATTCCAGCCCGGAACAGGCCAGGGGCATGGATGTGGATGCCTGCAGCGATCTGTATTCCTGGGGCATTGTGATGTATGAAATGGCAACCGGAAACACTCCTTTCAAGGGGGAGGATACGGCGGCTGTTTTTTATCAGCACGTTCATGAACCACCGGTTCCGCCGGACCAGGTTAACCCCTCTGTATCACCGGGGCTCTCGGACTTCATACTGAAACTTCTGGAAAAAGAGCCCCAGAAAAGGCCCCAGTCCGCAGATGACGCCCTTAGGATGTTAAACCACTTGGTGGGGCATCCCACCAGGCCGCCGAAATCCATTCCCCGGGTGGAGGCCAGGGCCCTGGCCCTGTTGAATGAAGCCCGGTCCCAGCTTGAAAAAGGTCAGTGGGCCGCTTCGGCCGCCTTGGCGGAAAAGGCGGTATCCATGGATTCCGAGTCTGAAATGGCCCGGGAGGTTCTGCGCCAGGCCAAGCAGGAGCAGGACCGGGATTCCAAGATATTCCAGCTTACCGCAGAGGCCCAGGCCTGTTTTGCCGAGGGGCTTTTCAGCCAGGCGGCCAGGGTGATCTCAGAGCTGGTGGGGGTGGCGAGGGATAAAAAGGCCGCCTTGGCCTGGCTGGAAGAGGCCCAGGCCAGGTCTGCCGATTTATCGGAGCTGGAGGCCTTATTGCAAAAGGGCAGGGCCTTTGAGGCTGCCGGTGAGTTTCAACAGGCAGAGACCGTTTACCGGGGTTATCGTCAGACCAAAGGGGACCACCCCCTGATTGTGCAGGCCCATAATCGCCTGACCAATCTCAAGGAAGACCAGACCCAGGTTTTTGAGCTCGATGCCTCGGAAGCAACCCAAAACGAGGCTCCGCCTCAAGTTATAAGCCCTGTTGATCAGGATATCCCCTCCGGCCAACCGTCTGTGCCGATACATGATCAGACCGAAGTATTCAGCCCCATGGAGCATGAGGGCCCATCGCCCAGCCGGACCATTGCCCTGGACCGGGCCGGGAACGGAGCTGAAGGCAAGGAAGAGCCTTCCCCGGCCGCCTGGGGCGGTCCCCAGGACAAGCCCGTGAAAAAGCGTGGCAAACTCCTTTATCTGATATTGCTTTTGGCCTTTATTGTGGGGGCCTCGGCTGTGGGCACCTATTGGTGGTTGGCCCGTGGGCCCGAACCTGAGGTTGATGTCAGCGGAGATCAGCCAAAGGTTTCGGTACCTGAACCGGAAAAACAGCCTCCCCTGCCGGATAAAGTGGTGGAAGTAAAACCCAAGCCCAAGCCGGAACCCGCCCCAAGGGCCGATCAATTGCTTGCCCGGGCCAGGGAAAGCCTTGAGTCCGGAGAACTGGATCAGGCTGAAAAGGGGTTTAAGTCGGTCCTTTCCCTTGATCCGAATAACCAGGCGGCCCGGCAGGGACTTTCTGAAACCGCCCAAAGGCGTGAGTCCATTTACCTCAACCAGGTGATGCTTAAGGTGAAGGATGCCGATGACCTGTTGAAGGCCGGTGAATTGGATCGAGCCGAGGCTCTTTACAAGGAGGTCCTGGCCCGGAGGCCCGGTTTTGCTCCGGCTGAAAACGGCCTGCAAAAGGTTGGCTCAAAGAAAAAAGAGCTGGCCAGGCAACAGGAAAGTCAGCTTGAGGCGCAAAAGGCCGAAAATCGGGCTGGGCAGGCTGTGCAAAAAGGCGAGGAGTTTTTACAGGCTGATGAGCTGGATCAGGCCGAGGCTTCCTTTAAAGAGGCTCTGGGCCTGAAACCGGGTTATGCCCCGGCTGATAACGGTCTGCAAAGGGTCTTGGCCCGGCGCAAGGTTTTGGAGAGGCTTAAGGAACAGGAGAAAGTTCGCGCAGAGGCCCTGGCCAAGACCGAGCAGTTTGTCAGGCAAGGCAACGCTTTTTTGGCCAAGGGGGAGCTGGAACAGGCCAGTGAGGCCTATGGAAAAGCTATAGAAACAACACCCGGTTACGCTCCGGCCACAGAGGGCCTTAACCGGGTTTTAAGGCAAAGGCAGGCCCGGCAGGCCATTCGCAAGGAAAAAGAACTCCGCTTGCAGACACTTTTAAGTGATGCCGATGAATTCATGACCCAGGGAAGATTGGATGAGGCGGAAAACGCCCTGGAAAGGGCCCGGCAACTTAAACCGCACCTGCCTGTGATTGCTGAAAAGGAAGCCATACTAAAAGAGGCTCGCGCCCGGATAAGGGAGGAGCAAGAGCAAAAGGCCCGGGCCGGAGAGTTGGTTATCCAGGGGGAAGAGGCCATTAAGGCGGAAGAGCCCCAAAAGGCCCTGGCTGCTTTTCAGGAGGCTTTGACCAAGGACCCCGGCAATCAAAAGGCCGTTCAGGGAGTGGCCAGAGCCAAAGAGCTTCAGCAGGAGCTGAAAAGGCTGGAGGCCCTGGCCCTGGAAAGGACCCGCAAAAGGGCTGCTTTGAAAAAAGCGCTTAAAAACGGCAAGGCCTATTTGGAAAGCGGTTTTCCCAATAAGGCCAAGAGTGAATTCGTCAAGGCCCTTGAGCTTGAGTCGGGGAACAAGGAGGCCGAAAAGGGGCTTGAAAAGGCGGAAGCCGGAATAAAGGCCAAGAGCAAACCCAAATCCAAACCCGAAACCGAAACCGAGGTGGCTGTTAAGTCAGAACCAAGGGTAAAGCCTGACAAATCATCTGGAGGCAAAGCCAAAGGCAAGGTTACCCAAACTTCCTCAGTGAAAGCCGTTAATGTCTCTGACGACCAAAGGCGGCAGGCAAATCTGGCCTTTACCCAAGGTTCAAATTATTTCAACACCGGCAAATATGCAGATGCGGCCAGGGAGTTTGAAACCTATCTTATGGTGTTTCCCAACGACGGCACAGCCAAGAAAAATCTGGCCCAGGCCAAACGCATGGCCCATGAGGTGCGTTACGGCAGCCTGATCGTAAACTGCATACCCCGGGCAGAGGTATATGTGGACGGCCAAAAAAAAGGCCGCACCCCCCTGACCCTGCGGGAGGTTCTGGTTGGTCGGCGCAAGATTGAGGTGAGGGCCTTGGGCGGCAGCTCGCAAAAGACCGTCAATGTCAAAAGCCGCACGGAAACCAAGGTGCCCTTCAGCCTTTACGGCGGGGCGGTGGAGATTAAATCTTCTTCCATAGCCCAGGTTTATTTTCAAGGCCAGAATATGGGGCAAACCCCCTTTGTCATGAGCAATCTTCCCTTGGGAGACCAGGTTTTCACCTTGCGTCTGGCAGGCGGCAGGGAATTGCGGCGTAAAGTCACCTTAAGGGCCGATAAGGTCGTACAGATAAGGGGCGACTGATTTTTCCTTCCTTTTTCCGGCCGGTTTAGATTTTTTGTCCAAAGATAAAGCACCTCTTAAAATCCATGGCAACCCGGGCTGTGAAAAAGGTAGAATGATTATTCATTCAATATGTTGGATCAGTTGTTCAGGTTTGTTTTTCATGGCGGTATGGTTGTAAATATCCCTTTTCGGACACATCTTTATCGTTAAGAGTTTAAGGGTGAGTTTTTCCGCCAAGGCAACCGGCGGATAAAGAGCGTCATATGATAAGTGAAAGACTTTCAAAAGTAGGGCGGGAGTTCAAACAGACTCTGGCCATGAGAGATCCTGTGAGGGTGGATTCTCCGGGGGCCAAGCCTGCTGCCGTGTTAATGCCCCTTTGGGATGACGGTAAAGACATTCAGGTGATTTTTACCAAGCGTTCGGCTGCTTTGCCCCATCATGCCGGGCAGATTTCCTTTCCCGGAGGCATGAGGGACCCGGAGGACAAGGACACCAGCTTCACTGCTCTGAGAGAGACCGCCGAGGAGATAGGCGTGCCGCCCGCCCGGGTGGAGATTGTGGCCCGTCTGGACCAGACGGTGACCATCACCGATTTTGTGATCACCCCTTATGTGGGCATCTTGGATTTTAACGGAGATTTCGAGCTGAACCCCACCGAGGTGGACAGGCTGGTGATCACCCCGTTAAGCAAGGTTCTGGACTTCTCCCTTTATAAGCCTCGTGAAATAAAATGGCAGGGTATGGCTTTTCAGCAAAAGGCCCTGGAGCACAATGGGGATATTATCTGGGGCGCCACAGCCAGAATACTGTTGGATCTTCTTTCCGCCTTGGGTGATGATGCCAAAAAGATTGTCTTTGCGGCGCTTAATTAGCGTTTCTCGACAAGAAGATTGAAAAAATTGGTGGACAGCCCACCGACCCTAGTGTACTAATATCTCCTTGTCGGGACGTGGCTCAGTCTGGTAGAGCACTGCGTTCGGGACGCAGGGGTCGCTGGTTCAAATCCAGTCGTCCCGACCACAAGTCAAGTATTTTTTAAAAAGCCGGGGTTTCCCCCCGGCTTTTTTATTGCCCATCCCCTTCCTTAAGATTTAACCAATCAGCAATTGGAGTTAAATAGCACTCTTATCCAGGCTGCTTCAATGCAGGCCTGTTCCTTTGCGTGGGTTGTTAAATCTTTCCAACCCTATTTTTCTGCCGGGAAAATAAAGGCTCCCCTAAAGAAAATACACTTTAGCGTTATAATTTAAATAGGAATAGGAGGGTTTATGTCTGGCAATGATACGCGGTCGCTGCCTTATCATTTGGCAGCAGTCAAGGAGGGTGAAAGGCGTTTTGAAAACGCTTTTCAGGGGATTTCCAGGATGATCCTGGAAGGCAACGTCCGGACAGTGACGGTGAACGGAAAAACCACCTATGATTTTGAGGTGTTCCGCACCGGCCGCCGCCACATAATCGGTATGTTCAACGAGTTGAACAGCTTTGTTTCCTATGTAAAGGACGCGGCTGAAGGTGGATCTTCCAGAGAGATGGCCTATGTCCTGGTGGGTGAACCGGGAAACGGCAAAACCTTTTTTGTGGATTACCTTTGCCAGTGTTATCGCCGGTTTTTGAGCAAAGACGGCAACCGGAAATACACCTTTCGTTTTAACGGCCTGGAAAAATTGGAGACCTACGGCCATATCAAGGCGATCGAGTCCCAGACTTATGAAGACCCCATGATTCTGGCCATGAATCTTTATGAAGATCCGGATATGAACAGGGAATATCTGGCCAAGGCCGGGTTCACGGATCAGCAGATAGATCTTCTGTATGAGGACTACCGCCCCCTTGGGGCCTGCTCTGACTACATCTGGAAGGATTTGGCCGCGCACCTAGACGGCGATGTTCAGAAGATGCTTCAGCAGGTAGAGATAGTTCCGGTTCCCTTGAGTGAATCATTGGGAACCGTCACCGGAAAATATCCGGCCAAGGACAAGATAACCTCTTCGGCTGTGGACCTTTTGGGTGAGGAGTCCATCCAAAGGCTTCTGCACATATCAGACACCAATAACCCCTATCGCTTTGACTTGAGAAGGGGCGCTTTGGCCAGGGTTGCCGGCGGGGGAGTTCACTTCAGTGATGAGATCTTTAAAAACAAAAAGGACCTGATCCAGGTTTATCTCGGGGTTATCCAGAACCGCACTATTGAGATAGAGGGCTTCAAATGGCCCATTGACACCTTGATAATTGCCACCAGCAACAATTCCGAGTTCAACAAGTTCATGGCCGAAAAGGAAGAGGCCCCCATTGTGGACCGCTGCCGCATCTCGTATGTGTCCCACAATACGGATTACAAGCTGCAAAGGGAGCTCACCAACTATGCTATCGGCAGTGAAAGCCGCACCACGCTTACCAGGGAGGTTCTGCATCAGGATCCCAACCTGAATTACGCCGCCTCCACCGCGGTGGTGCTTTCCAGGTTGCCCCGTTCGGAAAAGCTCACCCCGGTGGAGACAATGAAGCTGGCGGCGGGTGAGGTGGCCGGTGAGAAAAGCATCAAGACCCTGGCCGAGGTCATAGACACCCTGAACCAGGACCCCAATATCATCAATCGGTTCGGCCAAAAGGGGATGGGCCAGAGAAACCTGGGGCGGGCCATTCAGCTCATGGTGGAAAGCTCGGAGACCAACGAGGGCAAGTGCATGTTTGCCCACGATATCTTCAAGGCTCTGGACAGGATAATCCTGGACTATGTCACAGAAGCCAATGACCGGGCCAAATATCTGGAGGACTTAAAAATCGCCAAGACCCTCTACAGGGAGAGGGTCATGACCGAGATGTTCAACGCCTATATGGACGAACCCCTGGCCGTTAAAAAAGACGTTTTGAACTATGTGAACATGATCATAGGCATTGACGCTGAAAACCTGGGCGCTGACCGGTTGTGGAAGTACAAGGACCCCCAGACCGGGGAACTCGTGGCGCTTAAGATTGACGAGCGCTTTATCAACAGCGTGGAAGAACGGTTGGAGCTGAAGACCGAAGAGCAGAGGGAATCTTTCCGCACTTCCATCAGAAAGATTTATGGCCAGAAGATCACCATGGATCCGTCCTATGACTTTATGGACAATCTGGAACTGGTCAAGGCAGTGACCGATGTGCGCCTGAAATCGGATATTGCCGGTGCGGGTAGCCTTATCGGGGCCCTGGCCAACCGCACAAACGAAGAGAACCAAAAGCTCTATGATCGCATGATCAGCACCATGCTCGAAAAATTGGGTTACTGCCGAACCTGTGCCCAGAAAACCATAGAGTATTTCTGCACTCAGGAGGACGACAGCTGAGGCTTCTTGCTGTGACCTTTAGTCATGCTTCCGGTGATTATGGACCGGATCAGGGAAGGGGCGCATGGCAAAACATGAGAAAAAACCGGCGGCCAGGCCTTTAGTGGGACTCGGTCTTTCAAGGCCCCGGCCTTTAGCCTGTCCCTTTGCCTTGGGGGCGGATGAGGTTTTTGCCCTGGCCAAGGACGGAGATCTTGACTCCCTTCAGGGGATGAATCGGGCCCAGTGGAGTTATCACGCCCGCATTCAGTCTATTGATGAACTTTTAGAACGGGACAAGCAAAGGGAAAAGGACGGTTTCCCCAGAAAGATAAGGGTGGGGAGGCTGATCAAGCCCGGTAAAAGCGGCAAGGAAAAGATAGTGGTGGTCCCCACCACTGTGGAAGAAAAATTTATCCATGACAAGATTCGCAGCGCCGAAGAAGAACAGGCCGGGGACTCGGGCGGCTCCGGTGAAGGGGAAGAGGGCGAGGTAATCGGCGAGGAGCCGGTGCACGGCGATTCCCCGGCAGGCGGACCCGGCGGTGAAGGCGGCGGCCCCCATGAAATGGAGTCCAGCGCCTATGATCTGGGCCGCATCCTGACCGAGCAGTTCGAGCTGCCGAATCTGCAGGATAAAGGGAAAAAGAGGTCCCTCACCAACTATACTTATGACCTGACCGACAGAAACCGGGGCTCGGGGCAGGTGCTCGATAAAAAGGCCACCTTAAGGCGGATCGTGCGCACCAATATCGCATTGGGCCGTCTGCCCGACCCAAACGACATAGACACAACCGGTTTTCTCATCTCTCCCGACGATATGGTCTACAGGGTTCTTTCCAGGGAGATTGACTATGAATCCCAGGCTATGGTCTTTTTCCTCAGGGACTACTCCGGTTCCATGAGCGGCAAACCCACCGATCTGGTGGTCTCCCAGCATGTGCTGATCTACTCCTGGCTTTTGTATCAGTATGCCAAACAGGTGGAAACCCGTTTTATCCTCCATGACACAGAAGCCAAGGAAGTGCCGGATTTCTTCACCTACTACAATTCAGCTGTGGCGGGGGGCACCAAGGTGGTCAGCGCCTACCGCCTGGTTAACGAGATAGTCAAAAACGAGAACCTGGAGCCGGATTACAACATCTATGTGTTCCATGGCACAGACGGTGATGACTGGGACACCGAAGGCAAGGAGACGGTGCCTGAACTCACCAAGATGCTTAAATTTTCCAATCGGGTGGGGGTCACCATAGCCGGTTCGTCCAGGATTGCGGCCGGCAGGACCAACCTGGAGCTGGTGCTGAACCGGTCCAAACTGCTCAAGGACTCTCCGGACCAGCTTCGCATGGATGTGATCAAAGAAGACGCGGATGAAGCAAGGTTGATCGAAGGAATTAAAAAGCTCATCTCCGAGTAAAAGGGCGGGCAAGGGGGCTTTAAGCCCGGCCGCCCGGAAAAGAAGCGGACGATGGAACTGATAGATCAACATACCAAAAAGGTCATGGAGGGCTGCAAGGAAAGGGCCCGTCAAGCGGGACTTGACTTCCACGATGAGACCCTGGAATACATTGTCAGCAACCGGGATCTCCTGGAGCTCTCCCCCAAGATGATGATACCCACCCTGTACGACTACTGGGTTCACGATGTTGAAGTGCTCAAGGAAAGGGGAAAGTATGAGCTTTACCCGGTCAACCCTTATGAAACCGTCATAAACACCAGGCCTGCAATAAGTTTTTATAATGACAACAACCCGGACTGGTTGAATGTGATGATCTTCTACCATGTCCTGGCCCATATCGACCTTTTTCAGAACAACCTTTTCTACCGGGGCACCTGGGATTACGATTTCACCGGTCGCGCCTTGTCGGACAAAAGGTTGATCGCCCGTTTGCGTTCTCAAAAGGGGCGCTGGGTGGATTATGTGATTGAGTTTGCCCGGGGGGTGGATAACCTGGTGGGTTATTATCACCAGCTTGGCCTTTTGCAGGAAGCGGTGATTAAAAACGGAAACGAACGACTTGATTATTATTTCGATGTCTTTTTACAGGCGGGTGGAGAAATCAGCGTCAGCGAGTATGTGGAAAAGGTCGAAAAATACAACCAGTGTAAGCGGGAGCACGGAGAGTTGGGTGAAGAGGTTTTCTTTGATGAGATAAAGAAAAAACACCCCGAGTTTGAGGCCAGTTTTGAGAAATATAAAAGGGGAAAAAGAATCTCTCGTTTGGACCCAATGGAATTTATTATGGAATATTCGCCTTTTCTGGCCAAAAAGGAGAATCGCTGGATGAAACCCGTGCTGGAGGTGGTGCGCAATACATCGCTTTTTTTCCAGCCCCAGATCAGAACCAAGATATTGAACGAAGGCTGGGCCAGCTATTGGCATGAAGTCTTGTTTCTCAAAGATGACCGCATTAAGGGAAACGAGGTTAATTTTGCCCGGGTAAACGCCTACGTAACTTCCCTGCCCAGGGTTGGGCTCAATCCCTATGCCCTGGGAATGCGCCTTTTCAGCCATATCAAGGAATATGGAGACAAGGGAAAGATATCTCTGGATTTTGACCGGCTGAAGGATTCCAAGTCCCGTGACGAATACGATAAAAAGCTTGGCCAGGGGATGGACTGCATTTTTCAAATCCGTGAAAATATGTGTGATTTTACGTTCATACAGAAGTTTGTGGATCAGGACTTTGTGGATAAATACAAGCTTTTCGTAAGCGGTAAAAGGCTGAATCGCACCAAGATGGTCTGGGAATATTATGTGAAGTCCAGGAATGCAAAAGACTACCGGGAAATGCTTATTGACGGGCTTTATCATCCGCCCAAAATCGAAGTTATGCCTGAAAAGGCCAAAGAGGGTGCAATCTATTTAAACCACCGATTTGAAGGCAAGCCCCTGGTTAAGGATTTTATTGCCAACACAATGATCGGATTGGAGTTTTTGTGGGGCGGGCCGGTTCAGTTGGAAACCAGCGAGGTGGCCCCGCCGACCATTCCTTCGGCAGGCAACCTGCCGACCGGGGTTAATATCCCGGGCCAGGCTAAAAGCAAGGAAAAGATAATCTGGCAAAGGGTGCTCTACACCATGGACAAAAAGAAACTGTCCAGAAAGGTGGTTGGTTGAGCCATGATCGGCAGCAATATTGACAAGGCCATGGAACGTCTGGATCAGATGGATCAGGTGCGCAACCAGCTTTCCACCATGAGCTTTGAGTCTTTTCTGGAGATGCTGGTCAGGAGCCCCAGACAGGTTCTGCGCAATATTTTTCAGTTCTTTCACGATATGGTCAAGGCCCACATAGGGGAGGGTCATGACGAATACCCCGATGATCCGGAATCCATAGGCTTTCGGGATTATGATTGCGCCCGTCTTTTTGTGGAAGGTTCGGACAATCCTTTTTTTGCGGATCGCCTTTTTGCCAACCGTCTGGTGAGGCTGGTGGAGAACTTGAGGCGAGGCAGCCAGCAAAACAAGATTTATATCTTCGACGGCCCGCCGGGTTGCGGCAAAAGCACCTTTTTAAATAACCTGTTGCGCAAGTTCGAGGAATACGCCAACACCGACGACGGATTAAGGCTGGAGGTGAACTGGCGGCTGGACAGAAAACTTTTGGGCGACCATTCCTCCCATCCCCAGGGCCCCTTGATTGAAAAGCTGCATCGCCTTTTGGGTGAGGCCGAGGATTTTGAGGAATTCGAGGGCGCCCCTGATGAGGCCAGGGCTGCCTGGCGGGAGCGTCAGCTGGGCAAGGATCAGAATTCCTATCTGCACGGAGCTTATGTGGAAGTCCCCTGCCCGAGCCATGACCACCCGATTCTGATGATTCCCAGGCCTATTCGAAGACAGTTTTTGGAGGATTTGTTCCACGAAAGCGATTTTCTGGAGATTCTGTTTAATGATAAGGAATATGAGTGGGTCTTGCGCGATGAGCCCTGCACCATTTGTCAGGCCCTTTATCAAAGCCTTCTCGACCGCTTGAAAAGCCACCGCCAGGTCATGGGCATGGTCTTTACCAGGCCTTATGTCTTTAACCGCAGACTGGGCGAGGGAATCAGCATCTTCAACCCGGGCGATGTGACCACCAGAAGGCCCTTTTTCACCGATCCTGTGCTGCAGAAGCGAATTAACATGCTAATGCGCGGGGCGCATCAGGTGCAATATGTGTATTCCCGCTACGCTCAGACCAATAACGGCATCTATGCCTTGATGGATATCAAGCAGAAGAACACCGGCCGGTTGGTGGAGCTGCACAATATCATCAGTGAAGGTGTGCATAAGGTGGAGACCATAGAAGAGAGTGTGTCTTCTTTGTTCCTGGCCCTGATGAACCCCGAAGATAAGGCGAATATCGAGGGGATACCTTCGTTTTCCGACCGAATCGAATATGTGAATATCCCCTATGTGCTGGATATCAGGACAGAGATAAAGATTTTGCTCAGTGTTTTCGGCAGCCATGTCACTGCCAATTTCCTGCCCAGGGTTTTGGAGAATTTCGCCAGGATTATCGTGTCCACCCGCATGAAAACCCACTCCCGAGCCCTGACCGAGTGGCTGGGCAGCGCTGAAAAATACAATCTTTATTGCGATAAGCATTACCGGCTTTTGAAGATGGAGCTTTATGCGGGCCTGATCCCGCCCTGGCTGGTTGAGGAAGACTTGAAGCGCTTTAACACCAAGGTCAGGCGCAAACTTTTGGCCGAAAGTGAGACCGAGGGGCGAAAGGGCTTGTCAGGTCGGGATTCCATCAAAATTTTCAGCGAGTTTCATTCCCGATACGCCAAAGAGGGCAAGCTGATAAACATGAATATGCTCTATACCTATTTCACCAAGGTGAGAAAGGATCTCTCCGAGCAGATTCCAACCGGTTTTTTGGACGCGCTGCTTTCCCTAAACGACTACACAGTGCTGCAGCAGGTGAAAGAGGCCCTCTACTATTACAATGAGGAACGCATCTCAAAGGATATACAGAATTATCTATTTGCCTTGAACTATGACCTCGGGGCGAGTGTGATCTGCGAATACACCGGTGAACCCCTGACTATCAGTGAAGAGTATCTGACCGCCATTGAATACAAGCTTTTAGGCAGGGGGGTGGGAGCCGCCAGGCGAAAGGAGTTCAGAAAAGAGACCCAGCGCCAGTTCACCAGCAAGACCCTGACCCAGGAGATGCTGTTGGAGGGAACCACCATCGCCAAAACCGCGCTTTTTTTGCAGCTGCGTGAACGATATGTACATAACTTAAAGGAAAAGGTGCTGGACCCCTTTATTGAAAACGAGAATTTCAGAAGGGCCATCAAGGACTGCGGCACCGATGATTTCAAGACCTATGATGACCGCATAAGAAACGAAGTCTCGTTTATGATGAACAACTTGCAGGAAAAGCACCATTACACCTCCCAGGGGGCCAAGGAAGTGTGCATGGATATCATTGATCGGGGCCTGGTGGGTAAATTCAATCAGGAGCAGAAAAGGCCCGAGCCCCAGACTTCCTGATTAATGTAAAGAGGTCTAAATCGGAAAAACGCCTTTCAGACTTTTTCAACCAGTCTGAAAGGCGTTTTATCGTTCTGTGGAGATGGCCTGGTTTTTAAAAGGTGAAACCGGAAAACCTTAGGGCTTTTTGATCTCTTCGTCGGTAAGGTAGCAGGCCGGGTCCGGGGACCAGAGGTCTCCGGTGGCTGCCTCCGCCCTCACCCTGAAATTGCCTCCGCAGATATCCAGCCAACGGCACTCGGCACAACGCCCGGTGACATAGGGCCTTTTATCTTTCAGCTTTTTCAGGATCGGGTTTTCCATGTCGGTCCAGATCTGGCTGAAGGGGCGCTTGCGGATGTTGCCCAGGCTCAAATGACGCCAAAACTGGTCGGGATGAACCTCGCCGTCCCAGCTTATACAGCCAATACCCCGGCCGGAGCTGTTGCCTTCGTTCCACTGTAGAAGCTCAAATACTTCTTCCGCCCTTTGGGGGTCTTCTCTTAAAAGACGCTGGTATACATAAGGTCCGTCCGCATGGTTGTCCACTGTGAGGACTTCCGGACAAAGACCCTTGTCAAAGAGCTTTTTGGTGCGGTCCATGATGAGGTCCAGAAGCTCCCTGGTCTCTTTGTGGCTCAAATCTTCGTTCATGAGCTTGCTGCCCCGGCCCGCATAGACCAGGTGATAGAAACAGACCCTGGGAACGCCCTCGGCCTCCAGCAGGTCGAAAATAGCAGGCACTTCGCCTGCGTTTTTCTTAAAGACCGTAAAACGCAAGCCAACCTTGAGCCCGGCTTCCTTACAGTTTCTGATGCCCTGAACCGCCTGGTCAAAGGCCCCCTTAACCCCGCGGAAGCGGTCATGCACCTCTTGCATGCCGTCTAAGCTGACGCCCACATAGCTCAAGCCTATCTCCTTGAGCTCTTTGGCCTTGTCTTTATCGATAAGGGTGCCGTTGGTGCTTATCACCGCCCGCATCCCTTTTTTAACCGCATAGCTGGCCAAAAGGGGCAGATCCGGCCTCATCAGGGGCTCCCCCCCGCTGAAGAGCAGGACCGGCGAACCAAAGTCGGCCAGGTCGTCGATCATGGCCTTGGCCTCATCTGTGGAGAGTTCGGTTTTGTCCGGACCGGCAGTGGCCTGGGCATAACAGTGGGCGCATTTCAGGTTGCAGGCCTTGGTCATGTTCCAGACCACAACCGGTTTTTTATCTTCGGCAAATTGAAGAAGATGGCTCGGCAGGTCTTTGGATTTTCTGCCGTAGCGAAGCGCATCGGAAGGTTCGACCGTGCCGCAGTATAGCTTGCTGATTCCTATCATATTTAGTAATGCTTTCTGACTTCACTAAACCCGGGGCGGGGTTGGCTTCCGGCCCGGATTGATTAGTTGTCTTGGTTATGCCAGGCTTGATCAGGGCCCTCGGGGTACTGATCCTTAAAAAGTCCGTGCAGGTAGGTCTCGGTGTCTTCCACCGCCGCCGGGGGCAGATCAAAGTGGGCGACTCCGGTACGGTCCCGCACCAGGCGCAAGGCCGGTTCAAGCACCTGGGCCAGGCGCTGGCAATATGCCGTGACGGTCCAGCCCTCTCGGGCGGCCCTGGTTATCAGGGCGGACTTGGCCTCGTGATCGAAGTTTATCTCAAAATTGTACCGTTCATAGAACTTGTTCTCAAAAATAGTGATTTCTTTTAATTGGGCCAGCACATTGTCATAGGCCAGGCCCAGGGTCATGCCCACCCTGTAATACTCGTTGGCGATCAGGTCCATCACCCCGTGGGTGAGGGGCTCGGGCAGGCTGGCCTTGTACATCGACTCACGGGCGGCAATGGTTTTTAACAGCTCCAGGCGTTCGTCCCGGCAAGCCTGGGCAAAACGTTCTTTATCGGGATAGTCTCCCTGGAGTTCCAACAGGTTCTTCAGTTCGCCGTCAGGATCCTGAACCAGCTCACTGGTAACCAGGAGCCGCTTGAACTCCTTGCCGGGAAGGTGCTTTTCAAAAGGCAAAAGCGCCTTTTCCAGCACAGAGACCAGTGCCCTGGCTCCGGTTTTTAGGGTGTATGCCTTTTCAGCCAAAAGGGCCAGGGCCTTGTCTTCCAGCCTGAGGTCTATGCCGTAGGCCGCGAAATCCCTTTTTTTGCTGATCACCACCGGATTGTTGGGGCTTTTTAAAATGTCATGGAGGTCTTTGGTTGTGAGCTCCTCCAAGGCCACCTGAACCGGCAGCCTGCCCACAAATTCGGTCTCAAAACCGAACTGAACCAGGTCTTGAGCCGTGGCGCTTTTAAGGTATTGTTCATCCGGCCTCTCCTGGGGCAGGACCGAGCCGAACCCCAGGCTTTTTTGATGCAGGCGCTTTTTAACCACATCGGCCAGACCGTTGAAGGCGCCGCTCATTATGAATAGGATGTGCCGGGTGTTGACGGAGCGTTTTTCGTGTTTGCCGGTTTTTCGGTATTTTTCAATGGCCTGGATCTGGCTGATGGGGTCGTGCGGGGTTTTTAAGTCCACTTCGGTTTCTTCCATGGGCTTTAAAAGGGCCCTTTGCACGCCTGTTCTGCTCACGTCCGGTCCGACCAGGTTGTTGGAGCTTGCTATCTTGTCCACTTCGTCAATGTAGACTATGCCGAACCCGGCGAGTTCCAAGTCTCCGTCGGCCTGGTTGACCAGATCCCGAACCAGGTCCTCCACATCACCGCCCACATACCCTGTTTCACTGAATTTGGTGGCGTCGCCTTTGGCAAAGGGAACTCCCAGCTTGGCGGCGATGAGCTTGACGATATAGGTCTTTCCAACCCCCGTGGGCCCCATCATCAGTATATTGTTTTTGATCAATCCGACTCCGTCGGCAGGGTCTCCCTCTCCCATCTGGCTTAAATAGCGGGCTCTTTTAAAGTGAGTGCAGATTTTGGTGGCGAGTACGGCCTTGGCTTCATCCTGTCGGATGATATACTGATCCAGATAGGAAATAAGCTCTTCCGGCATAAGATCCACATTGATCTTTGAAAAGATGCCGCTGTCATCTCCCTGGGTGTCGGGATGGGGCAAAGGGTTTAAGCTCGGTGAAATAAACTCGGATTTTTCCCTGTACTTCCTAGAGAGGTAATCATCTAGGTCCTTTTCGGTAGTTTTAGGGCCGGTTAATTCTATTTTGCCCTTTTTCTCTTTCTTATCGGGGCCTTGCATAAGATACCGTCCTTATAAGACCAGGAAAATTTACCTGGTTCGGCATTATGACCATCTAATACTATCAAAATTAAGGCCGAAATCACCGATGCGCAAGGCAAGGGTGCTTTCAGAAATGACCAGCGTTTTTGGTATTGCGGGAGTTGAGCTTGTGTGTCATATTTGACGAGTTCTAAAACATCGGTCGTTTTGAAAACAAGTGTAAATTTTGGCTTGCTTATCAAAAGACTGTGCGGTATATTCCGAACCCTTGGCTGGCGTAGCTCAATTGGCAGAGCAGCTGATTTGTAATCAGCAGGTTGCGGGTTCAAGTCCCATCGCCAGCTCCAGATGCCAAAATAGGCGACCGGGGCAAGCGGGGACAATAGTGATAGCCGATGGGCGCCTTCCAATAGTTCTAAAGGTTTGATGGCCGCCGGAACTGTTGGTATATAGATAGCGAAAAAAGTGGTGAGGTTCCCGAGTGGCCAAAGGGAGCAGACTGTAAATCTGCCGGCAACGCCTTCGGAGGTTCGAATCCTCCCCTCACCACCAAAAATTGTTAAGCGTCCCTGGCAGGTTTGGGGCGTTTCGGGAATAATTAATAAATATAAGCCCACGTAGCTCAGCAGGTAGAGCACTTCCTTGGTAAGGAAGAGGTTCACCGGTTCAAGCCCGGTCGTGGGCTCCACTGTTTGAGGCAGGTTATCAACAAGACCTGGGGCGGAAGTGATCGCCCTGATGGTTTTCACCTCCATAAAGGAGTGTCCTCAATGGCCAAGGAAAAGTTTGAGCGGAAAAAGCCGCACGTAAATGTTGGAACCATCGGTCACATTGACCACGGCAAGACCACTCTGACGGCCGCCATTACACGTTGCTTGGCTGCCAGGGGCGCTGCGGACTTTGTTCCCTTTGATTCTATTGACAAAGCCCCTGAAGAGCGTGAACGCGGCATCACCATCGCCACCGCGCACGTGGAATACGAGACTGACAAGCGTCACTACGCCCACGTGGACTGCCCTGGTCACGCCGACTATATCAAGAACATGATCACCGGCGCGGCCCAGATGGACGGCGCTATCCTGGTGGTCGGCGCCGACGACGGCCCCATGCCCCAGACCCGCGAGCACATCCTGCTTGCCCGTCAGGTCGGCGTGCCCGCCATCGTGGTCTTCCTGAACAAGGTGGACATGGTCGATGACGAGGAGCTGATCGAGCTGGTCGATATGGAGCTGCGGGAGCTTCTGGATAAATACGACTTCCCCGGCGACGACACACCGATCATCCCCGGCAGCGCCTTGAAGGCCCTGGAGTGCGGTTGCGGCAAAGAAGAGTGCGAAGCCTGCGCCCCCATCCTGAAGCTGATGGATGCCGTTGACGAGTTCATTCCCGCTCCCGAGCGTCCCTTGGATCAGCCTTTCCTGATGCCGATCGAGGACGTGTTCAGCATCTCCGGCCGCGGCACCGTGGTGACCGGTCGCGTGGAGCGCGGCGTGATCAAGGTCAGCGAAGAGATTGAGATCGTGGGTATCAAAGAGACCATCAAGACCGTCTGCACCGGTGTCGAGATGTTCAGGAAGATCCTGGACCAGGGCGAAGCCGGCGACAACGTCGGTGTGCTCCTGCGCGGCACCAAGCGTGACGAGGTCGAGCGTGGTCAGGTTGTTGCCAAACCCGGCAGCATCACCCCGCACACCAAATTCAAGGCCGAGGTCTACATTCTGAACAAGGAAGAGGGTGGCCGTCATACACCTTTCTTTAACGGCTATCGTCCCCAGTTCTACTTCCGGACCACAGACGTGACCGGTGTGGTGACCTTGCCCGAGGGTGTTGAGATGGTTATGCCCGGTGACAACGTCTCCATTGAGGGCACCCTGATTACCCCCATCGCCATGGAGAAAGAGCTCCGCTTCGCTATTCGCGAAGGCGGCCGCACCGTGGGCGCAGGCGTGATCTCCGAGATCATTGAGTAAGGTTGGCTGATAAAGATGGCTCGAGATACTATTCAGTTGGTGTGCCAGACTTGCAAACGCAAGAACTACACCACTACAAAAAATAAACGACTTACTCCTGATAAGCTGGAGCGTAAAAAATACTGCAAATTCTGCGGTGCTCATACGCTCCACAAAGAAGGCAAGTAAGATGTATTACTGCAGGCCTGTAGCTCAACTAGGCTAGAGCGTCGGACTCCAAATCCGAAGGCTGGGGGTTCGATTCCCTCCAGGCCTGCCAACATTTACGATTGCAGATGTGCTCCGGATAGTGCGTCTCAGACTCTTTCTGAACAGCTTAAGCGGACGGAAAGAGCCGGTGGCGCGTTCCGGGTATAACTGTCTGGGACCTGGCGGTTATTGGACCAAAACCTAGAGTCTGGATTTTAGTCAGGCATCTGCACAAGATATAGATTCGGGGCAAGCCCAATGGCGCAGAAGCGATCCAAAAAAGTCGTAAAGTCAAAACGTACGGCTATACCGGTTAAATCAGCCAAAGAGGCCCCGAAGAAGGGTCCCGGCAAGTGGTGGGAGACCGCAGCGCAATTTTTGCGTGAGGTTAAAACCGAACTCAAAAAGGTCACATGGCCTTCGCGCAAGCAGACCGTTTCCTCCACAGGGGTCGTTGTTGTCCTGGTTTTGGTGGTTGCCTCGTTTCTGGCCCTGGTGGATGCCATATTGTCACGGTTAGTCCGCTATGTGATCGGTTAGGTGAGCCCAGTGGCGAAACAGTGGTACATTGTTCATACCTACTCCGGCTATGAAAAGAAGGTTCAGGCCTCCTTGGCGGAGAGGGTTGCATCTCACGGATTAAGTGAGTATTTCGGCCAGATTCTCCTTCCCATGGAGAAGGTGGTCGAGATGGTCAAGGGACAGAGGCGCGAGACTTCACGCAAGTTCTATCCCGGTTACATCCTGGTCGAGATGGAGATGAACGATAAGACCTGGCACCTGGTGAAGTCCACCGCCAAGGTAACGGGGTTTGTGGGCGGCACGGAAACCAAACCCACCCCCATAACCCAGGAAGAGGCTCAGCGGATTCTGGACCAAATGGCTGAAGGAGCCAAGCAGGCAAAGCCGAAATACAGCTTTGCCGAAGGCGACGAGGTGCGGGTGATAGACGGGCCCTTCAGCAACTTCAACGGAGTGGTCGAGGAGGTTTTCCCGGACAAGGGCAAGCTTCGTGTATTAATCAGCATTTTCGGCAGAGCCACTCCGGTGGAGCTGGAGTTCGTACAAGTCTCCAGTATTTAATTTTGCGGGCGTCCTTGGGTTATCTGTGAGAGCCCAATAAATTTTAAGGGCGCTTTTCAATATCAGACACAATATCAAGACCTGTGAGATATTTAAGATGGCCAAAAAAGTCATAGCCAACATCAAATTGCAGATTCCGGCCGGTAAGGCAAATCCCAGCCCCCCTGTGGGTCCGGCCCTCAGCCCCCATGGTGCCAACATCATGGAATTCTGCAAGGCCTTCAACGCCCGCACCCAGTCAATGGGAGACACCATCATTCCGGTGGTGATCACGGTTTACGCTGACCGCAGCTTCAGCTTCATCACCAAGACACCCCCTGCGGCGGTGTTACTGCGCAAGGCGGCCGGTGTAGAAAAAGGCAGCGGTGTGCCGAACCGTGACAAGGTAGGCAAGGTCACTATGGATCAGATCAAGGAAATTGCTGAGCTTAAGCTCCCTGATTTGAATACCAACAACCTCGAATCCGCCATGATGAGCATAAGGGGCACCGCCCGCTCCATGGGACTGGAAGTGGTCTAGGGTTCACAAGGAACTCAAAACTCTTTGCAGAGTACTCCCCAAAATTGTAAGGCAACTTGGCCCCCTAGGGCTGGGTTGCCCTCAGTTATTGGGGAAGACGAGTTTAAACCTACCGGCTTTTGAATTTAAAGGCCGAACCATACACAGAGGAAGATTCCGTGGAGGCAGCTTAGGCCCTGCCGTTTTAGCACACGGGACTCCCACCGAATCAAGGGAGATAAAAAATGGCCAAACATGGAAAAAAATTCTATGCAGCCAGGCAAGATCTGGATTCTAAAACCCGTTTTGATTTCAAAGGCGGAATTGAGACAGCCGTAGCAAAGGCCCCGGCCAAATTCGACGAAACGCTTGATGTGGCTGTTCGCCTGGGTGTCGACCCCCGCCATGCCGACCAGATGGTCCGCGGCACCGTAGTTTTACCCCACGGCACCGGTAAGACCGTTCGTGTAGCCGTATTTGCCAAGGGTGAAAAGGAAAAAGAAGCCTTGGAGGCCGGCGCAGACTTTGTAGGCGCAGATGAACTGGCTGAAAAAGTGCAAGGTGGCTGGGTTGACTTCGACCGCGCGGTGGCCACCCCGGATATGATGGCCACAGTTGGTAAACTGGGTCGCATCCTGGGACCCCGCGGACTTATGCCCAACACCAAAAGCGGTACTGTCACCTTTGACCTTGCCCGCGCCATCAACGAAATCAAGGCCGGTAAGATTGAATTCCGGGTGGAAAAAGGCGGTATCGTGCACGCCCCCATCGGCAAAGTGAGTTTTGGGCCGGAAAAGCTTTTAGAGAACTTTGAAAGCCTGATCGAGACCCTGATTCGCATGAAGCCTTCCACCAGCAAAGGCACCTATGTCAAGGGAATCACCGTCTCGACCACCATGGGACCTGGAATCAAGCTGGATACCGCTGAAGTCAAAAACTTGATGGCCAATCGTTAGACTTGCATAAGTGGACTTTTTAGTTCACAATTAATGGTTGGCTGGAAAATATACAGTAGTTGAAAGGTGAGCCGTGGTAAGCGGCTCACTAAGCGGCAGTGTATACTGGCCGCGTTTCAGCTATTTGTGGAGCGCAAAAGTGTCCGGATTAGTTGGGTTTTTTTAATGAAGCTAAAAAACCGAGTCCGGGCTTTTGAGCCCTCGGCGGCCTTCGTCGAAGGCTTTCATATAGGGATCAGTAACAAGGTGAGTGTCTGAGACAGTGGGTGGCCTTGCTTAACTTGGCCGTAATTACCCTTTGTAAGGAAGGGTTGCCTACCGAGGCATGCCGAGGCGGGTTTTACGATGATCGATCGCAGTAACCTCCTTGCAGTCTTGGGAACACTGCCTTACGACTTTGGTCTCAATTTAGTGAAGGAGGATTGTTAACTGTGAAACGAAGCGAAAAAGAAGCTGTCGTTCAACAGACCTCCGACCGGCTCTCACGCGCCAAAGCGGTGATTTTGGCTGACTACTCCGGCTTAAAGGTTGAGCAGATGACCGAATTGCGTCAGCAGCTTACAGCCAAGGGCCTGGATTTCGTAGTCATCAAAAACAGGCTGTTTAAACGTGCGCTGGATGAGCCCGGCCTGGAGGCCATGGGCGATCAGCTGACCGGTCCCAATGGGTTCGGCTTCGCCTATGAAGAACCTGTGGATCTGGCCAAGATCCTGGTTGACTTTGCCAAGGACAACCCCAAGCTGGAAGTAAAAGGCGGGGTCTTGGAAGGTAAACCGGTTATGGCTTCCCAGGTTGAGGCTCTGGCCAAGCTGCCGAGCAGGGATGTCCTGCTGGCTATGCTTTTGGGCGCCATGAACGGCGTGGCCAGGAACTTCGTCAGTGTGCTGGCGGCCAACCCCCGTGGTCTGGTCACCGCACTTCAGGCGATTGCCGATCAAAAGGGTCAGGAAGCCGCCTAATTACGGTTTTGCCCGTCTTGTTTGCAAGCGGGCGCAATTAAAACTTAGATCATCATCGTGTATTTCGGGGCCTTACACCAAGTTTGAAACGGCCCCCGCCGAAAGGAAAAAATTAAAATGGCTGATATCACCAAGGCTGATGTTATCGAGTTCATCAAAAACATGAGTGTCCTGGAGCTGAGCGAGCTGGTTAAAGAGCTGGAAGAGACCTTTGGCGTCTCTGCCGCCGCCCCCATGGCCGTGGCCGCCGCTCCGGCTGCCGGCGATGCTCCCGCTGCCGAGGAACAGACCGAGTTCGACGTTATTCTTGAGTCTGCCGGCGACAAGAAGATCCAGGTGATCAAGGCCGTACGCGCCATCACCGGTCTGGGCCTGAAAGAGGCCAAAGCCATGGTCGACGGCGCTCCCGCCCCGGTCAAAGAAGCCGTCAGCAAAGAAGACGCCGAGGGCATGAAGACCCAGTTGGAAGAGGCCGGCGCGGTCGTCCAGGTCAAATAGCTCGAAGCTCGTTAAGATCGTTCGCTAGGCCTGCCCGGGTCCCTTCCCGGGCAGGCCCGTAAATCATAGCCCCCCGGTGTATGCCGGGCCGCCTAAGGTGGAATTACCTTGTCCGGACAAATGCCGAGGCGGCCTGTGCCAGGGCGAAGCCGCCTGGGGGGAGTCATTTGCCGCCCTTTGAGGAGGGTCCATGAGCCAGGTCAGCGAGACCAAAACCCGGGTCCGCAAAAACTTCGGCAAAATCGCCAAGATAGTTGATATCCCCAACCTGATCGACATGCAGAGGCAGAGCTACGAGACGTTTCTGCAAAAAGACGTGCCATCTTCGGAACGTAAGGACGTTGGGCTGCAGGGAGTCTTCAAAAGTGTTTTCCCCATCAGGGATTTCTCGGGAACTTCCTCTTTGGAGTTCGTGGGTTACGCCTTTGGTGAGGTTAAATACGACGTGGAGGAGTGCCTGGCTAGGGGCATGACCTACGAGGCACCGCTGAAGCTGACTGTCAGACTGGTTGTCTTTGACGTTGATAAAGAGACCGAGGCCCAGACAATCAGGGACATCAAGGAACAGGAAATCTATTTCGGAACCCTTCCCTTGATGACAGACAGAGGGACCTTCATCGTAAACGGCACTGAGAGGGTGGTGGTCAGCCAGCTGCACCGCTCTCCGGGTATCTTTTTGGACCACGATAAGGGGCGCACCCATTCCAGCGGCAAGCTGCTTTACTCCGCCCGCATCATCCCCTTACGCGGTTCCTGGATCGACTTTGAGTTCGATCCCAAAGATATTTTATATGTCCGCATTGACCGTAGGCGCAAGTTCCCGGTTACCTTGCTGTTAAAAGCACTAGGCTACTCGGCTGCCGAACTTTTGCGTACAGTCTACAAAATCGACGGTTTTGAGCTGGACGGCGACCAGGTCTTCTTACGCATTGATCAGGACCGGGATATGGGTAGGGTTATGCCCAAGGGCGTGCCTGATCCCGAAGGGGAAAAACCCCTGGTTAAACCCGGCAAGAAAATGACCAGAAGGGCGTTAAAGCGCCTGGCCGAAACAGGCACCGAACTCGTCTTGGTTGACGACGAGATGCTTGAAGGGGCCTACGCGGCTTCAGACCTGGCCGATCCGGTCACCGGTGAACTTTTGGTGGGCGTAAACCAGCCCATAGATTCTGAACTTCTGGCCAAACTCAAGGCCTGCGGAGTCAAGGAAGTTCCGGTTCTCCATATAGACGGCTTTAACAACACCACCAGTTTCAGGGACACCCTTGAACTGGACAAGGTGGAAGGCAACGAAGACGCCATTGTGGACATCTACCGCAGGCTCAGGCCTTCCAACCCGCCGACCTTGCAGGTGGCCAAGGCCTTTTTCAATAACCTGTTCTTCTCGGCCGAACACTACGACCTCTCGGCTGTGGGGCGGTTGAAGCTGAACCTGAGACTGGGTTTGGACGTACCGGTTGAGGTGCGCACCCTGCGTAAGGAAGACATCCTCACCGCAGTGAAGCTGCTCATCGAGCTGAAAGAATCCGAAGGCCAGGTCGATGATATCGACCACCTGGGCAACCGCCGGGTGCGCGCCGTGGGCGAACTTCTGGAAAACCAGTATCGCATCGGCTTGGTGCGCATGGAGCGCGCCATTAAAGAGCGCATGAGCCTGCAGGAGATCGAGGCTCTGATGCCCCATGACCTGATCAACTCCAAACCCGTATCCGCGGTGGTCAAGGAGTTCTTCGGCACCAGTCAGCTGAGCCAGTTCATGGATCAGACCAACCCCTTGAGCGAGGTCACCCACAAGCGCCGCTTAAGCGCCTTGGGACCCGGCGGCCTCACCAGGGAAAGGGCCGGTTTTGAGGTTCGCGACGTTCACTCCACTCATTATGGCCGAATCTGCCCCATTGAGACCCCTGAAGGTCCCAACATTGGCCTGATCGTGAGCCTCTCAACCTACGCCAGGGTGAACGACTATGGTTTCATTGAAACCCCTTATCGTTCGGCCTCGGAAGGTAAGGCCAGTAAGGATGTCCAGTTCCTATCAGCCTTGGACGAGGAAGGTCATATTATCGCCCAGGCCAACGCGCCTTTGGATGATGAAGGCAACTTTGTCCGCGATATCGTGACCGTGCGCGAACAGGGCGAATTCGCCATGGTTCCCCCGGAAGATGTTGAGTACATGGACGTAAGCCCCAACCAGCTGGTTTCGGTGGCCGCGTCTTTGATTCCCTTCCTGGAAAACGACGATGCCAACCGCGCCCTGATGGGCTCCAACATGCAGCGCCAGGCCGTGCCTCTGTTGCGTACCGACGCCCCTCTGGTCGGAACCGGCATCGAGGGCGTGGTGGCCCGTGACTCCGGAGTCTGCATTGTGGCAGAAGCCGACGGTGTGGTCGACGACGTGGACGCCGCCCGTATTGTGGTACGCTATGATGAACCTTTGACCGACGAGCCCAGCTCCCAGGTCAAGATATATAAACTGGTCAAGTACCAGCGAAGCAATCAAAACACTTGCTCCAGTCAAAAAGCCATTTGCGTGCGCGGCCAAAGGGTTAAAAAGGGTCAGATCCTGGCCGACGGCCCCGCGGTTCAGCACGGTGAGTTGGCGCTCGGCCACAACGTGGTCGTGGCCTTCATGAGTTGGGGCGGCTACAACTACGAAGACTCCATCCTCATCAGTGAACGAATCGTCAAAGACGATGTCTTTACCTCGGTTCACATTGAGGAATTTGAGATCGTAGCCAGGGACACCAAGCTGGGCAAGGAAGAGATCACCAGGGATATCCCCAATGTGGGTGAAGAGGCCCTGGCCAATCTGGACGAAAGCGGCATCATCCGCGTTGGCGCGGAGATCAGGGCCGGTGATGTCCTGGTCGGCAAGATCACCCCCAAAGGTGAAACCCAGCTCAGCCCCGAAGAAAAACTTTTACGCGCCATCTTCGGCGAAAAGGCCGGTGATGTTAAGGATACTTCCCTCAGGGTCCCCCCTGGAGTGGAAGGCATTGTTATCGATGCCCGGGTCTTTTCCAGAAAAGGCATTGAAAAAGACGAGCGCGCCCAGTCCATTGAAGATGCGGAAGTCAATCGCCTGCTCAAGGACCAGGAGGACGAAATCCGCATCATGCGGAGAAACGCCACCGATATCCTGGAGCGACTGTTGCAAGGCGTCAGCCTGGCCGCTCCCTTTAAGGGCGATGACGGCAGAGCCCTGATTCCGGCCAAGACCGAGCTTACAGGCGACATGGTCCGCCAGATTCCCATGCGCCGCATGCTGGATCTGGACCTGGCCGGTGTGGAGCCTTCGGTCCAGCAGGAGCTTGAAAGGGTCGTTTCCGGATACATGGACCAGGTGGAGACCATTCGGAACCAGTTTGAAGACAAGATCAGCAAGCTCAAAAAGGGCGACGAGCTGCCTCCGGGTGTCATCAAGATGGTCAAGGTCTATGTTGCCATGAAGCGTAAGCTCTCCGTGGGCGACAAAATGGCCGGTCGTCACGGAAACAAGGGTGTGGTCAGCCGCATCCTTCCCGAAGAGGATTTGCCCCACTTCCCGGACGGCACCCCGGTTGACATCGTGCTCAACCCCTTGGGCGTGCCGAGCCGTATGAACGTGGGCCAGGTCCTGGAGACACACCTCGGCTGGGCTTCCAAGGGCCTTGGCGCCCAGATCAACAAGATGGTCCAGTCGGTGCAGGCCGCCAAGGAAGAGGTCGAAAAGAACAAAGCGACGGAGGAGATTCGCCAATACCTGAAAAAAGTTCATTCCGAAGAGGAATACGATAACAACTATCAGGATGTTGACGGCGAAGAACTCTTGCGCATGGCCTCGAACCTGGGGTATGGAGTGCCCCTGGCCACCCCGGTGTTTGACGGCGCTCAGGAAGATGAGATCCGCAGCCTCTTGAAATTGGCGGGACTCCCTGAAAGCGCCCAGGCCAGGTTGATTGACGGACGCACCGGTGAATACTTTGACAAGGATGTCACCGTGGGCGTCATGTACATGCTTAAACTTCACCACTTGGTTGACGACAAGATTCACGCACGCTCCATTGGACCATACTCCCTGGTTACCCAGCAGCCCCTTGGCGGCAAGGCCCAGTTCGGAGGGCAGAGGCTGGGCGAGATGGAGGTCTGGGCCATGGAAGCCTATGGCGCGGCTTATTGCCTGCAGGAGTTTTTGACGGTCAAGAGCGACGACGTTGCCGGACGCACCAGGATGTACGAGAAGATCGTCAAGGGGGACAATTTCTTGGAGGCAGGTTTGCCTGAAAGCTTCAACGTGTTGGTCAAAGAGTTGCAAGCCCTTTGCCTGGACGTGGAGTTGACCGAGACAACGGCTCAAGACGCAGCCTTGTCTGAATAAAAGGAGAAGTCTCTTGGAAGACCTCTACAGCTATTTTGCCAAACCCAAGGACCCGCTTTCATTTAATGCGGTGAGGATTTCTTTGGCCAGCCCGGAGAAGATCAAAAACTGGTCCTTCGGGGAGGTCAAAAAACCTGAGACCATTAACTACCGCACCTTTAAACCGGAGCGGGACGGGCTGTTCTGCGCCAAAATTTTCGGTCCCACCAAAGACTACGAGTGCAACTGCGGAAAATATAAACGCATGAAGCACCGCGGGGTGGTATGCGAAAAATGCGGCGTGGAGGTTATCCAGTCCAAGGTCCGCAGGGAGCGCATGGGGCACATCGACCTGGCTTCGCCGGTTGCCCACATATGGTTTTTAAAATCCCTGCCCTCCAAAATCGGCAACCTTCTGGACCTGACTTTAAAGGAACTGGAAAGGGTGCTTTATTTTGAGAGCTGGATCGTGATGGATCCGGGCGACACTCCTCTGACCAAGGGCTCTTTGATAATGGAAGAGCGCTATGGCCAGCTTCGCGAAGAGTATGGGGACCGCTTTGAGGCCGGCATCGGCGCCGAAGCCATTCAAAAGCTCCTGACCGAGCTGGATCTTCAGGAACTTTACGACGATCTGAGGGCCGAAATGGTGGCTACGGCCAGTGAGGCCAAGCGCAAAAAACTGGCCAAGCGCCTCAAGGTCATCGACGCATTTTTGGGTTCCGGAAACGAGCCTTCCTGGATGGTTATGAACACCATTCCGGTTTTGCCTCCGGACCTGCGCCCCCTGGTGCCGCTTGACGGCGGCCGTTTCGCAACCAGCGATTTGAACGACCTTTACCGCAGGGTGATTAACAGAAACAACCGGTTGCGCCGCTTAAGCGAGCTGGCCGCTCCGGACATTATTATTCGTAACGAAAAACGCATGCTCCAGGAGGCTGTGGACGTCTTGTTCGACAACGGCCGCCGGGGCAAGACGATCACCGGCCCCAACAAGCGCCCCTTGAAATCCCTTTCCGATATGTTGAAGGGTAAACAGGGCCGGTTCAGGCAGAACCTTCTGGGTAAACGTGTGGACTATTCCGGCCGTTCGGTCATCGTCATCGGCCCGGACCTACGTCTGCACCAGTGCGGCCTGCCCAAGAAAATGGCGCTTGAACTCTTTAAGCCCTTTGTCTACAACCGGCTTGAAGAGAAAAACCTGGTCACCACCATCAAGGGCGCCAAAAAGATGGTGGAAAGAGAAACCGAAGAGGTGTGGGACACCCTTTCCGAGGTGGTGCGCGAATATCCCATTATGCTGAACCGCGCCCCCACCCTGCACCGCTTGGGAATCCAGGCCTTTGAGCCCCTGTTGGTGGAAGGAAAGGCTATTCAGTTACATCCCCTGGTCTGCCCGGCCTACAACGCCGACTTTGACGGTGACCAGATGGCTGTCCACGTGCCTCTTTCCGTGGAAGCTCAGATCGAGGCCAGGGTGCTTATGATGAGCACCAACAATATCCTGAGCCCTGCCAACGGCGAGCCGATTATCGTGCCGAGCCAGGATATCGTGCTTGGGCTTTACTATCTCACCAGGGAGCGCCCCAGGGCCAAGGGTGAGGGCAAGATCTTTGCCGATCCGGGCGAGGTGCGCATGGCCTTTGACGCCGGAGAAGCCGATCTGCAGGCGGGCATTGAATGCCGCATAAAGGGGGAGAGGTTAAAGACCACGGTCGGCAGGGTGCTCATGAGCGAGATTCTGCCTCCGGAACTGGATTTCAGCGAAGTCAACAAGACCATGACCAAAAAGGCATTAAAGCTTCTGGTTAGCCGTTGCTATCGCATCGCCGGCACCAAGGCCGCCGTGCTCCTGGCCGACCGCCTGAAGGACATGGGATACCACTACTCCACCAAGAGCGGCATCTCCATCGCAGTGAAGGATATGATCATCCCCAGTTCAAAGGATGACATCCTGAACAAGGCCATGAGCGAAGTCAAGGTGATTGAGGAGCAGTACAAAGACGGTATCATCACCGACGGTGAGAAATATAACAAGGTTGTCGATACCTGGTCCAAGGCAACGGAAGACGTCGCCGCCCAGATGATGGAGGACATAAGCACCGAAACCTATCTGGACGAAGACGGCAACGAGCAGACCGGCTCCAGTTTCAACCCCATCTATATGATGGCTGATTCCGGCGCCCGTGGCTCCAAAGACCAGATGAAACAGCTGGCCGGTATGCGCGGTCTTATGGCCAAACCCTCGGGTGAGATCATCGAGACGCCCATTACCGCCAACTTCCGCGAGGGCCTTACGGTTCTGCAGTACTTCATCTCCACTCACGGCGCTCGCAAGGGTCTGGCCGATACGGCTCTTAAGACCGCCAACTCCGGTTACCTGACCAGGAGGCTGGTGGACGTTAGCCAGGATGCCATTGTGGCCGAACTGGATTGCGGCACTATTAACGGCATTACCGTGGAAGCCCTCTTGGAAGGCGGCGAGGTTATTCAGCACGTGGGCGAACGTGTGCTCGGCCGAACCGCCCTGCGCCCGGTGCGTGATCCCCATACTGGCGCGATCCTGATTCCTGCCAACGCAGAGATCGATGAAGAGGGTGTGGCCAAACTGGAAGAAGCCGGTGTGGAAAAGGTTGAGATCAGAAGCGTCCTCACCTGCGAATCCAGGCGGGGCGTCTGCGCCAAATGCTATGGCCGCGATCTGGCCCACTCCAAGCCCGTCGACGTGGGCGAAGCCGTGGGTATTATTGCCGCCCAGTCCATTGGCGAGCCCGGTACCCAGCTGACAATGCGTACCTTCCATATCGGCGGTACAGCCGCCAGAAGCGCCGAGCAGTCCAGGGTCGAGGCCAGGTCTGATGGTGAACTGAAGTTCTTCAACCTTGAGGTGGTCAAGAGTGAATCCGGCCACTTCATGGCCATGAACAGGAACGGTGAAGTAGCTATCCTGTCTGAAGAAGGCAGGGAAAAGGAACGCTACAAGATCCCCTACGGCGCTCAGATCATGTTTGCCGAAGGCGAAAAGGTCACTAAGGGCGATGTGGTGGCCCAGTGGGATCCTTACACCTCCCCGATCCTTACGGACGTGGACGGCAATGTCAAGTTCGGAGACCTTTTGGAGAACATCTCGGTTACCGAGCGTTTGGACCCGGTTACCGGCCGTTCCACCAAGGTCACGACCGAGAGCCGCAACCAGGATTTGAGGCCGCGTATCTCCATCAAGGAGTTCGGCAGCAACCGCACGGCCAAACTGCCCGGCGGAAAGGGTGCGGCCCGTTATATTCTGCCTGTGGGCGCCATTATCATGGTTGCCGAGGGTGATGAGGTCAAGGCCGGCGACGTTTTGGCCCGTATTCCCCGGGAAACCACAAAAACCAAGGACATCACAGGTGGTCTGCCGAGGGTTGTTGAACTCTTTGAGGTGCGTAAACCCAAAGAGGCAGCGGTTATCACCGAGATTGACGGTATTGTGGAGTTCGGCAAGCAGACCAAGGGTAAACGCAAGGTTGTCGTGCGTCCCGAAATCGGTGACCCGGCTGAATACCTCATTCCCAAAGGTAAGCACGTCACAGTGCATGAAGGTGACTTTGTGCGGGCCGGTGAACCCTTGATGGACGGCTCTATCAACCCTCACGACCTTCTTAGAAGTAGGGAGGTCAAGGACCTGGCCAGGTATCTGGTGGATGAGGTTCAGGACGTTTACCGCCTGCAGGGCGTTAAGATCAACGATAAACACATCGAAGTGATAGTCCGCCAGATGTTGCGCAGGGTCCTGGTTAAGGATCCCGGCGACACCAAGTTCCTCATGGGGGAACAGGTCGAAGGCTTCCGCTTTGATGATGAAAACCGGAGAGTGGAGGCCGAGGGCCTTGCCCCTGCCGAGGCCGAGCCCCTTTTGATGGGTATCACCAAGGCCAGTCTTTCCACAGACTCCTTTATTTCAGCCGCTTCGTTCCAGGAAACCACCAAGGTTCTGACCGAGGCCTCGGCTGCCGGCAAGCTGGATGAACTAAAAGGGCTCAAGGAAAACGTCATTATGGGCCGTTTGATTCCTGCCGGAACCGGTGTGGAAAAATATCTCAACCTACACATACCTCATGCCGAGGCTCCCTTGGAGGAGCTGGAAAACAAAATGGGGTTGGGTGCGGCTGAAGGTTAGACCGAACTTGTTTAAAAAAGGCGGTTTTTTTAAAAAATTGCCTCACCGGTGGGAATTACACCGGAGTATGATAAGAAAGTAAGGCGGCGGGTTTGTCCCCTGGGACGAATCCGCCACCGGCTCTACCAGTGTGGAAAGATGTCTATACGGCTTAAAATGCCTTGACACATGTGGAATGGGCCGGTACAAATAGCATTTCCAGCAGCAACGTAAGCTTCCTATCGCTTGCTCCAGTGGAAAGTCGGGAGCACTAGGGGGCGAACGTGCTTTGGTGGAGAGCGTATTCTGTTGTCACAACGGAATGCCTGTAGACCCAAAGTTTTAGATTGCTAGCTATTTACACAGTTTAATAAAGACTGACATTGGGAGACTTAAAGAGGTGCCCACGATTAACCAATTAGTGCGCAAGGGTCGCGAGCAGCAACACAAGAAAAAGGCTACCCCGGCCTTGCAGAGCTGCCCGCAAAAGCGGGGGGTGTGCATCCGCGTATACACAACCACTCCCAAGAAGCCTAACTCCGCTCTTCGTAAGGTTGCGAGGGTCAGGCTTACCAATGGAATCGAAGTCACCAGCTACATTCCTGGCGAAGGTCATAACCTCCAAGAACACTCCGTGGTCCTTATCCGCGGCGGGCGAGTCAAAGACTTGCCCGGTGTGCGCTATCACGTAGTGCGCGGAACCTTGGATGCTATGGGTGTAGCGGATCGGCGTAAGGGCCGTTCCAAGTATGGAGCCAGGAGGCCCAAGTAGATATCTACTTTCCAGGCCACGTGGTTGTGGTGCCCCTTTAATCATTATGATAAGGGGCACCTGCATGTAAGGCATACAAAAGCGGAAGTGAAGAAATGCCCAGGAGACGAGAAGTACCTAAACGCGAAGTGCTGCCGGACACTCGGCACCGCAGCCGGTTGGTGACCAAGTTCGTCAACAAACTTATGTTTGACGGTAAGAAGCAAACGGCGCAGCGTATTATGTACGGTGCCATGGATGCAATTAAAGATCGCACAGGTGAAGATCCTTTGCGCGTCTTTGAGAAAGCCATGGACAACGTGCGTCCGTCCATTGAGGTCAAGAGCAGGCGCGTCGGCGGCTCCACCTATCAGGTGCCCGTTGATATCCGGCCCGAAAGAAGGCAAGCTCTGGCAATGCGGTGGTTGATCTCCTTTGCCCGTAATCGCGGGGAGAAAACCATGGCTGAAAAATTGGCCAGTGAATTGTTGGATGCGGCAGCCGGACGCGGCAGTTCTGTCAAGAAGAAAGAAGACACCCACCGTATGGCAGAGGCCAACAAGGCCTTTGCGCATTACAGGTGGTAGCCGGCATTAGCCGCCAAGGCAAGGTTTGAGAAAGTGGCCCGCAAGACTCCCATAAGTCGACAGCGTAATATTGGCCTTATGGCCCACATCGACGCTGGTAAGACCACGACCACGGAGCGCATCCTGTTCTATACAGGGGTGTCCCACCGCTTGGGAGAGGTCCATGACGGTGAAGCGGTCATGGACTGGATGGAGCAGGAACAGGAGCGCGGTATTACCATTACCAGCGCTGCAACCACCTGCTTCTGGAAAAAGCATAGAATTAATATCATTGACACTCCCGGTCACGTGGACTTCACCGTAGAGGTGGAGCGAAGCCTGCGTGTGCTGGACGGCGTTATAGCCGTCTTCTGCGCGGTCGGCGGTGTGCAGCCCCAGTCCGAAACGGTTTGGCGACAGGCAGACCGTTACGGCGTTCCCCGCATAGCCTTCATCAACAAGATGGATCGCACCGGCGCCGATTGGCGTCGGGCAACCGAGATGATCAAGACCCGCCTCGGCGCCAGGCCCCTGCCTTTGCAGGTGGCGATCGGCGCTGAAGAGAATTTCGCGGGAGTGGTCGATCTTGTCGGTATGAAGGCGCTCATGTTCGACGAATCCGACGGAAGCATCTCCGAAGCCCCGATCCCTGACGATATCAAGGATGAGGTTGAGGAAGCCCGCATGGAGCTCATCGAAACCGTCTGTGAATTTGACGACGAGATGATGGAGCGTTACCTGGAGGGCGAAGATCCCAAGGAATCCGATATAAAGAACGCACTGCGCCAGGCTGTCCTGGAGCTGGCCGTTGTTCCGGTCATGCTTGGCAGCGCCTTTAAGAATAAAGGTGTGCAACCACTCTTGGACGCTGTGATCGATCTTCTTCCTTCACCTCTTGATGTGACAACCGTCATTGGAACCAATGAGGATGGTGAAGAAGTGCCGTGTAAGGCCGCCGACGAAGCTCCTGCAGCGGCCCTGGCTTTCAAGCTCATGAGCGACCCCTATGTGGGGCACCTGACATTCTTGCGGGTATACTCCGGCGTGCTTCGCTCCGGCGACACGGTTGTAAACGGAAACAACGGTAAAAAAGAACGTATCGGCCGTTTACTTAAAATGCACGCCAATAACCGGGAAGAGATCAAGGAAGTATACGCCGGCGATATCGTCGCCGCAGTCGGCCTTAAGCACACCGCAACCGGCGACAGCCTCTGCGACCCGGCCCAGCCCGTGGTTCTGGAGCAGCTGCATATTCCAGAGCCGGTGGTCGCGGTGGCTATCAAGCCGGCCAGCAAGCCCATGGTCGAAAAGATGGGCATGGCCCTTGCCAGGATCGCCGCAGAAGATCCCAGTTTCCGGATCGAGCAGAATACCGAAACCAAACAGACCGTTATCAGGGGTATGGGTGAGCTCCATCTGGAGATTATCGTTGATCGCCTGAAACGGGAATTCAATGTTGTCTGCGAAGTGGGTGCGCCTCAAGTGGCCTACCGGGAGAGGATTCTGGGCGAGGCCAAGGCCGAGGGGCGTTATGTCAAGCAGTCCGGCGGCAGGGGCCAGTACGGCCACTGCAAGATCGAGCTTGAGCCCGGCGAAGCGGGACAGGGTGTGGTCTTTGAAGACAAGATTGTCGGCGGGGCCATTCCCAAAGAATATATCAAACCTGTGGAACAGGGAATTAAGGGTGCGGCTGAAAAAGGCATCCTGGCCGGATTCCCCCTGATGGATTTCACCGTCAGGCTGGTGGACGGCTCCTACCACGAGGTTGACTCCAACGAACGGGCGTTTACTATTGCAGGTTCGTTGGCTCTTAAGGAAGCTTGCCGCAAAGCGGGTATGGGACTTTTGGAGCCCATGATGAAGCTGGAAGCCACCACCCCGGAAGAATATCTGGGCGATGTTATGGGTGACATCAGCACCCGCCGCGGAAAGGTCCAATCCATGGATACCCGTCCCGGGGTTCAGGTAGTGACCGCAACCGTGCCTTTGGCTCAAATGTTCGGCTACGCAAACGACCTGCGTTCGGCCACCCAAGGGCGCGCCACATTCAGTATGGAATTTTCGCATTATGAGCCTGTGCCCGACTCGATAGCCGAAGAGGTCATCAAAAACGAGCGTGCACAGCGTGAGGCCGACTCACGCGGCCTGGCTGCCTAGAGGAGGAAGAACAGATGGCCAAAGAAAAGTTTGAGCGGAAAAAACCGCACGTAAATGTTGGAACCATCGGTCACATTGACCACGGCAAGACCACTCTGACAGCCGCCATTACACGTTGTTTGGCTGCCAGGGGCGCCGCGGACTTTGTTCCCTTTGATTCTATTGACAAAGCCCCTGAAGAGCGTGAACGCGGCATCACCATCGCCACCGCGCACGTGGAATACGAGACTGACAAGCGTCACTACGCCCACGTGGACTGCCCCGGTCACGCCGACTATATCAAGAACATGATCACCGGCGCGGCCCAGATGGACGGCGCTATCCTGGTGGTCGGCGCCGACGACGGCCCCATGCCCCAGACCCGCGAGCACATCCTGCTGGCCCGTCAGGTCGGCGTGCCCGCCATCGTGGTCTTCCTGAACAAGGTGGACATGGTCGATGACGAGGAACTGATCGAGCTGGTCGATATGGAGCTGCGGGAGCTTCTGGATAAATACGACTTCCCCGGCGACGACACACCGATCATCCCCGGCAGCGCCTTGAAGGCCCTGGAGTGCGGTTGCGGCAAAGAAGAGTGTGAAGCCTGCGCCCCCATCCTGAAGCTGATGGATGCCGTTGACGAGTTCATTCCCGCTCCCGAGCGTCCCTTGGATCAGCCTTTCCTGATGCCGATCGAGGACGTGTTCAGCATCTCCGGCCGCGGCACCGTGGTGACCGGTCGTGTAGAGCGCGGCGTGATCAAGGTCAGCGAAGAGATCGAGATCGTGGGTATCAAAGAGACCATCAAGACCGTCTGCACCGGTGTCGAGATGTTCAGGAAGATCCTGGACCAGGGCGAAGCCGGCGACAACGTCGGTGTGCTCCTGCGCGGCACCAAGCGTGACGAGGTCGAGCGTGGTCAGGTTGTTGCCAAGCCCGGCAGCATCACCCCGCACACCAAATTCAAGGCCGAGGTCTACATTCTGAACAAGGAAGAGGGTGGCCGTCATACACCGTTCTTTAACGGCTACCGTCCCCAGTTCTACTTCCGGACCACTGACGTGACCGGTGTGGTGACCTTGCCCGAGGGTGTTGAGATGGTTATGCCCGGCGACAACGTCTCCATTGAGGGCACCCTGATCACCCCCATCGCCATGGAAAAAGAGCTCCGCTTCGCCATTCGCGAAGGCGGCCGCACCGTGGGCGCTGGCGTGATCTCTGAGATCATTGAGTAGCAACAGGCTCGGACTGTGAGAAGCCCCATAACCTGGGCTCTTTTGGTTGTAACTGCTTTCGTCTTAAAAGGCGCGTATAAGCGCTCTCTGAAACTATCAGAGCGCAGGCTGGGTGTAGGAGATATTCGATGATCCAAAATCAAAAAATACGTATCAGGCTCAAAGCCTACGATCACAAGCTGCTGGATCAATCCGCCGCCGAGATCGTGGAGACAGCGCGACGCACAGGCGCCAAGGTTGCAGGGCCAATTCCTCTGCCGACCAAAATCAACAAGTTTTGTGTGCTTCGTTCGCCGCATATCGACAAGAAGAGCCGTGAGCAGTTCGAGATTCGCACCCATAAGCGGCTGTTGGATATCTTGGAACCCACTCAGCAGACAGTGGATGCCTTGATGAAGCTGGATTTGTCCGCGGGTGTGGACGTGGAGATCAAGCTGTAGGCCTTAGGGTGTCAGCAATCACCTTAAGCCTCGGCAAAGCCGATAGAAGGTAAACGTCATGTTGAAGGGTTTAATCGGCAAGAAGTTGGGAATGACCCGGCTTTTCCTGCAAGCTGGAAAAGCGGTGCCGGTGACGGTGCTGGAGGTCGGACCTTGCAAGGTTGTCCAAGTGAAAACCGCTGAGTCCGATAAATACGAAGCTGTGCAGCTTGGTTTCGGTACAAGGCGCGCCAAGGTTGTGAACAAGCCTCAAGGTGGCCATTATGCCAAAGCCGGGGTGGACCCCTGTGCCGTGCTGAAGGAATTCAGGACCGAAGAGTCCGACGAATTTCAGGTGGGCCAGGAATTTACCGCCGAAATGTTCGCACAGGGTGACAAGGTAAATATCAGCGCCAAGACCAAAGGCCGCGGCTTCCAGGGTGTTGTAAAACGCCATGGTTTCGCCGGCGGGCGGGACACCCACGGGTGCACCACTCACAAGAAGCCTGGTTCCATCGGTGCCAGCGCAACTCCGGCGCGCGTCATCAAGGGCAAGAAACTCCCTGGCCAGTACGGCAACGAGATGAAAACCGTACGCAATGTAAAGGTCGTGGACGTTCGTCCTGATCAGAACCTTGTCTTGGTCAGCGGTGCGGTGCCAGGCGCCAATGGCGGCATCGTGTTTTTGGAAAAGGCCTGATGGGACCTAATGGTCCGGTGGGTGAATAAAGATGCCAACTATTGATATTTTAGATGCAAAAAAACAGAAGGTCGGCGATGTTGAGCTGAGCGAGAAAGTATTCGACGCTCCGCTTAAAGCCCACCTGCTGCACGAGGTTGTGGTTTGGCAATTGGCTTGCCGCAGATCCGGCAACGCTCATACCAAAACCAGGTCCGAAGTTCGAGGCGGCGGTCGCAAACCCTGGCGGCAAAAAGGCACAGGCCGGGCCCGTGCAGGCACCAGGCGTAGTCCTTTGTGGCGTGGCGGCGGAACCACTTTCGGTCCCAGGAAGCGGGACTATGGATACCGCCCCCCCAAAAAGGTGCGCAAGGCCGCCCTTAGGGTCGCTTTAAGTGACAAGCTGAGGGAAGAGCAGATGCTCGTGCTCAGGGATTTCGGGCTGACTGAGATCAAAACCAAGGTGGCTTTGGAAGTTTTGAATAACCTGGAATCCACCAACACATTGGTGGTCACCGGCAGCGCCAACGAAATGCTCGAAAAGAGCCTGCGCAACCTGCCGAAGGTTAAGCTTCTGAAGGCCGATGGCTTGAACGTCTACGACATCCTGAAGTACGACAGGCTCCTTCTGATGGAGGACGCTGTTCAGCCCATCGAGGAGGCGCTGGCATGAAAAGCCTTCAAAGCGTGTTGAAGCGGCCCCTGATCACCGAGAAAAGCACCATGGCCAAGGAATTGGACAATAAAGTGCTCTTCGAGGTGGACAAACGGGCTACCAAGATAGAGATCCGAAAGGCAGTGGAAAGCATTTTCAATGTCAAGGTTCTGGAAGTGCGCACAGTCAGCCAAAAAGGCAAGACTAAACGCATGGGAAAAAACCTGGGTAAGCGAAACGACTGGAAAAAGGCCTACGTAACCCTGGCTCCTGGCCAGAGCGTAGAGTTCTTCGAAGGGGCCTAAATCCCCTTTTCCGAAGTTAAAGCTTGCAATTCAGCCAAAGATCGTTAGTATTATCGACTTTGGCTGCACCTTGAAAAATTGATAGTGCGATTGGGAACAGAGACGCCGGCCCCTTTACGTCAAAGGGGCCTGCTCAGATAGTCTCAGAGAGGCGATCTCATGGCTATTAAGAAATACAAACCGACCTCACCGGGGCGTCGTTACGCTACGCGGTTGGTACGTGAAGAGATCACCACAGACCAGCCTGAAAAGAGCCTTCTGGAACACGTCAAAAAGACTGGCGGAAGGAACAACAATGGGCGGGTCACAGCCAAGCATCGTGGTGGCGGACACAAAAGGCGCTTCAGGCGCATTGACTTCAAGAGGGATAAATTCAGCATTCCGGCCAAGGTCGCTAGTATCGAGTACGACCCCAACCGCAGCGCCTATATTGCCCTCCTTAACTACGTCGATGGCGAAAAACGCTATATCCTGTGGCCCAAAGGCCTCAAGGTGGGCGATGCCGTCATTTCAGACGATAAAGTGGACGTCCGTCCTGGCAACGCCATGCTTTTGGATGCCATGCCGCTCGGAACCCACGTCCATAACATCGAGTTAAAAATCGGCGCAGGCGGACAGATGGTTCGCAGTGCCGGCACCTACGCCCAGCTCATGGCCAAGGAACACGGCTACGCCACCTTGAAGCTTCCCAGTGGAGAGATGAGGCGGGTCAACCTGCGTTGTCGCGCCACAGTGGGCGAAATCGGTAACGAACAGCACGAAAACGTAACCCTGGGCAAGGCCGGCCGCACCCGTTGGCTCGGCAGACGCCCGCAGGTTCGTGGTGTCGCCATGAACCCTGTCGACCATCCGATGGGCGGTGGCGAGGGTAAATCCAGTGGTGGCCGTCATCCGGTCAGCCCCTGGGGCATGCCAACCAAGGGGTATCGCACCAGGCGCAAGAAGCCGTCAGATCGCTTCATTGTGCGGCGGCGTAACCAGAAGTAAAGGCAGGAGTACAAGCTATGCCCCGCAGTTTGCGCAAGGGACCGTTTGTAGACGAGCATTTAAGGATCAAAGTCCAAAACGCTCAGGATTCCGGATCCCGCAAGGTTTTAAAGACGTGGAGCCGTCGCTCCACCATCATGCCCGATTTCGTTGGCCTGACCTTTGCTGTGCACAACGGCAAGAAGTTCATTCCTGTCTTTGTCACTGAGAACATGGTCGGGCACAAGCTGGGTGAATTTTCCCCGACCCGCACTTTTTACGCCCATGCCGGCGATAAAAAGGGCAAGGTCAAGAAGTAGAGGTCGGCATGGAAGCGGTTGCTAAAGCAAAATACGTGCGCATCTCGCCACGAAAAGCCCGATTGATGGCCAAAGCCGTCCAGGGACTCAAGGCTGAAGAAGCGCTGAACAAACTCATGTTCACACCTAAAAAGTCAGCGTTTTTGTTCACGAAAGTGATCAAAAGCGCAGTTGCCAACGCCTCTCAGAACGAGGGTGCGGATGTGGACAGCCTCTACATCAAGCACGCCTATGTGGATGGAGGCCCCACCCTTAAGAGGTGGCGCCCCCGGGCGATGGGCAGGGCTTATGTAATTCGCAAGCGGACCAGCCACATCACCGTCGTGGTGGCAGAGCGCTAGCAAGGAGGAATGTACTTTGGGACAGAAGGTACACCCCGTTGGCTTTAGGCTGGGCATCACCCGCACCTGGGATTCCCGCTGGTTCGCCGGCAAGGACTACGCAGCCTTGGTCCACGAGGACAATCGCATTCGCGAGTTCGTTAAAAAGAGACTAGGTCATGCGGGTATCGCCCGAGTCGAGATCGAACGAGCCGCCAACAGGGCCAAAATAAGGATTCACACGGCCAGGCCGGGAATCGTTATCGGTAAAAAAGGTTCTGAGATCGAAGCGGTCAAAAAAGAGCTTGAAGCAAAGATCCACCGCGAGGTTATGCTGGACATCTATGAAGTCCGCAAACCGGAGGTGAATGCCCAGCTCGTGGCCGAGAATGTGGTGGGACAGCTATTAAGGCGTGTTGCTTTCCGCCGCGCCATGAAAAGAGCGGTCATGGGAGCCATGAAATTTGGCGCCCAGGGCATCCGCATCCAGTGTGCCGGTCGCTTGGGCGGCGCTGAGATGGCCCGCCGTGAATGGTACCGCGAAGGTCGTGTGCCTCTGCACACCCTTAGGGCGGACATTGACTACGGCTTTGCCGAAGCAAGCACCACCTACGGCATCATCGGTGTCCAGGTGTTGATCTTCAAGGGCGAGGTCTTAGACGAAAAAGAACAGGAACAGATCCGCTAGGATCTTTTCTACAAAGGCTAGAGAACCATGCTGGCACCCAAAAGAATAAGACACCGCAAGGTCCAAAAAGGCCGCATGCGCGGAAAGGCTCATGTGGGTAACACGGTTGCCTTTGGCAGTTACGGACTTCAGGCCACCGGCAGCGGTTGGATGACCAACCAGCAGATCGAATCGGCTCGTATTGCAATCACCCGTCATATCAAGCGCGGTGGTAAGGTTTATATCAGGGTATTCCCGGATAAACCCTATACCAGCAAACCCGCTGAGACTCGTATGGGTAAAGGTAAGGGAGCTCCCGAGGGTTGGGTGGCTGTGGTGAAGCGCGGTCGCATCCTTTATGAAATCGAGGGAGTGGACAGGGACGTCGCCAGGGAGGCTTTACGCCTCGCCGGACACAAACTGTCCTTTTCGACCCGCTTTGTTGAGCGTAGTTAGTGGATAATCTTCGGCCTTTTACGTTGAGAGGCCGGGGCCAGAACAAGGAGCGAGCGAGATGAAAGCGTCCGAACTGCGGGAGCTTTCCGCCGAGGAACTGAGGGAAAAGCTCAAGCACCTTCGCGAAGAGCACTTCAATCTTAAGTTCCAACACGCCACCAGCCAGCTCGAGAACCCCATGCGAGTGGGCCAGACCCGTCGGGACATCGCACGGGTCATTACCGTGCTTGGCGAAGTGGAAGAGAATTAGGCATTTAGAGCCTTTCAATAGGTAGGGCGTATTGCAATGACTGAAAAAACGCGCGGTAACGCCAAAACGCTCACAGGTATCGTTGTTAGTGATGCCATGGACAAAACAATCGTTGTCCGTGTAGAGCGGTTGGTTAAACACCCCATCTATAAAAAGTATGTGCGGCGGCGCAAACGGTTCACCGCTCACGATGAACAGAACGAGTGCCGTGTAGGCGACACCGTGCTCATCATGCAGAGTCGGCCGATCAGCCGCACCAAGAGGTGGCGGGTCAGCAAGATTTTGCAAAAGGTGGCCTAGTTAGGGTCACTTTCCAGGGAGCGATAAGCCATGATCCAGCCGGAAACAAACCTTCTGGCGGCGGACAACTCAGGCGCCAAAAGGTTGTATTGCATAAAGGTGTTGGGCGGGAGCAAAAGACGCTACGCCAGCTTGGGAGACATCATTGTGGTCTCTGTTAAAGAGGCCCTCCCCAACTCCAAGGTCAAAAAGGGCGACGTCCTTAAGGCCGTGGTGGTGAGGACGAAAAAAGAAGTACCCAGGCCAGACGGCACCTACATTAAATTTGACGACAACTCGGCCGTCTTGATCAATACCGCCGGGGAGCCTGTGGGAACTCGTATCTTCGGACCCGTGGCCAGGGAACTCAGGGCCAAGAGATTTATGAAGATCGTGTCCTTGGCGCCCGAGGTGCTGTAGGCAGTCAAGTAAAGACCGACATTTGTGCTTTCAAGGGGCCAAGCCAAAGGCTTTGTCCATAAAATACGGCAGGTAGGGCCATGAAGGCGAAAGTAAAGATTAAAAAAGAAGACCGGGTGATGGTTATCGCCGGGCGGGATAAGGGTAAAGTGGGTAAAGTCATCCGCGTTTATCCGGAAAAAAACACCGCCTTGGTGGAGCGGGTCAACATGATCAAGCGCCACACCCGTGCCGGTCAAGCTCAGAGCGGACAGGGCGGAATTATTGAAAAAGAAGCCGCCATCTCTTTAAGCAACCTTAAGGTTATGTGTGACAAATGCGCCGGCCCCGTGCGCGTTGGACACAAAGTTTTGGAAGACGGCGTCCGGGTGCGGATCTGCAAAAAATGCGGTGAGCAACTGGAAGCCAAGTAAGTAGAGTTCTCGAATGAGAGACTCTCTAACCGTGGGACGAGCCTGAAGCAGACTTCTCAGTTCAGGCTTTAACAACGGAAAGCAAGGTAACAAGATGCCGAGGCTGAAAGACCATTATTTCCAGCATTGCGTGCCTCAGCTGGTGGAGCAGTTTTCATACAAAAACCTCCACCAGGTGCCCAAGCTGGTTAAAGCTGTGCTCAATATCGGAATGGGCGAGGCAATCCAGAACGTCAAGTTGCTGGATAGCGCGGCGGAGGAATTGACTCTGATCGCTGGCCAAAAGGCCATGATCAACAAGGCCAAAAGATCCATCGCCGCCTTTAAGCTCAGGGAGGGGATGCCGATTGGCACCTCCGTAACTCTGCGCCATGACCATATGTGGTACTTCCTGGACAAGCTCCTGCACATCGCCCTGCCGCGTGTGCGCGACTTCAGGGGAGTGAGCTCCAAATCCTTTGACGGAAGGGGCAACTACACCCTGGGTATAAAAGAGCATATTATCTTCCCTGAGATCGATTACGACAAGATCGACCGCGTCAAGGGAATGAACATAACAATAGTGACCACGGCTGAGACCGATGAAGAGGGGCGCGCTCTTCTCAGGCTCATGGGCATGCCGTTTAAGTCTTGATAGGTGCAAGGAGGCTTGAGTTGGCCAAAAAGGCATTAATGAACAAGGCCCAGATGAAGCCAAAATATGGGGTTAGGGAATATAATCGCTGCCCGATCTGTGGTCGTCCCAGGGCCTATATACGCAAATTCGGCATCTGCCGTATTTGTTTCAGAAGCATGGCACTGCGCGGGGAAATCCCCGGCGTGACTAAGTCAAGCTGGTAGGAGTGAGCTAAAATGGCAATGTCCGATCCCATCGCAGATATGCTCACCCGTGTGCGCAACGCTTTCAGGGCCCGTCATGAAGAAGTTGATGTCCCGGCGAGCGGCCTGAAGGTCAATATAGCCAAAGCGCTTGAGACCGAGGGTTACATCACCGGTTACGAAGTTCTGCCGGGCCAGAAGCAGGATACCCTGCGCATTCGGCTGAAATATCAAAAGGATAAAAGCGTCATAGAAGGCATTGAGCGGGTCAGTAAACCCAGTCGCCGAGTCTATGTGTCGCATAAAGATATACCTCAGGTCTTAAGTGGTCTGGGCGTAAACATTCTCTCCACACCCAAAGGCGTCATGAGCGATCGCCTGGCCAGACAGAACAAAGTCGGTGGAGAGATTCTCTGCGCGGTCTGGTAGGAAGGGTTTCAGCCATGAGTAGGATAGGTAAACTTCCCGTGGCTCTTCCCCAAGGCGTGGAAGCGAAAGTCACGGGTCAGACTATAGAGGTCAAGGGACCTAAGGGTGCTCTGACCAGGACCTTTCACCAGGCCATAAAGATTATTGAGGAAGAGTCCTCCTTAAGATTCGAGCCCCGTGAAGAGGGCAAAGACTCCTGGGCCCTGTGGGGCCTTTGCCGGAGCCTTTTGTTCAACATGGTCCAAGGCGTAAATGAAGGCTACACCAAGGTGCTTGAGATCAACGGTGTGGGTTATAAGGCCGAATTGGCCGGACAAACCCTAAAACTCGCCCTTGGCTTCAGCCACCCGGTTGAATTTGAAGTCCCCAAGGACGTTGCCGCCCAGGTTGACAAGGCCGGTCGAATCACCCTGACCTCCATTGATAAGGAGCTTCTGGGACAGACTGCGGCCACAATCAGGGGCTTCAGGCCGCCCGAACCCTACAAGGGCAAGGGGATCAAGTACGCAGATGAAGAGATCCGCCGCAAGGTCGGCAAGGCTGGTGTGAAGTAAATCTTCATTACGGCTCGGCTGATCAGGGGATATGAGAAATAGGCTCGGGTAAAGCGGATAGGGTCCTTAATAAGTCGAGGATCCCTGCTTTGCCCTCAAAATAGCCGCTTCAAATGATTTAGCGGCGGATATGAGAAGAGGTTTTGACAATGGGCAAGACCAATCCCAGGAAAAAAGCCTGGTTGAAAAGAAAGGCCAGGGTCGCCAAAAAGCTCCACGGTACACAGGAGCGACCCCGCTTGACCGTCACCAGGACGCTGAACCATATGTACGCCCAGGTGGTGGATGACGATAACGGTGTGACTATGGCTGCGGCCAGCAGTCGAAGCGCCGACATCCACAAGTTGCCCGGCCACAAGGGCAACGTGGCCACCGCCAAGGAAGTGGGCAAGGCCATTGCCGAAGCTGCTAAGGCAGCCGGTATCAAGGCAGTGGTTTTTGACCGCAATGGATTTTTGTACCACGGCCGTATAAAGGCCTTGGCTGACGCCGCCCGCGAGGCAGGCCTGGAGTTCTAGCCCTATGCTGGACAAACGCAACAAACCGAACAGACAGAAAAAGAGAGACGGAGCCAGGCGCGAGCGCACCGAGGATGAGTTCCAGCTCATCGATAAGGTTGTGCATATCAACCGGGTGGCAAAGGTTGTCAAAGGTGGTAGGCGCTTCAGCTTCTCGGCTGTGGTGGTCGTAGGTGATGGATCAGGCAACGTCGGTTGTGGTCTGGGTAAGGCCAACGAGGTTCCCGAGGCTATTCGCAAGGCCGTGGAAAGGGCTAAAAAAGATATGCAGCCCATTCCCCTGGTGGATGGAACCATCCCGCATCACGTAACGGGCAGGTTCAACTCCGGTAGGGTCTTGTTGAAACCGGCTCACCCCGGCACCGGTGTTATCGCCGGCGGCGCGGTGCGCGCGGTTTTGGAGGCCGCCGGTGTGACTGACATCCTCACCAAATGCTTGGGCTCCCACAACCCCCACAACGTGGTTAAAGCGACCCTGGAGGGTTTGCGGAACCTGCACAGCGCAGACCAGATCGCCAAAAAGCGCGGCCTGTCCGTAGCTGAAATCCAAGGCTAAGTGAGGTATTGTCATGGCCGATAGAATTCGCGTTCAATTGATTAAAAGCGGCATCGGCAGGCCGCAGAAACATAAAGACACTCTGCGCGGTCTGGGCCTGACCAAGATGCACAAGATCATGGACTTGGAAGACACTCCCGCCATCAGGGGCATGGTCTTCAAGGTCCGTCATCTGGTCAAAGTCCTGCCGGATTAAGGGTTACGGGTGTTGCCATGAAATTGAATGAACTTAAGCCCCCTGAGGGCTCTCGTAAAAATAGAAAAAGACTGGGCCGCGGGCAGGGGTCAGGCACTGGTAAGACCTCCGGTAAGGGCCATAAAGGCCAGAACTCCCGCTCCGGCGGCGGCGTCCGCCCCGGCTTCGAGGGTGGTCAGATGCCTTTGCAGCGCCGGTTGCCCAAAAGGGGCTTTAAAAATCCCTTTAAGGTAAAGGTGGCTGAGGTTACTCTTGCCCAGCTCGAACGCTTTGCCCCCGATAGTGTAGTCGACGCCCAGGCGCTGGCCGAAGAAGGCCTGCTCAAGGGCAAGTTCGACTGCATCAAACTCTTGGGCACAGGTGAGCTGAAGCACGCTCTGACTGTTAAAGTTGATAAAGTTAGCGCCGGTGCCAAGGCCAAAGTCGAGGCAGCAGGCGGTAAGGTGGAGTTAAGCTAAAGTGGCCATTTCCAGCGGCGTTGGAAGTATTGCTCGCATCCCTGAACTGAAGCGGCGGGTATTATTCACTTTTATGATGCTGGCCGTTTACAGGGTCGGCTGCGCCGTTCCCACTCCGGGAATAGACGCCGCTGCCCTTTCTGCTTTCTTTGCCCAACAACGAGACACCCTGCTGGGACTATTCGATATGTTCAGCGGCGGTGCCTTGGAGCGAATGAGCATCTTTGCCCTGGGGATTATGCCCTACATCAGCGCAAGCATCATCCTGGAGCTCCTGACTGTGGTTATCCCGCATTTGGGAGCTCTCAAAAAAGAGGGTGAAGCAGGGCGTAAAAAAATAACTCAGTATGCCAGGTACGGCACCGTTGTCCTGGCCCTGATTCAGGGCCTGGGTATCGCAATCGGTCTGGAATCCGCCACCTCCCCCACCGGATCTCCCGTAGTTCCGGCTGCGGGATGGGGGTTCAGGATTCTGACCATGCTTACCATGAGCGCCGGTACTGCATTCATCATGTGGATGGGTGAGCAGATAACCGAGCGCGGCATCGGCAACGGAATCAGCCTTATCATTTTTGCCGGTATTGTGGCTGGAATGCCCAGCGGCATTGGCAGAACCTTCGATATGCTGAAAATCGGCGAGATGAGCATCTTCATGCTTTTGCTTTTAGTGGTGCTCATGCTGGCCGTGGTTGCAGCCATCTGCTTTGTGGAGCAGGGCCAAAGACGCCTTCCGGTGCAGTACGCCAAGAGGGTGGTAGGCCGTCGAATGTACGGTGGACAGACAACCCATCTGCCCCTCAAGGTGAATACAAGCGGTGTTATTCCGCCGATTTTTGCCAGCTCCATCATCATGTTCCCGGCCACAATCGCCCAGTTCATACAAATTGAATGGGTGCAAAAGGCGGCCAGTTATTTGACCCCCAGCAGCTGGGTGTATTACGTACTTTACGTTGGTTTGATCTTCTTCTTCTGCTACTTCTACACTGCCGTGACCTTTAACCCGGCGGATGTGGCGGATAACATGAAGAAGTATGGCGGATTTATTCCGGGTATACGCCCGGGTAAACGCACTGCCGAATACATTGACAGGGTTCTCACCAGGATCACGCTGGGCGGAGCGGTGTATGTGTCTTTGGTTTGTGTGTTGCCGACCATTTTGATGAACGAACTAAACGTACCGTTCTACTTTGGCGGTACTGGCCTTTTGATCGTCGTGGGTGTGGCTCTGGACACCATGGCTCAGTTGGAGAGCCATATGATTCAGCGCAGCTACGAAGGATTCATGAGCAAGGGCAAAAAAGTCAGAGGCAGGTAGTTACGGGTGGTTAGGGCCTGGACTCAGGGCCCTTTAAGTTGCAGGTACTTCTCTTCAAGGGAGCGGGAAAATGAACATCATTTTGTTAGGCCCTCCGGGTGCCGGAAAAGGCACTCAAGCGAAGATGTTGATAGATGCCTACGGCATCCCCCAGATCTCCACCGGTGATATGCTGAGGGAGGCTGTAAAAAATCAGACTCCGCTTGGACTTGAAGCCAAGAAGTACATGGATGCCGGCAAGCTGGTTACCGATGAAGTCGTAATCGGTTTGGTCAAGGAGCGCATCGCCCGCGAAGACTGCGCCAAAGGCTTTATGCTCGATGGATTTCCCAGAACTGTGCCTCAGGCCGAGGAGCTGGACAAAGTTTTGGCCGACATGCAAAAAGGTATTGACCATGTGGTCAGCATCGAAGTCCCCAACTCCGAGTTGATGGGAAGGCTGACCGGACGGCGCACCTGCAAGGCATGCGGACAGGGCTTTCATATGATCTTTGATCCGCCAAAGGTCGAAGGCGTCTGTGATAAATGCGGCGGGGAACTTTATCAGCGCGACGATGATAATGAAGAAACCGTTTCCAATCGCTTGCAGGTCTATGAAGACCAGACTAAGCCTTTAATTAATTACTACCAGGAAAAGAGCCTTTTGCGTCCCATAGACGGTGTGGGAGCTATCAAAGAAATTTTTGAGCGCGTTAAGGCTGTTTTAGGTTAACAAAATACATAGGCGCTTAAGCTGTTATGATTAAATTAAAAAGCCCGGATGAGATTCAAGCCATGCGCGAAGCTAACCGGGTGGTGGGCAAGGTCCTCCAAATGTTCCGTAAGGAAGTGGTGCCTGGAATCAGCACTGCCAAATTGGATCAGATGGGTGAGGAACTTTGCAGAAGCCTGGGCGCTGTCCCCGGCTTCAAAGGATATGGTGGTTTTCCGTATGCCACCTGCTGCTCAGTAAATGAACAGGTGGTGCATGGATTTCCAAATAAGCACTCGCTAAAAGAAGGCGATATCATATCACTGGACTTCGGCGCGGTGCTTGATGGATTCAATGGTGATGCCGCCATCACGCTACCGGTGGGTGAGGTCAGCAAAAAGGCAACTGCCTTGATGAAGGCCACCGAAGCTTCGCTCTATGCAGGTATAGACCAGATGAAGGTCGGCAACCGCTTGGGGGATATATCCAATGCGGTGCAAAAGAGAGCGGAGTCAGCCGGTTTCAGCGTGGTAAGACAATTTGTGGGCCATGGAATTGGCCGTAAATTGCATGAAGACCCGCAAGTCCCCAACTTCGGGCCCAAAGGCAGGGGCGTTCTTCTTAAAGAAGGAATGGTCCTGGCAGTGGAACCCATGATTAATGAGGGCACCTGGGAAGTGGCTGTTTTAGATGATGGGTGGACGGCCGTGACTGTAGACGGTAAACTATCCGCCCACTATGAACATACTGTGGCGATCACCAAAGATGGCCCAATGATCCTCAGCCTGCCCTAATTTAAGGGTCTACGGACAAAAGGGGTTTTTCACCTCGCTCCTTGAGCCGTGCCCTGGCGGGATGGGGTAGTAGTATTGGTAACGATCAACGGTTCTTTTTGGTTTGTTTTTTTAAAGCGTTAGGCTGAATCAAAAAGAAAAAAATTTTGCGGAACAGCTAAAATCATTTTTAGTGCGCTTCGCCAAATAATAATCCGGGTTAATCTAAACCCGGCTTAAGAAGAGGGCTAGACCCATGAAGGTCAGGGCATCAGTAAAACGCATTTGCAGAGATTGCAAAATCATCAAGCGCAAAGGCATTGTGCGGGTAATCTGCAAGAAAAACCCGCGCCATAAGCAGCGGCAGGGATAGGAGGTAAGGTTGTGGCCAGGATCGCAGGCATAGACTTGCCGCGCACCAAGCGCATCGACGTTGCGCTTACGTATATTTATGGAATCGGCTCAACCTCGTCCAAGCATATCTTGGCCGAGGCCGGGGTGGAACCAGGCACGCGCAGCGACCAGCTTACTGAAGACGAAGTCAATCGCATCCGCCAGGTCATCGACGCGGCTTTCAAGGTCGAGGGTGATCTCAGACGCGAAGTGTCCATGAACATCAAGCGTCTTATGGATCTGGGCTGCTATCGCGGCCTCAGGCACAGGAGAGGCTTGCCGGTTAATGGGCAGCGCACTCAGACCAACGCCCGAACCCGTAAGGGCCCGCGCAGGTCGGTGCTCGGTAAGAGGAAGAAATAATGGCTAAGGCGCAAAAAAAAGTCACACGTAAGCGCAAAGAGCGTAAGAATATTCCCACCGGGGTGGCTCATATTCAGTCCACCTTCAATAACACGGTGGTGACAATTACAGACCCGGCCGGCAACACGGTCTCCTGGTCTTCTGCCGGTGTGCAGGGTTTCAAGGGCTCCAGGAAGTCCACACCCTTTGCTGCCCAGCTGGCTGGTGAAGATGCGGCCAAAAAGGCCATGGATCATGGTATGCGCTCTTTAGAGGTCTATATCAAGGGCCCCGGAGCCGGACGTGAAGCCGCGCTCAGAGCTTTGAACGCCGCAGGCATGCAGATTACTGTCATCCGCGACGTTACGCCTATTCCGCACAATGGCTGCCGGCCGCCTAAACGGCGCCGCGTGTAGCTGTTAAAGATTTCGGAGGATTAGACTTTGGCTAGATATCGTGGTTCCGTCTGCCGGCTCTGCCGCCGTGAAGGGCAGAAACTTTTTTTGAAAGGAGACCGCTGCTACAGCGACAAGTGTGCTGTAGAGCGCCGTGGTTTCCCCCCGGGCCAGCACGGACAGAGACGGGGTAAGGTCAGCGATTATGGTTTGCAGTTGCGCGAGAAACAGAAAGTCAAGCGCATGTATGGACTGATGGAAAGTCAGTTCCGCCTTACCTATAAGCGCGCCGCCCACATGAAGGGCGTGACCGGTCACAACCTGCTGTTCTTGTTGGAGACCCGTCTTGACAATGTGGCCTATAGGCTGGGTTTTGCCAACTCCCGCAACCAGGCTCGTCAGTTGGTCCGTCACGGTCACGTGATGATCAACGGCCGCCGCACCAACATCCCCTCAGCCAGGGTGAAGGTTGGTGACGTAGTGGCTATTCGTGAGCAGAGCAGGGAGTCGGAGCAGATCCAGATTGCCATGGAAGCGGCAGCCAGGCGTACCGTCCCCAGTTGGCTCGAGCTTGAAGCCAAGGAGTTCAAAGGGGAGGTCAAGGCCTTGCCGACTCGCGAAGAACTGACCATGCCGATGCAGGAACAGCTCATCGTCGAGCTCTACTCCCGCTAGAATTAAAAGGCAGGGTACATAATCCCTAGGGAGTTGACATGGAGAGGAATTGGAGAGAATTGATCAGGCCCACACGTTTGGATGTGGACGAAAGAACCCACAGCGAGTTTTACGGAAAGTTCGCCTGTGAGCCATTAGAGCGCGGGTTTGGTCATACAATCGGCAACGCTTTGAGAAGGATTTTGATCTCCAGCCTGCAAGGTGCTGCGATCACGAACGTCCGCATCGAAGGTGTATTGCATGAGTTCTCCACCATCCCTGGGGTGTTGGAGGACGTAAGCGACATTCTTCTGAATCTCAAGGGCGTGCGTCTACGCTACCTGGGGGAAGGGCTGACCCAGCTTACCATTGACGCCAAGGGTGAGCGTGTTCTCAAGGCCGGTGATATTATCACCCCCCCCGACGTGGAGATCATGAACCCTGATCATCACATCGCGACCCTGGGACCTGAAGGCGAGATCAAGGCCGAACTCACGGTGAACACCGGAAACGGCTATAAAATTGCTGAGCGGAATAAAAACGAGGATGACCCCATTGGTTTCATCGCCTTGGATGCCGCCTTCTCGCCCATAACCAAGGTTAACTATGTGGTGACACAGGCCAGGGTCGGCCAGATTACGGACTATGATAAGCTGACCTTGGAGGTCCACACCAACGGAGCTGTCAAGCCCGAAGATGCCGTGGCTTATGCCGCGAAGATTTTAAAAGAACAACTTACGATCTTTATCAACTTCCCGGAAGAGCCCGAGCCTGAGATCGTTGAGGAAGAGGAAGAACCGCCGGTTAACGAAAACCTCTTCCGTACAGTGGACGAGCTGGAACTCAGCGTGCGTTCGGCTAACTGCCTTAAGAACGCAAATATTAAATATATCGGTGAGTTGGTCCAGCGCACTGAGAGCGAGATGCTCAAGACCAAAAACTTTGGCCGCAAATCCTTAAACGAGATCAAGGAAATGCTGGCCGACATGGATCTTACGCTGGGCATGACACTAGAGAACTTCCCCGCCCGGGAAGAGCTAGACGCAAGGAATAAAGAAAAATGAGGCACAAGCGTCTTTCTAGGAGACTTTCGCGCACCACAGCCCATCGCAAGGCGATGATGCGCAACTTGGTTACCTCCCTGTTCCTTCATGACAGGCTGGAAACAACTTTGGCTAAAGCCAAGGAGTTGCGCCCGGTTGCGGAAAAAATGATAACTCTGGCCAAGCGTGGCGATCTTCATGCCCGCCGTCAGGCCGAGTCTTTTATCCGCAGCCACACCGTCTGCGGTAAGCTATTTGAGGACGGCAAGAGCCGTTATCAGGACCGTCCCGGTGGATACATTCGCATAACCCATACCAGGGTCAGACGCGGCGATGCCGCTCCCATGGCCATGGTGGAGCTGGTAAACGCTCCGGCTAAAGAAAAATAACCGGAACGCACCCAAAGCTTGTTAAAACGGGGATAACCTGGAATACCGGGTGATCCCCGTTTTTTTATTTAACGCCCAGGGCAGTGGCCAAAAGATCTACGATATGCACTACCTTTTGTCCTGTCTGATATTTCAAGACTCCGCTTTTGAGTTGAATCATGCAGGCCGGGCATCCGGTTGCGATTAACTTTACCCCGGTTTTTTCGGCACGGATCATTTTGGCTTTTAGTATCTGTTGGGATACATCCTTGTGAACCAGGCCATAAGTCCCGCCCGAACCGCAACACTGATCAGGCTTTTCCATTTCAACAAGCCCGCCTCTACTAATCAGGTTGAGTAAATGGCGAGGCTGGTCCAGTATACCTTGGCCCCGGGCCAGGTGACAGGGATCATGATAGGTTAGGCCTTGGCACAAGGGTCTGGTGAAGTGTTCCTCAAGAAGCTTGGGGTCGAATTGGGAAATCAGAAATTCCGATATATCCATGACGTCATCAGCCATGGCCCTGGCTTTTTCCGCCAGTTCTGGAGAGTCGGCCAGCAGATGCGGGTAGACCTTTTTCAGGGTGAATCCACAAGAGGCGCAGAGAATCACAATCTTCTGCCCAGCCGGTCGGCCACTCAAAGCCTCCAGGTTTTTAAGGGCATTTTCCCGGGCTATGGTGATCTCACCATTTACATGCATGGGTGCGGCGCAGCAAATCTGTTCCTTGGGAATCTGTACGCTCACCCCCAGGGCGTTAAGCACCTTTACCAGGTTTGCGGCCTGTTGAGTGAAGGCATGATTGGCCAGGCAGCCCGTAAAAAAACTTACCGTAGTTTTTTCTCCTCGGGCCGGAAAAACCTCCGGCGAAGAAGCCCTGAAGCCAGGCCAATCCAATCTGGGTATGTATTGATTTTGGTCAACATAGGGCAGGGGAAACCTGCGTCGCAGACCGCTTTCCATGGGTAAGGATTTAAAGGCCAAGGGTTCCAGCAAGGCTGCCTGTCTGATGGTCTTCTCCGGCAGGGTAAGCCCCTTTATCACCAGTTTTTTTATAAAAGGCAGCCCCTGTTTCCGGCTGACCAGCGCCCTGGCTAGTGGGATTATGCGCTCTGTCTTAACCTGGCTGCCGCATTTTTCCTGGCAGGCCAGGCACATGATGCAGTTGTCCAAAGTCTGGCCCAGGGGGGTGTTCAATTCCAGATCCCGGCTGGTTATGGCATCCAAAAGGGCTATGCGGCCTCGGCTGGTGAATTTTTCCAGTTTAAGCTGCTCATAAACCGGGCAAACACTGCGGCATTCGCCGCATCTCACGCATTTATCCAACTCTGTCTTTAGCTCATCCAGAAGTCCGGACTCAAAAAAGCTGTTTTCTGGGGCCATGGTCAATCCCGTTCTTCTGTACGGGGCAGGACCTTTCCCGGATTCAGGATCTGGTTGGGATCCAAAAAAGCCTTTAATTTGGCCATGAATTCAATGGTGGAGTGGTCCAGGTTCCAGGAAATTTCATCTGTTTTATCAAGGCCAATGCCGTGCTCGGCGGCTATGCGTCCCTCGAGATTGACCGCGGCCTGGTAGATTTCTCTTCTGACGGTCAGGGCCTGGGCTTTTTCCAGGTCATGCTCATGACCGGCAAAGCTGATATGGATGTTTCCATCCCCAAAATGGCCGAAATTGGCCATGACCAGATGGTGGTCCCTGGCCACCTGGTCCAGACTTTTCAGCATATCCGGTAATTGGGCCACAGGGACCGAGATGTCTTCTTCTTCCCAGCGAGGTTTGATCAGATGCAAAGAGGCGTGCAGGGAGCGACGCTTTGACCAAAGCCTTTCACGGTCCGCTCCCTTAAGGGCCTGTTCAATCCTGCTGGCCCCGTTTTCCCGGCAAAGCCTGTCCAAAGAAGCAAGATCAGAGGCCACCTTTTCCTGTCGGCCGTCGACTTCCATCAGCAAAAGGGCCTCTGCCTGGGAGGCCAGGTCAGTGTCCTCTTTGGCATCCAAGGCCTTGAGGCACTCATGGTCCATGAATTCAAGAATGGAAGGGGTGACATGGGCCCGGGCCATGGCGGGCAGGATTCGGGCTGCCCGTTGCATGGTGGGGAAAAGGGCCATAAGGGTGCCCTGCTTGGGCGGAAGAGGCAAAAGCCGCAGAATGGCCTGGGTCACTATGCCCAAAGACCCTTCAGAGCCTACAAAGAGTTCGCTCAAGCTGAACCCGACTACGTCTTTGATGCACTTGGAGCCGGTGTGGATGATCTGCCCGGTGGGCAGAACCACCTCAAGGCCCAGGACAAAATTCTTGGTGACCCCATATTTGACAGCCCGCATGCCACCTGCATTTTCGGCGATATTGCCGCCCAGGGTGGAAAAATCAACACTGGCAGGGTCGGGCGGATAGAAAAGTCCGAATCTGGCTGCTTCCCGGGCCAGGTCACCATTGATCACCCCGGGCTCCACCACAGCCAGGCGGTTTGCCTGATCCAGCTTAAGTATCCGGTTCATCCGCTCCAGGGAAAGGAGAATACCGCCTTTAGCTGCCACAGCCCCGCCGGTAAGGCCGGTTCCCGCGCCTCTCGGGACCAGAGGTAGGTTGTTTTTATTGGCGAGCTTTACAATTTCGCACACTTGCCCGGTTTTGTCGGGAAGGGCAACCGCCTGGGGCAAGGCGCGGTATTTCCCCGCGTCATAGGAATAGGTCAAAAGGTCTTCCTCTGCGAACAGGCAGGCCTTTTCACCCAGGATAGATATAAGTTGTTTTTTTATGTCTCTGTTCATTTTATTTTTATTCGGGATTCACCTGAGGGACCAGATTGCCGCCATGGGTGATTATACCGAGGCTCGGGTTTTTAAAACGCATGGATTCGGCGCTAATGGCCTGCTCCGGATTTTCATACCAGGTGAAGTTAATTTTTTGAGCCAAGGCAGAGGGTATGCCTCGGGAGACCAGGCATAGGCGGATTCTTTTAGCCAGCCTGCAGATAAAGACCGCTTCCGGGGCTGCCACTTGGTCTTCCACCAGTTGTTTTTCTATCCGGGTGAGCAGAGGCTCAAGCCCCAGGCCAATGTAATCGGCCAGAAGGGGATGCCCTCCCATTCCTTCGGCGCAGTCGGCCAAAAGAATAAGACTTCCCTGGTCTTCGGTGAGCATCTCGCCCGAGGCCAGCCCCTTGGTGGCTTGCCAGAAATCCAGGTGGTGGGGTTCCGCGTCCACCAGGACCAGGGGGTGGCGGCTCTGGGCAAGGGGACAGTAGACCTGGTTCGTGTATTTGATTCCTTGCCTATGGGCCAATATAGGGTCGCCGGTCACGCATTGATGGACTTCGCCCTCTTGGTCCAGGATTAAGTTGACTATAAAGTTGAGCGGAGCCAGGGATTGCACCGTGTCTTCCAGGTCCCTGCGCAGCAGGGCGTCTGTTTTGCCAAGCTGGTTTTCAGTTAGTTTGGTCATGCGCTGGTGAAAACAGCTGATGGTCTCTGCCCCCGAAGCGCCGGGCAGGATTATTTTGGCCCCGCCGCCGTACCCGGCGTCCAGGTGGGGGCATATCATGCCCAGGCCGATGCGCAGGTCAGCCCGGGCCACTGCCTTATGCACCCAAAAGGGGATGCCCAAGGGGCTGGTCCCCATGTAAACCATGTTTTCCAGGTTGGTGCAGGGGTCGTTCACTACCTGGTATTTTTGCGCCGCCCGCGGCCCCAGTTTGGCCTGGATCTCAGGGGGAGTCATGGGGCGATGGGTTCCCAGGGCCAGGACAAAGCAGATCTGAGACGGCGCCACGCCTTTAGCGTGCAGGGCTTCCAAGATCAGGGGTATGGCCAGGTGGGCCGGGGTCTCCCTGGTGATGTCGTCCACAATGATCGCCACCTGGCTCCGAGGGGAGGCCAAACGGTCCAGGGTCTCTGAGCCTATGGGACGGCTCAGGGCCTTTTTGATCAAGGCTTGGGGATCATCCGGGCAGGTGACCGGAGTGGGGCTTATAACTTCTGTGGGCAGGGCGCCACTTATATCAAGCTTTATATCCCGGCCTGGATAAGGCAAATTTACTTGCGCCAAAACAGGTCTCCTTAAAAGATGGGAGCCCAGGCAACCGATTGCCAAGGGCTGGGGCTGCATAATATCCGGCCGCAGGAAAAATGTTACTAAAAGCTGGTTTTGCGGAAGGGCTTTTTAATGGCCCTCCATTTCAATGGATACTCCCGGTATGGCCAGGCGTTTGCTTAAAAGGTGCAGGATGAGGCTGGCCAGGCCCACCAGAATAAAATAGATGAGGGCAACCAGAATATAGGTGGAGATGGGGGCAAAAAGCCTGCTGGAGATGATCTTGGCCTGGCCCATCAGGTCCGGCACGGCTATTAGAAACACCACGGCTGTGTATTTCACCATGGAGATCATTTCATTGGACCAGGCCGGAATGGCCAGGCGGAAGGCCTGGGGCAGGATGATGTGGCGCAGGGCTCCCCATTTGCTCATGCCAATGGCTCTGGCCGCCTTCATCTGCCCGCTGCCCACAGCCTGGATGGCTCCTCGGAAATATTCGGCCTGATAGGCGCTGCTGTTCAAGCCCAGGGTGAGATAGGCCGCCGCCATGCGGGAAAAGCTGATACCCAGCTCGGGCAGGCCGTAATAGACTACAAAGAGCTGAACCAGCAAGGGAGTGCCCCGGAAAAGGGTCAGGTAACCCAATACAATGCGGTTGATCCAGGGCCCGCCGCTGGTGCGCAGCACAGCCAGGGGAAGGCCGATGACAAAACCCAGGAAAAGGGCTCCCAGGGTGAGTGTTATCGTCACCTGGGTCCCGTCTATAAGTTCGGGTAAGGCGTCTTTTGCAAACAGAAAAAACTCGGTCATTTACACCTACCGGCTCGGTTCGCCGGCCTCTTTATGCTTAAAACCTTGGTAAGCTTTTGGTTTTACAGTCATAGTCTTGCTTAGAGACTCGGCTTTAGCCGGTTTCCTCCATGCGGTTCAACATGGAAAGAAACTGTCGGGCCCTGTCTGTCTGGGGCTTGGCGAAAAAATCTCCCGGCGGGGCCTGCTCCACAATATGGCCGCCTTCCATGAAGATGATTCGGTCCGCCACTTCCTTGGCAAAGCCCATTTCATGGGAAACCACCACCATGGTCATGCCGTCGGCCGCCACTTTTTTCATGACGCTCAATACCTCGCCGGTAAGCTCGGGGTCCAGGGCGCTGGTGGGTTCGTCGAACAGGATCACATGGGGATCCATGCCGAGCGCCCGGGCTATGCCCACCCTTTGTTTTTGTCCGCCCGAAAGTTGAGAGGGGTATTTATCGGCATGTTCAGCCATCCCCACCCGCAAAAGTTCTCTCATGGCCTTTTGCCTGGCGTCTTGCTTGGCCATGCCCAACACCCTGCACATGCCTATGGAGACATTTTCCAGGGCGTTTAAATGGTTGAACAAGTTGAACTCCTGAAAAACCATGCCAATGCGCTGGCGCACCTTGTCCTGGTCTGTGCCGGGGGCGGTTATCTCTTTTTTGTCCAGCCAGATGCTGCCCTTGCTGGGCTTTATCAGAAGATTGATGCAGTTTAAAAGGGTGCTCTTGCCGGTGCCGCTGGGCCCTATGAGCACAACTACTTCGCTGGGCATCACATCAAAGGAAACACCTTTGATGACCTCGAGCTGGCCAAAGGTCTTGTGCAGGTTGTCTATTCTGATGATCGGTTGATCAGCCATGAAAAATCCTTAAATCTCAATCTTGTAGCGATGTTCCAGCGTTTCCAGCACCCGAATGGCCAAAAGCGTCAGCAAAAGGTAGAGGATTGCCGCTGTGGCAAAGGCCTGAAACGGCTCCATGGTGCGGGCGCTGACATGCTGGGCCTTGCGCATTATTTCCGGTACGCCGATTACATAGACCAGCGAGGAATCCTTTAAAACCAAGGTGACTTCATTGGCCCAGGAGGGCAGGGCGACCCGCATGGCCTGGGGCGCGATAATGTGCCGGATTGCTTTGAAGCGGGACATGCCAATGGCCCTGGCCGCCTTCATCTGGCCCGGGGGAATGGAGTTCAAGGCGCCGTGCACAATCTCGCTCTGATAGGCTCCGCTGGCAAAACCAAGGGCTATGGCCCCGGATAGGAAGGGCGACAGATCAACCAGCTCGGCAATGACAAAATACAAAATGAAGATGATTACAACTACGGGAAGGGCCCTTACCACGGTGCTGTAGGTCGCGGCCAGGCTTTTCAGGACCGGGCCGCCGTAGACCCTGAAGATGCCCATCAAGGTGCCTAGAACAAGACCCAGGCCCAGGGCAATACCAGTAACCGATACTGTTATCCAAAGGCCGGGGAGTATGAATCTGAATGTATCCCACATAAACGGATTCCATGGCCTCAGGCTTTTGTGCGGCAGCCCGGGGAAAAGGAGAAAACGGGTTTTTCCCTTTTCCTGATTCCGGTTGACGCTTTATTGACTAACTGCCTGAGAAACCGGTTATAAACGTTTTTTGGCCCGGCAACGGCCCGGACCAAAAAAATAAAGAATAAAAGACGGGTGAACCTCTCGGGGACGGCATTGCCGTTCCGGAGGCTTCCCTGCTTTTACTTTTAGAAAAAGAGCATCAAATTCAAGATTTTAAAGGATCCATCCTTTGGCGCCCCTTAAATATCCCAACCGTTTCAGACCGGTTGCCTCGGTCTGAAACGGCTGATTTTATTGTTCAGGTTACAGTCTGGCTACTGTAATTCCCACTTGTCCATAAGTTTTTTAAGGGTGCCGTCGGCCTTGATGGATTCAATGGCCTTGTCAATTTCCGCCTTGAGTGCATCGGCTCCCTTGGGAAGGGCAATGGACTGACCGCCGCCGACTGTTTCGCCGGTCACCAGTGCTATGTCAAGTCCTGCCTTTTGGGCCAGTTTCTTGGCCGGGTCGGCAATGATGAAAAGCACCTCAACCCTGCCGTTGGCCACGTCCATGGCCGCGTTATCCACCCGCTCATAGGAGAAATATCTGTCCTTATCCATTTTTCCGGTGTCGATCAGGTTTGTTTTGACCCATTTTTCCTGGATGGTGCCGGTCTGGCTGGCCACCTTGTAGGGGGCGGCGTCATGAGGGGAGTTCAACTTGATTTTAGAGCCTTTCTTGACCAGAAAAGCGTCCTTGATCTTGTGGTATACGGTTGAGAAATCAACCTTTTTCTTTCTGGCGGGGGTGGCCTGCATGGCGGCTATGACCGCGTCGATTTTCTTGGCCTGCAATGCGGTGATGAGGCTGTCAAAACCCATGTCTTTAATCTCAACCTTGATCCCCATGCGCTTTGCCACTTCCCGGATCAGGTCCATGTCAAAACCCACGAATTTATTGTCGGCATCCACCGCCTCATAAGGGGGATAGTCTGCGGAAGTGCCCACAATCAGCTTGCCTGATTTTTTGACCTTGGCCAGTACATCATCGCCTGCCAGGGCATAGGCCGGGGCCATTAAAAAGGAAAGGGCGCAGAGCATAAGAATTGATTTTTTCAAACAGCAGGTCATGGTCTTCCTCCAAGTACAAATTGGATCTTGGCTAAGAACGTTTGTTTTCAAACACCCGTTTTGATAATTTAATTACCGCCCAAAAAGGCCTTCCAGAGCGGAACTTAGTTAAGTGCCTCATCCAAGGCCTTTAAAAAACCATCATTTTGATCTTCACTGCCCAGGGAAAGCCTGATGTGATCCGGCATGCCGAATATGGAGCCCGGCCTTACGATAAAACCCTTGGGCATGAGTTCTCTGAAGACTTCGTCCCCTGAGCCGGGGAGTCTCACAAATAGAAAATTGGTTTGTGAAACAGGTGATTTAAGGCCATTTTCAGCCAGGGAGCGGGCCACCCTTTCCCTTTCCCGGCAAATCAGTTCAACATGGCCTTTGGCAAAGTTTTCCTCCCGTAAAAGGGCCAGAGCTGCGGCCTGGGCCGCTACATTGACGTTAAAGGGTAGCTTTACCTTGGCGATCAGCTTGATCACTTCCGGATGTGCCATGATGTAACCCACCCTCAGACCGGCCAGGCCATAGGCCTTGGAAAAGGTGCGCAGGCCGATGACCCGGTCATCCTTGAACAGATAGTGCTCGGTGTGGGGGCAGTTTTTGTCAGTGACAAACTCGTAATAGGCTTCGTCCAACACCACCACTATGTTTTCAGGCAACTCTGCCAGGAACCGGTCAAAGGCTTCCTTGTTAAATACCGTGGCAGTGGGGTTGGCCGGGTTGCATAGCCAGATCAGCTTGGTCTTTTCCGTCACCTTGGCGCTGATGGACTTAAGGTCTATGTCATAGCCGATAAGGGGGACCATCACCGGCTCGGCCCCGCAGAGTATGGTTGCGGTTTCATAGGCATCGAAAATGGGTTTGGGTATGATTGCCTGGTCGCCCTGGTTCAAAAAGGCCTGGGCCACAAGCCTGATGCATTCTTCGGCTCCGTTGCCAAATAAAAGGCAATCAGTCTGAAGCCCCAGCCGGGAGGCCAGTTCCCGCCCCAAAATGCGGCAGTTGCCGTCCGGGTAGCGGGTGAGGTCTGTGGCCTGTTTCAAAATGGTCTCGAGAACCAGGCCGGGAAGCTCCAAAGGGCATTCATTGGAGGCCAGTTTCACCACCTCGGTGAGACCCAGTTCTTCCTTAACCTCCACCAAGGGCTTGCCGGGAATATAGGGGCGCAGTTCCGGCACCCCCCTGCGGGCGGCCTTGGCAATGTCTATGCGGGATAATTTATTGGATACAGGCATTTTTTTCTCTAGTCGTTTTGTTCGGCAATCGCCACCTGTTGACCCTGGTTTGGATCGGGCGGGGCGAACATTTCTTCCTGGGCCTTCATGTAACCGTTAAAACGGCGAACATGCTCCCTGGCCAGTCGGCTTGCCTCTTGGGAGTCTTTTTTCTCCAGGGCGGTAATGATGTTGGCCAAGTCTGTATAGTTTTGCTTCATAAGTTCGTGGTCATAAACCGCGAATTTATCGTCAGCCCCCAGGATGTCCTGGTGGAGCATGCATAAAACCGAAGTGAATACCGGATTTTTGGTTATCTTGGCCAGCTCCACGTGAAAGGCGATATCCTGGTCATAAAATGCCCGCCAATCCTCTTTGGAGTGGTCCAGCACTTCACGGGCCTTTTGTAGTATGGATTTGAGCCTTGCCAGGGCAGTGTCATCGACCCTTTGGGCGGCCAGGGCGGTGAGACCGCCTTCCAGCACTTCTCTGAACTCGGCCATCTGGTCAAAGCGCACATGCTTGTATTTAAGCAAAAGGGTGAAGCCTTCGGTTACCTGGGTGGTGTCCATGCGTCGCACCACCGCCCCGCCAAGGGCCCCCCTTTTTATGCTGATTAACCCTTTTTGTTCCAGTATTCTAAGTGCTTCCCTTACACTACTGCGGCTGGCGGAGAACATTTGGGAGAGTTTCATCTCAGAAGGCAGCCTGTCCTGGGGCTTGAGTTCGCCCCTTAGGATAGCCTCTTGGATCTGTTCAACGATCAGTTGGAAAATTTTGTCGCGTTTTATTTTGGTGGCCTTAAAGCTCATATTTTATATACAGCCCTTTTAATTGTCGGACATAAGACGAATGCCAAGATTATGCAAAATGAAACAGTGCGTCAAGTATGAAATACCTAGGGCAGAAGGGAAATTTTGCTTAGGTTGTGCAAAGATAACCAGTCTTGGGTTCTCTGTTCTTTGCTTTTTTGAGATAAATGGAGTTTGGCAGTTGTTTTAAGGTGGCTTTTGGGCTGGTCCTGCTATTATGGGAAAAGAGTTCTTACCATGGATATTACCTCAAAGACAGGGGGTTGAATTTTATGCGACTGGGAAAAACATTTTTTTTTGGCCTTGCCTTGCTTTCTGTATGCGCACTGGCTTTTGGGTGCGCTTCCACAAAATTGACCAGTGTATGGCATGTGGAGAAAAAACCTGCCGAACCGCTGAAAAGCATAATGGTGGTGGGTATATCGGACCAAAGCAGTGTCAGACGTTCCTTTGAGGACCTGTTTGTCAGGGAGCTTGCCAAACACAAGGTAAAGGGCCTGGCCAGCTATAGGGTTTTGAACAGTGAGCAGGAAAAGGATCAGGGTCTTATCCGCAAGGCAGCCCTGGACCGGGGTGCGCAAGGGGTTATGGCAGTGCATTACAAGGGTACTGAAACCAAAGAGGATTATGTGCCTCCCACCAGCACGCCTGTGGTTTATCGCACCTGGGACGGGTATTACCCCATGGTCTACAGCTATGTGAGTGAACCGGGCTATTACCGCACCAGGAAATATTTGAGTCTTGAGACGAACCTTTATCGGGTTTCTGACGGCACTCTGCTTTGGGCCGGGGCCTCTCGCTCCCTGGATCAGGATTCCCTGAAAAAATTGGTTCAGGATCTGGCCAAGGTGGTTTTAAACAACATGGCTAGCGCAGGCCTGGTGCCCTGACAAAACTCAACTCACCTGGTTTTTATTGGGGGTTGTCTGAAAGTGTTAGATCCCGGTCCGCTCCAAGGGGCGAACCGGGATTTTTGTACATGCTTTTTTTAAAGGGGCGTATCAAAAGGGGATGTCGTCGTCAGTGGGGGGCGGGCCGCCAAAGTCGCCGCCCTGGCCTCCGCCGTAATTACCGCCTCCTTGACCGCCGCCGCCCTGGCCTCCGCCGTAATTGCCGCCGCCCTGGCCTCCGCCGTAATTGCCGCCGCCTTGACCGCCGCCGTAATTGCCGCCGCCTTGACCACCGCCGTAGTTTCCGCCGCCACCCTGTGCGCCGCCGCCAAGGAACTGTACATCCCTGACCACGATCTCAGTGCTGTAGCGTTTGTTACCCTGCTGGTCTTCCCACATATTGGTGCGCAGGCTGCCTTCCACATACACCTGACGGCCTTTGCTGAGATACTGACCGCAGATCTCGGCCAATTTGCCCCAGGCGGTTATCCGGTGCCATTCGGTGCGTTCCTGCTGATTGCCGTCGCGGTCTTTAAAGGTTTCTGACGTAGCGATTCTGAATTTGCATACGGCAGTCCCCCCGGCAGTGTACTTGAGCTCCGGATCTGCCCCCAAGTTGCCGATTAGAATGACTTTGTTTATGCCGCGCGCCATGGTTCCTCCTTTATTCATTATTGCTTGGACTCTAACACAACCCTTGCGCGAGTGGCAACCAAACGCGAGCTGAGCGCTACTTAAGGATTGCAGGAGTTATTTTTAGTTTTCGGCTGTTAACAAACAGCCTAATAGCTGGCTCAAAATACACCCTGAAACCTTAGTTCTTCAGGGACGCCAGGGAAGGTCCCCACTCAACTATGATTAGTTACGGCGTAATTTCAGCCTGTTGCCAAAATTTGGGAGAAGCTTGCCAAAAAGCTGTTAAGGGGGCTAAAGCGATCCGGATTCCCTTTGATTTTTTAGACCGCCCCCCCAGTGGGGTCTTTCGGGCAAGGGGTGTTTTTAAAAGCGATTTACGCTCCCAAAAGGCCCGCTCAAATTGTGACACAAAAAACCGGCCTTGTCCGCCGCCATGGTTGGGTTATTAATATAAAAAACAAAATTCGGTTGGCCTTGACCAAATAGTGATTGCATGACAATCTTGACATGCCCGGCCAGATATGGGCCGGGAAAAGTGGGAGAATGCCTCTAGGACCTCTTCACCTGCTGGTTGGTTGAAATGGTTTTTTTGCCAACCAAACCGGAGCGCCTATATAATTGAACCGGGCCGATTCAGCCCACCAATTTGCGATGGGTTTTGCACTACCTTATTCAGCTACTCTGCCGGGGGTTGGAGTTTTTCAGTGAATTTACCTAAGCCGCTTGTATTGATTATTTCCATATGGGGTACTGCCTGGGCTGCCTTTATCACGATTTTCATCTCCTCCTTAGTGGTCGTCTTCAGCCTTTTGGGAGCTTCTCAGGCCTTTCTTTTGAAGATTGCCCGCTCATGGGGAAGGCTTCTGCTAAAGGGGGCCTTTATCGGCCTGAGCACCAAGGGGTTTGAAAATCTGGCCCAGGCCGGGGGATATGTATTTGTCTCCAACCACACCTCTGCCCTGGATATACCCGCCCTGCAGGCCGGGTTGCCTCCCAATTTTCATTGGCTGGCCAAAAAAGAACTTTTCAAAATAGCGATTTTCGGACCGGCCATAAGGCGGGCAGGGGCCTTGCCCATTGACCGCTCCAACAACAGGGCGGCGGTTAAGAGCCTGGTTGAGGCGGCCAAGTGTATAATCGAAGGCGACAGCGCGGTTATATTCCCGGAGGGAACCAGGTCTGAGGATGGTGGGCTGCTGCCCTTTAAATCCGGCGGCCTGGCCCTGGCCATCCGGGCTCAGTCCCCGGTGGTGCCGGTGGCCATAATCGGCGCGGCCCGGGCCATGGCGCCGAATAAGCTGCTCATTGCGCCCGGTCATATACAGGTGGTTTTGGGAGAGCCCATTTCCACCGCGGGCATGAAGATGCCCCAACGTGATGAATTGGCAGGGATTCTGAAAGAGCGTATTCAAGAGCTGATCGAGAAAAATTAAAAACAACCCTTTTTTGAATCTTTTGATTCAGGCGGGAAAGGGCCGGGAAAATACTGGTTGACCATCTGAGTTTTTAAAGAAACCTACCGAAAAACAGACCTTGAGCGCAACAGGTTTGTGTTACAATCCAACTAACTGAAAAGATTAAGGATATATCAGGCAGTGGCCAAAAGATCTCCAAACAGGCGAAAATTCAGTTTCCCCAAAAGCCTCAAACTAAACGGTTTGGCTGTTTGGTTTTTGGGTGGCGGCCTATTGTTCTTCACCTTGTTTTTGCTTGTCTCCCTGATTGGTTATTCACCGAATGACCCTACACCGCTCATGGAAAAGGCCGGGGCTGTGGCCAACCCCCTGGGTCTGGCCGGGGCCTATACCGCCTCTTCGCTTTACAGCATCTTCGGACTGGCTGCCTGGCTTTTGGTTTTCCTGCCCTGGCTTTCCCTTCCCATTGTGCTCAAGGAAAAATCCGCAGGCTCGGTGATTCTTTTGACGGCCGGATCTGTTTGGCTGATTATCTCCCTGGCCGCACTTTTAGGGCAAAGTGGGCTTAAAATGCCCTATGAGGGGGTCTCGTTATCCATGGGAGGAAAAGGCGGCCTGGCCATGGCTCGGGGATTGTTCGGCTGGGCCGGCGCTCCGTTGGCCTGGGGGCTTCCGGTGGTGTTGGCCTTGGGCGGAGTCGGACTTTTGGTCTGGTCGAGCTGGTCCTTTTTAGGGCCTTTTTTGGAACCGGGATTTGAGGGGGCAACAAAAAGTAAGCCCAAAAAATCGGGCCCGATTATTGCCACCCAGGAGCAGTATGAACCCGAACCTCAAGCTGAACCGGAGCCTGTGCCCGTGCCTGAACCGGTCTCAGAGGCCTTTGAGGGTGAACCGGAAAAGAATCTCTTTAACGATCAGGCAGGTCCCAAGATCAGACCCCGTAAGCCAAATTCAAATCAGGCCACCGACGTCGAAATCAAGGCGGAGAGTAAAGGTCCCTATCACTTGCCGCCTGTGGACCTTTTAAAGGAAAACAAAGATCCGAAGCCTGTGGACCATGCTGATGTCCTGCGGAAAAATTCCCAGCTCCTTGAAGAAAAATTAAATGATTTCGGGGTAAAGGGACAGGTTGTCGAGGTGGCCCCCGGGCCTGTGGTCACCATGTATGAGTTCAAGCCCGCACCAGGGGTTAAGATAAGCAAGGTGGCCAACTTAAGCGATGACCTGGCCATGAACTTAAAGGCCCGGTCCATTCGCATCGTGGCCCCCATTCCGGGCAAGGCGGTGATTGGCATAGAGATACCCAGTCAGCAAAGGGAGACGGTTTACCTCAGGGAGCTTTTGGGTTCCAAGACCTATCAAAATGCCCAAAGTCCCCTGACCCTGGCCCTGGGCAAGGATATTTTAGGGGCTCCGGTGGTCAACAACCTGGGACGGATGCCTCATCTTTTGATCGCAGGCGCCACCGGTGCGGGCAAGAGTGTTTTTATCAACACCATGGTGCTTTCCATCCTGTACAGGGCCACTCCGGAAGAAGTGCGCATGCTCATGGTTGACCCCAAGCGCATTGAACTTTCGACTTATAACGATATTCCCCATCTGCTCTACCCCATTATCACCAATCCTCAGGAAGCCACGGCGGGCCTGCGCTGGGCGGTTAATGAGATGGAAAGGCGTTATGAGCTTCTGGCCCGCATGGGGGTGCGCAATATTGAATCTTTTAACGCCAAGTTTAAAAAGGAAGGCCCCTCCGCCCTGTTCAGGGAAGGCGATGGGCCTGACGAATTCAACCAGACCGGGCCATTGCCATATATTGTGGTGATCATCGATGAGTTGGCCGATTTGATGATGGTCGCCTCCAAGGAGGTGGAGGCCCTTATCACCCGCCTGGCCCAGATGGCCAGGGCCGCGGGGCTGCATCTGGTTCTGGCCACCCAGCGCCCCAGCGTGGATGTGATCACGGGACTTATCAAGGCCAACTTCCCCTCCCGCATATCGTTTCAGGTCACCAGCCGGGTGGACAGCCGCACAATTTTAGATCAACAGGGCGCGGAACAGCTTTTGGGCAAGGGAGATATGCTTTTTGCCCCTCCCGGCGCTTCCGGGCTGATGAGGTTGCACGGCGCTTTTGTGAGTGACAATGAGATCGAGGCGGTGGCGGACTTTGTGCGAAGTCAGGCCAAGCCGGATTATGACCCCAGCATTGTGCAGACTCCGGCTGAAGGCGAATCAGGCGGGGGGGATGATGAGCCGGAAGATGAAAGATATGGCGATGCCGTGGCCCTGGTGCGGGAGACCGGCCAGGCTTCGATTTCTTTTGTGCAAAGACGGCTCAGGGTGGGATATAACCGGGCCGCCCGTATGATAGAACAGATGGAGCGCGAGGGGATTGTGGGGCCGTCCGACGGCAGCAGACCCCGAGAGGTGCTGATAAGGGAATAGACCATGTTTGTTTTTACTTCTCCTTTTGAGGAGGATCTGATGAAAAAGTGGGTGGCGTTTGGGGCGGTTCTGTTTTTGCTTTTCGCCCCTTGGGCTGTTAACCGGGCCCTGGCTTCAGGGGAGCCGGGCGATCTGGCGGTTGAGATTCAAAAACGTTATCAGGATATCCACGGGATAAAGGCCTCTTATCTGAGGCACAGCCGTTTTGTGGCGACAGGCTCCCAGTTGAACAGAGAGATTAAAGGGGCGGGCGTTCTCTATTGGTCCCGGCCCACCAACCTGCGCCTGGAGCAAAAAACTCCCAAAGAGGAGCTGATCGTGGCCACGGACCAGGGAGTCTGGTGGGTGCGGGAGTCCAGGCAAAGGGCGGACCTTTATCCCCAGGAGCAGTTCACCAGCGGGCTCAAGCCCTTGCTCGACGCCTTGGGCGGGCTGGCCGCCCTGGACCAGGACTTTAACCTGGAAAAACCGGGTCAGGAACACAAAGGACCTGATCAACAGAGCCTGGTCCTGGTATTGATCCCCAAGCACCGCAGGGTGGACCTTAAAACCCTGGTGCTATGGTTTGAGCCGGATTCGCTCTTGTTAAAAGGCTTCAGAATAACCAGCCTGGTGGGGGATGTGACGGAGTATCTTTTCCAAGACCTCGAGGTGAATCCGGATTTTTCCGGGCAGGTCTTTAGCTATGACCCTCCCGCCGATTTCAGGGTGAGAGATCATCACCGCAAATAAAAACGCAAATTGAAAAAGGAGCCTTTGCACTTAAGGCAAAGGCTCCTTGGCAAAAACTTGGGTTTTGCCAAGTGGCTAGAATTAATCTTCTCAAGAAAGCCTCGCAATTCGGCGGGCCGTCATTCGGGGTCCCCGAAAAATCGAAGATTTTTTGGGGTGCTGCATGGCCCGGGTTCGGCTCAATTGCAGTTTCAAGGCTTTTGAAAGGCTCTTAATAGCATTTCTGGCAATGGCGGCAATAGTGGGTGGAGCGTCCGCCCAGGGTGATTTTTTTTATCTCCCTGCCGCAGATGGGACAGGGGGCTCCCTTGTGTCCATAGACCTGGTGGAGATCCTGAAAAGACCCCGCTTCTCCTTTTGCGTCCACATAATCCCTTATGCTGGAGCCGCCGCAATCAATGGCCTGACCTAAAAGCTCCCTCAAAATCCGGTGCAGCTTGGCCAGGGCTTTGGGGGGAATCTCTCCGGCCCGGCTGGTGGGGGCGATGCCCGCCCGGAACAGGGATTCATCGGCATAGATATTACCCACACCGGCCAGGATGCGCTGATCAAGCAAAAGAGACTTGATTGGGGCCTTGCGTCCGGCCAGACTTTTGGTAAAGGTTTCCAGGCTGATCATAAGCGCATCCGGTCCCATGTTTTTTAATGGGCCTTTTTGCAGGGCTTCTTTATTCGGCAGATAGGCCATGAAGCCGAATTGCCGCACATCACGGAAGAAAAAGCCGCTTTGGTCGTTAAAATGTATACAGGCGTGAATATGGGGCAAATCCGGTTGTTTTTCGCGCAGGATTATCTGGCCGGTCATGCCAAGATGAATAGCCCAAAAAGAACTGTTTTCCAAGTGGACGATGAGCAGTTTGCCATGTCGATCAACTTGCACTATTCTTTTATTTAATAAGCCCTTTTGGAAAAATAATGGATCGGGTCTTACAATTTTCTCAAGGTTTATTACGATATTAATTATATTTTTTCCGATAATGACTGGAGCAAGTGTGCGACGCACGCATTCTACTTCCGGCAGTTCTGGCATTGGTCTTCTCCCTGGCCGCACGCTATCGGGCAAAGGGCCGCGAATTCAAGTGTTTCGTCAATATACCCCATTATTTGGTGGTTGACACCCCTTGTGATCCTATATACAGTATATTGAAATTGATAACCAGGCCGCTGATATGGTTTGCTTATTATGAAAGATGGTGCACATTTGCTGACTTTAAAAGATATGAAAGAAGCTTGTCCTAATATTGAGTCAAATTTGTCCCAATGCACCTGCACCTATTCCGCCTGTGATAAAACAGGGCTTTGTTGTCAATGTGTGGCCTATCACCGCAAAATGAGACAAATTCCCGGATGCTTTTTTACTTCTGAAGGCGAACGATCTTATGATCGTTCTTATAAAAAATTCTGTAGTGATTGCAGTTGATCCTATTTACCATGAGGCCGGGGATGTATGGACCCCAATCAGGAATTACGCGACGCCATAAATTTATTGGCGGACATTACTGAAGCCTTTACGGCGGCCCTTTTTCTGCGCAAGGAAAAGGACGGCCCCTTGCGCCCCTATATCTGGCATACCTTGAGCCGCTCCTTTCGATCTGATGCGGATATCGCGCCGGGTGAAGGCGTGGTGGGTTTTGTGGCCAAACACGGTACTCCCGTGGATGTTGATCGTTATAAGCAGGGCTCCAACGCAACCTTGCTTTACGACCAGGATGAGGGTGTAAAGGCTTTTGTGGGCATGCCTGTGGGCCCGGACGGAGTTTTGGTGGTGGACACCAAAAACCGTCTGGCCTTTGGTGAAAAAGAAAAAAAGATAATCCGGGATTTCTCCAGGGTCTTGGCCAATCTGGTTGAGCATTCCAAGGTTTTTGCCAGGGAAGAGCTTTACGGGCGCATGATAGACCTTTTGTTTGATGTGGAAAACGCCTCTTTAGACTATCGTTATGCGGGACAGTTTTATTCTGAGATTTTAGAGGCGGGGCTTAAGTTCACCGGATTTTCAATGGGGGTTATTTGCCTCCTTCTGCCTGGGCGCAAGCAGTACACCCTGACCGCCGCCCAGGGAGCATCCATGGCTGCCCTGAAGGGAAGGTCCTTTCCGGTCAGCCAGGGGCTTTTGGGGTGGATTCTTAAAGAAGCCAGGCCGTTGGCCCATTCCCGTCTGCGGCCTTTAAAGGGAAAATCCTATTTGATCAGTCCTGATGAGCCCATGGCCGGGTATAATGCCTTTGTAGGAGCACCCCTGTTGGCCTGGCGCAGACTAACGGGGGTCTGGGCTTTTGCCGGTTCATTGAACCGTGATCTTGCCGAAGATGAGATGTGGGCATTACAACTGGCGGGACACCGGGTTGCCGCGACAATTGATCATTACCGCCTTTCCTGAAAAAAGGCGATACAGATAAGAGGAGGATAACCGCCAATGGTGCTGAACAAGTTGTTGGGCCTTTTCGGCAAAGATTTGGCCATGGACCTGGGTACGGCCAACACCTTGATTTTTATCAAGGGTAAAGGGGTGGTTTTAAACGAGCCCTCCGCTGTGGCCGTGCAGCGCCAGAACGGTAAGCCCGTGGCCGTTGGCAAAGAGGCCAAGGAGTACCTGGGACGCACCAACCCTTCCATTTTGGCCAGCCGTCCCCTTAAAGACGGTGTGATTGCGGATTTTGACTTAACCAGGGTCATGATCCGGCAATTCATAACCAAGGTCCGCACCTCTGCCCGCCTGGTCAAGCCGCGCATGCTCATAGGCGTGCCCACAGGCGTCACCCAGGTGGAGAAAAGGGCCGTGATCGAAAGCGCCGAACAGGCCGGGGCCAGGGAGATTTTTCTGATCGAAGAACCAATGGCGGCCGCCATTGGCGCAGGGCTTCCCATTGACAAGCCCCAGGGCTCCATGGTGGTGGATATTGGAGGCGGCACCACCGAGGTTGCGGTGATCTCCATGTTTGCCACTGCCTATTCCGAGTCTGTACGCGTGGCCGGAGACGAGGCCAATGAGGCTGTCATGAGGCTGGCGCAAAAAAAATATCAGATGCTCATAGGCGAAAATACTGCGGAGATGGTAAAAATAAGAATTGGATCAGCCGCTCCGCTGGATCAGCCGCTGAGCATGGAGGTCAGCGGCAAGGATCTGGTTCAGGGCATTCCCCGCACCGTCACCATGAATGACGAAGAGGTGAGGGAGGCCTTGGCCGAGCCGGTTGAGGTCATAGTGGAGAGTGTGCGCAGGGCCTTTGAAAAGACCCCGCCTGAACTTGCTTCAGACGTGGCCGAACAGGGACTTGTGCTGGCCGGTGGAGGCGCCTTGATAAGAGGACTTGACCGCCGCATTTCAGAAGAATTAAATATGAGGGTGAGGATAGCTGAAGATCCCCTGACCAGTGTGGTCATGGGGGCCGGCATCGCCCTTCAGAACATAAAAGAATACCGCAGGGTGTTCCTTAACTGATCATTCACCTAAGGCGATATCGCCGGGTGGATGCAAACTCTTTTCGTAAGAGGGAAAAAATTTGGCGCAAAAATTGCCGCTTGAAGATCTTGAGGGACGTATAGACTGCTTTGGTGAGTTTGACCGCTCCGACACCATATGCCTGGCCCATTGCAGCCTGAGTTTTCACTGCTCTGCGGCCCGTGAGCATTACCAGCAATTGCAGTTGCATGACGAATCTCTGGAGAGACTAGGTTTTTCACATCACGCCTAAGAACGTCGGCGGCCCTTTTTTAAGGGTCGCGGCGTTTATCCAAGCCAGCTTCCGCCAGTATCTTTTGGCGTGAAGAGGATCGTGTGCCTTTTTGCACATGATTCTTTTCTTCCCTGGCATCGTCTTTTTCATCACCGTCAACCATGGCTTTGATCCGCCTGACCTGATCTCTGCGCCGGGCCACCAGCCCCACTGCGGCCACCAGGGCAACCAGCATCCAGAGCGCGCCTGCGGCTGTCAGAACGGCCAGCCAGGAAAAGCGTGAGTTCATGGATTCGGTGAAGTCCGCCTCCAGGGCCACCAGACCCTGGCCCAGAACCTGGTGCAAGGCTCCGCTGATATCCTTGGCGTGGATCATGGCCCTGATCAACCTGGGGATGCTTTTCGCCCCGTGTTTGTCCAGGATATGGCTTATCAGGTAAAAAGACTGGGCATAGGCCAACCCGGCTTCTTCGGACTTGCCCGGAAAACGTGTGGCTAAGTCGGCAAAGGGGATCAGTTGGTCCAAAAGGACTCCCTTGGCCATTATCCCGGAAAGGCCCAGACCGCCTTGTTTGGCGGCATGCATGGCCAGCCCTTCTTCCAGCCACAGGGGGAGCTTTTTTTGCCGACCCAGAGCCTGATACAGGTAGATATGGGTAAGCTCATGAATCAGAACCGAGCGGAAGGTATTTAAGTCGGTCAACTGGCTGGGCGAGCGTAAAAGAATAAACCTTTTGGCCGGTACAGCCAGCCCGGCGGCCCAACGGGGACCGTCAAGTTCGTCCACTCTTTGAGCAAATTCCCGGTCTGTTCCCGCCACCACCAGTTTGATCTGTTGAGGGGCGCTTCCAATGAGCCTTTCCAGCTCCGGGCAGGCCTGGCCGCAGATCTGACTTACATGGGCGGCCAGCTTGGGGTTAGGGGCGGTGATGGAAAGGTCGGGCACAGAGGGTGTGGTGGACCCAAGGACGGAAGAATAAAGATTTAAAAGGCATACCAAAAAGCATAGCGTAAAAAACTTATGCTTCACGCCATCATACTCCCAGGCCTTTTTTCACCTCTTCCGGAGTTATGCCAGAAACCTTGATGCGTTTTTGGCGGGATTTTTCTCCGGAAATAATTTTTACACGTGATTTGGATGTGTTAAGTGTTTTGGCCAGGAAGCGAACCAGAGCCTTGTTGGCGGCTCCATCCACAGGCGGGGCATTTAGCCTGATCTTAAGAACGCCTTCTACTACTCCGTTTAAGGAGTCTTTAGACGCCCTTGGGGTCACTTTCACCGCAAAAGAGACCCCGTCGGCTGAAGGTTTAAGCTCCAACACATCAAGTGGAAGAGTTGGGGGAGCGCAGAATCCTGATTTTGTCTTCCAGCTCTGCCATATCCCGATCGCGGTCCGTTTCCACATCCAACAGCTTGAGATGGGCTTCAACTAAAGAGCGCAGGCGAACCTCGAACTGGGCCCGCTGGCGCTTGAGTTCAGCTATATCGTCGTGGATCTGGGCCAGCCTGGTGTGGGTTTGCCCCAGTATCTTTTCGGCTTGTAATTCAGCCTCGGCCACCAGGAGGTCCGCCTCCCGCTCGGCATTGGTCTTGATCTCTTCGGCCAGTTGCCTGGTTTGGGAAAGGGTCGCCTCCAGGGTTTGCTCCCGGCCATGGTAGTCCTTGAGCTCTCCCTTGACCTCGGCCAGCTCCTGGCGCAGCTCCCGCGCCTCGCTTCTAAGCTCGGCCACTTCTTCGGCCGCCTTCTCCAAGAAGGATCTCACCTCTTCAGTGTCATAGCCCCTGAAGCGACGGTTGAACTCTTTTTTGCTGATGAACTCCGCGTCCATAATAATTATTCACTCCAAAATATCACCGGTGTTTCAGCTCGTATTTGCCCAAACTCCGGAACCCCGGAAAGCTCTGGCCTTCCGGGCGGCCTTAGTCCCCGAATTTGGGGGCCTTTCAAAGGTCTAGGCTATTCTTACCAATTTTGTCAGTAATGTCAAGACGTTTCGATATCTAATCCTTTTAGGAGTCATATTGCCTTATTAGGTAAGCCCCAACTCCTGCATGAATTGTTTACGCATAACGAATTTTTTGGGCTTACCCAAAGCGGTCATGGGAAAGCTTTTCACTATTTTGTAGTGTTCGGGTTGTTCAAGGGGGCTGAGCCTTTGGTCGCAGAAGCCCTTTATCTCCTCAATATTCGGCTCATATTCGGGCAGGACCCTGATCCAGACCGCCACTTCCTCTTTATGATCCCCCACCGAAACGGCAAAGGCCTGGGCATCGGCCACCTGGGGATGCTTAAGCAGAACCGCTTCAATGCGGCTGGGGAAAACCACTTGGTTGTCTTTGATGATGGCCTCTTTCACCCTGCCGAAAATGCGCAGGTAACCGTTTTCATCCATGGAAGCCAGATCACCGGTGAGGAGCCACCCCTCCTGGTCCAAGGTTTCTTTGGTGGCGGTTTCCAGGCCCTTGTAACCCAGCATGTTGAATCCCCTGGCCCTTATTTCGCCAATGCTTCCCCTGGGCAGGGCGCGGCCGGTCTCCGGGTCGGAGATGATCACCTCCACCCCTTCTATGGGGCGCCCCACAGTGGAGACCCTCAGTTCAAGAATATCATCGGGCCGGGTGAGGGATATCCAGGATGAGGCCTCGGTCTGGCCGTAGCCTATCAATATGTCCTTGATACCCATCTGGTTCACCACTTTTTCCATGACCTCCAGGGGGCAGACCGCTCCGGCCATGATCCCGGTGCGCAGACTGGCGAGCATATCCGGACGATAATCCGGCTGTTCCATAAGCGCCATAAACGTGGTGGGCGCGCCATATATGGCGGTTGCCTTTTCCCGGTAAGCCGCCTTAAGGGTGGTTTTGGGTTCCGGAAGCCTGGAGGGGATAATCAGACAACTCCTGGCCAGAATGCCCGGCATGGTCAAACAGATGCAGCCGAACATATGACTCAAGGGAACGGTGATTAAAAGTTTGTCCGTATGGTCAAGGCCTTGGATGGAAGCCGCTGCAAAAGAGGTGTTCAATAGTCCCCTGTGGCTCAGCATTACTCCCTTGGGTCTGCCTGTGGTGCCTGAGGTGTAGATTAAAGAGCTTTGATCGCCGGGCGACTGGATCTGCATGCGTTTTTTGAGCTCAGTTTGGGAGGCCTCGTCCGCCTTGGCCGCTATATCATCCAGGCTGGGCAAGGCTGAGTCAGGGGCTTTTTCCGTGAGGATCAGGTGTTTGAGCTCTGCGGGCAGGCCCGGCTTTTTGCGCAAGGCTTGCAGGGTGTCGAAAAACTCGTTTTGGTTTATGCCCTTGGCGAGCACCAGTGCGCGCACGTCCGCGTTTTCCAGAATAAACTTAAGCCCTTTTTCATCCAACGAAATATCCAGATTAACCAGAATGAGCCCTGCCTTGGCGCAGGCGAATTGGCATATCAGCCATTGGGGCTGGTTAGGCGCCCAAAGGGCCAGGTGGTCTCCGGGGAGAAGCCCCAGGGCGATAAAGCCTCGGGCAAGCTGGTCTGTCTTTTGTGCGAATTCGGCATAGGTCAGCCTGGTGTTTGTGGGCAAGTCCACCAGGGCTGGGGAATTGGGTTTATGACCGGCTGCTTGGTCCAGGAGGTTGCCTAGGGTGAGCTCCAAGGGCATAAGAACCTCTCTTTTTCAAGATCAGGTCAGAGTCTTATGCACCATATCAAACAATTGGCTGGGACGGAAGGGTTTACTTAGTCTGGGGTAGCCGAAACGCTGTATTTCCTGGACCAGCTCACCGGCCACCGCCCTGGTGCCGAAAAATCCGCTGATAAATATGGCCTTGAGGTTCAGGTCTCTTTGGCGCATCTGACGCACCATTTCCACCCCGTCCATTATGGGCATGACCACATCGGTGATCACCAGGTCCGGCCTGAAGGTAAGTTGTGAGCCCAGGCCCTGTACGCCGTTGGCCGCGGTGCTTACGTGAAAGCCTTCCAGCCCCAGAAGATCGGCCAGGTTTTCCCTTAACCCGGACTCGTCCTCCACCACCAGTATCCTGTGACGCGAGGCTCTTGCGGTGTGGTTTTGCGCGCCGAGAAAACGGGCCAGGTCCTGATCTTGTGTGAGGTCCAGGCGCTCTTTTATGAGGTTGAGCCTTTTTTGGCCTTGGGTTGCAACCTGCTTATAGGCTTGATCGTTTAAATCCGGGTGATACACCTTGGCCAGGGTTCGGCAGGAAGACCTGATATAGCGGATCGCGGTGTAAGGGCCCAGCTCCGCCGCAATCTCAAGCGCCTTTTCCCATACTCCCAGGAACCTGAGATCAATTTCGAGCTGGTTCACGCTAGCCCCTTATCCAACAGTCCACTGCCAGGAAAATGAAGAACATTACAGAGATCACTCCGTTCATGGTGAAAAAGGCCATGGGGATGTTGGCCCGTTTTTTGGCCACCACGATCTGTTCCAGAACCAGGACCAAGCTTACCAGGGAGACCCCGGCCAGATAAAGGGAGCCCAGGCCAAAGAGAGGGGCCAGGGCGAAAAAACCGATAGTTGAGATGAGATGCAGGCCCCGGCTGACCCACAGGGCCTTTTTCAGGCCCAGGCGGGCAGGCAGGGAATGCAGCCTGTGGTTTTGGTCAAACTCAAGATCCTGACAGGCGTAAATTACATCAAAGCCTGCCACCCAGGTGGTTACGCTAATGGCCAGAATTACGGCCCTCCAGTCCCAAGCTCCGCTCACCGCTATCCAGGCCCCCACAGGAGCCAGGGCCGTTGCTGCGCCGAGCCAGATATGGCAAAGACTGGTGAAGCGCTTGCTGTAGGAATAGCCCATGATCCAGACCAGGGCCACAGGAGATAGCAAAAGGCACAGGTCGCTCAGCTGCCAGCTGGCCAGGATGAATACAGCGCAGGATATGGCAAGGTAAAACCAGGCTGTGGGTTGGCTGACTTGGCCGGTGACCAGGCCCCGGTTCGCGGTGCGGGGGTTTTGGGCGTCAAAGCGCAGGTCTGCCAGGCGGTTTATTACCATGGCCGAGGTGCGGGCCGCCACCAGGGCCACCACGATCCAGAAAAGCCCTCCCCAGGTAATGGGGCGCACATAATGGGCCAACACCACGCTGGCAAGGGCAAAGGGAAAAAGAAATATGGTGTGGCTGAACTTAACCAGCTCAAAGAAATTAGTCAGTTTGGAGAGCCTGGAATCGGCCATTTTACAACAGTCCCCACTTTTTGAGTTTTTTCAACGCCTGATTCTGGATTTCAGGGGTCATTTCAATGCGGTCCGGCCAGGGCCGGGTGAAACCCTCTTCCGGTGTTTTTCTGGTTCCGTCTATACCCATTTTGGTATGCAGCCAGGGCATCTGGGCCGCGTGGTCCAGGGCGTCGGCCGGGCCCTTGGTGAAGATCACATCCCTTTGCGGATCAATATTGTTAAGCGCCTCCCACCAGGCTTCCTGGGGATCGCGCACATTGACATGCTCATCCACAATCACGATCACCTTGGCGAACATCATCTGGCCCTGGCCCCAAAGGGCGTTGAGCACCTTGTATGCCTGGCCGGGATATTCCTTTTTAATCGATACAAAGACCAGGTTGTGGAAAACCCCTTCTGCGGGCATGTGGTAATCCACCACATCGGGCAGGACCATCTGCAACAAAGGCAGGAATATGCGTTCTGTGGCCATGCCCAGGTAGAGGTCCTCCATGGGCGGCCTGCCTACAATCGTTGTCGGATAAACCGGGTTTTTGCGCTGGGTCATGGCGGTGAGGTGGAAGACCGGGTATTCGTCCGCCAGAGAGTAGAACCCGGTGTGGTCGCCAAAGGGGCCTTCGGTGCGCCAGGGTTCGGCAGGGTCGACATAACCCTCCAGGACAATATCCGCCTCTGCCGGGACCATGAGGTCGTTTGTTACGCACTTGACCACCTTAAGGGGTTTGCCCATGAGAAAACCGGTGAACATGAACTCATCAAGCACCGGCGGCAAGGGCGCGCTTGCCGTGTAAGTGGCTGCCGGAGGGCCGCCAAGGGCAACGGATACGGGGAGTTTTTGGCCCAGGGAGAGGGCTTTCCGGTAATGAGCCGCTCCTCCCTTGTGCCTGTGCCAGTGCATGCCGGTTGTACGGGCGTCGTATTTTTGCAACCTATACATGCCCACGTTCTGGCGGCCGGTCTCCGGGTCGGCGGTGATGACCTGGGGCAGGGTGATAAAGGGTCCGCCGTCATCCGGCCAACAGGTCAGGATGGGAAGCCTGTCCAGAAAGGCTTCCTTGTCTTTAAGGATAATCTCCTGGCAGGGGGCATCCTTAACCGTGCGGGGGGCAAAGGCGGAAAGCTCCTTTAACTTGGGCAGGGCTGTCATGACCTTTGCCCAAAGCCCCTGAGGCAGCTCCATGGCCATGAGTTCACGCAACCTGTCTGATATGCGGTCCAAGTTATCCACACCCAGGGACAGACTCATACGTTCGCTGGAGCCGAACAGGTTGATGGCCAGAGGCATCTCCGAACCCTTGACGTTTTCAAATAAAAGCGCAGGTCCGCCTGCCTTCATGACCGGTTCGCTCAAGGCGGTTATCTCCAGCTTTGGATCAACCGGTTCACTGATCTTTTTGAGCCAACCCTTTTGCTCCAGGGTGTTGATGAAATCAAAGGTGTTTTTGGGTGGGGTCATTGGTTCTCCATACCTCGTTGTAGCCCTTTCACGTAAGCATGAATGATACATCTAAAGCGTACTTTTCGTCAAAATAACAGGCTGCTTAATTGGTAAATTATCAACTATATTAGTGGGGTTTTTGCCTGTTTTTGAGGCTATGGGGCAAAATGCCCCATGGTTTTTCAACCTTGGAACATGGAATAATACCTTGGCCTTATTGGCTATGGGAATATTTGCGGCTTCTTGGTATAAATCCGGCTCAGGTTTTTGGTCATAACCCCAGCCGGAAGTGTATGTGATTTTGGAGACGGTTTTTGGGATCAAAATACTTGAATCGGCTCAAATTGGCGGGTTAACAGCTTGTGGGAAAAAAAAGCGCCGAAGAGGGCCTTTGGGGAGCCCTCTTCGGCAAGCCTGGAGGTAAAACAACCTATAGAGGAAAAGCTGTTTGGGGTATTATATGCTGTTTCAATCGCTTACAGGTGCGCCTAGCGGGCGTTCACCTGAGAGGTAGCGTATGAAGCCAAAAGTGATTCGGGGTCTACGTGGCGGAACATTTCGCCATCGCACTGGTCGCAAAAGACTTTATGGTCGTTGATACCGGTAATCCGGATTTCCTTGGAACCGCACTTGCTGCAAACATATTCATAAGCGGGCATGGGGTGTTCTCCTTATATATGAAAGACGATTCTTTATTTGCTCTGTTGCCCGCTTAATAAAGCAATGAGCGTGCCACTATTGAAAAAGGTTTAAAATTTTATTACTTTGTATATAACTGACTGAAAAAAATCCAAAAATAATTCCTATGTCAATCCCGGCATACTTAGTGTCATATTTCACAAGTACACATTCCATATTTTTTGGGGTGAAAATCCCCAAGCTTTTGGGGCGAAATGCCCCATTGCGGGCTTGTGACTGGTGTGAATACACTAAAATAAAACTATATTAGTAGGGTTAAATGGGGATGGAGTGAGCCATTTGATAAAAGGCATGTGGCTTATGAGGCGAGCGGAAACCCGGAATTTGACCCTATGACACTTCCCTGTGGAGCTGCTTGAGTCTGGCAGTGGAGAGGGATGGTAAATACGAATGGTACATAGAGTGCTGAGATCGTCTGTTGCTCCGGGAATGTCATGAGTGATCCAGCCCATCTTTGACGGACACACGATTAAGCGAGTAATTAGCTTAACGGAGGTGTTCGATGCCATCACAGAAAAATCAGAAGAAATCGTCACGCCGCCGATTTTCGGAGGAGTTCAAGATCAAGGCGCTTGGGCTGGCCAAACAGGCACCATGTACCGTAAATTGGATCACATAGTGTTCTGGAAGCTGGCGCACTGGCTGGCCGGGAAGTACCGGTGCTCGATCAAGAAACTGATGCGAAGGCTGTTTAACGCCCTGCCGGGGGTCAAACCAAAACCTGCATACTCTTCGGCAGGAGAGCAAGCGGCAATCTGTGCGGC
>NZ_AZAC01000002.1 GCF_000931935.2 Dethiosulfatarculus sandiegensis
CAGAAAACAAGACAGTCTCGAACTCCCGGGCAAAATCCAAACCAAAAACGTAAATGTGAGCAAGAAGGAAAGTTCAGAGACTGTTGATCTGTGCGATTCACAGAGATCGTTTCAGTTTTGACAATTGAAGATCAAGGAAGTAGTTTGCTTCCCTGAGGTGTTCCTTTGCCGGATCGTACATAGCTTCGACCTCTTCGGTGAAAGGGGTTTTGGAACTTCGTTCAGTTATTCGGTCGATAGGAGCCTTCCCCCCCAAACTCCCGTGCCCACGGAGCCAATTGTAGTGGAATACCCATTCATCAAGGCGGTCCTGTAATTGTGGGTCATCCAAATCGGACAAAGCGTAAAATTCATAAAGTACCGTCTTTTGAACTCGCTCCACCTTACCGTTAAGATGCGGAGATCTCGGCTTTACCGGTCGGAACTTGATGGCCCAATCCATCAACTGTTTTTGCACTTTTTGGGCGAAAAACTCTCCTCCTCGATCGGTTTGGATTCGCTGTACCGGGAATGACATTTATTCCATGACTTTTTCTAAAAAATGCAGAGTGTTGGCAGCGGTGCGTCTGGTATATAGAGCAGCAACCAGAAAGCGCGAACAGTCATCAACAGCGGTGTATTGATACAGGCCAGGTTTCAGCTTCATGGTATCCATCTGTACCCTATCGCTGGGGATAGGACGCTCATAGCGCTAGAGATGGGATCTTCGTTGCGGTCGGATCAGCTGAGACACTTGATTACGTCTTAGGACTTTATGGATCGTTGCCAGAGACAATTTCAGTACATGAGGCCATATGAACTCGTTTTGAATCCTTCTGGCTCCAAGGTGCGACTTACGGAAGCCCAAAATCCAATGCTCATGCTGTTCTGTAAGCTAACGATTTGGAGAGCGAACAGGACGACGGCTACGGTTTTCCAGCCCGGCAGGCCCTACAGATTTATACCTCATCTGCCATTTCCGTAATGTTGGATGTGTAATCCCGCACTTGAGGCACGTTCGACCAGCATGGCCCGTAGCCTCATAAACCTCTATCCCTTTCAGTCGTTTCATTGCTTCTGGAGCCATAATCCATCCTTTCTACCACATTGAAAGGATGTCTACGAATCACACAGCTAAAAAGGATCATGTTATGTCTGTGTTTGCTTTGCTGGTTAACAGCATGTTTGTTGTCCCTGTGCCTTGGGCCATCTGCCCCTTTGGTTTAAACCCTTGCCTGCTGGCCATGAAAGACCTTATCTGTAAGCGGCACAGATAAACCTCACAAATTTAAATGGTTCACCTGAACTAGAAACCTTCCATTAACCCATAAATCCCGTCAGGCTTACGTATGGCCCCGCTGTGAGGTTTTCTGTTTTTATCTATAGCTCATCATGGGGTTTAATAAGCTATGGCCCTGGCAAGGCTATTTGAAGGCCAATTGACAATATTTATTTTTTCTTCTTACCTATTAACGCTAAAACACCAAAGATAAACTTCACCAGCTCTGTTGTTTTACTCGGGGCATCCTTTCTTTGCCTCTGAATTAATCCTGTTATTGCAATAAGTTATTTCTTAACGAACTTGGAATTCTTCAGGCTGGTTAAGTCCACCCCAAAGTCAATGCGGCTGATCACATCTGCATAAAGAATCTTGACCGAATACTTCTCTGCATAAGTTCCCCAGGTTATATCCTGCTGCTCATGACCTAAAACCTCCTTGGTTTTGCTCCGGTCAATATCACTTTGCTTACAGCAGTTTGTAAAGGTGTGGCGCAGGGAATGGAAGTTCTTATCATTGCCAAATCCTGCCTCTTTTTTCAACCTGCTCCACCATTGGCCTATGGCATAGCTGTACTTCTGCTTGGCTGTGCTGAGCTTTAACTCAGGCCACAGCCTGCCGTTGGGGTCAACACCCTGCACATAGTCCAGGAATTGGAGATCCTCGAGCAAAAAGGGGTGTAGAGGGATCTTGCGTTCTCCTGCTTCTGTTTTTACGGACTTCTTTAACCCCCTGGACTTACCTGCTTGTGGAGGAAGGTTGTTATTGATATCCATGCACCATATGCCTTCAACCTGCCTGATGTCTGCGGTCAATAGCTGTGCTATTTCTTCCAACCTGGCTCCTGTGAACAGAGCCAAAAGCGGCACCCAGAACTTGGAAGGGTGTCTTTTGTTAATTAGATCCTGTGCATACCAACGGCTTTCCACAAACAGCTTGTGTAGGTCTTGAGATGTGTAGGCCTTGATGGGTGAAGAGTGCTTGCGCTTCTTGCCCTCAACCACCAGTACTCCCTTAAGCCCATCTCTAAGGCCGTATCCCTGACCTTTCAGCCAAGTTAACAATGCCTTGATAATGGAAAAGTGGTTGATAATGGCCTTGGGTGTGATTTTACTGCCTGTGGTTTTGCCGGAGAGGCCGTAAACCTTGTTGGCATACCTGCGGACCTGGGGCAGGGTAAGTTCACTGACCAGGGTCTTTTCACCAACAACTTGCAGGAAAAGCTCTATTTTTGGGTTGAGGTCCATTATGGTGCCCTTGTTCCAGGCTCCAGTTCGCACCTTGTGCTTGGTGAACTTATCCACAGCCTTGCGCATGGTGATGGTTGTCTCAACCTCAGGCTTTTTGGACTTTCGCTTTTTTTCTCCCATAGGCAGGTATGACCCATATTGGGGGTCTGCGTATTGATCACCATACCGACCATGAAGCCTATCCATCTTGATTCTATTGACTTTTTGAATTGCCTTGGTGAGTTCCCAGGCAAGCCGCTTGAAGCTGAGGGAAGAGGTGGGCAGGCTCAGCCCGATTCGTTTTAGCTCATCTTTGGCCACATGCTGAAACTGGGTGTAGTCCGAGGAGTTGACCGGTTCCATGATGACAAAGTCGCAAACATCCAGGTTATCAAAATAACGGTCAATTTCTTGTTCAGTGAGCGGCCTTTCCCTGTCTATCTTCCAGTTTTCAAACTCGTTAAGGTCACGAACTATGAAGTTGTGAACAATCTGGTTAATCTGATCCATGGTGAGTTCAGGCATTCTAAGTGCATCCCCCAATAGCATCCTGATGGACGGTAAATCATTAAACCTGTGAGATGAGGTGATATTCCCATTTCCCAGGCTTTTCAAGCTGAATTCACCTTCTGTTTTTTTGTCGCCGTCTTGAGGGTTACTGCTAACGGCCTTGGCCTGTGGTTTTGCCTTGGGCGCTTCACACTCCTTGGCCCTTGGCCTTGCTTTCTCGCTGTTTTTAGGCTTGGGCTTTTCTTCAGGTTTAACCCTTGCCTTAGCCTTTTGTTCAGCCTCAACTACAGCCCTGGCCTGTTGAACCAACCTTTGCCCGGCTATTTTCCTTCGGTGTTCCTCAAACTTCAGATCCACCTCAACCGCAGCCACTCTCACCAGCTTCACAGCTTCCCGGTAGTCCCTGGTTCTAAGCGAGAAAGTCTCTTCACTCTTGGGGTAGGTGTCCTTGATGTCTGCGGGGATGGAAGCACGGTGATAATAGACGTTTCCACGACGAACCAGGCGGCCCATTTTGGACATGATTTTTCACTCCGCTGTAACAGGGAACTGTAACAGTTGAGCAAATTTGCGGTGTTTTTTACTGATTTATTAAGAAACGCAGTAAGATAAGGTATGTTGGCGGAGGGAGTAGGATTCGAACCCACGGACCTTTCGGTCAACGGTTTTCAAGACCGCCGCCTTCGACCACTCGGCCATCCCTCCGCATCTGGTTTTGTTTGCCCTATCTCTGTACCATTGAGTTTTGGGGTCGTCAACTGGTTATAGGCTTCAGGGAAGTGATTAAAAAGGGATTGGCTAGAAAAGGCGCCAGGATTCCTGCTTTAACAAGGTTATCAGGGTTTCGGCAGGCAGGGCCGGGCTTACGGCATAGCCCTGAACGAATTCACAGCCATGGGCATACAGGAACTCCATCTGTTGTTTGTATTCAACCCCGGCGGCGACTACCGTAAGCCCAAGTTCCTTGGCCAGGGATATAATACCCAATACCACCGACGGGTCCTTGGGGAGTTCCTGGATAAAACTGCGGTCGATCTTGATTATGTCTATGGGGGCTTTCTTTAAATACCGCAAAGAGGACAGGCCGGTCCCGAAGTTGTCTACGCTAATTTTCACGCCCTGGTTTTTCAGGCGGCCCATTACCTCTATACTGGCGTCAATATTGTGCATGATGACTTTTTCAGTCAGCTCAAGTTCCAGCGCGTGGGGCGGCAGGCCCGACTCCTGTAAGGCAGCCTCCACCATGGCCACAAAATCATGTTGCCAAAGCAGTTGGCGGGCGCTGATGTTAACCGAGACGGTAAGATCCTTTTGACCAACCCTGCGGAGTCCGTCTGCTGTCATGCAGGCCTGTTTAAGGATCCACTCACCCAAGGGAACGATTAATCCGGTTTCTTCGGCCAGGGGGATAAACTCCCTGGGAGGGGCCAGGCCCAATTCCGGCCTTTGCCAGCGGGCGACCGCCTCTATGCCCATGACCAGGCCGGAAGAGAGTTTCACCTTGGGCTGGTAGTGAACCACAAATTCTTGACGCTCAAAACCCTTGCGCAGGTTTTGCTCGAGCAGGTAACGCCGCTTGGCCTGGTTGCGCAGACTGTTGCAGAAGACCTGACATTTATGTTTGCCGTTTTCCTTGGCATGATACATGGCCATATCGGCTTTTTTAATGAGGCCTTCGGAATCCTTGCCGTGTTCGGGAAAAATGGCGATGCCTATGCTGAAGCTGGTATAAAGCTCATGATCTTCCGCTACTAACGGCCTTTCAAAGGCGCGAAGGATGCGCCGGCCTACAATATCGGCAGCTTCTTTGCTTTCGGTTCCCGGCAGGAGCACCAAAAATTCGTCGCCGCCCACCCGTGATACTGTGTCCTCTTCCCGCAGGCATTCAAGAAGCCTTTGGGCAACGGCCTTGAGAAGATGGTCTCCTGTTGCATGTCCCAAGCTGTCGTTTATGGTTTTAAAATTATCCAGGTCCAGGAACAGAACAGCCAGGCCTGCTTGATTACGCCGCGCAGTGGCCAAAGCCACTTTAAGGCGATCCCGGAAAAGGGTTCGATTGGGCAGCTTGGTCAGAACATCGTATTGAACAGCGGAAAAGTCGCCTTCCTCCAAGGCCTGATGAATTTCAAGGTCCCGAAGGGTGATTATCACATGGTCGATTTTCCCCTGGGCATCCAATATGGGGTGAAAGGTGGTCCAGTAATGCTTTTTTTCATTGTATGCCAGACAAAAGCGCACACCGCCTTGCCACCAGCCGCTGTCTTGCATTGACCTTTTGGCTCTGGTGCGAAAATCCATCCCATTGAGCTGATCAAGCATTTGGGTGAGGTCCATACCGGTGAGGCTATCCAGGCTGTAGCCCAAAATTCGCACTAAGGAAGGGTTGGCTTTTTTGATCACCCAGTTGGAGTTGGTAACGGCAATGCCGTCCAAAGAATGATTAAATGCCATTTCCCCATAGGGTAGATCATTAAATCTGCTTTCAGAAGCAGATACATTAGTACCAGATTCTTCATCATTAGGGAAAAGCAAAGTGCTTTTCGGTATATCCCAGGAATAAGGCTTTTTCATTAGCTCTATTGTCCGGTTGTTTGTCCTTTAAGAAAAGGTAATGAAGGGCCCTTAATAGTGCTAAAGTATTGTTAGGACAGGCTACTTCTTTTCATCACGCTTCAGGTAGAGCAGGCAAGTTATTCTTTAATCAGGGGTATTAGTATCGCCTTGACTTGTATGGTTTTTCAGGTGATTATCATATAAAGTGAAAAATAAAAACCTATTTTCCTTTCGTAATACGATTGTCTTTTACCTGTTGATCTGAAAAGTGGCGCATGTTTAAAAAATATTTACGCAGAATCAGAAACCTGCCGACTTTACCTACTATCCTGGCATTGATCATAGCCACATTGGATGATCCCAAGTCTTCCGTGGGAAATCTGGAAAAGATTATCCGTCACGATCAGGCCCTGACCGCCAAGCTGCTGGCGGTTGCCAATTCACCTTATTATGGATTCAGGCATGAGATTACTTCCGTGAGCCGGGCTGTGGTGGCGATCGGCTATAACGAGGTGCGCAACCTCTGCATGGGGCTCAGCTTGATGAACTATATGCATCCCGAGACATTCAAGGATCGCCGCGAGGCGGAGATAATGTGGCTTCACTCGCTTTTGGCTTCCGAGGCCTCCCGCATTGTGGCTGAAAAAACCGGCAAGGTGGATGCCGAGATGGCCTTTACCGCAGGCCTGTTGCATGATGTGGGCAAGGTTATTTTAGCCGCGTTTTTTCCGGATGAGATGCTTGTTTTAAAAAGGTTGATAAAGGAACGGAGTTATTTCTTGCTCGAGGCTGAAGAGGTCCTGGGCATGAGCCACCAGGAGGTTGGGCAACACATAAGCCAAGAGTGGAAATTGCCCGAAATGTTCGCGGAAGTCTTGGGGCGCCATCATAAACCAAGACCTTATCATCCCTTTTTCAATATGATCGCCGTGGTGCATATTGCGGACAACCTGGCCCGCATGACCGGTCTGGGCGGCACCTACCGGCCGGACGCCATGGGCATCCACACCCAGGCCTTGGACGGTCTGCGCCTAACAATGGCGGATGTGGATGAATGCTATGATTCCCTTATGGAGCGCAAACAAGCTGTGATCTCCCTTTGGGAAAGTATGGTTGAGCCCCAAAACAGGCCGGTTTGACTAGGACGAGGTTTTTTTTAGTTTGCCTTGAGGTAGAGCTCAGCCAGGCTCTTTACCATCACATCTTTGGTATGCCGCTTTTCCACATGCATTTTAAGCGCCAGGCCAAGGCCCGCGGCTTGATCCGGGTTTTGCAAAATCCAGGCAAGACCCTGGGCCAGGGCCTTTGAATTTTGGCTCTCCGCGCCCAGTCCCCTCTCTAATTTAGATAAGCCGGGTGCTAATTGGGGGTGGGACGCTTCCCCCAAAAGGTCTGTGACTCCGCCCACCCGGGTGGCTAAAACCGGTTTTCCGCATGCTCCGGCCTCAAGTATGGCCAAAGGCGTGCCCTCGTTCAGGCTGGTGAGCATCAGAATATCCATACCGGGGATAAAGGCCTCCGGATCTGAGCGGTTGCCGCAGAAAATGACCTGGTCGCTGATGCCCAATTCCCCGGCCTTTTGGCTTAGCTGCTCCATATCTTCATCTAACCCTCCGCCGATGATGGCGAAAAGGCAATTTTGAAAGAGCTCCGGCTTTAGCCCGGCCAGCTCGGCCGCGGCTTCAAGAAACAGGCCGTAGTTTTTGACCTTGGCCACCCTTCCCACCGCGCAGATGAGTTTTTGCTCTTCTTTGATGCCCAGTTCTTTTCTGAATATATCCCTGTTTTTTTGCAGTTGGGAGAATTGACCCAGGTCTATCCCCAAAGGCAGGGTAAAGAACTGTTCTTCATTGCCAACTTTATAGGTATGGCATATTTCCCGGAATTGAAGAGGGCTGATCACCACGATCCGCCAGGTGGCAAACCGGGCCAGAAAGCGTTCCAGCCCTAAAAACAGCCTGGCCTTGGCCGGGCTGAAATAACCGCTGAAGGTGTGCCCGTGAAAGGTGTGTATGGCCTTGGGCAGGGGCCTGCCTGTGAGCCGGGCCCAGGGGCGATAGACGAGGAGCGCCGCCCTGCCCAGAAAACCCGCTTTGGAGGTCTCTGTGGCCAGTATATCCGGTTTATGCTTTATCAAAAGCCGGATTATGGCAAAGAGGCTTGAGATGTCTTTAAAGGGGCTGATCGCCCGGCCCATTTGGGGCAGAATCCGGTATGCGATGCCTTGTTCCTTTAGCCAGGGACCGAGGTCGTCTTCATCCGGCGCTACTTTGCCCGCCACAAGTATTTGGTCAAACCGGTCCTTGGGCAGTCCGGTCATAAGCCAGGCCATAAGCCGGGCCGGGCCGCCGACATTAAGACGGGCAATGAGGCGCAGGATTTTTATAGTTTCAGACTGGGCCTGATCTGTTTTGTTTTTGTTTTGCATGTTGTTTTAAGGTCAGTCTTCCCTGATGCCGAACAACAGGTTGGTAAAGTTCCTTTTCACCGGCCTTTCGATGTTTTCGCCGAGCCGGGCCATAAAAAGGTTTTCCGCCCTGAGACTGACATTGGGTTCATTGGTGGGGTATTGCCTGAAACCATAAGGCGTTAAAAGGTGGATAATGGTGTCCCTGTATTCCTGAAGGGTCTTGTGGGTCTCTTCCATGTCCCAGGTCCAGGTGTATCCCACAATATATAGAATGCGGTCTTCGTTTTCCGGTTCATTGCAGATGAGCCGCAACATGGGCTTCATCAGGCCATGACTCCGCCAGCCCCTGGCGTTTTCCCCCAGCACTTCAAAGAGTAAAGGCGGGTCCATCTCGGCCCAGCGTTCGTCTGAAGGGGGTTTTCTGCGCACGCAATAGCCCACAATATGGTTGCCTTCATCCACACAAAGGCAAAGGTTGTTCTTTTTTTCCGCGGCCAGGCTTCTAAGGCTTTTTTTGCTGGTCAAAAGGGAGCGGTATTGGGGAAAGACTCCTATGCCCTCGTCCAGTTCACAGGAGTCTATATATTCGGGCGTTACATAGGAACGGACCTCTATTGGGCCCTTGGAGGATTGGACTATCTCTTTATCAGGCTTTGCCATCAAACTTTCTTTGGTTGGGTCGGTTTAATAATCCTCGTAGCCCTGATGCAGCCTTTTAACCATGAGGACCAGGTCATAGTAATTGCCCCTGGGGTCTTTCACGTGGTTCGGCAAAACCGCCTGCGCGAAAAAATCCAAAGTGCCTGCGGCCTGGATGGCCTGGTCTTCTATTCCCTTGATGTATTCCGCAACCAATATGGTGAGGCCCATGTTGACTGCAAGCTGGATAAGATCCAGAAGCATGTAAGTGCCCAGGCGCTGATGCCTTTGCCAGGGATCCAGAACCACCCTGACCCGGGCTATGTGCCCCCTGGCGCCTGGAAAGTAGCGGTATAAAGTGGCCTTGCCAAGTATGCGCCCGTCTTCACCTGTGGCCACAATGGGGATAACCAGGCGGGGATCATAGTTTAAGATTATATCCCTTACGATCCGTTCGTCACTTACGTCGTTTAACAGATACCAGCGGTCTGTGGCCGGGATGCGGCGGTAGAAATCCAGCAGCTGGTCTCCGTCTGTCTTGGAATCAAGGGGGCGCAGCCATACCTCGCTGCCGTCTTTCAAGATCATGGGCCTTGGGTATCCGTGTTTGGTTATCGGCATGCTGGCCTCCCTTATTCTAATTTAGGCAAGAACTAGAATTTTCCCGTAATAACCTCCAGGGTGTCCACCACCCGACAGCAATAGGCATATTCATTGTCGTGCCAGATCAGCATACGTAAAAAAGATCCGTTGAGATCGAGCCAGTTGTTATCAATTACTGCGGAAAAGGTGGTTTGGATGAAGTCGCCTGCCACCTTGGGCCTTCCGCAGAATCCCTGGTCCAAGCATAGCACATCTTTCAGCTCAGACTGAGAGGCAGTTTGGAAAATTTCCGTCACCTGGGCCTTGCTCTGAGGCGGGTCTTTTAATACCACATCCACCATAAGGGCGTTCACCACCAAAGTGGGAACCCTTAGGGTCATGGCCATGATTTTGCCCTCGAGTTCAGGCAAGAGCTGAGCCGTTGTGCGGGGAACGGAGCTGTTCACCGGACGCACACCAAGGCCTGAGCGACCGGCGGAAAATTCCCCGGCCGGTGAATCCAAAAGGGAGTCGCCGGATAAAGCGGGGTGTACGCTGGTAACAGAGACTTGGTCCACCCCATAGGCCTGGTCCAACACCTTCAAGGTGGGGGCCAGGGCGTTGGCCGTACAGGTGGAACAGGAGATGGCGTGATGGTTCCGGGGATCGTAGTCATCAAAGTTGACCCCCCTGGCCAAGGTGGCCTGGGCTTTATTCACGCTTCTGGTGATTAGAACCTTTTTCACCTTTTCCGGGGCCAGGCTTGATGCCTTTTCCACAGAACCGGGATCTCCGGTTGCGTCGATAAGCACCTCTACTCCCAAACCGGCCCAGTCTATGTCTTGGGGGGCTTGGTTGAGAAAAAGGCGCAACTGTGCCCCGTTAACCAGGATATTGCCTTCCGTACAAGAAATTTCCTGGTTACAGGGGCCGTAGGTGGTGTCATGTGCCAGAAGATAGGCCAGATTGGCGGCCGTCTCCTTGGTCTCCCGATTTTGGGGGTTGACCTCGGAGACGGCCCTGACCTCATATCCGCCACGGCAAAGGATTTCCCTGAAAAGGCCTCTGCCCACCCGGCCTAAACCTATTAGTCCTATGCCGATCATGAGCTTTAATTTTTGTTTTGGTTAAAGGGTCAGCCCGCCAGTGTTTTGGCCACTTGCGCGCCGAATTCACCCAGTTTGCGAACTACAGTTATACCCGCGTTTTCCATTGCTTCAATCTTATCCGAAGCCTTGCCCTTGCTGCCGCTTACTATGGCGCCTGCATGGCCCATGCGCTTGCCCGGAGGAGCGGTGAGCCCCGCCACAAAACCAAAGACCGGTTTGGGATATTTTTCTTCTTTGATCATGGCGGCGGCTCTTTCCTCGGCATCACCGCCGATCTCGCCGATCATGACCACGGCCTCGGTATCCGGGTCTTCTGCAAATAATTTGAGCAGCGCCAAAAAGTCCAGGCCAATTATTGGGTCTCCGCCCATGCCGATGCAGGTGGACTGGCCCAATCCGGCTTGGGTGAGCTGGTGTACCACTTCATAAGTAAGGGTGCCTGAACGGCTGATCAGGCCGATCTTGCCTTGTTTGTGGATATAGGCGGGCATGATGCCGACCTTGCATTTGCCCGGGCTGATGACGCCGGGGCAGTTGGGGCCGACCATCTTGGTGTTGTTGGCCTTGAGCACGTTTTTGGCCATGATCATATCCTTGACCGGAATGTGCTCTGTGATTGCGACCACCAGATCCACACCGGCCTCGCTGGCCTCGCAGATGGCGTCGGCCGCAAAACGCGCCGGTACAAAAATCACGGAAACGTTGGCCCCGGTCTCTTTGACCGCATCGCCAACCGTGTTAAAGATGGGCACATCCAGAGCTTTTTGCCCTGCCTTGCCCGGGGTGACGCCTGCCACCACCTTGGAGCCGTACTCGATCATCTTCTCTGCGTGGAACATGCCCTCCTTGCCGGTGAGCCCTTGAACCACAATGCGGGAGTTTTCATTAACCAGAATGCTCATGGTGAACCTCCAAACAAACCGGCAAGGCCGGGGTATACGCGGTGAAGATATACGAGCAATCAGTCTATCTCACAGCTCATGGGGGTTCAAGGCGCGAGGCCTTCTATTCTGGTCTGAATTGTATAAAGTAGTGGGTTTGCCCATATATAAATAGGTGGATCGGGCGTCTGGCGTGAAAATTCCCCATGGATCGGCCTGCCGGTGGGGTTACAAATAGATTGCAGATAAAATTCTCAACGTATTGACAGGTTAGGGGTTCGACGCTATAGTTGGCTCCAGTGACGCGGGGTGGAGCAGTTCGGTAGCTCGTCGGGCTCATAACCCGAAGGTCGGAGGTTCAAATCCTCCCCCCGCTACCACTAAAAAAAAGCAAGAAGCAGGTCGCCGGCCGGCGACCTTTTTTATTTTTCAAAAATTGGTTTTCCCCCACCATTTCCCCCAGTTGAACGGAAAACCGTGATTTGAAGTCTATCGACCGGTTTATTTAGGTGGGGAGCATGCTGGCAAGGCGATATGGTTGCTCTTGGACTTAGGGAGCAATGCCAATCAAGGCTTTAGCCAAAAGGAAAGCTTCCACTGGTGACTGCGCATAGGCCGGTTTCCCTGTCATCTAGTCCAAATATTGCACGTTCGAATATATGAGTCTCACCTCTGATAGACTGACAGTCTATGGGCATCCCGTTGAACATGGTTTAGAGTCGGTTTCAGTAACCTTCCCACCGAAGTCCAGCATCCAACCTCAAAATTGATCCTTAAGTGGATGACAGAGTAGGTAATGCTATTCATGGTCAAAGCTAAAGATCATGTTTGACACCTGACGTGTTAAAGTGAATCGTTGGCAGGGATTGTACCGCTTCTTGAGGCACGTTAAGTGTGTTTGAGTGTATTAATACCTCTTTCCCTTCGCGATAAGTATACGCGCTATAGCCAAGCGTAAACTGGATTTGAGGAAGTGTATTATACAGGGCTCTGATCGGGCCAACATTATCGTAGGTTAAGACCCAAGGAGTATGGCTAGATGAAAGTAAGTGATCAGCGAGTTGCTGATGCTGGACATGGGTAAATCTGTTCATATATAGCGATGCCCCCTTCACATAGTATGGTGGATCAAGATATATGAAAGTACGGTCTGCGGTTTGGCTGTGACTTACTTCTTTTATACAATCCAGACCGTCAAGCCCAGATACTTTGATCCTATCGGCATAGGCCCCGATCCGATAAATCCTTCGGGCAAGCTGATCCCTATTGTATCTGGCATTAATTTTATACTTCCCGTTTTGTTCATATCCACCGATCGGACCCCCGTTATGAATTATTCCTGATCTGGTTGTGCGGTTTAAAAAAAAAGTCGCGAATCCAAGTTTTAGAATATCCTCTACATTACCAGCCTCATAAATTTTTCTTTGCTCGTACCATTCAGCAACACTAACCTCGGTTTTGGTCAATAAATCTAAAAACTCTTCATTGTAACCAGTGACGGCATCCCAGAAGCATCTGATACGATAATCTGCATCATTTATGGTGATACTTTCGACGTATTCTTCAAATAAAAGTCTCAGAGCAGCCCCGGCTCCACCTGCGTAAGGTTCTACGTAATGTGGTTCGACAATACTGTTATGGGCAAGTACTTGAATAAGAAATGGTGATAATTTAGCCTTGCCGCCTGGATATCTAAGTGGGCTATATGGTTCAGACATTTAAACTCACTTCCATTTATGCCTATCTAAGGATGATTTCAAGCATTGGTTCTGCCCGTTCCCATAGCTTCCGAATGTCTGACTCTGTGGGGGTAACGAAGGGATTATGAGTGAAAGCATTGAATCCTTCAATAGTAATGAAGTAATCCGCATCACCCGCTGCAAGTGAACCTAACGCCTTATACCCATCTGCTGACATCCCTGAAAAAATGCGGTTTTTCACCGAATAGCTGATCAATTTCTTAATGGGCGGTGTCCATTGTGGGTTGTTTCTTCGCTGTTTTCCATTTTTATCTGCAAAATCACAAGCCTTTGTATCATGTTTGTATTCGGTTATAAATGTCCATAAAGCTATATCAAGCAAGACGCGGAGCATGACTCCGGTGGAGTTTGGGTGTGACTCGATCTTTATGGACTTAAGCTCATTGAAGACTGCACGTACTTTTTGGTTTTTACAAGTACAATTAAAACCGTAAGGAACAACACTTCTGGACTTTCTTGGTGCTCTTTTGGCCGGTGGTTTTGGAGGTTGTTTTTTGGGACCAGGGCTGGAATTACCTCCCGGTAGTATATCGTCAGGAATAAACTTGCCACGTTTTTTGGTTTTTGGTAACTTGGCCTCTACCTTGGCGATATATTTTTCCCAGTCAGAAGACTTGTTTATCTGTCGTGTAAAGCTGTCCTCAGTCACAATATCATTCATTATTTGCGCCAGAACGGCCTTGAATCTATCAGTGTGAACCTTTCCCGCAAATCCTAATATGTCATCCAGTTCAATCCCTAGCAGTTTTCGTCCGTGAGTTGATTCGATAAAACGTTCTAAGGTGGTAAGCGGGAATCTTGGGTTTTGGATTTTGTTTCTTATTGCCTCTGGATATTCAAGGGTAAGTGCCAATTGGTATAGTTTTTCGGACCGCAGTAAACTCCTCACGTGGCCAAGAGTTTCATCAGTTTTGTCTGCTACCTCTTCGGGTGATAAACCTTCTTCACTTAATTCCCGGAAATACTGGGCCTGTTGAAGGCTATCCCATCGTTTTTTGGGAATGTGAGTATGAACTGCTGAAATGATCGGAGCAGCGTCTAGTCTGGTATTAACGACAACAACATCCAGTTTGCCCAACCTAGTCAGGTCTGTTTGTGATGATAGCTTTTTATAATTTGTGACCTGCTGAGGTGTTGAGGCTAACTCCGGGGCCATCAAGAGCCTGATGGCAGCAAGCCGCCGGTTCCCTTCTAAGACAATGTACTTTTTGCCTTCCTGCACCGCTATCAGTAGTTCCTGTGGGAAAAGTCCCCTACGAGCAATCTTTTTGGCTAAATCACTCACATTTTCATTTTCAAGAAGCCAGTGTAGTATCTGTCTCTGATCTTCTGAGCGGTTACCTACGGGAATACGGGTATTTTTTGGATCTAATCTTAGGCTGCCTACCTTGATGAGCTTAGTAGTGTAATTAATAGCCAATGGTCCCCCTCCACAGTCTGAATAGCTAACGATATCAACAGGACAGGCTTGATCACCAGCATAATGCCACGATTACAGCCCCAAGCGCCACTGAAAACCCTATATTGTTCAATTAAGTTGGAAAAACGGTTCCATTCTTTGGTCCTACTTGCCTTTTATTGCAAACCTGCAATCAGTCCCGACAAAGGCTTGTTGCCCCATTGTACACTTCCAGCCTTTATTTGGATGAATAGAAGGCGGTGCCCCCGGTCGGACTTGAACGCCTCTTAGAATCCACTTCAGGGCCTTTCCAAGCAAGGTGCTGGCCCCCTTCCCAGGCTTAATGTTCAATTTGACTAATGGGAGTTGGATTGCCCACAGTTCACCATGCCCCTGTGCAGCCCCTCATTACCCCGTGGGTGTGGACTTATGATATCTGATTGAACGGGATTGTTCTCCATGCGATTCGGGCAATGTTTTTCGATGTGTCAATAAACATAATCGTTTCTATGCTAAAATTTTCCAATTCTTCCCCGATACCCGATCCCGGATACTATTAGGAGGCCGGACAGGTCATATATGAGGCCAAATAGGCCCCGAAGCACGGTTTTCGTGGTGAAATGCCCATGTTCAATGGTATGTGGCGGCCCAAAAGCGGGACCTCAACCCGGTATCGGTCAATAATGGGCTTTACGACAGTGGTTCAAAGTACCCGTTAAAAGTTTGAACAGACTTTCCCAATCTATGTGTTGGCGGCTAAAGTGATCACTGCTCCGGGTCCCACTCATCCTGAAATCGGCTTATCGCCGCATGAATCTTTTGAACCAAAGGGCGGAATTCAGGATCATCCATAACCTTCTGCCGTGGTTTGCCATGGGCAAGGTACTGTTCATGGAAGGACCAGCCCATGCCGTTAGAGGTGGTCCCCAAAAGTCGGACAGGTGCTTAAGGTAGAATTGACCGAGAAAGATGGAGGATGCAAATGGCCAAACGTAAACCCCACAGCGCCTCTTTCAAGGCCAAGGTGGCACTTGAAGCGATTAAGGGCGAGATGACGATCGCCGAGTTGGCGTCACGTTACGAGGTCCACCCCACCATGATCACCAAGTGGAAAAAGCAGGCGATGGACGGTATGGCCGACACCTTTGCCAAGGGGGGCCGCAGCCCCCGGCAAGACGACCAGGAAGCCCGTATAAAGGAGTTGCACGCCAAAATCGGCGAACTGACCGTGGAGAGGGGTTTTTTAGCCAAGGCCTTCGGACGTTGAGCCACGCTCGGAGGTTGGACATGATAACTCCCAAACACCGACGGCTCAGCATCACCCGGCAATTCGCCCTGATGCGGGTGTCCCGTTCATCGTTCTATTATCACGGCAAGGGGGAATCGCCGCTAAACCTGAAGCTGATGCGCTTGATAGACGAGCAGTGGCTAAAAGCCCCATTCTTCGGCAGCCGCCGGATGACCAGCCACCTGCGTAGGAAGGGTTACGGCATTAATCGGAAAAAGGTGCGCCGCCTGATGAGGAAGATGGGTTTGGAGGCTGTGTATCCCCGGCCCAAAACCACCAGGCCACACCCGAAACACCCGGTCTATCCGTACCTGCTGAGAGGGCTCGCTATTGACCGACCCAACCAAGTCTGGGCCGCCGACATCACCTTTTTGCCGATGCCCAGGGGCTTCATGCACTTGGTGGCCGTCATGGATTGGCATACCCGCAAGATCCTCTCCTGGCGCTTGTCAAACACCCTGGAGACTGATTTTTGCCTGGCCGCCGTGGAGGACGCCGTCAGGGATTACGGAATACCTGACATCTTCAACACAGATCAGTGAAGCCAATTCACCTCTCTTGCCTTCACGGGGCTTCTGAAAGAACACGACATCAAGATATCCATGGATGGCAAGGGGGCCTGGAGGGACAATGTTTTCATCGAGCGACTGTGGTGGTCGCTCAAGTACGAGTGCGTATACATCAACGAATATGCGGATCCCTGCTCGCTGAGAAAGGGGTTGGCAACATGGATTGGTTTCTATAATTCCGAAAGACCTCATTCCTCACTGGAAGACCACACCCCGGATGAGGCATACTTTCGGGCACTGCCAAAGGCGGCTTAAAAATGACTGGCCAATTCAACCTTATTTTCGCCGCCTACCTGTCTTAAAATTGGGGGGCACCGTTATAATCGAGATGCATCTGGCCAGAATAAGCTTATATACTGCTATATTAAAAAATTACGTTCTACCCTCCGTTTGTGGATAATTAACAGCTTTGGTAGACTTGTTATGAGCAAGGATGCTTTTGAAAAACTTTGATTGATTGAGCAGTTAACGACCAATCTTGAAACAAACGGGACTCCTTGGGAGCCAAAATATGAAAAGGCTTTTTTTAGTCAAGGCGCTTTTAATCTCCGCTGCCTTGGTGTTTAGTTTACCTGCCCTGGCCAAGCCGCCAGGGGGGATTCCGCCTGGACAGGCCAAAAAGAATTCCGGCAAAAACGGGGTCAATATAGGCATCACAGTCGGAAGTCCGACTGTGGGGGCTCCAACCAAGCCGGGCGGTGGGCCGCCACCGTGGGCGCCGGCGCATGGTTATCGGGCCAAGCATCAATACCGCTACTGGCCCGGCGTCCAGGTGTATTTTGACTTGGGGCGGGGGGTGTATTTCTGGTTCTCAAACAGCGGATGGCAAGTGGGGGCCAGATTGCCCGGAGGCATAACCCTTAGCGAAGGCTATGTAGGCCTGGATATGGACACGTCAAAGCCGTATAAATGGCACAAGGACGTGATAAAACGTTATCCGCCTGGAAAAATACGGTAATCGGGAAAATCCGCTTCAGGTTAAAATTTTTTTGCTGAATTCCTGTGGAGGTGGTGGCCCAATAGGGACGCCACCCTGTTGAAAATAGGGCTCATCCGATGGTGACCGCCTTCGCCCTGGTGGGATAGGTCCTAATGTTGGGACCAGTTACCCAAAATTGGTTTCAACGTTAGGACTTTATTGTTTACTGTTCATTTCCGTTAAGGCCTCGTATGGAGCTTTAGCTGCAGAGTGTTTGTTCGGGCGCTGCTAACTCGCTGAATAGCCGGCCCCCAAAAGCCCTTTCCCTGGCTCAAGCGGCGGATAATAAAGACTAACAAGACAACTTTTCGCAGGGTGCGCGGAACAAAGGCCGGATGAGGGCCAGCTTGCCAAGTATTTACCCAAGCCTAAAGCCGCTCTCAATTCAATTAGGAATTAGGGAAGTTTCGTTTTCACTTTGGGGCAACGGCACTAAACCTGTTGAGCCGCCCTCCTACCTCCCCTGTTCAGCCCTCTTAAATGCCGCTTCAGCGCCTTTATAGTCTCCCAGCTTGTTACGCGCCCGGCCGATGATTCGCCAGTTTTTGGTTCTTAGTTTTTCCTTGCCTCGGGCAAGGGAGTTGGACTTGGCGGCCAGGTTTATTGCTTGACGGTATCTACCCTGATCTAAGCGCGCTTTAGCCAATTCAGACCATAAAACCGGATTCCGTGGTTCAATGCGCAAGGCGCGCTCAAGAGATGCGCCGGCTGCCGCGGGGTTGCCGGTGGAAGACTGTAGATGCGCCTTATCCAGAAGAGCGACCACCGCGGTGTTGGGTGGTTTTGGCTGGCCAGCCTGAGATTGAGTCTCCGGCTGAGTCTCCTTTTGAGCTTCGGGCGTGGTTTCCGGCGGGAATCTTGGCGGCATCATCAAAGAGCAACCAGAAAAGAAAAAGGCAGATATAAGAACGCAGATATATGGTGCGGTTTTCATTGGTTGAATATCCTTTCAAAGAAAGCTTCGAGGGATTCTCCCAGCGAGCCACTGCCGCATTTCGCATATTTAGTCGGCGCGGACCCTGTGATAAAGGGGATTTCCATGGAGCCGGGGCATTCTCTTTTGCTGCGCAACCCGGATTTGGGGTCAATCCAAACCCATTCAATATTATCCGGCTGGGTAAGGGTCAGGGGCATTGGATTCAAGCTCGCCATCATCTCTCCCCAGATCACCATGGCCCCGGAGGAACCGGTAAGGCCGGTGGGCTTGTTATCATCGCTGCCGACCCAGACCACAGCCAGTCGGTCTCCGCTAAAACCGGCAAACCAACTGTCGCGAAGCCTGTCCGTGGTGCCGGTTTTACCGGCAATATCCAGAGATGACGGCAAATAGTCGCTAAGATTATGCGCCGTGCCTTTTTGAACCACACCCTGCATGGCATTGGTCAGCAGATAAATAGGCGCTTCATCGATCTTCTGCTCCACCTTAAGTGGATATCTTTTTACAAGTTCGCCTTGGTTGGTCATCACCGCCCGGATGGTTTTCAAGGGGGTGCCAAAACCACCCCCGGCAATAGTCTGATAAACCTGGGTGACTTCAAGAGGGGAAAGGGCGTTGACCCCAAGCAGGCTTGAAGAAAACTCAGGCAGATCACGTTCGATTCCCAGCCGCCGCAAGGTATCCATCACCTGTGAGACCCCCACCTCCAAACCGAGCCGGACTGTCGGCACATTGTAGGAATTGACCAGGGAATTCCGCAAAGAAACCTTGCCGTGAAATCTTTTGTCATAATTTTTGGGTGACCAGGCCTTGGATCCCTTTTGGCGCAAAATAAACGGGCTGTCATCCAAAAGGGTTGCAAGGGTGTATTTTTGCGGATTCAGAAGAGCGGTAAGATAGACAGCCGGTTTGATCAACGATCCGATAGGCCGCCGCATGTCAATAGCCCGGTTAAACCCCTCAAAACGGGGATTGCGACCGCCTATAAGAGCCTGCACCTCGGCGTCCTGGGTGCTGGTGACTAACAGCGCGCCTTGCAGGTTTCCGCGTTTTAGTTTTCGGGCCTTTTCAAGCCTGGCCAGGCGGTTGCTTAATGCCCTTTCGGCAGAGCGCTGCACCCGAGGGTTTATGGTGGTGAGGATCCTAAGTCCTTCCGAACGGAGGTCTTCATCGCGATATTCTTGTTTTAATTGGCGGTAAACCAAATCCAGAAAGGCGGGGTAGGGGGAATCGCCCCGGGGCGGATTTTTAACAACCCCCAGGGGAGCCGCCTTGGCCAAACCCAACTGTTTGGAGGTGATAAAGCCTTTCCGGGCCATCTCCTCCAGGGCAAGGTTGCGTCTTGCCAAGGCCTTTTCAGGGTGTCTGCGCGGGTTGTAAAAGGTTGGCCCTTTAAGCATGCCCACCAGCAAAGCAGCCTCGGGGATGTTGAGCTGGCTTAAGGGCTTGTCAAAATAAAAAGAAGCGGCCAGGCCGAACCCGTGAATCGCTCTGTCGCCTTCCTGCCCCAGGTAGACCTCGTTTATATAAGTCTCTAATATTTCTTGCTTGCTGTAATGCAACTCCATTAAGAGCGCCATCAGCATTTCGGTTATTTTTCTTTTCAGGGTGCGCTCGGGGGTGAGAAAGAAATTCTTGGCCAGCTGCTGGGTCAGGGTGCTGCCGCCTTGCACCTCATCACCACTCGCCGTAACTAAAATGGCCCGGCCGATGCCCTTGGGGTCGATCCCATGATGAGAGAAAAAGCGGTTGTCTTCCACGGCTATCAAGGCATTGACCAGGTGCTTGGGTGAATCGGTAAGCCTGACCAAAATGCGGTCTTCTTTTTTCTTGGGATAGATGCCACCGATCAGGGGAGGATCCAGGCGGGCAATGGAAAGAGTTTTTCCCGTTGCGCGATCAAGGATTTTTTCCACCTTTTCACCCCGGAACTCCACACCAAGGGAAACCGCCTTTTGAGAGCCGTCCGTAAAAACAAAGGGACGAGTCACCATCTCCAAAGTCCGGCCTTGCCAGCGGTAGGTGCCGGTTTTTTTTGCCCGGGGTGTTTTACGGTATCTAAGAAGGGCAAGTTCCTTAGCCATTTCATCGGGACTCAGGCTAAGGCCTGGATACAACTCCAGTGGACTGGAATAAACCTTGGCAGGCAGAGAAAAACGTTTTCCTTCAAAACGCTCACGCACAATGGAGTCCAGATGAATCGTATAGACTGCGGCGAGAAGCAAACCTGCAAGGAAACATATGATCAGAATCTGTTTTTTCGATATTCTGCGTTTGGGCATCAGCTTTCCGGTGTCAAAAATTCCGCATATCGGGCTTCAAAATTCGTATGCTTTTGAAGAGCTTACCCGCATTCAACCCCGGTGTCGAATAATCCGTATATAGATAATTACCCACTTTTTTTAAGAAAATACAGCTGAGGCGAACTGAAGGTGATGATGATGGAAGCATTGTCCGTCTTTTAAGGAGGAGATGGCCTCTATCAGCAGTGTGTTGAAAAAGCCGTCCTTGGCTTTTCATCGCACTGCTATAGAGAAGAATCGATTTTCACATGCACCATTGAGCAAATACCAAGCATATCCGTGATAGTTGAAATGATTTTATAGGGCAGGGGCACGCCTTTTTTCATACCTTTTGACATTGGCGTTGCATCCATCACTTTAATTCTCTTGTCCCATTTTTCGAGGGAGTGCACAGGTTTCAGTCCCCATCCACCATCCATGGACATGCCCATCCCACCTTTTTTTAATACTTGCTTTTTGGCTATTTTCATTCCCATGGGCGAAAGTGAATCAAAGTAAAAATCACACACCCCAAAATAATCCGCGGATTTAACGAAAAAATCCTTTATCTGTTCTTCTTCGAAATAATAAAACACACCCCCGGCCAGAAATAGTAAACCATCCCGGATTGCTATTTCCTTAAACCACTCAGTATCCAAAAATGAAGATGCAATGCTTTGGTGTCTATCGTTGTCCTCATAAAAGTTTTTTCTGAGTGTAATAACATCCGGTAGGTCAAGCTCATAGAACATGATTTTTCCGTTGTCGATGCGGCTGAAGGTGGTGTCCAACCCGCAGCCGATATTGACAATTGTCGCCTCTGGATGCTCTTGCACAAATTTAAGGGCCATTCTGTCCGTGTGCAGGCTGCGTGCCACCCAGCCATGCTGTGACATGGCCTGGGTCTTCTCGATATTTGAAAAATCGTATTCAATCATTTTAATGATCTCAACGGCTTTATTATCAATTAACCGAGGGGCGTTCTTTTGTGTTTCAAATGCCCGGCCCCATAAGGGTAGCAAAAGTGTTTCCTGTATCTTGCCTTTTTCAATGCATATTTTTTGGGTCATATGTCCTCCTCGAAAAAAAGATGACATCCCCTGCCTTACGTCATCGTCTAAATCTGCACGGATCGGTCAGCTCTAAAAATGCAAGGTTCTTTAGAATTTTTCTACTCATGGCTAGGGGTATAGTCAAGAAATAAATTTGCTATTACTATTTTTGTTAGATACTCCTAATAAAAGTTGCGGCAAATCCACCATGTTTTGATCGCTCCCTGTTTCAAACTGGAGTTTTATCGCGTTAGTCTGGTGTTTCTTTAATTCAGCGGCATTTTGGCTAGCCTCTTGGGTGGCTTGCATGGAGACGGGTTTCACCCCTTGGTGCTTCCAAGGTGGCAGGTGCGGATAAAAAAGTGGTCTCTTTGCAGGGTTCCGAAGCCTCTCTCAAAATTGATTTTTTTCGAATTAATGAGACAAGTTCAACCTTAAAAGCATCTTGGTAATAGCTCTATACTAGATAATTTCTACAGTTAAACGCGCAAGCGCTGTGAGCCGGGCTCACCTTGCTCTCCCTCAAAACCTCACCATCAAGCCTGCACTTAGGGCCTGGTCCTGGTAATTGTCGGCCATGGCGAGGCGGTAGTCGGCGAAAAAGAGAAAGCTTTGGGTTAAGGAGGCGGTCAGGCCCAGGTTGGCTATGGCGGTGTTATCGTTGAAATCAGCGCCGTGGACCGTAAAGGGGTTTGAGGCGTAGTCTGTGAAGTTGGCATCCAGGGAGGGGCGTTCATCACTGAACCTGTGTTGCCAGGAGATTTGCAGGCTGGGCAGGATTTCCCAGTTATTGAACCGGCAGAGCCTGCTGAGTTTAAGGCCCAGGTTGGAGTGCAGGGAGTCTGTTTCCCGGGTTGCTATATCCAAGTTTAGAAGACCCGCGCCCTTTTCAGTGAAACCTTCTTCGTTCAAGTGTTGGTAATTCAAGCCTGCCAAGGGCTCTAATAGCCAGGCTCCGAAACGGGCCTGATAACCCAGGGCCAGACCGGCTGAGTAAAGGTCTGCCTCAAAATCATTCTCTGTGGTGTTGGTCATGCCGGGAAAACCAACCGGCCTTTTGGCATTGCTTGTTAAGCGGGCATAAGAGGCCACAAAGCGTGCAAAGAAGTCTTCCAGGTTTGCCTGGGTATAGAAGCCGGTGTGGATGGCATTGATATCTCCCTGATAATCACTTTTGTTCCAGGAGAGATCCGTGCTGGTGGCTCCGGCGGCCAGGCCGATCAAGAGCCGGTTGGTGAGCATATAATCCGCGCCCAGGCTGGCTCCGCCCGTAGTCTGGCTGCGGTCAAGATAACCGTCGGTTCCGTCTTTATCCGCCCACAGGCCCAGGCCCTTGCCCCAGAAGCTCCAACCCTGCCGAGGGGTTTGTTCCATTGTTGGCAGGGCAATTGTTCCGGCGGCCGCCAACTGAATTGGGCTGTTTTCCGCTTGATTGGGCTTCAGGGAAAAGGCCTGCCTCAAGGCCAGTTCCTCCAGCCGCCTGGAGATGCTTTGATCAAAAAGCCCTCCCGCCTTGAGCGAGGCCGCAGTAAAGGCAGTGTACATTTCAGGGCTAAGGGTATTCAGAATCCGCCCTATCTGGTCTGCGTCCAGGTCAAAGTCCATGGTCAAAAGCAGGTCCGCCATCTCGCCGCGGGCAAAAGGCACCAGGGTGTCGAGATTTCGTCCGGTTTCGGCCGCGCCGCCCGAGGCAAAGTCTCCGTATGATTTGCGGTTTATGACAAGGCGTAATGCGGAGTTATCCGCTCCTTGAGTCAGGCTGAGGACCTGGGAGTTTATTTGGTCGTCAATATTGTCGAAAATCCCGTTAATCCCATTAGTTGCAGTGATGATGCTCCAGGAGGCGCCGTTTTCATACAACACCTGGGGAATCCTGGTGGAGATGGTCCCGTGGTTTATGGTCACCGTGCCGGTTACCTTGAGCAGGTCGCAGGAATAGTCAGAGGCCAGCTCGGCCTGTAAGATCGAACCCGGCTCAAAGGTTACCGAGTTTACCACCGAGAGCGTGCCTATGGAGTTGCCCGGGCTGATTGTTCCCTGGTTGTTTATTTGGGAACGAATCACCCCGGTTCCGCTTAAAGAGCCTGTGTTAACCAAGCTCCCTGTGTTCAGGTTGCCGTTTACTTTCAAGGCGCCCGAGTTGGTGGTGTTCCGGCTGATATTGGCTGTGCCGCTTATGCTGGTGTAGCCCGAGTTTGTCAGGCTTCCGGCATAGAGGGTGCCTGTGATGAATGCCTTGCCCTGGTTGATCAGGTTGCTTGCGCTTACTCTGCCACTGGCGATTAAGGTGCCCCTGTTGGCGATATTGCCTGTAAAAGTGGCCACTCCGTCCAAGCTGGCGGTGCCCGAGTTCCCCAGACTGTTTGCGCTGAGTGTGCCGGTATTGGCCAAGTAATTTGAATTTGTGATTCCACCGGTAAAGGCTGAGGTCCCACTCAGGTTCGCGGTGCCATAGTTGACAAGAGTGGTTCCATTCAGGTTGCCTGTGTTGCCGAGAGAGCCCGAGTTAGTAATCTCACCAGTAAAGGTTGTGTTTCCATCTAAATTAACAGTGCCGGTGTTATCAAGGCTGTTTCCGCTGAGCGTGCCTGTATTGGTAAAAGTGCCTGAATTAGTGATTCCGCCGGTGAAGGTTGTATCTCCGAATAAGGTTGCAGTGCCGGAATTAAGCAAAGTGTTTCCGTTAATAGTGCCTGTATTGGTTAAAGAGACTGTACAGATTGTATGACCATTCAGATTCGCGGTTCCGCTGTTGTCAAGGCTGGTTGTGTTTAACTCGGCAAAGGTGGTCAGGGCGCCGGTGTTTGTCAACCCGCCTGTCACGGTGGCATTGCCGGAAAAAGTGGCTGTGCCTTGGTTTGTTACTGTTGAACTGGTAAAGGCTTGGTCCATGGTAAGGGTGCCGGTGTCGTGTATGATCACGCCGAGGTCAAAGGTCCAAGGCCCACCCAAAAGGGTGGTCACAGAGGTGATGTCCAGGCCCAACTGCTCGAAATTGAGGTATTTTAAGTTGTATTGACTCAGGCTTAAGGTGCCTGCTAGGCCCAGGTAAAGTCGGTCCGCTCCTTGTTGACCGTCCACCACTCCGTCCACCTGGGAGTTGGCCTGAATATGGACCGTATCGTCCGCATCTCCGGCGTATATCCCGCCCTTGACCGTGCCGTTGTTTGTGATGGTGTTGCCTGCGCCGCCGCTGCTGGAACCGGCCACAACGTTGTGGGTTCCGTAGATGCTGCCGTATACTGTCCCATAGTTGAAAATTTGGTTGCCGCCGCCCGTACCGGTGGCCACATCGTTGGATGTCCCTTCGATATCCAACCATACTTCGCCGTAGTTGTAGATGATATTGTCGCCGCCGCTGGAACCGTCGCCGGCATTGTAAGTGCCGGTGAGATAGCCATCAATATAGTTGTGGTTATATATGGTGTTGGAACCTCCGCTGGTTCCTGCAGCGTCATTATATGATCCGTAGATGTCGTAATCTTGCACATAGCCATAATTATATATCTTGTTTGACCCGCCTGAAGATCCCAGGCCTGCGTTAAAGGAACCGATAATTACGCCGATTACGAATCCGTTGTTGGTGATGATGTTCCCGCCGCCGGAAGAGTATTGACCGAAATTATAAGAACCCATAAGTTCATTATTTACTACACCTTGGTTGGTGATATTGTTTTCACCGCCAGATGAATAGTCGCCTGAGTTGTCACTTCCATAGAGAAAAAGGAATACCGGGGCGTCATTGGTGATCGTGTTTCCCCCGCCCTGGGAATGTTCGCCGCTGTTCTCACTGCCCCATATACCGAATACAATCTCGCTTGTATCGTTGATGATAGTGTTACTACCACCGGAGCTATATTTGCCGTAGTTTTCGCTTCCCCAAATACCCATGGCTCTGAAATTGTTGATAACCGTGTGCCCCCCACCGCTTGAGTAATCGCCTTCGTTGGATGAGCCGAGCAAATCATCGACCGTGCCTGAGTTGGTGACGGTGTTTCCATGGACAGATGCGCTGTATAGGCCGATGTTGTATGAACCTAAAATGCTGCCGCCTATAATTCCGCCACTTTGATTGGTGATGGTGTTTCCGCCGCCCGAACTGTTATCCACCAGGTTTAAGCTGCCGTATACATCACCCATCACTACACCCCCGTTTATAATCCGGTTAAAGCCGCTGAAAACGGAGGTGTTATTCAAGATTCCATAGATATCATCACCAACTTGCCCTTGGTTTTCTATACGGTCGCTGCCTTGTCTGCCGTTAATAAAACCGAGAACCCCACCTCCCGCATTTATGGTGATGTTGTCATTGTCATTAGTTCCGTTTAAGTCGCCTGCCACATCAGGCGGGACAATGAAATCTGCAGTCAGAGCGGTAGTTGGGTAAATGGTGAATAGAATCAATATGATAAGAAATAATTTGGCGTATTTTGCCTTGGAAGTAAGCAGGTTTTTCGCCTTATGCATTAGGCTGCTTAGAGAATTTTTAAGCTTGAGATAGCAATAGGTTTTAACTTTTGGGGCGATTAAGTGGGATGACATGACAATCCTCAAGAGCTTTCACCGCCGAATGGAATAAGGTCCTATAAATTCATTAAGTAGACCGATTGTTATCCTTGGAAATAAGCATCGAATAGAAAACTAAGATTAAAGTATTAAAAACTATAGGGTTTGTATTGTCAAGGGGGATTCAAAAGGCGTTGGGAGTATCGACTGAAATTGTGTTTTTTAATCAGTAGGTTGGCCCTTGTTGCGGGGGGGGTGTCAGCTATTGGTAATCTTACCGCTATACCCTGGTTGCTGTTTGCCCCGGCTTTTTTCTGAAAGCCATGTGAAAAGCGAAAAGTTTTTTCTTCTCTGAATTCTGAATTATCGAAAAAAGATAATGATGAACGAAAGTATATTGTTTTTTAGGTGTTTGATGTAGACTAATTCCCGTAGTTTATAAGTCCATTTTTGATTTTTAAGAAATGATATTTATTTTGATATGTTTCCTAAGTTTAAAACTATAAATTGCTATTAAGTATAAATAGTTTTGTGTGATAGATAATTTAATTATTCTTTAAAACGGTAGTGTAAAATATTTCGAATTTTTAACTTTAAGTAGGTTCAATTTTATATGGTTTTTTATGATGTATTTATTTGAGAAAAGTATTTCTTTAAAAGCTGTGACAACCAAAAAAGATTTTAGTATTAACTAATTTTTTCTCTTAGTAATATGTGCTTAAAAGTGGAAAATAAAACTCTTATTCTCAAGTAATGATGTGAAAAATCGGCATATATTTTTTTATTTTAATACTTTTATATTTTTTTAATTCAAATAGTATTTTAACTATCTGAAACAACCTGAAAGTAATATTATTGCTATGTTGATCAGGTTTTTCCGGAGTAGAATTTGGGATAAAAATCAGGTTTATTTTTCTTGACAAAACGTTATTTAAAAAGGCAGATTAAATTGTTGGTTATTTGGTTTTGTTCTGAATAATTGCAAATAGCTTATTGTGTGACGGGTTGGTCCTTATTTTCTGATCAAACAGGTAATTTCCATAAGGTCAGGCAGCCATGAAACCCTTTGCCCCTTCCGAGATGAAGACCATTTTGCATTCCAAAAGGGCTAATGTTTATTATTTGGAACATTGCCGGGTTTTAGTAAAAGGGGGCAGGGTGGAATATCTCACCCAACAGGGAAAACGCTCTCTTTATTGGAATATTCCCATTGCCAATACCACCAGCATTTTGCTGGGCTCAGGCACTTCCATCACCCAGGCCGCAGTGAGGGAGCTAAGCAAGGCCGGGGTGATGATCGGTTTCAGCGGCGGTGGGGGCACGCCCCTGTTCAGCTCAACTGAAGGGGATAGGGATATTGCCTGGCTGTCTCCTCAAAGCGAGTATCGACCCACAGAGTACCTGCAAGCCTGGGTAAGCTTTTGGTTTGATACGGAAAAGCGCCTTCAGGCAGGCAAGCTTCTGCAATCTTTACGCCTTGTGAACATCAAAACCCAATGGCTTGACGAAACCTATCTCAAAAAGTTTGGTTTTGACCCAAGACAAGAACAACTCCTCACCTATCTGCAAAACGCTGAAGCCGATATTGCTAATGCCCAAGATTCCAACGGGCTTTTGATCGCCGAGGCCAGGCTAACTAAAAATCTTTTTAAAATTGCCGCTCAAACAACAGATTATGGAAGCTTCACCCGCTCAAAAAGAGGCAGCGGCACAGATCCGGCCAACCGGTTTTTGGATCACGGCAACTACCTTGCCTATGGCCTGGGGGCCACTGCCGCCTGGGTTTTGGGCCTGCCCCATGGCCTGGCGGTTATGCACGGAAAGACCCGGCGCGGAGGTTTGGTCTTTGACGCGGCAGACCTGGTCAAGGATGCGGTTATCCTGCCCCTGGCTTTTATCAGCGCCATGCAAGGAGATGATGAAAGGGATTTCAGGGAGCATTGCATAGATTCCCTTACCCGGAATAAATGCCTGGATCTGATGATAGACGGGCTTAAGGAACTGGCCCTGACCATCGGCGGGGTCGGAGCATGAACGTAATACTCATCTCTGAATGCCGCAAAAACGCCCTTAAACAAACCCGCAGAATAATAGACCAATTTGCCGAACGCAGGGGAAGGCGCACCTGGCAGACCGCCATAACCGCCCAGGGCCTGGAAACCTTGCGCAGCCTGCTTAAAAAGACGGCCCGCAAAAATACGGCTGTTGCCTGCCATTGGATTCGGGGCAGGAACCAAAGTGAGTTGTTATGGATTGTGGGCGATGCCTCCCGCTTTAACAGTCAGGGGGCTTGCCCCACCAACACGACTTCAAGACCCCTTCTGGCTGCATATGCGGAAAACGACTGGCACACCCTGGAGATTATCCGCCTTTTGGCTGCCATGGCCGCCTTGTTTCACGATTTCGGCAAGGCTGTGCGGGCCTTTCAGCAAAAATTAAAGCTCTCCAAGCCTCGGGCGGATGCCCTGCGCCACGAATGGGTGAGCTTAAGGATTTTTCAGGCCTTTGTGGGTAAAGATGATGACCACGCCTGGCTAAGCCGCCTGGCCGGGTCACAAGAACCGCCGGATTTGAGCTGGCTCGATCAGGTGCAACAAGACGGCCTTTGTGCGACATTGAAGCCCTTTAAATCCCTGCCGCCTATGGCCAAGTGCGTGGCTTGGCTGATCGTTTCCCATCACCGTCTACCTGTGGATTTTAGTAAAGAGAAAAAACGTATTATAATTAAAGAGTTAAATCGCCTGCCCGCTGCGATAGCCCCTGGCTGGAACGGCGCTCGCCTTGATTTTGATGACTTGGATAAAAAAGAAGCCCAAAAGGCCCAAAAGAACCTGGCCGATTGTTGGGCCCTTGCAGGCTCCATAAGCATGACCAGCCCGGCCTGGCAGAAAAGGGCTAAAAAACTGGCCAGGCGCATGTTGAGTCATGAAGTGCTATTCAAGGGCGACTGGCTGGATGACCCTTATGTAATGCACCTTTCCCGCCTGGTTCTGATGCTCTCGGATCATTATTACTCCAGCCTGAAGGACCCCAGGCTTAGGGTGCAGGGCCAGGCCGGAGAGACCTTGTATGCCAACACGATTCGCCAAACCGGAGAGCTTAATCAGTTTTTGGATGAGCACCTTATCGGGGTGGAGACCAATACCGGCCTGATCACCCATGCCCTGCCCAGGCTGGACCATAACCTGCCCCGCATTGCCAGGCATAAGGGGTTTAAAAAACGCAGCTCAATCAGGAAATTCAAATGGCAGGACAAGGCCCATGACCTGGCCTGCGCCCTGGCGGAAGCCTCCAGGGAGCACGGTTTTTTCGGCATAAACATGGCCTCCACCGGCTGCGGAAAGACCCTGGCCAACGGCAGGATAATCTATGGCCTGTCAGACCAGGAAAAAGGGGCCCGCTTTACCATTGCCCTGGGCCTGCGCACCCTTACCATGCAGACAGGCGAGGCCCTGAGGCAAAGGCTTGGCCTGGCCCAGGATGTTCTGGCTGTTTTGGTGGGGGGCTCGGCCGTGCGCGAGCTGTATGAGCGCAAAAAAAGGCAGAACCGGGATAGTGAATCCGACCGGGATCTTCTGCCGGAAAACACTTATGTGCAATTTGAGGGGAGCCTGGATTCAGGGCCTTTGAAAACCTGGCTCAAAAACACCCGTGGAGCCTCCGCCCTTTTGAGCGCGCCGGTGCTGGTCTGCACCATAGACCATTTAATGCCGGCCACCGAAGGCTTAAGGGGCGGACGCCAGATCGCCCCCATGCTGAGGCTCCTGACCTCGGATCTTATCCTGGACGAGCCGGATGACTTTGGCATAGAGGATCTGCCCGCCCTGACAAGGCTGGTGCACTGGTCCGGTCTTTTGGGGGGACGGGTGCTTCTTTCCTCGGCCACCTTGCCGCCTGCTTTAGTGGAGGGGCTATTTAGCGCCTATTGCCAAGGCAGGGCGGTTTTTCAAAAAAATCGGGGCATCCCGGGTCTGCCCCTCAAGGTCTGCTGCGCCTGGTTTGACGAGTATGAAAGCCGGTCCGGAGAATTCAGCCAGTCAGAAGAATTCATGATAAGGCATGAGGCCTGGGTTGATAAAAGGGTTGAAAACTTAAGCAAAAAGTCTGAGCCCCGCAGAATTGGCCGGATTGTTTCTCTGAAACTGGAGAAGCCTGAACCAGAGGAGCGGCAAAACAACCCCTCTGCTCAGGATCAGACCGATCCGGAAGACCTTATGGAGCGTCTTGCCCGGATAAACCTTGAATATGCCCAAGAACTCCATGCCAATTACCACACCCTGGATAAAAAGAGCTCAAAAAGGGTGAGCTTTGGGCTCATCCGCCTGGCTCATATTGATAACCTCTTTGATTTGACCCGCGCCATTGCGCAAAAGGGGCCCAAGCCCGGGACCAGGCTGCATTTATGCTGCTATCATTCCCGCTTTCCCTTGGCCGTGCGTTCCAGAATAGAATTTTTTCTGGATGAGGTCTTAAACCGCCATGATCCGGAAAAGGTATTTAAGGCTCCCTGGTTGCGGGCAATTCTGGCCAACAGCCTTGAGGAGGATCACCTGTTTGTGGTGCTGGCCTCGCCGGTGGCAGAGGTGGGCAGGGACCATGACTATGACTGGGCAATTGTCGAACCCTCTTCCCTGCGCTCGATCATCCAGCTCGCCGGGCGGGTTTGGCGGCATCGCGCCCTTATCTGCCGATTTCCCAATATCTATATCTGGGAAACCAACCTGACTCATTTGAAAAAAGGCCTGCAAGAACCAGCCTTCACCCGTCCGGGATTTGAAAACAAAAACGGTTTCATGCTGAAAAGCCATGACCTGAATGGTCTGCTCACCAAAGAGCAATACACCCCCATAAGCTCCATTCCCCGCATCAGTTCCAGAAATCCCCTTGACCCGCAAAACAACCTGGCCGACCTGGAGCATGAGCATATCAAGGCCGTGATGGTGCGGGACCCGGAAAAACGCCTGCTTACCGTGAACCATTGGTGGTCAACCAGGGCCCACTTAAGCGGGGAAATGCAACGGGCCAAACCCTTTAGATATGACCCTTTTCCAAGGGTTCCCTATGCGATTATTCCAGATGCGGATACAGAAGAGCCTGGTTTTTGTGAACTCTTGAGGGATGGGGGAATCAACAGAGTGAATAATCTGTTCCATGAGGCTGAGTTAACCCTGGCCCCCAATGTGAGCCTTTGGAACAGTTATGACTTTATGGATCTTTTGCCGGATATGGCCGAGGAAACCCAAATGGACCCGGCTGTCTGCGCCCGCAGGTTCGGGAGGTTTGAACTGCCGGAAGAAAAAGAAAACTTAAACTGGTTCTACAACCCGGCCCTGGGGCTGCGCCGCCAAAAATAAAAACAGGGAAAGGTAAAGCTAAATGGCCAATGGACCACCAGACCAGGAAAAAGTGCAGGCCTTAAGGGCTTTAGTTGAGGGGTTCATACAAGAGCGTTTGGCCCCCAAGCTGGAAGTTCATGATAAAAAGCTTGCCAAGGAAATAGACCCTGAAAAAAGGGGGGAGCTGCAAGAAGAACGGGAAAAGATTTTAGAAAAATTTTTAACCAAAAATTGGCTGGAAGACGCGGCCAAAAGGGTGGGGCAGATTCAGCTGGTCAGCCATGCCCTTAAATACACCCACCCCAATGCCAGGGGCAGTAATTTTTATTTCAAGGCGGATCATGCCCATGTGCCTGAGGCATATGTCGGGACCAATTGCCTGGAGGATTTTACAGGTGATGTGGTGGGCAATGCCGCTGCCTTGGATGTTTACAAGTTTTTAAAACAGGAACACCAGGGCCGCAGCCTTTTGGGCTATATCCTGGATCAAGACCCGGCGGTTATCAAGGCTTTGTCTGATGATCGGGAACAGGCAGAATCCTGGTCCCGGACCTTTGCCGGTATAACCGGTTCCGGCCGGGATATGGCCAGCCACAAACTGGCCAAACAGGTTTATTTCCCGCTGAAAGACGGCGGTTATCATCTGTTGGCTCCTTTGTTCCCCAGCAGTCTGGTGCAGGTGGTTTACAACCGCATGAGGGAAGACCGCTTTTCCGAAGAGTCCAAAGAGGCCCGCAAGGCAAAGCGGGAGAATCAAACTTGCGACCACGGCTATGCCGATTATCCGGATATGGCGGTTCAAGCCTTTGGGGGCACCAAACCTCAAAACATCAGCCAGTTAAACAGCGAGCGTCACGGGGAAAGTTGGCTTTTATCATCCAAACCGCCGATCTGGAAAAGCCCTGAAATCAAAGCGCCCCTTGGGGTAAGCACCATCTTTGGCCGCTGGTTCAGCAGTCGGGCTTCGGTGCGCAGCCTTAACAAGTCCTTGTCCGATTACCTGCGCAGTACAGACTACAACAACATGCATATCCGCCAAGGCAGGGCCAAACTGGTGGATCTTATAGTGGATGAGGTCTTGCAGTTCGCGGCTGAAATGGAACAGCTTGATCCCGGCTGGAGCGCAGACCCCGCCTGCACCCTTGATCAGACGGAAAAGCTCTGGCTGGACCCGGACCGGGCAGAGACGGACCAGGCATTTAAGGACCAGAGAAAAATCGGCAAGTGGCAAAAGGAAATAGCCGACCGTTTTGGCAACTGGCTTAACAAACAGCTTAATTTTACTAAAAAGAAGCGTCTTCCCCTGGGGCAGGATGAGCATGAACAGTGGACCGGGCTCATGGAAAAGGCCTTGCAAGGCTTCAAAAAGGAGTTGAGCCATGATTGAGGATCTGGATGGACTCATTTTGTTGCCCCATCTGCGCGTGCAAAACGCAAACGCAGTCTCAGGGCCGCTCACCTGGGGCTTTCCCCCTCCTTCGGCCTTTGCGGGCTGGGTGCATGCCCTGCATAGGGATTTGGCGGAACCGGAGATTGCCTTGGACGGGGTGGGCATTGTTTGTCATGCCTTTGAACCCCAGACCTATAGGCCGGGAGGCAGGTATCACAACCGTTTTTGCCTGACCAGAAATCCGGTCGGCAAAGACGGCAAGCCCATGGGCACTGTGGAAGAAGGCAGGGCCCACCTGGAAGTGAGCCTCTTGATCGGGGTGCAGGGTGACCTGGACCAGGAAGACGGCGAACTCTTGGCCAAGCAGGTTTTGCAAAAGGCCTTGACCAGACGTCTGGCCGGGGGCAGCCTGCTGGAACCAGGGACCCACAAAAGGTTCAGGCCGGATTACCTGGAATTGAGCGGCTACCTGGAAGGAGACCAGGAGCAATTCCGCAAGTTCAGGCGCAAGATGTTGCCGGGCTTTGCCCTTATGAACAGGCACCGGGTGTTGGAAGAGCACCTTGAGGAGATGAGGCAACAAAACCCCCGGGCGACCTCCCTGGATGCGCTTTTGGAACTGGTGCGCCTGAATGTGGACCCGGTTTTGGAAGATCCCCAAGACCCGGAAAAGGTCACCTGGCAGGCCTCCCGAACCAGGCCCGGCTGGCTGGTCCCCTTGCCCATCGGCTACGGGGCCATCTCCCCTTTATACGCGCCGGGCGAGGTGCAAAACACCCGCGACCCGGAAACACCTTTTCGTTTTGTGGAATGCCTTTATTCCCTGGGCGAATGGGTGAGCCCCCATCGCCTGGACTACCCCCAGGAACTCCTTTGGCATCACCAGGCGGACCCGCAAGCCGGAGTTTATCTGTTCACGCAACCGGAAATTAACTGATCCCACATATAAGGAGCGCGATAAATGGCCAAGACAAATTTAAAGACCGCCTCGGTTCTCGCTTTTGAACGCAAGCTCGATCCTTCAGACGCGTTGTTCTATGCCGGTCAATGGGCAGAAAGAGATTCTGAACAAGCCTGGCCTTCGGTGACTGTGCATGAAAAATCAATAAGAGGCACCATCTCCAACCGGCTTAACACCAAGGAACAGGACCCGGCCAAGCTGGACGCCTCCATTCAAAGCCCCAATTTACAGAGAGTGGATGTGGCCACCCTGGCCCCGGATGCAGACACCCTTAGGGTGCGCTTCTCCTTAAGGGTGCTGGGCGGGACCGGCACACCCTCGGCCTGCAACAATGCCGAGTATCGTGAAAAATTAATGAACACCGTTGCCTCTTATGTGGAGGACCAGGGCTTTATGACCCTGGCCAGGCGTTATGCCGTCAACCTGGCCAATGGCCGTTTTTTGTGGCGCAACCGCATCAGCTCCGAAGAGGTGGAGGTGCGGGTTAAGCACCTTAAAAATGGTGAAATAAAAGGGGAATGGCTTTTCAATTCCCTGAACTATTCCCTGAGGGATTTTATTATTCCGGAAGGGGATTTTGACAAGGTGGAAGAACTGGCCCAGGTGATTGAAAAGGGGTTGAGCGGCCGGGAATACGCCCTTTTGGAAGTGACGGCCCATGCCCGCATGGGTGGGGGCCAGGAGGTGTTTCCTTCCCAGGAATTGATACTTGATAAAGGCAGCGCCAAAGGGCAGAAAAGCAAGACCCTGTACAGCGTTTTAACCACTGCCGCCCTGCACTCCCAAAAGGTGGGCAATGCCCTGCGCACCATAGACACCTGGTATGAAGACGACCAGGGCCTGGGCCCCATTGCGGTGGAGCCTTACGGCTCGGTGACTTCCCAGGGCAAGGCTTATCGCCAGCCCAAGAAAAAGATGGATTTTTACAGCCTGTTGGATAATTGGGTGCTAAGGGACCAGTCCCCCAGTGACCAGCAAAAACATTTTGTCATGGCAACCCTGATTCGTGGCGGTGTGTTCGGTGAAAAGGACTGAGCCATGGACAGGTATATTGATCTGACCATATTGCCGGATCCGGAGTTTCAGGCCACGGTCTTGATGAGCGCCCTTTTCAGCAAGCTGCACAAGGCCCTGGTGGCCGAGGGCAGCAGGCAGATAGGGGTGAGCTTTCCCCGGGTGGAGGAAGAGGCTGTGGGCATGGGCCCTGTTTTGCGGGTGCACGGAAGCGCCGGAAACTTGGAAAGCCTCATGTCCTTGAACTGGCTTTTGGGTATGCGCGATCACACCCGGTTGAGCGAAATCGAGCCGGTTCCCCCCAAAACCATGCACCGCATAGTGCGCAGGGTGCAGGCCAAAAGCAACCCCGAACGCCTGCGCAGAAGACTGGCCAAAAGAAAAAATATATCCCTGGAGCAAGCCAGGGAGCTGATCCCAGAAACCGCGGCTCAGAGATTAACGCTGCCCTTTGTGAGCTTGCGCAGCGCAAGCACCGGCAGGTCATTCAGGCTCTTCATAGAGCATCTTCCCTTGGAGCCTGAACCCAAAACGGGCGAATTCAGCCTTTATGGCCTTAGCAGCACAGCCACGGTTCCCTGGTTCTGATTAACCTGCGCCCCCGCTTGAAAAGGCGGGGGCCCAGATGCAAAGTCAAAGAAAAAGCGGCAAAGAAAAGTCGGAATATTTGTGAGTTTGTGATTTATTTTTGACCCTTTTTTTGCGGCTCAAAAAAAGTTATTTAAAATCAGTATATTAGAAACAGGCTAAAAAAAAGGGTTTTTTGAGCTTAAATAGATGTAAATCTTTTTAAATTAATAGCTTAGCTGAAAACAGCTCTAGTGAACTGCCGCATAGGCAGCTTAGAAAGGTAGGAGCGACTAATTCGTGATCGTTTTCCCGTGAACTGCCGCATAGGCAGCTTAGAAATACGAACGATGTAGATAACTGCGTATCGCCGTGTGAACTGCCGCATAGGCAGCTTAGAAAATGGTAGACGGAAGTGCATCAAAAGCCTTAACGTGAACTGCCGCATAGGCAGCTTAGAAATAATTTTCCGCCCGAATCATCAATTCGAAAACGTGAACTGCCGCATAGGCAGCTTAGAAAGGGATGTACTAGAGCGTATAAGTGTCCATTAAGTGAACTGCCGCATAGGCAGCTTAGAAATTGTTGATTAAGTAAGACAGCTCACGCCCAAGGTGAACTGCCGCATAGGCAGCTTAGAAAGCATGAGTGATGGCGATGATTCATACGGCAGTGTGAACTGCCGCATAGGCAGCTTAGAAAGCAAAAAATGGTTGGGATCATGCGCGAAGCCGAGTGAACTGCCGCATAGGCAGCTTAGAAATGGTGGACCAGGTGCAGGGGTGGAACCAGGCCGTGAACTGCCGCATAGGCAGCTTAGAAAACCAGTGCCTTGATCTGCTGTAAAAAGGCTTCGTGAACTGCCGCATAGGCAGCTTAGAAAACCAGTGCCTTGATCTGCTGTAAAAAGGCTTCGTGAACTGCCGCATAGGCAGCTTAGAAATAAAAAGCGGCTTCCGCTTGCGCTTTGCATGCGTGAACTGCCGCATAGGCAGCTTAGAAATTGGGGCCGGAACAGTCGCGACATTGATACGTGCGAACTGCCGCATAGGCAGCTTAGAAAACCAGACGCAGGTCATGACTCCAGCGTATATGGTGAACTGCCGCATAGGCAGCTTAGAAAAATTATCTTTACCTTTAAATTTTCCAATAGATATCAATTGCTAGACAGGCAGCCCCTCCCCTTTCTACCCCCTCAAAAAATACTGATGCCCCACTGCGCCCAAGATCCATACTGCGGCGGAGAGGGTGAAGGCGCTGTAAAAGGAGTAGCCCGCCTTAAGCACACCCAAAAGGCACACAAAGAAAAGAATGCTGGGGATTATGCCCCAGATGGCGGCGCTCGCGGTTTGGATCATAAGGTCCGTGTCGCCCTGATTTTCCCAATGAATCCAGCAGAAGACCAGGGCTCCGGTAAGGGGCATCACCCCTATCAATCCCGCCAGAGGGGGGTATTTTTTGGCCACGCCGGTGGCCAAAAGGATAATCAAGAGGCTTAAACCGATTTTGATTATGGTTTGCAGCATGACGGCTCCGTTTTTTGCAAAGGGAGTTTGGCAAAGAGACTGATTTTAAATTTAGCACAGAGCAAGCCGGGTTGTTATTAAGGGGCGCCAGGTTTGATGGTTATGCTTGAATGCCCCTGTATTTCCTTGTTTAAAACATTTATTATTAATAACAGATATAAATAAGCCGAAACTGAATACCGGCAAGCCCGGTCAGGGCAGATGAAAAAGGTGTTTAACCGGTCCTTGGCCGGCTTATTGGTTTGCGGGGTATTGCGGCTCATAACTCTCGGGTGTAGCTTCAGTGATTCAGCCATGGTCAGCCCTTTAAAGGATTTGGCAGGGGGGTGCCAAGATTTGTCCGTGGCCCACCGCGCTGGTAACTTTTTATAAAAAGCCTCCAGCCTTCCTTATAGAACCTTGACCAGCCCTTGGGGCGCGGGATTGATACATGTCTGAAAAGCTCTACGATTTTTTGGAAAAAACCGTTGGTAAGGATCTTTGGACCAAAGACCTTATCGACCTGGTCTCCTATTCTTCAGATGCTTCCTTGAATAAAAATCGGCCCGAGGCCGGGGTCTGGCCCGAGACTGCGGAACAGGTCGCCGCCATCCTGGCCTTTTGCAACCGGGAAAAAATTCCGGTCACCCCGCGCGGGGCGGGCACCGGCTTGACCGGCCTGGCCGTGCCGGTCCAAGGCGGCCTGGTCATGGACCTGGGGCGCATGGACAAGATCTTGAAGGTCAGCCTGGATGACCGACTGGCCGTGGTCCAGCCGGGTGTGGTCTACGCGGCCCTGGAAGAGGCCCTGGATCCTTACGGCTTTTTCTTTCCCCCGGACCCGGCCTCCGGCAAGGTGGCCACCCTGGGCGGAAACGTCGCCACCAATGCGGGCGGCATGAAAGGCGCCAAATACGGCACCACCAAGGATTATGTGCTGGGCCTGCAAGTTGCCTTGCCCGACGGCAGGCTGATGCGCACCGGCTCCAACACCATGAAGACCTCGTCAGGCTATAACCTCACCCAGCTTTTCGTGGGCTGTGAGGGCACCCTGGGCGTGGTCACCGAGATCACCCTTAAGATCAACCCCAGGCCCACTGCCAACTCAACCGCCCTGGCCACCTTTGACAAAATGGAACAGGCGGGCCGGGCTGTCACCGATATCATGAAAAGCGGCATCATCCCCAGCGTTCTGGAGATAATAGACAACGCCACCCTGGTTGCCATAAACCAGAACAGCGACATGGGCCTGCCCGAGGTCGGCGGCATGCTCCTGGTGGAGACAGACGGCTACACCCAGGGCGAGACCGAGTATCAGCTGGAAAAGGTAATAGATCTTTTCAAGAAAAACGGAGCCCTGGAGGTTCGCAAGGCAGCCAGCGATGAAGAGGCCCAGTCCCTTTGGCTGGCCCGTAAATCCTCCTATGCGGTGATCAGCCGCATAAGCAACGCCCTTTTGGTGGAGGACATGGCCGTGCCCATGAGCCAGGTGGCCTATATGCTGGCCTATCTGGATGACCTGGCCGCCAGGCACAAGGTGCGCATCGCAACCGTGGGCCACGCCGGAGACGGCAACCTGCACCCCACCATCTGTTTTGACGGTACGGATGAAGAAGAAGTGAAAAGGGTGCACGCCGCATCCAAGGAGCTCTTTAAAAAGGTGGTCGAGGTGGGCGGCACCCTCACCGGTGAACACGGCATAGGCATGGACAAGGCACCCTATATGTCCCTTGAACACGATCAGGCGGCCATGGAGACCATGCGGGGTCTTAAGAAGTTCTTTGATCCCAACAATATACTCAATCCTGACAAGATGAGTGTCTAGCAGGTGAAAGGGGCCTCACCCTTAGAGGCCCAACTTTTCTTAACTAAGCCCATAAGAAATGGGCCTTTTTTATGGCGGCTTTTTAGGGGAATTTGAAAATGAGCCTTAAAGCGGACCTTTTGTTTATAAATGCCCGGGTTTTTGACCGGGGTGAAAATCTTGCCCGGGAAGATGCTGTTGCCATCAGACGGAACAGGATTCTGGCTGTGGGTGAAAGCCGGGATTTAAGGCCCCTGATGGGTGCGAACACCATGGTCATAGACCTGGCCGGGGGCTCGCTTTTACCGGGGTTTTTTGATCCGCACCTGCATTTTTACGAGTGGTCCTTAAAACGCAGCCAACTGGACCTTTCCCAGGCAGCCAGCCTGGATGATCTCCTGCAAAAGCTGGATGAATTCCAGGCCGATATGCCTGCCGGGCAATGGCTTTTGGGTTTCAGCTGGAACGAAGTGGACTGGCCCGAGCCCATAATGCCGACCAGGGAATACTTGGACAGGGTTGCCCCGGACCGGCCCGTGGCCCTGTGGCGCTGTGATTTTCACCTGGCTGTGGTGAACTCGATGGCCCTCAAAAGGGCAGGCATTGGTCCGGAGACCCCGGACCCGGCCGAAGGGCGCATAGAAAAAGACGCCAAGGGCGTTCCCACCGGAGTCTTAAGGGAGCTGGCCATCAATCTTATAAGGGATAAGATTCCGGCCTCCACAGACGAACAGGTGATGGATGCCCTGGAAAAGGGCGTCAAGGCGGCCCATGCCCTGGGCATAACCGCTTTGCAGGATGTGCGGCTCATGGATGACACAGACGGCCCGGCCATGTTGCGGGCCGCCAGACGCTTGGAGGAAAAGGGCCTCCTTGACCTGCGTCTTTGGGTGAGCCTGGCCGCCAATCAGCTTGATGAAGCGGTGGCCTTGGGCCTGCGCACCGGCCTGGGTAGTGATCGGCTCAAGATAGGGCATATCAAGTATTTCAGTGACGGCGGCATGGGTGGCCGCACCGCCTGGATGCTCGAGCCTTATCTGGATGGCCAAACCGGTATGCCCTTGATCGACCCGGCGGATCTGGAAAAGGAAGTGGCCAAGGCCCAGGCCGCCGGACTGGCGGTTATGATCCACGCGGTCGGCGATAGGGCGACCAGGGAAGTCATAGGCGTATTTGAAAAAACAGCCGCGCCGGCCTTGCTCGGAGGCTCCGGCCCGGCCTTGCCCCACCGCATAGAGCATGTGCAGAATATCCATCCCGATGATCTGCCCAGGCTCGGCAGACTGCCGATCGCCGCCTGCCTCACCCCGCCGAATCTGGTTTTGGATATTAATACTGTGGATAAAAGCGTGGGCAAAAGGGGTCGCTACACCTATGCTTTAAAGGATATCCTGGCTTGCGGAGTGCCTACCATGTTCAGCTCGGACTGCCCGGTCTGTTCTCCCGACCCGCTTTTGGGGATCAGGGCGGCGGTAACCAGGCAGCGGCTCGACAACACCCCGGCAGGCGGCTGGCATCCCGAATCGAGAATCAAAACCGCCCAAGCGGTGCAAGCCTATACCGAAAAACCGGCTGTTCTGCATAATGCCGGAAAAGAGCTGGGAAGGGTGGCTCCGGGATATATGGCGGACCTGGTGGTGTTGGATAAAGATATCCTGACCTGCCCGCCGGAAGACCTGCACAGGCTTAAAATTCGCTTTACCGTTTTTGAGGGCAGGGTGGTTCACCAGGCTGAGTAAAAAAAGACCCGAATTTCAGCCAGGCTTAAGGCCTTATCATGGCCGATTTTTTATTGAAAAAACGCAAGAGATTTGAAAAGATGCCAAAATATAAATTTTTACTGGTGGTTAAGGTTTAAACTTTTCCCTTGGAGAAAATTTTGGAACCTTGACTTACCCAGCGCAACCAGCTATTTTTTGGCATTTCCGTGGTAAGCTAAGGGGGTTTTGCAAGAAGGCCGCAGTTGTATCTGATTCCGGGGACAGCCTTGGGATCCGCTGTTTTTCGAAATCTCCCGTAGACGGTTTCGTCCGGCCAAGCCGCGAGAATAAATGGACAGGGCAAAGCTCCTTATAGGGTACTGCCCGCCTTGGTTGTTCGCTTACATGAAAGGAAAGTCAAATGAAGAAATTGACAGTGCTTATGCTCGCCCTGGCCCTGGCGCTTTGTTTCAGCGTCGCTGCCAGTGCCAAGGTTACCATAAAATTGGCCAACTCCGGTCCGGATCGCCCGGATAACCGAACAGTCAAGGCTGTGGCTATCTTCAAGGACATGGTGGAAAAGGGAACCAACGGCGAGGTGGAGGTCAAGGCCTACCACGCCAGCAAGCTCGGTAATGAGCGCGAGGCCCTGGAAGGCGTCAAGATGGGCACCATCCAGATGGGCACCCTCTCATCCGGCGCGGTCCCCGGCTTTTTCCAGGAGGTCATGGCCTTTGATATCCCCTATTTCGTATCCTCCGCCCCGGCTGCCTGGGAGGTCTTTGAGTCTCCTTTTGCCGAGAAATTCAAAGATGCCTTCTTGAAAAAGACCGGCGTGCGCATCCTGGGCATCACCGAAAACGGCTACCGCCACTTCACTAACGGGGTGCGGGAAGTCAAGGTTCCCAAGGACATGGAAGGACTTAAGGTCCGCACCATGGAGAATCCGGCCCACATGGCCATGGTCAAGTCTCTTGGCGCCAACCCCACCCCGGTTCCCTTTGGCGAACTTTACATGGCGCTGCAGCAGAACGTGGTCGACGCCATGGAATGTCCCATTGTGCTGATCTACGACATGAAGTTCTATGAGGTGCAGAAGTACATGACCTTGGACGGTCACCTCTACAACCCGCTTTTCATCTTTATCAACGACCGTTTCTATAACAAGAAACTCACCCCTGAGCAGCAGAAGGTGGTGGCCGACGCAGCCAAGGTCATGGTCATGACCCACGCCGGATTCAGCCAACTCGCCAACAGGGAGGGCCTGGATAAGTTGAAAGCCAAGGGTATGCAGGTCTACAAGCCCACGCCTGAGGAACTGGCCCAGTTCCGCAAACTGGCCCAGCCCGCCGGGTTGGAGTTTATCCAGGGCAAGATCGGCAAGGAATGGGTCGACGGAGCTTTAGAGGCTGCCAAGGTCGCAGAGGTCAAGGTGGGCGACAAGGCCGACGCCATTGTGCAACAGCACATTGACAAGGCCCAGGAACTTTACAAGAAAATTAAATAAGGCCTTATTGGTCTGCTGAATTCGGGGGCAGGGGGTGGTGTTCAAGGCCACCCCTTCCCCTTTGTTTTTGCCAGGGCCGAGGCAAAAGGCCTCCAGGGTAAATTAAATGAAAAACCTTTCCTTTTATATAAACCGCCTGGCCAACGGTCAGGTCCGGTTCTGCAAGAAAATGCTCCTGGTCCTGGGGCTCTCCATGACCATCCTCATTTTGGTGCAGGTGTTTTTCCGCTATGTGGTGGATGAATCCATCTCCTGGTCCGAGGAAGCGGCCCGTTACCTTATGGTCTGGATGGGCGCTCTGGGCGCGGTGGTTGCACTGCGCCAGGGCCGTCACATCGGGGTCAGGGTTTTGGTGGAGCGTTTGCCGGAAAACAGCTATGACCGCTTTATCGTGCCCCTGGTGCAGGTGACCATCGGAACCTTTTTGTTCTTTTTGTTTTGGCAGGGCGTGGAGCTGGCTGTGTTTAACTATGACCAGCTGTCTCCGGCGCTGGAGATTCCCATGCTCTTTCCCTATGCCGCGGTTCCGATCGGCGCTTTGATGATGATTCTGGATATTTTCGCCGATATGCTGGAGGACCGCTGGCCCACCCCGGCCGGTTCCCGGGCCAATCTGGCCGCCGCCACTTTGGAAGGCTCCAAGACCGGGGATTCCTGCCAGACTGGGGAGGAAGCCAAATGATAACTATTTTAGGAATTGTTTTTCTGGTTACCCTGGCCTTGGGCATACCTGTGGCATTTTGCCTGGGTATAACCAGCCTCACCGCCCTTTGGATGATGGATGTGCCGCTTCTGGTCCTGGCCCAGCGCACCTTTACCGGGGTGGACAGCTTTCCCTTGATGGCTGTTCCCTTTTTTGTGCTGGCCGGTGAGCTTATGAATAAAGGCGGCACCACCCAAAGGCTCATTGACTTTGCCCATGCCCTGGTGGGGCGCATCCCCGGCGGCCTGGCCCACACCAATATCGTGGCTTCCATGTTTTTTGGCGGCATAAGCGGATCCGCAGTGGCGGACGCGGCCGCCATGGGCACAATCCTGGTGCCGGGCATGACCAAAAAAGGCTATCCCGCCGGGTTTTCGGCCGCGGTAACCGCCGCTTCTTCAACTATGGGCCCCATTATTCCGCCTTCCATTTTTATGGTGATCATGGGCGTGACCACGGGCCTTTCCATTGGCGGGCTCTTTGCCGCGGGCGTGGTCCCCGGCTTTTTGCTGGGATTCACCATGATGGCCTACTCCTGGTATCTGGCTGTGCGCCGGGGCTTTCCCAGGGAAGAAGGCTGGATGGGGTTCAGTCAATCAGTCAAGTCCTTTGTCAGGGCCTTTCCCGCGCTTTTGGCTCCCATAATCATTCTTGGCGGCATCTTGGGCGGAATCTTTACAGCCACCGAGGCCGCGGCTGTGGCGGTTTTTTATGCCTTTCTCCTGGGAATCTTTGTATTCAAGGAACTTAAGCTAAAAGACCTGCCCGAGATATTCATCAATTCAGGGGTCACCACAGCGGTATTGCTTTTGATCATCGGCATGGCCAACATCTTCGCCTGGGTGCTCACAGCCGAGCAGATTCCCCAGCAGATCGCCGATGTCATGCTCAAGATCACCAAAAACCCCTATATGATCCTGCTTTTCATAAACCTGTTTTTGATCTTTATCGGCATGTTCCTTGAAGGCGGGGCGGCCATCATTATTCTGGCTCCCACGCTTTTGGCCGTGGCCACGGCTGTGGGAATTCAGCCCTTGCATTTCGGCCTGGTGATGGTTTTGAATATTGTGGTGGGGCTTTTGACTCCGCCTTTGGGGGTGTGCCTGTTTGTGGTCTGCGGGGTGACCGGGCTCAGCCTTTCCCGCATAACCAAAGCCGTGCTTCCATTTCTGGCACTTGAATTCGGGGTGCTTTTGCTGGTGACCTATGTGCCGGGCATCATCCTGGCCATTCCCACCTGGTTGGGCTACATGAGGTGATAAATATGCAGGAAAAGAAACTTTGCCGCACTGTGCGCCAGGTCGAGCCCTCTCCCATCAGGGAGATGTTCACCAAGGCCACGGAATATGAGAATGTGATTTCCCTGGGCATCGGCGAACCGGATTTTCACACTCCTGCTCCGGTAAGTCAGTCCGCCCTGGAAGACGCCCTGGCCGGTTATACCCACTACACCGCCAGTCAGGGACAGCCCGAACTGCTCGACGCCTTGACCGCTTACCTCAACCCTAATTACGGCGGCGAGCTCAAGCGTGAGAATATCATGCTCACCGTAGGCGGCATGGGGGCTTTGGTGGGCAGTTTTCGCGCCATATTTGATCCGGGCGACGAGATCATTGTTCCGGAGCCCTATTTCCCGGCCTACAAGGCCATGATAGCGCTTTCAGACGGGGTCATGGTGAATGCGCGCACCACTTTTGAAGACGGCTTTACCGTAAAGCCCGAGGAGATAGAGCGCCGCATCACCCCCAAAACCAAGGCGATTTTACTTAACAGCCCCAACAACCCCACCGGGGCCATGATCCCGAAAGAAGACCTGGATCAGATCGCCGAGCTGGTGAAAAAACATGACCTGCTGGTCATTTCAGATGAAGTCTACGACCGGTTTGTGTTTGACAACCAAAAGCATGATTCCATTTACAACAGACCGGGCATGGCGGAACGAACTTTGGTGATTGGCTCTTTCAGCAAGGCCTTTGCCATGACCGGCTGGCGTTTGGGCTGGGTCTTTGGACCCAAGGAGCTGATAGCGGGCGTGCTCAAGGTGACCACCTTCTACACCTCCTGCCCCAGTTCGGTCAGCCAGAGGGCGGGCCTGGCCGCCTTGAACCAGCCTGAGGAGACCTGGCTCGAGATATCCCGGGCCTTTGAAAAAAGGCGCGATATAGCCTATGAGGCCTTGAGCGCCATGGATGGGGTCAAGGTTCACAAGCCTGCGGGATCGTTTTATATCTTCCCCTCAATAAAGGAACTGACAGACGACACCCTGGCTTTCAGCCTTGAGCTTTTGGATAAAAAGCAGGTGGTTGTGGTTCCGGGCAGCGGGTTTGGCCCCTCCGGCACTGATTGCGTGCGCCTGGCCTGCACAGTAAGTGAAAAAGACCTCACCCTGGCTTTGGAAAAGATGGCTGATTTTTGCAAGGCCCTTAAGTAACGGGAAATCAGGTTTAATTACAAACCGGTCAGGGTGCTTTCCAAAGGGCCCCTGGCCGGTTTGCTTAAAAACCTGGAGCTTTTTGCAAGTTTCTTTTTTTCAACCCTGAAACGAATAATTCAAAAAATTAAAACCAATCCAAGCGAGCCATTTCAAAGATCAAAGCCTGCTTTGAAATTGGTTTTCCGGAATGGTCTTTTTATCTCCTATTGACTTGAGGGGTTAATACGTATTATGATCTGCGCATAGTAAAATATATTTTCGCCATGTGTAAACTATTTATTGCTGGGGAGAGAATAGTGAGCGCGGATCATGCACGCTACTTTTTAAAATCCCTGGCCAAGGGAATGCATGTGCTGGAGACCCTGGCCAAGTCGGGCGAGCCCTTGCCCCTGGCCGAGCTTTCCCGGCGGGCAGGCACCAACAATGCCACTGTGACCCGCATCTGCTTCACCTTGAGTGAACTTGGCTTTATCATCCGCGATCGGCAACGGCGTTTTCTGCTCACCCCCAAACTGCTTTACCTGGGCAATGCCTCCATATCGAGCCTGGGCTGGCGACAGGTGGCGCAACACTACCTGGAAAAATTGGCTCAGCAGACCGGAGAGACGGTCAACCTTTCCATATTGCAGGGAAACGAGCTCATGTACCTGGTCCGGATCAATAACACCGGACGCATCCTGCCTTTTGACCTGCAGCTGGGTTCCAGGCTGCCCTTGCATTGCACCTCCATGGGCAAATCCCTTTTGGCTTTTTTGAACAAAGATGAGCTGGACAGGATCTTGGATGGTTATGAATTCAACCGCATAACCCATCGCACCCTTAAAAATGAACGGGAGTTTTTAAAAGAATTGGGACGGGTGCGCAAACAGGGTTATTCGGTGAACGACGAAGAGCTTTCCGTGGGGCTTAGGAGTGTGGCGGTTCCGATCAAGGATTCGGAGGGTCACGCCCTGGCCGCCCTTAATATCGCTGTGCCCACCAGGAGAGTCAGCCGCCGGGATCTGGTGGAAAGGCTGGCGCCTTTGGCCATGGCCACGGCCCGTGAGATCCAAAGGGCCTTAAGCTCCATGAAGACAGGTCAAACATAAGGGACTTTTTCATTTCAGTAGGCTAACTATTTTAAATCATAGATAAATTTGAAATCAGAAACCTGTATTGCCGAGGATGAAATGAGCGAAAAACTTATTATAACCATAGCTCCTACGGGATCGGTTCCAAAGAAAAAACAGACCCCCCATGTGCCGGTGACCACGGAAGAAATAGCCAAAGACGCCCTGGCCTGCGAAGAGGCCGGTGCATCTATCCTGCATATACACACCAGGGATGAACAGGAAAACCCCTCAGACGATCCCAGGCGTTTTAAAGAGGTTGTGGATGCGCTTAAGGGAAAGGCCAAAATGATCATGCAGATATCCACCGGCGGCAGGGCCGGGTCGGATACTGCCAGCCGCTTGCAGCGCCTTTCGGTCGGAGGGGAGATGGCCTCGCTTTCCACGGGTAGTGTGAATTTTCCCAATAGCGCCTATGTGAACCCCCCTGATCTCATCGAGGCCCTGGCGGGGGAAATGCTGAAATTGGATATCAAGCCGGAGATCGAGGTCTTTGACCTGGCCATGCTTCATAACGCCTTGGCATTAAGGGAAAAAGGCCTTTTGCGAAGCCCCTTGCACTTTAATTTTGTCATGGGGCTCAAAGGGGCCATGCCCGCCCGCATAGAGCATCTGGTTCATCTCACCGGGTTTTTACCAAAAGGCTCCACCTGGAGTGTCAGCGGTGTGGCGGCGGCCCAGCTTCCCATGGCTGTGCATGCCATCTTGATGGGCGGCCATGTGCGGGTTGGCTTGGAAGACAACATTTATTTCAAAAAGGGTGAACTGGCCACCAATGCCGGGCTGATCAAACGAATTGTGGAGATAAGCCGCATTTTAGGGCGTGAGGTGGCCACGCCTGACCAGGCCAGGGATATTCTGGGCCTTAAGCCCGGAAAAGGGGGCGGGTCATGATCCGTCCGGGGCATGTTTTTCACAGGAAGCCAAGCGGTCTGTTGCCTTCCGCTCAAAGCGCCGAAGGGGTGACTATTTTGGATAATTACGGCCGCCGCTATCTGGATGCCTCGGGCGGGGCCGTGGTGGTGAACCTGGGCCATGCCCGGCCTGAAATAGCCCGGGCTGTGATGGAGCAGCTCAGCCAGGGCTATTATTTTCATCCCACCATGTTCACCACCCAGGTGGTGGAGGACTTGGCGACCTCCCTGGCCGCCCATGCGCCTTTGGGAATCAGCCGGTTTTATTTTATGACCACCGGGTCGGAAGCCGTGGAGACGGCGATCAAGCTGGCCAGACAGATTCAGTTGGCCAGGGGCGAAGAGTCCAGGCACAGGCTGATTTCAAGGTGGCGCTCGTATCACGGGCTCAGCCTGGGGGCCCTGGCCGCCACGGGGCGCACCTCTTTTCGCACGCCTTTTGCGCCCATGTTCAAGGATTCAATTCACATACCGCCGCCCTATTGCCTGCGCTGCTCCTATGGGCTTGAACCCGAATCCTGCGGCTTAAGGTGCGCCGAGGCCCTGGAAGAGGAGATCCTGAATTTGGGACCGGAGACGGTTTCCGCCTTTCTCGGCGAGACGGTGAGCGGGGCCACCCTGGCGGTTTATCCGCCGCCAAAAGGTTATTGGCCCAAGATCAGGGAGATCTGCGATCGTTACGGGGTGCTTTTAATTCTGGACGAGGTGATGAGTGGAATGGGGCGCACCGGCAAGTGGTTTGCCAGTGAACATTACGGCATATCGCCTGATCTGGTCACCCTGGGCAAGGGCTTAAGCGGAGGCGCCCTGCCTCTTTCGGCCGTGGGGGTGCAGGAAGAGCATTACAGCCTAGTGGTGGAAACAGGCGGTTTTGTGCATGGGGGCACCTTTTCCCATCACCCGGCCTGCGCTGCCGCTGGCCTGGCCGCAGTGAAGATTCTGGAAAATGAGGATCTGGTGCAAAGGGCCCGGGACAAGGGAGAGATCCTGGGGGCCAAGCTTGAGCACGCCTTAAGTGATCACCCACATGTCGGAGATATCCGGGGCCTGGGCATGATGTGGGGCGTGGAGCTGGTCAAGGAAAAGGAAACCTTAAAGCCCTTTGACCGTTCCGCCCTGGTTTTGGAAATGGTCTGGGAAAAGCTTTTTTCAGATGGGGTGATCCTTTACAAATCCCTGGGTCTGGCGGGCAAGGACGGCGAGGGCCTGGTGGTGGCCCCGCCTTTTGTAATCAATGAACCGGAGATGGATATGCTGGTTTCAGCCCTCAAAGGGGCCTTGAACCATGTGCTGGGAGTATAGGCAAAAGAGGGGGCGAGGGATCTGATCCCTCGATTATCCAAGGTTTTACCTGTTGGAAAAGGAGGGAACGTGAACAGGCTTAAAAAAGTATTGTGTCTTTTGGCTGTGATTTCCGTGGCTGCCTGGGGCATGGCTGGCGTGGCCCTGGCCGCGGATACGGTCAAGATCGGGGTGGTGGGTCCGCGCACCGGCGGCGCAGCCGCCACGGGCACGGCCTTTGAAGAGGGCATTGAGCTGGCCCTGGAGAAGATCAACGCCGGTGGCGGTCTTTTGGGTAAAAAGGTTGAGGTTGTGTTTGAGGACACGGCCGGAGACCCGGCCAAGGCGGCCAGCGGCATTGAAAAACTGATCACCAAGGACAAAGTCGCCATGGTGCTCGGCGAGTCCCACAGCTCCGCCGCCCTGGCTGAGATCGATGTGGCCAACCGCTACAAAGTGCCGTTGATCATTGCCGAGGCCTGGCATGACGACATCACCAAGAAAAACTACCCCTATGTCTTCAGGGCCGGTCCCTGCAACAGCGGTGTGGTGAACGAAAACATCATCGGCTTTGTCAAGGACTACAAGTTCAAAAAAGTGGCGATCTTTGCCGAGAACACCGACTGGGGCATGGGCATCAAGGACCTGGCCGAGGTGGCTTTGAAAAAGGCCGGCATTGAGTTCATGACCATAATCACCGAGCGCAAGAGCCAGGACCACTATGCCGAGCTGAACAAGGTCAAGAAATTCAAGCCGGACCTGATCCTGGCCTTTGTCTATGGCTTTGGCGTGCATTACCTGATCGCCCAGGCCGGTGAAGTAGGCATGATTCCCGGCCAGGCCCTTTTGCTGGAAGGCGCGGGTCCTCCTTCCCTGTGGCCCCAGTTCTGGGACACTGTGGGTAAATACGGCAACCTGGAGCTGTTTGTCTCCCGCATGCACGAAAAGGTGATGCTCACAAAGGTGGCCAAGGATTTTGACCAGGCCTATCGCAAGAAATTCGGCAAGGCTCCCACGGATTACAAATCCCGCTCCATCTACGATGTGATTTTGATCGCGGCAGACGCCTTGAAGAGGGCCAAATCCACAGACGGCGACAAGCTGGTCAGCGCTTTGGAAAAGACCAACCTGGAAGTATCTTCGGGCATGGTGAAATTCGGCACTGAAAAGGGCTCCTATGCCTATCACCAGTGGCAGCCGCCCATGCTGATCATCCAGTGGCAGGACAAAAAACAGGTGGTGGTCTATCCCCTTTCGGGCAAGACCGGCGATCTTAAGAAGTAAAAAAAATATGAAAAACCGGGAGGATCGCCTTAAAGGCGGCCTCCCGGCCACCCTAACGCCAAGGAAAGGAAGACAGGTCCATGGAAGACCTGCTGCTCTATTTGACCAACGGGGTGGTTATGGGAACCACCTATGCCCTGGCCGCGCTCGGCGTCACCCTGATTGTGGGCATCATGGGTATTATCAATTTTGCCCATGGCGAGTTCTATGTACTGGCCGGATATTTCAGCGCCCTGTTTGCCCAGGGAGCCGGTCTGGACCCCATATCCTCCATGCTGATTGCCGTGATTCTGGTTTTTTTCGTGGGCCTCGCGGTGGAGCGCACTTTGATCCGCCCCACTTACGGCGACGAACTGTATTCTCTTATAATTACCTTTATTCTTTACATAATTCTGCAAAATGCCTATCTGGTTATCTTTGGCCCCTTCCCGAGCAAGCCTCCGAACTGGGTAAGCGGGGCCAGTAACCTGTTCGGGCTTTTCTATTACGGCAATCAAAGGCTGGTTTCCTTTGCCGCATCAGCCGTATTGATAGCCCTTTTCATGGTCGTCATGCACAAGACCTGGCTGGGCCGGGTGATAAGGAGCGTGGCCATGGACAGGGAAATGGCATCCATGCTGGGGGTTAACACCGCCAGGGTGAATATGCTCTCCTTTGGCCTGGGCTGCGTGCTGGCCGCCTTGGCGGGCGTGATCCTGACCCCGGTCTTTCCGGTGACCCCCACAGTGGGGGTGGGTGTCTCGCTAACCGCCTTTGTGGTGATGATTCTGGGCGGGCTCGGCTCTTTCTCCGGCTGTATTGTGGGCGGCATACTCCTGGGCATTGTGGAGAACCTGGGGGTCGGCTACCTCTCCAGCGGATACAAGCACCTGTTCGGGTTCGTGATTCTGATCTTGGTGCTCTTTTTCCGGCCCACCGGCTTCTTTGGCCAGAAACAAATCTAGGGGGTGAGCATGCAGGCAGCGACAACTATAGGAAGTGGGAACAAGCCGGCCTTGACGGGGTTCACCCCCTGGCTTGTCTGTCTGGCGGTGTTTGCCCTTCTGCCCCTGACCCTGGGGCCGTATTGGCTCAACAGCGCCATAATGGGCTTGTTTTATGTGATGATGGCCTCTTCCTGGAACCTTTTGGCGGGCTATACGGGACAGGTCTCCTTTGCCCATGCCGCCTTTGCCGGGATCGGCTGCTACACCTCGGGCATACTCTCGGCCAAACTTGGGCTGCATCCCCTTTTGGGCCTGCCTTTGGGCGTGGCCATGGCCGCGCTGCTTTCCCTGGCCCTGGGAGCCCTGTGCATCCGCATGGGCGGGATTTACCTCTCTCTAACCACCCTGGGGTTCTCCGAGATAGTGCGTATTGTGATCCAAAACGAATATGAGATCACCAGGGGCACCATGGGGCTCAAGGTCCCCTTTATTATCGGCCCTTATTCCAAGATCACCGCCTTTTACCTGATGCTTGCGGTGGCCGTGGCCATGGTGGGGTTGATCGCCTGGCTGGTCAACTCCGATATGGGGCTTAAGTTCAGGGCGGTTTTAAACGATGAGACCGCGGCCCGCTCCCTGGGCGTCAACGTAACCAGGGCCAGGGTCTTTGCCTTTGTGATCTCAGGGGCCATGGCAGGGCTGGCCGGTTCAATTTATGGCCATTACCTGCTTTTGATAACCCCTCACATCCCTTCCCTGGACCTCATGTTCCATGTGCTGGCCATGGCGGTAATCGGCGGTCTGGGCACTTTGGCCGGGCCTGTGGTGGGAGCGCTTCTACTGGAGGTCTTAAGCGAATTCGTAAGGCATTTCAGCGACAAATATCACATTTTGGTTTTTGGCTGCGTGGCTCTTTTGTTTGCCCGTTTTGCGCCCCAGGGCCTGGTGGGGCTGGTCGGCGACTGGTGGAAAAAGGCCGGAGCAAAGGGGGGTGAATGATGAGCCTCTTGGAAATCAAAGACGCCTGTAAACGTTTCGGAGGGGTGCAGGCCATAAGCGAGGTGAGTTTCAGGGTGGAGCAGGGGGAGATCCTGGGGCTTATCGGGCCCAACGGCGCGGGCAAGACCACTCTCTTCAATCTGATCACCGGCGCAATTCAGATGGACAGGGGCTCTGTTTTATGGGACGGCAGGGAGATCACCGGCCTGAGGCCGGATCTGGCCTGCAAGGCCGGTATATCCCGCACTTTTCAGGTGACCAGACCCTTTGGACGCATGACCTGCCTGGAAAATGTATATGTGCCTCTACTGGAGAATCAGCCGAATTTAAAAGGCAAGGCAAGGCAACAGGAGTCCGCCCGGCTATTAGGGGTAACCGGCCTGGCCGGAAAAGAGGCATGGCTGGCCGAAAGCCTTAATCTCATTGATAAAAAGCGCCTGGAGTTGGCCCGCGCCCTGGCGGCCGGACCCAGGTTGATTCTTTTGGATGAGGTTCTGGGGGGCTTGAACACCATGGAGATGCAGGATGCGTTGAAGCTGATCAAGTCCATTAGGGATGAATACGAGATGACAGTGGTCTGGATCGAACACATCATGGGTGCGATCATGAGCGTATGCGAAAGGGTTTTGGTGCTGGATATGGGCCGACTCATCTGTCAGGGCGAGCCGGGTGTGGTCTGTCAGGACCCGGCGGTGATAGAGGCCTATCTGGGGGAGCAGGCCGATGCTTGAGGTAAAAGACTTAAAGGCAAGCATAGGAGAGAACCGGGTTTTACGCGGCATATCCCTTGAAGTGCCCCAGGGTTCGTCTGTGGCGGTTCTGGGGGCCAACGGGGCCGGAAAATCCAGCCTCATAAGGACCATAACCGGTCTGCTCAAGGCCACGAGCGGCAAGGTGCTGTTAAACGGCGAGGAGATCCAGAACCAGCCGCCCCATGTAATCAGCCGCCTGGGCGTGGCTGTGGTGCCTGAGGGAAGGCGCATGTTCGCGGATATGAATGTGCAGGACAACCTCATGATGGGGGCCTTTCTGCCCAGGGGCCGCAAAATGCTGGACCAGACCATGGAAGAGGTCTTGAGCCTGTTTCCGGTTTTAAAAGAGCGCCTGGACCAAAGGGCAGGGACCCTTTCCGGCGGAGAACAGCAGATGTTGTCCATAGGCCGGGCCCTTATGTCCAGGCCCGTACTTTTGATCCTGGATGAACTTTCCCTGGGCCTGGCTCCCGTGATTGTGCAGGAGATCTACCGGGTTTTGGAGAAGGTCAGGCAAAGAACCACCATGCTTTTGGTGGAGCAGTCGGTGGAGATGGCTTTGAGGAACACAAGCTATGCCTATCTCCTGGAGACCGGAAGCCTTTCAAGGCAGGGAGCTTCGGCCGATCTGCTGGCAGACCCGGGCTTGAAAGAGGCCTATCTGGGCCTGTAGGCCTGGCCCCGGCCAGGCAAAAGGAGACGTTTAAATGAAGGGTTGGTGCGGAAAGATATTGCTGGTGGATTTGACCGGGGGGGAGCTTGAAACCTTGCCCCTGGATCCAAAGCTGGCCCGGGACTATATCGGCGGCAGGGGGCTCGGTATAAAACTGCTTTTGGATCGGGTCGACCCCCTGGTGGACCCTTTGAGCCCGGAAAATGAGCTGATAATGGCCACAGGCCCCTTGACCGGCACCACCGCCCCCACCGGGGCCAGATATATGATCATGACCAAATCCCCCTTGACCGGAGCCATAACCTGTTCCAACTCAGGGGGGCATTTCCCGAGTGAGCTGAAAAAAGCGGGTTGGGACGCAATTCTGTTTACCGGCAGGGCGACAAAGCCGGTTTATCTTTGGATTGAGGATCAAAAAACCGAGTTAAGGGACGCAAGCCATATTTGGGGAATGGAGGTCCCCCAGGCCGACGAAGTGCTCAAAAAAGAGACCCTGTTAAAGGCCAGAACCACCCTGATCGGCCCTGCCGGTGAGAACGGAGTGCTTTTTGCCTCTGTAATGAACGATAAGCACCGGGCCGCCGGGCGCTCCGGGGTGGGTGCCGTGATGGGCTCGAAAAATCTGAAGGCCGTGGTGGTTAAGGGAAGCGGCAAGGTCGATCTGGCCGATCCCGAGGGCTTCAAGGAGCTGGCCAAAGGTTTTGTAAAGGGGTTTAAAGAATCCTTTGCAGGCGGCCCGGTTCCCCTGAGAAAGTGGGGCACCCCCATCACCGCTGTGGGCACCCAGAACGTCGGAGTTTTTCCCACCAGAAATTTTCAGTTCGGCCAGTTTGAAAAATGGGACAGTGTGGGCGGCGAGGCCCTTACCGACACCTATCTGACCCAGGCCAAGGCCTGCCATGCCTGCCCCATAGCCTGCGGCAGGGGCACCAAGGTGCCGGACGGCCCTTATGCCGGTGAGGGTGAAGGCCCTGAATATGAAACCATTTATGCCTTTGGCAGCGACTGCGGGGTGGATGACCTGGCCGCTGTGACCAAGGCCAATTACATCTGCAACGAAATGGGGATGGACACCATAACCATGGGGGCCACCATTGCCTGCGCCATGGAGATGAGTGAAAAGGGCCTGATTCCGGCCGAGGATGTGGGCTTGAACCGGGAGCTTAAGTTCGGCGACGCCCCGGCCATAGTGGAGCTGACCCGCCTGACCGGCGAGCGAAAGGGCTTTGGCAGGCTCCTGGGGCTGGGATCCTTGCGCCTGGCCACCCATTACGGGCATCCTGAATTTGCCATGGTGGCCAAGGGCCAGGAGTTTGCCGGATACGACCCCAGGGGGGAGCAGGGCATGGGCCTGGCCTATGCCACCAGCCCCATAGGCGCTTCTCACATGCGGGGAGATCCGGCCTATATCGAGATCCTGGGGGTGCCTAAATTGGTGGACCCCTTGAGCATCAAGGGAAAGCCCCAGTTGATCAAGGATTGGCAGGATGTCTTTTGCGTCATAGACGCGGCCGGGGTTTGCGTGTTTTTTTCGGTGAGGAACTTTGTGCTCCCCGATGAGACCATTAAGCCCGAAGGAATAAAAGACCTTTTGAATGCGGCCACTGGCTTGGATTATTCTATGGATGAGGTCTGCCGGGCCGGGGAGCGCATATTTAACGCGGAAAGGGTGTTTTTGAACCGGGCCGGTTTTAAGAGGGCCCAGGACACCCTGCCCCCGCGCATGCTTTCCGAGCCTGTGCCCGAAGGCCCGGCCAAGGGCATGGTCTGTCGCCTGGAAGAGATGCTGACCGAGTTTTACACCCTAAGGGGCTGGACCCAGGACGGGGTTCCCAGCCCGGAGAAGCTGGGCCAACTGGGGCTGGCCTGAGATGTGTTGTCTATGCTGATAAAGGTTAAACTTCTGCTGACTTTCAAGGACAGGGCGCCCCAAAAGGAGCAGCCCTTTGGCCTTGAATTGCCTCCCGGGGCCACGGTTGGGGCAGCCTTTGCCGCTTTGGGTATAAAGCCTGAGGAAAAAAAGGTTGCCCTGCTAAACGGCAGGGTGGTCGAACCTGAAAGGGAATTGTCCCAGGATGATCTTTTGACTGTGTTCCCGCCTTTGGAAGGCGGCTGACAAAGCCTGGGAGTAGATTGCCTGTAAGCTGACGGCGCCGGGCGCGGACCAGATTCCGCGCCCGGTTTTTTTGGCTTGGGAAAGCGGGGTTGAAACAGCCGTCCCGGCCGGGGCGTCGCCCCTGAAAAGGCCCTGATCAGCTATTCACTTTAGTCTCTTAATATCCGCAGGTTTTTATGGGCAGACCCTTGTGCCCGAACCAAGCTTGTTGTAAGGCTTTAGCAGGTCTTTGCAAATTGAAACATCGGTTTCTCTGGTAAGACAGGTTGCTTCGGGCTCTGATTGATTGTTCAGCGCCAAAGATTTCTTAAATGATTTCGGCAAAGACCGGGGGGAGGGGCCTTGTGATGCAGGATTTTGCTTCCTTTGGTTCAAACTACCGGGCCTTGGTGGAAAGCTCCATTGAAGGCATGTTGGTGGCTGATGTAAATGCCCGGATCATTTACGCCAATCCTCCAGCCGGGCGTATTTTGAATTATGCCAAGGAAGAGCTTTTTAACCTTGAGCTGAGTTCGCTTGTCTTTCCTGGCCAACGGGCCGAAACCTTACGTAAATTCCAGGACAATTTAAGGGGGCTCAAGACCCCGGAGCAGCACGAGACCCTTTTCAAAGACCGTCAGGGCGAGTGCATACCTGTATTGCTCTCCATGGAAAAGGTTTACTGGCAGAATGGGCCCTGTGTCTTTTTAGCCTTTTACGATATTACCGAGCGTAAGATGGCGGAAGAGGAACTTAGGGATAATGAGCGTAAATTTGTAAATTTAATCAGTAATTTGCCCGGGATGGTCTATCGCTGCCGCCGGGATCATGACAGCATGCTTTTTGTCAGCGCGGGGGTTAAGGATTTGACCGGCTTTTTACCTGAAGACCTTATAGAAAGGCGTTTTGTTTCCTATGCCGGCCTGATTCATCCCGATGACCGGGGCAGGGTGCACAGGGTGATAAACCAATGCCTCGGCAACCAGAGGCCCTGGCGGCTGGAGTATCGCATCCAGCAAAAAAACAAAAACGAATGTTGGGTCTGGGAACAGGGAGGCGGGGTGTTTGACACCGAAGGCCGCTTAAAGCATCTGGAAGGCTTTATCACAGACATAACCGAAAGCAAACGCACCGAGGAAAACTTAAGACGTACAGAAGAGAGGCGCACCAGGGCCGAACAAATGGCCTATGTGGGCGAGTTGGCCGCAAGACTCAACCATGAGATCAAAAATCCCCTGGCCACGATCCGCACCGGACTGGAGTTGATCAACCGGGGGCTTAACGCCAATGATGAAAACCGGGTGATCTTGGACACTGTGGTGAGCGAAATCCGGAACGTGAACCAACTGGTCTCGGGATTGCTCAGCGCGGCGGCCATAGACCATTTCCAGACCAAAGCGGTTGTGTTGCAGAACCTGGTCCAGGAAGTGGCCATTTCATTTGAGCCTCTGGGCAGGGCCCAGAAGGTGCGGCTTGAGATGGATAACCCGGACGAGCCCATTGTGATCAGTTTTGACACCAAGGCCTTTCGCCGTTTTTTCGGCAACCTGGTGATAAACGCCTTTGATGTGCTTGAGCCCGGCGGAGTGGTGAGAGTATCCAGTTGCCTTATGAGCGATGGGGAGATCGACCAGCTCTTCACCGGTTTCCCGGGCCAGGTGGTGGCTTTGTCTGTTTCCGATAATGGGCCTGGCATCCCCAGGGATCAGTTGGACCAGGTCTTCCTGCCTTTTTTCACCACCAAAAATAAGGGGACCGGCCTGGGGCTTTCCATTGCCCATGACATCATAGAGGCCCAGGGCGGAGTGCTGCAGGTTGCCAGCGAGGCCGGAAGCGGGGCCTCGTTCACCGCATATCTGCCGGTGGGGGACCGGCCGCCCTGTTACACCATACTGCCGGAGAAAAAAGACGCCTGCCACAACTGTCAGGTGGCGGACAACGACCTGTGCTGGCTCAAGCACAAGGCTGAATGCTCCTTTGGCCTGGGCGGCCTGCGCGACTGCATGGACTGCCCGGTTTACCAGCGCTACAACCTGAATTACTATGCGGCAATGCTTGAACCCGAGGTGAGTAAATGCAAGGTACCGTACTTCTGGTGGACGATGAACAGCATCTGATCAGTTTTCTGAAAAAGCTGCTTGATTCAGAGGGATATGATACAAAAACCGCTCTCACCGGTGAAGAGGCCCGGCAAAAGGCAGCCCTTTTTTATCCCGATGTAATGGTCTTGGATATCCGCCTGCCCGACACGGACGGGGTCGAGCTTATGCGGGAGCTCAAGCAAACCTATCCCCATGCCCAGTATATTATGATGACCGCCCACGGTTCCATCCAAACCGCGGTGGAGAGCACCAGGCTGGGGGCTTTTGAATACCTCACCAAACCGGTGGAGCCGGATGTCCTTTTGGTTTCCCTGCAAAACGCCATGAAAGCCAGGCGGCTCACCGAAGAGGTGGAGGAGCTGAGGCGGAAATCCAGGCTCTTGCCGGGATCTTCGGAGATCACAATCGAGCAGTACCGCTCCCCTGCCTTCCGCATGGTGGCGGACGAGGCCCACCGGGCCACGGACAGTGACGCCACGGTTTTGCTCACCGGGGAGAGCGGCACCGGCAAGAACCACCTTTCCCGCTGGATTCACGAGCATTCAGGCCGGGCGGATGGGCCTTTTTTTGAGATAAACTGTGCTTCCATAGCGCCTTCCTTGGTGGAGTCAGAGCTCTTTGGTTATGAACCCGGAGCCTTCACCGGCAGCCAGGGGCGCAAAAGGGGGCTTTTGGAGATGGCGGACCAGGGCACCCTTTTACTGGATGAAATAGGGGATATGGACCTGGCCCTGCAGGCCAAGCTCCTGACCTTTCTGGACACCCAGGTGGTGCGCAGGCTGGGCAGCGAGACCAATATCAAGGTGAACGCACGCATTATCGCCGCCACCAACCAGGATCTGGAAGAGCTGGTCCAGGAAAAGAAGTTTCGCCAGGACCTTTACTACCGTTTGAATGTACTGGTCATAAATATGCCGCCCTTGCGCAGGCGCACCAGCGATATAACCATCCTGGCCAAGGAGCTTCTGATGCGCCTGGCCCATGAGATGGATTTAAAAAATGTACCCCGCCTGGGGCCCGAGGCCTTAGGTTCTCTTGAGCGCTACCACTGGCCCGGCAATGTGCGCGAGATGCGCAATGTGCTGGAGCGCAGCCTTTTGGAGGCCAGCAGCTATGACGTGATCAACCATGTGGCCCTGGGACCCAAGTCATTGGCTTCGTTTGATCTTTCCCCGGTAACCCAGACAGATCAGTCCCTTATTGAGGTGCGTTTTCCCGAGGATGGGCTCAACTTGAAAGAAACCTTGAACCAGCTCACCGCCACCTTGATAAAGGAGGCCCTGGCCAGGGGGGCCACCAAAAAACAGGCTGCCGAACTTTTGGGTATATCCCGTCATTCCCTGACCCATTATCTCAAGGCCCTGGATATCAATGCCTGATGGTGGTGAAAAAAAATAAGGCGGTTTTCTCCGCCGGTTGGATGCGTGCTTTTCACGCATATGCGTGTAAAGCACGCATTACTTTTTTAGCCGTGCTTACAGATAGTTATGATTTCCGGCCTGTACAAGGCGTAAAATCCACGCATTTAAACAGTTTTGGTATACTTTTCGACCCTATCTCCAACTCTCCGTAATTAATAAGAAAAGATAACTTACTTGGGGCTTTTTGAGCCTGGCACGGCCCTTGTATATATCCAGGGCCAGACCGGGCGTTCTTTTTCGGGCCGGGGCATTGGGCCTTGCGCCTTGGGATATAAGATCGCCGGTCAGGGTGTCTCAAGCTTCCACCAGGTTTTTACCTTCGGTGTAATGGTTTTGGACCAAGCAAAGGAGCGAGTAATGGCAAATAAACCTGATTCGATTCCCTATGAACTGGGCGGACCGGACTGCCAAAAGTGGTTGGGCAAATACCGTTTTGCCCCCCGGGGCATAGCCTTTTTGGAACCGGGGATTGTACCCCTGGATGCCCCGGAGATGGCGGCTTACAACATCGCCAAATCCGCCTACCAGTTGAAAAGCGACGTCTTTAATCTGGACTGGCTTGCCAAGGAAACCAAGATCCCCAAGGCGGAGTTGGACTCGCGCATCCAGCGTATGTACCACGACCACCTGATCATGCTTGTCATGAACCCGGCCACCCAGGTCTATGGCTGGGGCCTTTATTACTGGCTGGTCAAATTAAAGGAAGGCACTCCGCCGGAGGTGAAAAAAGAGTTCACCGACTGGTACCAGGACAAAGATCCCATCTGCACCGGTTTTGAGACCACCGGCGGTGACTTTGACTATTACAACGGCGACCACATGAGGGTTTTGGACAACCTTCTGGCCGACGTAATCGAGCCCTGGAAGAACCGGCCCGAGGTGGATTTCGTGCACCTTTGCCCTGTGAGGCGGGATGTGCGCGAAAGCTCCATGAATATGTGGGATTCACCGGGCGAGATGTACCGGGAATTCTTCTGGTCCAAAGAGCATATGGATAAGCTGGCCAAGGTGCAGGACAAGCTTGACGCCACAGACATCAAGATCCTGGCGGCGATCAACAAGAAACGGCCTGTGGAAGATTACTTCAACTTCAAGGCCCTGGCCGATATCTCCGGTTTTGACGAAAAAGACATGCTCGCCGGCATTAAGAGCATCATCGAGCAAAAACGCATCCTGGTGCCTTTGGTGTTCACCAACTGGCAAAAGCTGGGCCTGACCTACCGCATGTTTGTGGTGCGCCTGTTCCAGATCACCCCCTGCCACAGAAAAGCCGAAATCGTTGATCAACTGGCCCAGGAAAAAGACTTTGATTCTGTCTGGGAATACACCGACAGCTTCTATGACATCGGGCTTTGGGCCTGCAACCAGACCACGGATGTGGAAGCCTTGAGGGCCAAGATCCAGGAATACGGCGAGGTTGAGGAGATCAAGGAGACAGACGTCACCCGTCAGTTTCGCCGCTGGGTCTGCCGTCTGGACGATCAGCACAATTTTTGGGAAGAGTGCGTGTTCACCGATGATTTCCTGTTGAACTTCACGGGGAACCGGGAGGTGCAGAAGTGAAAACCACCAAAGTGCGCGACTATGTTGTTGAGAGCCTGAAGTACGCTTTGAATCCCAGGACCATTGCGGTGGTGGGTGCCTCCCGTTACCCGGGCAAGGTCGGTTATCAAGTAATTCAAGGGCTTAAGGACTGGAACTTCAAGGGCCGCATTGTGCCGGTAAACCCCAGGGCCGATACGGTGCACGGGCTCAAGGCCTATCCCACAGTGGATGCCATTCCCGATGATATGGAAGTGGATCTCGCTTTTGTGGCGGTGCCTTCTCACTTGATCAAGTTTATCCTGGAAAGCTGCGTAAGGAAAAAGGTCAAGCTGGTCACCGTGGCCTCTTCCGGTTTCAAGGAAGTGGGCAGGGGTGATCTGCAGGACCGCCTGACCCAGTACTGCCGGGACAACAAGCTGCCCTTGATCGGCCCCAACCTCCTCGGCATGGGGAGCCCCTATTCCAACTTCAACTGCGGCTTTATTCCCTATCTGCCCGTGGCCGGCCCCGTGGCCATGATCTCCCAGTCCGGCGCCAACCTGCTGGCCGCCCTGGGAACCTCCCAGACCACCCGTTTTGGCATGAGTTTCTTTGTGGGCCTGGGCAACAAGGCGGATGTGGACTTCAGTGAATTTGTGGCTTATGCGGGCAAGGACCCCAACTCCAAGTGCGTTTCGGTCTATATCGAGGGCCTGGACAGTGAAGAGGCCTTTATCGAGGCCAGCCGTCAGGTTGCTCCCAATAAGCCGGTGGTGGCGATTAAGGTCGGCGGAAGCGAGATCGGCGTGAAGGCTGCCATGGCCCACACCGCCAGCGAGGCCGGACCGGGCGACAGCCACTACGACCGGATCTTTAAGCAGGCCTGCGCAATCCGGGCCACCACCTGGCAGCAGTTTTTGGATATCTCCCTTGCCTTGGGCATGATGCCTCCTTTGCGGGGCGACAATGTGGTGATGATCACAAACGGCGGCGGCAGCGGGTTGCTTACCTGCGATCACTTCGAAAGAAGCGGCATGCCCATGCGCGAGCTGAAGGATATATCTCCTGATCTGGCCCAGCGCATCAGGGCCTACATGCCCGCCTTTGGTTCTCCTTTGAACCCGGTGGATATCGCGGGCACGGCCAACCATATCCAATATCAGGGCGCCTTGAAACAGGCGATCCGTGATCCCAATGTGGATGGCGTCATGGTATCCACCTGCCCCACGGCGATCACCGATGTGGCGGCGATCACGGATGCGGTCTTGGATCTCAAGAAGAGCTTCGGCTACCTGAACAAGCCCATCATTGCCCAGCTTCAGGGCGGGGCCGAGTGCGACCGGGATATCCTGCGCCTGCGCGAGGCCGGCATACCGGCTTATCGTTGGGCCGAGCAGGCAGTCGACGCCATGGTGGCCCTGCGCCGCTATGCCAAGATCCAGGAGAGCTTTCAGGAAAAGGCCAAAGAGGTGAAGAAGGCTTCATAACAAAAGAAATTAAAAGTTAAAAGGGTCGACTGATCGGGGGGAGACCCAAGGGCAAAGTCGGACCTCTATCATGGGGTCCGGCCTGCCCAACTTTTCAGGAAAAGCCCATTGGCAAAAACGCGGATTTGCCAATGGGCTTGTTTTTCCATTTCAGGCAATTCCTCGCACCCTGTCTTTATGCAAGCAATTATTTATTGATAATGTTTGATGGTTAAATAGCCTACTTGCTCTATGGTATCGCTTAAGCTATCGTGAAATAGGAAGCTCCACTAAAAATTATTTTTCTTTTAGACAAATGTCTTGGGTAAAACTACTAATAAGGTTACTCTAGTAATAATTCTTATTAGCAAGTAGGTTTGATATGGATAAGCAATGGGTCTTTTATTTTGAACCCTTTGAGTTAAAAGCCGGGCAGAAGATCAACCTCACCAGGGGCCCGCGCCGAGGTGACTGGCTGGTCAAAGAGGTGACGGAACATAAGGTGACCCTTAAGTGTCCGGTGACCGGTAAGGAGATAAAGACGGACAGATTCTGCTTTCTGTTAGAGGAAAGGCTGGTCGAAAAATGGCCGGAGGAGCATTGATTCCCGGCCGAAAGGGCCTTTATTTCTAATCGGAAGCAACGGATAAAAACAAAAACCCTGAAAACAAGGAGGGGGCCAAGTGAGAAAGGTTCTTGTAGCTTATACCAGCCGTACGGGCAACACCGAGAAAGTGGCCGGGTACATAGCGGAAGGTCTGCGCATGAGCGGCCATGAGCCGGTATTGAAAAAAATAAGTGATATCAAAGATGCCGAAGCCATGGAAGGATATGATGCCTATGTATTCGGCTGCCCCACCTATCACAGGGACATGACCGGCGGCATGAAACAGTTTTTGTTCAAGGCTGAAAACTTAAACCTGGTGGGCAAGGTGGGAGGCTCCTTTGGCTCCTACACCCACAGCGGCGACGCGCCCAAATACATTTTCGACACCATGCAGTTTGTTTACAAGATGGATATGACCGAGTTGGGCTCCTTAAATATATTGGAAGGTGATATCGACAATCCCGACGCCATTAAATCAGGGCAGGACTATGGCAAATCCATAGGCGTCAAACTCCCCGTCTGATTTTTTGATAAATGCCGGAAGGCTTCTCTTAAAGGGCCTTCCGGTTTTTTCCCACCTTTTTGCGCCCTTGTTTTTATAATAGTAACAAGTAAGTTTTTTGAGGGGTTCGGTGAAGTTTACGGCCCGTGGGCTTAGATTCGGCTTATTCCCGCCCCTTGCCCAAAATCAAGTGTCATGCTAGAAAAAGACTAAGAGGTTTGGGAAAAACTGAAGGCTTTTGTAAAAAAAGGCCGATTTTATTTCGTCCATAAACAGAGCCTTTGGTTTTTAATTTGCCCTGCCCTTGAAACCGGGCAGGCTTGGGCCACATGAAAAAGATGGCTTTTTGTGGTCTTTCGGGCCATGTGCGGTCCGGGCCGGGGGGCCTTTTTTTAAGAGGCTTCCCCAGTGCACGCCCGCCCCAATGAGGCCAGTTCATGACTAAAAGCGCCGGTGATCCAAATAGCATAACCGATTTCAAGGCCATGGCCCTGGAGTTGGACAAGTACCGCAGGATCATAGAGACAGCGGATGACGCAGTGGTCTCCATAAATGAGAACCACGAAGTTGTCTTTATGAATAAAGCGGCGGAAAAGCTGTTTGGCTATCAGCGCAGCGAAATCATGGGCGGCGATTTAAATATCCTGATACCTCAAGAATACCGGGAACAACATCGTAAATTTTTGAATAAATATTTGAGAACCGGCCACCCGCGCATGATGGGCACTGTGGCCGAGGTGACGATTGAAAAACGCGACGGTGCCAAAATTCCGGTTTCCATCAGCTTGAGCGGCGGGGTGTCGGAAAACGGGCGCATGCTTTTCACCGCCATAATGCGGGATCTGAGTGCGGAACGCTCACTGACCCAAAGGGTGCAGGAGGCCGAGGCCCTGGCCGCGGTGGGCAAGATGGTGGCCACGGTGAGCCATGAGATAAAAACGCCTTTGGCCCTGATCGGCGGCTTTACCAGACAAGTGACCAGGGAGCCGAATATAAGTGAAAAAGGCAAGCGAAAGCTGGAGATAGTCCTGGAAGAGGTGGGCCGCCTGGAGAGTCTGCTAAATGAAATCAGCGACCTTTCCAGACCCTACCGTTATCAGTTTGAAGAATTGGATATGTGTCAGGAGTCTGCCCAGGTGTTGGAGCTGATGACGCCCTCACTGGGAGAAGCCGCCAACGGATTGAGCCTTTTATGCAACAAGGGCGTGCCAAAGGTTATGGCCGACAAAAACCGTTTACGCCAGGTTCTGATCAATCTGGTTAACAATGCGGTGCAGGCCTGCGCCAAAGAGGAACCCAAGGTGGAGGTAGAGGTCGCTCCCTGGCCCAGGGGCGGGGTTATCCTCGAGGTCCGGGATAATGGCCACGGCATACCCGAAGAACACCAAAAAGAGCTTTTCACTCCTTTTTTCACCACCAAAAAACAGGGAACGGGCCTGGGTTTACCCCTGGCCCGCCGTATAATCAGGGATCACGGCGGCAAGATCAAGGTCGTGAGCCAGGTGGGAGAGGGCACAACCGTGCTGGTGGCCCTGCCTGCCAGGCCCAAACAGGGAAATGAATCCTGAGACGGGCTTGAACCCCTGACCCGGGTGGTTATATTACTAGTACAATGAATGCTTTTGAAACGATTGGCTTCTTCCCCGATTTTTAATTCCATATGGGGCTGTTAAGCCTTTTTTTAAGGGCCTTGATTTCGTGAAAAGTCGAAATAGCCGGATATAACCAGTAAGATAAGGTTTTTGTTGGCAGGATGCGCCCTTTGGGGCCATTGGTTGTGAACCGGCTTTATGATTTAATGATGGAGAGCCAAGATGGCTGTTATTCCTATTTATACTTATCCTGATCCCGTGCTGGCCAAAAAGTGCGAAGATGTGGTCGAGATAAACGATGAACTCATCACCCTGGCCCATGATATGGTCGACACCATGTTCGAGGCTCCGGGAATCGGTTTGGCCGCACCCCAGGTTGGCCGTTCCATCCGTTTGATAGTGGTTGACTTAAACCCCGGCGAGGATGCGGCCGAGGCTGCGTGCCTGTTCAACCCCACCATAGTCTCCAAAGAGGGCAGCTCCTGCATTGAGGAGGGCTGTCTTTCGGTGCCGGATTATGCGGTTGAGGTGCCCCGGGCCGCCAAGGTTGTGGTCGAGGCCCTGAATGAAGAGGGTAAAAAGATTCGCCTGGAGGCGGAGGGCATGCTGGCCACCTGCCTGCAGCATGAAATAGATCACCTGGAAGGCACGGTGATCATAGATTATGTAAGTTCCCTGAAGCGTTCTTTATATAAAAAGCGCCGCTTGAAAAAGATGAAAAAGGGTGATGCATGAGAGCAAAGACCCTGGTTTTCATGGGCACTCCGGATATTGCCTGCCCGACTTTGACCGCCGCTTCCAAAGCAGGTTGGCAGGTTAAGGGCGTGGTCACCCAGCCCGACCGCCCTGCCGGCAGGGGTAAGAAAGTAAGGCGCTGCCCGGTTGCGGCCCAGGCTGATGACCTGGGATTTTTGGTGCTTCAGCCCGAGAGGATTGCCGCCCTTAAAGAAGAGCTTAAGAGCCTTGACGCCCAGGCCTGTGTAGTTATGGCCATGGGCCAGATCCTCCCCAAGGAGATACTTGATATCTTTCCCTTGGGCTGTGTGAACCTGCATACCTCGCTTTTACCCCTTTTAAGGGGGGCGTCTCCCATTAACCAGGCCATAATCCAGGGTTTTGATACTACGGGAGTGACGGCCATGATGATGGACCAGGGCATGGACACAGGCCATATCATCATGCAGGAAGAGCTGATTATAGATATGCAGGAGACTGCGGGAAGCCTGGCCGACAGACTTTCGGCCCTGGCTGCCGATCTTTTGCCCCGTACTTTGGAAGCCCTTTGGAAAGGCGAGGCAACGTGGACGCCCCAGGATGGCGGCAAGGCCACTTATGCGCCTGTAATGAAAAAAACAGACGGGCTTCTGGACTGGAATAAAAGCGCCGAGGAACTTGACCGACAAGTCAGGGGAATGGACCCCTGGCCCTCCGCCTTTACCAGCCTGAACCAAAAACAGTTAAGGCTTTTTGCCCCCACCTGTTTGAGCGACTTTGACCACAAGGCTAAACCCGGCACTGTATTGCCTCCCCAGATGGAGAGGCCCGATATGCTCTGGGTGGCCTGCGGCCAAGGGGCCTTGGGTCTGGGCCAGGTCCAGGCGGCCGGTAAACGCCGCATGGAGGCCCGCAATTTTATCCACGGTCTGCGTGACAAACAGGGCTTTTGCCTGGGAGAATAATGGAACCTCGCCGCCTGGCCTTTGACACCCTGCTAAGACTTGAAAAAACCCCCCAGCGCCTGGAGACCGTGCTTAACCGGAATCTGGCCGCCCATGCCAAGGCCCAGCCGCGGGACAGGGCCCTGGCCACCAATCTGGTCTATGGGGTTTTACGCAACCGGCTTTACCTGGACCACCTGCTCAAGCCTTTTTTGCGCCAATCTTTGGAAAGTCTCGATCTGCCGGTGCTTTTAATTCTGCGCCTGGGAGCCTATGAACAGGAGTTTCTGTCAACTCCCACCTTTGCTTCGGTGAACGCCTATGTGGAGCTGGCCAAAAAGGGCCCGGCCAAAAAGGCCAAAGGCCTGGTCAACGCCTGTCTGCGGGGGCTGGACAGGGGCAGAAAAAAGGTCAAGCTGCCAAATTCCGAAACCAACTTAAATCAATGGTTAAGTGTTCGTTATTCCCATCCCTTGTGGCTGGTCAACGAGCTGGTGAGCCTTTGGGGTGAACAAGAGGCGCAAAGCTGGTGCGAAGCCAACCAGGAAAAACCCGCGCCCACCATCAGGGCCAACACCCTTAAAACCTCTCCCCAGGTTCTGACCGGGCTTTTGGCGGATCATGCCAAGGAAATAACCTCTCACACCTTGGACCCGCAAGTATTGGTGCTTAAGGGCCTTAAGGGCGGGGTGATGAGCCTGCCGGGCTTTGACGAGGGCTTTTGGCAGGCCCAGGACCCGGCCGCCACCTGTGTGACCAGGCTTTTGGGGGTGGAGCCGGGTATGCGGGTCTTGGATCTCTGTGCAGGGGCAGGCGGAAAATCCGGCCACTTGGCCGAGTTGATGAAAAACCAGGGGCAGCTTGTCTGTGTGGACCCTTCCGCCGGTCGGGTAAAGGCCCTTAAGGAAAACCTGGCCAGGTTGGGGGTGAAAAACGCGCGGGTGCTGAAAGCGGAGGCGGATAAGCTCGATGCCAAGCAAATGCTCTATGACCGCATACTCATAGACGCACCCTGCTCCGGCCTGGGGGTGATCGGGCGCAGGCCCGACCTCAGGTGGCGCAGATCAAGCCAAGATCCCAAACGCCTGGCCCTACTCCAGTCCGAAATTCTGGTCAAGGCGGCGGAAATGCTTTGTCCCGGCGGCGCGGCCCTTTACTGCACCTGCACCATGATGCCAGAAGAAAATAAAGAGGTGATAGAATCCTTTTTACAAAGCCACCCCGAGTTTTCTCTTGAGCCCGCACCGGACGAGTACACAAAGGATTGCTGGACCAAAGACGGCTTTTTCCGGACCATGCCCCATCGCCAGAAAAGCGATGCCTTTTTTGCGGCCAGGCTCAGGAAAAAAGCTTGATTTAAAGGGTGTTATGATTTCAGCTGGGCAAACAGCATGCCCGCGAACATAAGCACGCAGCCCAAAAGGGAGCGAGCCGAAAGCACTTCATCCAGGATCAACCAGCCGGTCAGGGCGGCAAAGACCGTCTCCAGGCTCAGGATTATGGCAGCATGGGCAGGGGGGGCTTCTCTTTGGGCCACCACCTGCAGGGTGTAGGCCACTCCCACACTCATGATGCCACCGTATAAAATCGGGACTGCCGCCCCCGTCAATCCCTGGATAGTGATGGGCTCCAACCAGAGAGCGGTGGCCAGGCTCAATATGGCGCAGGCCACATACTGGGCCGCAGCCAAGCGCAGCACATCAATCCTGGGTGAGAGCCAACCCAGAATCAACACATGACCGGCCCAGAAAAAAGAGCCTAATAACTCCAAAAGATCGCCTGGGGAAAGGGTAAGCTCCTCGGTGACACTTAAAAAGTAAAGGCCCAAAAGGGCCAGAAAAGCCCCCACCCAGCCTCCCCAGGCCAGTCTGTAACCCCAGAAAAGCCCGACCAGCGGCACCAGAATCACGTAAAGGCCGGTGATAAAGGCGGCTTTTCCCGCGGTTGTGTAGACCAGTCCCACCTGTTGAAAGGTGGCGCCAAAGAAAAGCACCGCCCCGGTCAGGGCTCCTCCCCAGAGAACGGGTCTTTTTTGGAAAAACACCGGCAGATCCCCGCCCCAGGTCAGACGCCCCGGTTTCTTTAGAATCAAGGGCCACAAGGCCAGGGCCCCCAGGGCAAAGCGCACCCCGTTAAAGGTGAACGGCCCCACATGATCCATGCCCATTCTTTGGGCCACAAAGGCCGCGCCCCAGATCATGGCGGTGATAAGCAAGAGCGAGTCTGCTTTGAGGGCTTTGGTGTTCAATTAGCTTTCCCTTGCAGATAGACAGGTTACTGAATTGAGGCCGCCGCGAGGTGCAGGACGCACCATGCAACGCTCCCGAATTGGCAAAGTATCCTTTACTTTTTTTTCAGTCAAGGGAAATGAAAAACAAGGGCATTGGAGAAATCCGTTTGCAGAAAACAGTTAATGGAAAAAGTGGAAAAGTATCTGAAAATTAGTTTACGGGCCTGTTTTAAGCCTTGTTCATAGTATTGAAAGAAACGCTTTTACGGTTTTCGGAACAGGACTAAAACTGTCAATTTAGTAACTAATTGGAATAATTGTTACAAAAAATATCATCCTTTGAAAAAAACGTTGACTTGGCATCAATTGAGGGCGTAAATTGTTGCTACCTTAGTGGTATCAAACATGGCTGTCTGGCCGGGTGGGGGGACCGCCTGAATCGGTTAATTAATTTAAGATTGCAGGCCAGACAGCCTCATTCAATCCCAAGAAAGATGTTTTATTGGGAGTCTTTGAAAGCCTTAAATCCCTGGGATTCACCAAGTACGAGATAAACTGCTATCTTGCCCTGTTGAATGATAATCCCACAAACGGTTCCACCTTAAGCAGGAACTGCGCAGTACCTCGCTCCAAAATCTATGACGTGCTGCGTAAGATGGCGGGCAAGGGCCTGGTGGTGGAGATTCAGGAGGGGCTTTTCGCGCCCTTGCCTCCCCGTGAGCTTTTGAAAAGGCTTAAATCCGGTTTTCAAGAGAATATCAAGACAGTTGAGGACCACCTGGCCAATAATACCGCTAAAGGGGCCGGTTATGACTATGTCTGGACCATAAAGGGCAAGGATCATATCCTGATCAAGGCCAGGCAAATGATAAAAAGTGCTCAAAAAGAGCTGTATATCCGCCTGACTCCGGTTGAGGGAGAGGTGCTGGACCCGGAGCTGGAACAGGCCGAACAAAGGGGAGTGGCCCTGCGCTATGTGTCGCTGGGAAGGCCCGGCAAACGGTTTGCCATCCAAGTGGAGCACCCGGAAAGCGAACGTCTGATTAAGGTTTTGGGCGGCAGAATCATAGATATAATTGCCGACCGCAAAGAAGCTCTGGTCGGCAATTTCCCTCTTTCTTCCCATGTCGATCCCCTGGTGAACTGGACCAGGAATTATTGGTTTGTCAGCACCAGCCGGGACAGTGTGCGCCACGATTTTTACCACTATTATCTTTACAAGCTTTATGACTGCAATGAGTTTCTCACACCTGAAGAACAGGCCGTTTATCAGTTGATAAAAGCAGACGACTGATATAACACAGGTTTGCCTTTCATTAATATTCTTTTTTTATTTTCTTAAATTAATACTGCCACTTAACCGGCAAATTGCTGATTTATCAGCCTGTCGTCCGGGTCTTTTGCTGTTTTTTGGGTTGCCTGGTTAAGACCGGTTTTTGCCGGTTTTCAGTGCACCCGAACCCTTGATGCCTTAAACCGGTTTAACTGGTTAGCCAATCCCCATGCTTGGTTTTTGCTTGACAAAAGACAGAGAAAAAAGTTATGTTCGTTATCATAAAAATAAGTTTTGTAATAACGAACAAATCTGGAGGGATGGTGAGCGTCAAATCTGTTGAAAGGGCGGTGAACCTGCTGAAGCTGTTTTCCAGGCAGGAGACTTGGCTGGGAATAAGCCTGATCGCTCAAAAAATGGATATGTCCAAATCAGCGGCCCATCAAATGGCCACCACCCTGGTCAAGGCGGGAATGCTGAAAAAGGATCCGTCCACCAAAAAGTATTGCCTGGGTTTGAAGCTGTTCGAGTTTGCCATGATTCAGCCGGATATAGTGGATATCCATCAAAAGGCGGCCGGGCCTGCCCGCTACCTTTCCCGCAAAACAGCCATGACCAGTCATCTGGCGCTTTGGGACGGCCATGATGTGGAGTTGGTGCATTCTTCCAGCTTTCCCCAGGCCAGGCCGGTTGTGTTCGGGCTTTTGGGGCCCAAACTCCCTGCCCATGCCTCTGCCCTGGGCAAGGCCATTTTATCCAGTTTGAACCCGGAAGACCTGGCGGCCTTTTTGGAGCAGGCTGAACTCACCCAGAACACGCCAAAAACCATCACCGACCTTGAGGGGCTGAAAAATGAGCTGACGAGGGTCAGGCAAAGGGGCTATGCCCTGGAAAATGAAGAGCTGGTCACCGGCGGCATGGGCCTGGCCGCGCCTTTTTTCAAGCAAAACGGAGAAGTCTGCGGTGCGGTGAGCCTCTTTTCCATTCCCGAGCGGCTTAAAGACCCCGCCAAAGTCGATGGGCTGAGCCGCCAGGTCATGGAGACGGCTTCTGAGATATCGAGCCTTTACGGCTGCGCGCCTGAACGCATGAATCTGGCCGACCGCAGTTGATAAGGATTATCTGGTTTGTTCTGAGCTTGGGATTGTTGCGCCCCGGGGAGGTTTTTGGTGAGTAGAGAAAAAGCCATTTTAAATGCACAGGCGTTTTTTGATAGTGGAGAATTTTTTGAACTTCTGGCCAAAAGGGTTGCCCTGCCCACGGAAAGTCAAAATCCTGCCAGGGAAAAGGAGATCAGGTCTTATCTGGAAGATGAGATGATCCCCAATCTCAAAAGGCTGGGATTTGAGTGCCGCATACTGGATAACCCGGTCCTGCCCCGCCTGCCCATGCTGGCCGCTCAAAGGATGGAAGACCCGGGCCTTGACACCATCCTGACCTATGGCCATGGGGATGTGGTCCGGGGGTTGGATGATCAATGGGAAGAGGGCTTGAGCCCCTGGCGGCTCACCAAAAGGGGAGACCGCTGGTACGGCCGGGGCGCGGTGGACAACAAGGGCCAGCACGCCCTTAACTTCACCGCCCTGGAAGCGGTGCTCAAGGCCCGGGGAAGGCTGGGCTTTAATTTAAAGGTCTTGATCGACATGGGCGAGGAGATGGGATCTCCGGGGCTTTATGCGGTCTGCGAAAAAGAAAAAAACTACCTGGCGGCCGATGTGCTGATCGGCAGCGACGGCCCCAGGTTAAAGCCGGAACAGCCCATGCTCTGCGGCGGCACCAGGGGGCTTTTGAATTTCGACCTTATCGTGGACCTACGCGAGGGAGGCCACCATTCGGGAAACTGGGGCGGCCTCCTGGCTAATCCCGGCACCATACTGGCCAATGCAGTTTCCTGTTTGATCGATAAAAACGGGGTGATACAGGTTCCGGAAATGAGGCCGGACTCCATTTCTCCCAGAGACAGGGAGGTGCTGGCCGAGGTGAAAGATCTGGGGGTGGACGGTCCGGCCCAGGATCCGTCCTGGGGAGAACCCGGATTAACCCAGGCGGAGAAGGTCTTTGCCTTTAACGCCCTGGAGGTGTTGGCCTTTGAGACCGGAAACCCGGCCAGACCGGTTCACGCCATACCGCCTAAGGCGTTCGCCCGCTTGCAGATTCGTTTCGTAAAGGGCAAGAGGCCGGAAGAGTTCATACCGGCGGTGCGCAGGCGCCTTGATAAAAACGGCTTTGAGCGGGTTTTGGTAAAACCCACTTCTGATGACACCCTGACCGCCAGCCATGGCCAGGGCATCTGCCAGGCCACCAGGCTGGACCCTGATAATCCCTGGGCCCGGCTCACCATGGCCTCGGTGCGAAAAACAACCGGCAAAAATCCCGTTTTCCTGCCCAATGTGGGCGGTTCACTGCCCAATGACGTTTTCACCGATACCTTGGGCATGCCCACGGTCTGGATTCCCCATTCCTATCCCGGCTGCTCCCAGCACGCACCCAATGAGCATCTCCTGGCTTCGGTGTACCGCGAGGCCCTGGGCATAATGGCCGGGCTGTTCTGGGATCTGGGGGAAAGCCAGGCTTAACGGGAAACGGAAAATGGGGGGATTCAGAGCCTAAAGTCAGTATTAACGGGGTGTTGAAAAAGCCGTCCTTGGCTTTTTCAACTTGCTCATATCGCTTACTTTCTAAGTCTGGGCGATATGGCGGGCCATCATTCTAAAATGCTTTGGCATTTTTGGGGTGTTTCCATGGCTCGCATAACAGGGCGTTTTCAACACCCTACTAAAGGAGGGTTCCAATGGTTCGCATCTTCAGGTTATGCATCTGTCTTTTAATTGCAGGCCTCTTCCTTGTGGGGCAGGGACAGGCCGCCTCGGCAGGGCCCAAGGGGGAGTTGGTGATAGGCACCGAGGCCGAGACCTCTTCTCTGGACCCCATGAAGGCCTGGGTCACCTACGGTCTGATCGTAAGCCGTTTGCTTTATGACGCACCGATTTCCTTTGGACCCAACGGAGAACTGACTCCGTCCCTGGCGGAAAAATGGGAGATCATAGATGACAACACCTGGCGTTTTCATCTGCGCAAAGACGCCAAATTCCATAACGGCTATCCCGTGTTGGCCGAGGATGTGAAGTTCACGGTTGAACGCATCCAGGATCCTGCCAACAAATGCCGTTTCCGCACCCGTTATGCCAACTTCAAGGAAGTTAAGGTCATAGATGATCATACCTTTGACATCATAACCAAGTCCCCGGATTCCCTTTTGCCAAATCGGGTGGCCTTTTTCGTGAGGGTGGTCTCTAAAAAATGGGTTCAGGAAAACGGTAAAAACCCCTTTGCCAAGACAGCCATGGGCACGGGTCCCTTTAAATTTGTGAGCTGGTCCAGGAAGGATCGAATGGTTCTGGAGGCCAATCCCGACTATTACCTGGGAGCGCCCAAGGTGAAAAGGGTGGTTATAAGGCCTATTCCGGAGATGGCGGCCCGCATGGCGGAACTCAGGGCCGGCGGCATTCAGATCGCCACCCATGTGGCGCCTTTTTTGATTCCCCAATTGGAAAAAGACCCCAACCTGAACATACAAAAGGTGCCTGCTTCAAGGACCCTTTTCATGGTGATGAACACCAGGGATGTGGAAGAGTTGAAAAATCCCCTGGTGCGCCAGGCCCTCAACTATGCGATTGATAAAATGGGGATCATAAGCGGCATTATGAGCGGTCTGGGAAACCCGGTGGGCCTGCCCGCCCCTCCCACAGTGGCCGGAGTGGACAAGTCCATAGCCCCTTATGAATATAATCCGGCCAAGGCGATGGAGCTTTTGAAAAAGGCGGGTTATGCCGACGGGTTTGAACTCAATGTCTATTCCCCCAGCGGCCGTTACCCCATGGACAAGGAAGTGGCCCAGGCCATAGCCGACCAGCTCTCCCAGGTGGGGATAAAGGCCAAACTCAAGGTCATGGAGACCCAGAAATACTTCCGCACCTATATCAAACACAAAATGAAGGGAATCGCCCTGATCGGCTTCGGCTATGCCTATGCGGACCAGGACTCCATGGTTAACTTCCTGCTTTCAAATGCAACTTACTCGTATTTCACCTATCCGGGCATGGATGAGATGGTGGCCAAGATGCGTTCTGAGCTGAACCGTGAAAAGCGCTATCAGACAGCCCATGAGATCCAGAGGATCACTCATGAAAAATGCCCCATGCTTTTTTTGTTCAACCTGGTGAATGTGTATGGAGTTTCAGACAAGGTTGCCGGTTTCAAGGCCCGTTCCGATGATTTTTTTGACTTGAATCAGGTAACGGTCCGCTGATTTTCCGATTTTAACAGGCTCTGCCCGGTCCTGCCGGGCGGAGGCCTCCCGGCAGGGTGCTTTAAGCTTATAAAAATGAGTTTTTCCTGACGGTGGGCATGGACGGCGCTCATGGTGCGATACATTTTAAACCGGCTTTTTCAATCGGTTTTAATGCTTTTGGGGATAACCCTGGTAATTTTTGTGATCACCAATGTCCTGGGTGATCCGGCTGCGCTTTTGGTGGATGACGAATTCAGCAAAGAGGAGCAACTGGCCCTTCGCCATGAAATAGGCCTGGACCAGCCCCTTATGGTGCAGTATTTCCGTTTTGTCGAAAAGGCGGTGCAAGGCGATTTCGGCCAATCGCTACAGATGCAGACCCCTGCCTTTGAACTGGTCTGGGAGCATCTGCCCGCCACGGTGGAGCTTTCCCTGGCCGCGATTTTTTTTGCGGTTTTGTTTGCCATACCCCTTGGTATTGCCTCGGCCGTAAAGCCATATTCGGTTCTGGACCGCGTTTTAAGGGTGCTGGCCCTTTCCGGGCAGGCTGCTCCTGGCTTTTGGTTGGGGATCATGGCCATTTTGTTCTTTGGGGTGAAGCTCAAGCTGCTTCCGATCTCCGGCAGGGGAGGCTGGGAACACCTCATAATGCCCGCGGCCACCCTGGGTTTTTACGCCCTGGCCGCCATTATGCGGCTAACCCGTTCGGCCATGCTGGATGTGCTGGATAAGGACTATATCCGCACCGCCCGCATAAAAGGGGTTCACGAAAAGTCCGTGGTCTTGAAACACGCCCTTAAAAACGCCCTGGTGCCGGTGATAACTATCGTGTCCCTGTTCATGGGGCGTCTTTTGGGCGGAGCCGTGGTTACGGAGACCATTTTTGCCTGGCCCGGCATGGGCAGGCTGGCGATCGGGGCCATCCAAACCAGTGATTTTCCGGTGGTTCAGGCCGCAGTGTTTTTGATGTCTTTGTTTTTCATTCTTATCAATCTTCTGGTCGATATCCTTTATTCCTTCATCGATCCGCGCATTACCTACAACTAAGGTGACAGATGTCCACGGTTATTGGAAAAATCAATAAGTTGCGTCATTTCCCCGTGGCCGGAGGGCTGATTCTATTCCTGTTTGTCTTTACCGCGGCCTTTTCGCCCTTTATCGCACCCCATGATCCGGTGAGTCAGGACCTTAGGCAAACCCTCCTTCCCCCGGCCTGGGAAACAGGAGGCAGTCCGGAATTTCTTTTGGGTACAGACAACATGGGCAGGGATGTTCTAAGCCGCCTGATCCACGGAGCCCGGGTTTCTTTGGTGGTGGGGGTGGCCTCGGTTGCCCTTGCTCTTATTCTGGGGACGGCCCTGGGGCTCTTGGCCGGTTATCTGGGAGGCTGGGTGGAAAACCTGATCATGCGCCTCACGGATATGCAGCTGGCCATGCCGTTTATTTTAATGGCCATCGCCATTATAGGAGCCCTGGGACCAAGCACCAAAAACATCATCATAGTTCTGGCGGTGTGCAACTGGGCCACCTATGCCCGCCTGGTGAGAAGTGAGGTCTTAAGCGTCAAGCATGAGGAATTCGTGGAGCTGGCCGTGGTTGACGGCTGTTCCATGCCCCGGATTCTTTTTTTTCACATCCTGCCGAATGTGGTTAACACCATAATCGTCATGGCCACTTTGGATATGGGCCGCATGATCATTTTTGAGGGGGCGCTGAGCTTTCTGGGGCTCGGCGTGCAGCCGCCGTCCCCCACCTGGGGAGGCATGCTGGCAGACGGCAGGGCCTATCTTTCGGTTTCCTGGCAATTGGCCACCTTCCCCGGGGTGGCGATAATGCTGGTCGTTCTGGGGACCAATCTCTTTGGTGACTGGCTGCGGGATATTCTGGACCCCAAGCGCAAAAGAAAGATGCAGGGTGCTTAAAACCAAAAAGGGCAAGGTGGCTGAATTGGCAAGAGACGTTCTTTTAAAGGTTGAAAACTTGGAAACCTGCTTCTTCACCCCCAAGGGCGTGGTGCGGGCTGTGGACCGGGTGAGCCTGGAGGTGGATCAGGGGGAGATCCTGGGCCTGGTCGGCGAGTCCGGCAGCGGCAAGACCATAACCTCGCTTTCAGTGCTGGGACTGGTGCCGAAACCCGCGGGCAAGGTGGTGGGGGGCAATATCTGGTTTAAGGGAGAAGATCTGCTTGAAAAAAGCGAAGACCAGATGAGAAGCCTCAGGGGAAGCCAATTGACCATGATTCCCCAGGACCCGATGACATCCCTTAACCCTGTGTTTAACCTGGAAAATCAACTCTCAGAGCCCCTTATTCTGCATCAGGGGTTAAAAGGCGGGAAATTAAGGGACCGGGTGATTGAGATGTTTAAGATGGTGCGCATTCCTTCTCCCTTGAGACGCTTGAAACAGTATCCCCACCAGTTCAGCGGGGGCATGAAGCAAAGGGCCATGATAGCCATGTGCCTTTCCTGCATGCCCGACCTTATCATTGCCGATGAGCCCACCACTGCCCTGGATGTGACGATCCAGGCCCAGATACTCAAGCTTTTGAAGGAGCTTCAGGCGAAAACCCGCACAGCCATAATTTTCATCACCCACGATCTGGGGGTGGTGGCCGGACTCTGCACCAAGGTGGCGGTGATGTACGGCGGCATGATAGTGGAACAGGCGGATGTGAAAAGCATATTTAAATCTCCCTTGCATCCCTACACCCAGGGGTTGATTGCCTCGGTCCCCAGGCTGGGCCGCAAAAAAGAGCGGCTCTTTGCCATAAAAGGACAGCCGCCGAATCTTCTGAACCCTCCTTCGGGCTGTCGTTTTTTCCCACGCTGTTCCATAAGAGTGGAAAAATGCGGGATCTCTTTGCCACCTATTTCCGAAGTCGAAAAAGGCCGCCTGGTCAGGTGTTTCAAACCCGGCCCGGCCCTTGGAATTTAATAATCCGGTTGTCCAGGGAAAGAGTTTCCGGCCATGTCTGAAACGGTTTTACAGGTTAGCGGTCTTAAAAAATATTTCCCCCATCGCGAGGGATTCTTCAGTAGACAGGGAAAATCCTGGATAAAGGCGGTGGACCGGGTTTCCTTTGGCATAGAAAAGGGCCGCACCTTCGGCCTGGTGGGCGAGTCGGGCTGCGGCAAATCCACCACCGGCAAGGTGATCTTAAGGGTGCTGGACCCCACCGACGGTGAAGTGCGTTTTTTGGGCGAGGATATCGCCGCTATCAGCGGAAAGAGTCTCAAGAACTTCAGAAGGCGCATACAGGCCGTGTATCAAGACCCTTACGCCTCCTTAAATCCCAGAATGAGGGTGGACCACATTGTGTCCCAGCCCCTTTTGACCCATGTCCTTTACAAGGGAGGCCGCCGCGAAGAAAGGGCCCTTGAACTCCTGAAAAAGGTGGGCATCTCCCGGGAACAGGCCCGCAGATATCCCCATGAGTTCAGCGGCGGCCAAAGGCAGCGCATAGGTATTGCCCGGGCCCTGGCCCCTGATCCTGATTTCATTGTGCTCGATGAGCCGGTTTCGGCCCTGGATGTCTCTATCCAGGCCCAGATCCTGAATCTCCTGGCCGATCTTCAGGAGGAGATGGGGCTCACCTATCTGTTTATTTCCCATGATCTTTCGGTGGTGGAGCATATCTGCGACCAGGTGGCCGTGATGTACCTGGGCCGGATCGTGGAGTCGGCTCCCACCGGGGAGTTATTCCGAAACCCCAGGCATCCCTACACAAAGTCTCTTTTATCCGCCGTACCGGTGGCTGATCCGGAATATGAGCTCAAGGCTATTCCCCTGGTTGGGGAGATACCCAGCCCCCTTAATCCGCCCAAGGGATGCAGCTTTCATCCCCGCTGCCCCGAGTGCATGCCCGAGTGCAGGGAACAAGAGCCTTTTGGGGTCAGTGTTTCTTCGGGTCACTTGGTTCACTGCCATTTGTGTTAAAACATAAGGTGCCGCAAGTTGGATGGATAGCTTGGCAAAAGGCCTAAGATCCTGAGGAGGAAGAATAATGAGCGCAGATATTGTCCGACAGCACTTAAGCCCCGGACGCATACTTTTTGGCCCTGGTTCCCTGAACGATTTTGTGGAACAATTTCCCGATGACCAGGTCTACACCCTGATGACGGACCAGGGCATTGCCCGGACCGCCCTGTTGAATAAAGTGACTACGGCCCTGGAAAAGGCGGGCAGGCGTTTTGTGGTTTTCTCTGACGTGGTCAGCGACCCTCCGGTCGAGGTGGTGGAAGAGGCCCTTGCCTTTACCAGGCAAAAAGGGGCCGGTGCGGTGATCGGACTGGGAGGCGGCAGCTCCCTGGATGCGGCCAAGGGCCTGGCCGTGCGCATGGTTTCAGAAGTTCCCTTGCGGGAATATGGAGACGGAAAACCGGTGGAAGGGCCGATCGCACCACTATACGCCATACCCACCACTGCCGGGACCGGTTCCGAGGTCACCAGGGTGAGTGTGATCACAGATACTGTGAAAAAAGAGAAAATGGCGATCAGGGGAGAGCATCTGGCCCCCTTGGGAGCGGTGCTGGATCCAGAGTTGATCGCGGGCATTCCCGCATCGGTGGCGGCGGAAACGGGAGCAGACGCCTTGACCCATGCGGTGGAGGCCTATGTTTCCCTGAATTCAAATCCCATAACCGATGCCCTGGCCATCGCGGCCATAGAGATGATCGGCAAAAATCTGGCGGATTTTGTGGCTGATTCCCGGAACCGGGAGGCGGGGCTGAAAATGCTATTGGCCAGTTGTCTGGCCGGTCAGGCATTCAGCAACGGCGGATTGGGCCTGGCCCATTCCATGGGCGAGCCTTTGGGGTCTTATTTCCACCTCGGCCACGGTCTGGCCTGCGCCCTTTACCTGCCTGTTATCATGGAGTTCAACCTGTCTGAGGCCCAATATAAATTTGCCAATATCGCCAGGGCCCTGGGCCACGGCATTGATAATCTGGCCCAAGCCGACGCCGCCGACTTGTCGGTGAAGGCGGTGAAGGACCTTTTCCGGGAAATCGGGCTGCCTAAAAATTATCGGGAAGCGGGGATCAAGAATTTTGAGCTGAATCCTCAGATGGTGGATGATGTTTTTCCCCAGTTTTCCACCACCTGCAACCCCAGAAAGGCCGATGCCAAGGAAATCGAGGCCCTTTACAACGCCTTGGCCTGAGGTTGATTTGTCTTGCCAAGTTCCGGATTGGGTTGCTATGCATTGAGGCAGGCCGGAGCTTTTGCTTTTAGCCTGCCAAGGGTTTAAGCAAGGCCCCATTTGGCCTATACTTGTTTAACGGCTTTTTAACAAACAGCTCCCCGGGCATATCAAATCGCACCGGGTTTCAAGGCCGGGGGGCCCTGAAAACACCTTGTTTAAAAACGGCAATGAGCCTTACGGCCTGGAATAAGGAGGATGCTTGTGTACGACTTTCTTAAGAAATTGGGAATAAAAGAGGTCAACAGCGGGGCTTCGGTCGGAGGTGAGGCAGGCTGGCTCGAAACCGGCGGCGAAGAGCTGATATCCTACTCGCCCATAGACGGCAAGGCCATTGCCTCTGTTAAACAGGCCAATGAAAAAGACTATGAAAAGGTGGTTGAGGCCGCCCAGGAGGCCTTTATAAAATGGCGGCTCACTCCTGCTCCCCAAAGGGGGCTGGTGGTGAGGGATATAGGCTATGAACTGAGGCGCTTCAAGGAGCCCTTGGGAGAGCTGGTCAGCCTTGAAATGGGCAAAATCAAGGTGGAAGGCATGGGGGAAGTCCAGGAGATGATAGACATCGCCGACTTTGCCCAAGGTCTTTCCCGGCAGCTCTACGGGCTCACCATGCACAGTGAACGCCCCGGCCACCGCATGTATGAACAATGGCACCCCCTGGGGGTTCTGGGCCTTGTCACGGCCTTTAACTTTCCGGTGGCGGTGTGGTCCTGGAACAGCCTCATCGCCGGGGTCTGCGGAGACACGGTGCTGTGGAAGCCCAGCTCCAAAACTCCGCTCACCGCGGTTGCGATTATGAATATTCTGGCCCCTGTGCTGGATGCCCATGGGCTGAAAGGCGTTTTCAACCTGGCGATAGGCAAGGGCAGCCAGGTGGGTGAAAAGATGATCAACGACAAAAGGCTGCCTTTGATCAGCGCCACCGGCAGTTGCGCTATGGGGCGCAAGGTGGGGCAGGCCGTGGCCGCCCGCCTGGGCAGGAGCCTTTTGGAGCTGGGCGGAAACAACGCGATTATAGTAACCGAAGACGCGGACCTGGATATGGCCATAAGGGCCACTCTGTTCGGTGCGGTGGGGACAGCGGGCCAGCGCTGCACCTCAACCAGGCGCATAATCGTGCATAACTCGGTCAAGGATAAGTTCATAGGCACCCTGGCCAAGGCCTACGCTCAGGTGCCCATAGGAAACCCCCTGGAAGAAGGCGTGCTAATGGGGCCTTTGGTCGACCAAAAGGCGGTGGACGATATGATGGCCGCCTTGAAGAGGGTCAAGGAAGGCGGCGGCAAGATCATCTACGGCGGCGGCCTGGCCTCGGTAACGGGCCTGGAAGGCGGGTTTTATGTTGAACCCACCTTGGTGGAAGCTCCCAAGGACCTTGCCGTAATGCGGGACGAGACCTTTGCCCCGATTCTCTATATTGTGGGCTACGATGAATTTGATCAGGCCCTGGAACTGCATAACGGGGTTGATCAGGGTCTGTCATCTGCGGTTTTCACCACTTCCCTCAAATACAGCGAGGCCTTTTTGTCTCACGCGGGCAGCGATTGCGGCATTGCCAACGTCAATATCGGCACCAGCGGGGCTGAGATAGGCGGGGCCTTTGGCGGGGAAAAAGACACCGGCGGAGGCAGGGAAAGCGGTTCAGACGCCTGGCGCGCCTATATGCGCAGACAGACCAACACCATCAACTACAGTTCGGAGATGCCCCTGGCTCAGGGAATTTCCTTTGACCTGGATTGAGGCCGCCGTTGGTTGATAATCAAGAATGTGCAGTCAGTTTAAATAGTTGGAAGAGGCTTTTGTTGGTTGCAATTCAAAAGGCCTGAAGCCGGCCATGAACACGCCCCCGAAAAACCTGTGATTTTTCGGGGGCCCTATAACGGCCCCTAAATTGAGAGCGAAACAGACAGGCAATTTTAATGCTCTGGCAAGACCACGTTTTTGCCGAAACATCAGGATGCCCGGTGTATTGATGCACCGTACATGGCTCTCGGATTAAGGCTGCGCCTTGTCAACTTCATCCGTATAATGTAACCAGCTCCCTTGGTTTGAAAGATCAAGGGAGCTGGTGCTGTGTGGACGCGGTGGAGCTTTTCGGCAATAGCTCTTTTGCCGTATAATGTGAAATTGTTTCTGATTTGAAAATGCGTGCAATATGGACTTATTGCTTTGGTCCCTGGTGCTGGCGGCAGCCCTGGCGGTTTTAATAAAGGGCGCGGATATCTTTGTGGAAAAGGCCGCCCACATCGCCCGGGTTCTGGGAATTTCAGACCTGATTATAGGTGTCACCTTGGTCGCCCTGGGCACCTCTCTTCCCGAATTGGCGGCCAGCCTGTCTGCGGTTTTTAACCAGGCAGGAGAATTTGTGGCCGGAACCGTGGTTGGGTCAAACCTGGCCAATATCACCTTTATTCTGGGCGCGGCGGCTCTGGCCTTCAGGGGAGTGAATGTATCTTCCCAGATGCTGGGCAGCGATCTGCCGGTTATGATGGCCTCGGCCCTGATCCTTACGATCATGGCCATGGACGGCACTATAGGCAGGGTGGAAGGCGGAGCCCTGTTTTCCATGTACCTGGTTTTCACGGTCTCCATTGTGCGCCGTCAGCGTGAGGAGTCAAAAAGGGACCGAACCGAAAAGCTGAAATGGACTGTGCCGGTCTGGCTGGTGGCCAGCGGGGCGGCGATTTACCTGGGCGCTGACTATACGGTCCAGGCGGTGATCAAGATTACAGACCTTCTGGGTTTGAGCGACACCTCCCGCCTGGCCCTGACTGTGGTTGCGGTGGGATCCAGCCTGCCGGAGTTGGTCGTCACTCTGACTGCGGCCAAAAAGGGCTTTGATGACCTGAGTGTGGGAAACGTGGTGGGCTCCAATATCTGCAACACCTTTTTGGTGGCCGGTGTGCCCGCTTTGATATCCCCCTTGCCGGTGAGCCCGAGCGTGGTCTCAACCGGTTTGCCTTTTATGCTGGCGGCGAGCCTGCTTTTATGGTTTTTTGTGCAAAAAGAGATGCTCTCCAAACAGGTTGGAGTTATTTTTCTCTTGGTTTTCGTGGTCTACATTGCCAGGTTGTGCGGAGTGCAATAAAGGGTTGATCACCCGGCCCGCTTAAATGGTCCCCTGGCTGCATAATGAAGATTTGTTCGGAAAAAAAGCGAGGATGCCATGGTCAAGATATGTCCTTCCATTCTTTCGGCTGATTTTGCCCGCCTGGGTGAAGAGGTTAAGGCTGTGAGCCGGGCCGGGGCTGATTATATACATGTGGATGTGATGGACGGCCATTTTGTGCCGAACCTCACCCTGGGGCCGCCGATTGTAAAGGCGGTCAGGCAGGTCACGGACCTTCCCCTGGACGTGCACCTCATGATCGACAACCCGGATGAGTATCTGGAGGATTATGCCAAGGCAGGGGCTGATTTCATTGGCGTGCACGCAGAGGTTTGCACCCATTTGCATCGCAGCCTGGGGCGTATAAAAGAGCTGGGCAAGAAATCCTGTGTGGTTTTGAATCCGGCCACCTCTCCCGCTGCCATTGAGTATGTCCTGGATATGGTGGACATGATCCTGGTGATGAGCGTGAACCCCGGTTTTGGCGGGCAGAAATTCATCCCCTCATCCATTGCCAAGATCAAGGCCATAAAAGAGATGCTGGATGCGCGCTCCCTTAGTGTACCGATCCAGGTGGACGGGGGCATAACGGCCGAGACCATAAAAGACCCCGCCCTGGCCGGGGCCACGGTTTTTGTCTCGGGTACAGGCGTATTTGGCCATAAAGACGGCTACCAGGCCGCCATGGAAGAGATGCGGAACGCAGCCGGGGTGTAATTTTTAAACATCAGAGGCGAATGGGTGTTGGCCGGGGATTTCCTGGTTGGCATAACTAATACAGGTATTAAGGTCTTGGATATCCGGCCAAGGCCCGGGAACCACCCGCCTTTCTAACAGCATCAATACGAAAAAAGGGACAGACCGGGGCCAAAAGACCCGGTTTGCCCCTTTTTTGTTGTTTGACTTTAAAGGTGAGCAGATTTCGTTAGTTGTGATTCCCTTATTCAGGCTGTTGTTGGGTGGAGCAATGAATTCCCCCGCCGCCCAAGTTGATCGGCAGGCTGTGGACGGGAACAATTTTTCGGTTTGGGAATGCCTTTTGTAATACGGCCAGTGCAGCTTCGTCTTTTTTCTTGATGGATTCCGGCATGCCTTTTTTCCAATACTTCTGAGTCACGACAACATCATTGGAAATCAAAAAATTGCAGTAGCTCAATGCCGGAACCAGCAGCACCGGGCTGCCGTGAGGGAGAACCGTGCCGTCTCGATAGTTAGGCGAGGATTGCTGAACCAAATAGGCTTCGTCCGTAGGTTGCGCTTTTACATAGATGGGATCTGGAATTGGAATACGGATAATTTTTAACCGGTTGCCGTCTTGATCTGTGGATTTTTTCAAGATGGCGTAGTTTTCTTCCATCCGGCGCCGATTTTCCCTTTCCACTGGCCCTTTGGCTGCTTCTTCCTTTGATACTTCAGCCAGAAGCACTGTATCCGGTGCAATAAAACGACAATATTCGTCAGTGTGGTTATTGGCCGAACCACTTCTGTATGACCTGCCGACACCGCCCGGACCAGGCAGTGAGCTTTGGTTCATGGGGTCGTCGTCAACTGTTCCCTGCTTAAGCCAGATAAAGTTGGTCACACCGAGCATCCGGGTCATTTCGGATTCCAAGTCCTCGCGAGACAGGTTGGGATTGCGTTGGAATTCACAGGCTTCGGTTAGAATAATCGTGCCTTTTCCATTCAGCTCACGCGCCCCTCCTTCGCTGACCAAGCGTGTCATGCGGCTGGGCAGGCCCATGGATTCGGCTACAGTGCGGTCTATTTTTTCCATCATTCGCGCATGTGGATGGGTGTCGGAATGGTAGCCCCACAGATTGAAATTGAAATCCGCGATACTTTTTCCACCGGTCTCATTCACCGTAAAAATAGGGCCAAAATCCCGCCAATAGAGCGAGGTAAACGGGATTAGGTAAAATGATATTTTATCCATGGGAAGTTGCGTGCCGGCCAGTATTTTCCGAACATGGTTTTTTTGGGTGTCATCAGGCACGCATATACGGACATTTACCGTGGGGGCTAAAGCCTTGACCACTTCCAATAGGGCTGAATCGGTTTTATGTCCTTTGACATATTCCTTGCTGAGCCACCCCATCCAAACAGCCTTATGAGGCTCAAACTCACCGGGAAATCTCCACATGCCATTCTCCTCTGCGTGGATTGTCCACGGCAGGCAAATCAACAAAAATAAAACCGCTAGCGAAATGGTTTTTAATTTTCCAAACATGGGCATCCTTTATTTTGGATAAGAGTTCAAAATGGGGTGTTTGAATTTCCGTGGATAAGGCATTTGGCGGCCCGTGTCAAGGCCGTAAAGCCCTGGCTATTCAAACGGCCTTGACATGGGCGGTGAAATGCCCCGAAATTAAACACATTTTTTGAAATAAAATTACTTGTGACTTGTTAAGCTGTATTGATATCAAGAGGAATAGGGATGGCTTTTAAAGAGGCTAAAAAGAGATCGATTAATTTTGAGTTTTTCAATTAATTTTGAATGCCGGATAAAAAAGAGGCCCACGAGACTGGACCTCTGTAATGAATCAGGTTGCACCGCTATTTGGGGGGAAGGTTTGAAGGTTTTTCAATAGTTGTGTGGTTCTGTAAATTGTAAAGCCGTATTTTTTCTAAATAATGGGAGCAATCAGGCTGTTGATAAACAGCCTGAACGCGGGCCATGGACACACCCCTGAAAAATCTTAAGTTTTTCGGGGGCCCCGAATGACGGCCCGCCGAATTGCGAGGCTTTCTTAAGACGAGTAATTCTAGCCACTTGGCAAAACCGCGTTTTTGCCAAGTGGCCTCTGACAAAGTCCAGGAGGACTTTGTCAGCAAGCTAAATTAACCCTGCCTTGGTGTAAAGATGACTAGCGCACCACGCCCCTTAAATGTACGGCAAAGGCTTTGCCCTCGGCCTGGATGGAGATAGTCTCCTGAAAAGGGCCCTTGGCCAGCTTGTCCATTAAAGGCTTGACCTCCAAAAGCAGCTTGGCGTCTTTTTTCTGCCAGGTCTCTTTGATTTCGAACAGGTCTTTGTTGTATTCAAGGTTTTGCAGGACCAGTTTTTCAGCACAGTCCTTGCGCACCAGGATGGTCCTGGTGGGGGCGTAGCCGTTCTGGGTGAGGCCTCCGAAATAGACCTCATGGGGCTGAACCGCAAAGGGCCCCCTCACCTCGGCCACCACATAAAGGCTTATCTTGCCCTGGCCCGGCACCTTGAAGAAAATGGGACCGGCAAAATTAATCGGCGAGTCGGCTATAACCCTCAGGGTCAGGGTGTAGGCCTTGCCGCCGGGATGGGCCTTTAAACTTGCCTCCAGGTAGTCTGACATGGGGTTTTCAATCCCCGCGATCAGGATGTTTTTTCCGTCCGGGTCCGTGAGGGTGGCGGTGGTGCTCACATCGGCGCCCAGGCAGCCCGAGACCTTGATTCGGCGTCCCTTGTCAACTTTAATGCGGGATTGGGTTTCGCCTATCATCACCAGGGTGACAAAGGGTTTGGAGGCGTCGTTGGTGGCCACAACCGCTGTCTTGCGAAAGGCTCCGGTTATGCCTTCAGTGTCCAGGTCGATCACAACCGCGCCTTTTTCTCCCGGTTTGACCACCCGGTCAAAACTCGGCACGGTGCAGGAGCAGGAAGGGCTGACCTTGTCTATGATAAGGTTCATATCGCCTTTATTGGTAAAGGTGAATTCCGCCTTGACCTTTTGCCCTTCTTTCAATTGGTTGAAAGACCATTCAGTCTGGTCGAATTGAATATCCGGTCCCTTGGCTGCCTGAGTCGGCGCTCCGACAAAAAGCGAGAAAAACGCAGCCAGAACGAGCATTACGTAAACCAGCCTGGACATCTTAACTCCTTCGGGTGATTATGGTTGACTAAGAGCCTTTGGAAAAAAGGTTCCCAGCTCATAACGGCGACGAACCTATTATAATTGTTTTAGGGATACCGGCGTTATTCAAAACTCTTAGGGCAGCTCCCCTTGAGAAAATGAAAATACACCTTTGAAAAATAGCACGGACCGGGTTTTGCGTCCAGGAGGCGTTTAATGGCAATTCGCAGAAGAGGAAAGTCGGCTTTTCCGGAAATGGTGAGCACCAGGGTTTATCTTTGGCGTCATCCGGAAGTAACCGGCTGGACAGACGGCAAGGTCTGGGGGCATACGGATGTGCCCCTTACCAGGGCCGGCAGGGAGCAGATTCCGCCGGTGGCCTCTTATATGTCCACTCACAAGCTGGCCGCCATCTACACCAGTGACCTGCAACGATCAATGTTAATGGCAGATGCCATAGCCAAGCGGCAAAAGCCCAGACCAAGAACGGAACAGAACCGGGATTTCAGGGAACTGCACCTGGGGAACTGGGAAGGCCTGACCCTTTCGGAAATAAAGCGAAAATATCCCGGTGAGTTGGAAGAACGGATGAACAACTTGACCGGATACCGCATACAAGAGGGAGAGTCTATCGAGGATCTTGTGGGACGGGTGATGCCTGCCTTTTGGCGAATGATTGAGAAACACAATCATGAAAACATCTGCCTCGTGGGGCATGCCGGGGTGAACCGGGTGATTCTCTGCGAACTTTTGGGTGTGCCTTTGGAAAACCTCTTTCGCCTGGATCAGGGGTTTGCCTGTCTGAATGTGATAGATATCTTTGACGACGGCATACCTGTGTTGCGCAGTTTCAACCAGTCCGTGGAGAATCAGAAAAAAAACTGAGCCATCAGGGAGATGGGGTGGGTTTTTCCGCCAACCCGGCCAGGCGGGCCAGCCAGGCCTGATTAAGCCTGCCCTGGCCCTTAAGGTCTGTGAAAACAGCGGTCAGGGCCAGGGGCCAGCCGCTGAGTTCTTCTTGAAAGACCATTAAGGTCCCTTTTTTCTTTGCAATGAGACTGAAGCTCTGGGTGGTGTTTATGCCCAGGCACCTGCCCTCCAATACAAGGGATTCACCGGGGACAAGGCTTTTGATCCGGGCCTTTACCCTGAGATTGAATCCCAGGGGGGCAAAGGTTAAGAAACCTGTACCGGCCAGGCCGGGGTCCAGGCCTGAAAGTCCCACCTGCTCCATGAAGACAGCCCAGACCTCGGGCCCGGAGGCCCGGATCAGGCGGTCTGATTCAAAAGTTATCCTCAAAGTAAAAGTCCTTGAACCTTGCGGCGGTGCAAGGGGGTCACTTCCCTGGGCTCCTTGCCTTCAATAAACATGCGCACCTTTTCCCCTGGTTTGAATTTTCCATAACCAGCCACAATCGCCAGGGCCAAGTCCATTTCCTGCCCTTGTTCGGGTCCCCAGTAAAGCCCCAGGGGGCCAGGGTTGCTGAAGGCGTGCATTTTCACTGCGCCTGATTCGGGCAGTTTTTCCATGATCTGGTTTTCGGCCTGGTTGCGCCCCACCATGAGCTTGGCCTCAGGCGAAAGGCGTAAGTGCCTGCCGTGTTTAAGGGAGCGGATTTCATCGGCCCCCACCTGGGGGGTGTGTTCAAAAAGATCCTTGAGCCGGTTTGAAAAACCCGGTTCCGTGAGTAGACAGCCTCCGGCCGGGGCGGGGTAGGAGGTGACTCCAAACTCCTCGGCCAAGGCAATCTGGGGCTTGCGCCCCCGGCCGGAAAGGTCGAGCAGCATTTCCCGATCCACCAGGCCCTGGTTCTCCATGGGCGAGGCGGGCAGCAGCTTGGCGGAAAGGGGCCTTAGGATCTTGTCTTTGCATCCGCTCATTTTGGCCACTGTGGCCAGGGACTGTTTGTTCTGGCTCATGGGCCGTTGTCCCATCACCTCACCGGTGAACAGGAAATCAAACCCCTTTTCCTCCAGGATAAGGCAGGCCTTTTCCAGCATAAAGGCGTGACAGTCTATGCATGGGTTCATATGGGAGCCATAGCCGTAGCGGGGATTTTTAACAACCTTTTCCAGGTGTTCCTCAGATATATCCACCACATTAAGGGGAATCCGGTTGGCTTTGGCCGAGGCCCGGGCCGCCTGGGCGTCGAAAAAGGGAGAAGTATAGGTTACAGCCTCCACATACACGCCGGCCCTTCTCAAAACCAGACAGGCCAGTATGGAATCCAGGCCGCCTGAAAACAGGCCCAGGGCCTTGGATTTGGGGGTGGGGGGTTCATTCATCAGGTAAAAATACCTCCAAGCGAAGAGCCAAGAACCTTGCCGTTAACTCCGGGGAAAGGTCGGCTTGGGTCAGAATTTTTTCAGGGTTTTGGATCAGGTCGCCCACAGGGTCTGTCGGCTGGTCCACCTGGTCCAGTAAAACCGAATCACTGGTGGCAACCGGTCCTTTGTGCTTAAAAAGTTCTTTTTCCGGCACCGGCACTGCCCGGGCGTCTCCGGTCATGCCGTTTCTGGCAAGCATGCGGCGTAAATTTCCGGCCAGCTCCCCGCTTTTTTTCAGCGGGCTGTCGAGCCAGATATATACGGCCGAGGCCCCGGACAGGGCCGCGAGCATGAGCTGAGCCGCTAACAGGGTGAGTTCTCCCGGTTTATGGGAGCTGCCCACCCCGGCAATATCGCGCACAACCCCGTCGTCGCCCAAAATGAGCCGTCCACCTTTGAGAGCGGTCTCCAGGGTTATTAACAGGTTGTGGCCATCCACCCCCACTCTGGCGCCGGCCAAGCGGTCAAGGCCGATAAGCCTCGCCTTTCTGGCTCGGGCCGCCAAGGGGGCAAAGACGCCCCGCCTTAAAATGTGCCTGTCATGGCGGGTTAGGGTATAGCGGTCTCCCACCAGGGTCAAGACCCGTTCCCTGGGATAGCCCCTGGATAATAAAAAACGTAAATCTCTTGCCGCCTTATCCAGGTCTTTATCTACCGGCCTGAACTCCGGCCGCCTTGGCGGGTTTTCCCTGTTCATGGTTCTTAAGCCGCTTTTTTCAGGTTAGGGCACCTCTGACTGCTGCCAACTGTAGCAGAGCACCTTGGGCATTTCCTCCAGGCTCTTCAGCATTCCCTGCCATTTGCGGCCGGAGGTTATAGCCAGGGAATAGGTGAAGATCACCCGGTTGCTTTCAAGGCAGCGTTCCCGGCCGGTGAAGTTAAGGTTGGCCCTGTACTCCTTGAAGAGTTCGTGGATAAGGTCGTCCGGGTCTGTGCCTTCGGTCTCCACGGTAAGGGTGACAAACTGGGACCTGGTAATTAAAAGCTCCAGGCGCCGCATGATGGTGAGGGCCAAAATGGTCAATAACACCGCAGCAATGGAAGGCAGGTAAAGTCCGGCTCCCACCGCCAGTCCCACTCCGGTGCAGGTCCACATGGCTGCGGCCGTGGTGATGCCGATCGCCGAACGTTTGCCCTGGATTATGGCTCCCGCCCCCAGAAAACCCATGCCCGCCAGGGCATAGGAGGGCAGCCTGGCAGGGTCGATGCGAAACACCGATTCCTCGCCAAACGGGGAAAAGCTGGTGCCTAAGTATATGGAAAGACTCATCACCAAGGCTCCGGCCATGGCAACCATCATGCAGGTGCGCAAGCCCGCCGCCCTGCTGTGGCGTTCCCGTTCCAGGCCGATAAAGAGGCCTAAGATGGTGGCCAGGGCAATGCGGCCGATCATGATCAATTCTTGGGAGGGTATTTGGGTAAACATCTTTCGCCGCCTTACCGGGAGCCGCCTGGTTTATACCTAATTAAAACGGAGTATAGTATGACCCCCGATAATGGTTATTTTACCCGGCCTGGCCCCTTAAGGTCTTGTCTTGATTTTACTTGCCTTGTTTTTATGGCCTTTTGCACGGAGCCGCTTCATGACATTCCGGCTAAATAATAAAAGCCCCGGCTGTTGCCGGGGCTCAGGTTGTTGATAAACAACCTGAATGCGGGCCATGGACACACCCCTGAAAAATCTTAAATTTTTCTGGGACCCCGAATGACGGCCCGCCGAATTGCGAGCCTTTCCTAAGGCGAGTTATTCGAGCCAGTTGGCAAAACCACGTTTTTGCCAACTGGCATCTGACAAAGTCCAGGAGGACTTTGTCAGCAAGCTATAACCCCGGCTGCTGCCGGGGCTGATCACAAAATGAACGGGATTAACGGCTTTTGGCTTAAAGCCCTTCTTTGGCCAGCTCCTGCAGGAGTTCCTTTTGCCTGGAGTTCAACTTTTTGGGGATTTTCACCTTTAGTTTCACGTAAAGATCCCCTCGGCCCGAACCCTTGAACCGGGGCAGCCCCTGACCCTTGAGTCGCAACCTGGAGCCGTTCTGGGCTCCCTTGGGCACCTTGATCGAGAGGTTGTTGTTGCCAAGTGTGGTTACTTCCACCTTGTCTCCCAAGGCGGCCTGGCTGAAATTGATTTCCTTTTCATATTCCAGGTCGTCGCCCTCCCTTTTGTAGGAGCTGTGCTCAAGCACCCTCACCCGGATCAAAAGGTCCCCCGGTTGGGCCCCTGCCGGTCCGGGCTCTCCCTTGCCGCCGAGCCTCAGCTTCTGGCCCGTGGCTATGCCCGCGGGTATCTTGACGCTGACCCGCTCCATTTTTCCGCCCCTGCGGTAGGAGACCATCTTGTTGGCTCCGTGAAACACCTCTTCCAGGCTTACCGGCAGCTCATAAATCAGGTCTGTTCCCTTCATGGGTTGGGCTGTTGCGTCGCCAAAGCCCTGGGAAAAGTCAAACCCCTGGGTTCCGCCTTGGGCCTGGCCCGGCCCCTGTCCGGTGAAGGTGTAGGTCCTGAAACCGCCGCCGCCGCCGGGCTGAGGGCCTCCCCTGCCCGAGAAAAAGCGGGAAAACCCACCCAAACCCATTTCGCGCAGGATATCTGCTATATCGCTTCCCTGGTAAATATCGTCCTGGCTGAAGCGCTGCTTAAATCCCTGGCTGCCAAAGGCGTCGTATTGCTTGCGTTTCTGTTCATCACTCAAGACGGCGTAGGCCTCGTTCACAGCCTTGAATTTTTCTTCGGCCGCCTTGTCACCCTTGTTGCGGTCAGGGTGATATTTCATTGCCAGCTTACGGTAGGCCTTTTTGATTTCAGTGGGGCTTGCAGATTTTTCCAGACCCAGAGTTTTGTAATAGTCTTCCGCCATAAGTGCCTACTCGATAAAAAAAGTTTAATGATTCAGTGGTAAATGCTTAACATCTTGCTCTGGGATTCAATATAAGTCTCTCCCCTGATAGTGTCAAGAAAGCCGGATTTTAGAAAAAAACGTGTTGTTGCCTAGTTGGCTACTCAAAAAGGGGCCAGGCTGGAGTCGGTCACATCCGGCCCCAGTTTTTCGGGCATCATTTTTATCACGGTTTCAATGGCTTTCAAATTCAGCCCCAGATGTTTTAGGGCCTGCTTTTGCAAGGGGGGCACATACACGCTTTCCGAGGTGGTAAACCCGTAACCCTTCACCAGGATATCGGCCAGATGCACCGCTGCCGCGGCCAGGGAGGCATTCGGCGCTTCAAGGGGGGTGTGATGCCAGCGAATCGGTTCAGTCAACTCAAGGGGAAGTTTCCAGCTTTCAGCCAGCCACATTCCGGCCTGACAGTGATTAAAGCCCAACACTTCCTCTTCGGCCCGCCCGGTTCCCATGTCCTCCACTTCAATCAACTCGGCTACTGATTCGGCGTCATGGGGAAGTTGAATCTGGATCACCACCTTGCCCAGGTCGTGTAAAAGGCCTGCCAGGGCTATTTCTTCCCTGCGTTCTTTTATGGCGGGGCTCATCTCAGCCACCAGGCCGGTGGTCAGGGCCACGGCCAGGGAATGCTCCCAAAGGCCCAACTGTTTTTTTTTCATCATCTCAAACACAGCCGAGGTGAGGATAAGCCCCTTTATCACTTCAAAACCCAAAAGCACCAGGGCCTGGGTCAATGATCCCACCTTGCGGGAAAAACCGTAAAACGCACTGTTGGCCAGTTTCAACACCTTGGCGGTGAGAACCTGGTCCTTGCTGATGAGCTTGCCAATATCAGAGGCGGAAAAGCGGTGGGATTCCACGGCCCGGCTGATCTGATCCAGCATGCCGGGTAGGGTGGGCAGACTTTTCAAAAACTGAATCCGTTTTTTGGCATCCCTGGTCTCAACCGTCATGACCCGGCCTGCCTTTCCCGGAAGAGGGAGCCTGGGCAAAGGTGTCTTCATCAAAAATTCTTTGCCTCAGGTTTTTACGGAAAATTTCCTTAATGGCCATGAGGATGGAGTCGTTTTCCACCCTGGAGAAACGAAGCTCAAGCGCTTTCTTTTCCCGGCTCAGGTATCTTTCCCTTTCCCCTGCGTCTGTAAAGGCCTCACCCTCAATGAGGACAAACTGAATATCCAGCCTTTCCAAAAGGCGGATTTCTGATGCGCCCAGTTTTTTTCCCGCCGGAATAAGCGTCACCCCGTCCGGGCGAACCACATCCCTGGCCAGGGTGTGCCCCGGTTTCAGGTTTTTTATGGATACCTTGATCATGCCCTTGCCTTTTGTTTAGCGTCTATGGTTTATCCCTTTAATTAATTTAGCAAACCCCGGATAAGCTAACAAGACGGGGTTGTAAGGAGGCCGGGCTGTGCTATGATCTGCTAAGGTAATTTTAAGACAAAGAGGTGTTTGTTTGTGATGGATGCGGTTCGGCATGAGTTTGTGAATCTGGCAAAAGTGGGGCTAGCCCCGGAAAAGGCCTGCGCCAGGCTCGCCGCCTCTCTCCAGGCCGGGGGTGAAAGGGTTCTTATCTTGTGCGCCGATGAAACCCAGGCCAGGGAGATGGACCGGCTGTTGTGGGAGTTTGACCCGGTGTCTTTTGTTCCCCATGGCCTTATGACCGAAGAAGGTGCGGAACAAGAGCCGGTGCTTATCTGTTTTGGGGAAGCTTCCAATCGCAACCAGGCCGAAATTTTGATCTCGCTTTATATCCCGGAACTTCCCTTTACCGGCGGTTTTAAGCATGTCATTCAGTTTGTACCCGCCGAAGACGGCCCGGAACTGAAAAAAGCCCGCGACCGTTATCGCGAGTTGAAAAACAGCGGCATGCAGCTTATGCACACAACTCACCTGAATTAAATCAAATCTTCAAGGCTTGGCTTTGTCAGAGTGTTTTTCCGGCAGGGGCGGAGAAAGAAATCCGCCTTTAAAGCGCAGAAGAACCTTTCCCTCGGGCCTGAAATAAACATAGTGCTCTTCATCCGAAAAATAGTTAACCATAAAAGACCGTTGGGGTTTGCCCCAGGCCATCTCCACCAGGGGAAAGGTGTCGCCTTTTCTGATAATGCCCTTGGCCAGGCGGATTTTTTCCTTTTGCGGCAGGATCGTTTTTTTTATTCTGAGCAGGCGTTTTTTATGGCTTGAGGCTCGGCCCGGAACCAAGACAGCCGAAGACGCAGGTATATAACCTTCCCGCGGTCTGCCCTTTTCCGCCGCAGGACTGATTACATGAAGGTCGGGGCCTTTGGGAGCGATCAATTTTAAGGGGGTGAAGGCGGGGAGTTCTGTTTTGACCCTGCCCTGCAGGTCTTTAAGGGTGGTTTTTTGGAGTAAGACAGCGCATATTTCGGCCTGGCCCCCATGGCAGGGCAAGGGGGCCAAGGCGATGATCAAGGCCAGCAGTATAAGAGTAACCGGCTTTATTTTTTTCATCAGTAGATGTTTGAGGAATAGCGTTTTTTTCGTTTTCCCATGGCCAAGCCTATGAGCCAGCCCAGGATAAGCACCCCCGCCCCGGCTAAAAACCACTGCAGGTTACTGCTGAATTTAATGGAATCCACCTCGGTCGTCATTTCGTCAATTTTGGCGGTTTGGGCCTTGAATTCCTGCTTTAAGTTTTCATGGGCCTTTTGCAGGTCAAGCACGCCCTGGGACTTGACGGTCAGGGCCTCCAGCTTTTCCTTGGTCTCGGCCTCTTGTTTTTCCGCTTCGGCAAGTTGGTTGGTGAGTTCCTGGTTGGCCTGGGTAAGCTCGGTCAACCGGGTGGTAAGGTCCTCTTTATCTTCGGGGTTCAGGGCCTTTAGCTTGAGGCCTGCAGTCTGCTCGGTTTGCAGGTACTGATACTTCATCCAGCCTTCGGTGCCGTCGGGCAGCCGGACCTTGGCCCAGCCCTTTTCACCCTTTTCAACCATGACCACCATATCGCCCGAAGAAAGCACATGCACAATTTTATTTTCCAGGCTGGGGCCGGTTCTCACCGTTACTTTGAGCTGGTCGGTTATGTATTGAGTTTCCCCGGCCAAAGCGGGAAGGTTCAAAAGAAAAAGGGCGACAATGGTTAAAAGCGCCGTGCGGCAGTGGAACATGCCTAAAGACTCCTTGAGGCTCAGAGGGTTGGTAACAGATGTTATGTGGCAAAATTAACAGACTGAAAGATTATAGTCAATTGGCGTCTAAAAGGGCAATAATCTGTAAATCAATGCTTTTATTGGTTAGTTTAACTTGATTTGAAAGTTCCCGGCTTGTTGTTTTGATTTCCCCGTACTCCGGTTATTCAACTGGATTTGACCTTTTTTTATCGTAATGCTATGAGCATGTAGGCAACCGTCTAAGGGACTGCCTTTCTCCGATCCCCTCACCGGAGGATTCCGATCTTGTGTGCAATGGAGGCCTAAGGGTGCTGAAAACACCCGGCCTTACTAATGGTTTTTGAGAAAGATTCACAACCGTTTTTGCGAAGGAGGAATCATGAGCGAGATCAAGACAATCGGAGTTGTTGGCGCCGGGACCATGGGCAACGGCATCGCCCAACTGGCCTCCCAGATCGGGGCTAATGTTATTATGCGCGATATCAAGGAAGAGTTTGTCGAGCGCGGCCTGGCTTCCATAAACAAATTCCTCTCCAAGGGGGTTGAGCGCGGCAAGGTCACTGAAGAGCAAAAACAGGATGTCCTTTCCCGTATCAAGGGAACCACCGAGGTCTCCGACCTGGCCGAGGCGGACTTTATTGTTGAGGCGGTTATAGAAGACTTGGATCTCAAGAAAAAGGTGTTTTCCGAGTTGGACGAGGTCTGCCGGCCCGAGGTGATTTTGGCCACCAACACAAGCTCCATGTCCATAACCCTTATCGCGGCCGCCACCAAGCGTCCCGAAAAGGTGGTTGGCATGCATTTCTTCAACCCGGTTCCCCTTATGAAGCTGGTGGAGATCATAAGAGGCTATGCCACCAGTGACGAGGCGGTTAAGGTGACCAGCGAGCTGGCTCAGAAGATGGGAAAAGAAACGGTTGAGGTCAAGGTGGACAGCCCGGGCTTTATCGTGAATCGGCTGATGATCCCCCATATGCTGGAGGCGGTCAAGCTGGTGGAAGAGGGCGTGGCCTCCAGGGAAGATGTGGACAAGGCCTTGAAACTGGGCTTGAATTATCCCATGGGCCCCTTTGAGCTGATGGATTTTACAGGCATCGACATCTGCAAGTTCGTGGCCGACTATTTCTATGATGAACTGAACAAGGAACTGAAATGGGTTTCTCCCACCCTGCTTAAAAACACGGTGCGCTCAGGCAACCTGGGCCGCAAGACCGGCAAGGGTTGGTACGATTACAAAAAATAGCCTTTTTTAAATCCGGCGGGCCTTTAAAAAAGGGCCCGCCGCCGATCAACCCGCCGCACCTGAACCTGCCCCTTGAGGATAAGCCGCTTCATTTTTTCCGGGTTGGGAGCATATTTTTGAATGACGCCTTCAGCCGGGTCATGCTCCTCCAACAGGTCTTGTTTCCTTGAAAAATTTAGAGTAAAAGCCTTCAAAATCCGAGAGTTCCGGGGACCCTTGGCTCCACACTCAACTGCGAAATTTTTGAGGGCAAAGGGGGAGGAGAGCCCGGTAAAATTACATTTAATGCCGCTCTATGTAATATTTAGAATTTATACAAATCCATTTTTGTTAAATTAGGAAAGGGAAAAATCAAGAAAGGCTTTATCCCCTACACCGCATGGTGGATCCCCCTGGATTCAATGACCCGTAAGGGTGTTTTCATTAGCAGGAGAAGTAACCGTATGCATGACCTCTTAGTAAAAAACGGCGCTATTTTGACCATGGATCGGCATGGCACTCAGATTGAAAAAGGCAGTGTCTTGATCTCAGAGGGGCGCATCGCCTGGTGCGGACCGGAAAAGGATCAGCCGGCAGATGGGGCAAGCCGGGAGTTGGACGCCGGGGGCGGGCTTATCCTGCCGGGGCTTATAAACAGCCACACCCATGCGGCCATGACCCTATTGCGCGGCCTGGCCGACGACCTGCCTTTGGAGACCTGGCTTACGGATCATATTTTCCCTGCTGAGCAAAATCTGACAGCCGAGGCGGTCTATTGGGGCTCCATGCTGGCGGCCCTGGAAATGATCAGAAACGGGGTCACCAGTTTCTGCGACATGTACCTTTTTGCCCCCCAGGCGGCCAGGGCTGCTGATCAGGCCGGTCTCAGGGCCGTGATCGGTGAGGTTATTTATGATTTTCCCTCTCCTTCTTATGGCGAGCTGGAAAACGGTTTCGCCCTGACCCGTGAACTGATTCGGAATTATAAGGATCACCCCCGCATTACCGGTGCGGTAATGCCCCATGCCACCTACACCTGCTCGCCCCCGCTTTTGGAAAAGGCCGGTCAAATCTGCGGAGACCTGGACGCGGATATGAATATCCATTTGGCCGAGACCAAGGTTGAGACCCAGGGCATAGTGGAAAAATACGGCAAGCGCCCCCTGGAGCACCTTAAGGGCCTGGGCCTGGTGAATAACAGGCTTTGGATAGATCACGGGGTGGATTTGAATCATCAGGAGATAGAGCTTTTGGCCGAGGCCGGGGTGAGGGTGGCCCATTGCCCGGAATCGAACATGAAGCTGGCCAGCGGCGTTGCGCCCCTGGATGAGATGCTGGCCCGGGGAGTGGCCGTGGGCCTTGGCACCGATGGTTGCGCCAGCAACAACGACCTGGATCTTTTGGGCGAAATGGATTCCTGCGCCAAGCTGCATAAGGCCCACAAACTGGACCCCACAGCCGCTCCGGCGGAGAAGGTGCTTTCCTTGGCCACCAGTTTGGGGGGCAGGGTCTTTGGGCATGACGATCTGGGCCGCATAGAACCCGGCGCCTTGGCCGATCTGATTGTGGTGGATACGGACACCCCGCACATGACTCCCATGTACAATCCGGTGAGTCAGTTGATCTATGTGGCCAGGGGGTCCGATGTCAGGCATACCGTTTGTCACGGCAAGGTGCTTATGCAGGACAGGAAATTCACTGAACTGGACGAGGCGGAGATCACGGCCAAGGCACTGGAATACGCCGTCGGTCTTAGGGGGTAAAGTTATGACTGATAAATGTGACCTGGTGGTCAAGGGCGGTCCCTTGTGGGCCGCGCCGGATAAGTTCTGGCCCAGGGGCAGGGTGGAGATAAGCCAAGGCAAGGTTCTGTTCTGCGGTGGCGAGGACGAGTCCCGGACTGCGGGCCAAAGGGAGATAGACGCAGAGGGCGGGCTGATCATGCCAGGCCTGGTCAATGGGCACTGCCATGGCCCCATGGTGCTTTTCAGGGGATTGAGTGACGACCTGCCCCTGGAAAAATGGCTCTTTGAGGTGATGTTTCCGGCAGAAGCCAAATGGATCACAGATGAGACAACCCACCTCGGCACCCTTTTGGCCGCCTCTGAGATGCTCCTGGCCGGAGTTACCTGCGTGCAGGATTCCTATTTCTGCATGAACGGAGTGGCCAGGGCCTATCAAGAGGCTGGCATGAGGGCGGTTCTGGGGCATGCGGTGATTGACTTTCCGGCTCCCGGCATTTCCGATCCTTCCCGGAAAATCAAGATTGTGGGGGATTATGTCCGGGCCTGGCAAGGGGTGGACCCCTTGATAACGCCCGCGCTTTTTGCTCACAGCATCTACACCTGCTCGCCCGAAACCCTGGAGGCAGCGGCCGGGCTGGCGCAGGATGCGGGTTGCCTTTGGTTTACCCATCTTTCCGAAACCAGGGCCGAGGTGGAGCAGGTCCGGGAAAAGTACCACCTTTCACCGGTGAGGCATCTTGAGAAGTTGGGGCTTTTGAAATCCTTGAGCCTGGGAGCCCATGGAGTGTGGCTGGATAAAGGCGAGCTTGAACTTTTGGCTGAAAATCAGGTCGCCCTGGTGCATTGCCCGGAATCCAACCTTAAACTGGCCTCGGGACAGGCTCGGGTGGGTGACTGGCTTTCCTGCGGGATCACGGCAGGTCTCGGCACAGACGGCGCGGCCTCGAACAATGATTTGGATATGATCGGCGAGATAGGCACTGCCGCCCGCCTGGCCAAGCTCACCCATGCCGATCCGGCCGCCTTGAGCGCGGCTCAGGCCTGCGGCATGGCCATGAACGGCTCGGCCCGGGCCATGGGCCTGGGCGAGGTCTGCGGCTCTTTGTTGCCGGGATATGCGGCCGACCTGGTGATCTTGGATCATAAGGCCCCGCACTTAACCCCGAGCCACGATCCCGCCTCCACCTTGGCCTACCAGGCCAGGCGAAGTGATGTGCGTCAGGTTCTGGTAAACGGTCGTCAGGTGGTAAAGGACGGCGAGATTCTGACTGTGGATCTGCCTGAAGTCATGGCCAAGGTGAGGGAAATGGCCCAAAAGGTGGCCAAGGGATAAACTGTTGATAAAGTAAAATTTTTTATAGCAAGCCGCCGTGAAAACGGCGGCTTTGCTCTTTCCCCGGAGCCTGTTTTATTTTTCCACGGCGGCCAGGATTTTTTCCACGGCGTCTTCCGCGTCGGCGGCTCGGGTGACACCCGGGAAATCCCAGCTCATAAGGCTTACAACCGGTTTACCCTCTTTAAGGGCATGGCCGATCTCGCTTAGGGTTCCGCCCTTGCCGGTGATGGCAATGGCTCCCTTGCCGGAAAGAACCACCAAAAGGTTCCTGGCCTGGCCCATGCCTGTGGGTACAACCACCTTGCAATACGGGTTGGCATCTGCCGCATCAGTGCTCGGGATGATCCCCACGGTAAGGCCGCCGGCTTCACTGGCCCCTTGGCAAACGGCCCGCATGATTCCCTTTAAACCGCCGCAGACCACTCCCCAGCCCTTTTCAGCCAAAAGCCGCCCCACCTGACGGGCTGTTTCACAGGCCGCTTCATCTGCCCCGGCGGCCTCGCTGCCCGCTCCGATCACACTTATCAGGCGCGCTTTTGCTATCTTCTCCATCCGTATTCTCCAATCAAGTCCACAAAGCGACAGCCTCCCAGTTCTTCCTTGATCAGCTTGCCGCCTTTCCTGGTTATGCGCAAAAGAGTCTGTAAATGACGGTCACCCACCGGAATAACCAGTCTGCCGCCCTGGGCCAGTTGGGAGGTCAGGTCCTGGGGCAGAACCGGCGCTCCGGCGGTTACGATAATGGCGTCATAGGGGCCGTTTTCCGGCCAGCCCTTGGTGCCGTCACCCACAGTAAGGTTGACATTGAAAATTTTCAGTTTCTCCAGTACGGTCTGGGCCCTTCTGGAGAGTTCGGTTATGCGCTCAATGGAATAAACCCAGTCCACCAACTTGGCCAGAACAGCGGTCTGGTAGCCGGAGCCGGTGCCTATCTCCAGGACATTTTCATTGCCCAATAAACCCAGGGAATGGGTCATCAGGGCAACGATATAAGGCTGGCTTATGGTCTGCCCTTGGCCAATGTTCACGGGGTGATCACCATAGGCCTGGACAGCCAGGGCCTCGTCCACAAAGAAATGGCGGGGGATCTCCTTCATCACTTTAAGGAGTCTTTGGTCCTTTATTCCCCGACGGACTATCTGTTCTTCCACCATGCGTCTTCTGCGCACACTGTAATCATTTGCAATCAGACTCACCACAAAACCTCCCTGGCGCAAATAATACCAGGACTCGCTGAAAATGACGGGCCGGAGGAGACAGTATAAAATGTTTTTACCTTCTTTTTTTGTCACGAAAAATCAGGTGTTCCAGAAAAAGGGCCGAGACCAGGCCCACCACAAAACCATTGGCCAGAATCGGCCGCAGTGAAGGGGGCAGAGATTGCTTAATCTCAGGAGGCAGATAGGCCACCATAAGCCCCACCACCATGGCCAGGCCCACCACAACCCCCTCCCGCCATTTGGGCGGACCGTTGGATCCGGTGAGGATGTTTATGGCGGCAAAGACCGTACCTGCCATGAGGTAGAGCATAACCGCGCCCACCACAGGTTCGGGGGTGAGAGCAAACAAACTCAAGCCCACCGGGAAAAAGGCCATCAGGCAAAGGGCCAGGGCCACCGGTAAAAGGGGCCATTGGCTCTTGGCGCGGCTGGCCATGACCACAGCCGGACTCACTGAATAGGTTACAGGCCCGGGGACCCCCAAAAGGCCTGCCAGAATGCCTCCCAGACCACCGGTGACCAGCGCCCGGTTAAGACGGCCCGGCATGGCTGTGGCCCGGCAGACTTCGCCGGTGGCTTCTACCGCGGCCAGTTCATTGCTGATAAGAGCCAGGTAGCAGAGGCAAAAGGAAAGTATGACCGATGGGTCAAAAATGAGGCCGTGACCGGGCAGGGTCGGCAGGCCTGCCAGAGGAGCGGCCAGGATGGAGGGCAAAGGAGCATCTGAGAGGGGTGACAGGTGATAAAGAATTGAGCCCAGAATAACTCCCAATAAAAGGCTGGCCGAGGATAAAAGGCCTTTCAGGCGGTATTGCCCCCAGAGCATGGCGCAACACAAGGGAAAGCCAAAGGCAAAGGAGATCATGGGGCCGCCTTTGGTGGCCTGACTGAAGAGCTGATCCCGCATGGCCGGAGAAAGGGTGACTGCGATCAAGACCAGGGTGGAGGCCAGGATGGGGCGGGTGAAGAGCTTGCTGAGTCTGGCGGCCAGGCCGCTTAATCCCACCAGGGAAGTGAGCAGGGCTGCTGCTGCCATGGCTCCGTAAACCGCTCCCACTCCGCTTGAGAGGGTGCTCAAAATGCCGACCAGTAAAACAGCCGAAGGCCCCACCACTCCGGGCAGTTTATGGCCCTTGCTGATCTGCACTGCCTGGACCAGCCCCATAACCAACAGCAGGCGCTGTAAAAAAGAGACGCTCTCCTGTGAATCCAGGCCCTGGGCCGTGGCTATCACCTTGCCCAGGACCAGGATGCCGGGCATGATAACCACCAGCCATTGCAGGGACAAGACCAGCATCTCACCCGGCTTGGGCCATTGGTCCAAAGAGGCGAGGGCGCTTTTTTCTGTTTCAGCCAAATCAGGATTCTTTTTCCGGACGGGAGTGTGGCCTGACTTTCTAAAAGAAAGATAAGCCGAATCTTTTTTGAGATTCTCTTATCCATCCCCCCCTTTACTTTATTTTTTCTTTCCCGCCTGGGGCTGGCGGCAGGCCTTGTCCACCAGCTTTTCAATTGTTTCCTGGCAGGGAGCCCCCTGGGTTAAGAGGTCCTCGGCAATTGAGTCCCAGAGTTCGCCGGTGGTGTCCATCTCATTTTGCGGTTTTTGGTCTTTTGCATCCCGGTTCATCAAAGCTCCTCCACTGATGGGTCTTCCGGGTTTGATTCACCCAGACAGGTTTTTCCAGCCAAGGCTGGAAACCCTTTTTGTCCTAGCATGCTTGTTGGGGTTTGGTCAATCTGCAAAGACAGGCGGCTTCTCTCAAGTGTCTTTTTTAGAACGCATGAATTTGGAGAGCTGTTTCTGGCGCAGGGCCACCTGCTCGATATAGGCCTTGGAGCCGTTGTAGCGCAGCATGACCCGGTTGGAGTCTACTTTGCCTCTGAGGCTGAGGGCTGTTTTTTTGACGGCTCCGGCCATGAGCTCTCTGACATGAAAAGCCGCCATGTAGGTGGCCATGGTCAGATGTCTTTCCAGTTTTATGCCTGCGGGCGGGGCTACAAAACCGGCCTCTTTCATGGATATCCTGATGAGTTTTCTGGTGGGTTCAAATATCTGGAAGGGACTGGCCGAGCGGTTCTGGTCGCCTAGCACATTGGCATACCAGGTTTCCTGGTGGGCGATGGAGAGCAAAAAGGTGAGGGGAACCTCGAACCTTTTGGCCGCGCAATACATGTCAAAGGCCAGGTTGTTGGCATAGCGCTTGATATCGCCGGAAAAGACCATGCCCCTCTGGCGCAGAAATATCTTGAGCCTGCTTTCTATGTAGGGAACCATGCGCTTTAAAAAGGGCCCCAGCTTGAGTTGTTCCACGGAACTCAAGGGTGTGACCTTGCCGGAGATTTTTCCCGGCAGGGGCTGCAATTTCTTGAGGTTGGCTATGGCCCGTTCATTGGCCGCCAAGGCTCCCAGGGCCTCCTCCGGGCTGAACCCCAGGGAGCGGTACTCACGATAAAGGCGGTCCATGAAAAGATGCTGCCCTTTTTCCACCAGAGGCGTCAGGGTGGTCAGGTCGGCTGTGTTGGCCGGCAGCCCCTTTCGGGCCAGCTCTCTGAATATAAGTGGATGGCGCTCGGCCAGATTGTTGGCAATGGTCGTGATTTCGCCAAGTACATTGGCATCCACCACCTCCTGGCCCGCGTAAATAGCCCGGGCGCTGGTCATAAGCACCTTGGGGCTCAGGCCTGATTTGCCTGCGGTTTCATTAAGCAGGGTTTTGACCGCCGGAGGCAAAGGCGTGGCCTGGTCCTTGATCGGCAGAAGATCCAGGGTGAGTGATCCCCGGCCCAGGGGGCCGTCCAGAATACGGGTGCTGACCGGCACCTGGAACTGGGGGGCTTGGTCTATCTTCTGGACAATGGAGCGGGTCAGGGGCTTGGGCTCGGTAATGGGGGTCTCGCTTCTGGTGGCCTTGCTCGGCGCGCTGGGGGGAACCAGCACCAGGCTCGAGGTAAGGGCGGCTATCAAGGCCCAGTGGCCCAGGGTGGAGCGCCCTATGCGCCGCAAACTTTCCCTGGCCCGGCCCAGTCTGGTCACGGCCTGGTAGATCTGGTCGGGATCCAGGGGCGTAACCCTCACCCCAACCGCGGAATCGGCGAGCGGAGTGCGATTTACCAGACCTGAGACCTGGCTTAGTTGGCGCTTTAATTGGGCCGCCTCGGTGGCGAGCCGGTTCAGTTGCTCCCTCAGCCGGGCGGTTTGCTCCTCATGGGCCTGACCATTCAAGACCAGGGCCAGAGCCAGATCCTGGGCCAGATTCACCCAGCGCCCGGCCTCGCTCTCCGAAGCCGCCAGCTCAACAGCCAGGGCCTTGCCGCCCAAAAGGTCCAGGGCCTCCCTGGCCCGGGCCGATCTCTCCCTGGCCAGCTCTTTTAAACTCTCCTCCCGGGCTATCTCTGCCTGGATAAGGCTCTTCTTTGCCTCTTGCTGCTCTAACCTGGCCGCTTCAAGCTCGGCCCTGGTCTGGGCCAGGAGATCATCCTGCTCAGCGGAATAGGTGCGCAGATAATCAAGTTCCTTTAGCTCCTGGTTGGCATGGCGCAGATTGTGATGCTTTTCCAACAGCTTGGACTTAAGAGCCTTGGAAAGTCGGCGGCTTTGGTCCAGTCGGTCAGCCAGATCCTCGGCCAGGCGGCCCGCCCTTGAAAGGCGCTCCTCCAGGTCACGGGAAAGAGCCTGGTTTTCCGAAAGCCGCGATGCGGTTTGGCTATAGTCGGTCTCTACGGATTTAAGTCTCTGGTCCAGATATTTGGCCCTTTGGCCGGTGGAGACCAGTTTTTCCTGCAAACGTTCGGTGAGCTCAAGATTCTGGTTCAGGGCGGTCGATGTCTGCCTGTGTTTTTCTGTGAGGTTTTTGACCTGCGCCTGGTATTGCCTTAAATCCTGTTCCTGGTTTTGGGCAAGGCTGCGAGTCCTGGTAAGCTCCTGGTGGGCCTTTTCCGCCTGGCCGGTCTTTTCGGTTAACTGGCGGGAAAGCCGGAGGGATTCTTCTTCTTTATGCCGCTTTTCCTTCTCCAGCCTGGTTTTTTCCAGGCTTACCTGATTCAGGTCTGTATCCAGCTTTCTGGTTTTTTCCTGAAGAGGCTGGATGATGGCCCGCATCATTTCTCCGCTGGTTGTTTCCCACCAGCGGCGGGCCGTGTCCAGGGCGGCCTCCAGTTCCTCCAGTAATATGTTTTTTCCACTTAAACGGCGTAAGGCGGCCGAGTGGGGTTTTAAGGCAAGGGGGGTCTTGGCCAGGTTGCCGCCCCTGGGCTGGGGGATGCGTTCGGCCAGCTCTCGGGCATGTTCTTCAAGGCTGCCGGATCTTGTGTTAAGGGAGGATATCTTCTGGATAATTCCTGCCAGACTCGGCAACAGTTCCCTTAAAAACAGCGGCTTCAAGGCCGTCAGCGCCTGGCCTGCCTGCCCGGCCAAGAGATCGGCAACCTCGGCGGTGGAGGCGCTTTCCTGCTTCAGCTCTTCCACCATGGCCCTGGCCTGGTCAAGTTGAGCCCTTTCCTCCTTGCCGGACTGACGCCAGGTTTTTTGCCAGTTGCGCCCACGTTCCAGGTTGCGGGAAAGGCGAAGCCTCAGTTGGTCCAGATCCCTTTGAGTCTCCCTGGCCTGAGGCAAAAGCCTCTCCATCCTGGCCATGAGAGTGGAGAGAAGAGCGGTATATTGATTTCTGTCAGGTGTTTCGGAAACTGCATCCTGGAGATTGGCCAGAAGTTCGGTAAGCTCGTCGGTTTGTTTATTTATCTCCTTGTTCAGCTTGCGCTGGGTCTTCAGCAGCTCCGGCACCAGGTCTGTATCGCTTTTTAGGTGGGCTCCCAGCCTGAGGAGAAGGTTATGCAGCCGATCAAGCCTTTGAAAGGCCAAGTCTCCTGCCTGAATACAGTTTTCCAGGCCGTTTAAGGGCGAAAGGGTCGGTTCCGGCTCCGCGTGGGTGATAAAGGGCGCCAGTTCCAGGCTTAAGCGGTTGACCAGTCTGCCGTGAGTGGTTTTAAACCGGTTTATGGCATCCAGCTTTATTTGATGAGGCTTGAGTCGGGCTGTTTTTTGGGCACGGTCTTTTTCTTCCTGCCCGATCCTGGCCGAAAGTTTTTTTTGCCTGACTCTTATATCAAAAACCAGAGATTCGGCCTTTTCCCGGTCCCGCCGGGCATGGTCCAGATCTCGCCTGATTTGGGTAAGATTGAATTTGATTGTTTTTTGCCGCTCGTTATGCTGGGCGGCTTTTTGGATCAGGGTTTTTTGCCGGCTGGTGGCCTGTTTTATGGCAGCGGATTTCACCTCCGCGCCCGAGGCGTCCATGAAACCTGTAAGTCCCTTGGGGCGAAGGCCCTTGAGCCATTGGTCCAGGGCTTGCTTTTCAAAGATCAGTTTGGCTTGTGTCTTTTGGCTTAAAAGCGCCTGGTTGCGGCAGGATTCCAACTCATCGGCCAGGCCCTTCAGCCTTTTTTCTGCTTGGGCGAGTTTTTCACGCGCCTGATTCAGCTCCCCCTGAAGCCCGGACTGATCCTTATCCGCCTTGAGTTCGGCCTTTTGGATTTCAACTTGGCTGTCTGATATTTTTTGGGCCAGATCACTGGCTTGTTTATTAAACAGGCCCTGATCCAGAGTCGGGGATTCGCAGAGGTTCAGGTCCGGCCAGAGCTTTTCCACCCAGGATTCAAGGCTCAAACCCTGCACCCTGACAGACGCAAGGTCGGCGCGGGAGCTGTTCCCGGAGAATTCCGGGAAATTGCCCAGCCGACTTGCGAAGGCCTCGCTCTCTTGGACGAGATGGTTTATGCTGCTTTTTATCTGCTGCATGTGAATATAATTATCCATTATCTGAGCATGTTAGAAAGGATACCATGAAAATGGCCTCAGAGGTAAGGTTTGTGGATTGCCCAAACAGTGTATCGCAAAAATCAGCCCTTTTATTATTCATCGTGAACTTGTCAAGATTACATAAGATTTTAATTTATTTTGGTTTGACGGAATTCTTCGAATTGAGTCCGCGAAAAAAAAGGCCTAGCGGTTCTTGTTCTTGCCGGAGATTTACAGGTTATCGGAAGACGGTTATTGGGCCGGTTTGTTTGGCTTTAAGTATCTCGCTTCTGCTTGCATTATGTTTTTCCAATTCGGTTTGGGCAAAGCAGGGCTTCATTATTAATCCTGTAGAAAAAACGGAACAACTGCGTCTTTTGTCAGCCGACGCCTGGCCTCATTTGGAGAATTCCGAACAGGGCAACCTGTTAAAAATTTCCTATTTAAGAGGCGTGATCGATGCCCTGCAATATGCCCGGGTAGCCCCAAAAACCACAGAGAAATCCCTGGAAAAGTTAAAGGGATTAACTCTTCAGCAATTGGCCCATAAATTAGATAATTTTTATTCTGAAAATCCTATGAAGAAAGATATTCCCCCTGCGGCAGTGATTGTGCTTTACCTGACGGGAAAAACACGCTCCGATGCGGCAAACCTGCCGCAATAGGGTCTTAAAAAACACCTATCTCTACTAAGACCAGATGTTAAAACTGGGATATTGCAGCAAAAAAAAACCAGGAACCCCCCTTGGTTTGTGGAAAAAATCATAGGGGGGTGTAAATTAGCGAGTAACAGTATGGAATAGCGCTAAGGCGCACTGCAAGGGGTTTTCGTCCTGGAAACCAACCTTGCAGGAGTATGGTGACAATTAAATAACGACACTTAAGCAGAGCCTTGAAAGTGGTTTGTTGGCTAATATCAGGTTTTGAAAAGCAGTCATTTTGTTTTTTTTACCTTCACGCCCAGTCAAAGGAGATAAAAGCCTCTTACCGTATATTTTCCCATCTTTTACAAATGCGTAAGCATTCATCCAAAACAATTCAGTTGCGGGAATTGGACGGTACTATACGTCTTTTCTTTTGGAACAACCGCCAAAGGTCAAGAACGAGCAGATCCAAGTTTGCCCGTCTTCGCATTTTTTGGGCTTATTGGGGAAAAACGCAAGGTCCTGCTGTTTCGTTAAAGGTAGAACAGCCAGATTAATCCGGAACGTTACTCCGGTTATATGCTCCTGGCCTGGACTTTTCAGGTTGAGCGCGCGGCACTATAGAGGAAAAGGAATTTTATCCCGCAAAAGGCCCTTTTGGGTTGGGGCCCAAGCAAGAACAAACACACCTGCGAGGAAAACATGTTAAAAGGAATTGAAAGCATAGTCAGCCCCAAGTCCATTGCGGTGGTAGGGGCTACCAACCGTCCCGGCAGTGTGGGACAGTCTGTATTCAGCAATCTTATTACCGGGGGTTACCAGGGCGTACTCTACCCTGTTAACCCGAAATCCCCTTCGATAATGGGCGTAAAAGCCTATAAATCCCTGTTGGATATCCCTGACCAGGTGGAAATGGTCGTGATGGTCATCCCCGCCGGCGCCGTCATTCCCACCATGGAGCAGGCCGCGGAAAAAGGCGCCACGGGCGCCGTGGTCATCACTGCCGGCTTTAAAGAGATCGGCGGCGAAGGCGTGCAGATGGAAAAGGATCTGGCCAGGGTCGCCAAGGAAAAGGGCATCCGCCTGGTGGGCCCCAACTGCCTGGGCGTGATGAACACCAATCCCGCAGTGAGCATGAACGCCAGTTTCTCCAACCAGATCCCCAAGAAAGGCAACATAGCCTTTATCTCCCAGTCCGGCGCCCTGTGCACCTCGGTTCTGGACGTGGCCGCGGGCCGCAACATCGGCTTCTCCAAGTTCATCAGCTTTGGCAACAAGGCCGACGTCACTGAGTGCGACCTTTTAGAATACCTGCGCGACGACGACGACACCCAGGTCATCCTCATGTACCTGGAAGACATCAGCGACGGTCAGCGCTTTATCGAGATTTCCAGGGAGATCGCCTGGAAAGCCAAGAAACCCATGCTGGCCCTTAAGAGCGGCACCTCCCCCGAGGGCGCCAAGGCCGCCAGCAGCCACACCGGCTCCCTGGCCGGTTCCGAGGCCGCCTATGACGCGGTCTTCATGCAGAGCGGCATCCAGCGCGTTGAGGGTATTGGCGAGCTGTTCCATTATGCCCAGGCCTTCAGCGCCCAGACTCCGCCCAAGGGCAAAAGGATCGCCATCGTGACCAACGCCGGCGGCCCCGGCATCATGGCCACCGACGCGGCCGTGCGCCACGGCCTTCAGCTGGCCCAGTTCTCTGACGAAACCAAGAAAAGGCTGGCCGAGCACCTGCCCCCCACCGCTTCCTTGAACAACCCGGTGGACGTTATCGGTGACGCCACCCACGAGCGTTACAAGGCTGCCGTGGCCGACGTGCTGGAAGACGACAATGTGGACGGCGCAATCGTGATCCTGACTCCCCAGGCCATGACCGATATCCTCGAAACCGCCGAGATCGTGCCTGCGGTGGCCAAGAACACCGACAAGCCGGTGCTTTGCTCCTTCATGGGTATCGTGGATGTGAGCGAAGGTGCGGAATATCTGCAGAAAAACGGCATTCCCAACTACATCTTCCCCGAAGCCGCGGTCCGCTCCATGGCGGCCATGGCCAACTGGAGAGCCAAGCTGGAGGCCGAGGGCCGCAAGAGCAAGCACGTGCAGGCCAACTGCGAGCTGGGTCACAACATGATCATGGACTCCATGGGCAAAGAAGAAGAGCATGTGATGCACCAGCACGAGGCCAACACCCTGCTCTCCTGCTACGGCCTGCCGATCTTGAAGAACAAGCTGGCCAAAGACGAGTCCGAGCTGGAAAAAGCCGCCAAGGAAGTGGGCTTCCCGCTGGTCATGAAGATTGTTTCTCCCCAGATCATTCACAAATCCGATGCCGGCGGCGTGAAGGTGGGGATCAACAACCTGGAAGAGGCCAAGGCCGCTTATGCCGAGATCCTGGCCAACGCCAAGAATTACAACCCCGATGCCGAGATTCAGGGTGTCTACATGGAGCAGATGGCCGGTAAGGGCGTCGAGGTTATCATCGGCGGTTCCCGCGACCAGATGGGCCCCATCGTGATGTTCGGCCTGGGCGGCACCCTGGTGGAGGTCTTCAAGGACGTTTCCTTCCGCCTGGCCCCCATGTGGGAATCCAGCGCCGAAGCCATGATCAAGGGCGTGAAGTCCTACAAGATCCTGGAAGGCGTGCGCGGCAACCCCCGTTCCGATATTGCCGCTGTGAAAGACTGCATCCTGAGGGTTTCCCAGATGCTGGCTGAAAACCCGGAGATCAACGAGTTGGATATCAACCCCTTGATCGTCTACCCCGAAGGCAAGGGCTGCGCTGTGGCCGACTGCCGCGTGATGCTGAAAAAGAAATAATAATTCCTTAGAAGGTTACAGACACTACCCGGAATTGTCACAGGTTCCGGGTGGTTACGGCATATAAAAACCGGCCGCCTTTTCTGTGCAAAAGGCGGCCGGTTTTTTTGGTTCAGTCAAGTTGGATTAAAATGCCTGGATAATGGCCTCTTTCAGCTTATCCATATCGGCTTCGACCTCCTGGGCATGTATCATCTTGCCCCGGCGGTCCAAGACCAGGATGCTGGGAGTGGCCACCAGATCAAAGGCATCGGCCAGGGGCATGGTGTCTCTGGGTCCGTTATCCAGAAGCAAAGGCTGGGGAATTCCGTAGAATTCTGCCATCTTAAGGGCTGCGCCTTTCATCTCCGGCCCGTCTGCATTGACCATGATCAAGGTGAAGGGATTGCCGGTGAGCTGTTTGGCCAGGTTAAGCATCTTGGGCATCTCCACCCGACAATGGGGGCAGGAAACAGACCAGTAGACAATCAGGCTCACCTTGTCTTTGGTAAGTTCAATTAAGTTGTGGGTCTGCCCCTCGGTGTCCGGCAATGATATTTCGGGAAGGGCTTTTCCCTCCTTGACCAGGGCCTGGGCGTTTTGCCCCCGGATTCCGCAAAAAGTCAGCAGACAAATTCCAAGTGTTAAAATCAGCAGTTTTTTCATGTCGGTCCCTTAGGGGGGTGTGTTTGTTATGGCTCCCGCAAAAGGCAGGGGTTATGAAGAGATTTTAGCAAAACCAGCTTTCTTGGCCAAGCCCGAGGCTTTTGATTAAAACCTCGGGCTTTATCGCTTTAGCGAAGGAACGGGTTGGTTTGCCTCTCGGCGGCCACTGTGGATTTGGGGTAAGGGCCGTAGTTATGTCCCGGCCATACCACTGTTTCATCCGGCAGGGTGAGGATGTTTTCCTGAATGGATTTGAACATCTGGTCAAAGGAGCCGCCGGGCAGGTCTGTTCTGCCCACCGCGCCCACAAAAAGGGTGTCGCCGGTGAATACATGGCCAGGCGTGAAAAAACACACACAGCCGGGGGTGTGGCCGGGAGTGTGGATCACCTTCAGCTTTACTTCTTCCCCGACCTCGATAAAGTCGTTGTGTTTAAAGGTCTCGTCCGCCTCCGGGGTGACTTCGGCTCCCAGCATGCGGGTGAATTCGGCGTTATGCGCACTTTGCAGGTTGGGCGCGTCTGCCTCGTGAACCAAAATGGGCGCATTGGTGAGTTTTTTCATCAGTGCGTTGCCGCAGGTGTGGTCCGCATGGCCATGGGTGTTTAAGATTTTGACTATGGTCAGCCCCTCGTCTTTGGCCTTGGCCGTGATCTGTTCTTCATTGCCTGCCGGGTCTATGACCACGGCCTTGCCGGTTTTCTCACAGCCGATCAGGTAAGCGTAGACAGCCATTTGGCCAACCAACATCTGGATAATCTTCATTTGGCGTCTCCCCCAAAACATTTGAGATTTATAAAGGGCTTAGCCGGGCCTGAGAAGGCCCATTAACCGAGGTTCTCTACTCCTAACAGAGCCTTTGTTTCGAGTCAACCGGGGAAAAGGGCGGGCCTTTTAGTTTTTTTACTTAAGGGCCGGCTTGAAAACACCGATTATTTAACTAAGGCTTTTAAATTCCAATCAATGCACCAAAAGAGGCTTGAAATGACCTGGGCTGCAAATCCAAAAAGGGAAATTCTGGCCGGCCTGATGTGTTCAAGGCTGTATTTCAGCCTGCCTGTACGCCAGAGGCTGGCTCTTTTAAAGCGTTATAGCAAGGTGGTGAAAAGTCCTGCCGCCCTTTGCAAGGCCCCGGTCTGTCATCTGCCCCTTAACCGGTGGCATATGAATGCAGGCCGGAAAGAAGAAGATTGACCCCAAAGTAGGTGAACAGAACCACGCAGAACCCCACTATGGAAAAGACAGCCAGCCTTTTTCCCTGCCAGCCCTTCATGAATCTGGAATGCAGCATGGCCGCATAAAAGAGCCAGGTTATCAAGGACCAGGTCTCCTTGGGGTCCCAGGACCAATAGGAGCCCCAGGCCGAGTTGGCCCAGATGGAGCCTGTGACAATGCCCGCAGTGAGCATTATAAAGCCCAGAACCACGGTCTGGTGGATCAGGTCGTCCAAGAGAAGCGCCTTGGGCGTATTTGGGTTTTTTTGCTGACCGGTCATGAAAAACATCACCGCAATGGCAAAGGAAATGCCAAAGGCGGCATAGCCCAGGAAACAGGTGATTACATGGGCTATGAGCCAGTTTGATTTAAGGGCCGGTAAAAGCGGCTTAATGGTGGGGTCCAGCTTAAGTGCATATAGCATGGCGAAAAAGGCAAGCGGCATGGCAAAGGCCCCCAGGCGCTTCATGCCGGTCCGCCATTCTATGACCAGATAGATCAGGGTCAGGGTCCATCCAAAAAATACCAGTGATTCGAAGAGGTCTGAGAAAGGTGCGTGCCCTACGCCAAGGTCATGGGATGCCAGCCAGCGTGTGGCTATGGCCACAGTGTGGGCCAGGAAGATGATCCAGGCCAGGGCTGTGGCGGTTTTGCCCAGTGTTTCTCTTTTCATGACCAAGTAGCAAAGGTAAATCACCGCTGCGCCCAGATAGGCGAAGGTCACCGGCGCGAGCAGTTGGTAACTGATAGTTTCCACGTGGGCAAATCTCCTATTGATCTTAACGGGCCCTTCTGCCCTTGGAGCGGAAAGAGCCGTGTTTCAGCTTAGTTGGTTAATTCGACAACCGGCGGCAGCCTGTCTGGAAAACAGTTGGCGGCCGGTTTATCTCCGCTTTTTCGCGGATACAATTTGCCTACTTGAGGGCTTGGGCAAGTTTCTGGGCCAGCCTTTTCACTCCGATTTTATTTTTGTTGGCTGAGGCGCATATCTCCACCCGGCAGGAATCGTCCCCTTTGGGAATAACCCTGATCCACATTTTTTTGTGCGAGCTGTAGAAGGTGACAAAAAAACCCAAAACCATCAGAGTACAGCCCACCCATATGAACCAGACGCCGGGATCGTATTTTACCGAAAACCCGCTGTAAGGAGCGGTTTTGGCTTCGACAATATCGAATTCAACCGGTCCCTTCGAGGGCATGCCCTTGCCCTTGAAGGCGGGCAATACCACGGGTTTTTCATTGTTTCCGGGAAGATAGGCAATGCGGGCAAAGGGGCCCGAGTACATTTTGCCCATATGAATATGCTTTCTGAACTCCATCACCCCGGCCTTGCCCCCACCGGGCAGGTCGGTCCATCTTCTGTGCAGGAGGCTGACTTCTTGGGTCTTGCCGTCTCGGGTGAATTTGACCAGAAGCTTTTGGGGAGACTCTCCTATGGTGGAGAGGTAGAAAACAATACCCTCGAATTCAGCCGGATGGTTGACCCTGAGTACGGCGTTTGCCGCCTCTTGGTCTTTTTTTAAAAAGGTCACGTCCGAGCGATATTCACTCGGCATGTTCTTGTGTTTCTGATAATAAGTGGTCTGGGTTTTATCGAGCCGCACTGAAAAACCAAGCTTGTGGGGTTTGCCGTTATTCAGGGAGATGCTCGATACCGTCGCGCCCTGGCTTATGTTGACCCGGCCGGAAAAGCCCCAGATGCTTCCCACCACCGCACCGGCGAAGATAATCAGAATGCTGAAATGCACCCCATATACGCCAAACCTGGACCAGGCTCCTTTTTGGGCAAAAAGCAACCGGGCCTGGTCTTCGGGCCGGGTGTTTTGAAAAACCTTGCCCAGCTTGACCTTGAGCAGGGCGGCAGCCTTTTCCGCAGTCTCCTGCGCTCCCGCCTCTATGCTTAAAGTTTCATCTGCCTTACGCTTGCGGTTGATCTCTTCATTGGGATCTTTTTTTATTATTTTAAGTGTTTTGGGTAGACGGTCCAGGGAACAAACCACCAGGTTGGCTCCTAATGCGGCCATAAGGGTGAGAAACCAGCTGGTGTGGTACATGTCATCCAAGCCGAGCGCCAGGATGAATCCGCCGTGGGCTTGCCCAAAGTGGTTGATATAGACTGAGGCGTGCTCATTCTGGGGGATGACGGTTCCCAGAATCGACATGGCCGCCAGAATCAAAAGCAGAAAGAAGCTCAGTTTGACTGAGGCCAGAAAGTTCCAGAATTTTTGCATGGCAGATGAATTTTTGCCTTTCACCAAGATTCCTTATGACCCTTTAGACAGGTTGAAGGCAAAGGCCTGTCCCAATAGCTGAAGAAAAACCCTACCATGGAGCTTTCAATATGGCAAGGCAGGGGCCTGTATAAGTCAGGCATTTCAGCTTGCTGACAAAGTCTGCCTTTAATACGGCGTATGCCGCTTGGCAAGGACTCGGCTTTTTGCCAAGCGGCTTAACACACACCTTGAGAACGCCTTACGGGTTCACAGGCCGTTTTATACACCAATCCGAAAAACAAAGGTCTTTGGGCGCCCTAAGCAGGAGCCGCTTAAGCCGGCGCCCTTGGTTCGCAGACAGATTGCCTGGAGCCGGCCCGGGAACAGATCCCTGTTTTTTCAGTCCCTGTAGGTAAGGGAATTGAAGCTTACCTGACCACGTCCCAGAAGATCGTGCAGGTGGACAATGCCCAAGAGCTTGTCTTCGTGGTCCACAATCGGGAGCGCGCTGATCAGTTTCTCTTCCATAAGGTGCAGGGCGTCTGCTGCCATGGTTTCCGGATGCAGGCGGAAGGGGTCTGCGGTCATAACTTCGTAGACCATGGTGTTTTCCACAGTGCCGCCGGATAAGATCAGCCTGCGCAGGTCGCCGTCCGTAAAGATGCCCTTGAGATAGCCTTGATCCTGAATCAGCACAGTGCCGATATCACCTTTGTCCATGATTTTGATGGCTTGGGTCAGGTGATCATTGGGCCCGGCTGTGGGAGAGCTGGCCATGGGCTCCATCACCTGGCTCACCTTGAGGCTGAGCCGGTCGCCGAGATGGCCGCCGGGATGCCTGCGTCGGAAGTCCTCGGCATTAAAGCGCCGTTTTTCAATCAAAACAACGCTTAAGGCGTCTCCCATGGCCAATGTGGCGGTGGTGCTGGTGGTGGGGGCCAGGCCCAGGGGGCAGGCTTCCCGCTCCACATGGCAATCCAGAACCGCGTCCGCGACCCTGGCCAGGGTGGAGTGGGTGTTTCCGGTGAGCGCCACGATTTTTGCCCCGCCGTCTTTGAGAGCCGGAATGAGATCCAAAAGTTCGGCGGTCTCGCCGCTGTTGGAAAGGGCTAAAATTACGTCGTTTTTATCCACCATGCCCAAGTCGCCGTGCAGGGCTTCCACTGGATGCAGAAAAAGGCTGGTGGTGCCGGTGCTGTTTAAGGTGGCCATGATTTTTCTGGCCACAATACCGCTTTTGCCGATGCCTGTGGTTATTACCTTGCCCTGGGACTCAAGGATCATTTCCGTTGCCTTGATAAAGTCCGGGCCCAGGCGGTCGATAAGCCCTCTTACGCCGTCAGCCTCAATGGTGAGGACGTTGCGGGCGGTTGCCAATATATCGGTCAATTATTTCTCCAAACAGAATTTGCCTTGGTTTTCACCAACCGGCACAGGGTATTTACCGTCAAAACAGGCGGTGCAGAAGCCCCCGTGATCGGTTCGGCTGCTCTCCAGAAGTCCTTCCAGAGAGAGATAGTTCAGTGAATCAAGTCCCAGCAGGGTTGCGATTTCGTCTACACTGTGCTTGCTGGCTATGAGTTCACCCTTGGTGGAAAAGTCTATGCCATAGTGGCAGGGGAAGCGGTGGGGAGGACAGGAAACCACCATGTGAACCTCGGTGGCTCCTGCGTCGCGGATGTTTTTGACCCTGCCCACTGTGGTGGTGCCCCGGATAATGGAGTCCTCCACAATGATCACCTTTTTACCTTTGATCAACTCGCGCACCGGGTTAAGTTTCACCCTCACCCCAAAGCTGCGCATATCCTGGGTGGGCTGGATAAAGGTGCGCCCCACATAGTGGTTTCTTATCATGCCCATCTCAAAAGGCAGGTTGCTGGCCGCCGCGAAACCCAGGGCGGCGTAGTTGCCGCTGTCCGGAAAGGGCATCACCAGATCACCTTTCAGGTGGGGATATTCCTTGGCCAGCTGGGCCCCCTGACGCTTGCGCACTTCATAGACCGTCTGATCATAGACCACGGAGTCCGGCCTGGCGAAATACACAAACTCGAAAATACACTGCCGGGTGGGCTTTTGGGGGAAGGGTTTGACGCTTCTCAAGCCCTTTTTATTTATAAAGACCACCTCGCCCGGTTCAACCTGGCGCAGGTAGGTGGCGTCGATAAGGTCCAGGGCGCAGGTTTCGCTGGCCACCACATAGCCGCCGCCCTCCAAAACGCCTATGCACAAAGGGCGCAGGCCGTGGGGGTCTCTTGCCGCCACCAGGGTGTCTTCGGTCATGAACAAAAAGCCAAAGGCGCCTTGCAGCTGCTTTAAGGAGTCGACCAGGCCGTCTTCAAAGCCCATATGGATATTCCTGGTCAAAAGATGCATCACCACTTCCGAGTCCATGGTGGTCTGGAAGATGCTGCCTTCCCTTTCCAGGCGTCTTTTCAGCTCGGCTGCGTTGACCAGGTTGCCGTTATGGCCCAGACATACGGTATGCCCGGCAAAGTGGATAATAAAAGGCTGCACATTGGCCAGCACCGAGGAGCCGGTGGTGGAGTAGCGCACATGCCCACAGGCAACGTGGCCCTTGAGACGATTCAGATCCCTTTCCTGGAATACGTCCGGCACCAGGCCCATGCCTCTTTTTTCAGTGACGTTTTCTCCGTCGGATACAGCTATGCCGGCAGATTCCTGCCCGCGGTGCTGCAGGGCGTAAAGGCCGTAGTAGGTGAGTCTGGCCGCATCCTGGTGGCCGAAAACCCCAAAGATTCCACAGTATTCTTTGGGGCTGTCATATGAAGACTCTTCTTTAAGAAGATTGCACATAGTCTTTCCTGTAAAAAACGGTGGCTTTTATAAAATGAGAAAAAACTCGTTTTCGCCACCAAAATAATCACCAAAAGCTCAAGAGTCCAGTTATTACTGGATGCACGGCTTGGTTTTTCCGGGTGGAGCCCAAAAAACTATTCAGGTTTTTATTATCCATTATCCGTCACTTTGGTAATCCTGCAAGGCCGTTACACTCAGGTTGTCGCTTTTGATAAGCGCCTCCACCGCCTGCACCGTGGCCTCGGCCGCAGACATGTTGGTCACATAGGGGAGGCCTCTTTCCACCGCGGTGCGCCTGATATTATAGGCGTCTTTATGAGGGTCCTTGCCGCCGGGGGTGTTGATGACCAGATCCACCTGGCGGTTGATCATCAAGTCCACCACATGAGGCCTTTGGCCGTCGCTGACCTTGTAGACCGGCATGCAGGGGATGCCCTGGTTGAATAAAAGCTCCGCAGTGCCCTTGGTGGCCAAAATGGTAAAGCCCAGGCGGTGAAACTGGGTGGCCAAAGGCGCTAACTTTGGTTTATCCGCATCTTTTACACTTAAAAAGACATGTCCGCCGATGGGGAGCTTTTGGCCTGCTGCGATCTGGCTCTTGGCAAAGGCCATGCCCAGGTCTGAATCTATGCCCATGACCTCGCCGGTGGAGCGCATTTCCGGTCCCAGGACCGGGTCCACGCCGGTGAAGCGCACAAAGGGGAAGACCGCTTCTTTTACCGAAATGTGTTTGGGCCAGGGAGTCTCGGTTATTTTCTGTTCGGCAAGGCTCAAGCCGGTCATGACCTTGGTGGCCACCTTGGCCCAGGGCACGCCCGTGGCCTTGGAGACAAAGGGAACCGTGCGGCTGGCCCTGGGGTTTACCTCCAGGAGGTAGAGCAGCTCGTCCTTAATGGCGAATTGGATGTTCATAAGCCCCTTGACCCCCAGCTCAAAGGCCAGATCCCGGGTGGCTTTTTTGATCTCTTCCACCATGTCGGGCTTCAGGTTATGGGGAGGCAGCACACAGGCCGAGTCGCCGGAGTGAACCCCGGCTTCCTCGATGTGCTCCATGATTCCGGCCACCACGCAGTCTGTGCCGTCACTCACCGCGTCCACATCGATTTCCACTGCGTCTTCCAGGAATTTATCTATCAGGACCGGGTGGTCGCCGCTTACCTGAACCGCGGTGTGCATGTAGCGAACCAGGGATTTCTGGTCAAAGACTATCTCCATGGCCCGGCCGCCAAGTACATAAGAGGGGCGCACCACCACCGGATAACCTATGCGTTCGGCGATCGTTACTGCCTGATCTTCGCTGAAGGCGGTGCCGTTATCCGGCTGCCTTAAGCCCAACATCTTCAAAAGTTCGCTGAACCGGTCCCTGTCCTCGGCCCGGTCAATGGCATCCGGGGAGGTGCCCAGGATGGGGGCGCCTGTCTTTTCCAGGGGCACCGCCAGGTTCAAGGGTGTCTGGCCTCCGAACTGGACTATGATGCCGTCGGGCTTTTCGCTTTCTATGATGTTAAGCACGTCTTCAATGGTAAGGGGCTCGAAATAGAGCTTGTCGCTGGTGTCATAGTCCGTGGAGACGGTCTCCGGGTTTGAGTTGACCATGATTGACTCGATGCCCAGTTCGGCCAGGGCAAAGGAGGCGTGCACGCAGCAGTAGTCAAACTCGATCCCCTGGCCTATGCGGTTGGGGCCGCCGCCCAGGATCATCACCTTTTTCTTGCTGTTCGGGCGGCATTCGTCTTCCGACTCATAGGTGGAATAAAAATAAGGTGTATAGGCCTCGAATTCCGCCGCGCAGGTGTCGACCAGCTTGAAGGTGTGATTGATCTGAAGTTCTTTACGGCGCGAGCGCACGGCCGAAGCTTCGCAGCCCAGGGCCATGGCAAGCTGCTGATCCGAAAAACCCCATTCCTTGGCCTGGCGGAGCGTCTCTTCGGAAAGGCCTTCAAGCCCCAGTTCAGCTCCTGTCCGTTCCAGCTCGGATTGAAACTCCACCAGTTTTTCAATGTGATACAAGAACCAGGGGTCAATTCCCGTAAGCCTGTGGATCTCATCGGCCCCCATCCCTTGTTTCAAGGCCACGGCCACCCAGAAGATGCGCAGGCTGTTGGGGGTGGTGAGTTTTTGGTGCAGGTTGTTGAAATCTTGAGGGTCTTTGCCGTCGCCCAAAAGCCCGGCCCGGTCAATTTCCAGACCGCGCAGGGCCTTTTGCAGGGATTCCTTGAAGGTGCGGCCAATGGCCATGGTTTCGCCTACGGATTTCATGGCCGTGCCCAGGATGTCCTCTGCGCCGGGGAATTTTTCAAAGGCCCAGCGTGGGGCCTTTACCACGCAATAGTCGATAGTGGGCTCAAAGCTGGCCATGGTCTCACGGGTGATGTCATTGGCCAATTCATCCAAGGTGTAGCCAATGGCCAGCTTGGCGGCCAGTTTGGCAATGGGGAAGCCGGTGGCCTTGCTGGCCAGGGCGGAGGAGCGGCTGACCCTGGGGTTCATCTCAATCACCACCAGCTCGCCGTCTGCCGGGTTTACCGCAAACTGCACATTGCTGCCGCCTGTCTCAACCCCGATCTCGCGCATGATGGCGATGGCCGCGTCCCTCATCTTTTGGTATTCGCGGTCGGTCAGGGTCTGGGCCGGGGCCACGGTGATGCTGTCGCCGGTGTGAATGCCCATGGGGTCCAAGTTTTCAATGGAACAGACAATCACCACATTGTCGTTTTTGTCCCGCATCACCTCCAGCTCAAATTCCTTCCACCCCAAGATGGATTCCTCCACCATGACCTCTGTGGTTAGGGAGGCGTCAAGGCCCTGGGAGGCTATATTTTCCAAGTCTTCCATGTTATAGACCACACCGCCGCCGGTGCCGCCCAGAGTGAAGGCGGGACGCACCACCAGGGGGAAGCCCAGATCAGCGCCTGCCTGCCGCACATCTTCCAGGTTGCGGCAGATGGCGCTTTGGGGCACCCTGAGGCCGATATTTTCCATGGCCTTGCGGAAAAGTTCGCGGCTTTCCGCCTTTTGTATGACCGCGGGCGAGGCCCCGATCATCTCCACACCGAGTCTTTCCAAAAGTCCGGTTTCAGCCACCTGCAGAGCGGTGTTCAGGGCTGTCTGGCCCCCCAAGGTGGGCAAAAGCGCGTCGGGCCGCTCTTTTTTCAGGACTTCGGCCACAAATTCGGGAGTAATGGGTTCCACATAGGTGCGGTGGGCCATCTCAGGGTCGGTCATGATGGTGGCCGGGTTGGAGTTGATCAATACAACCTCAATCCCTTCCTCCTTAAGCGCCTTGACCGCCTGTACGCCGGAGTAGTCAAATTCGCAGGCCTGGGAAATGACAATGGGCCCGCTGCCGATGATCATGATTTTTTTGAGGTCTTCGCGTTTAGGCATAACTCAACACTTGCCTTCAGGGTTTTTGACAAAATTTTGTCCTGTTAGCGCCTTTTTCAGGCTGCATCCACCACAGGCGGCTTGCCGGTCCGCATCATTTTTCGGAAGCGGTCAAATAAATAGTCTGAATCATGGGGGCCCGGGCTGGCTTCGGGGTGATATTGCACGCAGAAGACCGGCAACTCTTTGTGACAGAGCCCTTCCAGGGTGTGGTCATTGAGATTAAGGTGGCTCACCATGACATCCGGGTCGGTAATGGTTTTAGCATCCACGCAAAACCCATGGTTCTGACTAGTGATTTCCACCTTGCCGGTGGCCAGGTCCTTGACCGGCTGGTTTGCCCCCCGGTGTCCGAATTTGAGTTTGAATGTGCTTCCCCCCAGGGCCTGGCCGATCATCTGATGCCCCAGGCAGATGCCGAAGATGGGGGTTTTGCCCATGAGCTGTTTTACGGTTTCCACCACATAGGTCACTGCTGCGGGATCACCGGGGCCGTTGCTGAGAAACACGCCATCGGGCTCAAGGGCGAGAATCTCTTCGGCCCTGGTCTTGGCCGGAACCACCACCAGGTGAAAGTCCCTGTGGGTCAGCCTTCTCAGGATGTTGAATTTGACCCCGCAGTCAATAACCACCACTTTGGGTTTGGTGCCCGCATCCTTGAAGGCAAATTCCCGGGTGAGTTTTTCTCCGGGAGCTAGAACCTCTCCTATACGGTTCTCCTCCCAGATATAGGGCCTGGCGCAGGAGACCTCCTGGACCAGGTCCACTCCCACCATTCCCGGCCCCTGACCCGCCTTTTTCACCAGGCTTTCCGGGTCCAGGTCTTCCGTGGAAAGCACCGCCTGCATGGCGCCTTTGGTGCGCAGGTGCTTGGTGAGCATGCGCGTGTCCAGGGCCTCCACCCCCATCACCCCGGCCTCTTCCAGGTATTGGGCCAGGCTGGCGGTGGCTCGGAAGTTGCTCGGTAGAGGGCAATATTCCTTGACCAGAAATGCGCTCACCTGAACGGCCACGCTCTCCACATCTTCCTGGTTAACCCCGTAGTTGCCGATAAGGGGGTAGGTCATGGTCACCATCTGACCTTTATAAGAAGGGTCTGTAAGCACCTCCTGATATCCGGTCATGCTGGTGTTGAAACATACTTCGGCCTTAACCTCCCCGGATCCGGCAAAGGTGCGGCAGGGAAACAGGGAACCGTCTTCCAAGGCAAGCAGTGCTTTTCTGGCCATGCTTGAGACTCCTTCAGCCAGTTTATCAGTCAATTTCAGGATTAATGGGCCTGATTTCATTCACAATATAGGAGCGGATAGCTTCGCCCAGTTCAGTGCCCTGTTTGTAGCTTCTGAAGCCAAGCTCTATCCCCAGGCCACGGGCCACCCGATCCGCCAAAAGGGGCCAGACTACGCCCAGGTCGCCCAGGACCGGCAAGGAGCCGGGCAGACGGGCAAATCCGCTCATCTCCATACGGAAGGGAACCCCCATGGAAACAGCCTTGGGTTTTCCCTTGTCAATGGCTTCTCCCACATCCTGGCTCTGCCGTTCTTTTTCCCAGACCTGTTTCAGGGCAGGGTCCAGGTCAATGCGGACCAGGGATTTTTCAGCCAGGGTGTAGGTTTGTATGCCCATCTCCCTGGACCAGTGCCCATGACCCGTGTAGAGCTCAAAGGGACCGTCATGGATTTCCTGGGTCAGGGCAACGCCACTTTCTATTATAAGCCCGGCCTGGGAAAGGGTGTGGGCAATTCTGGAGCAGCGGTTTGTAAGGCATATACTGTCGCCGATGGCAAGACCCACCTGACCGCTGCCGATGAGCTGGGGCACGGTCACCAGGCAGGGACGCCCCTTTCGGGCGCAGGCCCCCAACATGGTGCGCGGGTCCGCGGCCAGTCCGGCCACTTCTTCCAAGGGAACCCCCTTGGCCCTGGCCTTGACCTCCAGATGACGGGCCATTTTTTCAATAAAATAACCGGTGGGATAGGCTAGGTTGCCTGCCACCTTGGTAATTTCGTTGCCCGGGGTCTCGAGATAGCGCCGGTACAGCTCCATGTCCAGGGGCACGTATTTTTGCATCATGGCCAGATCTTGTTCCGGCGCCAGGGCGGCCTCGACCTTGCCGTCTGTGGGCAACACCTCGGCCGGGTAGCCCAATAAAACTCCATCCACCCTGCGCACCCTTTCCAGGGCTCCGGCCATTTCGTGGCCCACCACCGCGCTGGAGGTGAGGATGCCGTCCACCAGGTCCAGGCGGACCAGCTCAGCCAAAAGGGTGGTGACTCCTTCGTGCACATTGGGGCCGGATCCAGTGGCCACCACAACCTTTTCATTGTTTTTTTTACGTTTTATCCAGGTTTGGGCCGCGTGATCCACTGCCTGGAGGGTTTCTTCACTCAGTCTTACTTCAAGCTTTGAAAGATCTTCTGTGTTGACTTGTGGAGGGTTTTTAAAATCCCGGATTTTCATCTATATACACCTTGATTTAACAGTTCGCTTTGTATGATCTGGGCCGCCTTGGAAGCGGCGCCGGACCAGCGGGCCACCACCTGGGCCCCGGCCTGGCCGGGTCGGGAAATTTCGTTGTTCAGCCACTGGTTCCAGGTTTGGGCCAGTTGCTCCCGATTCTCCACCATTTGAGAAGCTCCCGCCTCTTCCAGGGCCCGGGCCGCATCAGTAAAATCGTCCATATCCGGCCCATAGCAGACCGGCACCCCCCAGACAGCCGCCTCCATGGGGTTTTGCCCGCCGAGCTTCACCAGGCTGGCCCCCACAAACGCAGCCTTGGCCAGGCCGTAGAGGGAGAATAAAAGCCCCATGGCATCAACCACCACCACCTTTGTCTCAGGGTTGCGCGGGGTTTCGGGGGAGAGCCCGGACCAGAGTTCCACTGAAAGGTCGGCCGCCCTGGCCGCAGCGCTCCATTTGGCTGAATTTTCCAGGTGCCTGGGGGCAATAGCCAAAACCGCCTGGGGATGTTTTGCCAAAACCGCTTTAAAAGCGCTTATAACCGGTGTTTCCTCTCCCGAACGCACCGAACCGGCCACCAGTAAAGGGGCTTTTTCCAAATTAAAGACCCGTTTCAGGTCATTCACTTTGTCGGTGTCTACTTTATCCAGAAGTCCTGCGTATTTGGCATTACCGTCCACGGTAACCGCCTCTGGGTCGGCCCCCAGGCTTATAATCCTTTCGGCGTCTTTTTCGGTGATCATGCTAAGGCGTTTGAAGTGCCCCAGGCTGTAGGTCATGAGTGGTCCGGCCTTTTGGTAGCCCGGTAGGCTGCGGGGGCTTAAGCGGCCGTTCAGCATGAGGGAAGTTGCGCCCCGGTTTTTAAGCCAGGTGAGCAGGTTGGGCCATATCTCGGTTTCAAGGGAAGCATAGACATGGGGCCTGATCTTGCGGCAGGCGGCTGCCACGGCCCAGGGCAGGTCCAGGGGAAAGGGCGCGATAACCGCCCGGTCGCCAAGCACTTTTGTCGCTTCTTCCAACCCCTTGGGTGTGCTGCTGGTTATGGTGAGGTTTAAGTTGGGGATCTTTTGCAGGAGTTCATCGGCTAAGGCCTTGGCCACGGCCACTTCCCCCACGCTCACCGCCTGCAACCAGACTCTGGGGCCGGGCTGGGCTGGGGGAAGCGCGCTGTAAAGCCCGATTCTGGGCCAGAATTCGTTGAAGCGTCCGCTTAAACGACTGGCCAGCCAGACTGGAGGCAAGAGGGCCGCACCGCTTAGAGCAGCCAGATTATATAGTAAAAATGATGGATTCATTTTGGATGCCAAGATGAGCCAGCCCCACAAGGCCCTGGCCTTAAGAGTATGTTCTCCCGGGCCCTGGGGAAACGGCCGGGCCGAGCATGGGAGTACTTTATCACCCGGGCCTTTACACAAATCGCCCCCACGGCTTTGGCGTGAGGGATTTCTCTGGAGAACCGGGCGATTATTTGACGGGATACTTTACAGCTTTCCGACTGAATATGCAAATCTCCCCCGGACTGAAAGGGAATGAAAAATAAAAAATGCTGTTTTTTCTTTCTCAAGCAGAACAATGGTTTAGTGAGACTTAAATTGCCGGTTGATTTTCTCTATATCGCTATTCATCTTGTTTCGGTAATGAGTTACCGCCTTGGGGTCGGTCATGACCATGTCCAGTTGCCTGGTGTGCATTAAGAGGTATCCCACCACCCTCAGCCTCATCTCCATATCCTCAAGGGAGATTTGCTCCACCCTGGCCTGGGCGGTGTCTTCCTTTATAGAGACCCTGAAATCCAACTCATCTAAGATTTCAGCCAAAAACTGCACCCTGGCGTGTTTTCTTTTAAGGTCTGCCGCTCCGCCCTTAAAGGCAAAGCTGAGATAGTTTTCCATGAGCCGGGGACCGGCCATGGCCTCCACCGTGGCGAAATGGAAACCGAAACGGGATTGCAGGTTCATGAAATACCTGGAGATCATGAAATAGTTCTTGTTGGAAAAGGAGGTCTTGAAAGGTGTGGCCAGAGCCGGGTTGGTGGTGGCCTGGAACATCACAGAGGCAAAGCCCTTGCCGCTCACCGCAGGGGGGCCTTGCCAGGGAATGGCCACCATGCCTTCCCAAAGGGCCAGAAGCGGGGTGCAGGCTATCTGGTCAAGCTTTACATATTTTCCGTTGACCTCCTCTTTAAAGCCGTCATCCAGGTTAATGATCCACCACTGCATGGGAACCTTGTAGTGCAATTGTTTACTGGCTTTGGCGGCGAACTGGTCTTCCTTGTTGAAGTTGAACATCTCCTGCACTGATTTTTCATGGCAGAATCTGGTGAGGTCATGGAAGGTTTGGCAGTTGGCCCCCTTAAAGGCCAGGGAATCCGGGTCCAGCAGGTTAAGGGGGGTGATCAGCTTTAAGGCCTTTTCCAGGGTTTTATGGACCGGGCTGCCCTGAATAAGCGATTGGCGGCGCTCTGTGTTCTGAAGCACCTCCTCAACCAGGCCCTTAAAGATCCGGCCTTGATCCGCATCCACAGTTATCTCAATGCCGTTTTCCAGTTTGTCCAGTTCATCTTTGAGGTTGAAGACACCGGGCAGGCGGTATTCCCTGGCCACGGTGGCCAGGTGACCGGCCATGCCGCCGGTTCCGGAAAGCACGGCCACCGCTCTGCCCAACAGCGCAGCCCACCTGGGGGAGGGCTGCTCAACCACCAGAACGGCCTGGTCCGGAAAGCGCATGGCGTCGCTGTTCTTTCGCACCCAATAAACCGGGCCAAAGGCCGAACCGGGACTTATTTTGAGCCCGTCCTTTATCCAAGGTTCAGCCTTGACAGGCACTTCCTGTTTTGGTTTTTCCGGTTCTTCCGACTGACCCAGGGGCCTGGTTTGCAGGATAAAGAGATTGCCCTCATGGTCATAGGCCCATTCCACATCCTGATATGAGCCATAGTGTTTTTCCATGGTCAGGGATTTCTGGGCAATGTCGAGCACCTGTTTTTCTGTCAACGAGGGGGCCTTGGCCTCGTCACCGGTGGGGGTGAGGCGGCAGATTCCTTCTTCGGGATAGCAGACATAGGCGGTGTCTTTCTGGACGATGCTTTCTTCTTTGATGGTAAGGGATTCGCCTCTTTCGACTACAAACAAATCCGCCTGGGTTCTGCCGTCGACCACGGAGCGGGGCAGGCCCAGGGTGGCGTTTATCTGGATAGCGTCGTCCCCGTCCTTAAGGGGGTTGGCCGTATAAACCACCCCTCCGCTTTTGGCGTCGACCATGGTCAGGCAACCCACGCACATGGCCACGTCCGAATCCCTGATTCCCCTCATCAGGCGATAATGCATGGCCTGGGGGGTGTATTTACTGGCCACCACTTCCTTGTAGGTGTCCAGGATGTGTTGGGGGCTGACATTTAAGTGGCTGGCGTATTGTCCGGCAAAAGAGGCCTTGGCCGAATCCTCGCCCAGGGCGCTGGAGCGCAGGGAGACGGTGACTCCCTTGCCTGCCTGTTTCTCCAGGCGGGCGTAGGCATCTTCTATCTGACGGGTCATCTCCTCCGGAACCGGTGCTTTTACGATTTTTTGCTGAATTTGAGAACTAAGTTTGAACAGGTCGTCCATGCGTTCCAGGACAGCGCTCTGCAAAAGCCGGTCTATTTCCGCGATCAGGTTGTTCTTTGAAAGGAAAAAGTGAAAAGCCCGGGCTGTAAGGCAAAAACCCGGCGGAGTGGGTATGGCGATACGGTTTCTGACCTCGCCTAAGTTGGCCATTTTGTTGCCCACCAGGTGAGCTTCATTTTTGGTGACTTGATCCAGGTCGAGTATCAATTCACCTTGTTCCGAGGGAAGCTTGGGGGCCAGAATCTGGTTTATGGCCTTTTGGATCTCCTGGTGGCGCTCGAAAAGCACCTGGTATTTTTCCGGGGCCAGTTCGTTCATCAGATTGATCATCTGAAAAACGTTTACACCCAGGCTGGTGCAGACCCCGCGGATAAAGCTCATGCCATAGACGCGGTCTCCGACCAGGGCGGATTCCAGCTCGGCCATCAGCTCCAAGGCCTTGTTGTTGGCCGCCAGAAGCAGTTTGAAATTGTGGTAACGGGAACGGAATTCGGCGGTGAGTTCTTCTTGGCTGAGACCGGGGCCTGATGATGTTTTTTTCAGGCCCGGAATAATGGAGCCCAGTTTCAGCAAAAGGTTTTTCATGGAAAAATCACAGCCGATCCTCTTTGAACCCACTAGGGCTCGGTCTTTTTGGCCTTGGCCCTAAGGCAATTGATCTTGTCCTCTTGAAGGCATCGTTTGCGATAGGCGTCTTCTATCTTGTAGACCAGCTCATCCAGGGCCACCGGTTTTAAGAGATAATCAAAAGCGCCCAGGGCCATGCCCTGAATAGAGGCCTCCAGGCTGGCATGACCGGTAAGCAGGATCACCTCCAAAAGGGGATGGGCTTTTTTCATGGCTCGGATGGTTTCAATGCCGTCCATTCCCGGCATCATCACATCCAGGAGCACCACATCCACAGACTGGTCCGCAAGGATTTCCAGGGCCTTTTCCCCGCTGTGAGCGGTGAGCACATTGATTTTGCGCAGGGTGAGGCGTTTGGAAAGGGGTTCAATGAAATCCTTTTCATCATCCACTACCAGGAGATTGATGCCTTGCACTTTTGCACTCTTTTTTTCGAAAAGCGCCTTTTCCGCCGACCAGTTGCCCCGGTCGGCGGAAAAGGTGATTTGTTTGATAGAAATTTAGGCTTAATGGGCTTCCAGTTGGAATCCGGCTCCTTCAAATAAGAACATCACAGCATAACCATACCATACCGTGTACACCACATAGAATATCAGGGAGAAGAGCACAATACCCCAGCGGTCCCCAATATTCTGAGGGGTTATTCCATAGTAGTTATAGGCGCATTCCACCACTTTTTTCTGAAGCGTGCCGGTGAATTTGGCATTGGTAAACTGCTTTTGGCGGTTGAAGTCCTTGATCACTTCTTTTAAGGTGGCCCACCAGGCATAGAGCATTAGCTTTCCGTTTTTATTGTAGCGCGTTTCGAGCTCTTTACCCTTGTTGTGGAACATATTGTCCGAGTCGGTTATGCAAGATGCTAAAACAGCCCCGAAATCCCCTTTGAATTTTACTGTCTCGGCTTCCCTGGTCACCTGGCCGCCGGAAGCCTCGAGCAGCATGGCGGTTCTCATGGCCTGGTTTTCGTTACCCATTTTAAGGGTGAGGTTGATTTCCTTGCCGCTGAAGGCCTGGCTTTCCTTTTTGACTTGCGGGATGTAATAGGCCGAGGCCTTGGAGATTGAGTTGTACAGGGCGTCTAAGTATTCCAATCCGTTATGACCATTGAACAGAGGCGTGAACAGGCCGAAAAGCACCACTGCAAAGGCAACCAGCATGGCAAAGCCGAGGATTAATTTCTTTTTGTTATTGCGTGCCGCCATGATCACACCTCCACCCCGCGCAGGTTTTTGATGTGAGCCACAAAGGTGCCTATGACCCAGATTCCGAACATGGCGATGACCACGAAAAAGGCCCATACGCCAATGGAGTCAAGGGTGGCGGCAGTGCCTTTGCTGATGCTTATCATCTCCATTTCGCCCAGTTTGCCCGGCAGGGCAAAGATGCGGTTTACGAAACCGGCCAGAACCGCCATGGCGTAAAAGCCCCTGATGGTGATTCCGGGCACTACCTTGGTGACCATGGCCCCGATCTGGATGCCCAAAAGGGAACCCAGAAGCATGCCCATGGCCAAGGTGTAGAAGATAAAGCCGTAGATAGCGTACTGGCTCACAGCCGCGTAACCCGCGGTAAAGACAATCTGGAAGATGTCCGTGCCGACTGTGGTCATGGAGGAAACGCCTAACACATATACAAAGATGGGGAAAGTCAGGAATCCGCCTCCCACACCCATGATGGCCGCGGCAAAGCCCACCAGAAAACCACTGGCTACAAGAAATATCGCTGAAATGCGGCGTCCTCCGGGGACCAGGTTCTGGTCAAAGGTGACCATGGGGGGGATGTTCATGCCCTGAAGTTTCTGGGGAAGGTTGCCAAGCTCGGCGCCTTCACCGCCGCCGTGGGCCGAACCCGAGTCGCCGGATTTGCGGGCCTTTAAAAAGTCCTGTAGAGCATAGGCTCCCAAAAGGCCCAGCATCAGAACATAGATGGTTGTAATAAAGGCATCGCTTAAAACCGGGTTGATTTCATAAAGGGTCCGGTTGATAACACCGCCGGTGGTGGCCCCGCCAATGGCTCCAATCAAGAAGATAAGAGCCAAAGACACGCTGACATTGCCGAGTTTGCGGTGGATCACACTCCCCATGATGGCCTTGGCAAAGATGTGGAAAAGGTCGGTGCCCACTGCCAGGATGCCTTTGATGCCGGCGCTCATCAGGGCGGGGGCGATGATGAAACCGCCGCCGGCGCCGATGCAGCCGGTAATCAGGCCGGCGCCCAAGCCGATCAAAATGGAAGCTAAAAAGATGCCCAGGGAATAAAAGGCCGGGCTATATGCCTTTTTACCTCCCAGCACGTCGGGCAGGTTGTCCACAATGGGGTCTGCAAAGGCGACCCCGCCTATGATAATGGGTATGATTAACAGTCCCAGAATGGCCAGGCGCTTTTTGTCTCCTGTAATGGTGCGGGAGACATCCAACTCCCATTTGGCGTGGGCCCTGGCTCCTGCCATCATGAACTGGCCCCACTGCTTGAAGAAACTCATATCCACTCACCTCCAGATATAGCTAGGGCGTTCTTACGGGATTTAACCCGTTTTACGTTGTAATGGCTCAAACCGGACCCGCCCCTGGCGCCTTGGGGAGGGCCGCTTTATTAATTTTTGGCTTGCATGGCCGCCTCGATCCTTTCCAAGAGCACCTTTAAATCACAGGGCTTGGTAAGGTAGTCAAAGGCTCCCATGTTGATCCCTTCCCTGGCCGCCTGCTCTGAGCCATGACCGGTCAGGATGATGACTTCAAGGGAAGGATCCATTTTTTTGAATATCTTGAGAACCTCTATGCCATCCATGTCCTCCATTTTGAGGTCCACCACAGCCACGTCATAGTCGTTTTTTCTTAGGGCCTGGATTGCCTCGGCCCCGTTGTTGATGGCTGTAACGTTCAGGTTGCGCTTGTTCAGGCGCTTGGAAAGAACCTCTAAATATCCGTCTTCATCGTCCACCAAGAGCAACCGTATCTTTTTTGCTAAGGCGGTCATGTAATACCTCTAGTCGCCGCGTCTCAGGGCGATCATCTGGGCGCGGGCTTCCAGTATTTTGGCCTCGTGCAGACGTTTTTTCCGGCAGGCCTCTTCCACTTTGGAGATAAGAACCTCCATGTCACAGGGCTTCATGAGGTAGTCAAAGGCACCTCTTTTCATGCCCTCAATGGCGCTTTCCACCGTGGCGTGGCCGGTCAGCATGATAACTTCCAGGGTGGGGTGCTCGGCCTTTATGGCGGCCAGAGTCTCCAGTCCGTCCATACCTGGCATTTTGACGTCCAGGATCACAACGTCTATCTTGCTGGGTCCGCCGTCGTCGATGATTTTGAGCGCTTCGGGGCCGCTTAAGGCCACACTTACACTTACTCCCCTTTTGTCCAGGCGTTTGGCCATGGTTTCAACAAAAGGGGCCTCGTCATCGACAAGTAGAACTGAAGGCTTAACCATTGCGATACCTCCATTAAGTCAGGGTCTCCCTCACGCCTGGCGAGGGGAATAAGTGGGGGCTTTTTTTCCGGTTTTGTCTTCCTCGGTTGCCGCTTCCCCGCCATGGGCGGGAAGATTCACCGTAAAGGAAGTGCCTTGCCCGACATTGCTGCGAAGGCTCAGGGTGCCCCCTAATTTATTTACTATTCCATAACAGATCGAAAGTCCTAATCCGGTTCCCTGGCCCACCGGCTTGGTGGTGAAAAAGGGATCGAATATCCTGGGCAGATTGGCCTCGGGGATGCCTTCACCCGTGTCTTCCACCTCCATCAGCACCTGACCGTCTTGGTGAGAGGTTCGCACTGTTACATATCCGCCGCCGGGACCTATGGCATCCACAGCGTTATTTACCAGATTCAAAAGCACCTGCTGCAATTCGGCCGGTGAGGCCATCACGGGCGGAAGCCCCTGGGCCAGGTAAGTCTCCAGCTTTACGTTTGCGTAGCGGGTCTTTTGGGTCAATAACCCCAATACTTCCTCCACCAGCAGGTTAACCTGCACCTGGCTGGGGGCGGGGTCTGTTTTGCGGGCAAAACTCAAAAGTTTGTGGGTGATCTCCTTGCAGCGGTCCCCCTGGGTGCGGATCTGCCCCACTGCCCGCTTTATCTCGTCCATGTTTTCGGCCTGGTTTTCATATCCGTCGCTTAAAAGGTCTTCAATCCAACCCGCTTCTTCCACCATTATCGCCACCGGGTTGTTTATTTCATGGGCAATGCCCGCGGCCAGCTCGCCGATGGAGGCCAGCCTCCCGGCCTCAATGACCGAGCGGCTCATTACCGCCTTTTGATCCTGGGCCTGGTGAATATGTTCCAACACCTTTCGGGAGAGCAGAAAAGAAACCAGAATGACGATAACGCCGCTTATCAGGAAGATGTAAAGGGCCATTCTTCTGGCCGACTGCAGATGGGTGAAGGCATCTTGCGCTTCCTGTTGCAGACAAAGCACCCACTCTCCCCCCTTGAGGGCAGCCATGGCAAAGATGGATTCCTGTCCAAAGGCATCCGGCCTCAATACCACGGGGATGCGCTCCGGGTTAAGTTTGCCCTTTAATAAGTCGTTGTACGGCCCCCGGTTTAAAATAACTTCAAAGCGGGGCTTGGTCTGAAATTCTCCCTGCCGGTCCAGGATAAAGGCGAATCCGGTCTCCCCCAGTCTTATGTTGGCCACCAGGGCGTTAAAGGCCTCGAAATCAATGCTGGCCTTCAATAAGTAGGTTTTGTTGCCCCATTTTTTATGCACCGCCACGATAAAGTGGGGGGTGCCCCTTAAACCCGCAAAAACATCGGAAATATAAAGCTCATTGCCAAGGGCTTCCTTAAACCAGGCAGCCTGGGAATAGTCGGCCAAGGTTAGGTTGAAGGGCCCGGCATAGGCCACCTGTATTCCCTTGGTGTCAACCAGCCCCAGATCCACAAAAACCGCGCCGTATTCTTCGCGCATCAGCCCCAGCTTTTGCCTGAGGAAAGTGCTGTTGGCCAGGTTTTCCGGAGCCGAGGAGCGGGACAAAACCCTTATGTTGGCCAAACGGTCGTTTAAAAATAAATCTATGCTGTGGCTGTGCTTCTGCACCAGCTCTCGCAGGTGATCAAAAACCTTGGCCTTATAGGCTTTGCCAAACTCCTCCAGCATGATAAAGCCGGTCAGGGCCAAGGGAATCAGGGAGACCACCACCACTATGAGGACCAGGTTCCTCCTCAAAGGGGCGACGGCGCTCCTGGCTTTTTCGGTGTCTGAGAACATGATTGTTTATCAAAACCTCCAAAGCAGCCGGGTTTGAAAACAAGCTTCCGGCTCTGTGGAAAACATTTGCAACGGTTGTGCCTGAATCCCCCTGTCGGGGGCGAATATCGGCTCATATCCAGGGTAACGCTTAAAAAACGTTACTGATTTGCGTAAGTTGTCTCGGGTGTGATCTGCCCGGGAGATAGCTTTCATCGAGTCGGGATGCGGGTGGGTGTTTGCAAAAATGGTGTCTGTTTTTTTTACACCGGTGTCAAATGTGTTATCAATCCATGATGACATAGGTCTCATCGCGTAAACCGTATTTTGACATTTTGGCCAAAAGCGTGGGTCTGGAGACTCCCAGAAGCTTGGATGCCTTGGTGCGGTTGCCTCCGGTGATCTTAAGCGCTTCGGCCACAATGAGTTTACCCACATGGTCGGTCATCTGGGTCAGCAGATTGCCCTCCCCGGCTGCCATGCTCCATCTGGCCCAGTTGCGCACCGCCTCGTCGCAACCCACCGGGACTCCCTTGCCCGCCGGATCTCCCAGGGCCAGGCCCTTTACATCTTCCTCGCCTATGGTGCGGCCTTGGCTGAAAATAAGGCATTTTTCCAGGACATTGGCCAGTTCACGCACGTTTCCCGGCCAGGAGTGGCCGCACAAAAGAGCCACCGCGTCTTTGGTGATCCCCGGATTTCTCACCCCCAGGGAAGCGGAAAAACGGGCCAGGAAATATTCACTTAAGATGGGGATGTCGTCCGGGCGTTTGCGCAAAGGGGGCAGGTTTATGGAGACCACATTGAGGCGATAATAAAGGTCTTCCCTGAAACGCCCTTCCTTCATGGCCGTTTCCAGATCCCGGTTGGTTGCGGCTATGATGCGCACATCCACGGGAATGGGGTTTTGCCCGCCCAGCCTTTCTATGGTGCGGTCTTGTAAAAGCCTGAGTATCTTGGCCTGTATGCCCGAAGGCATGTCTCCTATTTCATCAAGAAAAACAGTACCCCCGCTGGCGTGTTCCATCTTGCCGAGACGTCTGGTGGTTGCTCCGGTAAAGGCCCCTTTTTCATAGCCAAAGAGTTCACTTTCCAAAAGCGTCTCCGGTATGGCCACGCAGTTGACCACCATAAAGGGCCTGCCCTCCCGGGTGGAATGCTGATAAAGGGCCCTGGCCACCAGTTCCTTGCCTGTTCCGGATTCTCCCCTGACAAGTACGGTGGCGTCTGTGGGGGCTGCCCGGCCAATGGATTTGTAGATCTCCTGCATGGGCTTGGAGCGCCCCACCAGGGCAACCTGGTTCAGGGAAGCCGGGCCCTGATCCATGCTCACCTGGGTGCGGGAGAACTCCCCGGCCTCAAGCGCCTGCCTGGTCAGGTTTAGGATTTCCTTTTGGGGTATGGGGGTGAGGACATAGTCAAAAACCCCCAGCTTGGCAGCTTCGATAGCCTCGTCGGTGGTCCCGTGACGGCTGGTTATGATCACCGGCAGTTTCGGGTCCATCCGGTGCAGGTCGTCAAAGGCGCTTAAACCCTTTTTCCCGGGCAGGTTCTGGGCCATTATCACCAGATCAAAGCGACGCTCGGCCATCATCTCGGCTGCCGACTCGCCGGAATCAGTAGTGAAGACCCTGTGGCCATGGTCAAACAGAAGCCTTTCCAGCTTCTTTTGGCTGCGGTCATCCGGGTCAACGACCAGGATTCTGGCCATGCGGCCCTCCTTGGTGAAAAAGACTGTCTTCGCCCGCCGCTAGGGAAACGGGCTCGGATCCATACTTAACTAGTCGAGCTTTGTTTTAATTTGATCAGTTTCTTTTATACCATTAATGGAGTTGGGTGAAACAACGCTAAATGAAAAAATTCTCAATCACTTTTACCAAGGGAATAGGAGGCAAAAACAGAGCATTAGGGGATCTTCTTTGCTTAAAAAGCCGGTAATACTGGGTATTGGGAGATGGTTGGCTTTGTGAGAATAAAGGGCCCAAAGAGAAAAACCCCGGCTTTTACCTAAAAAAGCCGGGGTTTTTCATGGTGCGTTATTTTTCCGGTGTCATAAGGCCGCCTGCAAGAAGCCTGTCAAGCGGGTCGGGGAAGTTCTAACCACCCCGACGCTACGCCCCTGTCAGCCGTTTTTGGCGGCAAAGTCGGCCATAAAGTCGGCCAGGGCGTCGGCGCCTGCCTGGGGCATGGCGTTATAGATGGAGGCGCGGCAGCCGCCCACCGAGCGGTGACCCTTGAGGCCCTTAAGCCCCTGTTCCGCGGCTTCTTTGATAAAGACCGGTTCCAAGTCCTCATTGGCCAGGCGGAAGGTCACGTTCATCAGGGAGCGATCCTCGGGAGCTGCTGTGGCTTTATAGAAACCGCCGCTCTTATCAAAGGCGTCATATACGGTGCCCGCCTTTTTCTGATTCCTGGCTTCGGCTTTTTCAAGCCCGCCTACTTCCTCTTCCAACCAGGCCAGGACCAGCTCAAGCAGGTAAATGGCAAAGCAGGGGCAGGTGTTGGCCATGGAGTTTTTGGAGGCCTGGGTGGTGTAGCGTAAAAGGGTGGGGATGTCCTCGGGCACCCTTTCCAACATATCGTTTCTGATCACCGTAAGGCAGACACCGGCAGGGCCTAAGTTTTTCTGGGCGCCTGCGTAGAACAGGCCAAAGGGTTTGGGGTCAAAGGGCCTGGACATGATATCCGAGCTCATGTCGGCGATCACGGGCACATCCGCCTTGGGGAAGGTGTGAAACTGGGTGCCCTTGATGGTGTTGTTGGTGGTGAAATGCAGATAAGCCGCATCCTTGGGCACTTCATATTCTTTGGGAATATATGAGAAACCCTTATCTTCGGAAGAGGCGAGAACCACAGGGTCCTTACCCAGGATCTGGGCTTCTTTGATAGCTTTGGTGGACCAAGTGCCGGTGTTGATATAGGCCGGTTTCTTGCCCTGACACAAGTTCATGGGAATCTGATAAAACTGCTGGGAGGCTCCACCTTGTAAAAAGAGCACGGTAAAGTCGTCTGAAAGGCCCAAAAGACGCTTAACCCGGGCTACTGCAGAATTTACTACAGCGTCGAACTCGGGTGAGCGGTGGCTGATTTCAGTTATGGACATTCCAGTGCCTTTGTAGTCGAGCATTTCCGCCTGGACTTTTTCCAGGACCTGCAAAGGCAAGGTGGCGGGGCCGGGATTGAAATTGAATACGCGTGTGCTCATGACAATATCCCTTGAAAGCAAAAAAAAAATGAACCCAAAAGGGACGCGAAACGCGTCCCAAGGCTGTTGCCAAACAACCTGTACGCGGGCCATGGACGGCCCGCCGAATTGCGAGCCTTTCATAAGGCGAGTAATTCGATCCAGTTGGCAAAACCACGTTTTTGCCAACTGGCATCTCACAAAGTCCAGGAGGACTTTGTGAGCAAGCTAAGGACGCGAGACGCATCCTTTTGCTTTCCAAAACAGGCCTTACCTGTGCGGATACGGGCATTCCAAATGCCGCAACCGGATACTATCAACTACCCCTATTAAATAAAGAAGTCCACCCTAAACTTGCTAATTCCAGTAAAAGAAAGAGAAAAGCCGGTTAAACCCCTGCCCCGCCCGTTAGGGGGAAAAGGGGGTAAAACCGGCGATAATAGTGGATTTTTAGTTGTTTAACCTAAGCGTCCAGGGCCACCAGGGTCATGCCCAGTTTTTTCTCCAGCCCTTGAAGTTCGCTGACCTGGTCAGCGCTTAAATTTGCGGCGTTGGCCTGCTGGCAGGCATAAGCCAACACGACTTTTCCGGTCTTTTTTTCCAGGTTTTTAATTTGTTCCAAAGACGATTCGTCTATTTTGGCCAGAGTGCAATGCATATGGTCCTCCTTTTTGGTTTTCTGATCTTATAGATTTAAATTTTGCCAGATCAGAGCCTAAAGAAAAAACCAGTAAATTGACGGTAAAATAACAGGTAAAAACTGGTATTAGGCAAGGGAGAGGAGATAAGTGCGCAGGTTTTGGGCGCGGTCTTTAAGCCCCAGTTTGCGCCGCAGGTTGGCGCGGTGAAAATCCACTGTACGTGGGGAGGTGTTAAGGGCTTCGGCAATTTCCTTACTGGTTTGTCCTTCCTTGATCAGTCCGGCGACCTGGATTTCGGTGGGGGTAAGCCCCAGGAAACGCGAGGAAAGGGAGCGGGCAAAAGGGCTGGTAATCTCTTTTAAGTTTTCCACGGCGGCCCGGGCCAGGGCTTTTTGCTCGGGGCTGAGGTCTGAGCTTGCCAGCTTGTTGAGGTAGGGAAGGGCAAGGTGTTTGATCTGGGCCATCACCTTTTCTTCCAGCTCTGAGCGCTCTTTTTTGATTTGATCCAGCAAGAAAGTCAGTGCCGAGTTGGCCTGCTCCAGTTTTTGGGCCTGATCTTTGAGCATTACCTCCCTTTGCAGGATTTTTTCTTCCGCTGTCTTAATTTGGGTGATGTTTTCGTGGCTCACCACCAGCCTGGGCTGCCCCGGAGCATTGAGCCTGGTCACTCTCAGGTTGAACCAGCGTTTGACTCCGCTGCCGTGACAGTCGTATTGCAGCTCAAATTCATCTATCTCTTCCCGGGCCACGGATTTTATGCCCAATGCCACCTCACGGGCCTTTTCCGCTCCCGGCCCGGTGGCGCTTTCGCAGACGGCAAGGTAGTTCATGTCCGGAGTTTGCACCGCTCCTTTGGGGGCGTTTTTGAGGTGAAAATCATTCCAGGCCCGGTTGGTCTGGAGAATGCGGCCGCTTTTGTCCAATATGGCCACATGGGCGCTTATAGAGTCCAGAATACTTTTATCAATGGATTCCATGCTCAAGGTTCAAAACCCAGTTCCCGGGCAAGGTGGCTTACCCTGGCCTCAAGGTTTAAAAGATAGGCAGGCTCAGGCTGCTTGGGCTGGGGGCAGGGGTCATATTCCGCTGCCTTGACCTGCTCCATTACTTTTTTGATATTCCCCTGTTGCTCCAATAGAAGCCGATCCACCCATTTTTTGTAGTCCAGGGCCGCTTTTTCCGATTCCTTTAAAAATTCGCCTACATCTTCATCAGTGTAAACCCGCCTGTGGCCCTGACACAGCATTTTGGGCTTCAAGGCAACCGCTCTTTTTATATTCTCCAGATATTTGGCGTGGTTCACCAAAAATTCCGTGACTATGTAGCCGGTGGCGTCTGCGCAGCCGGTGGCTTCGGAGCTTATGAGGATATCTTTTTCCTTCAGGTGAAAGCTCAAGAAATCCCAGGTATGCCCAGGGGTGTACAAAACCTTTACAGTTGTATTCCGACCCAGTTTGACTTCGTCTCCCTCACTAAGAACCATATCGACCTGAAAAGGCAGAAAGGCAATATCCCGGCCCAGTCCGGGATGCCATTTCTCCACTTCCAGGGTGGCGTTTTCATTCAGTTTGGTCATGAGTTTTATTGCGCCGGGCCGGGACATGATCTCCGCGGCCCTTTGGGAGGCTGCGACCTTAAGTCCGGGAAAGACTTTTTTGAGGTAGCTTACCGCCCCGCAATGGTCGAAATGCACATGAGTGAGAAAAATGATCCCCGGTTTTTGGGGGCCGAGGATTTTTTTTATGTCTTCTTCATAGGCAGGTCCCAGACAGGTGAAGCCCGCGTCAAACAGGGCCGGGGTCTCAGCCTCCGCCAGATAAGAAGGGGTGGCGCTGTGTCCCAATACATGGAAACCCGGACATACCTTGCCTGTGCTGCTTATGATCACCTTTTATCCCCTGGATATTCCTAAAGGTTGTTTTTAAAAAAGCCTGCAGAAAAAAGGAGATCCCGGAGCCTTTTGGTAAAGGCTCCGGGATGGTTGCCTACTTCGCCAGGAAATCCGTTCCTTCTTTTTCTATGAGCTCAAGGCATCTGCGGGCTGCATTTTGCTCGGCTTCCTTTTTGGATTTGCCCACTCCCCTGGCCACGCGCTCACTTTTAATGGAAAGGGCCACCCTGAAGGTCTTATCATGGTCAGGGCCCTGGGTTTCCAGAAGCTGATAGCGTGGAGTGACGTGCAGCTCTTCCTGTACAAATTCCTGGATGCGGGTCTTGAAGTCCTTTTGCGGGGCTTTGGCTATGGCTCCTTCGGCATAGGGGCCAAGGAGCCTTGTGATTATAGCGTCAGTGACTTCAAGGCCCCCATCCAGGTAGGTTGCAGCCAGAACAGCTTCCAGGGCGTCGGCCAAAATGCTCGGCTTGTTGGAGCCGCTTTGTATCTCTTCTCCCCTTCCGAGGAGTAGAAAGCCGCCCAGATTGAGTGAACGGGCAATTGCGGCCAGGCGATGTTCATTGACCATGCTGGCCCTGGCTTTGCTGAGTCTGCCTTCTGATGCAGCGGGAAACCTCTGGTAAAGCATTTCGGTTACACAGAGTTCCAGCACGGCATCGCCCAGGAATTCAAGGCGCTCGTTGGATTCGAGGTTCAGGTCTGCGTGCTCATGCACATAGGAAGAATGATGCATGGCGGTTGCGAGTAGTTCCAGGTCATTGAATTTATGCCCCAAAAGAGCTGCCAACTCTTCCAGTTCCTCTTGTCGTTCGTCGTCCATCAGGCCTCCATTTACCCGGCTGTGTGGACTTGGCCAGCCGGGAGGACGAAAACACGGGCAACCGAGAAGCTTTATGCCTCCATTATTATGGGCTTGCGGTCACCGGGTTTGATGTTATTAAATTACAGCACCTTTTTACCGCTTGCAGAGGCTTTCATGCCCCGATTAAGCCAAAAAAGGGCTGCTTTTCGGTTTAAAATTACCGGCCGGGCTTTAAAACCGGCCTGGCCAAAGTATCAGCGGCCAATGCTTCGATGTCAACGGTCTCCTGGGGCGGTTGCGCGGATTTATCAGAAAAAAGGCAATATGTCATCATTTTACAAGATATTACACACCGAATGGTCCAATGGTTGGGGCGGGCAGGAGATCCGCATACTGGATGAATGCCTGGGAATGGCTGAAAGAGGCCATGAGGTGGAATTGGCCGGTTGCCCGGAAGGCAAGTTGCGCAAAAGGGCCCAGGAGTCGGGGCTTGTGTTTCATCCCATAGCCATGAAAGGCCCTTGGGATATAAACGCCCTGGCCAAACTGGTGGCCCTGATAAAAGCCAAGGGGATTGATATCATCCACACCCATTCCTCGGTGGATTCCTGGCTGGGCGGTTTTGCGGCCAGACTGGCCGGTATAAAATGTGTGCGCACCCGTCACCTGAGTGTTCCGGTAAGTAAAAACCCCTTGAATATTGTTTATAAACTGCCCCAGGCGGTGACCACCACCGGAGTGAGCATCCGCCGCCATCTGGTGGAGGACTACGGCCTGCCTCCGGAAAGGGTCACGTCCGTGCCCACCGGTGTTGACGCCAAGCGTTTTGCCCCGCGAGAGCCGGACCCTGAATTGGCCCGCGAGCTGGGGCTTGAGCCTGGGCGGAATGTGGTTGCCATGGTGGCGGTTCTAAGGAGCTGGAAAAGGCACGACCTTTTCTGCGCCATGGCCAGGGACCTGCTGGCCCAAAGGCCTGACACCCGCTTTTTGATTGTGGGCGACGGTCCGGGCTGGAAACGGATTAACGGTTACCTTGATGATAAGGGCCTGCGCCCGGCAGCAATAATGACCGGTCACAGAAACGACGTGGAGCGCATTCTGCCCTTGTGCACGGTCTGTGTTTTGGCCAGTGATAAGGCGGAAGGAGTGCCCCAGGCGGTTTTACAGCAGTTTGCCTGTCAAAAGGCTGTGGTTGCGGCTGACGCAGGTGACGTGGCCCAGGTGGTGCTCAATGAAAAGACGGGCCTTTTGGTTGAACCGGGCAGCAGTGACTCCCTTTTGGCCGGGGTCTCAAGGCTCCTGGATGATCCGGACCTGCGCGCTTCCCTGGGCCGGGCGGGCCGGGAGCTGGTAATGAAAAAACATTCCAAGAAAGTCATGCTCGACGCAACAGAAAAGGTCTATGCCGATCTCGGCGTCAAGAAACGGGAAGACGCCTGATGCAGGGCCTGATCTGGACGGCGGCCGCCCTGGCCGGATTGGGTTTTTCAGCCCGTTACACCTGGTGGCGGCCCGCTTTAAAGGGTGTGCCCATCTTCATGTATCATCACATTACCGATGAACTGAATGGCACCCCCCTGCCCAAATTGAGGGTATCTCCCCGTTGTTTTGCCCGGCAGTTGGATATCATTCAAAAAGCCGGTTTTCAGGCGGTCACCTTAAGCCGGGCCCTTTCTGCTGATGCCCCTGCCAAACCTTGCGTGATCAGTTTCGACGACGGCTATGACAATTTCCTCACCAATGCCTGGCCCCTTTTAAAAAAGCGGGGCATGAGCGCCACGGTTTTTCTGGTTACCAAAGAGATAGGCGGATCCAACCGCTGGGACCTGGGCAAGGGGGAGCCCCAAGAGGCCATGCTCTCCAGGGAACAGGTGCTGGATTTGGCTGATCAGGGGGTCGAGTTTGGCGGCCACACCAGGGATCACTTGAATCTCACCACTTTAGATGAGGCCGAACTGGCGGAGCAGATAAAAGGCTGTCAAAAGGACCTTACCCGTCTTTTGGGGAGCCCTGCCCGTGTTTTCAGCTATCCCTTTGGGGCCTATAATCAAAAAGCCGCGGATATGGCAAGGGAGGCTGGATTCGACTTAGCCTGCACCACCAGGCCGGGGAAAGCCGGGTCAGCGACTCCTCCCTTTGAACTTCCCAGAATAATAGTGAAAAGGGCTGACGACAGCCTGGACTTCCGCATCAAGCTTTCCCGGGCTAAAAGCCGTTTATGATTTGATCTTGCCAAAGATTTTTTCCTGGCGGATGCTAAAAAAAGGTTCCCAAAGGCTTAATTTAAGCAAGCATAGGAGATGACCTGCCATGCCCGGGTTGAGCGCTGCCCTGATCTGTAGAAATGAAGAGGAAAACCTGCCTGCCTGGCTGGAATCGGTTTCGGCCTTTGCCGATGAAGTGGTGGCTGTGGACTCCGGTTCTACCGACAACAGCCTGGCCGTTTTAAAGGAGGCGGGCGCCAAGGTTCGGTCCAGGGATTGGACTGGTTACGCAGACCAGCGAAACGCCGCCATGGATATGTGCACCGGCGACTGGATTGTTTTTCTGGATGCCGACGAACTGGTCGATCCGGAACTGGCCGCTTCCCTGAATTCCCTGAAGCAGGATAAAACAGGAGAATACGCAGGCTATGAGCTGGCTTTTAAGGTCTTTTTCTTTGGCCGCTTTTTAAGGCACGGCGGTTTTTTTCCGGAGCATCACTTAAGGCTGTTTCAAAGGGGAAAGGGCGGCTGGGCCAAGCGCCAGGTCCATGAAAGGCTTGAGGTCCAAGGCAAGGTGGGCAGGTTGCCGGGTTATGTGGAGCACTACTCCTATGACACGGTGGGTGAGTATATAAGCCGCATGCAGACCTACAGTGAACAGGCTGCCCGTCAGATGCATCTTTCCGGTAAAAAGACCACCCCCCTGGACGCCTGGTTTCACGGGTTTTGGAGCTTTTTCAACCGGTACCTCTTGCGCGGAGGTTTTTTGGACGGTTTTCAGGGCTATCTGGCCGCGCGCATGGAATCTCTTTACACCCTCACCAAATACACCAGATTGTGGGAGATGAAAAAAGGAGGGGCCCAAAAACATGAAACTGAGTAGCTCAAGTTTTTTCGCTCCGCTCAGCCGCATCTGCGCAATTATATGCCTTGTATTTTTCTTGCTTTGCAGCTTTTCCGTTTTTGGGTACGCCCGGAATTTAAGCCCAGTGGACGGCTTTGAAAAATATATTGAGGAAGCCAAAAAACACCTTTTGGCCAAGGAACCGGCGGCCACCCTGGCCGCTTTGCGCAAGGCCACGGCCGAGGCCTGGCGCAGGTTTCCCTTTACAGCGGTGAACGTGCATCTGGTCGCTGCCCAGCCCGCGGGCTATGGCCGCTTCATCCCCCGGGTGGATAACGTCTTCCGCCCCGGCGAACCACTTATTCTTTATCTGGAGCCTGTGGGGTTTGTGGTCAAAGAGGATAAAAACACCGGCAAGTATCGCTACCGCCTGGTGGCGGATTTCAATATGGTCGATGCCTGGGGCAGGGTGGTCAGCGGCCGCCGCACTGTGGGCCGTTTTGAAGGCGAGACAGCCCAGTTTCCAGACCGTTATCCCCTTACCTTTACCTACAGCCTTTCGGGCCTGCCGCCCGGAGAATACAAAGTGGAGACCATTATTCGGGATTTATTGGGCAAAAAGAGCCACACTGTTGTGACACCCATCAGGGTGGAGGGACCTTAGGCACACCCCCAAAATCAAAGATTTTCGGGGACCCCGCGTAAGTACATCCCCAAAAATCTGCGATTTTCCGGGGACCCCGTAAGAGCACCCTGAAATGTCAAGGCACTTCAGAGAACGGCAAGATTACCCACTGGAATTTTGAGCACTTTGGGGATCCGGGAAGAGCGGTGGTAAAGACGTGTGGCGGATTCGAATTGGGGATTTTGTTTTTTCAGGTCCGGGGGAGGGAAGCTCAAAGGCCATCCAGGCCCATTTGAGCGGAGGTATGGGCAGGGGAATGGATTTTAAAAAGAAAAGGCCGTCCCTTTTTTAAGGGAACGGCCTGGTTGTTTGGTCGAAGCTTTTCTAGCCGGCGCTTTTGCATTCCTCGGTCAGGGCCGGGACTACGTCAAACAGGTCGCCAACTACAGAGAAGTCGGCTTTCTGGTGAATCGGTGCGTCCGGGTCTTTGTTGATGGCCACGATGACCTTGGAGGAACCCATGCCCGCCAGGTGCTGGATGGCTCCCGAGATGCCGCAGGCAATATAGAGGTTGGGGGTGACAACCTTGCCGGTCTGTCCCACCTGGTCGCCATGGGGACGCCAACCCGCGTCCACCGCGGAACGGGAAGCGCCCACAGCGGCGTTCAAAAGGGAGGCCAGCTCTTCCAGGATGGCGAAGTTGTCCGAATCCTTCATGCCCCTGCCGCCGCTGACAATAATGGTGGCCTCGGTAAGATCCACCTTGCCTTCTTCTTCTTTTTCCACTTTGGTGCACTGGGCTTTGATCTCGGCGACTTCGGCGCTGAATTCTTCAACCACCGCTTCGCCGCCTGTTTCGGCTATTTCAAAGACATTGGGGCGCAATGACGCTATCTGCAGGTCGCTTGCGATCCTTACGTCCGCATAGACCTTGCCCGCATACATGGGGCGGGTGGCTATCAGATTGCCGTCTTCAACTTTGATGGCGGTGCAGTCCACGGCCACGCCTGCGTCCAGTTTGGCGGCCAGGCGTCCGGCCAGGTCCTTACCCTGCATGGAGGCCCCGAAAAGCACTGCCTTGGGGGCTTTTTCCTTGATGATCCCGGCCAAGGCCAGGCTGTAGGCGTCTGTGGTGTATTGGGCAAAGGCCTCGTTATCCGCATGGAAAACTTTGGCCACGCCGTATTTACCCAGTTCTTTGGCTTTATCGGCCATACCCTGGCCCAAGACCACGGCCGCGACTTCGCCGCCCAGATCAGCGGCTATCTTTTGCGCGGCTCCGGCAGCCTCAAACGTTACTTTACGGAACTCGCCGTCCCTGTGCTCGGCTATAACCCAAACATCTGCCATTTTATATAAACTCCTTCCGGGCGAAAGGTGCGATCCCTTTTCAGGAAAACAAAAAAACCTGTTAAATGACCTTGGCCTCTTCCCGCAGGGCCTTGGCCAATCCGGCGGCCAGCTCTTGGGGAGTCTCACCCTCAATGGCGCGGCCTGCCGCACGCTCAGGCGGCGGGCTCAGGGCGATGACTTCTATTTTGTCATCCCTTTCCATGCCGAGGTCCGCAAGGGTCTTGGTCTCAAAAGGTTTTTTCTTTGCTTTCATAATGCCCGGCAGGCTGGCGTACCTGGGTTCATTCAGGCCCTTTTGGGCGGTAACCACCGCAGGCAGGGAAGCCTCCAGGGTCAGGGTCTGGCCTTCCACCGGCCTGGTGGCCACTGCCTTGCCGTCTTCCACGGTAAGCTTGTTGATCACGGCCATCTGGGGCAGGTCCATGAACTCGGCCAAGGCTGCTCCGGCCAGGCCGCAGTCATCATCCACCGCCCTCTGGCCAAAGAAAATGAGGTCCGGATTCAAGGGTTCAACCGCCTTGGCCAATATCTTGGCTACACCCACGGGGTCTGCGCCGTAGATATCATCGTCTTCCACTAAAACGGCCTTGTCGGCGCCCATGGCCAGGGCGGTGCGCAAAGCCTCTGTGACCCGTTTGGGGCCTACGCCCACAACCGTTACTTCGCCGCCTTGGGCTTCCTTAATGCGCAAGGCTTCTTCCACGCCGAATTCGTCATAGGGATTCATCACCCACTTGATGTCCGAGGCGTCAATGTTTTTGCCGTCTGAGGCGATCTTGATTTGAGTTTCGGTGTCCGGTACTTGCTTTATGCACACCACTATGTTCACGGTGAGCTCCTCCTTCCTGTTTCTGCTACGTTGGAGGGAACTACTTGTGTTATCGCAACCGTGGGCGGTCGGTGGCGACACGTATTAGTTCCGAACCAATAGAACTCCATCTAAGAAATAGGAACTAATTTCAGTTGCCGCTGTCTCTATGGAATATTTCTTAACCGGAGACAGCACCCAATATCTGCTCATTTCGTCCAAGGCTCCGAAAAAGGCCCTTTTGAAGATTCCCGGCTTTACATCCTGCCTGAAAACGCCCTTTCCCTGCCCTTCCTTGACTATGTCGCTGATAAGATTAAGGTATTCTCCAAATTGGATAACCTTGTATTCCTTCATGAATTTGGAAGACTGACGTATCTCAACCTGAATAATTTCAGCCAATTCCTTGTGTTCTTCCACCAGACGCAGGTGGTTCAAGGCAAATTGTTTCAGTTTTTCCACCGGATCATCATAGTCGCTCATCGCCAGGCGGACTTTTTGTAAGATGGCGGCCATCTCTTCTTCAAACAGGCTTATCAGAATATCGTCTTTATTTTGAAAGTACAGATAGATAGTTCCGTCGGCCACCTTGGCTGCCCGGGCTATCTCGCTGACCTTGGAGTTGTAAAACCCGTTTCTGGCAAATACTTTCAGCGCCGCCTGGATGATTCTACGATGTTTATCACTGTTTTTCTTGGATGATTGGCTCAAGGGCTTTCAATCCCGTTTTAAAAGGGTGAGTTGGCTGGTTATAATGAATGACTATTCATTCAAATCACTAGCACGCCATAAAGTATCTGTCAACGGCTTTTTCACCCTTGCCAAGGTTGGCACTATAACCCGAGGCCGTAAAAAATGGCAAGAAAAACCTTGTTCCTGATCTGCGATTACATAGAGTGTAATCAATGGTTTTTCCGATACCTGCGCAGTTTGCGTACGGCCTTTCTATGCTCGCGGTAGTTACTGCTGAAGTAATGGCTGCCGTCGCCTTTCGCTACAAAATAGATGGATTTAGTCTTGGCGGGTTCCAGGGCCGCTGCCAGGCTTGCCTGGCCTGGGGAACAGATGGGGCCGGGCGGCAGACCCCTGTGCAGATAGGTGTTAAAGGGCGAGGGATATTCCAGATCCTTTTTTGTGAGCGTACCTTTGAAATCGGGTATGCCGTAGATCACCGTGGGGTCTGCCTGCAGGCGCATGCCCTTTTTCAAGCGGTTGTGGTAAACGCTTGAAATCAGTTTTCTTTCCTCCGGGAGTCTGGCTTCTTTTTCTATTATGCTGGCCAGGGTGACAACCTGGAGGCGGGAGAGGCCGGAAGCATTTCCCTTTTGGGCGAGTTTGTTCCATTTGGCCGTGAAACGCTTGACCATAATGGTGAGGACCTGCCTGGCCTTGACCCCCTTGGGCAAGAGATAGGTGTCCGGAAACAAAAAACCCTCCAGGCTGGGAGCCCGGATGCCCAGGGCGGCAATGAATTCCGGGTCGGTAAAGAGATTGTCGGCTCCGGTCATATTGATCACCCCCGAGGCGGCCAGGCGAGCCTTGATTTGCTTTAAATTAAAGCCTTCGGGTATGATTAGCTGATGCAACCGCACCTTGCCCCGAGTGAGGGCCTCTAGAATCCGGCGATTGGTAAAATGCGGGCTTAAGGAGTATTCACCGGCCTTTAAGGACCCTGCCTGATTGCTTAGCCTGGCGGCTATGACAAACAGGCTGGCCGAGTCTGTGACCTTTTTTTCCTCAAGTAATTTGGCAATGGCGCTGATGCCGAGCCCCTGGGGCACCTCCACGATTATTTCGGTTTTTTCAGTGCCGCATCTATGATCCAGGATCAAGGGCTTGGCTATCAGAAAAGCAAAAACGGCCAATAGCAATAAGGTCAGGATAATCAGGGGGACGAGCAGTTTCTTTTTCACGCTTCAGGTTCCTTATGGGCATCCAGGTAGCGTTTGAGAATCACTTGGGCAGCCAGCTTATCCACTGCCTGGCGCCTTTTTTGGCGGGAAACATCCGCCTCTAAAAGCACCTGCTCCGCTTCCACAGTGGTCTCAAATTCATCTATGAATTCAAGGGGCAGGCCACAGAAACGCTCCAGCCTCTTGCCAAAACGCATAATATGCTCGGCAGCCGGGCCCAGTTCACTCTCCGAGCGCTTGGGCAGGCCCATGACGATCAGCGCCACTTCGTGTTCCAAGATCAGGCCCCTGATGGCCTTGAGGTCCTTGTCTCGGTTTATTTGGGGCAGAACGCAAAGGGGCAGGGCAATTGAGGCGGTTTCATCGCTGATTGCCACTCCTATACGGCTTTTGCCGTAGTCGAGGGCCAGTATGCGGGTTTTGGTTTGCAGAGGCATTAGGCTATTATGATGATTTCATTTCCAGGCGACAAGTTGTGAAATTTTCAAATTCATATCTATCTGAAAAATAGGTCGAAAGCCAGGTGATTTCGGTAATGCCCTTTGTTTGAGGGCGTTTTCGGTGAAAGTTGCGCCCTTCTTCAAGGAGGCGTCATCAACGGAAAAGGTTACCGTTTGAGTGCTAAATTATATAACCCCTTATACAGACGGGATAACCATGCTAAAATTTTAACTAACAGGTTGCAGACTTTGACTATGGCCCTGATTTTGGGCCTGTTCAGGAACCGGCCTTGGGCTGCTTAACCGGTTTTTCCGCCAAGTGCCCTTGTTCAGAGGGCGGGGAGTGTGCAAATCATGGCCCAGTATCTGGATGTGATAATCCTGGATGATGATCCCATTGTGTGCCGGGTCTTAAAGGAGATCGTCACCTCTTTCTATGATTGGGGAAGCGTTCATACCTTTACGGATTTTTTAGAGGCCCGCACCTATTGTTTTGAGCGGGACACCAGCGTGGCTATTTTTATTCTGGACGTTTTTTTAAACGACAAAAGCGCCTTTGACTTTATAAACGAGATTAAGTTGCATTACCCCATGGCCCCGCAGGATACAGTGGTCATCACCGGTCAGGCCAGTGACGATGTGGTTGACCTGTGCATCACCACCGGGGTGAACCATCTCTTTGAAAAACCGGTAAGGCGCTATGCCCTGCAACTGGCCATCAGGGCCATTGCCAGTAAATACATTTCTTTTGCCCAGAAGCTGATGCAGGACCCGGATTTTGCCGCCGATGTCAAGAGGCTCGAGTCCCGGGACTGATTTTTTCCATAGCCGCCCCTTTAATTACCGCTCAAAAAAGAGCTTCCCTGTAACCGGGGAAAGGTGTTTAGGGCGAAGCTTTATTCTTTTCACTTCCGTTTGATCTTAATTTCGCTTCGCTTGAGGGGAAGACGGAATCCCTTTGCGTGATTTTGCATTATCAGCCGGAAAGGTGATCTATTCCCATTCCGCATCGGCTGTAAAAAGCGCTATGCTTGACTAGGCTTGCCTCAGAGCCATATATTTGTCTGGTCAAGAGGTCCGAAAGGCCGCAAGGCAATTTGGGACACCTTGCCCGAGCAGTAAAAGACTTGTAAATTCATGCGCCCCGAATACATAAGGAAATTAATTCATGAAGCAGATCGTCCTGGGAACGGCCGGCCATATTGACCACGGCAAGACAACCCTTATAAAGGCCCTTACCGGAATTGAGACAGACCGACTCAAAGAGGAGAAGAAAAGGGGCATTACCATTGAATTGGGTTTTGCCTATCTGGATCTTCCCTCAGGTCAGCGCCTGGGCATAGTTGACGTTCCGGGTCATGAAAAGTTCGTCAAGAACATGGTGGCGGGGGCTGCGGGAATAGATATGGTGGCGCTTATCATTGCCGCTGATGAAGGCGTGATGCCTCAGACCAGGGAGCATATGGACATATGCTCTCTTTTGGGGGTGGAAAAGGGCCTGGTTGTCCTCACCAAAGTGGATATGGTGGATGAGGAATGGCTGGAGCTGGTCACCGAAGACGTGAACGAGTATCTGGAAGGAACCTTTCTGGAAGGGGCCAACGTGCTGCCCGTATCCTCCACCACGGGCCAGGGTCTGGATGAATTAAAGGCGGAACTGGACCGGCTGGCCGGGGAGATGACCGAACGCTCGGCCCAGGGGCCTTTCCGTTTGCCTGTGGACCGGGTCTTTACCATGAAGGGTTTCGGCACCGTGGTCACCGGCACCGTGGTTGACGGCAAGGTTGAGCTGGGCCAGGAAATCGAGGTCATGCCCCAGGGGGTCAAGGCCAAGGTCAGGGGCGTTCAGGTGCACAATGAAGAGGTGGAGATCGCCCGCCGGGGGCAGCGCACCGCCATTAACCTGCAGGGGCTTGGCAAAAGCGATCTGAACCGGGGTGACGTACTTAGCCAAAGCGGGGTTCTTACTCCTTCTCTATGGGTTGATGTGGAGCTGACTGCTCTGGAAGATATGCAAAGGCCATTGAAACACAGGGCCCCGATCAGGTTTCATACCGGCTCCAGTGAGATCATGGGCCGAATAATGCTTCTGGACAGGGATGAGATGGCCGCCGGTGAAAAGGTGCTTTGTCAGCTCAGGCTGGAGAATATGGTGGCCGTGGCCGCAGGCGACCGCCTGGTTTTGCGTTCCTATTCGCCTGTAACCACCATTGCGGGCGGTCATATCCTGCATCCCCATCCCGGTCGTCACAAACGCAACCAGCCCGTGGTGATGGCCGACCTGGAGACCTTGCGTTCCGGCGACCCCAAAGACCGCATAATCGTGCATGTGCGTTTGGCCGAGGCCAAGGGAATGAGTTTAAAGGAGCTTCTGCCCTTGACCAATCTTGGCTCCAAGGTTTTGAATAATTTGTTGTCCGATATGCTCTCCAAACAGGAGCTGGTGCGTTTCGACAAGGAAAACGGGGTGTTCTTGGAAGCCAAGGTCTTAGCCGGGCTGATTGAGAACGCAGAAAACATGGTCGGTGAGTATCATCATCTGAATCCCCTTAAACCCGGCATTTCCAAGGAAGAGCTTAAGCAGCGCCTCGGCCGGGATATTTCACCCAAGCTCTTTAATTACATTTTGAAAAAAATGACTGATGGGAACACCTTAAAGGCGGAAAAAGATATATTGCGCCTGCCTGGCCATGAGGTTCGCCTGGCCGAGGATGAAGAGGCCTTGAAGAAAAAGTTGCTCAACGCCATTGAAAAAGGCGGCTTTACTCCGCCCAGACCCAGAGAGGTGGTGGAGGGCGACGACCTTAAGCACGCCAAGGAATTGTTGCGCCATATGGTGGATGAAGGCGTGTTGGTGAAGGTGAAGGAAGACCTTTATTACCACCATGAATCCTTAAATGAGATTAAAACCCGTTTGGGTGATTATTTGAAGGAAAACGAGCGGATCACCACCCCCGAATTCAAGGATCTCACCGGGCTTTCCCGTAAATATCTGATTCCCCTTTTGGAGTACTTTGACACCAGCCTGTTCACCATGCGGGTGGGAGAAGAGCGTATATTGCGCAAAAGAAGCTGAGCAATCAAAAAGGTTGGATTTGATTTTCCATTGCCGGTGGCTTGGGGGATGATGCGTGTTTGGCAAAATTGTTGCTGGCAAAGACTTGCTTTCACGTCTATATACCCAGTATGCAATAACTGTGTGGAAAAAAGTTTAACCATACGGAACGCTTCTTCTTCGTTGGGCGCTGAAGGCCCGCAAGGAATAATTAAAACAAGGCCCTGGCGGTTTTGCCGGACCAGATAAGGAAAGGTATTTTCAGATGAAAGAACAGATCAAGACTGATAAGGCCCCTGCGGCTATCGGACCCTACTCCCAGGCCGTTAAATCCAATGGTTTCGTTTTCTGCTCCGGCCAGCTGGCCATCAATCCCGAGACCGGCAAGGTGGAGGGTGATGTGCAGGAACAGACCAAGACCCTTTTGACCAACATGGGAAACATCCTGGCCGAGGCCGGCTCCAGCCTGGATAAAGTGGTCAAGACCACAGTTTTTTTGGCTGACATTAAGGATTTCGCGGCAGTGAACGAGGTGTATGCCACCTTCTTCAAGGAAATCCCGCCCGCCCGTTCAGCCTTCCAGGTGGCCAACTTGCCCTTGGGCGGTCTGGTTGAGATCGAGGCTATTGCAGAGGCCTAACAGAAAAAGCCTTGTTAATAAAAAACGGCCGCTCCTTTTTCCATAAAGGAGCGGCCGTTTTCACCTTCGGACAAAAAGATGCTTAGCCCATGCGTTTTTTAACGTCAGCCAGGGCCAGCAGTTTGTTTTCTTCGGCCTCCACAAAAAGTCTGGCTCTTTCGGCCTTGACCTGGGCAACAAAGTCCTGGTCTTTGATGGAGGGGAGGTTGATGTCCACGCTGAGCATGGCGCTTCTAAGGGCGGTCTCAGCCACCATGGCGCCCACACCCACATCGCTGATGGCCATTTTGTTGCCATAGGGGGCCAGCTTGGCGGCCTCTTTCACGATTTCGGCGCAGGTCTTGCAAATATCCAAAGGCACGTTGGTGGCGTTTTTGGCTGCGGCCTGCATGGCCTCGGCCCGGGCCTTTTTCTCCTCGTCCGTGGACTTGGGCATGCGGAAAACGGCCATGTACTGGTCAAAGGCCTCCATGTCATCGTTGGTCAGCTTTTTCAAGCGCTCAATGATCTCGCTTAGTTTAGCGACCTGTTCCTTGGCCTGGTCCTCAAACTCGACATAGGCTTTTTTACCTATGGTCAGGTTGGCGACCATGCAGACCATGGAAGCGCCCAAGGTGGCCACCACGGCCGAGACATTGCCGCCGCCGGGCGTGGGGCTGGAACTCATGGCTTCGGCTATGAATTCATTGACTGTCTTGCCATATACGCGGTCTGACATAGTTGTCTCCTTTTTTCCTAGGCCAGGCCCTGCAGTTTAACGGCCTTGAGCAGGTTTTCCATGATGATGGTGGTGGTGAGCGAGCCCACGCCGCCGGGAACCGGAGTCATGACACCGGCCACATCGGCCACATCGGGGGCCGCGTCGCCGCAGATGGATTTTCCGTCAGGGGTGGGGTTGATGCCCGCGTCGATCACCACGGTGCCGGGCTTGATCATTTCTTTTTTCACCAAGCCGGCGAATCCGGCGGCGGCGACCACGATTTCGCCATTTTGGCATTCACCGGGCAGGTCCACGGTTCTGGTGTGGCACACGGTGATGGTGGCGTTTCTCTTGATCAAGAGGCTGGCCAGGGGACGCCCCACTGTGTCGCCCCTGCCGACCAGGGTGACCTTTTTACCGCTAAGCTCAATGCCCGCCCTTTCGGCCAGGGCCACGCAGGCCAGGGGAGTGGCCGGGATCAGGGCCAGGTGCTCCTGGCCGCCCATGAGGTAGCCGCGGTTAACCGGATGAACGCCGTCAACGTCCTTTTTGGGGTCGATGGCTTCCATTACGGCTTCTTTGGTGATGTGCTTGGGCAAGGGCAGTTCCACTAAAATGCCGTGGGTGTCCTTGTCTTCGTTCCAGGCCTTGATCTGATCCAAGATCACCGATTCTTCGGTGTCGGCGGGCATGACTTTCAAATCCACTTCAATGCCCAGGTTTCCGCCCACCTTTTGCTTGGACTGGGCGTAGACCACACTGGCCTCGTCATCACCCACCAAAAGAACCGCCAGTTTCGGCGATACGTTTTTGGCCTTAAGCCCCTCTACGTTTTTGGTGATCTCTTCCCGAATCTGTTTGGCTATGGGCAAACCTTTGATAAGTTCCGCTGCCATGCCCCTCTCCTTTCCTGTAACTTGGCTAATAGCTGCCTTGAAAAGGCCAGCCAGGGAATCCTGGATTATCCTTGTGTTTGAAAGCGCCGGATTTACCGGCGCATCTCAAAACATCACAGCTCAGGCAACCTGTCAATGTTTTTTTGAAAACGCGGGAATCCGTTTTAAAAACCCGCGCCTCCCCCAAAAACTGGGGTAATGGGAAAGCAGTCTCGCCCCTTTTAAACCTGGCAGAAAGTAAAGACCGCGTTGGCTAAGGGATTTACTGGTAAATATTCCGAATAAATACCAGAAGGGTCCGCCAAGGCTCGGGTCCCTGCCGGGTGAAAGGCTGTATTTTGTCTTTAGCCGAGACTTGTTTGTTGGTCTATATATCACAAGCTTTTGCCAGCCAAAAGCCGTGCTTGTTTTGGTTTGACTTGATAAGAAAGCCCACAATAGCAAATTTAAATGGTTTATGTTTGTTTAACTGGTCTAAATTATTTTTAATTTAAGCTTGCCCTTGAGCGGGCAGGTAATTCCATCTTATGGAAAAAGATTTTGAACAATTGACGAACATGGGGTCTGAAATTTTTCCTAAATACAGATGGTAATTATAGGCTTGATATAAAAAGCCTGTATGGCATTCTGGGCCGACCAGAGGCGGCAGACCCGGTTTTGTTTCAATGTATGGGCAGTTGACCCGCACCCACAGCTGGAGCGGGATCAGACCGGCCGCTTTTGTTGAGACCCGGGCCAAGGCTCGTCACAATCAAATAAGGAGGGGATCATGGCAAAAGCCTCTTTTGTCTGTGGCCTTTACCCCTTTTAATTGACCGTCAGGCTGCCTGGAAAAGGCCTGACGGCCCACCGAAATGGGCGGTTTACACCTGGCGACTCACCTGGATTTTGGTTTGGGGAGTTTCGGCATGACGTGGAGGCAGGGCCGGACTTTTCTGTCCTGTAGGGTCTGGTTCATCCGGATCAGCTGGAAAATCATGCGCATGGCTGCTATGGGCCCTGGCGTAGCGGGGCTTTTGTGGGTGGTCGGGCTTTCCTTGACAGGTCAGGATCTAGCCCTTTGGGATCACAATTAGGACCGTGCGGCCAGGCTTTTGGAAAAGGGAATTATTTTTAAGGACCATTCAGGGGTGAGACAAGCCTTTCCCAAGGTGGTTTCCCGGACTTGGGCACCGGGGAGCTTAAAGAATATATCCCGGGTAAGCCCTTTTGCCTGCCCTGCGGAACGGTGCCGGCAACTTGGAGACCCTGGCCGGGGCTCTGGGGCCGGAAAGGGTTTTGGGAGGGGGCACCCTGTTGGCAGAGGGCAAGGTGCGTCACGGCGGGGCCTGCCCCTCACCAATCTGGGCCCATTTCAGCCGGGTGGGTCTGCCGGTCTTTGCGAGGCATTGGCAGGAATTTACCAAGGGGCAGGTTTGAAGTGTGAATCTCTCGGATTCAGTAATGGACCTTGTCTGGACCAAACTGGTGATAAATATGGGGATTTTTCCGTTGACCGCTCTTTTTGAGGTTCCCAACGGCAGGCCTTTGTATATCCTCCGGGCCAGGGCTTTAATCAAACTGGCTGTGGAAGAGGCAACTTAAGTTGCTGGTCGCCTTGGAATTAATTTCCTTTATAATGATATGGCAGAGGCCGTGAAAGAGGTGGCCCGTAAAACCAAAGACAACTTAAGCTCCATGCTGCAGGATCTTGCCAATAACAAGCGGACAGAGGTTGAGATCATAAACGGTGTGAAGGAGAGTCAGGCCAGGCGCCTGGGGATGTCTGCTCCGGTAAATCGATGGTTAACACAACTTGTGTTGAGCCTTGAGCGTAAAAATCGAAAATTCACGCAAAAAAAATAGTTGACAAAGACAATTAGTTTGGCGAAAGGGACTTCCTTCGGTAAAGTACTTCCCAACTCTGGTTCAAAGACCGGAAAAGGGAAGTATGTCCGGGGAGTTTCTCCCCAAAAGCTTGTAATATTTTAGGAGTCAAGCACATGAGCCGCAAAAAAGTCACCATAATGGATTTGCAACAGGCCAAAAAAGACGGACGCAAACTTGTTATGCTCACCGCCTATGACTATCCCTTTGGACAGATCATGGATCTGGCCGAGGTGGATATCGTCTTGGTCGGCGATAGCCTGGGCATGGTGGTTATGGGCCTTGACGGCACCAGCCAGGTCACCATGGACGAGATGATCCATCACATCAAAGCTGTCATGCGCGGCTGCAAGAGCGCCTTTGTGGTCGGTGACATGCCTTTCATGAGCTACAACACCTCCATCCGCGACGCTGTGATCAATGCCGGACGCCTGATGAAAGAAGGCGGCTGTGACTGCGTGAAGCTGGAAGGCGGAGTTGACTTTGCCCCCACGGTGGAGGCCATTGTCAAGGCCGGCATCCCGGTGCAGGGTCACATTGGCCTGACCCCCCAGACCGCCAGCGCCTTGGGTGGATTCAAGGCCCAGGGAAGGAACGCCGAGAGCGCCTACCAGATCATTGAAGACGCCAAGGCTTTGGAAGCAGCAGGTTGCTTTTCCCTGATCGTGGAAGCAGTGCCGCACAAGGTTTCCAAGATCATCGCCGAGACCGTGAAGATCCCGGTGATCGGCATCGGCGCCGGTCCGGATGTGGACGGCCAGGTTCTGGTAACCCACGACATGCTGGGCCTGTTCGACAAGTTCACCCCCAGGTTTGTCAGAAAATACGCCCAGATCAGGCCTTTTATCCTGGACGCCCTCAAGAACTACCGCACCGAGGTGATGGAGGGGACCTTCCCCGGACCCGAGAATTCCTTCACCATCAGTGACGAGGCCCTGGAGCAGGTGAAAGCCAGACTCAAAGACTAAGAAATAAAAACTTGCCCTTGGCCTGGGCAGGTTCGTTTCTATAACCGGCAAGGATTTTTATGTCCTTGCCGGTTTTTTTCTTCCAGTCTTTCTATACCGCTATAGAATTTCAAATCGCTTACCGAGTAAATCATTGCGACTGCTTTGCTCCTATTTTTTTGTCACTTCAAAGGCCTCTCAAACGTCTAGGTTTCAATCTTATATGTAAAACTATTTCAATTAATGGAGAAGGGTTATGAAATTAAAAAGGTCCGTTTTACCGGCCATAATTTTTCTTTTGCTTGTCACCTTGCTTTCCACAGGCTGCGGAACTTCCGATTCTCCGGCTGTAAAGGTTGAAAAGATGTTCGCTTGTCTGGCAGAAGGGGATTTTGAAAAATTAGGCGATTTTTATCTACCCGAAGCCAGAAGTAAAATATCTGGTTTCTCAAAAAACCAGAAAAGCTGTATGATATGCATGGGCAAGGCATTTACAAAAGTGGAGAATGAAAAGATCGATGACGATGCTGCGGTTGTAAATGTTTTATTTGACAAGGATAAACTTAAAAAGGCCTTGATTGGTTTTATGGCGCCGAAAGCAGAAAATAAACTGCAGAAAGATATGCTTGTTGCCATGGCGGAAGGAATGGCCAAACGTTTGTCAAAAGTGCCGGTTAAGTTGATAAAAAAAGATGGGTACTGGTATGTGGGACAGATAAAAATGAAATAGCTGAGATGTTTGTGGCTACTTATTAATGAGCAGTCGATTTTATCGGCGAGTTGGGCGAGTCGTTAAGGCTCGCCTTTTTTTAAGCAAAGTAGTCTCAAGTAGTTTCTTTATTGTCAGTATTTTTCAATAAAATTAATGGCAAAATAAAAGATAGACTCCATGACAACTGGTTTAATAAAAATTTTATCGGTTATTACCCCGGAGTGATTGATGTTTTTATTTTAGATATTAATAAATTTTAGAAATTTAAAAAAATGATCTGGATAAAAGAAACATATCTAATTTTATACTAAAGTAATTACTTTTCAGTTATTGCTTCTTTAGTAAAAAGAAATAAAAAACCTAACAATTTTGCGAAACTAAATATAAATTTCTGCCATAATTACACTTGACTCCCATTGCAAGGATGATCATACTCTCATTACTTGAGACAGTGTATCATTTTTTTGCTTATTAAAAACTTGGGAGTACCAAATGCAAAGACGCGATTTTCTGGGCAAGGTGGCTATGGGAGCAGCGGGAGCCTGCGCAGCTACAGCCTTGGGAACCACCAAAGCCTCAGCCAAAGATACTTTCCACTGGAAAATGGTCACCAGTTGGCCTCCGAAATACCCTATCCTGCAGGACAGCTGCGAAAGGCTTGCCAAAAAGCTGGAGCAGATGACTAGTGGCCGCCTCAAAATTGATGTCTTTGCCGCCGGCGAATTGGTTGGAGCCATGGAGGTTTTCGACGCCGTGAGCCAGGGTATGGCGGTTCAGTGTGGTTCCACAGCCCCTTATTGGTATGCCGGCAAGTCCCCTGAGACCCAGTTCTATTCAGACTATCCCTTTGGCATGCCCCACCGCGGCAAAATGGCCTGGCTCATTTCCGGCGGCGGAATGAAGCTTTTTGAAGAGTTTTACAAACCCTTTAACATGCACCCCATTATGATGCTCTCCACAGGCACTCAGATGGGTGGATGGTTCCGTAAGGAAATTAAAAGCTTGGCCGATCTCAAGGGCCTTAAGATGCGCATCCCCGGCCTGGCCGGAAAGGTCATGGCCAAGGCCGGCGTCAACGTGGTCAACTTGCCTGGTTCCGAGGTCTACACCGCCTTGGAGCGCGGGGTCATCGACGCCACGGAGTGGGTTTCCCCCATGTATGACCAGCGCCTGGGACTGCAGCAGGCAGCCAAGTACTACTACTATCCGGCCTGGCATGAAGCAGCCACCACAGTGCCTTTTGTGGTCAACTTGAAAGCCTGGAATGAACTTCCCGAAGACCTCAAGATGATGGTCCAGACCGCCTGCGCCGAGAGCGTGAGCTGGTCTTTGGCCGAGGCTGACGCCAAAAACGGCAAGGCTTTGAAGGAATTGGTGGACAATGACGGCGTGAAGCTGCGCAAGTTCCCTGATGACGTCATGAAACAGCTCTACACCATCACCGAAGAAGTAATGGCTGAAGAGAGCAAAAAGAGCGCTAAATTCAAGAGGGTCTATGATTCAATCACAGACTTCCGCTCCAGGTACGAGTACTGGATGGATCATTCCGAATACGCCTTTATCGATGCCTTGAGGCTGGCCCAAAAAGGCTGATGCCGGTCTGAACTGAGCTGATAACAAGGGGTCTTTCGCCTTTTGCGGCAGACCCCTTGTTTGTTGCATTGGGCCGCAAAGGTTTTTTAAATATGCCTGCCGGTCCTTTATCATGGCGGTGGCTCAGGCCCCGGGCCTTGGCTGGTCTGGGGTTTTTTTTGATTAATGGGCCGTCGCTTTTGAGACAGAGGCATTCCCCTGCTTCTCAAGAAAAGAGTTTTAAAGTGCAATCTTTTGTCAGATTCATAGATGCCTTCAGTGAGAAGGTGGGCAATGCCGTTTCCTGGCTGACCCTGATCATGGTTCTGGTGACAGTCTATGATGTGCTGATGCGCTACATATTCAAGGCCGGTTCCATCTGGATTCAGGAGGCGGAATGGCATTTGTTCGCGGCCAACTTCATGCTGGCCGGCGCCTGGACTTTGCTCCATGACGGCCACGTGAGGGTGGATATTTTTTACGCAAAATACAAACCAACCACCAGGGCCTTGGTAGATATATTCGGTACGCTTTTATTCCTTTTGCCCTACAGCGTGCTTGTGGTTTGGGCCTCCATACCGTTTGTTCATGATTCCTGGGCTATGCTGGAAGGTTCCAGCGACCCCGGCGGACTGCCCGGACGTTATATCCTGAAGACCGTAATACCTGTGACCTTTGTTTTTGTCGGAATGCAGGGTCTTAGCGAAATCATTAAAAATATACAGATTATCAAGAAAGGGGAGAAATAGTCATGGCCGAGTTTCTGCCTTTTCTCATGTTTGTGGCCCTGGCCGTATTCATTATGATCGGTTATCCGGTGGCCTTCACCCTGGGCGGCCTGGCCCTGGTTTTCGGATTGCTGGGTTTTGGACTGGATTTCTTCACCCTGTTGCCCATGCGTATATGGGGAAGGATGAGCAGCTTCACCCTGGTTGCCGTGCCGTTATTCATCTTCATGGGTGTGTTTTTAGATCGCTCCGGTTTGGCTGAAGACCTTCTGGACACCATGGCCCTTTTGTTTGGCCGTATCAGGGGCGGTGTGGCGGTATCCGTGGTGGTGGTGGGAGCCATGTTGGCAGCTTCCACCGGAATCATGGGAGCCACCGTCGTCACCATGGGCGTGATCTCCCTTCCCCTGATGTTGAAACGGAAATACTCCACAGAGCTGGCAACAGGAACCATCTGTGCGGCCAGCACCCTGGGCCAGATTATTCCCCCTTCCATCTCCCTGGTTATTTTAGGGGACATCATGGGCATTTCCGTGGGGGAGCTCTTCATGGGCGCCGTAATCCCCGGTTTGATGTTGGTGGGGCTTTACATTGCCTATATTTTAATTTACTCCTGGCGTCACCCTGAGTCGGCCCCGGGGCTCAGTGATGAAGAGATGGCCAGCATTACTCCCAAGGAGTTGACTGTCCGAGTGTTCAAGGCGCTTTTGCCTCCCGCCGGTTTGATTCTCACCGTGCTCGGCTCCATCTTTTTGGGTGTTGCTTCTCCGACCGAGGCGGCCAGTGTGGGCGCCCTGGGAGCCATGCTTCTGACTGTTGTCCGGGGAAGAATGAGCCTTGACGTATTAAAGGATGTGATGCGTCAAACCACCCGGTTCACCTCCATGGCCTTTCTCATTCTTCTGGGCGCAACCACTTTTGGCCTGGTCTTCCGCTTCTTAGGCGGTGATGCCGCTTTAAAGCATTTTGTGAGCAGTTTTGGCGGTGGAGTGTGGGGCGTGATGATTCTGGTTATGGGAGTCCTTTTCGTGTTGGGCTTCTTCCTGGACTTCATTGAAATCACATTCATCATCATGCCTATCCTGGCGCCTATTGTTGACCACCTGGGTATAAACCCCATGTGGTTCTGCATCCTGGTTTGCCTCAACTTCCAGACTTCGTTCTTAACCCCTCCCTTTGGATTTGCCCTGTTCTATCTAAAAGGGGTTTGCCCGCCGGAAGTTCAAACAACTCAGATTTACAAAGGCATCATACCTTTTGTGGCTATTCAGCTTACGGGCATGATGCTGGTGGTGGTTTTCCCGGAACTTTGCACCTGGCTGCCGGGAGTGCTTTTTAAATAAGCTTTATGTGCTTTAAACAAAAAACCCTTCGGCCTTGGCCGAAGGGTTTTTTTATGCCTGAGAAATTGATTTGGCGCTTGGGCGGCCTTTAGGAATCCATACAGACCTCAACCACCACTTTGCCGTCCGGGCTGTCAAAGGGGATCACCAGGGTGGGGTTGGAGACCAGATGCTTGATGGTGTGATCCTTGCCGTCCACAATGGAAGGGATGCCGGCCTTTAAGCTAAGTCCTTCGTCGCTCAGCACTCTACGGGCTGATCCTGAAATCATATTGGTGATCTCGCCGACTGCGTCCCTGACATCGTCGTCTACCTGGGTGATATCATCACCCAGCATGTTTTTCATGACTGCCTTGATCAGGCCAAAGGTGAAAGAGACCGAAAGCGAGCCCACCGCCTCGCCTGAGATGCCTATGATTCCGGAAACATCGCCCATGGCTTTGGCATTTTTTTTGATGTAGGGTTTGCCTGGCTGAAGGCTAACCCCTCCCATGGTGTTCAGCACTTCCATGGCTCCGCTTAAAAAGGGGTTGATATATCTGACGTCCACTTTATCACCTCATCAGAGATTAAGCGCATGGGGCGGCTCAACTGCAGGGTTAACTCAGATCAAGAAGGAACTGAAACTTGATTCACAAATAAGTTTATATATCCCGAGAATTTGTGGTGTAAAGGAGTAACTTTCAAAAACCAGTTTGGTCATCAAGGTGGATTAAGCCGGGTTTTAAAAGTTTTCTTTTCCTTTCAAGCAATTAACATTAACCTGATGTCCATGACATTTGTCTTGGTGGGGCCGGTTATGACCAGGTCTTTTAAAGGGGCGAAGAAATTATAGGCGTCATGCTCGGCCAGGTATTCGGCTGGCTTCATACCCTTTGCAAGGGCTCTTTCAACCGTCTCCCCGTCCGCCCAGGCTCCGGCCGCGTCTGTGGGGCCATCGGTTCCGTCCGTACCGGCGCTTAAAACGAGCAGATTGTTTAATCCTGCAATCTCAAGGGCCGCGGCCAGGGCGAACTCCTGGTTACGCCCGCCCTTACCCGTGGAATCTCCTAAATTGACCGTGGTTTCGCCGCCGGTGATCACCGCGCAGGGAGGGGAGAGGGGTTGGTCGGCCTCTACTATCTCTCTGGCAATGGCGGTGTGCATGCGGGCGATCTCCTTGGTTTCTCCCTCTATGGTGGAACTCAAGACAAGGGTCTTATAACCCAGCTCCCCGGCCTTGGCCTTGGCATGACTCAACGCGCCTCTGTTGTTGGCAATAATAAAGGTGCCCACCTTTTTCAGGATAGTGTCCCCGGGTTTGGGAGTTTCCGGAAGCTCACCTGCCAGCCCCTTTTCAATGCGCTTTCTGACCACCTCTGGGACCTGGCCGTAGATATCGTATTTAGTCAGAATCTCCCGGCAGTCCTGCCAGGTGGAGTGATCCGCGACCGTGGGGCCGGAGGCGATTGAATCCAGCCGGTCGCCGACCACGTCGCTTATTATCAGACTCACAACCCGGGACGGGGTGGCCAGGCTGGCCAGGCCGCCTCCCTTTAACTTGCTCAAGTGTTTCCGTATGGTGTTAATCTCAACAATATCGGCGCCGCAGGCCAGAAGAAGGCTGGTGGTCTTTTGCTTGTCGGAAAGGGTTATCCCCTCTGCCGGGCTGACCAAAAGCGCGCTGCCCCCGCCGGAGATCAGGGAAAACACGAGCGTATTGGGCCCTGCGTACTCTGTGAGCAGCTCGGCTATACGGTTGCCCGCCTCCACCCCCCGTGCATCGGGAACCGGGTGGCTGGCCTCAGTTACTTTAATCAGCCTGGTGGGGCTTAGATGCCCGTCTTTCACCACCACCAAACCTCTTTTCAGGCGGTCGCCCAGAATATCCTCCAGCGCACTTGCCATGGGCGCCCCGGCCTTGCCCGCTCCCACGGCCACAATCCGGTCAAAATTGTCCAGGTCTATTTCGCGGTCTTGAACCTTCAGTATGGAACCATTGAGTTGGATCGCCTTTTTTACGGCGTTATAGGGGTTTACCGCTTCCAAGGCTGAATCCAGGATCATTTTGGCGTCTTTACGAAGATCTTTTTTGCTCATTTTTTGTTCCTGACTGGAGGTTTAGGGTCAAGGGGCAAGGCGCCTTTGATTTGGTTTTGCAAAGGGCTGCATCTTCTTTTGGCAACTCGGGTTTGGCATATTGCCCGGCTGTTTATGCGCATGCGATGCGGCGCGTTTTGCTTAAGGTGTACACCTCGCCGGATAGACAGGATTTTATTTTTCAAGCATACCAGAGCGGTGGGCCAGCCTGAAGCGCAATAAACGATGCAAAACCTCGGAAAGCTGTTTTCTCCTGGCCTGGTCCAGGTCCTCAAAGTGAATTGCCGTGTGGTAAAGGTTTGGTTTTCCGGCTTCCTGGAGGTTTTGGGTCCTAACCACCTCGGCATCGCTGACAAGTGACCAGCCTTCACTCTCTATGCAGACCGAAATCCTTTGCTTGAGTTCAAAGGCCATTGTACGATCATGAGAAAAGCGCACTCCGCCCAGGGAAATATCAACAATGGTCAGTTCTATCTGCTCCGGCCAGAGGTAGAGGTGCAGATCCTGATCCATCGGCGGAACTAGGCGAAAGTCCAGCCTTAAGGTAGACTGTTCAAGGGTTTGTGGCTGGTCCACCACCAGTACGGGTTCTGTAAGGGTTTGGGATAAACGGTAATTTTCAAAAATCCCTAAAAGCTGGGTTTTATACCCCACCCTGACCCATACGCCGCCCGGCTCCAGGTTGTATTTGGCCAGAAAAGTGACCTCGATTTCCCGGCCTATATACCTTTGGGCAAGCGGCGGGGCGGTCTGCCCAAGTATAAGGCGGCCCGAGGGATGCAGGTCATGGAGGATGCTGGGCCTGGTGTCGATATAGTTTTTTTCCAGATCAATTGCTACAACTATATCAACCTGTCGGCCGGGGCGCAGACAAACACTTTTCAGCACCTCTTGCTTTGGCAGTCCGCGTGTCTTATTTTTCTTTTTTGAAGGTGCCACTTTTTTGATAAATGCTTTTCAGCCTTTTGCAAAAAAACCCGGCTGAGTCATGGTTGTAATTAAATAAATAAAAACCGCAAGGTTTTCTTGAGAAGGTGCAGGTTAATGGTTTTTTTCATCAGAATACTTGATTTCCTGAGCATGATATTAAACGCCTATATGTGGATCGTGATTGCCTCGGCGGTGATAACCTGGGTCAATCCGGATCCTTCCAACCCCATTGTACGTTTTCTTTACGGGGTCACGGAACCGGTTTTTTATCGTATCAGGCGTTTTATCCCCACTTTTTTCGGCGGGATAGACATCGCACCCATGATCCTGATTTTCGTGATCATTTTTGTGCAGCATGTATTGATCGGCGGACTGCAGAACCTGCTTATAGGTCAGGCGCTGGGGCCTTTACAGTAGTCTTGTTTCAGGATTGAGGTTCGTTTATCCCTCAAAGCCGGTTTTCAGTTGAACCGGCTGCCGCAAGAACCCGGGAAAAATTGATTCGGTGCGCCAAAGGCGGTCTTTAAAAGACCGCCTTTGCCTATTGGTTAAAGGTCACTTCAACCGTAAAATTACCTGCTTGGGTGCTGAAAGGGATGGCTATCACCGGTCCTTTCACCATGTGTTTGATGGAGTGGTTTTTTCCGCTGATAACCGAAGGTATGGCCGCCACCAGTTTCAGGCCAATGTCATCAAGCACCCTTCTGGCGTCGCCGGAGATCATGTTGGTAAGTTCGCCCACCGCGTCTTTGACTTCGTCGTTGACCTCTTTGATGGTTTCACCAAACATGTTTGAGACAATATTGCAGATGCAGTCGGCAGTGAAGGTTATTGACAAGGATCCTCCCACGTCCCCTGTTATGCCTATGATGCCGGTGACATCTCCTTTGGCTTCATCAGCCTTCTTGACATAGGGCTTTCCCGCCGTGGCCTCGGTAAAGGCCATGGTTTTAAGCACTTTGATGGTTGCATCCAGAAAGGGATTGATGTATTCGACTTTCATGTGATGTTTCCTCGGCCGGAGATCATAATCAACTATGATTCTCTGATAATTGAACTTTTTTATAATAAAAGAATTAGCATCTCAAAACCAACAATACAAGGGCATCGGTCTGCTTAAGGGGGTTAGTATTGCAAAAATGGCAAAATTTGGGTTCAAAGTTGGTATATGAAAACCCTGTTCTTACAGTGGAGAATGTGGTCCGCAGGCTTCCCGGCGCCGAACCTGCCGACTACGTGGCCCTGCATGCGCCGGACTGGGTCAATGTCCTGGCTGTAACCCAAGATGGTAAAGTTGTTCTGATTAACCAGTGGAGACACGGTATCTGCGCTGAAACCTTGGAAATACCCGGCGGAATGGTCGATCCCGGCGAGTCGCCTGAAAAGGCCGCCGCCAGGGAGCTTAAGGAAGAAACAGGGTTTGTATCAGACAACTGGTTAAAATTGGGTTCAGTGAATCCCAACCCGGCTTTGTTTGACAACCGCTGTTACACCTTTTTGGCTCTTGACGCCTGGCAGGAGGGTGAGGCCAGACCCGAAGACACCGAACAGATAGAAGTGCAGAAAGAACCCTTGCAGAACCTTCCGGAATTGGTAAGTCAAGGCCGGATCGACCATAGCCTGGTGGTCTCAGCCCTGGCCCTCTACTGGCTTAAATATCCCGGAAGCTTGCCTGTTGAACCCGCTGTGTAGTAAGTCTTGTGGGAAAGAAACCGATTTATGTGAGGTTAAATAAATATGAAAGACCAGAAACTCTTATCCGCCTTGCCCAAAGTAGACCAGGTGTTGGACCATCCTTTAATGACAGCCATGCTGAAGGAACTGCCCAAGGTGATTTTGCTAAAGGCGGTGCGAGAGCATCTGGATGAACTGCGAAACGTCATTTTGGCTGATAAGGGCCTTGCTCCGGAGGATCTTGCCCTGGAGGCTGTGGCTGACAAATCCGCTCAAAAGGCCAGGGAACTGGCCCGTCCCAGTTTAAGGGAAGTGGTGAATGCCACCGGTGTTGTGGTTCATACCAATCTGGGGCGCTCACTTTTGGCGGAAAGCGCCTTGAAAAGGCTGCTTGCGCTTAATATTTCTTACAGCAACCTGGAATATGACCTGGAAAAAGGCAAAAGGGGCAGCCGTTACAGCCATGTGGAAGGCATTTTAAAGGAACTCACCGGCGCCGAGGCGGCGCTTGTGGTTAACAACAACGCAGCCGCGGTTTATCTGGCCCTGCAGACCCTGGCGGTCGGCAAAGAGGTTGTCTTGAGCCGGGGGCAGATGGTTGAGATAGGCGGTTCTTTTCGCATTCCGGATGTTATGGCCAGAAGCGGAGCTATCTTAAAGGCTGTGGGCGCAACCAATAAAACTCACCTCCACGACTATGAGAACGCCATAACCGAAGAGACCGGTCTTTTGCTGAAGGTTCACACCAGCAACTTTGCCATCGTTGGTTTTCATAAAGAGGTGCCTCTGAGCGAGCTCAAGGAGCTGGGACAGCGCTACGATCTGCCGGTGATGGAGGACCTGGGCTCCGGCTGCCTGGTGGATTTTGCCACCTTGGGCCTTCCCACCGAACCCACGGTGCTGGATTCACTTAAACAGGGGGCGGATATTGTCACCTTTAGTGGAGACAAGCTTTTGGGCGGGCCCCAGGCCGGTATTATTCTGGGTGATAAAAACCTGGTGGAAAAACTCAAGAAGAATCCGGTGAACCGGGCCTTTCGCATAGATAAATTCACCCTGGCCGCCCTGGAGGCCACCCTTGAACTCTACCGGGATCAGAGCAAGGCCCTGGCTGAAATACCTACCTTGAGGATGATTTCATCCACCTACAGGGAGTTGACCGCCCGGGCCGCCGCTTTGGCCCGCCGCATCAACAATCTGAACCTGGACGAAGTGGAGGCTGTGACTGAAAATGGTGTCAGCCGGGTGGGCGGAGGGGCCCTGCCCCTGGCCGAGCCCCGGACCAAGTTGGTGAGGGTCAGAGTAAAGGGTCTCAGCGCCACCAGGCTGGAATCCCATTTCAGGGCCTTTAGCAAGCCTGTTATCTGCCGTCTGGAAGACGGCCGGGTTCTTTTGGACGTACGCACCCTGCAAAAAGGGGATGCGAATATCATCGTCGAGGCAGTCAAACAGGCGGTTCAGCAATCCGCCGAATAAAAAAACAGGGGAGGGGAAGCCTTGGTCACGAAAATTCAGGGCGTCAAGGACAGTCTGAGTTCCGATGATCTGTTCAGGTTTGAAGAGACCTTCAAGCCTTTGTTCAGACGGGCCCTGTCTGTGGGCAGGGTGGACCTGATGATGCCGCCCAACGCGGATGCCTCCTCTCCGGACCCCTTGGCCCGAGCCGCGGCCAAGGGCAAGGCGGTTTATGATGAAAAAGGGGCCAGACTGGTTGTCCCCCTTATTGAAGGAGGCCAGGTGCTGGCCCTGGTGGTGGCCTGGCAGGTGACGGCGGAGCAGCTGCATCCTGCAGTAAACGGTTTTTTAGCTTCGCTGATGGACGCCTCCCTGGAGATGGTGCGCCTGCGCCTTTTGGCGGAGACCGATCCCATAACCGGTCTGGCCAATGAATTCGCCCTGGACGAGGCGCTCACCAATGCCCTTTCCAATCTCTCCCCCTCCCGTTCCGTTGAAAGACCGGCCCTGGATCAGGAGCAGGGTGAAAAGGGTTATTGCCTCTTGGCCGTGGAATTGGCCGGGATCAACCTGTTGCGGGAGCGCTACGGCAGGCTCTTTGGGGACAAGGTTGTGGTGAGCGTGGCCAAGAAGATAAAGGAAACCCTGCCCCAGGCCCTGGCCGCGGCCCGAAGCGGAGCCACCTTTTATGTGCTTTTGGAAGGAGGCGACGCCACCGGCAGGGATGCCGCCTTGCTCTTGCAAAGGGCTGTGGAGGCCCTGGATCTTGCCACTCCGGCAAGGGAGCCCTGGCGGGCCAGGCTCAGGCTCGGGGCCGCGGCTGTGGATTCCGGATCATGGGAAGGCGGGGGGCTCGCCCTGGAGGCCGCGGCTGTGCTGAAGGCCAGGGCGGTTCGGGCCCTGGCTGTGGCATCGCGCCTGGAAAGGGACGAGATTCTCTTTTTTGGCGAGATTGTGGAAAAGGCAGGCAGGTTGCTTGAGATTTTGCCCATGAACCGGGTGTTGGTGGATTTGGGCCGCATTCACGGGTTGACCGACGGAGAGCGTTTCCAGGTGTTGCCCGGAGGCCTGCGTTCGGGAAAAGACCCTGTGCTGGCCAAGGCCGAAATCCTGGTTGTGAAGGTGGGGGAAAACCATTCCGTGGCCGAGGTCACGGCCCTGTTGGACCCGACCTTCAGCCTGCGTTCCGGTGACCGGCTTCAGAGGTTGGGCCAAAAGAGCAGTGACGCCCTGGAAGCCAGGCCCGAGACAGTGCTCAGCCTTGGCAAGCACAAGATAAAGGTGGTCTTGGACGAGGTGACCGGCCTTTCCGGGCACCGTTCCTTTTTGGCTCTCTATCGGGCAGTATGCGATATTAATGAGCGTTTTGCCGTGGCGCTCATACAGCTGGAGGGCCTGGAGGGCATGCGCGAGGTTTGCGGGGTGGTCGGCGCGGATTCATTGGTCAGCGCCCTGGCCGAGGCTGTAAAGCAGGACCTGCCCCAAGATTGTCATGCCGGTCGTTTTGCCCCTGACACCTTGGGGCTTATCTTCCCGGATATGAGCGCTGATAAGGCCAGGGAACAGGTGCAGGAGATAATAGGCAAGGTGGGAGAGGCCATGGAGCGTCCCTTGCGGGCCGGGGTTTCCTATGCCCCCTGTCCGGGGTTTGAGGCCTGGGAGATCATGGACTGCGCCTCCAAAGCCTTGGTGCACGCCGGCTTTTTAGAGCCGTTTTGCGTAGTTGTCTTTGACGCGGTGAGTCTGAACATAAGCGGGGACACCCTTTTCAGCCAGGGCCGCATATCAGAGGCTGTGGTTGAATATGAAAAGGCCCTGATACTGGACCCCTCGGAGGTGAATGTTCTGAACTCCCTGGGGGTGTGCTACGGGCATCTGGGCCAGGCTCAGAAGGCGCTGGAATGCTTTGAAAAGGCCTTGGCCGCCGCGCCGGAAGATTTCATGGCCTATTACAACCTGGGCTATGCCCTGATGAGTCAGGGTAAACTGGAGCAGGCCAGGGGCAATCTGGAAAAGAGCCTGGAGATCAATCCGGGACATGGAGACACCCTTTTCCAGCTTGGCTGCCTGGCCCAGACTCAGGGCAGGCTGCAAGAGGCGCTGGAAAATTTCAAGAGCGCGGTCAAGAGTCCGGGCTGCCGTCAGGCCGTGCACCGCCGTTTGGGCGAGGCCCTGGCCGCGGCCGGGCATTTGCAAGAGGCGGAAGAGGCGTTCAATCGGGCAGTCAAGGCCAACGGCAACGACGCCCAGGCCCTTTCCAGCCTGGCGGGCCTTTACCTGGACCGCAAGGCCAACCTGGAAATCGCCCTCTCCCTGGCCAAGCGGGCTTCCACCCTGGAACCCGAGAGCGCTCGGCATCAAAGGGTCTGGGCCCGCGCCCTGGTCTCCCTGGACCGTTTGGACGAAGCCTCCGGCCTATTGAAAGAGGCTGTTTCCCAATATGGGAAAGACCCTTATATGGCAGTGCAAAGGGCTGACCTGGAGGCCTTGCGGGGAGACCTGAAACTGGCCCGCAAGGAATATGAAAGGGCCCTTTCCCTGGAACCCCAACTGGAGGCTGCCAAGACCGGCCTTGAAAAGTTGGCTGATGATTGTTAAGGCCGGCCCCGAGATATCGCCTTTGCCAAAATCAGGTGGGCTGCCCGCAAGCAAATGGCCGGGCGCGCCAAATTCAGCTGACTGAGAAAATAGCTTATAGCGGATATTTTTAATTCCGGGGCGGCCCTGGCTGTCAAACAGCCCTTCAGACCTTGAAGTCCACCTGGATTTTAAAAAGTTTTTTGGAGGGGAAGGAATAAATATCCTTAACCCCGGTTTTCTCGGCCAGGGCCTTGAGGGATTTTTCAATATAATCCATGGAAGGCGCGATAAAGGTGAACCAGACATTGAATTCGTGGTCTCTCAAGTAGTTGTGGGTCACTTCATCATAGGCGTTCACCGCTTCCACGAACTGGTCCAGTTTTTCAGAAGGCACCTTGGCCGCGCACAGGGTGGAGGTGAAACCCAGTCGGGAACTCTGGAAATTGCCGCCGATCCGCCTGATTACACCGCTTTTTTTAAGGCCTGCCAGCCGGGACAGCACTTCTTCTTCACTAAGCCCAAGTTTTTGCCCCAAATCTAGAAAAGGCGTTTCAGATATGGGCAGGTTGGATTGCACCTCGCGTAAGATAGCCTTGTCAGTCTGATCCATTTTTTATTTCTTTCCTGGCTTCCCCTGGGTTGTCGGCTTTTTTAAGGGCCAAGGCCGGAATATAATTAACAGGGCGTCCCCGGGCCAGATGCCGGGACCTAAGCCCTTTTTCATTACCCAAGCATGCCCCATGACCCTGGTTTCCGCAAGCCAACCTTAACGGGTTGCAAAGTTTTTTGTTTTGCGGGCCAAACTCCCCGCTCAATAGAAAACCGCTTCGCCCAAACTGCCTGATAAATTGCCTCTTCTTTTTTCAGAAGTGGGTAAAATATTTATTTTACTTTACAGATCAACAGGTTGCCATGGGTAAGGTTTTATGGATGACATCTGAGATGAACCTTGGTCTTTTGGTGTTTTATGTCCTATAGTGAAGGCAAAACCGCTTGGCTCGCAAAGTTTATGGCTTTGATTCTTAAAGGAGGTGTTTATCCATGCCTCAACCGGTCTATGTAGCCGGTGCTGCCCTGACCCCTTTTGGCAGATCCAGGGAGTCATTGGTTGATCTCCTGGCCGCAGCTGCGAAAGGGGCCATGGATCAGGCCGGGGTTAAAGAGCTGGACGCCGTATACCTTGGTGTGATGAACCCGGAAGGCTTTACCGGTGACGGCAACCTGTCCGTGTCTTTGGCCGATCGCCTGAATATAAGCGGTGCGGCCAGCTCCAGGGTGGAGACCGCCAGCTCCACCGGGGCCGGGGCCCTGGAGAGCGCCTTTTTTGCGGTGGCCAGCGGGTACTGTACCAATGTTCTGGTGGTGGCGGGTGAGAAGATGACAGGCCTTTCCACCAAGGCCGCCACCCGGCTTTTGGCCCAGGTCATAGATAAGGGTGAACGCCGGTACGGGGCTTCCATGCCCGGTTTGGCAGGGCTCATAGCCAGGGCCTATGCCGAGGCCCACGGCATGGCCGAAGAGCGGCTCCTGGAAGGTTTGTGCATGGTTGCCATGAAAAACCACGCCAGGGGCGCGCTTAATCCCTATGCCCAGTTCCGGAAAGAGATAACGCCCGAGAAATATTTCAGCTCCCGCAAGGTGGCCGACCCGCTTTGCCTGTATGATTGCGCCCCCATCACTGACGGGGCGGCGGCGGTTGTTTTGAGCCGGGAAAAGGGGGCGGTCAGGCTGGCCGGGGTGGGACATGCCACAGACTCATCGGCAGTAACCCGAAGGGGCAGCCTCACCAGCTTCAACTCCACTCGCCAGGCTGCCATGAGGGCCTATGCCATGGCCCGCATAAATCCCCAGGAGGTGGATTTCGCAGAGGTGCACGACGCCTTTACCATGTTTGAGGTGATAGGCTCTGAAGACCTGGGCTTTTTTCCTCCCGGTGGGGGATTGGAGGCAGCCTTGGAAGGCCGCACCAGTGTGGGCGGCGAGATACCCATCAACTGCTCAGGGGGGCTGAAGGCCAGGGGGCATCCGGTGGGCGCGTCGGGCCTGGCCCAGGTGGTTGAGGCCTGCTGGCTGCTTACAGGAGAGGTGGAAAAGCCGCAACGGCTTGGTTTCAAACCCCAGGTGGCCCTCACCCAGTCCATAGGTGGATTGGGGAACAATAACCTGGTGAGCATATTGACCCTGGCTGCCAGGGAAATAGACGAGGAAGGCCCCTGGCAGCCCAGTTTTGCCCCTGCCCTGGCTCCCTTGACTCGGGCCAGGCCTGAACCGCCGCCCGGCCAGGCTCACGGCAGGCTGCTTTCGCATACTGTGTTGCACAACCCTCCCGAGGGCTTTGAGGCCCCCTTAAGACTGGGCCTGGTGCGAACCAAGGCGGGGTGGGGCTCGTTGGCCCATCTCAAGGCCGGGGAAAACCCGGTTTTGGGTGGCAAGGTGGTGCTGGAGCTGCAAAAGGGATTTTACCAGGCAAGAGCTGTGAGCGATCTGGCCGTGCCCTGGCTCAAGGCTCGCGATCTGTGGCGAAGCCTGCCTGTTTTGGCCCGCAGATTCAAGCGCAGGCGCATAAACCGTGACAAGGAGAGGCAAGCCGAATAAAGACTGGGTTGAAGCCCGGGGGATGCTGGTATAAACTTGCCAAACTCCATTCTCTTAATGAACATTCGAGGATACACACCATGAACGTACATGAGTATCAGGCCAAGGAGTTGATGAGGAGCTTCGGCATTCCGGTGCCAGAAGGCGGAATTGCCACCAGTGCGGACGAGGCCTATGAGGTTGCCAAGTCCCTGGGTGGCGGCCCGGTTGTGGTCAAGGCCCAGGTTCATGCCGGTGGTCGAGGCAAGGCCGGCGGCGTCAAGGTGGTTAAAAATGCCGAGGAGGCCAGGGACGCGGCCGAAAAGATGATCGGCATGAAGCTTGTCACCCACCAGACCGGGGGTGAGGGCAAGCTGGTGCGCAAGGTCTATGTGGAAAAAGCCACAGATATCGACCGGGAGCTTTATCTGGCCGTGGTGCTGGACAGGAGTGCTGAAAAACTCCTGGTTATGGCTTCTCCGGCGGGCGGCATGGATATCGAAGCCGTGGCCGAGAAGACCCCCGAGAAGATATTCACCACCCATATTCAACCCGGACTTCCCCTGTGGGCCTATCAGGGACGCAAGCTTTTGTTTGGCTGCGGATTAAGCGGAGAGGCCCTTAAGCAGGGGGCTAAGTTGATTCAGTCCCTGGCCACCCTGGCCTGGGAAAAAGAGACCTCCCTGGTGGAGATCAACCCCCTGGTGGTCACCAAGGCCGGGGATCTAATTGCCTTGGACGCCAAGATCAATTTTGACGATTCCGCCCTTTTCAGGCACGCGGAGATCGCCGAGCTGAAAGACCCCCTGGAGACCGATCCCCTGGAGCTTAAGGCCAAGAGCTACGGCCTTAACTACATCCGCCTGCAAGGCAATGTGGGCACCATGGTGAACGGCGCCGGCCTGGCCATGGCAACCATGGATGTGATCAAAATGGCCGGGGCCGAACCTGCCAACTTCTTGGACGCAGGCGGCGGAGCCAATGAAGAGATGGTGAGCCGGGGATTTGAGATCATCTTAGGCGATCCCAATGTAAAGGCAATTCTCATTAACATTTTCGGCGGCATCCTACGCTGCGACACTCTGGCCGCGGGCGTGGTGGCGGCAGCCAAGAAGATGGATGTGAAGGTGCCTTTGGTGGTGCGCCTGGAAGGCACCAATCATGAAGAAGGCCGCCGCATTCTGGATGAAAGCGGGCTCGACTTCACCACCGCCGGAACCATGAGCGAGGCCGCGGACAAGGTGGCCGAGGTGGTTAACGGGTAAAAGAGAATTCAGAGCCTTAAGGGCCTGAAACAGGATTTGAAAAGAGCCGTCCCGTGTCAAAAAAGGGACGGCTCTTTTTTATTTTTAATCGGGGTTAGGCCAAGGCGTTAATTCATGGGAGACGCCCACTTTATTTTGCCAGGCTTTTTTTGAAAAATTCCGTGACTTCAGACATATATCGTCTTTTTCCCCCACTAAAAAGAGCATCGGGGCTTGGTTGGGTTGAGAATCTTTAAAAATAATAATGGTGGTTGTGTAAATATTGACGTGGGAGACAAATGATAAACCCTTAGGGGAAAGATTATTGATTATGGCCCTCTCACCGCTTAAAAGAGATGCCACTCCCCCGCTTGAATAACCCATAATACTGATTTTACCGGCATCAATATCAGGGCGGGTGTCGAGTCATTTCAAGGCGTTGAATGCGTCGGCCAGGCGCATGCCAAAGGTAATGTCGGTTCCCGCTGTCTGGTTGGTATTGGCAATTCCCCTGGCCTCAAAACTATAAGGTATAAAGGCGACTATCTGATTTTTATTCAGTTTTTCAGCCATGGCCAATTCCCGCCAGGGGAAAACCCCGCCCGAGGCATGCGTTATTACAATCGCCGGCATTTTACCGTTTATTTTGTCTGGCATTATAAGCCCGCCATAAATGGTTTCCCTGGGAGCCTTATCTGTACTTTTTTGGAATATTTCCGTAATATCGCTAACCTTTGGCGCCTGATAGGCGATTTTAGCGCTGGATTTGGAGGCAAGGTTTTTACCGGTTCCAATGGAGCCGCGCAACCAAAGGCAATTGATAAATAAAAATGCTAATGATAATAAATTTTTAATTTTTATATCATTTCAATTCAGGGGGGATGTACCACACGTTTTTTTAAGATGCGGTAAATAAGAACGAGGCGGCCTTTTTAGGCCGCCTCGTCAGGCTGTTGACAAACAGCCTGAACGCGGGCCATGGACGGCCCGCCGAATTGCGAGGATTTCTTAAGACGAGTAATTCGAGCCACTTGGCAAAACCGCGTTTTTGCCAAGTGGCCTCTGACAATGTCCAGGAGGACTTTGTCAGCAAGCTAAACGAGGCGGCCTTTTTAGGCCGCCTCGTGGCATCCCTGTCTGCCATTCAAACAGCTAGGCTTGGCTTTGCTTTTTTTGTTCGGCGTATTCTTTTTGCACCTGAGTCAAAAAGAGCACTACCGGGCGATAGGCCAGGTGAGCCCATTTGGCAAAGGGCACTTCCAGGACCAGCATGGGTATGGCCACCATCAGGTGGATGACATAGATGATGTATACCGGCAATGCCCAACCCAGGAAGATAAAGGCGTGGACCAGGATGCCGGTTAGGGTGGTTAGTTGCAACAATGCCAAAAACATCCAGTCTGTGCCGTGGGAGTTCTTATAGGGCGCTTTGCTTTTTTTGATGCGTCCGATAAGGGCGTAGGTGGTGCCGTACATGATCGCCGCGGTGGCATAGTAGCCGACTATGGTCATAAGAACGCTTATGGTGGGCCACTCGGGGTCTATCACGGAATCACGCTGGAACCAGCGCAGCCCCACCACCACCATCAAAAAGACCGAACTGTAACCGGTCATGATCAAAAGGTGAATGATCCACTGTTTGCGGTCTTCGCATTTGGAAAACTGCTTTTGGGTCACGGTGTGGATCAAAAGGTCCTTGGCCTTGGCCAGATATAAACTTATGGGAATCTTTTTAAGCTCTCCTTTGGTCACCATTTGAGCGCATCGGTATACGTTGCTTAAAAGGACCGCACTTAAGACCACGGCCATGATCCAGTCCAGGATTTCAATGATCCAGTTGGGCGCAAAGGTGTTTAGCTGCACCACATCATGGGAGGCTCCCCAGTTGGCAAAAAAGACAAAGCCCAGGCCCACTAAAATGGCCACAATAGAGACGGCCATGATCTCGAAGATTTCAGAGGTGTAGAATTTTTTGGCAAACCCGGTCCAGTCGTATTGGGAGGTGAGGTACCTGCGCATAACCATCATGGTCTCACCCGGGTCCGCTCCCCTGGGGCAGAGGTCCGAACACTCGCCGCAATAGTAGCAAAGCCAGGGTTCGGGCGATTCCAGAATTTTGTCTTTAAGGCCCAGTTGGGCGTATCGCACGATTTTGCGGGGAAATGGTGTATCTTCGGTGGACAGGGGACACACACCCGTACAGTTACCGCAGTGATAACAGTTGCCCGCATCCTCCAAGCCAAATTCCTTCAGCTCTTTCAGCAGATTCGGATATACCTTTGCGCTCATCCCATCTCTCCTAATCTGATCAGGCACGAAAGACCCGAAAAAGACCCCTATATTCCGCTGGATCTAAGTGTCTCCCTCGGTATCTTTGGTTTTCGGTCCTCACTTTATAAGACTTTGTGAAAAATTAATCAAGCATAAACCACGACCTCGGAAAAAATCAAGTTTGTCCATCTATTAACTAAGCCGAGAGGTCTTTTTAAAAAAAGCTTCCCGGCCTTGAAACCGGTGTCTGCAAACGGCTAGGCGTCCTTCAGACGCATGGTCGGCTCACCAAACAGGGAGAATTTGAGCCAATCAAAACCGAATTTCAGGAGTTCCAGATCGTCTTCACCAATGGCCTGCATGCGTTCAGGCTCGATATCGAAAAGTTGGGTCATCCTGCCTTGGCTGGCCAGCGCGCGGAAGGCCTCCAGCCGGTAACAGGCCAGAAAGAACATGCGCATCTTTTTGGCTATCACCTCACTGTCTGCATCCACCGGCTGACGGGTGATAAGGGGCAGGAAGAGATCGTTCACCTGATTATAGGTCTCAAGACCCTGGTCCTTGGTCCAGGTCTCCGGGGACCATTTTGCCCCTTTTAAAAAGCCTTGGCAATGATCTTCCCTGACCAGAAAGAATGATTCCTCGAGAGAGTCGTCATATTGCTTTCTGGTGGCGCGCCCCAGGGGGTAGGTGCGACAGGCTCCGGGCCTGTCTTGATAAACTGTGCAGCCTTTTTCCAGGGAAACAAAGGGGCAGAGCCCCTCTGCGTCCCGGTTCATTTTGAGCTTCACCTGAGGCCAGCCGTTTTGCCCTGGCTCCACGTCCGCGTATCTTTCCAGAAACTCATCCGAGGAGATGCCAAGGTGAGTGCGCAGACGCAAAATATCATAGGGCGTGAGCACCAGATTCAGCCTGCGGCAGCATTGGTTGAAACAGGAGACCTGGGGATTGCAGGCAAAGGTGAAACCATCTTCTCCCAGCTCGCTGAATCTTTTGTCCCGTTTGTCCGGCAGCACTAGCCGGCTTCCTTGGCCGCCTTGATGGCGCTTTCTTTGACCGTGAGGGTTTTTTGGCCCAACAGCCCGAATTTAACCCAATCAAAGCCCAGGTCCAACATGGCCACGTCTTCGGTTCTACAGATATCTATTCTTTCCTGGTCCAGTTCGAATTTATCCAGGAAGCTGGATTCAAAGATCAGCTTTCTGAAGCCGTCTACATCATAGAGCGCAGTGATGATCATGTTCAGAATTTGCTGGTTTTCAATATCCAGTTTGCGCATGAATTCATGGGCGGCCAGGGCGTCATAGCTTCCGTCGGATTCCTTGGACTGGGTGGCCCCCTGGTCTTTAAGCCAGGACTTTACCTGCCAGTCGTCGCCCTTGACCAGACCATGACAGCGGTCACCGGTGGCAATTACACTGAAACCGCCGGCTCCCGCCTCATCCAGGGGGAACATGCGGCAGGCCCAGGGGCGGTGGGCATAGATGAGACAGCCGTGAGGGCGAACAAAAAAGCATTTGTTGTTGTCCTCGGTATTCATGCGGAGCTGCACCAGGGGAAGGTGCCGATCAGGGACCACCACCACATCGGTGTATTTTTTCAAGAATTCGGTGGAGGTCATTTCAAGGGCGGTTTTCATGCGGATGACATCATTGGGGGTGAGAAAGATATTCACATCCCGGCAACAGGAAGTATAGCATTCAAGGCCGCTGTGACAGGCAAAACAGAAATGATCTTCAAGTGTTAGAGCCTTTTTCTCTTGTGTCATGATCCATCCTCGACCTTCCCTTGCCCCTTTTTGAAGGCAGGGGATTAGAGACTTAGTGCAGGTTCGTTTACAAACAAGCCTGTTGCGGGTTAATGATATACCCAAAAATTCAAGTTTTTGGGCCTCCCTAACGGCCCCTGAAACTCTACGAGTTTTGGGGACCCCGAATGAACACCCCTGAAACTCTACGAGTTTTGGGGACCCCGAATGACGGGTCATTTCGGTGTTAGTGTTAATATTATTAATAATTTTAATAAGTTAGTAAGATTACACTTTACCGGCTTACCTTTCACAAAACCCGGGAGGGCTTTATCTGTAAGCCGTTAGTACTTTTTTGCACATGCTAAGGCTTATACCAGCCTTTATCGCTAGGGTCAATTCACATGCCAGGACTTTGTCTCTGTTCGCAAGCCCATTAGAGAAAGGCAACCTTTCGCGTATCATGAAGATTGCACTATTTCACAAACCAGGTAGGGGCATAATGCACGATTGGGGGCAAAACACCAAATAAAAAAACGCCCACCATTCCTTAAAGAAATGGTGGGCGTTTTTGGGTCAGGACTCTGCCTGGGCCCTTGGTCCGGGCTTGCAGATTATGAGTGTGCGGTTGTCAGATATCCGCTGCACTGGGTTCGGGCATTTCCGGTTCGGCGATCTCGGCATAATCCTTGGCCATTTTGGCCCCAAGGCTGAGCGCCTTTTTGTTGAGCGCCTCGGTGCCTTTGGGAACCCTGGCCATAAGGGCTTTTTCCAGGGATTTTCTGCTTACCAGGTCTGTAAGCTCGCAGATGGCGCCCAAGGCGATGACATTGGCCACCATGGGCTTTTTAAGCTTGTCCCTGGCCATGGCCGTAAAGGGCAACTTGATGGCCCGGCTGCTGGGGGGATGGGTCACCAGGTCGGCGTCCACGATCATCCAGGCTGCAGGATTCAAATCCCAGCAATAGGTGTCTGCCGACTGCTGGGTAAGGGCCAGGAGCAGATCCACCCGGTTGCACAGGGGATAATCTATATCCTCGTCGCTTATGATGACCTCGGCCTTGCTGGCTCCGCCCCTGGCTTCAGGGCCGTAGGACTGCACCATGGCGACTTTGCGCCCGTCATAAAGGCCGCATGCCTCGGCCAGCACCAGTCCCGCCAGGATCAGTCCCTGGCCGCCGCTGCCTGCCAGACGGACTTCGACCCTTGGCTGGGGCAAGGTGTTTTTGCCTTGAGCCGTCATTTTTTGCCCTCCTTGCCCGCCTTTTCGCAGATCCTTTGAAAGGCGTCCCAATAGGTTTCCTGCTCGCGGTCAACCAAAACGCCTGTGGCAAAGGATTCTTTCTTTTTGGCTTCGGGGAGCTCGTTATAGCGCTCCAACTTGACCCCGCGCTTTTTAAAGGATTTAAGCATATCAATCTGGCTGCCCAGTTTGTTCTGACGGCCAAAGTTGGTGTGGCAGGGGCTCAAGACCTCAACCACTGAAAATCCCGAATGGGTAAAGGCCTGGGCCAGGAGCTTGTCCAACTGGTTGACATGGAACACGGTGGAGCGGGCCACAAAAGAAGCACCCGCCGTGGCGGTAAGGGCGCAGATGTCAAAGGCCGGTTCAATATGTCCGTAGCGGGCGGTGGTCGCCTTGGCGCCCATGGGCGTGGTGGGGCTGTACTGTCCGCCGGTCATGCCGTAGTTGGAGTTGTTTACGATCACCGCGGTGATGTTCAGGTTGCGCCTGGCCGCGTGGATCAGGTGGTTTCCGCCGATGGCCGTGGCGTCGCCGTCGCCCATGATGGTGATCACGTTCAGTTTGGGATTGCCCAGGTGGATGCCGGTGGCAAAGGTGAGCGCCCTGCCGTGGGTGGTGTGTACGCTGCCCACATCCACATAGACCGGCATTCTGCCGGTGCAGCCAATGCCGGAGACCAGGGCCACCTCGTCTTTAGTGAGTTCTGTCATATCCAAGGCGCGCACCAAGGAGCCCAAGAGGATCCCCAGGCCGCAGCCCGGGCACCAGACGTGGGGGAACTTCTTGTCGTGCCGCAACCACTTGTAGACCGGCTTATCTGTAGGTAAAGCCGCCATTACAGCACCTCCCGCATACGGCTAAGGATCTCATCGGGGGTGATCATGGTCCCGTCCATCTTGCTGTGCCGGTAAACGCTGGTGCGACCGGCGTTGACTCTCTTGACCTCACGGGCCATCTGACCCATGTTCAACTCGGGAACAATCACCGCTTTTTTGCCTTCAAGAGCCATTTCAACCGCCTGGCGGGGGAAAGGCCACAGGCTAAGGAGCTGCAACAGCCCCACCTTGATGCCCCGTTCGCGCGCCATGCGCACAGCCGCCCTGGCGCTCCTGGCGGTGCAGCCATAGGCAATGATCGCCAGGTCCGCATCTTCCATGGAGTAGGATTTGGTGTATTGCAGATCCTTGAAGTGGCGGCTGATTTTTTCGAACATCCTATTATAGAATGGTTCTACTTCGTCTACCCTGCGGGTGGGGAAGCCCCGCTCGTCATGCACCAGGCCGGTGACATGGTAGCGGTAGCCTTCGCCTAAGTCGGCCAGCCTCGGGATCAATGAACCGTCGGTTTTGTACGGTGTGTACCAGTCCGGCGGCACGGTGGGCTGGCGGCGGTTTATGATCTCAATATCCTTGTCCTTCGGCAGGGAGACCTTTTCCCTCATGTGGGCCACGGTCTCGTCGGAGAGCAGGATAACCGGAGTGCGGTAGCGTTCGGCATGGTTAAATGCCAAGACAGTCAGCTCATAGGACTCGGCCACGCTGGAGGGGCAGAGCACGATAGCCGGATGATCGCCGTGGGTGCCCCAACGGGCCTGTTGCACATCGCCCTGGGCCACGTTGGTGGGCAGCCCGGTGCTGGGGCCGGCCCTCATCACGTTCACAAGCACCATGGGAATCTCGGCAATACAGCCGTAACCCAGGTTTTCCTGCATCAGGGAGAAGCCCGGGCCGCTGGTGGCGGTCATTGCCTTGCGCCCGGTGAGTGAGGCCCCCAGGCAACATCCCACACTGGCGATTTCATCTTCCATTTGAATAAAGGGATTGCCTTTTTTAGGCAATTCCCGGCTCATGATCTCGGTAATCTCGCTGGCAGGGGTGATTGGGTAGCCCGCGAAAAAGTCACACCCTGCGGCCAGGGCTCCATAGGCGATGGCCTCGTTGCCCTGCATCAAACGGGCTTGCTGCCTTTTAGGCACCGTTCTCCTCCCCATCGGCCGCCATGGGGGCCAGCCTTTCAGGACTGTGGTTTGGGCTCACATTCGAGCCGGGTGTGCCGGGTGAGGGCGCATTTTTCTTTTCTTTTTCGCCATCTGTGGGTTTCCCCACAGTGATGGCGAAGTCTGGACACAGCTTTTCGCACAAGCCGCAGGCAATGCAGCGCTCGGGCTGAGCCTGATAGGGATAACCCCACTCATCGGACTCAAGCACCTTTCTGGGACAGAATGCCACACAGTTGCCGCAACGCTTGCACCAAGCGTGGTACAGACTCACTTTGCTCTCGACCTTGTCTCCTTTGGCCGAGGCTTTCTTGGCGCTCAATTTTCGCCTCCCTGGGCGGCTTTTTTGGCCGCCACGGAATCCAGGAATTTGGCGCGGTCAACCAGAAAACGCACATGGACCCCGTGCGCCACCTGATCCCGCCCATCCTGGGCGCTGACGTTAAAAACAAGCTTGCTGCCCTTGGTTTCGACCAATTCCGCCGAAGCGGTCACGGTAAAGCCCTCCGGGGTGGGGGCCAGGTGGTCCATCTCCATGCGGGATCCCACGCACATTTGGTCCGGATGCAAAAAAACCTCCACGCAGGCCAAAGAAGCCTTTTCCAGGAGGGTCATTAAAGTCATGGAGGATAAAACCTCCACACCAGGGTTGCCAAAGGAGGATGCCAAGTCCTCTTGTCGCACCAGGGCTCGGGCCTTTCCTTTTAGTCCGGGTCGAATCGAAGCGTTGGTCCCCATCCGGTCCTCCATTCGGGCCGCATGCCTTTCTTTCTCCATATTTTGCACCGAAACATGGAGTAAAAACAGATCCAAAACCAATTTCTTCCGCTCAACTTCACGGTCCTCCTAGTTTAGCGTTCCCCCTGGAGCCCTGCAAGGACAAGATGCGTAGTTTTTCTACCCAAAAACAAAATTGTCTACTAAAATAAAGGTGTATAAAAAGAAAGTACTTGGGTTCTTGACACCCCCCAAAGGTCATGGTAAGAAACCAAATCCTAACCGGTTGGGCCGTTAACTCAGTTGGTAGAGTATCTGCCTTTTAAGCAGAGAGTCGCGTGTTCGAGCCACGCACGGCCCACCAACAAAATAAGTCCCCATCGTCTAGCCAGGTCCAGGACACCGGCCTTTCACGCCGGCGACACGGGTTCAAATCCCGTTGGGGACGCCAAATAGATATCAATAGGCTAGCCGCTTTTGGCTAGCCTATTTTTTTGAGCAAGCAGCTCAATATCGGGCCTTGCGTCAGTGTAATTTCCTTCTAAATATATCTCGGTAGTGGTCTGCCTCTGGCGCCTCAGTATCTACTGAACCCGTTTGATCCCCATTTTTTGAACGTCATTCAAGTACCTGGCCATTGAATGCCGGATATCTTGATAACCGAACGGCTCAACACGGTTCAACCCCGGCCTGCTGGCAAAGGCCAGGGTATTCCTTCCACCCGTCCTTGACCTTCTTTTGATATCCAACCGGCAGCCTGTGAGCACGCTGCCGGGCGGTGGTGTTCTCGCCATGCTCATCAAGCTGGTAGTAGAAGGGGAAAAGGTATGGACTGGACCGTTTTCTGGACAATGATTGCGGCTGTGGCTCTTTATGTGGTCGTGGCGGTGGATAAGCTTTTTTTATAAGGGGAATACCGAAAAAGGCACCAGCAACCTGGCACCCTTTGTGAGCCCCCTATTTTTTAACCCAGATTATTTAGGCTCGAATTAAATAACCGCTTTTGGCAATGCAATGTAGTTATCAAGTTAAGATGCCTGCTGTGAACTCTCAGCGGAAAGCGATGTATTTTAATAGATTTGAAATATCGCTTTACGGCCTTTTCGATTTGCCAGATACAATTGATGTGTTCAATCTCGATCAAGCGATCATAATTTAGGCTCAGGGAATCAAAATGCTTTTTGGAGCTCAGCCATCTACCAGCGCCCCATGCCAGACCGCCCTCATTGGGAATGCTTATATAAAAGCTGCCATAATCCGTGAGAACCCGGCACACTTCTTCCAAACATAGATCGAGAAAAGCGAGATGCTCTAAATTGTAAACGGAAATGATGGTATCAAAAATATTATTATCAAAGGGCAGGTTGTAGGCGTCTCCCCTTACTGCAAAATGATCACCGGGGCCGCTTTTTTCACGGATGGAAAACGATTTGAGGGTCTCCATATCCATATCGAGTCCGATATAGGTTTCAACATCGCCACAAAAATCAAGATGAGCTCCATCTCCACAGCCGATATCGAGCAGCCAATTGCTGGACTGACCATGCCTCCAATTGCTAATAATCCGATGACCAGCCATTTGAATCCAACTCAGCGGACCACTGGATCTGTAAGAATAGTCGTGTCCCTCCCTCCACATGTTTTGCCATTTCAAATAGTGTTTATCTTCATACAATAGAGGTAAACGGATGCGGGATTTAGGGCGGGCGTCGAGGATTTTGTCAATATACTTTATATTCCGGTGACACTTATCACAAACAAATCGGTCGGTGGCTACGGCTAAATCGCTGCTTAGACAATCAGGGCAGCGCAGTATCGGTGACAGAACTTCCATTGTTCCCCCGCGCCTTTAGTTTTGTGGGGCCTGCCTGAGCAAAGCAATGCAAGTTTCTGCCGCTCAAACCGCGAATTAGTCTTGTTTACTACTGATCATCTTGGTTTTAAATTCACCACTTCGCGTATAGCATCCCCCCTTTTATTTAATGGTTTATGCATACTTTATACCATATACTAGTGGGTGAAATAGATTATAATATTTTTTCTCTTCTTGAACAGATGATTGCAGCCAGCCCAATGCACAAGTAACCCGACCGTGGTTGAGCAGCCAGAGACGATTATAGTTGAGCCGGTAGTGGGTGAATCGGGTTGGGCCGCCTTGAGGACATACTGATGGTGGCCGTTATCATAAGTATGATTCTCTATGTGGTCGTGGCGGTGGATTAGCTTTTTTTGTAGTAAGGATAAGTTTTGAGACGCTCGTGTCCTGAAAGGCCGGGGATGTCTATCTTACCGAACACGGTCAAGGCGGTTTTGGGAAGAAATGCCTGTTTTTTCTTGGGGGGATGGAAAAACACTACTATAGCCAGTCAAATCCAACGGCTTAGGTGTTCTGCCCTTCAACGATAGACATATTTGTCGCTTTTGCGTTTGATCAGTTTTTTTTGGGTGGTCATTTAATTCTCCTTATTTTGGATAACTTGGCGTTAATCCAGGAAATAAATCACCCCTCTAATTCTGACAAGGTGTCAACTCAAGCCCCTCGTCTGGCAGATAATCCGTTTGAGGTATTGTGACAATAAATCAGAACGACCGCTATGAACACCGGGATTGCATTTTAACTCAATATAATAACGATCCACATATGCTGCGTAAATGAACCCTCCGATTACGTATGCTACCGCAGTTAAAGCAAATCCGATCGACAGCCCGATGGTTTCTTGCAGGTAGCCCATCATGAGGGTACCGATCCCGATACCAATATCATAAGACAGCAAATAGGTTGTATTTGCCACTCCGCGTTTTGGGATCGAGGTTGTTCCCGAAACAAAAGCTTGAAAAAGCGGCTGTAAAATACCATAGCCAACCCCAAAAAGTAATGCAGCAATAAGTAAATGTATTCCAGTTGTCAGAAATGCATAGCTGGTCATTGTTGAAATTGAAATCACTAAACTGGCATAGACCAGCACACGATGCTTGCCAGCATCAATCATTTTCTGTGTTGTTAATTTGGATACCAGCATACCGACGACAAGGCAGATATAGAAGTATGAACCGCCCCGGTATTGCCGGAGACCTCAGAGTTTGAGAGGATGGGGTCATGGAACAAGGCAAGAGATATCCCAAAGAGGTGAAGGATCGCGCTGTACGTATGGTGCTTGAGCACCAGGAGGAGTACGGCACGCAGTGGTCAGCCATCAGTTCGATAGCTCCCAAGTGGGTTGCACCTGCGAGATCCTGCGACGCTGGGTGAGGCAAGCCGAGCGTGATCAGGGTCTTCGCGCCGGTCTGACAACATCAGAGCGTGAAAAGCTCAAGCAACTGAAACGTGAGAACCGTGAGCTACGGCGGGCCAATGAGATACTGCGCCAAGCGTCGGCGTTTTTCGCCCAGGCGGAGCTCGACCGCCTACGGAAGTGATGGTTTCCTTTATCGACAATCAACGCCAGGTCCACGGGGTCGAGCCGATCTGCGCGATGCTGCCGATCGCCCCGCCGGTCTACTATGAGCACAAGGCCAGACAGGCCTATCTTAAGCGCCTGCCGAAAAGGGCCAAGCGGGATGCCTATCTGTGCACTGAGATACGCCGGGTGTGGAATGATAACTTCCGGGTTTATGGAGCGCGCAAGGCATGGCGCCTGCTTCTTCGTGATGAAATAGAAGTGGCCCGGTGTACGGTGGAGTAATGGGTCTGACCGGTGCAGTGAGGGGCATGAAGGTTAGGACCACGAGGCCGGAAGATGACGCTTTTTGTCCGACCGACTTGGTCCGGCGCAACTTAACGGCCGAGCGTCCCAATGAGCTGTGGATCGCCGATCTCACCTATGTTTCGATCTGGCTTGCCTTCGCCTACGTGGCCTTTATCATCGATTTATTTGCCCGCATGATAGTGGGCTGGTGGCTATCAAATTCGCTCAAAACAGACCTGCCCCTTAGCGCTGACAACGCCATGGCCGAATCGGTTATCGGCACTGAAGTGATCAACAAACAAGGCCCCTGGAAGCATCGCCAGGCCGTGGAATTCGCCACTCTGGCTTGGGTGGATTGGCTCCAACAACCGGTGCTTGTTGGAGCCAATCGGAAATGTCCCGCTTGCCGAGATGGAATATATGTATTATCAGGATAAACAGGGTCAGACCATGGTGGCCTGACTCAAACAAAAACCTCTCCGGATTTCCCGGGGCGGTTCAATTTTAAACCTTTTCGCCAGAGGGGAGGGCGCCTCTCGGGATCACACTATGCCGCTTAGATGATTGTCCGTTTTTGATGGGTAAGATTATGTCAAGGCCGCATCCATGCTGGTTGCGCTTTCGTGAGGGCGGTCTCTTAATAAAAGCGTATAATTTAAATTTTGTGGTAATTATAGAACCTTCCAAGGTTGGATTGGTTAACTTTGGAAGCATGATAAATGTGTCGAATCATTATGCCCAAAACAAAAACATATCATCATGGTGCTCTGCGCCAGGCGCTTATCTCTGAGGCCCTTAATATTATTGGTAAAAAGGGCGTCTCAGCCGTGACGATGAGGGGCCTGGGCCAGGCCCTGGGCGTGTCCCGCACCGCGGCTTACCGCCACTTTGACAACAAGCATGATTTGTTGTGTGCCGTGGCCGAAGACGGATTCAACGCCATCGCCGATAGATACGGTAAAATCGTGGAAGAGGCCGGGCCCGACGCCCAGACCACCATGGCAGCCTTGGGCAGGGCCTATGTACACTTTGCCCAGGAATTTCCCAATATGTTCCGTTTGATGTTCAGCTCCGAGCTGGCCGGTCAGGCCCGCAAACCCTCCCTTAGGGCCGCGGTGCACCGTTCCAACCTGGTTCTAGGGGCAACGGTATTGCAATGCCAAAAACAGGGAGTAATACGACAGGGCGACCCCCAGGTCTTAGCCAACATCCTGTGGGCCGGCATGCACGGCTTGGCCAGGCTGCTGGTGGACGGCCAACTGCAAACCGATGAACAAGAACAAGGGGTGCCGATCATGACCACCGACAAGGCGGGCACGCTGCAAAAAAAAGCCGGGCTCGTCCTGGACCAGATGGTTGAGGCGCTTCTGCAAGGCCTTGCACCCAAACCGGCTGATTCAGACGCCACATGACCAGGCCGCGTTAACCCAAACGTAGTTCAACAGTAGAAACATTGGCTGCTTTTGTCTGGTTAAATTTTTGAGCAGGTCCCGACCTGCCGGTGCATCAGGAGCCCGCCCGGGCGACAGGGTTAAATTCATGGTTGTTCGAGCACTCGCGGCGACCAGGTGAATTTTTGCTGACCCATGCCCGCCCAAATGCACCTTGTTTGATTTTTAAGCAATTCTCACACATTCAGTTGATTCCTTGTTATAGAATCCCCGCGCCGTGCCGGAGCGCGTTCCCGCGACCGCGCTTGCCGCTTTTGGTCCAGCTTCCGGGAAAATTAGATGGCTTTATGTATTTTTTATAAGCAGGATACCCCTTTATCCTACTAGTATTTAATTTGGATTTAAATGTTGACTCTGTTCACAGTTGAATTTAGACTCTATTTCGAACTTAGGTAGATACTTCCGTCTGTCTCCAATGATTTCTGCCTGGGGCTATTCTAAACAGGTCGGCAATAATTCTATTACTTGACTATACTGGATTTACTGATAATGGAAGTTATAATTCTACTTTCCGCCGGATTCCATGTTCTGCGCAGCCATTTTACATCTTGTTTTCCCAGCTTTTTATCTTCACCCAACCCCCCAATCAAAGCGTTACCATTTATCGTTATATTTTTATTATTAGCCTTCCCCTGCGCATCCCAAGCCGAGGTGGGCGCCAACCCGGACTCTGGCAACCCCTATGACTACTCCGGGGCGGGCGACTGGCTGGGCAGCGCGGGCGACGACCAGTTCACCAACAATGTCGGAGCCACCGTAAACGGCGATGTGGACATGACCCAGGGCGGCAGCGATACCTTTATAAACAATGGCACGGTTACGGGGGGCTACAAAGGCGCCAGCAGCAACGGCAACCGTATAACAAACTCTGGTGATATAGAACATATTTACGCCAGCTATAACGACTTGGATTACAGCTCCGGCGGATCAAACACCATATACAACAATGACACGGTTGCTTGGAGCATAGATGGCAGCTTTAACCGCGGAAAATACAGCTCCGGAGGCTCAAACACCATATACAACTATCATTCGGTTAGCTATATATACGGCAGCTATAACCACGGAGACTACAGCTCCGGCGGGTCGAACACTATAAACAACTATCATTCGGCTAACTCTTCTATATCCGGCAGCAGAAATATAGGTAATTTCAGCTCCGGCGGGTCGAACACTATAAACAACTATCATTCGGCGGACTATATATACGGCAGCAGAAATGTGGGTAATTACAGCTCCGGCGGGTCGAACACTATAAACAACTATCATTCGGTTGACTCTATATACGGCAGCAGAAATTTGGGTAATTACAGCTCCGGCGGCTTCAATACCATTTATAATTACGGCACAGCCAGGTTCATTTATGGAGATACCACCAAATTTGACCACCACTACGGCGGATCAAATGTAATATACAACTACGGCACCATTACTAGTGATATTTATGCCGTATCCAATACCTCCAGAGCCTACTTCGGCTTCAACACCGTCTACAATTTTGCCACCATCGGCGACGACCTGTATGGCAATTACAATAGGACTGAGTATGCTTCGGGAGGCTCCAACACCCTATACAACTATGGTATTGTTGGTGATGGCAGTGCGGTAGCGGGAGATGGCAGCAATATCTATGGCAGCCGCAACTTTGAACTTTACGCAAACGGAGGCGACAATACAATCCATAACTTCGGCAGCGTGCTGAACTACATCTACGGTTCTCAAAACCAGGGGGCAAGCTCCAGCGGCGGCTCCAACACCATATACAACTACTCCGGCGGCACGGTCGGGGATAGCATATATGGCAGCCATAACTATGGAGGCGGCGTTACCGAAGCTGAAAAAAGCAGCGGTGGCTCCAACGCCATATACAACTATGGAACCGTGACCGACCAAATTACAGGCAGCCACAATGAAGGCGACTACAGCAACGGCGGCAGCAACACCATATACAACGCCGGCACCACCACCTACCTTAACGGCAGCCATAACGAAGGCGACTACAGCAACGGCGGCGGGAACACCATATACAACGCCGGCACCACCACCTACCTTAACGGCAGCCACAACGAAGGCGACTACAGCAGCGGCGGCGGCAACACCATAATCAACAACGGCACGGTGCTGCTTGAAATTGTCGGCACCCGCAACATAGGCGACAACACCAGCGGCGGCGGCAACACCATAATAAACAGCGGCACCGTGGCAACTAATATATATGGCAGCAAAAACATTGGCGCGGGCTCCAGCGGCGGGGATGACAATATAACCAACTCCGGCAGCGTGGGCGGCAGCATTCTGGCCGCGGACGGCAACGACACCGTGACCATGCAGAGCGGCCCTGAAACGGTGGGCGGCAACATAGACGGCGGCAGCGGCAACGACACCATAATCTACTCCGGCGGCGCCTGGATCCGGAACCACCCCAGGGTGATCAACTTTGAGAATGACGCGGTGAACGCCACCCACAACCTCACCTTGAACGGCGACTGGGACCTGGGAGGGGACACCGCCCAGGTCAACGGCGGCACCCTGACCGTGGTTGGCACCCTTAACGCGGGCGCTTTGGCAATCACTTCCGGCACGGTCAACATAAACGGCACCGCCGAGATAAGCGGCGCGTTGGTAAATCCCGGCGACTTGACCGTTGGACCGGGCGGTTTCTTGAGCGCACCCAGCCTGGATAACCTGGGCACTGCCACCATCAACGGTTCTACCGTTATAGACGGCGCTGTGACCAACCCCGGCGGCTTGACCGTGGGATCAAGTGGTTCCTTGAGCGGGGCCAGCCTGGATAACTCAGGCACTGCCACTATCAACGGCTCTACCGTTATAGACGGCGCTGTGACCAACCCCGGCGGCCTGACCGTGGGATCAAGTGGTTCCTTGAGCGGGGCCAGCCTGGATAACTCAGGCACTGCCACCATTAACGGCGCGACCGTTATAGACGGCGCTGTGAGCAACCCGGGCGGTCTGACCGTGGGAGCAAGTGGTTCCTTGAGCGGGGCCAGCCTGGATAACTCCGCCACTACCATCATAAACGGCTCTGCCGAGATAAGCGGCGCGGCGAGCAATTCCGGCAGCCTGAATGTGGCCTCGGGCGCTTCTTTGCATGCGGCCAGCCTGGATAACCCAGGCACTGCCACCATCAACGGATCTACCGTTATAAACGGCGCGGTGAGCAACCCGGGCGGTCTGACCGTGGGATCAAGTGGTTCCTTGAGCGCGGGCAGCCTGAACAACTCCGGCACTGCCTACCTGAGCGGAAGCGCCGCCATAAGAGGCCCGGTTGTAAATTCCAATTATTTGAATGTGGGGGGCTCTTTGAGCGCGGGCAGCTTGAACAACTCCGGTGAGGCCGTCATCTCGGGCACGGCCACTGTCCACGGCGGCACGGACAACTTCGGCAGAATGGTGGTCAACGGCACGCTTACCACGGCCAGGCTGGACAACTCCGGCTTCCTGGGCGGCTCCGGCACTATTCATGCCGATATACAGAACACCGGCATACTGAGCCCGGGCAATTCCATCGGCACCTTGAACGTGGCAAGCTCGGTGGTGTTCGAGCCGGGCTCGACCCTGGTGGCGGAACTGGAAAGCACCGGCCTGTGCGACCTGTTGAACATATCAGGCCGCATCACCATAAACGGCGGCGCCGTCTCCACCGCTATCCCAAGGGCGCTGTACACCGACGGCTTTTTCTGGAGTATTATCAAGGCCGATGGTGGGGTAAGCGGATTTTTCGACACCATCGACAGCCAGCTAAATTCAGCCGTCCTCAGCCTCGACCAGGCCAACACCGGCGAAGGCCTGAATCTCGTGATCAACCGCAAATCCTATGGGTCTTTTGTCACCGGCGGCGCCATGGACACCGGCCGTGGCCTGGACAAACTGGTTCCCCTGGCCTCGGGCAACATGGAAAAGCTCCTGCTCTCCATGGACTTCGACCTGACAGCGGACCAGATCGGCCAAATCGTCAACGCGCTGAATCCCGAGATGTACACCGCCTTCAGCGCGGCCTCGCTGAACACCGGGGCATTGTTCGATAGGGCCATGACCCGCCGCCTGCGCAAGCTGGGGCGGCGCAAGGCATACTCCCTGGCCGCGGCCCGGGATTCAGACGGCCTGGTGCAACTGGCCGCGTCCGAGGTCACTCAGCTGGGTGCGACCTCCGGGCAGATGCCCCGGGGCTGGGGCATGTGGGGCCGGGCCATGGGCCTGTGGGCCGATCAAACCGAAACCGGCGGCTACCTGGGCCGGGGCCAGACCACCGGCGGCGCGGCCATTGGCGCGGACTACATTATAGACAACTGGCTGGTGCTGGGCCTGGCCGCCGGAGCCACGCGCACGGATCTTTCCTGGAGCGGCGGCAGCTATGACGGCGACATGGAGGCCATGCACACCGGGCTCTACGCCCGCGCCGGGTTCGAAGATTTTTTCGGCATTGTCACGATTTCCTATTCCCGTTTTGCAAACAGCGCCACCAGGCCCATGAACTTCGGCGGTTTTTCCGCCGATGCCAAGGGAGATTTCGATGCCGATCTCTATGACGCGGGCTTGGCTCTGGGCTATCAGTTGCGGGTGGAAAAATGGCTTCTGGAGCCGGTGGCCGGTCTGGATTATCAGCATCTGGCGGAAGAAGGCTTCAGCGAAAGCGGCGCGGGCTGGCTGGGATTGGACATCGCCGACCGCGACACGGACTCAACCATGTTCAGCCTGGGCCTGAGCGCCACCCGGATCATCCAAGCCGGTGATTGGGAACTGCTCCCCAGGCTGGGAATCTCCTGGCAACACCGCCTAGGCGACGACCGCCCCTCTTTGGATGCGTCATTCATGGGCTGCGGCTCGGCGCCTTTCAATGTATCCGGCGCGGAGTTTTTATCCGACCTTGCGCTTATAGAGGCAGGCGTTTCACTCGCCATGCGCCCCGGTTTGGATCTCTTTGCCGACTACAGCTTAACCTATGCCGACGACTATAACGCCCAGACGCTTAGCGCCGGCCTGAAGATCAGTTGGTGACGGCGGGTTTTAGCTTCGTATGTGGCTTATCAGCATCATGTGTGAGGTTTGCCATTGCATGCCTTGGTAATAATTATAATATTCTATGGTTTTTCTGACAATACGGATGGCAGCCGCTGAGAACGGATGCCTCTCACCTGGTCACCATTCATGGCTGGACAATTAAACCTGTCTGCCAAATTTAGAGAGTGTTCAGAACAGGGACGCCAGGTCAATTCACAAAGCGCAAATCTCTTGCGGGATTTGCGCTTTGTTCGTTTTGCCCGCCAGGGGTCTTTTAGATAAAGGGCGAAAACTTTATCAAGCACCAAGGACGTCAACCGGGCTTCCATGGAGTTGCCTGTTTTCCGGACTGTTGATGGCCTGAGGGGAAAGGAGAAAAAGCTTTCGACCAAATTGATAAGTATGTCTATGGAGCACACCGCAGGATTCCTCTATTTCAGTTTCAGTCAATCGTTCCAGCCATTGGCAGATTCCCTTTGCGGCCAGAGAAATGCGCCCGGAAAGCCCATGACGGCTTCATGCTTTACCTTGTTCCCTTGGCCGCACCCGTCCGGTTTTTTCACGAAATGTAAATGAATTTTCATGGGATAAAAGCACTGCGCCAGGGAAGTTTTAAAATGGGTTGTTAATTGATCGGGCCATTTGAAACCACTGTAATAACAGGTCCCTGAACAGCAAAAGGAAAGAATCATGGATATTCCTGCGCAAAATCCCTTTTTCGCCATGTTTGAAATGTATCACTCGCAAGTGCAGTTTTTTCCTTACCTGGGCTTTGGGCTCGGGTTTGCGGTGATAGCCTTGTTTTTTGGCAGCTATCATCAAAGATCCAGGATTTCGCTTTTGATCCTTGCCTTTCTCTGGGCCTGGAATGGGCTCGTATTGTTTACCTATGAGGCGGCTGGGCTGTCGCCAGTGCTTTATTCGCTACAAGGCCTTTTGTTTCCGATTCAGGCATTGCTGCTTATCCATGCCGCCTGCGCCAAAAAGCCGCCGGATTTTGGCATTGGCTATGGCCTTTCCGGAAAGGCCGGTCTGGCGTTGATGTTCACGGCTATTTTTATTTATCCCATTGTGGGCAATATTACCGGGCATACTTTTCCCGCGGCCCCGGTCTTTCCGGAGCCATGCCCCTTAACCATATTTACATTCGGGTATTTACTGTCGACCCGGACCTTGATCCGGCCCGTTCTGATTTTTATTCCCTTTCTCTGGTCCCTTACCGGGATGATTGCGGTCCTTAAGCTTGGAGTGATGGCAGATTCGATTGAACTGATCACAGGCATAAGCTGCACTGTCGCGATTTTGCTAAAAAACAGGAAGATCGCCAACACCGCAAGACCGGCCTGATTCGGGAGCCTGTATTCCGGCCCGAGCCGGATGGCATCCCTTGGATTAAGAATTGCGGGTCAGGCGGCGGACTCGGGGCTTGGGAGTGAATAGAAAGGATTCCCGGCTGTTTCCTTTCTGTAGCGGCTGGGCTGAATTCCATAATAGTCCAGAAAAGCCTTTGAAAAATGACTTGAATTGGCATATCCGGCTGCATAGGCGATCTCAGTCAGGCTCAAATCATCTGCCGCCACCAGTTCCAGGCTCCATTCCAGCCGTTTTTGGCGCAGCAGTTCAAAGGGAGAGCAGCCGAAAACAATTTTGAAATACTTGATCAGCCTGGGGTGCGACATGCCTGCGGCCCGGGCCAGATCATGGATGGAAGGAGGGTTCCGCGGGTCTTTGAGCAATAGATCCCTGCAAGCCAGGATGTTTTGCATTAGCTGGCCGCTCACGCCCTCCACCTGCCCGGGCGCTTCAGTCAGCATGTTCAATTTCAGGGCAAACAGTTCAAGGGCCTTGGCTTCCAGGAAAAGCCGCCTTGCCTGCCCCTGATAACGGCATTGCAGGATTTGGGTTAAAGCATAATCCATGGCCGGGGAATTGATGTTTTTTACAAAGCAGAAGGCATCTTGGCGTTCCCGAGGTTTTTTCAGTGTTTCCCAGAGGCTATGGGTGGTGGGTTCGATCAGGCCCGAGCATGCGAGCCTGTCCAGGGGAATGGTGAGGGCAACGGCTTCGAGGCACTCCCCTTTGGGGGCCTGGCGCACTGTTTCCGGGTCCGGAAACCAGCAGAGGCAGTTGAATCCGGCTTCCATTTCAACGCCCTGCTTAAAATAAGAATTAATATTCAGGGATCGGCCCCTGAGGGTGAATACCAGGGCCAGGTCGTCTGTGTCGTCCATAAGCCGGGCATATAGTCCGTTATTCAGTCTGCACCGGCTGATGGTCATTGTCAGCCCATAGGGCAGGCATTCGGTTTTGAAATGCCCGCTTCCCAGCTCCGGGGGTAGACGCCAGGTTATGCTGTTGCCGGACCGTTCTGCCGGGTGAATAGAAGTCAGCGCTCCCCCGGGTCCGGAGGGGGCCATGAGAACACCATAAGCTGAAGAAGACGCCATGCTGATTCCACCTGTTTTGGGCCTCGCCAGGGCGGGCGCGGCCGGAAACTGTTTGAATCGTAATTATATTATTGTTTTTGTAAAAACAAAAAGATCGACGGTTGTTTTTTCAGCAGATGCAAAAGAATTTTCACGGATTGGTATGATCTGTCTTTTTTTCGCCCAGAATCAGCAATTGAAAAGAAAAACCGGTTTGAGAACAGCCAGGGTTGGTTGTAATGAGCCTTAGATCCAAACAGGCCTCTTCGGGCAAGGCCGCCGCTTGAAATCGGCCTTATCCCGAACTCTCGGTTCCCGCTTTTCCGAGAGGCCCGGCCTGACTAAATGGAGGAAAACATGAAACGCGTTATTCTTTTACTTTTGAGCTTACTTTTGATATCCGCCACCGCTGTTGCCGCTACTTTGGTGACAGATCTCTCCCCCTGGCAGGGGGAATACATCTCGCGGATCACCTTGATCCGGCATCCGGATATGCAGCCCCTTTACCGGGACACGGCAAAAGCAGCCGCCGTAAAAGGTAAATCCTATACTTCAGAGCAAGTCAAAGCCCACCTTGCCCGCACTTTCCGCACGGACTTTGGCAAAATTAAGATCAAGGGCAATTCCATCACCTTTTATCCTTTGGATAAAGCATCCTCACCCCTTACCAGAGCCTACACATATGCCGGTGAAAAATCCGACTCCTACGGCAAGATGAAATTTTCCTGGCATGGATTCACGGCCGACACCAAGGATGCCCCTTATAAATTCCTTTTGATGATGAAACCCCACCAACATAACAAAGGGGTCCCTCATTTCCACTTCAGGTATTCCAATAAATCTTTCAAGGCGATTATCGGCCCTGAAATCGAGTATTGGTGGCCCACTTTTTTGCCACTTAATGTTGATGTCAAGGAGTTTAGAAAGGGAACGGATCCTAAACTCTTGGCGCGCCTTCTGCCGTGACCCGATGAACCAAAACCACACGCAAGCAAGTCCCGCCCGGTCCGGAACTCATGGGTCTGTGAGCGGACCAGGTGAGGTTGGGATCTTATAAAACAATTTGCATTCAGGGCGGAAAATTTGAGCCTGCGGCAAGCGCATGCCCGGTGGTTGTGGCAGCCGGGAAAGGGTGATCCTTCCCCGGCTGCCCAGATCCCATTTTAATATGCAAACCCTTCGGGTTCCTTCTGCGGCAGTTTGCCCGGGTTGAGCAAGACCCATTCTGGCCTGCATTTTGTCCAAACTTATTCCGTCTTTGCCGGGAACACTTTTAACAACCGTTTGTTTTCATGCCCCGGCATGACCCTGGGGTTGGGCAAAAAGCTCCTTTAAGGTGCGGGCCACGAGCCGGTAAAATTCGCTATCGGCATGTTCTGCTAGCTTTTCTCCCACTGCGCGGGAAAAGGGGCCCAGGTGACTCTCCAGAACAATCCGCTGAAGGTTGTTGCCGTCCTGTGCGTCCGCCCCTGTATTGTAAGAACCTTAGATAGTGTCCACCCTGCTTAAGTGTTTTCCGCTGCCGTTTGTCTGGTTTTAGCTGCCGACGACGCAGGAGCCCACCGTGTCGCCCACCTTGATGGTAATGTTGTTTCCGCCGCCTTGGGCACCCTCGCCCAGAAAGTCGGCGGCTTGGCTCAACGAGGGATTGATTGGGCAATTGGCCATGAATGTAATCAGCAGTATCAGAAACAGACCCAGTCGGTTGAACATGTGTATTTCAGCCTTAACTTGATTATCAGAATGAAACTTCGGGCAAACCATTTTTCAGGTAAGGCAATACAAGTGTTTGCAAATCGAAGCGATTCGCCACAGCTAGCTTTAGCACAAAAGGCGTTTGCTTATCTTGATAATTTTCGATCATCGGTTCTTTTGGGTGGGAACTGAGCTGTGAGTCATTGGGGATAATATGGTTGAATAGCCTTTCCTTCTTCCATATACATTGTGACAAAAAACGCATAAAGACAGGGGCGCAGAGCGGGATATAAACTTACAAAAAGCAGGATATGCTGGCAAGTGATCCTGCCTACCGGCTTCGGGCCACCCGCCAGGGAGAAAGGCGGAATCCAGCTGTTTTCATGTATAGGTTGGCGGCATTGATTTTCTGGTATGGCCAGTTAATTTCAGTCTTGCTTTTGTTGGCATCTTCATTTGTGGCATATGGCGTGGAGTCAGGGATTCAGTTTTCAGGCCCTAATGTTGTATCCCGCGATTGAAGAAAATTGAAAATGACCTGATCAATCGTCTTAAATTAATTAATGATGTACCGATAATAGATCAAATAATCATGCCCCAGAACAGGCAATTTCCGGGCAATCCAGAAGAAAGTATCAACTATTTTATTAAATATCCAGTCATCAATTGGTATTCCGATTTTTCAAGGCGATTGGAATGATTCCAATCCCCCAAAAATAGAAATGCCGGTGCTCATGGGGCGTTCCAAGACGATATAGTTTTTTAATAAAAAAGTGGTCGCAACTTACTTATTTTGAAAGCCAAAATCTGACTCCAGAGATTGCGGCCAGATCTTTGATTTTGCCTAAGCCGGTTTGCCATATTTCGAGTGACCCTCACCCATCAAAGCGTATACGCTCAGTTTGTTCAATGAATTTGTTAAGGTTAATAAGCCTATTTTTCACAGTGTCATTATCTATTCCCGGCCTGGCCGAGCTTTTTCAATCTTTTGCTGAGGGCCGGCTGGGAAATACCAATCAGACGGCAGGCAATCGACTGGTTTCCTTTCGCACGATGCATGGCTTCAAGTACAAGCATGTCTGTAACTTTGCGAATATTGGGAAGCGGCTCAGATTGGCTGAACACACACTTGCGGTCTTCCTTTTCGTCGATTGGTAGATTAACGGGATAAGTCATTTTCCCCATCTTTTTTTTAAAAGAATCCAGTGAGAGCACCCCGCCTTTGTGGGTGCTTACGGCATCAAAAACCATGGATTGAAGCTGTCTGATATTCCCCGGGAAGTTGTAGTTTGATAAAAGGGTCGGCAACTCTTTTGGATAAGTGGGAATTTTTTTATTAATGGCCTTGCTGGCCTGCTCCATGAAATGATTTAGGAGGACTTGGATGTCACCTTTTCTATTACGCAGGGGAGGAATGTCTACATGATGGGTATACAGCCTGTAATAAAAATCTTTTCGAAACTCTCCGACAGCCTCTTTCTTTTCTAAATCCTGATGAGTGGCTACAATGATTCTTGATTTAAGCCTTTTGGGTTTATCGCTGCCCAGTGGGTAATATTCTCCATTTTGTAGAAGGCGCAGGAGTTTAATCTGAGAAGGAATGCTTAAGTCTCCGATTTCATCAAGGAACAAGGTTCCTCCCGCCGCCTTTTCGATCATACCCACCCGATGGTGGTTAGCGCTGGTATAGGCTCCGGGCACATGGCCGAAAAGAGTGTCTGAAAAAATTGTGTCGTCCAGGCCTGCCACATTCACGCACACAAGGGGGCCGTCATCGCCGCTCAGTTCGTGGCAGGCTTTTGCGATCAGTTCCTTGCCTACCCCGCTTTCTCCTGTAATGAGAATCGGTTGGGAACTAGGGGCTACGGATTCAATGTATTGAAAAATGGATTTCATGGCTTTGTCATTTGTCACGATTCGCCTGAAAACTTCCGGGTGGTCCAGGGATTTTCCCAAAAGGCGTTTGCGGATTTCCTGGTGGGCTTGCTGCATTTCAATGAATTGAATGGCCCTTGATATCCCCCTGACCAGACGGTCTTCCTCCGTGGTCTTTACATAGTAATTAATCGCCCCCAGCTTCACGCATTCCACAGCATTTTCGATCAGGTTGATGCCGCTGATGATGATGACCCCGATCTCGGGGTAGTCACGGCTGATGATTTCAAGTATGTCCCTGCCGGAAAGGCCGGGCATATTCAGATCCAGGATAATAAGCCCAATTCCACCTTGATCTATAATTTCAGGAACTTTCCGGCTGTCTTGACATAACGCAACATTATTGATTCCACCGAGCCTTTCCAGTGTGAGACTCAGGCTCCTGAGGAAGGGCGGTTCGTCATCCACAAGCAGGATTTTAAATGCAGGATATAACTTTTTTTTCACTGACAGGATACTCCTTCACAGGTATGGAAAGGCGCACATTGGAGCCCCTTCCCGCATTGGATTCAAAAGTTAAAGTGCCTGAGTGCTCCTTGACGATATTGGCAGATACAGAAAGTCCCAAACCTGTTCCGCCGGAGTTTCGTTTTGTAGTAAAAAAAGGGTCGGTCAGATGCCCGATATGTTCCGGCGCAATGCCCGCTCCCTGATCTTGGATTTGGACTATAACACTGGCGCCATCCCTGGAATTATAAGAACTGATAATAACGGACTGCTGCCTTGAAGTAAGCGCCTGACAGGCATTCATGAGAAGGTTGACGATAACCTGTTCAATCCTCTGTATGTTGCACATTACAGGTTTCAACTCTTTTCCACGGATGAATTTAAAATTATCGGTTGCCTTTTTAAGATGGCTTTCCACTAAACGGATACTGGTGTCGATGATATTGTTTATGTCTATGGGGGCCATGTCTTTGGTGTCTTCAATCCTGCTGTAATCTTTCAAGTCTTCGACAATCCCTTTGATTCTCTTGGCCCCTGCCAGCATCTCGGAAATTATTTCGGGCAATTCATCCCTGAGCCGGTCGTAATCCAAACCGGCCAGAGTAAATTCGGGATGGTACCGGTAATACTCATCCATGACAGGAAGCATATCCTCAAAGGCATCCTTAATGATAGGGGTGTTGAGCAGCACAAGGCTGTTGGGATTGTTGATTTCGTGGGCCACCCCCGAGGCCATGATCCCCAAGGTCGACATCTTGTCTGCCTGGATAAGCTGTTGCTGCTGCTGGTATATTTCATTGGTTCGAATGGCCACTTCCCTTTTCAATGTACGGTTCCAGTACATCACTCCAGCTAGAATCAAAACCAGCGGTATGATGACCACAAGGCTGGTTTTGATTATCAACGTCCAGGCAATGGTTTTGGGTTCGTATACTCCGAACCATTTTTCATAAATTTTTTGATGCCTACCTGTATTCTTCAGGATAGATAGTCCCTCATTTAAAAGGGCTAAAAGTTCAACATTTCCTTTTTTTACGGCATAACAGTATCGGAAGCTTTTAATGGGAGTTCCGGACATGACCAGGTTGGAAAGTTGCAGCTTTTTCCCTAAATACTGACCAGGAAGGTTGGCTACCACCGCATAGTCATGTTTACCGGATGCCAGCAACCTTAACGCCGAAGCATGGGTGTCAGTAGGGATGAGGGTGACATTCATTCCGCTGTTTAAAAATGTATCGTGAATTGACCCCTTATTCTGGATGATAACTTCCTTTCCACTCAGAGATTGCATATCCGGGGCAGGGGCGTCCCCTTTTCTGTGGAAAATGGATTGATGAATGATGGCGTGGGGGGGCGTGAAATCGTAGTTTTTTTGCCTTTCGTCGGTGTAGACCATGCCCTGAAGTGCGTCGACCTTGCCTTCCTCAAGCTCCTTTCGCATTTTACCCCAGGGCCCCAAGCGAATTTTAACTTTTATTCCCATTACTTCAGCAATGGCTTTGGTAAGTTCCACAGCATATCCGGTGGGGCGCCCATCATCATCTAAAAATTCATAGGGAGGGTAATAGAAATCACCCCCAACGGTGATGGTTCTGATATGCGATGTTTTTATTTCAGCAAAAGCAGGACAAGAAAAAAGAAATAAAACGGATAGGATTACCCCAAAACTTAGTCGTTTGATCTTGGCCATTTTACCTTTTACTTTTTTTGCAAGTCACTATCCCCGGTTCTGATCACTATGCAAGATTCAGTGCTGGCAGCCAACCTTTTGCCCTTTGTGTATAAAGGATAACTAAAATTTCAATCAACCCTACCCCTCTTTACTTTTTTTAACAATGTGGGCTGCCAGAACTTCGGCTGCATCCACAACCTCGCATCCCATGTTTCCGGCGGAAATAACGCTTAACTCAGTGCAGGCAATTATCAATACATCAACTTCCCGAGACCGAATTCCCTGGCAAATGGCTTTGAATTTTTCGGCAACATTAGATGAAGGATCTCCCGCCTTCACCGCCTTAATTACATTTAGCAGTGCCTTTTGTTCATCGGCTTCCGGGTAGACAACATCTATCCCCTCTTTCTTGAATCTTTTTTCATACAGCCCGGTCATTAATACGGCCGTAGAGGCAAGCACCCCTACTTTTTTACATGGACGCCGCTTTTCTTTTACTGCGCAAACCACCAGATCAATAAGGTTGATGACAGGAATATCCACGGCAGCCTGAACGGTATCCCAGTAAAAATGGGCCGTATTACAAGGAATGGCCAGAAAATCTGCTCCCCATATTGCAAGACGTCTGGCCATATCCGCCATCTCAGGAGCAGGGCTTTCACCGCAGCCTTCAACAATGGCTTTGATTCGTGAAGGTACTTTGGGATTGTTGTCCACGATACACCTGACATGGTCGATATCATCATCAGCCGGAGTCAGCCGGATAATCCGCTGCATGAGATCAACCGTTGCTTCAGGTCCCATGCCCCCGATAATACCTGCGATTTTTTCTTCCATTTTTTCCATTCTCCTGTCTGGGAGCAATTCATCCTGATACCCGGACGGATGTTAACTGGAATTGTCAGATGACGGGTCCATCCGGGTATCAGGCGTATTTGCATGGATCTTAGATTTATCGACCTTTATTTCCTAAAGGTGTCCAGATAAGCGTAAAGGGCGGGAGAACCTCCGGTGTGCAGGAACAACACGTTGCTGTCCTTGGGAAATACCCCTTTGCGCACCAGATCAATGAGCCCGGCAGCAGCTTTACCAGAGTAAACCGGGTCCAGGAGAATGGCCTCGTGATTTGCAAACAGTTTGACCGCTTCCACCATGGCGTCGGTGGGAAGAGAATAGCCGGGGCCGACATAATCCCCATAGCAGACTATGTCTTGCCTTTCCACACCGCCTTTGACATGCAGCCGCTCTGCTGTTTTCACGGCCAGCTTGTGAACGATTTCTTCCTGGACATCCTTTGGCCGGGAAACGTTCATGCCGCTGATGGGGATATTGCCGTTAACACCAGTCATACCGACCACCATACCGGCATGGGTGCCTGCGGACCCTGAAGGGACAACAATATGGTCAATGCTCAAACGCATATCGTTTAACTGATTCACCGTTTCTTCGGCACATACGGCATAACCTGTGGCGCCAATGGCATTGGATGCGCCGCCGGGAATGATATAAGGGCTTCTACCAGCCGCTTTGAGTTCTTGGGCCTTTTTCTCCATTTCCGCCATCATGTCAGAACCGCCTGGGACAACTTCAATGGTTTTGACGCCCAGTAGTTCAAACAGAAAATTATTGCCTGACGCCTCTTTTTTATAAGACCCTTTAACGCGTTCTTCTAAAACCAGATGACAATCCAAACCTTCTTTTGCAGACCATGATGCGGTCAGGCGGCAATGGTTGGATTGGACGGCCCCACACGTGATGATGGTGTCCGCCCCTTTCTCCATGGCGTCGGCAATGCAGAATTCAAGTTTACGTGTTTTGTTGCCCCCTGCGGAGCCGGGCAGCAGATCGTCTCTTTTTATGTAGAGATTGACTTCGCCGCCCAGAACCCGGCTTAAAGCGGGCATTTCTTCTATCGGGGTTGGGCCTTGAAGGTAATTGCGTCTGGGAAATTGTGTGTAATTCATTTTTTAATTCCTTAAATGTTATGTTGTAGGTTAAACGTTCTAAAACGTCTTCGGTTTCAATGTCCGCACCGTAAATGGTCCTTTAAGGCATTAGCTATAAACGGAGTTGACCGTTTGGAAATTTGAAATATCAGTTATAAAAAACCGTCGTCTTTACAGCTTTCCACAGGCTGGTGTTTGCTGTTTTGGCAATTGCGGCCAAATTTTTCAAAACAATGTGAGCCCGCTTTTCAATGTCGTTTTCCGGTATTTTTCCCATCAAAGGGGCAATGGGTAAAACAAACCCCCGATTCACAATTGCCTGGGAATAAGGTTCCATGGCGGCTTGGGCTCTCTCGGTAGAAATGGTCTGCCTGGGTCATGTTTTTATCCTGTGGTTATGGATAATGAGTTTGCTACTCTACCGTATCTGTTGAAAAAGATGCGGTTTTCAGTTCATCACCGTTGACCCATGCTTGTTCATTCAATTCGCCTTCCGTCTTGGCAACAACGCAGGTGACAGTAAGGTCGCCGGTGACATTGAGAGCGGTCCTTCCCATGTCGAGAAGTGCATCGACACCCAGAATCATTGCATAGGCTGCTGCAACTGCAGAACCTGCCTCGATTTTCAACCCCACAGACTCAAGAACCATCAGAAGCATGATTGCCCCGGCGCCGGGAACACCTGCAGAGCCGATGGAAGCCAATACTGCGGTTACGATAACTGTCATCTGCTGGCTGAAGGTGAGGGGGAGGCCAATGGCAAGGCCGACAAAAATAGCGCAAACACCTTGATAAATTGCGGCTCCATCCATGTTGAGCGTGGCACCTAACGGCAGAGAAAAGGAATATACACTTTTGGATACGCCGAGCTTTTCTTCAGCTACTTCCATGGACACCGGCAGGGTCCCTCCGGAAGAGCGGGTCACGAAAGCTGTAACAATGGCGGCCCTGGCATTAAGAAGAAATTTGAAAAAATTAATGCGATAGAAAGCGAGCATGCCTCCGTATACCAAGAAGGCATGAAAAATAAATGCACAATAAACCGTTATGGTGACAATGGCCAATGGTCCGAATGCCTGTGCTCCCTGTTTTCCGAACACAACGGCAATCAATGCAAAAACCCCTACCGGTGCATACTCCAGAACCCAGCCCACGACCTTGTACATGACTTCAGCACCGCCTTCAAAAAGGGAGAATACGGTGTTGGCTGCCTTTTTAATCCGCTCATCTTTACTTTCGCGCAAATGGGAGACGCCCATCCCGAATATTATTGCAACCAGAATAGTTGGCAAAATTTTACCTGAGGAGATCGCGTTAAACGGGTTGGTGGGGATGATATTTAAAAATGTATCGATAAGTGAGGGGGCATTTAATGCTTTTCCCGTCATATCGGCAGAGGAGGCCAACTGAAGACCCTGTCCGGGAGAAAAGAGGTTGGCAAACAAAACCCCGATACCTACTGCAAGCGCAGATGTAAAGACATAGAGCAGCAAAGATTTCAATCCGATTCGGCCTAATCGGGAAGGATGAATGCTGGCCGATCCGACTACCAGTGTAAACAAAACCACCGGCATTACAATCATCTTCAGCAGTCTTACAAAAATATCTCCTAAAGGTTTAACCCACTGGATCTCCGGACCAATAACTATACCGGCGACAGCACCAAGAATGAGAGCGGTAAAAATTCTAAGTAGTAAGCTGGTATGGAAATACCAACCCATGAGGCCTGATTTTTCTTTTGGTTTTTGTTTTGCCATTTTTCTTCCTCTTTTTAATTTTAAAAATCACATGTAGCTGGTGTAGGATTTTTTCTTGTTATCCCAAACTGTTAACCATCACTACTGAAGCGGAAAAAGCAAACACCACAAAAAAACTATGAGCTAGAACAGCAAACTTAGTGCCAAAATTAACTTGCTCAAAAAAATATAATAAAATTAATAATTTATAGCGAATAGAGGGGGCGAAAAGTAAAAAAAGGGGTATAACTTTTAGGCGGTTTCTAAACAGTAGATGTCAACAAACTCATTGACAATAAAGGCTTTTTGTTAAATTTATTCCAGGTTATAACCTTCTGTTGGTTATAGGGGGGAGCTGATGTAATGAAAATTCCTTCGAGATTTTAAATAATACATTAAATTTTATCAATTTTTATAATTTACATCACATGAAAAAATAGTACCAAAGTCTGTAACAATAGTGTGATTTAAGGGAGCAGAGATTAATGGGAAAAGCCATGGTTTGTTTTTTAGTAACCACTTTTTTACTTAGCGTTTACGATTTTTAAACTTCTTTTCCTGTTTATCCCTGAAAGAGGCTCGCAAAATCCCGGCAAAGCGCCATGCTGTCACATTAAAAATTTGACTGAGCTCATCATAATTGACGGAGGTTTTTGCTTGTTGACTGTGGGCGCCTTGAGCCGGATAATAAATTTCGAAAATCTTCTAAAAACATCAAAATGTTTTATCCGACCTCCTTCTTGAAAATATAAAACCAACTAAAGATTTTTACCGATCAAGGCCGCCACGAAAAAATCCGTTTCCAGTGTGTTGGAAACACGCCGGGAAGGCACCCGACGCGAGCACCGGTCCATTACCGCAACCAGATAAATGAAGCCCCGGCGCATGGGAATGTAAGCGATATCGGCGCGCTTCACATGCCTGGGCCGATCAATGACCATATCCCCTAACAAAAAAGGGTAGACCTTGTTTTCAAGGCGAGGCTTTCTGGCCCTGGGCTTGGGGTATATAGCCGTAACTACGACCTTGCGCATCAAACGGCTTAAAAAGCTTGCGGAGGAAAATCGAAAGCTCAAGCAAATGTATGCCGATTTTACCCTTGAAAACCGTATTTTTAAGCCAACCAAGCCCGGCTAAAAATGGGGGTCTTGGCCTACAACCTGCTGCATATTATCAGGGAGTTTCATTTGAAGGGCGAGGAGGTCAAACGTTCCATGGAATGGTTGATCCGCAGAATCGTCAAAGCCGCATTGCGCATTTCTTACCATGGCCGCCGCTGGTGGGTCCACGTGGCCTCGTCGTTTCCATTGGCCTATCAATTCAGGGCGGCTCTTGGAACTGGCTGAAACGTAACCCCTAAGGATTGACAGGGGGATTGAGAGTGGAATACTATGCGCAAAAAATGGTGGGATAGACATCACTTCCCGGTTTTCAACACAATTATCGGCAAGTAAAGCAAAGAGGTGGTTTCAGGGCCTTATCGGCATACACGTCCGTGGCTACCAAAGCTACAAGGGGCCTCATGGAATAGGTAGAGCTGCGACTGCCGCATAATTTCGGAGTAACGCCCTATTATAATACAAGGAAACAACTATGGATTTTACTGCTGCGGCTTCTACGCACACCAAATTCAACTGGAGAGTCCGTTCTTTGGCTTCCGATTTTTTACTTGAGGATACCTGGGAGTTCCCTTACGAATTCGGTGTAAACGACGGGGTCGATTTGCATTTGTTTCAAAAATCCGCCATTGAGCCTATGATGAAGGGTATTTTTGATAACTCCTTGACTGGAATGCTATTCAAGGTGCGAAAGTTTTTCGGGACTTTATTCGGCATTGATAATAATTTGCATAATTATCCTATCCCTGGCTGCCGGGAAAAGAGCCTTCGGGATCGTTTGCAGGAAAGCGATCTTGAGAAGGACACGCCGGAACGGGCGATGGACATTTCAACGCAAGACTTTATGGACTTCAGACCGGTGTATACCTTTGCTGACGAAACGCTCCACGAACTCTCCAATTCCACCGAGCATACATTAATGCATTATGCTTGGTCTCCCTCTGGGGAAGGGAAGTGGAAGATCCGCCTCGCGGTCTACATTAAGCATCGGACCATTCTAAGTGCGTTTTACATGCGCTGCATCCGACCATTCCGTCATTTCATAGTCTATCCCTATATTTTTAGAAAGTGCATGGAACATTGGGAAGCACGAAATGTGACCGAATAGTTTTTCGGTTTTAAGTGGGGCGGTTCCTTTGTTTCAGAGAAAGTCAGTAAGGCTTAAGATAATATGGCATCGGATAAAACCCTATAAAGTCTTTCGCCCAACTAATTAATTACACCCAAGATTGAGGATAATTCCAAAGTTATTTATCAAAGCGATGGCACTTCCTGGAGGTGCTGAATCATGACTAGTAAAGTAGCTAGGCATATGACAGCCCCCAAGGGATATACATTGCTTCGCCCCACGCAAAACACCAGGAGAAGCGGTGTCCACCCCCACCACCGCTCCAACCACCATCAACAGCTTCACATATCCCAACCCAATGGTGGGTTTCTTCCGGCTCTTCCCCACAAGCCATAGCAGCCCCAAACTCCCAGACCAAGCCCGAGCACGATTAAGCCTGATACGGCATTAAGTGAAGCGTGGGGGAGGCGCCGTGACCCGGAAAGGGTGACCCTCCCCCGGCTGTCCGATGATCGCGCGAACTTTTTTTGTCCGATCCATTCCAATAAGCAAGCCTTTAGGCCTTCCCCCACGGAAGTTTGTCCGGGTTGAATAAGACCCATTCAGGCCTGCATTTTGTCCAAACTTATTCCGCCTTTGCCGGGAACACTTTTAACAGCCGTTTGTTTTCATGCCCCGGCATAACCCTGGGGTTGGGCAAAAAGCTCCTTTAAGGTGCGGGCCACGAGCCGGTAAAATTCACTATCGGCATGTTCTGCTAGCTTTTCTCCCACTGCGCGGGAAAAGGGGCCCAGGTGACTCTCCAGAACGATCCGCTGAAGGCTGTTGGCATACTGTTTCCGTTCCTTGTCATTATTTCCGTTGCTTTTGGCTTCATGAAAGCAGAGATATGCCATGAATTCCAGCTCCACGGCGATGTGATCCGGGGGCAGCTGGAAATGCTCCTCGACCTTCAAACCGGCATCGTAATAAAGGCGTGCGATCTGAAAGGTTGACTCTTGGAGCAGCTTGCCTTCCTTATAGACCGACTCAAAAAGATATACCTGGCGCGGTTTGGACGAAAAGCACATCCGTGTGTACTCCCGCTCAAGCCGCAGCAACTGCTCGGCGGCCGAAAGATCCGATTCGGAATAGCACTTGCCAAGGGCCATAGTCCGGGCGGCCAGGGCGTCCATTCCAAGCTCCTTTATAGCTTCGGCCATGAAGGAGCAATAGCTGCCGGAGCACAGATCAGCCACCAGGTCCGCATCCGGATAATTGAGCGCGCGGGATAATCCGTTGTATAGATTGCCTCTGATACCGGCATCCACCATTTCTATCCGCTCACAAACGGCATCCATTCCCAAAACCTTTCACTTGCCGCCCTCGGGGTTCAGCTCCTTGCCGGAGACTGAATCGCCGGGGGTGTTATTTATTCCTCAGTTTCGATCCGGTTCCGCCTGTCGCTGAATTTTTTCAATCCTCCTATGCCCAGGGCGAGCAGGGCAGGCGTCTTGACCTCAAGGCCTGCAACCTGCTTGCCCTTCACCGGGCTAAGGGCCACCTTGGGGTATCCGGCCTGGATCGGCTCGGGAGCCAGCACCAGGAAGTGTCCCCCGCCGTTTTCCTTGAGGCCGTATATTTTGAGCTTCTGGGCCTTGGCCCGTTCGGTCGCCTTGGCTAAAATGTCCCTGTATTCGCCGAAGACCATGGCGTTGGTGGGACAGGCTTCCACGCAGGCGGGCACACGCCCCTCTTGAATCCGGTGGGCGCACATGCTGCACTTGACCATCTTGTTGGTCGCATCGTCTAGATGCGGAACTTCAAACGGACAGGAATCCTCACATCCACCGCAGCCTATGCACAACTTGGCATCGTAAAGAACCGGTCCGTAGGCCGACTTGGTGAGGGCCGGCTTGTCACCACAGGCTTCCTTGCAGGCCGCCACACAGGCCGGGTCCGAGCAATGCATGCACCGGTGATGGTAGAGGCCGTGATCATTGATTTGCACCCAGGTGCGAAAAAGCCCGCGGGAAGCCGGGTCCTCGAGCCGGTTTTCCTGGATGCACTTGTACATGCATGTATTGCAACCCGTGCAGTAAGTGCTGTCGAGTAATATGGCGTATTCTTTCATCAGTAGCCTCCTGCCTATGCTTTACTGATTTTCACGTGGACGTCTTCGACCCAGCCCATACCGGTGGCGTCGTATTTCTTGACAAGCTTGGGGTTTTTCTGAGGCACCAGATCCCCGTCCCGATACCCCCAGCCCTTGCCGCCATATCTCAGGTTTTTGGCCCGGTGCCCGATGCCGTGGAAGGTCAGCACGCAGTTTCGGCTCACCCTTTCGGTGAGATGGGCCTTGGCTAAAACCGGTCTTGGCAGCTGGGTCATAAACTTGGGATTGTTCTCCAGGAGGACCTTGTCTCCTTCCGCTATACCGGCTTTTTTTGCACTTTCCGGATGGATCCAGACGCAGTCCATGAAGTTGCGCTCGGTCAGAATTTTCAGGATCGGGTTGTTTATGAAATTGGGATCGGCATGCATTATCCAGGGAGCGCGGGTTACGAGCAGGGAGAACTTGTATTCTCCCTCGGGCTGGTGCCAGCGTTCGGTCCAACGCGGGGTGGGGTCGTATCCGGCCTTTACGAATTCATCCACATAGATCCGGACCCGGCCATGGGGCGCTCCAAAGCTGAGCTTAGTGATGTTGCCGTAGTTTTCATAGGGCTTGGACTTGTCGATCCAGAACCCGCCCTTTTCCATGAATTCCTTGTAACTGGAGGCCGCGCCAACCGCCTTGACCGCCTCATCGGAGCGGGTGTCCTTGATCAGTTTGGCCGGATCGCGGCTGCCGTCGGTGGTCCAATAGTCAGGGGCCAGCTCCAGGCCGATTTTCTTGGCAAGGGTCCCCCATCCGATCTGGTCGCCGGGCGATTTCTGAACTGCGGAACCGCCGACCAGGCAGGGATATTTGGGGTAGTAGAGGCGAAGATCGAGCTTGCCCCCCTCGTACTGGTGACCCGCCGCAAAGACATAGTCGCACCAGTAGCCCAGATCATCCAAATAAAGGTTCCAGTCCGCCACCAGCTCCATTTTTTCCAAAGCTGCTTCCAGCATCTGGGGCTGGATCATGGCGAAGAGCCCCCGGTGGGGATTTCGGAAAAAAACCACCTTGGTCTGGACGCCGTTGTACAGTTGGTAGCCCAAGGTTCCGTAATGGCCCGGGGCGGAAAAGTCCTTGTTTTTGTAAATGTCCCAGGTTACCGGGAAGTTGTTTCGTCCGTCGGCCGGGTTCTTCGGCTGGGGCGGATAGGGCTTGCGCAAGGGGGCGACATCATCCAGCCAGGGAATCTTGACATCGTGCAGAAGCAGCACTCCGCCTTCATGGTCCATGGCCCCGGTCAGGAAATTCATGATGTTGATGCAGTGACGCAATTTCCATGAGTTGGCGTAATTGGGCCCGGCCGCATCGCGTTTGAGCGCCGGGACAAACGCCCGGGGGGCCGCCGCTGCAAATTCCCTGGCGATACGGGCTGTGTCGGCCGCCGGAACCCCGCTGATGCCTTCCGCCCATTCGGGAGTGCAGCCTTCAGCACCCTTCAGCAGATGCGCGAGCACCGGCCGGGCTGTGACCCTTTTACCCTTAAGGGTGAAGGTGTAGGGCCCGCCCTCCAAAGCCGGGTCTTTGCATTCGTCTATGTTCATGGCCTTTTTGCCTGATATTGACCAGGCCAGCCAGCGTCCGTCGTCCGATTCCAGATGAAGACCGGTTTTCTCATCTATCAGGGCGGGTGCGTCGGAAGATTTTGTCATGAATTGACGGTTATAGAGCTTTTCCCCCACGATGATCCGGATCATGGCCAAGGCCACGGACAGATCGGTCCCCGGGCGGATATCATACTGTTCACTTGCAAAGGAATCGGCAAGGGTTGTTCTGAGGGGGTTGAACATGACCCGCTTGCACTTCTTGGCCTTGCTTTCCGCCAAGTGGTTCAGCACCCCGGCCTTGCCCACCTTGGAAAAGGAATCAAACCCGAACCAGATTTCGTATTTTGAATCAATGAAATCATAGCCCGCGATATGGTGGCTCGGTGTATAGGTGCTGGAATACACGGCATTAGGCGGGTTGGTCACGGTCAGGCAGTTGATGTAGTAGTGGGTTCCAAAGCATTCGGTGCGCTGGTCGGCCCGGGTCACTCCCATTGACTGGGCCAGCCGGTTTGTATAAGGGTCGCCGGGTGAGCACATGACCATTTCTTCGGGTTTATATTTTTTCAGCCGGTCGATGAATTCGTTCACCGCGGTCTCGGTCTTCATGACCACCCAGCCGGGATCTTCATTGATGCCCCGTTTGGGATTGGTGCGCTTGAGGGTGACCATGAGCCGGTCGGGGTTGTAGATGGAATCAACGAACCCCAGCCCCTTGATACAGTATTTCCCCCGGGAGACCGGGTCTTCCGGACGTCCCTCCAGGGTGATCGCCCGCTCCAGGCCTGTGGCCGGATCCACCGCCATCACCACGTTGTAGGCGCAATCAGCCTCACATGCCCTGGCGCAGACCTGAGGTATTTTTTTGGTGATCCGATACGGAAGCTTTTCTTGGGGATGTTCGCCAAACGCCCACGCGGCCCTCAGGTTCCGAAAGGGAAATCCCGAAGACAGCACCAGGCCGGCAGCTCCCGCCGTGATGAATCTACGCCTTGAAATATCCATTGCGTCACTCCTGTTTAAATTGGGTCTATTCCGTTGCCGTTTCTTGGTGCGGGGTCCTGTTGGCGGATTTTGAATCCGACCTACCGCCGATCTCCTTTGCATCCGGAGCCCGCTATCCATTTTGCGAACCGGTCATACAAATGTAATAGCAAGGCATATGCCATTATTTTAACTATTTGATTTTATTAAATGTTCTCTATCTTGGGATTTTGTCCAGAAAGCTGGAGCAGGGAGGACGGGACAAAAAAGTCCCGTCAGGGAGAGGTGTGCATCATAACCATGGGATTTTAATTGAATATAGAGAAACAGGACAAAAAAGTCCCCAATAGACGCATCCTTGGCGGGCAGGTGTTACAGGCACCCTCGAGGCTGGTGCGATGGGACAAGGGGCTTTAAGGCGGGCCTCTGAGAGGCTCGCCGTGGCCAGGTCAGTCTATGCCAAGGGTTCGGATTTTGCGCAACAGGGTCCGGCGGTCCACACCCAGTATCTTGGCCACCTTTGCACGATGCCAGTGGTGCCGGTCAAGGATCCTGCGGATGTAGCGGCGTTCAAACTCGTGCACCGCCGCACGCAGTGTCTGGGCCTCTTGACCGGGGGTGGGCGGATCCTCGGCCGGCGCAGGCGCCGGCCTATCATTGGTACTTAAAAAATCGAGGTTCCGGGTGCTCATGTAGCGGTGGATGATGTTTTGCAGCTCCCTGACATTGCCCGGCCAGTCATAAGCCAACAGACGGCGCAGGGCGTCTCCGCCGGGGGGAGGTGCGGCGGGAAAACCGCTGGAACGGATAAGCCAGTCGATCAAAATGGGTATGTCTTCCTTCCTATCCCTCAAAGGCGGCATGGTGATGGGAAAAACATGAATCCGGAAAAAGAAATCCTCTCGCATATCACCGTTTTCAACCAACTTTTTTAAATCTTTGTTAGTGGCGGCAATGATGCGCAGGTTCGGGTGCTTCTCCCGGCGTCCGCCCACCGGGGTATAGCCTCTGCCATCGATTACCCGAAGCAGCTTTACCTGCCCGCTGAGGCTGATTTCCCCCACTTCGTCCAAAAACAGGGTTCCGCCGTCAGCCACATCCAGATAACCTTCGGTGTTTTTTTCCGCTCCGCTGAAGGCTCCCTTTTTATAGCCGAAAAATTCGCTCTCAAAGATGGCCTCGGGAACCGCCCCGCAGTTTACAGGCACAAACCGTCCCCCTGAGCGAGGGCTCAAACGGTGAATATGGCGGGCGGCCAATTCCTTTCCGGTGCCTGATTCGCCGTAGATAACCACGGCTGCATCCATGTCGGCCGACTGCTGGATGAGGCGGTAAACCTAGCGCATCGGCTCACTTTTTCCGACCAGATCACCAAAGGTTAAAACTCCGGCCTCCGGAGAGCGCAACAGTTCGTTTTCACTCCTTAACTGAGCTTCCCGCCTGCGCAGTTCCTGCTCCATTTCCTTGTGCTGGGTGAAATCGGTCACGAAACCTTCCACGGCCACAAGATCACCTTGCTTGGAATAGGCGCCACCCCCCTTTTCCCAAACCCATTTTTCATCACCCCCGGCGGTCCGGATGCGGTAGGTCACCTGAAACGATTTTTCCACCCGCAACGCGCTTTCCACTGTGGCGAGAACCGTGTTGCGTTCATCGGAATGAATCAGGTCCGCATAGCTGGGGCCTTTTCCTCCGGTCAATTGTTCCTGCCGGTAGCCGGTCAGCCGGAAACAACCCCTGCTGGCAAACTCAAGAGCATACTGCCCGTCGACCACGTATCGGTAGGCCATGCCCGGCAGGTTGTCCATCAGGGCGGTCAGCCTCTGCTCGCTGCGCTCCAAGGCCTGCTTGGAGCAGACCAGATCCGTAATGTCCATGAAAGACACAACGCTCCGGCTGGTGCCGGAAATCAGTTGGGCCCGCACGGCCATGTGGCGCAGCCCATACTCAGGGCTGGTTATGCGGCATTGATAATCAATGGGAACCTGTCGGCTCAGGCGGCGTCCCAGGTGGTATTGCCTCAGCCGCTCCCTGTCGTCCGGATGGACGAAATCGAAAAGTTTCATCCGGTCTTCGACCATGCTGCGGGGCAAGCCGGTGATGGCTTCAAAGCCGCCGTTGGCCAAGGAGATGGTCATGTCATCTTCGATGAGGATCGTTCCGGTTCCGGTGTTTTCGAAGACACTTCGAAAAGTCCGGTTCTTCAGTTTGCAACCGGTCGCCTTGTCAGCCACCGGAGATGCCTTCATATCAGGACCATTTGCCGAATCCGCAGCATCACCACCATTAGTATACATGCATCACCGCCGTCATAATCCGGGACATGTTGCACAAAAAAGTTGTCCCTTTTCATGTGTGCGCTATTTTTCACAATATTATTTTCAACAACTAAACATCTCCTGTCAACCGGTCTTTGGCTTGTGCTGCTCAAGAGCGGTTCATCATAAGCATTATTCACGGAAGCCAAGTAAATACCTCTCAGTCTGTTGACAAGCAGCCTGAGGGCGGGGCAGGAAAATATCCTCCGAATTCGAGATTTTCAGGCACCCAGAATTATCGTCCGCCGAACAGATATCCTTTTAAAGCACGTAATTCTAACCAGTTGACAAAAATAAGTTTTTGCCAACTGACATCTGGCCAAGTGCGGAAGGACTTTATGAACGATCAAAGCGCAAATCTCTTGCGAGATTTGCGCTTTGATCGCTTTCAGTCAGGCAGGGTGAAGCCCATATTCTTTTCGCCAGGTGGGGAGCCCTGCTTTTTTATCAAAAAACAGCTTTGAGGGTCTCAAACAATCGATCAAGATCGTTTTCATTTATATACAGATGCGGCGCAAAGCGAAGACTGCTGCCGCGGCGGCTTATGAAGATGTTTTTTGATGCCAGCTGGGGGATGAGTTCATCCGGCAGGCCTTGGTCCGAAGAGACTCCCAGAATGTGGGGGCTGCGATGCTTTTTGGGGATCGGTGTCAACCCTATTTCCTGGAGAGCTAAAGCGATTCTGTCGTTGATCTCTTCCAGGGAAGCGGCGATATTGGCAACGCCCCAACCGCCCAGCTGCTCAAGCGCAACCAGCCCGCCGGGAAGCAGGGACGGAATGCATTTCTGCCCCATTTCAAAGCGTCGTGCTCCGGGTTTGTAAACGTCCGAGTAGTTGGTAAGTTTTTCAAAGATTTCCGCTCCATCACGGTTGATCCAGGTTTCCTCAAGAGGCCTGGCATGGTGCCACTTCGGGTCCGCATAAAACAGACTCAGTCCATAGGGGAAAAGCAGCCATTTATAACCTGAGGCTACGGCAAAGTCAGGCCGCACAGCTTCAAAATCCAAAGGCATTGCGCCAAGGGATTGGGTGACATCCAAGGTCAGATAGGCATCCATCACTTGCGCGGCTTTTTTGATCTCCACCAGATCCAACAAAGCCCCGTTGGTCCAATGGCAGTTGCAGACCGCAATGAGCTTGGTTTGGGGAGTTATCCGGTCAAGCACAGCCTGGGTCCAGTTCAGATCGGTTGGCGTTTTGGCCACGACCATGCGCGCGCCAGTTACCTGGCTTAGCCTCAGCCAGGGCAGGTAATTGGATGAAAAAGCCTCCTCCAGCACAATAATCTCATCGCCCTTGCCCATGTGGTCCTCAAGAATGCGGGCTGCCGCAGTCAAGCCATAGCTGGCCGAAGGCACCACTGCAAAGCACTCCGGATTTCCCCCCAAGGCCTTGGCGGTGAGCTTGCGGAATTTCTCCGCATCATCGAAAAAATCATTGGGCTTGCGATCCCATGGGTGGCGTTTGGACAATGCGCCCTTGACCAAAGCATCACCGGCCTTAACCAGCAGGGGCGAATTGTAAGCGCAGTTGAAGTAGGAAATATCCGGCGGGATATCGAATAGATTTCTTTGTGATTCAATGTTGGCCAAAATACCCTCCAAGCAAAAGGAAAGATAAGCTCCTTGGGCTTTTTTTGATACAAAACAGTAATTGCACTGAATAGGATAAGTCAATAAAAACATTGTATATATGACAATTTTATTTCTTAAATACTCTAAATTACTATTTCAAAATCAAGAAAATCAGATCCCATAATTGATGCAAAGTGTTGTATGTATCAAACTGGAGGCAAAAGAAACCATCGAAAGGAATGACCTTGCGCAGCAAGTTTCGCCAAATCGTAGCCAAATTGGCCGAGGATATCCGCACCGGAAGGCTGAAACCCGGAGACCGTCTGCCGACGCACAGGCAATTGGCCTCTGAACACGGATTGTCATTGGGGACCGCCACCAGGGTTTTTGCCGAACTGGATGCCATGGGGCTGACCGTGGGAGAAGTCGGGCGCGGCACTTTTGTTCGGATGAATGCAGACGCCCGGGCGGTTGAGTTCGCTTTGTCCAGTCCGTCGCAGGGTCTGGTTGATTTCAGCCGAAACCATCTTGTTTTACCGGAGCAGGAGGCAATCTTTGCCAGGGCGGTGCAAGAAACCATAAGTGACGGGGACTGCGATGTTCTCGAATACAGGAAAAACGCAGGCGCGGAATATGATCGGCGAGCCGTATGGAAATGGCTGAATGCCGAGCGTGATGCCAAATTGCCCGGCCACGAAGGGCTGACGATTTGTTGTGGGGGGCAGCATGCATTGATGTTGGCCTTGTTGGCCTGCTGTCATCCCGGGCAGATCGTTGCCGTGGAGCCTTACACCTATCCGCTTGTACGCCTGGTATGCGAATTATTGCGGCTGGAGGTTGTGGAAGTGGAAGGCGATGCCCAGGGCATCTGTCCCGAGTCTCTTGATCGGCTTTTTCAAAAGACCCCGATTCGCGCCCTTTTCTGCATGCCCAATATCCAGAACCCGACCTCGATCACCATGCCGCTTGAGCGCAGAAAGGAAATCGCCGCTGTTTTAAGGAAGCGGAAGGTCTTTGCCGTTGAGGACGACGCATACGGCTTTCTGCTGGAAAATCCACCCACTTCGCTTTCGGAATTGGCTCCTGAACAGGTTTTTTATACTCGTACATTATCCAAAAGTTGGGCGCCCGGCCTGAGAGTCTGTTATCTCCTCGCCCCAACCAAGATGGCAAGTCATGTAGATAAGGCCCAACGTGCTTCGGTCTGGATGTCCACCCCTTTGATGGGGTCTGTGGCGACCAGGCTGATTGAAAACGGGCAATATGAAACTGTTGTCGAAGCCAAGCGCCGGGAGGTCTTCAAGCGCCAAGCCATTGTGCGCCGGGTTTTTGATGGAATGAAGGTGATAACCGATCCGCGCAGCATGCACGTTGTATTGCCGCTTTTGCCGACGGTTCGCACCGCCTGGGTGATTGAGGCCCTGGCCGAAGCTCAGGTTCTGGCCTCGCCGATCGGCCAGTTTGCGGCCGACCAAAACTCAGGCAAAACACCTGCGGGAATAAGGCTCTGTATTGGTGCGCCTCGCAATCGCCGGACCATGGAAGCGGCCCTGCAAAGGATACGGCTAATTATAAAGGAGCTGCAACCTAAGTCGGACAGGCTGTGAAGCCGTGAGGCGATGATAGGCCATCACTTTATATTTTTTGGGCCAAACACAGGTAACACCACCTATTAAACACAGTCTAAAAACATTGAATAAAGTTCAAATAGTGTATTCCGGGCAGAGCAAGGACTACAATATCCAAAGGTCAGATCAATAAAAGAGATGCCCGGGCTTATTTTTTCTGTAAAATTTTTTTGAACAGTTTGTCTTTAGTAAAAGATGCTTGTTTGGGTTTCCGCGCTTATTCGGTCTGACAACCTGGATTTGAAGTGACTGTAGACTTCAAATCCAGGCTGTCACCTCTATTGGTGCTTAATGAGAATTCACCGCAAAAGCGCCCGTAATATGGGTGTTGCCGGTGCAATTCAGGTTCAAGCCCTAAAAATCAGAAAGCGAAAAAATGAAGACCCACCTCTGTGTGTTTAGGATTGCGCTTAAGATCACCCTGCTTGCCATGTTGCTGTTTGCACCGGAAACCAGCCTTGCCAAGACTGGGGCCATACCACCCTATGGTGCTTTGGGGCTTGGCGGCTATAGGGTTGCCTCTCATTTGGAGAACAGCAAAGGAACCCTGAACTATAAAGATGTTTCCGGCCGGGAACAGTCCATAAAGTGGTATGGCGTAAGGTGGGACCTGCGCACCAAATATGCAGATAACAAGGCCAGGGACGCGGCCATAGCCAAGGTTCTGCAAGAGACGGACAAGCTGGGCGGTGAGGTTCTTTTTGCCGATAAGCAGTTGGTTTTGGCCAGGATAATAGATCAGGCCCATCCCAACCGCACCGCCTGGCTGGAGCTGGTGAAAAACCGCAACAAGGAGATTCGCCTCTTTCTATATGTAGAAACCAGGCTGGCTCCCGGTTTAAGCGCGGAGGTGGGGTTTGATCCCGCCAGGCCTGATATGCCAAAAGAACTGGTTTTCAGGGCTGATTTTGACGGCAGGCATTACTACACCCTGGATATTGAAATCCTGGAAGGCCGGGGCGTGAAGGTCAGCGCTCAAAACGATCTGGAAGACGCCTCGCCCCGGATACGCTATAAAACCGCGCTGGATGTTGATGCCGGGTTTTATAAAAAATACGGCATCTACGACCTGGACCCCTACCGCGCACCGCATATCTTTACGGTTAAACCCATAAAAGCCAAGAAAAAAACCAAGGTCAGGATAACCCTGCGCAAAAGTGACTATACGATTCCTCAGTTGGGGGAGCTGTCGCCCAAACCGGGGGTGTTCAAGCTCAAAAACGCCCTCGCCGATCTGCCGGACCTGGAATCCAAGGGATATATCGGCGGAAGCTACCAGCCCACCGGAGATCTCCTGCCCGACGGCGATGCGATTTACTGGTTGAACAACGGATATTACTCCTTTGCCATAAACAACCTGCGCACCAATTTGGTTCCGGTTTTGGCCAACCATATGACGACCGTGAACTGGCCCCTGGCCTTGAGCGAGATGAAACCGCAAAAGAACGGCCAAAGAGGCGCGGCAAGCCGCATGGCCGTGTATGAAGTTAACCCCCTGGGCAAGGATAAGGCCGGGGTGGATATCTCCCTTTCCAATCTGGTCAAGGGCCTTGAGCCGGTAAAGGAGGATTTTTCGGTTTTTGAGGCGGGCGGCATCGCAGGCCAGGTGGAGTCGGTCGAGCGTTTGTCCGAACCAATCAACCTGGTGATCCTCTTGGATTCCTCAGGCTCCATGAAAAGAACCATGAAGCAGGCTCTGGAAAGCGTGGAGGCCTTTATCAAGCTTCTGCCCCCTGATGCAAATATCACATTGGTGGATTTCGACACCAAGGTGAAGCCTGTAAAGGCAAAGGACCGGGATCAGTTAATCAAGAAATTGCGCCGAATCAAGGCAAACGGAGCCACGGCCCTTTATGACTCGGTAATTGAGGCCCAAAAACTGTTAAAGGGAAAGTCCCGGGCCAGTGTGGTGCTGTTCACCGACGGCAAGGACGCCAACTACAATGACACGGCCCGTGGATCCAAGGCCGATTTCAACCAGATGATGAAAAGCGTGCAGGGAACCAACCTGCCGATATACCCCATTGCCTTTGGCAAAAAGGCCGACACCGCAACCTTGCAGGCCATGGCCCGGCTCACCAAAACCACCTATTACCAGGGTGAGAGCAAGGAAAAATTGGCCGCCATATTCGCCGATATTGCCAGCAACCTGTCTTCCGCCTTTCGCATTACCTTTAAGCGCGGTGAAAGGACCACGCAAGGCTCCCAACCGGTGGTTAATTTCATGGTTGACGTAAGCGGGTCCATGGATCTGCGCCGCACCATGAAAAAGGATTGTGAGGGTTGCGGCTATCGTTTTGAGCAGCTTAAGGAAATGCTGGCCAAGAGTGTTCAGGGCCTGGGTGACAACACCTTCATGCAGCTCAGCACCTTTTCCCATGAGTTGAAGACCCCGCAGGTGATCACCAGGGACAAGTCCAGGATGCTGGCCGGAATCGGCAAGATAAAGATAGGCGGCGGCACGGATATCTTGGGCGCGGTGAAACGCTCCCTGGCCCTGAGCCTGGTGCTTCCCTCTTCCCGGCGCTATCTGGTCTTTGTGACAGATGCCGCAGGCGATGCCTTTAATTTTACGGAGGACCAGAAAAAAGAGCTTAACGCCAACCTCATGGCCCTTAAAGAGGCCGGGGTGCAATGCTTCTGGCTCGGCATGTGGGAAAGCCCCAAGGTGGTGAAGGCGCTTGGCGGCCTGGCCAAATTGAGCGGCGGGGAGGCCTTTGTCAGCTCGGACGCGAATAAGATCCGGGACAGGGTGCTCGCCCTTACCGAGCAAATAAAAAAGGACAAAGACGGGAAAAAAGCCGTTTCCAACACAGTTGAGGTGCGTTTCAACCGTCGCGACGCCAAAACCGGACGCCTTTTTGCGGCAGTGGGCCATAAAAAGGTGGATATGCCGGTTTTGGTCTCCGCGGAAAAAAACAAAATCAAGGATATCAGTTACACCATCCAGCCCCTGGATGTGGATCGCAAGAGCTACAACCAAACCGCCGCGGCAAGCATATACGGCGATGACCTCCCCCTGAAGGAGGTTCGGGTCAAGAAAATTATTTCCCTTGTCAACCGGGATGAAAAGCCGGTTTTCGCAGCCAACCGGGCCATGCGCATGGAGCTTTCCCGAGCCGTGCTTTTTGACCGGCTTAAGGGCATGGGCACTGCCCGAGACAGGCAGTTTCTGGTGCTGGATCTGGACTTGGCCAATATCCTGCCCAGTCAGAAGGTTGTTGTGCTGGATGACGGCTCCAATCACCCCAGCGGCTGGCTTGAAACCAATAACGACCGGCTTAAGACCAAAAAGGCCATACCCACTTATCGTATTCCCGGCCTTAAGAACCACCTGTTCATCAGGGTTAACAACACCCATGAAATTCCCTTTCACCCCATTACCTGGGCTTTGGAAGAGCCTTTGACCGAGATCGACTCCCAAACCCTGGATATCCCCGGCGGCGGCCATAAGAAAGGTGTTTTGGCCTTTGACATTCCCAACGAAAACATAAAGGCCCTTTCCCTGCATTTTTATGACAAGGATTACGGGCATATTGACCTCCCCCTCATAGGGGTGATGGAGCACGGCCAAAAAGATCTGGCAGCCTTGCCTGCCAAGGCCCCGGCCAAATTGTCCCAAGCCTTCAGCCTCAAGGTGACAGCCAGGGAGGCTCGCCCGGAATTAATGGGAGTTAAAGCCCCTCCAGACAGTGTGTTTGAAGTGCTGGGCCTGGAACTGGTGAGCCGTGTCAACGCCCTGTTAAAGCTCGATCCGGGCAAGCGTTTTTCCCTGCATATCAAAACCCAAAAGGGCGACTGGGTCATCGCTCCCCATGAGCTGAGCGCCCAAGCGCCCCTGGGCATCTATGACAGCATTTCCTTGGCTCCGGGCTCTAAAAACAGTTTCCGTCTGGTTTTCCAGGTGCCCGAGGCCCTGAAAAACGCACCTATGGAACTGGTGGTGGAGCTAAAGGGAAAGGATAAGCGCATTGCCCTGGGCAAAGAGGCTGAAAAGGGCCCGGTAAAGGCGGATACCGTCTTGGCCACTGGCAAGGCTAAGGGCATTACCCTCACCATAAACAAGGTGATCACAACCAAGCGCCTTGACGGCCGCAACCGGAAAAGACTTTTGGTGGACCTGACCTTGAAGGATAAGGAAGACGGCAGCGCCACCCGTATGAGGAATTTCCTGGCCCTGTCCAATGCGCCGACCCAAAATTTTCGGGGCAGAAGCACCAAGGTCATGGGCAATGCGGCCCAAAAAAAGGGTTTGGGCGGCTTTGCGGGCTCCAAGGCGGCAACAGACAATTCAAGGAAGTTTTCTTTTGCCGGTTCCGAATCCGCCAACCGCCTGCTTGGCTGCGACGGATTGGTGAAAGACGGTGATAAAAGGCGCTGCCTGCTTTTGTTTGATCCGGCAAAGGTCGACACCAAAGGTGATGTCTATCTTATCTCGCCTATATTCAATGACCTTAAATGTAAGGTGAATCCTGCCAAGGCGCCCGGGCTGAAAAAACCAGATTCATACTTGATGGCAAAGAGGCTTGAGGTCAAGGGCCAGGCAGTGGATCAAAAGCTTAAAAACCTTTTGGCCAAGGTGCGGCAGGAGAAATTAAACCAGGCCAAGCTGAACCGGTCTGTTGCCAAGAAGATTTATTCCCTTGAGCAGGAGCAGGAGCCGGCCCGGGATGTGCCGCCCTTGCCTGTGAGCCTAAGCGGCGGCCGGGTTATCGGTGAAATCAAGGATTTTGACGCGGCGGTCAAGGCCCTGGCCGGTGTGGACTGGGTGCCTGCTTATCACGAACGCATGATTTATTCGGCTGAAGCAGTCTTTACCCAGGGCTGGGGCAGCGAGTACGACTGGCTCGCCTTTTTGACTCCCTATATCAGGCGCAAGAATGTTGAGGTGGAGGCCGGTTATTATCCCCTGACCAGCGCCGGTAAAAAAGAACTTGTCCAAAGGGCCAAGGGTGTGCCCCTGCGTCATAAAAAGGCCCTTTACCTGAAATGGCGGGAAAAGGGTGAGGACAGGGATATTGTGCTTCCTTTTCTTAAGCCTTCCGACGAGTTGGCCGGGCTGCTTAAAACCGATAAGCCAAAGAAGATATCCCTTCCGGGCAGCTTTAACAGCGATGTGACGCTTACCCTTTATTATGAAGACGCACCTGCGGGCAAAGTAACCCAGATGGGCTCCATGGGCTCCGCCTTGAGCGGTTCATCCGGGAAAAAGGGGAAAAAGCTTAAACTGCTTTCAAAATCCTACTCCAGTCGGCATGCCGCCAACATGCCCTTGGATTTCTGGTTCGCCCTGGCCAGGGACCAAAGGGGCAACAAGGTGGTACGGGCTTATTCTTCCACCCCCCAAGGTGTGAAAACGACTGACAGTAAAATTAAAAACAAGATCATTCCCAAAAAATTGGTTGTTAAATTAAGCGACTTAAAGGGCAGCCCGGACCCCCTGACTTTCAAGTTCAAGACCGGCCAAAAGGTGGAAGACGTTTTTCTGACTGTGAGCTTTGCCGCCCCGGACCTGCCGGAAAAGGCCCTGGCTGTATTACAAGCCGAGCAAAAACGACGCCTGGCCAACATAGATAAGATCTCCGGCTTTTCCCGTTTGCAATGGGCCAACCGGGCCAAGATCTATTCTTTCCTGGGCATGCAGAGCAGGGCCGAGGCTGGACTCAAGGCGGGTTTAAAGGTCTCGGCTGCCCGCAACAAGTCCCCCAGGATCATCCTGGCCATGATGGAAAAGACCCCGGAAGGCAAACTGATCAGCTCTTTGGATCTTTGTCGCGCGGCTGCTGATGTTTATGGCAATAAAAACCAGGTTCGGGCCTTTAAGGCGGGCAGCGGCTTTGTCAATGCTCAGGCCGAGGCGGCTGTAACCCCCGGCGCGCAAAGCCTGATGGATCAGTGGTTCAGAGTTGAGGGGCAAAAGATCGCCATCATCATGCCCGGGAAAAACAAGCATATGATAAAGCTCTTAAAAGAGCGGGGTACGGATTCCGCCATTATCGCCCGTTTGAAAAAGAGCAAAAATGTCTGGCTTTATCCCCTTAAAAATGACGGCAGGCCCATTTGGCTGGAGGTGGACCCCAAGACCTATGAAACGGTTTCAATGCTGCCCAACGGCATGCATGGGGCCATGACCGAGAACAAAATAATCGACACCCTGATCAGAGAAGGCGCTCAATATGCAGTGGGCTTTTTCTCGGGCATGGGGCTCAGTGAGCTTACCGTAGCGGCTGTGAGCCTGAATGTGGAAGACTATGACAAGGTCCTGGAAAGGGCGGAGCAGATCGCGGGCCTTATTGCCTGCGGGGTCAGCACGGTCAGCGCCATGAAGGGGCTTAAGGACGGTATGAGCGATGCCGAGATGGTCTCGGGCACTATCGATATAGGCCTGGGCATGAGCGGCTGCATAAACGGTGATTTTGCCAGGGGCGCGGGCCTGGCCAAGGGAATGAGTTATTCCCTGGCTGGAGGTGATTTTAAAGGTGACGGCGTAAAAAGCGTGCTGGGATTTGCCAACGGCTTTGGTGACGCAGTGACCCTTTATTTCAAGGCTGCCAAGGAAACCGCCCATATGCGTTAAGTAAAAGAGGGCGCAAAGACAGCCTTTTGGTTAGACCGCTAGAGCAGGGGAATCGGAGCGTCCCGATTCCCCTGCTTTTTATCTTCTTTTTCCCGGATTGGTGGGAACCTTTTTACACAGGTCTTCAGCTATTTTTTTACAATCTTCCCATCTCTGCCTGCAATTGATCCTGGGTTGATTGACCGGTTTGAGCCCCACGGCCGCCAGGGTGCAGTCGTTTCCTTCTTTTTCACATTTTTGGTCACAGGCTCTTCTTGTTTTTCTGCAAGCTTTTGAACAACCGGGTGTGTAGTTTTGAGTGCAATCACTTTTGCAGGCCTTGTAATCCGATTTGCATGTATTCAGGCAGCTTAGTTTTTGTTGCAGGCAATAGCTGAAACCGGGATGAGGGCTCGCTGACTGCTGCTCTTTTTGACATTGCGCGTAGTCCTTGTCGCATATCGCCCTGTTTGCTTTCAGGCATTTTTCGTATTTTCAAATTCTTCCGGTGGAACCAAGGGCACTGTACCGATGTCTTCTCCTGATTCTTCCTGGCCGGAGGGTGGGGTGGGATCTGCCGATAAGGCACAGGGTGGCTGGAAAATAAGGCAAAAGGAAAGGAAGCACACTAAAAAACAAAACCTGGCGAGCATATCGTAATCTCCTCTTTATTGCCCGTAAGCGGGCTCTGCGGTCTGAGGCCCAAAGACTATCGAGACTCTTTGCAAGGCCCCTGAAGGGTGATTACCAAAATCAGCTCTAAGTGATTTTTACTGTACGCTTAATTTGTCTCGCTGAAAATAGCTGAATGACATTAACTTTGAACCTTAGATACGCAAGGCTTTTTTCTTAATGACAGGACATGGGGGGGCGTGTCCGATGCGGTGCAACCCGCCTGTAAAGATTTCAGACCGGGGCCCCAAACAGTACTTGACATAATCGAATGATCGTTTTATTTTTAGGGGCATGAGAACCAAGGACGAACAAAAAAGACAGGCCCTTTTCAAGGCAACCGTGAAACTTGTCAATGAGATAGGGTTTGCCGCCAGCTCTGTATCCAAAATCGCCAGAGAGGCCGGGGTCTCCCCTTCCACCTTGTATGTGTTTTTTGAGAACAAGGAAGATCTTCTGGTTTCAACCTATGTGGAGCTTAAGCTGGGGCTGGCCGGAGCCCTTCTTGAGGGTTTTGACCGGAGCCTTCCCATAAGGGACATCATAAAAAACGTCTGGTACTGTGTATTTGAATATATTTCAAACAATCGGGAAGCTTATGACTATATGGAGCAGTTTTCCAATTCTCCTTACAGCTCCCTTGTAGATAAGAATCTCATAGAAAAAGAGTACACCCCCTTTATAAATGTGATCAATGCGGGCATTCGGCAGAAAATCATCAAGGATGTGGATATATTCATCATTGCGGCCTTTATTTTCAAGCCTCTTTCCCAGTTGGCCAATCCCCGTTTTTGTCTGGATATGGATATGGAGATGGATGAACAAAAGCTTGAATTGGCCTTTGACATGGCCTGGGATGCCATAAAGCTTTAGGCAAGAGCAAAATTTTTTTGTTACTTTTAATAACGAACGTTCGATTATAAGTATAGACCAAGCGCCGGATCCAGGCTCATGGGTCTTTTTTAGAGGCTGTAACGGACAAGTGACCCGTTTTACAAGCCATGACCTTGTCAGGGAGTTTTTAAGATGCAATACCGTGAGGTGCCTAAAAACGGAGATAAGCTTTCCATCCTGGGTTACGGGTGCATGAGGCTTCCCAGCAAGATGGGAGGCATTGATCAAAAACCGGCGGAAAGGCAGATGCTTTACGCCCTTGAACAGGGGGTGAACTATTTTGACACCGCCTACCCCTATCACAACAACAGAGGGGAATCCTTTGTGGGTAAGGTTTTTTCCCAAAATAACTGCCGTGACCAGGTCAAGCTGGCCACCAAATTGCCCCACTGGATGACTCATTCCAAAGAAGGCATGCACAAAATCCTGGATGAACAGTTAGGCAAATTAAAGACCGATCGAATTGATTATTATCTGGTTCACGCCTTAAACGGAGGATTGTGGGAGAGCTCCAAAGAACACGGGGTTATGGAATTTTTAGAGGAAGCCTTAAGCCAGGGCAAAATTCTAAACGCCGGGTTCTCTTTTCACGGGCTCTCCGGGGATTTCAACCAAATTGTCGATGACTATGACTGGACCTTTTGCCAGATTCAGTACAACTTCATGGACACCCAAAACCAGGCAGGCACTGCGGGGCTTCACTACGCGGCTTCCAAGGATATGGCCGTGATGATCATGGAGCCTTTGCGCGGGGGGAACCTGGCCAAAACCCCGCCTCCTTTGGTGCAGAAAATCTGGAACAGGGCAAAACGCAAGCAATCGCCAGCCGAATGGTCTCTATCCTGGGTCTGGAATCAGCCTGAGGCTACGGTGGTCCTTTCGGGAATGAATGATGATCAGCATATCCAAAGGAATATCCGGCTGGCTGATGAGATGCGCCCGGATTTTTTATCGGAACAGGAGTTGGACCTGGTTCGGGAAGTTGCCGATGAATACAGGCGGGTCATGAAGGTCGGCTGCACTGGATGCCAGTATTGCATGCCTTGCCCGGCAGGGGTCAATATCCCGAGCTGCTTTGATTTTTACAATTCAAAGCATGCCTTTAAGGATAAATCGGCCAGGATGATGTATCTGTTCCAGAATGGCGGGATGGTGACGGAAAAAACCTCCCTGGCCTCTCAATGCGTCCAGTGCGGCAAATGCCTGGAAAAATGCCCCCAAAACCTGCCAATTCCGGAGTTGCTTAAGGAAGTTAGCGGAGATATGGAGGGGGCCTTGGCAAAACCCATGATCTGGCTCGGCAGACGGATGATGAAGACCAGGAAAAAACAAAGCCGCTGAACCGATCGGCTGGAGCTGTTTTGTTGTTGTTTTTTAACCACTATATGAATAAGCCGTGCCGGAAAAATCAAAAAAATTGGTTCCGGTACGGCTTATGGCCATGCGTATTTAACACCCCTAAAATCGGAGATTTTGGGGACCCCGAGTACACTCCTAAAATCGGAGATTTTTGGGATCCCGGGTGACGACCCACGAAATCGTGTGCTGATTAGGTCTGCGTCTCTTTCGGGCTAGTTGCTTTTTGATGATAAAACTGAGCTCAGTATTTATTTTGTTGTTTTATTACTGGATTTCTCCTGGGAAAAATATCTGCCAGCCCTGTTAACCCCATTAAGATTAGGCAAAATAGATTTGTTTGTTTTGGGTGCGTAGTTGATGGTTGAATTTCAAAACCGTATTAAAGATAGTAATATACTACTATGCACTACATATTTTATCTAAAAAGTAAACTATGACTTCCTGTCTTGACCGGCTTCCTTGAAAAACCAAACTCAATATAGCTTTTTGATTTTAAAAATGAGTAAGATTGTCGGAAAATAAGGCGGATATGGTATAGATATTTTGAAAAGGGATTATTTTTATATTAATATTTATAATAAGTTGTATATACATAGCTTAATCCTTTGATATCTATTCAATAAAACGATCCCACCATTCAAATTATTCATCTTCTCCGTTTTAAAAATAGGGCAGTTTTAGGCTGTTCAGTTTTGAATTAGCCGGTAATATTACGGGTCTTAAGCGGATTGGGAGGTCCGCCGTCAGACCCAGTTTGGTCACCAATAATCAAATTTTACAACTTTTATAATTTGGTTGGTAGGGTTTTGGTTTTATTGACAGTTAAGAAATCGTCGATTTAAAGTACTATAATAAATAAAAATATTGAAGAGTTTAACGATAAGATTATTCCTATATTATGTCTGGAATTATCTTGGTATATTAACCCAATATTATAAGGATCATATAAATGGAGAAACGAGAGCAATGGGGAACCCGTACGGGTTTTGTGCTTGCAGCCATTGGATCAGCTATCGGGTTAGGCAATATCTGGCGCTTTCCCTATGTGGCTTACGATAACGGCGGAGGGGCCTTTTTTGTTCCATATCTCTTTGCCATGCTTACAGCCGGAATCCCTTTTCTGATTTTGGAATTCGGCATGGGCCACAAGATAAGAGGCTCTGCTTATCAGATTTTTTCCCGCCTTTCCAAGCGTTGGGAGTGGCTGGGCTGGTGGCAGATTCTGGTCTCCTTTACCATTTGCATTTACTATGTGGCGGTAGTCGGCTGGTCCATTTCTTATTTTCTCCTTGCCTTTAATCAGGGGTGGGGTGCGGACACCGGCGCCTATTTCTTTAAGACTTATCTTGAGCTCTCGGATTCTCCTTTGAATCCCGCCGGTATTCGCTGGCCGGTTTTTGCCTCTGTGTTGGCCGCCTGGGCCATATGCTGGGTTGTTTTGTTCAAGGGCGTCAAAAGGGGAATTGAGATCGCCTCCAAGATCCTTATGCCTCTTTTGTTTGTCATGGTGATCATCATCACCGTGAGGGCCGTCACCCTGCCCGGATCCCTTGAGGGGGTGAACTGGATGTTCAAGCCGGACTTTTCCAAGCTGACAGACATCAATGTATGGATTGCCGCCTATGGTCAGATCTTTTTTTCCCTGAGCATCGGCTTTGCCATTATGATCACCTATTCCAGCTACCTGCCCAAGAAATCGGATATCACAAACAACGCCTTTATCACCGGTTTCGCCAACTGTGGTTTCAGCATCCTCTGCGGTATCTTAGTCTTCTCGGTTTTGGGGCACATGGCCCAGCATCAGGGTGTGGGCATTGACAAGGTGGTGAGCTCCGGTGTGGGGCTGGCCTTTATCACCATTCCCAAGGCAGTCAACAGCCTTCCCTGGCCGGTGTTCTTTGGAACTTTGTTCTTCCTGGCCCTGGTTTTCGCTGGTATGAGCTCCTTGATCTCCATCTGTGAGGTCTCTGTTGCCGCTCTTACCGACCGCTTCAACTTTGACCGCAAAAAAGCGGTGAGTGTCTTTTGCTTAATCGGTTTTCTTTTCAGCATCATATTCACCACCCGGGCCGGTCTTCTGGTTCTCGATATTGTGGACCACTTTATCAACAACTTTGGCGTTCTGGCCGGTGGCTTGGTGGAGATCATTTTCATCGCCTGGTTCTGCCGCCTGGTTGACTTCCAGGAACACATTAACAAAATCAGCGACTTTACGGTGGGCTCCTGGTGGATTTATTGCCTTAAGATCCTTACTCCCTTGGCGCTTGGCATAATCAGCATCATGAACCTGGTTGAAGACATAACCGTCCCCTACGGCAAGTATCCTCAGGAAGCTTTGGCCTCCCTGGGGTGGGCGCCGGTTATAGGCATCCTGGTGATTGGTGTGGTTATTCAGAAATTTGGCCTGGGTAAGGGCAAATCAGCCCAAGGTATGTAAAGGAGGGTTCCATGTCATTTTCCGCTATTTTCATGATGCTTGTTGGCCTTGGAATCACCTGGGGCGGGGCTGCGGTATGCATCGCAATCGCCATCAAGAAAAAAGAGGCCCAATAAAGCCTTTCTCATCTTCTCGGGCAGGGATCTTATGCCCGAGCTTTTGCCGGATGCACAAATAACAGGGCAATTGAAAAAACTCCCCCTTGACCGGGGGAGTGAAGCAAAAAAACGCGCTTCCCGGAAAAAGGGGGGCGCGCTTTTTTATACTGTGCAGTTAAACAGTTACTGGGATATGTTTCACGGCATGTACGATTTGTGAAAAACATTTTCTAAGCTAAATCTATTAATTCCCCTTTTTCTTAGCAAAGATTCTGGTATTATCCCTGGCTAAACCATTTCAAAGGAGATTTTGATGTTCTGCATTTCAATAGAGCTTGCCGCCAAGATCGCTGCCAAGGGGTAGACCGGCCGGTGGATTATTGATTTTGCCTTGCCCTGCAAGGTGTGAGATCCATTTATTAATCTTTCCAGCCTGTTAAAACCCATAGCCAAGCTGTATCCGCAGTCTGGGTAAAGGGAATCTATTCCTTTTCAGCGACTCTTTCGCTTTCGCTCTAAAATTTTCAAATTAATTTAAGTTCATAACCGGTTTGGTTTATCCGGGGCAGGTTCACCTGCGGGCTCTATTTTGATTAAGGCGCCAGTGGTGAATTACCGCCTGCGGTTAGGCGCTCCTTGATCGGTTTGGGGTTTTAATTTCGGGCCAAGCCCCGAGGCCTCGGCCATTGCTAAAGCCGGTTAATAATCAAGGGTGCGAACAATGAATTCAGAGTTCAATTCTTGGAATGATGATTCTCTGGTCAGCCTGGGCTGGAACCAGGATTTTCAAAACTATTTTGAATTACAGGAAGATAACTCCCTGACTCCCGCCAGGGTGATTGGAATCAACAAAAACCTGTTCCAGATAAGGGGGCCTGTGCAAAAGTGCCTGGCCACTCTGGCTGGCAGAATGGCCCATCAGGGAAACGGCGTAAGGCCGGTGACGGGTGATTGGGTTCTGGTGAGGGATAAGGTTATCCACCATGTCCTGCCCCGCAGAAACGCCCTGACCCGTGGAGCGGCCGGCAGCCGGGGTAAAAACACCGAAGCGGCCCAAACCGGCCAGGTTATTGCCGCCAATCTGGATACGGTATTTATAGTCTGCGGATTGGACCGGGATTTCAATTTGCGTCGCATGGAGCGTTATCTCAGCTTGATCTATAACTGCGGGATTAATCCGGCGATTGTTCTGACCAAGGCCGATATTCAACAAGACCCTGAACCATTCAAGGAAGAGGTGGAAGGCATTGCCTTTGGCGTGCCGGTTTTCCTGGTCTCCCTTTACGACCGGGCCTGCCTGGATCTTGTGGCTGACTATTTAAAACCAGGCAAAACCATTGCCCTTTTGGGCTCATCCGGAGCGGGGAAATCCACCCTGGTAAACCGGCTCAGCGGCAGGGAGATTCAGGCTACCAGCCAGGTGAGCCAAAGCCTGGGCAAGGGCAGGCACACCACCACCAGCCGGGACATGGTTTTCATGCCCCAAGGCGGCATGGTGATCGATAATCCGGGTATCAGGGAAATAGCCTTTTGGGACACTCAAAACGGAGTCAGAAGCGCCTTTCCGGAGATTGAAGCCCTGGCCGGAGGATGCCGCTTTACAGACTGCACCCACACCCATGAACCCGGCTGCCGGGTGCTTGAGGCGGTGGCTGATCAAAAGCTGGGGCAAGACCGCCTGGATGCGTATCACAAGATGAAGCGGGAAATGGATTTTCTGGGGCAAAGACAGGAAAAAAGCGCTGACCGCCTGGAAAAGGAGCGCTGGAAAGAGGTGAGCCTGAAAGTCAGGGGCATCAAGAAAGGCAGGAAATACCGATGATGCTTATTGCAATGGTTTTAGCGCAAGGCAAATTGGATGACATGGAATGCAAAGTGAAGATAAGGCCGGAAAGCCAAGAAGATTATCAGGCAATAGAGGAGATAACCAGGGCCGCTTTTAAGGATCATCCCTACAGCAGGCAGACGGAGCACCTTATAATCAGGAGCCTGCGTGAACAGGGTGACCTGGCCATATCCCTGGTGGCGGAAGAAAAAGGCAAAGTAGCCGGGCACATTGCCTTTTCCAAGGTGATTATCGGGGAAAGGGACCAGTCCTGGTACGGCATGGGGCCCGTTTCGGTTGCTCCTCTATATCAAAGGCAGGGGATCGGAAGCAAACTCGTTCGGGCAGGCCTGCAAGCCCTCCGGCAAATAAAGGGTAAGGGCTGCGTACTGGTTGGCGATCCCCTGTTTTACGACAGGTTCGGTTTCAAGGCGGAATCGTGCTTAACTTTTGAACATGCTCCCAAAGAGAATTTTATGGCCCTTTGCCTGCAGGGTGAACTGCCCCGAGGTGAGGTTTTGTTTCACCAGGCCTTTGCCGTGAGTTCTTGATAAAAAAACTGCCGGGCCTTGAACAGGCCCGGCAGTTTCAACTTGCCTCTAAAGGCCTTCCGGGCTTTGTGGATGCCATTGCTTGAAATTACAAGCCTTGGCAAGGGGCCATTCTTGCCTCACCTGTTTCGCTAAAAAAAAGGACGCTTGTGCGTCTTGTAAATTAGGCTTTCAGAAGACCTGTAAGAGGTTGCCTGTATTGCTTCGGCAGCCGATTAAGTAGCCTTGCATGAGTTTTTGCAAAGCTTGCAAGGCGTCTGGTTGATATTTGGTTGTTCCTTGCTCCGTGATTAATCAATCTTATTGGCTGATCATACTTTTTTCTTATTTCCCGTAAGTAGAATAACTTATTTAAGATAAGGTTTATAAAAACAAGAGTAATTTGGCCTTGAAATCTTATTTTTTTCTTAATTGGAATGGTATTAAGTAATAATGCTCTTAAATACTCAATACAGGGTTTTCAGGTGCCCAAAATCTGCGATTTTTGGGGACCCCGGGCGCCACCCCTAAAAATCTGCGATTTTTGGGGACCCCGGGTGCCACCCCTAAAAATCTGCGATTTTTGGGGACCCCGGGTGAACGACCCCAAATTGTGAGCTGATCAGGCATGTATCTCTCAAAGGCCGGCGGATCGGATAAAGTGGAGCTGATATGCGGCAAGTGAAGCGGGAAAGGGTTTTAAATCTCTGTGAGCCTTTCATTGACGGCAGACGCAGGCTGTTGCTCATCGAGGCTCAGGCCGGTCAGGGCAAATCCACCCTGGCCAGGCAGGTGACCGATCAATTGGATAAGACCGTCTGCCTGGTTGAGTGTGACAAAAACGATGCCGCCCTGGTCAACCTCATGGAAAAGTTTTTTTCCAATCTTGCCTTGCACACCCCCGGCCTGAACGGTACCGAGATAATCCAGGCTGTATGCTCCTGCCCATCCCAGGATGAATTATTGCTTCTTTTGCCTGAGATGCTCAAGAGTATTTCCTCTGAGAAGACTCTGCAAAAAACCGTATTGCTCCTTGAGGATGCTCATCTCCTTTTAAAAGCGCCTCATTCACTCAAAGGGCTCAGGCTCCTGTTTGATCATCTTGGTCACTGCCTTTCCATGATAATAACCAGCCGCTCCCAATTGCCCGGCGAGCAGGGCCTGCTTTTCAGGCGTAACGAATCTGTTTTGATCTCGAACCAGACTCTGGCCTTTGACAAGTCCGAGGTCCTTTTGTTGTATCGCCAAGCCTATGGTCTGGATCTTGACAATAAAAAAGCTGGGAAACTACTTGCCATTACAGAAGGCTGGCCGTTCGGGCTCTCTCTTTTACGCACCGAGCTAAACGAGCTGGACAGGCGGCAAGGCTTGGCTCCCGGCTCCGAGCTGGATAATTATTTCAACTCCCAATGCCTCGGTATTTTAAGTCCGGAAGAGGCCGATGCCCTGGTGGACGTTTCCCTTTTGGAAAATATTCCCCTGGCCCTTTTGGGAGAGCTTGAATTGCACACGGCAAGCCGGGCCTTGAAGACTCTTTATGATAAGGGATGTTTTATAACTAACCACAGGCAGGACGGTTCAGATTTTCTCCGCATGCATCATCTCTTACAGGCCTGCCTGCGTAATATTGTGGAAAATAGGAGCCGTCTGTTTTGTGTAAGGGCCGCTGGATGGTTTTTGAGAAACGGACAGCTTGGACAGGCCCTGGACTTGCTGGCCCGCTCGGGCGACGTTGCCGAATTGAAAAAGGCTCTTTATATCCATGGTTCCAACTTAATGTTGATGAACCGGCTTTCCCTGGTGGTTCAGGCCCTTAAGCATCTCCCGGAGAATATCGTAAATGAGGAGCCTTTGCTTTTGGCCCTATGGGGAAACGAAAAATTGCATCAAAACCCCGGACAGGCCTTAAGATTGTTGGAAGCCGCCTGGAAAATGGCCGGGGATAAAAAAGAAAACCTTGCCGAGCTGTTGGCCGGTCTGGGGCTGATTAATTATCAGCTTTTGTTTCACGGCAACCTCTGGAAGCTGCGCAGGGTGACCAAACGTGTGATGGAGCTGTTTGCCCTTTTAGAAGAGCAAAAGGAAATCACGGCCATGTTGGCCGGAGCCTGCTCTTATCTGATCTGCTTCAGTGTCACTTACACCATGGCTGATTATGGTCTGGCCGATAAATTTGCCGAAAAGGCAGAGGAAATTTTCAGGTCGCATTCGGAAGGCAGCGTGCCCCTTGGTATTACCGTAGCCAGGATCTATACCAAAAGTGCCAGGGGGTATCTTAAAGAGTCCCTTTTGCGCCAGCAGAAAAATTATCTTTACCTTAATTCTCCCACTGTAAATCCCAGCACCAAGTTTATCTGCTATTTGAGCTACACCAATTTTTCCATGATGAAGGGCTATTTTTTAGACTATTGGTCCCTTAGAGATGAGCTTTTTAAAAAGCAGGCTATCATGGTGAAAAATTCGGCCATGGGAGCTTTCTATTATATCTGGGACATGGATATGCTCATGGCCAAGGGCGATTTCAGCGGGGTTCTGGAGTTGGCCAATAAGGCGTTGGCTTCAGACCTGGTCAAGAAAACCAACCATATAGCCAGTCAGTGTCATCAATACATAGCCCTGGCATATGCCTTTTTGGGTAAAAAAGAGGCCGCCTTGGCGGCTGTTTCCAGATCCATGCATCTGCGCGCCAGGGTTGGGGGGGTGTTGTTTATTCTGCTCAATCATCTGGTGGCCGGTAGTGTGTGGGGGATTTCAGGAGAATTCAAAAAGGCTGAACGGGTTTTTAAAATTGTACTTAAGAGGCTGGCGGCTGCTGAAGACAGGTACTTCATGCCCCAGGCCCATGCCTATCGAGCCCATGCCCGTCTGCTTGAGGGAAAAGAAAAAGAGGCCCTTGATGATGTTAAAAGCATGCTTGAGATAATGGGTTCTGTGGAAAATTACCATTTTTTCTACTGGGAAGGCTTCATGGTGAGAAGGCTTTTGGAGCTCTATTTCAAGAACATAAAGAAGCCCTCTGAATTTGCCCTGAAGCTTTACAGGAAACGTTTTGGCATGGATTATATTTCCGGCGGAGAAACCATTCCCAGGCTTCGCCTCAGCCTGGCCGAAGGCAGGCTTTATTGCCTTGACGCGCCGGATGTCTTTATCGATCTGGCCGATGTTCCGGGCAAGGAAAGCATGCTGCTGGATTGCCTTTTGCGCACGCCGGACCGTTCGGTAAGCCAGGAAAAAATAATAGACCGCATCTGGCCCGAAGGGGCCAAGGCCACCAAACCCAGGGATAACCTTTATCAGACCGTGCATAAGTTACGGGCCAGGTTTGCCGCCATTACCAACAAAAAGCTGGCCAAGAAGTATTTGCGGACCAGCTCGGAAGGACATGCCCTTTGCCATGTGGATGTTGATCTGAACCACCTTTTGGATCAGGCGAAAAAGGGATTGGCGGATTTGTCGCAGAACCGTTTCTGGATGGCGGAGATGCATTTCCGGGAAATGAAACGGCTTTTGGATCCTTTCCCGGTGGACTATAAGTGGCTCGTTGATGAATCACGTCTCCTGGCAAAGGCCGTTGTGGCCTGGGTTGATCTTTTGTTCAGGGTGGGTGAGACCGAAAGGGCCTTGGAAGCCGCTGAAATGGGCCTCAAGGTCGATCCGGCCAACGATGGGCTGCACAACAGGCGTTATCGGCTCTATATGGAGTTGGCCATGCCTGCCAAGGCCGCCCAGGCCAAGAGCGATTATGAGCGTCTTTTTAAAGAAGCAGGCTAATGGTTTTCTGAAAAAAAGCGACCGGGGTAGATGCCGGGTCGCGTTTTATCTCGGCTTGCCGACAAAGTCCTCCCGGACTTTGTCAGCAGCGAATTGCTAAACAGCCCGGGCGCGAAAAAGGCCCGCGCCTTATCTTTTATTTAGCTCCAAGTTCCCGGGAGAGCTTGCGACAGGTCTCGGTGAGTGAGGTTACCGCCTTTTCCAAAAGGCTTTCCTCCATGCGGGCCGCCGGGGCGGATATGCTTATGGCGCCGGTTATCTGGCCGGAAAAATCAAATATAGGTGCTGCCACGCATTTCAAACCCAGGCTCAGTTCCTCTTTATCCAGGGCAAACCCCTGTTCCCTCACTTCTTTCAGCTCTTCCAGAAACTCCATGCGGCTGGTTATGGTGTGCGGAGTAAGCGCAGTGAAGTGATAGCGGTCCAAAAGAGCCTCCAGCGCCTGTTGGTTCAGAAAAGCCAGACAGACCTTGCCCAGGGCGGTGCAGTGCCCCAGGGCCTCGCTTCCAATACGGGGGTCGCTGGTCAGGATTTCATTGCTCTCAACCTTGTCCAGATGAATCACCTTGCCCCCATCCCAATATCCCAGGTTTATGGTCTCCCGGAACTTGGCGGCCAAGGTCTGAAGATAAGGAGCAGCAGCCTTTTTAATAGGTATCTCGCGGCTGATTTTACCGGCCAATTCCAGCACTTTCAGCCCGACCCGATATCGATGGTTGTCTGTCTTGTAAATATAATCACCGGCTTCCAGGGTGGCTAAAAGACGGTGGCAGGAACTGCGGCTTTGGCCGGTGAGGCGTGAAACCTCGGTTACGCTCAGTTCCTTGTTGGCTGCCAAAAGCTCAAGCATATTGAGTCCTTTGAGCAGGGTGGAAGCCAACTGACGGTTTTGTTTCTCCTCTGTCATCTCCCGATCTCCCCTTTGGCATAGCCTTTTGCTGGATCCGGGCCAGGCAGGCCCCTTGATCCTTTTCTTCCGCACCAGTTGATAATATCACCTCTTGAAGTGAAATGTAACCGATATTCGGACACCGTTGCAATTTTTTTGTTATGCCCACTGCTCCAGGGAAAACCATGTTAACCGCGAAATGGGGAGTGCTCTCTAACCTCAGTTAGGTGTTTTTCTGCGTAATAGTTCTTTCAAACCTAATTATGACCGCAAAAAGCGGAGGGAAAAAACCAACCGTAATGATTGAAAAAATAAATTTAAATAAGATGATCTGGAATTTAATGTTGACATGGGGCGGGCTATTAACCTAAGGTCTGTTCAAATAAATGGACATTAAAACCGAATATTGGTCATTAATTGGGAAGTCAACATGGAAAAGAACAAACACGATGTATTCGAGGAAGCGGTAAAGACTTTAAAGAAGGCCGGTGAGATCGGCGGCATAGGCGAAAACGCCATGGCCTTTTTAGAAGAACCCAAGAGGATTCAGCAATTTCGAATTCCCCTTAAAAAAGATGACGGCTCCTTCCAAGTCTTTGAAGGGTGCAGGGTTCATTATAACGACGCAATCGGTCCTGTGCGAAACGGCACCCGTATAAGGCCCGAATTTAATGTGGCAGAGGCCAAGGCATTGGGCCTTTTCATGACCATCAAACACGCTGTGGCCGATATACCGGCCGGCGGCGCCAAGGGCGGCATCAGGGCGGATGTCGGCAAGCTGACCCAACGCGAGATGGAGACCCTGGTGCGCTCTTACATCCGGGCCCTGAATCCCAAGGGGCCCTGGTCTGATGTTCCCGGCGCTGACATCGGCACCGGTCAGCAGGCCATGAGCTGGATGCTCGATGAGTATGAGCAGCTCACCGGTCATCATTGCCCGTCTGCGATTAACGACAAACCCACCAGCCTGGGCGGTTCGTTGGGCGGCGAAGAGGCCACCGGCCGCGGTGTTTTCCTCACCATGCGGGAGGCCTTGAAAGACATGGGCAAGCCGGTGGAAGGCTGCCGCGCCGTTTTGCAGGGCTTTGGCCAGGTGGGCGTTGCCTTTGCCGATATGTTGGTTGCCTCGGGCGGTGAATTGGTGGCTGCCTCTGATATCACCGGCGGCGTGACCAATTCCGAAGGGCTTGATCTTGCGGCCCTGAAAGCCCATGTAGCTGAAACCGGCGGAGTGGCCGGGTTCAGCGGCGGTTCTCCTGTGGGCATTGACGAACTCTTCACCCTGGATTGCGATGTGGTCGCGCCTTGTGCGGTGCACAATGTTATCCACGAGGAGAACGCGCCTTTGATCAAGGCCAAGTTGATTGTGGAAGGGGCCAACGGTCCCGTGACCACAGGCGCCGATGAGATCCTCCATAAAATGGGCGTGATGGTGGTTCCGGACGTGGTGGCCAACAGCGGCGGCGTGATTGTCTGCCATTTTGAGCGCACCCAGGGGCTAAGCGATCAATATTGGGATCTTGAAACTGTCTATCAAAAACTTGAGATGCGCATTACCAAGGCCTACAGGCAGTCTGCCGAGGCGGCCAAACAGGCGGGCGGTGCTTCCTTGCGCCATGGAGCCTGGATTTTCGCCCTGAAGAGGGTGGAAGAGGCCATGCAGCTGCGCGGCTGGATCTAAAACAACCTTTCGTCGATGTTTCGATCTCTAAAGGGGCCGGTCGCTTTGGTCCGGCCCCGTTTTCAAAGAATCAAAAAGGAAACACTAAAGAGAGTTGGCAATGCCTGTTTTTAAGAAGGAAGACTACCAGGTCAGGGTGGAGAAGGTTAAACAGCGCATGGCGGCCAGGGGATTGGATCTCCTGGTGGTGTCGGATCCGGCGAACATGAATTATCTCACCGGATATGACGGCTGGTCCTTTTATGTTCCCCAGGTGGTCATAGTATCCCTTGAAGAGGATGTTCCCTCCTGGATCGGTCGGGGCATGGATACTGCCGGCGCTAAATACACAACCTATCTCCCGTCTCAGAACATCAAAGGATATCCGGATAATTATATACAGACCACTGAACGCCATCCTATTGATTTTGTGTGTGATTTTATAAAAGAAAAGGGTTGGGAAAAATCCAGGGTCGGTGTGGAGACAGATGCCTATTACTGGACAGCCAGGAGCCAGCAAAGCCTGGAAAAGGGCTTGCCGGAAGCAAAGGTGGAAGACGCCAATCTCCTGGTTAACTGGGTGAGGCTGATAAAGTCCGACGCCGAGATCGCCCTGATGCGCCAGGCAGGCAAGATAACCGAAAAGGTTTTGGCAACCGCCATGGAGGTGGTGGCCCCGGGGGTCAGGGAATGTGATGCCGTGGCCGCTATTTACCAGGCCCAGATAAGCGGCACCAACGAGTATGGCGGTGATTACACTTCCATAGTGCCGATGATGCCCACCGGTGAAAAGACCTCCACTCCCCATCTCACCTGGACCGATGAACCTTATGAAAATGAAGTGGCGGTGAACCTGGAGCTGGCTGCCTGCCGTCACCGTTATCACAGCCCCATGGCCCGAACCCTGTATCTCGGTAAAAACCCGCCCGCCAAGCTGGTCTCCACCGCCGAGGTGGTGGTGGAAGGACTGCACGCGGCATTGGATTCGGCCAGGGCAGGGGTGGAGGCCTGGGAAGTGGAGCTGGCCTGGCGCAAGGTTATCGCCAAACAGGGCCTGGAAAAGGAATCCCGCATCGGTTATTCCGTGGGCCTGAACTATCCTCCGGATTGGGGCGAGCATACGGCTTCCCTACGCCCCAAAGACACCACTGTGCTCAAACCCAATATGACTTTTCATATGATCCTGGGAATGTGGATGGACGGGTGGGGGTTTGAATGCTCCGAAGCCTTCAGGGTCACCGAAGGCGAGGCAGAGACCTTTGCCGATTTTCCCCGCAAACTTTTCATTAAATAAACCGCTGCCAAATATCTGTGGGAAGGGTTCTTATGCAGGAGCAAGCAGACCCGGCTAATAGTGGAATCAACGGACCATTCGGTAAGTTGGACCGGTTTTTGCTGAAACTGGAAGAGTTTATTCTGGCCTATGGCATCATCGGCCTGGCGTTGCTTTTAATGGGCAATGTGTTTTCAAGGGTGGTGACCGGCCATTCCATTATGTTCGTTCAGGAAACAGCCCAGGCCATGGTGGTTCTGGTCACCTTTTTGGGGCTTGGCTATTGCGCCCGCAAGGCCAGGCATATCCGCATGTCGGCCCTTTACGACATCATGCCCGCCAAGGTGCGCAAAGTAATGATAATTCTCATGGCAACCGTGACCTGTGCGGTGATGTTTGCCATGGCCTACTGGTCCTTTGAATATGTGCTCAAGGTAAAGGCCTCCGACGCGGTAACCCCCATATTGCGGTTTCCGGTCTGGCAGATAAACGTCTGGGTCCCCTTGGGCTTTTTCATGGCCGCCTTGGAATACCTTCTGACCATTTTTAAGAATCTGGGCGCCAAAGAGGTCTTTCTCTCAATAGAGGTTCCGGACGGGTACGAAGAAGAGGCCGTAGGTGCGGATGCGTCTTGCGCAACCGAGTGCGCCAAAGAGGCGGAAGCGGCTGGCGGACAGGTTTAGCTGATTGATTTTAATGAATTTTCGCGTTGCATAATCATGGGCGGGCGCGCGCGGATATATGGTTTTTATCTGCCCGTCTTTAGTGAAAGGTGTTGGGACAAGCCATGCTCACCTGGATGATGATAATCATGCTCGGGTGCCTGATACTGGCGTTTCCTTTCATGGTGGCGTTGATAGCAGCTCCCATATTCGTGATGGAAAGCAGCTTTCCATTTCTCAATAAGACAATTTTGGCCCAACAGACCATCGGCGGGGTTCAACCCCTGGCCTTGATAGCGGTCCCCATGTTCATCTTTGCCGCAGATATCATGACCGCCGGTCGTTCGGCTGATTCCCTTTTAAACCTGGTGCGCACCTTTGTGCAGCATATCAGGGGCGGCATGTCCATTGTTACGGCAGCGGGATGCACCCTGTTCGGTGCTGTGAGCGGGTCCACCCAGGCCACGGTCTGCGCCATAGGCGGCCCCTTGAGGCCCAAACTGCTGGAGGCCGGGTATTCCTCCAGCTTTGCCACGGCTCTTATCATCAATGCAAGCGACATAGCCATGCTGATTCCTCCCAGCATAGGCATGATCGTCTACGGTGTGGTCACCGGCACTTCGGTGGGGGAGATGTTCATAGCGGCTGTGGCGCCGGGTCTGTTTATCCTGCTTCTTTTTTCGGTCTATTGCTATATCTATGCCCTGTTCAAGGGAATGCCTATTCTGCCCAGGGCTTCATGGGCGGAAAGGTTTGCCGCCTTGAAAGACGCTGCTTTGCCTTTGGGCTTTCCGGTGATAATCGTGGGCGGCATCTACGCGGGCATCTTCAGCCCCACTGAAGCGGCGGTGGTGAGTGTCTTTTATGCCTTTTTCCTGGAGGTGGTGGTTTATCGCCACGTAAAGATCAATGAAATACCGAAAATAGCCTTGTCCACCGGAGTCGTCACCTCCGTGGTTTTCGTGCTGGTCGGGGTGGGAACCGCCTTTTCCTGGGTGATCAGCTTTGCCAAAATCCCCCAGGCCCTGTTGCCGGCGATTCTGGGGCCTGATCCCACGGTTCTGTGGCTGCTTTTGGTGATCAGCTTTTCCTTTTTCATGGGCTGTATGTTTGTAGACCCCATTGTGGTGATAATTATCCTGGGTCCCATTTTCCATCCTGTGGCGGTCAAGCTCGGTATTGATCCGGTCCTGGTGGGGGTGATCGTCACCCTGCAGGTGGCCATAGGTTCGGCCACGCCGCCTTTTGGCTGCGACATATTTACAGCCATAGCCATTTTCCGAAGACCCTACTGGGAAGTGGTAAAGGGTTCGCCTCCTTTTCTGCTCATACTTCTGATCGTCAACTTCACCTTGATATTTTTCCCGTCCCTGGCTCTGTTCCTGCGGGATATGGCCTTTCATTGAGCAACCATCCGCCTGTGAGGTGTTTTTAAAATGCGGCTTTCCGAGTCTGTAAAAAAACTTACCCCGGAGCTTATTGAACTGCGCCGGGACCTGCATATGCATCCGGAATTGGGTTTTTGCGAACACCGAACCGCCCGCCTGGTGGAGAGCTACCTCAAGGATATCGGGGTGGAAGAGATAAAAAGGGTGGCAAAAACCGGTGTGCTCGGGCTCATCAAGGGTGACGGCAAAGGCCCCACCCTGATACTCAGGGCGGATATGGACGCTCTTCCGGTAGAGGAAGAGAACACCTGCTCCTATCGTTCCAAGGTTAAAGGCTGCATGCACGCCTGTGGTCATGACGGCCACACAGCGGTGCTTTTGGTTGTGGCCAAGCTGCTTTGCGCCAACCGCCATTGGATCAAGGGCAATGTGAAGCTCTGCTTCCAGCCCAATGAGGAGGGGGCCGGGGCCCTGCCCATGATTAATGAAGGTGCGCTCGATTCTCCCAAGGTGGACGCCTGCCTGGGGCTGCATCTTTGGTGTCCCCTTGAGATCGGAGCCATGGCCGTGGATCCGGGGCCGGTAATGGCCGGGATGCATCATTTTCATGTAACCATAAAAGGCAGGGGCGGTCACACAGCCATGCCTCAGCAGGCGAGAGACCCCCTTCTGGCGGCGGTAGACTTTGTGCAGAAGGTCCAGTCCATCCAGGCCCGGGAGATAGATCCCCTCTCTCCCACGATCATTGTTTTCGGCAGTATAAACGGCGGCACCGGTTCCAACATAATACCCGGCCAAGTTGAGCTTGAGGGCACGGTCCGCTATTTGTACGACCTTTCAAAAGGCGATGAAAGGCCGCTTGAGCGGCTGGAGCGCATCTTAAACGGAGTCTGTGAAACCTGCCGGGTGCAAGGTGAGATATCCTACGGAGATTCCCACCCCGCCCTGATCAACGATCACTTCATGGCAAGTCTGGTTCGCCAGGCGGCTGACCAGGTGTTTCCGGGAAAAGAAAAGATAAAAAGTTTGGTCTCCATGGCGGGCGAGGACTTCAGCGAGTTCGCCAGCCGGGTGCCTTCGGCCTTTTATTTTGTGGGGGCGGGCAACCGGGAAAAGGGGATAGTCCATCCCCACCATCATCCCAAATTCGACCTTGACGAAGACAGCCTGGCCCTGGCGGTTTTGATGCAGCTTAAGTGCGTAAAGGGTTATTTCAGCCAAGTAAAGGCTTGATTAAGTCAGGAAGCCATTTTGCATCGCGCGGGCAGAAAGGCTTTCCATATAAAGAGGATTCCGGTCTCCGGACCGGTTGACAGGGGAAAAAACGAGCCAAAGGGAGAAGATAATGCGTAAGTTACTAGCGATTGCCGCTGCTGTCGCCATTTCCATCACCATGTTGGCAAGCCTTGCCCTGGCGGCTGATTATGAGTGGCGTTTTGCCCTGGAAGAGATCGAAGGCAGCATTCAGCATGAATACGCCAAAAAGTTCAAGGAAGTCATAGAAAAAAAATCAGGCGGAAAGGTAAAGCTGGATTTCTATTTCTATGGCCAGATCGGCAATAACAACCAAGTTAGTGAGCTTCTACAGGACGGCGCCCTGACCATGGCTTTTCAAAGCCCCGGTCACCTGGGCTCCTATATCCCGGAAGTGAACATCTTCAACCTGCACTACCTTTTGCCCGACAACAGGGAAGTCAACAAGGCCATCTTAATGGGCGGGGAAAACACCTACGCCGCCCTGGCTCCCTATTATGCCAAAAAGAACCTCATGCTTTTATCGATAATCCCCGAAGGGTGGCAGGTGTGGAGCCTTAAAAAAGAGGTGCGCAAGCCTGAGGATTTCAATGGCATGAAGTTCAGGGTCATGACCAGCCCCATGCTGGTCGAGGCTTACAAGGCCTATGGCGCCAATCCCACTCCCATGCCCTATTCTGAGATCTACAGCGCCTTGCAGCTCAAGATGATCGAAGGTCAGGTGCAGCCCTATTTTGCTCATCAGGAGATGAAGTTTTACGAGGTGACTGACTACTTTGTGAACGCCAAGCAGCTGATGTATGTCACCACCCTTTGCTTTAACAAGGATAAGTTCGATTCCCTAAGCCCCGAGATGCAAAAGATGGTGCGGGAATCCGTGGATGAGGCCACTGCCTGGCTTTTTAAATTTGAAGAGGAATTCAATGCCAAGCGTCTGGCCATGATCAAAAAAGCCAAGCCCGAGATGAAGGTCGTCAACCTGACTCCCGATGAGATCGCCGCTTTCCGGGCCAAAGCCAAGGACGTGGAAAAGGTCTATCTGGAGATCGGCGGAGACGGTGCGCCCGAGGTTTTAAAGGCCGTGAGAAAGGACATAAAAGAAAATACCGGTAAGTAGAGGCCTTTATAGTATTTTTTGCCGCGGCCCCTTTTGGGGGGCTGCGGCAGACTAAAAAATGCTTTCACTGAGAGATGATTCTTTGATCTACCGCATTGAAAAGGGACAGGTGAGCATGGGGGAGCCGGTGGGCATATTGCTTTTGGATACCAGTGTGCCTTTTGTCCCCGGGGATGTGGCCAATGCCACTACCTGGAACTTTCCGGTTCGCTTTAAGAAGTTGCGCGGCTTTTCCGTGGAAAGGGCCCTTAAAAGGGATCCGTCCAACTATGAACAGGTTCTGAAGGCGGCCAGGGAGTTGAAAGAAGAGGCGGGGGTGAGGGGGATCACCAGTGATTGCGGCTTTTTGGGCCTGTTCCAAAAGCCCTTGGCTCAAGATCTTGAGATGCCGGTTTTTCTTTCCAGCCTGATGCAGGCCGACCTTTTGCTGAACATGTTGGGGGAGGATCAAAAAATCGGTGTCATAACCGTGGATTCAAGCAGCCTGGATGATGGACTCTTAAAAGCGGTGGGAGTGAGGCAAATAGACCGGCTCTTTATAGCCGGGTTGCAGCAAAAGAAAAATTTCCATGCCTTTGCCTTGGCTGAGATCGGGGAGCTTGATTTTAAGGCTGTGAGCCAAGAGGTGGTGGAAGTTGCCTTGGAGATGCTCCGGCAAGACCGCTCGATCGGGGCTTTTCTCCTGGAATGCTCACTTTTGCCGCCCTATGCAGCCAGTGTGCAACAGGCTGTGGGCAAGCCGGTTTTTGACTTCACCACCTTGGTCAACTTTGCCTTTTCCGGAATTCAGCGAAGGGAATTCACAGGGTTTGTCTGACATGCAAGGCGAAAAAATGAGTGACCAGACTGATAGCCTGTTGAAACCGTAACTATTTCGTTTGGATAGCCATAGTGAGCAGAGAAAAGATGAACCGCCTGACTTTAAGGGACATTTATAAGGCGGCCGGGCGGTTGCGGAAAAGGGTGTTCAGAACACCGCTTCTGCAGTTTGAGGCCTTAAGCGGGCGCACTGGCAGAGAAATTTATATTAAGCCGGAATTTTTACAAAAAACCGGTTCGTTTAAGGTGCGTGGCGCATTTAACAGTTTGGGTTCTCTGAGCCCCAAACAGAAGGCGCAAGGGGTGATTGCCTTTTCCACGGGCAACCACGGTCGGGCAGTGGCCCTGGTTGCAAGGGAAATGGGGATCAAGGCCCTTGTCTGCTGCTCAAAAAGGGTGCCTGACTTCAGGGTGCGGGCCATACGGGACTTAGGCGCGGAAGTTCGGCAAGTGGGTCAAAGCCAGGACCAGGCTTATGAACATGCTCTGAAGATTCAAAAGGAACAGGGGCTGACTATGATAGCGCCTTTTGATGATCCCCTGGTGATTGCCGGTCAAGGGACCATCGGCCTTGAGATTTTGGAAGACCTGCCCGGGCTGGATACGGTTTTGGTCCCTCTTTCAGGCGGAGGCCTGATCTCGGGCATTGCTTTGGCCCTTAAAAGCGCTGATCCGAAGATAAAGGTGATCGGGGTCTCCATGGAGTCTGCTCCGGCCATGCAGAAAAGCCTTGAAGCAGGCAAGCCGGTTGCTATTCCGGAGAAAGACAGCCTGGCCGATGCCCTTTTGGGCGGGATCGGCCTGGATAATCAATACACCTTTGACCTGTGCCGTCGGTTTGTGGATCAAACCCTGCTGGTGAATGAAGAGCAAATAGCAAAAGGAATCTATTACACACTCACCAGACAAAACCTGGTGCTGGAGGGCAGCGGAGCTGTGGGGATCAGTGTGCTTTTAGATCGTTTGCCGCCTGATCTTGGGAAAAAGGTGGTTGTGGTGGCCAGTGGAGGAAATCTGGAGAGCGGAATCTTGAGGAGGCTTTTGGCTGGTGCGCCTTTGATTTGAGAGAACGGACGATGAAAGGGAAAAACGTTCAATTATTAAATTTACAATCTATATATTGGATAGATAATGAAAAAGGAAATTATCTATACCGAAAAGGCGCCCGAGCCGGGTCACTATTCCCAGGCCATACGCGCGGCAGGTCTTTTATTTGTTTCCGGCCAGACGGCCGAAGATCCTGAAACCAATAGACCCGTGCATGGCTCCGCTAAGGAGCAGATTCGGATAATTATGAATAATATCAAGTCAATACTTGAAGAAGCCGGTAGCGGTCTCTCCAAGGTGGTTCGGGCGGATATTTATTTGTCATCTATGGATATAAAAGATGAATTTTCAGCCGCTTATATTGAATATTTCCCCTCGGGCCCGCCTGCGCGCAATGCCGTGTGCGCAGGCGGTATAGATGATGGCCTGGATGTGGAAATTGAGGTTATAGCGCTTGCCTGAACCAGTCTGATTCGAGAAGCCAGTAAACGCTGAAAACGGTTTCCTGAAAAAAATTAACAGGAGCCTAGGAGAAGTGTTGACAAAATAGCGGATTATTGTTTTAAATATAGAACAACAATTCAACATAATGGACATATGCTCTCCCGGGGGGCAAAGTAACTCCGGCAGGGCCAAACAAGCAAAATTGCTCCACAGTGAGGGAAAAATGGCTAGCGAAGTAATGGATAAAATTCGAGAGTACATGAAATCCGAAGGCATCCCCATCCAAGACGGTCCTCCCCTGCCTTCTTCCGAGAAATCCTTCCCCGACGGCGCTCACTGGCGTATTGAGATCGCAGGCGTGGAAAGGGCCAGCACCATGGAGGCCATGATCAAAGAGGCCGACAGGCGGGGTGTGGTGGTGCATCGTGCCATTGCCACTGTGGGCGGCAGCACTTACTGCGATTTTCAGGAGCTTAAGGATATGGCCACCATGGCCAATGAGGCCAAGATAGAGTTGGTCACTGTGGTGGGGCATCGCAAGGCCTGGGATGTGGGGGCAAGAGAGATCAGCAACCCCGAAGGGGCTATGCAGGGATTCCGCCTGCGGGGTCAGAACAATATTGTTTATCACCTGGCCGATATGATGCGGAATATCGAGGCCGGTCACCGTGGTTTTCTGGTCTTTGACGAAGGCGTGCTTAAGATAGCCTGCGGAATGAGGGCCAAGGGGATCATTCCCACCGAGACCATTTTTAAATTTTCCGTGTTCGGCGGTTACTGCTCTGCGGCCGGTGGGCAGATCATTGAACAGATAGGGGTGGACTCGATCAACCCCTTGAGTGATGTGAGCCTGGGCATTCTCTCCAGCATGCGTGAAGGGCTTAATGTGCCCCTGGACGTCTACACCATTATTGTGGACGCCTTTGGCGGCATGTATCGGGTTTATGAGGCGCCTGAAATGGCCAGAGTGGCTGCGCCGATCTATTTCAAGATCGAGCCGGGCACCTCCGAAGGCGATATCTACAAGCCCTGGGCCTTTGAATCATTCCATCAGGAACTTGTGCGCGAAAAGGTCAAAATGGCAGAGGTTATCTGCGAAACAATGGATAAACACGCGCCCGAGCTGAAGACCTCACCTGCCGGACCGGCGGATCTGAGCCTGCCTGTGGTTTGATTTTCAGTTAACCCCGGATCCTTCAAACCAGCCGCTTGCATCGATCCGGGGGTGAGCTGGTTTGATACTTCCGGGGTATGCCCGCTAGTTTAGATAGGCCTTTTCAGTGGGCAGATAACAAAATCCATATAAATAACCAAGGAGCCGACATGGCTAAAAAAATAAGTATCTTTGATCTGGTGCAGATGAAGGCAAAGGGCGAAAAGATAGCCTGGCTTACCAGTTATGATTATCCCACCGCCCAGTTCGCCCAAAAGGCGGGCATGGAAATGCTTTTGGTGGGTGACTCTTTGGGCATGTGCGTCTATGGATATAACGGCACGGTTCCCGTAACCATGGATCAGTGCATTTGCCATTCCGAGGCAGTGCGCAGGGGCGCTCCCAATTGCTTTGTGGTGGGGGATATGCCTTTTGCCTCTTATCAGATATCTGATGAGGATGCGGTGATGAACGCGGCCCGCTTTTTAAAGGAAGCGGATGTGGATGCCATCAAGCTGGAGGGTGGAGTGCGCATCACCTCCCGCATAAAGGCCATTACAGAGGCGGGAATCAACGTTATCGGGCATATCGGCCTCACTCCCCAAAGCTCGGGTCAATTGGGGGGGCACAAGGCCCAGGGCCGTACGGCCGAGACTGCCAAGTTGGTGGTGGAAGACGCCTTGGCGGTAGAGGAGGCCGGAGCCCAGATGCTTTTGGTGGAGGCTGTGCCGCCGGAGGTGACCGAATACATCTGGAAGACCCTGGATATCCCGGTTTTGAGTATCGGGGCAGGGCCTCATTGTGATGGGCAGCTTTTGATAGTAAGCGACCTTATCGGCCAATTCCAGGCGTTCACCCCCAAATTTGTAAAGAAATACTGCAACGTGGCTGAAGTCATCACAAACGCCATGCAGGAATACGTTAAGGATGTCAAGGCGGTTAAGTTTCCAGATCAGGATAAATACTGCTACCACATGGTGGAGGGCGAAGAGGATAAGTTCAAGGAACTTATGAAAAGGTAGATCTGTCTTTTATTATTCCTTGAAGCTTGACTGATCGTCTTTTTGTTATCCAGGGGGCATGGGGCAGGTCCCCCTGGATAACATTTTCCGGGCGGTTTTTGTTTGCCTGGTTTTTAAAACTTCTGACGCCAACTTGGTTTTTAGTTCTGCGGAACCATACGGCTGTTACCTTCAATTATCCCGGGCTGGAGCTGTCTTCTTCGATTTCCCGCAATAAAAGATCGTAGCTCTCACCGTTAATGTCATAGTCTGCTGCATCGGCCAGGTTTTTGAATATCAGATAGTTCAGTTTCATATCATTTTGCTGTGCTGTTTCCATCAGCTTCCACCATAGTTTCAGCGGCATGGTGATTTCTACTTTGACGTTTGAATCGGGACTGGGCAGTTCTATACTTGTCATTTCAGGACTCCGGTTGTTGATTTACCTGCGTGGAATACGCCTGGAATCAGGTGTTGTTTCTGTTTGTATCAGTTTATATCTAAACTAAAAATACTAAAAATTTATTTATTTATCGTGAATCGATCAGATTGTGGGGAAGGAGAGAATTTTGACTGAAACATATTGTGATTTTGGGTTGAATGCTCGCGTTAAGTAAACCGGGAGTATTGGGGAAATTTTGTAAATATTTGTTATTTATTATTATATTAATAGGTTAAATTGCTGTTTACTCCGCTTTTCATTCTGCTTGCCCTTGATTCGGGTTTCTTGGAGAATTTGTTTTGCATTTGCCATTTTAAAGAAAAGAGCCTTAGCCTGAATAGTAGGGGAGACTTGATTTTTGATAGGTCATATTCCATTTTGTGCCCATTTTGGAAAAGGGCGGTTCCAGTGAGCATTCTTTCTAAAATCGGCTGGGGTTTTTCAATTTTTCTTGTAGCCGCGGGTGTGGGCCTTTTGTTTTGGCTGGATGTATTCCTGGGGTCTTTTTTTGCGGTTTTTACCGGGGTTGTCTGCTGGTATGTTTTTTGGGTTATAATGAAAAAAACAAATGTGAAGATTCAGTCCTGTGCTCGCAGGCTGGGGCTGGATTTCACCTCTCATCCTTTTCGTTATGGCTTTATCTCCGGAACCTATAAAAAAAGGCCTGTTAAAATAAGCTATGAAAGCTCCCGCGTATTTGGTTCGGGAACCATGGCAGTGTTGGAAGGGGCGCCGCCGGGATTCGCAGCCTTGGATGTGGAAAATGTCACCCAGATCAAAATGGGGCATAAAGCGGGAAAGGTTCCTGAAAAGTTGCTGGAAACCGGACCACCGCCCGTAATGGTAAAAGGTTTTGAGCTAAAGATGATTTTAACCGGGGTGTGCACTGATTTTGATTCTCTTAATCTCGCTCTTAAACACCTTTCTGCTCATGCCGTGGATTTAGAAGCAAAGTAATCATATACTATTTCTTTGAAAAATATTCGATTAAGTAGCGCAATGATCGGGTTTTTAACCAAATAAGAACCATGTGGTGTTGGCCCTTAATATAACAAAGTAAAATAATTTAATTTATAGAAAAAATAATATTTATTATCGACTTAACCTGTTGGTAGGGTAAATTTCACGCTTTAACTTTTTTCAGCATTTGGACAGGTAGTCATGGCCAACACCCAAATAAACCCTGACCAAGTACAAGAGTTTGCGGCTTTACAAAAAAAAATAATCAGGCGGCGTTTTCTGGAGAGCGTTGCCCTAGTTTTGTTAGCCTTGACCATAATTGCCCTGCCTCTCTCTCTTATGCGCATCTTCTCCACTGGCATGCATTTTAACCACATCATTCATTTGATTCTTGGTGTAGTAATTTTGAGTGGCTTTTTTTTACGTAAAAAGCTAAGCGATATCTGGTTGATTGTATCGATATTGGGCATTTTTATCGTGTTAAGTATTTCGTCTTTTTTGCAGTACAGTGTAGTCTCGGCCGGTTTTTATTTTGCCGGAGCGGCTATTTTTGTAGCCGGATTATGTTTGGGCGTCTGGGGCGGAGTTATTTGCGCGGTTTTCTTTATGGTCACAACAATAATTATCGCCCATATGTGGGTGGCCGGATATCTGGTTTTTCCGGTTGATGTAAGGCAATATATTCTGCTGCCTTCGGTTTGGGGCACTCTCGCCATATCTTTTATAATTACAACCGCTGTGTTTTTTGTATCGGCTACCGGCCTTTTATCAGATTTCAATAAGTTGGTGGATACCATAGAAAAGCAGAAACAAAAAATAGAAGAAAAAACAAAAGATTTGAGTATGGCTAACAAAGATCTCAAAGAGGCCATGACGCAAGTAAAAACCTTGCACGGTCTGCTTCCCATTTGCGCCAGATGCAAAAAAATACGTAATGACAAAGGCTATTGGCAGCAGGTCGAGGATTATGTTGCTCGTCGCACTCATGCCGAGTTTACCCACAGCCTGTGTCCGGAATGCGTGCGAGAGCTTTATCCTGACCTCGCCGATAGGGTGCTTAAGCCGGAAAATGAAGGTTGACCGGTTATTTTCTGTTTACAATCCGGATGCCAAAGCCGTCTAAAATTGGAACCTGTCGCTGAAAGCTACCCTGCATAGTAAATATGGGATTAATGTGAAAAAATAACCCTGAATCCGCAATTGGCGGGTTATTTTTATGCAGTTCTGATTTGCTCTTCTTTTAAAAAAAACAAGCATTACCTATAGATGTGTTTAGGCATATTATTTGCTAGTATTTTAATATGAAATATTGGAGGTAATTATGCCCATGGATCGAAGAAGGTTTTTACTAAGTTCCGGAACCCTGGCCCTGGCCTGCCTGCTGCCTGTACCTTCACTGGCCAAAAGTCCCGTTCCCAATAACCTTAGATCGTTTGATCTCACCGCCGGACTTGCCAGTACAAATCTAGGAACAGACAGGACGTTCAGGGTTTGGAGTTATAATCAGGGCATCCCCGGTCCGGTGATTCGGGTTCGGACAGATGATGTACTCAAGGTAAATTTTCGTAATAAGTTGCCACATCCCAGCACGGTTCACTGGCATGGCCTGCCGGTTCCCAACTCCATGGATGGAGTGCCCGGAGTGACCCAACAGGCAGTGTTGCCAGGGGATAGTTTTACTTATGAGTTCCCCTGTAAGCCGTCCGGCACCTATATTTATCATTCCCATCAGGGGCTTCAACTTGATCGGGGCCTTTATGGGGCTTTGATAGTGGATGATCCCAACGATTCCCTGACCCACGACCAGGATTTTGTATTGGTTTTGGAAGATTGGGCTATGGTCGACGGAGGCGGGCCCGAGGCCGGTAAACGCAAACCGGCAGGCCGCATGATGCATGGCGGCCGGGGTATGATGAGGGGCCCAGGCGGCTGGTCTGGAAGCGGACCCTTATCTGAACCGGTTTATAACGCCTATGCAGTAAACGGCAGGATTTATCCTCACACCAAGCCGGTTAAGTTGAAAAAAGGAGAAAAGGTAAGGCTCCGGGTCTGCAATGCTTCTTCAAGCACCATATATGATCTGCGCTTGGCCGGTCATTCCTTTACCATAGTCCGCACCGATGGCCGCCCCATTAAGCCCGTTAAGGCAGAGGTGCTTCGTATTGGCATGGGTGAACGCTATGACCTTGAGCTTGTGGCCGATAATCCGGGAAACTGGCTTTTGGGAGCCTACGAGTCCGGCTGGGGAGAGAGCGGGCTGAAATTACCTTTTGTGTATGAAGGTAAAGAGGATATTAAACCCGTTGCTCCTTCTTTCAGACGTGGGTTGGCTTATCCGGGGTATTTTGATTTTCAGGCTGCTGCGCCTTCGACTGAAGCTTATCAGGAGCCGGCTCGTTGGTACAGGCAGGTGCTATCCGGTGGAATGCATTCTCCTTATTGGACAATAAATGGGCGCGGATACCCGGATTCCGAGGTCCTAAGGGCAGACCTGGGTCAGGTGGTGCGCCTGGCCTACATAAACCACAGTCATATGCCCCATCCCATGCATCTACACGGACATTTTTTTAAGCTGGTAAACCCTTCTTTGCCTCCTGAAAAATGGATATCAAAAGACACTCTGATAGTTGACCCCATGCAAAGGCTGGAGGTGCAGTTTTTGGCGGATAATCCGGGAGACTGGTTCCATCATTGCCACCACCTCTATCACATGGAAGCAGGCATGGCCAATATCGTAAGGGTTGCTTGAAAACCACTAATGAAAGGAAATCCCTAATGAAAAGAAACATGTCGGCTTCTTTGCTGGGATTGGTCTTGACCTTTTTACCGACGTTTGCCGGGGCTCAGTCCTGGGGTTACGGCAGCGGTTGGAATCATCCCATGATGTGGGGCGGAGGATGGTTGGGAGGACCCCTCATGATCTTGATCTGGTTGATTGTTATTGTGGCCGTCATCGCGGGTATACGCTGGGCCTTTAGAGGTGGGCAGGGGGTGAATCCACAGGGAGGTGCTGGAGCGAAAACAGGTGCGGAATCAAGCCTGGATATATTGAAACGGCGCTATGCCGCAGGTGAGATTGACAGAAAGCAATACATTGAAATGAAAAACGACATTGAGTCCTGAGCGGATTATAGATTCTTACTGAGATTGTTGTATCCCCTATTATTTTGCTAGTATAGTGGGTGAATTTTGTTGAAACAGCATGGCGCTGGAGGGGGTATGACAATCAATATGAAACGGGTTTTCTGTTTTTTCCTAACCACTTTAATAATATTCAATGCCGTTCAGGCACTCGCCAAGATCAAGGAATACCACCTCACTATAACCAAGGAATCGGTTAATTTCACGGGCCGTCCGGCTGTGGCCATGACTATAAATCACCAGATACCCGGCCCTGTTTTACGTTTCACCGAAGGGGATCTGGCTCGGATTCATGTTCTAAATAAAACCAATACATCCACTTCCATTCACTGGCACGGTTTGCTGGTTCCGCCGGGCATGGATGGTGTGCCTTATATCAGTTTCCCCCCCATAATGCCGGGCCGGAGCTTTACCTATGAATTCCCCATCAGGCAAAGCGGCACCTATTGGTATCACTCGCACAGCGGGTTGCAGGAACAAATGGGGGTGTACGGGGCCATAGCTATTGATCCCGTCCATCCCGACCCCAAGTCTCCCTCCGAGCGGGTGATTTTACTCTCTGACTGGACGGATGAGCCGCCGGAAACGGTTATGCATAATTTAAGGCGAGGTTCGGAATGGCATCCCCTGCAAAAAGGCGCGGGACAAAGCATATTCGGCGCGTTGAAGGCGGGCAAGTTGGGGGATTATTTTGCCAGGGAGCTTGGCCGCATGCCCGCCATGGATATCTCGGATGTGGCCTATGACCGTTTTCTGGCCAATGGCAAGCCTGTTCTTAATCTGGAGGCAAAACCGGGTCAGACCTTGCGTTTACGGGTTGTAAACGGGTCGGCCACCACTTTTTTATGCTTGATTTTGCCACAGGACCCATGACTATTATGGCGGCTGATGGCTTGGCGGTTGAACCGTTAGAGGTAAAGCGTCTTTTGATCGGCGTGGCCGAGACCTATGACCTGTTGGTGACCATGCCGTCCAAGGGCAGTTGTGAGCTAAGGGCAACGGCCCATGATTCCTCTTCTTATGCCTCCATTTGGCTGGGGCGGGGAAAACCCGAGCCGGCAAGGCGAATACCTGCGCCTGATCTTTACCACAATATGGGGGAGCTAAGCCTTGAAAGGGTTTTTGCCCTTACTCCTGCCGGGACCATGGGCATGGAAGACGCCCTGGTGGAAGCCGGCGTTTTTGACCTGCCGGGTATGGTTGGAATGAAAGATATGAAAGGCATGAAAGGAATGGAGATGAATCATTCCGCAAAGAAAATGCCTCCCTCCCACAGCCGGTCAATGAAAATGGCGAACACCTCAAAGAAAACCGTTAAAGCCAAACACCACAAACAGATGACAATGGAGCCCGGACAGTCAGTAATAAAGGAGGCAGGCTCCGGTCGATCATTACCGCCTTGGGGAAAACGTTTTTCATATGATTTCAGCTTATTATCCACGGATGTTTCTTCGAACCCCAGACGAGCGATGGATGGCGGCCCTTCTCGCCCTTGGCCGCCATACACCAGGTTAAGGTCTGTCGGCAAAACCTCTTTTGATCACAAGAGACCGGTCAGGGAGATTCGCCTCACCCTGGACGGGGATATGGAGCGGTATGTCTGGCTCTTGAACAACCGCGCGCTGAGCGAAGATGATGACATATTGATTAAAAAAGGCGAGGTGGTTCGCTTTATCATGATAAACCGCACCATGATGCATCACCCCATGCACCTGCACGGCCATTTTTTCAGGGTGCTAAACGGCCAGGGAGATCATGCCCCCTTGAAACACACCGTTGATGTAACTCCCATGTCCACCACGGTTATTGAGTTCAAGGCCAATGAATTCGGAGACTGGTTTTTTCATTGTCACTTGCTTTATCACATGAAGGCAGGCATGGCTCGAATGGTTCACTACCAGGGATATGAACCCCTGCCGGAAGTTACAGAGGTCAGGAGCATCCTTTATAAAGAGAGCTGGTGCGCAACGGTCCAATACGAGGTTTTAAGCAATATGGGGGAGGGGATGTTCACCGTCTTTGACACCCGGAGTATTTTCAACCTGGATTGGGAACTGGGCTGGCAGATGGTGGATGAACCCGAGTGGGAAGTCACTCCTTCCTATAGCTACTACATGAACCGGTTCACCTCTTGGTTTGTGGGGGCCGATATCCTGAGCCGGGAAGATGAGTCTGAAAAGATAAGGGGGGTGCTGGGGCTGAACTATCTTTTACCCCTGAATATTGAAACCAGCGCCTGGCTGGACAGTGATGCCGGATTCAGGGTGGGGATGCAAAAAGACTGGCGCCTCACCCCGCGGCTGGGCTTGATGACCGGAGCTCTTTATGACAGCCACGAAAGATGGGAAGGCTCCTTGGGGCTGAGTTACATGCTTAACGGGAATCTGTCTTTGGTAGCCAGGTGGCATTCTGATTTTGCCTGGGGGGTCGGAGTTAAACTGTCTTTCTAGTCTGTAACCTTACTTAATTCCACAAAACTAAGCGGTGATTGAAACGGCGGTCAGATGCGCCGTGATGAAGTTTTCATTTTTAAAGTGTCGGCCCCGGGCTGCGGCTATGGGAATAAATCCCTAATTTTGCCGGGATTGTGTGAATATTGTAAAGCATCTTACTTCGGATTAATGATGCAGTGCCTTGATTTTGCATGTACACTGTGGCAGAAAAAATCGTCTGCCCCATGTTCTGGTGGGGAAGACTAAAAAAGACAATGCGTTGCCGCCTGACTGTCCGAACCCCTTCCGGGGCTTTATTTGAAAAGGATATTTAAGCACAGTCAAGACAGGAGACATTGCCGGTTCCATGTTCAGAAAAATTGTTTTTCCCCTTGGATTCATTATTATCAGCTGCCTTGTGACCTTGGCTCTTTTTGCTTTAGTTGAAGGCTCTGCCAGTATTTACCTGGCCTTTAAAAAGGTGCCGCCCGCGGCCAAAGTGGCCGAAAGTGCGCACTCTGAGTTCGATTCGGCATTGGGTTGGATTAACTTGCCTGATGTGGAGAGAAAAGACCATTATGGCCCAGGCAATCACCTGAAGATAAATGCCCAAGGTTTCCGGGCTGATAAGGATTATACTAAAGCTCCTCCCCAAGGTAAGACCCGGATTGTTTGTTCCGGCGACAGCTTTACCATGGGTTATGGTGTGAACAATCAAAAAACCTGGCCTGCTTTTCTGGAACAAAAAGACCCCCGCCTGGAGGTTGTGAATATGGGGCAGGGAGGCTATGGGGTGGATCAGTCTTTTCTCTGGTATAAAAAAGACGGTCTGAAACTGAAGCACCAGGTACATCTATTTGCTTTTTTTGTAGGCGATTTTCACCGTATGAGCCTGGAAGAGTTCAACGGTTATCCCAAGCCCTATCTGGCCTTGGACAAGGGGCAAGTCATACCGGCTAATCTTCCCTTGTCTGAACCTTCTTCCTGGCGGCCCTGCCTGGCCCGCTATGCCGGAGCCCTGCGTGAACTCAAGGTGGTTGCTCTTTTCCAGGAGGCCGGATCTCGTCCTGGCAAAAGAAAACCGCTCAAGTTGGTTTATCCCATGCAGGGTGAGGAGATCGTCAGGATAACAGGCGGGCTTTTCCGGGAGCTTGAGCAGATCAGCCGCCAAAAGGATATAACCCTGGCGGCGTTGTGGCTTCCTTTTGAAAGGGAATACCGAAATCCCAGGTATGATCATTTCCGCAAACAAATCAAGCGGGTTGTGGAGGCCCAAGGCGTCAGGTTTCTGGACCTGGTCCCTGATTTTCGCAAGTTGCCCGCAGATCAGCTGAAGTCGCTCTTTATTCAGCACGACATCAAAAACTACGTTGGCTCCAAGGGACATTACACCGCCAAGGGAAACAGGTACATGGCAGGGCTTATTTATGAAAAGCTTAATGCAATGCCTGAGTTCAAGGCGCTTTCCCTTGCGCCTTTCAGTAAGCCTGGCCCCTTGGCCGGCGCAAGGCAATGAACGGAATATATCGTGAATATCCTTGGTATTTCAGCTTATTATCATGATTCGGCCGCCTGCTTGATTCAAGACGGTAAACTGGTTGCTGCGGGTCAGGAAGAGCGTTGGAGCCGTAAAAAGCATGACTACCGCTTCCCCACCCATGCGGTTGACTATTGCCTCAAAGAGGCGGGCATCACCGTAGACCAGCTTGATTATGTGACTTTTTATGATAAGCCTTTTCTAAAATTTGAGAGGCTTTTGGAGACTTATCTGGCCTTTGCCCCTTCCGGGCTGAAATCTTTTCTAATGGCCATGCCCCTATGGATAAAGGAAAAGCTTTGGCTTCCTGATGTCATTAAAAAAGAGATGAGTTTTAACGGCCAGGTGCTTTTTCCGGAACACCACCAGTCTCACGCGGCCAGCGCCTTTTTCCCGTCACCCTATGAATCCGCGGCCATTCTGACTATGGACGGGGTGGGCGAATGGGCCACCACCAGCTGGGGAGTGGGCAGGGATAATAAAATAGATCTCATGGCCGAACTGCATTTCCCCCATTCCCTGGGGCTTTTGTACTCGGCCTTTACCTATTTCACCGGCTTCAGGGTCAACTCAGGCGAATACAAGGTCATGGGCCTGGCTCCCTACGGCAAGCCCAAATACGTGGATGTGATCCTGGACAATATCATGGACCTAAAGGAAGACGGCTCATTTAAGATGGATATGAGCTACTTCAATTACTGCCAGGGCCTGACCATGACCAATGGGAGTTTTGCCGAACTTTTTGACGGCCCTCCCCGCAAGCCGGAAACCCAATTGACCCAAAGGGAAATGGACCTGGCCGCCAGCGTGCAAAAGATCACCGAAGAGGTGGTGATGAGAACCGCCCGCCACGTGCATGCCGAAACCGGGGAAAAGAATTTGGTTCTGGCAGGCGGTGTGGCCCTGAATTGTGTTTCCAATGGCAAGCTTTTACGCGAGGGGCCCTTTGAAAACATATGGATACAGCCTGCTGCCGGTGATGCCGGAGGCGCCCTGGGGGCGGCCTTGATAACCTGGCATCAGTACCTGGATAATCCCAGGCCATTAAACGGCGGCAAGGACTTGCAGACCGGTTCCTATTTGGGGCCGGAATTTGATCAAACCGCCATAGAGGCCTTTTTGACCGAGTCCGGTGCTGTGGCCAAGGAGCTTACCTGGGCGGATATGCCTCAAAAGGTGGCCGATATTATCAGCGATGAAAAGGTGGTCGGCTGGTTCCAGGGGCGCATGGAGTTTGGCCCCCGCGCCTTGGGCAGCCGTTCCATAATCGGCGATGCCAGAAGCCCCAAAATGCAATCGGTGATGAACCTTAAGATCAAGTACCGGGAATCCTTCCGGCCCTTTGCTCCTTCAGTCCTGGCCGAAAGGGTCAGCGATTATTTTGAGACCGAGACCGAGAGCCCTTACATGCTGATCGTTTCGGAGGTCAAGGAGGAGCTGCGCCGTGAGATGACGGCCGAGGAACAGAACTTTTTCGGTATAGAGAAGCTGAATGTGGTTCGCTCTGAGATTCCGGCTGTGACCCACGTGGATTATTCGGCCAGGGTGCAGACCGTGCACGCAGACACCAACCCTCTTTATCACCAGATGATAAAAGCCTTTGAAAAAAATACTGGTTGTGGGGTTATTGTAAATACCAGTTTTAATGTGCGTGGTGAACCGATTGTCTGTTCCCCCCGGGATGCCTATGCCTGCTTTATGCGCACTGAGATGGATTACCTTATAATGGGTAATTATTTGTTTGCCAAAGAAGATCAACCAAAATGGCGCGAAGAAGGCGACTGGCGCGAGGAGTTTGAGCTGGACTAATGAATGCTGTAACCGAAATAAAAAGTCAGATAGCGGCTCTTGACCCCAACCTGCGGGATCTGAGAAATCTTGGGCTGGTTTTTGCGGCGGTAGCCTTGATTGTGGCCGGGATTATGGCCTATAAAGGCAGTTCGGGCTGGCCCTGGGCTGTGGTTATCGGGGGTTGTTTCGCAGGATTGGGCCTTTTATTGCCCCGGGTGTTGAAACCCCTTTACTTGGTCTGGATGAGCCTGGCCTCGGTCCTGGGATATTTTGTCTCCCGTATTATACTGACAATTCTGTATTTTTTGGTTATTACCCCCATTGGCCTTTTTATGAGGCTTTTAGGGAAAGATATACTTGATAAAAAAATGGACTCAAAACAGTCCTATTGGCATCGGCGCGCCAACCAAAGCAATGATCCGGCCCGCCTGGAAAAAATGTACTGAAAGGTCAGATACTCATGGGTAAACTTTCCATAATGGCCCAGTTTTGGGAGTTTCTAAAGGCCAGAAAGAAATATTGGCTAATGCCGATTGTTATGACTCTGGCCCTTTTGGGCGCCTTGATCGTGCTTACGGAAGGCTCGGCTGTGGCTCCTTTTATCTACGCCTTGTTTTAATACTAAATAGCTGGATAAATAAAAGAAGGCAGGCTTTTTACGAAAGCCTGCCTTCTTTTATATCTCCTCAAGACGAAAGGTTAATTTTTTAAATACCTCTATTCGCTTTGCCCGGTTTCATTCATGTGATTTTCTAACCCGCAATTACCTGCTACAATTTATTTTTAAGACAATAAGCCTACTTATATCTTAATTCAAAGCTGAGAGAGTGCTTTATGCCGGCCCCTTTTTTGCGGGATAAGGAAATAGACCGTCTTATGAATATGAGCCGGGAGATGGTTTTTTATCTGACTCTCAAGAAAAATGGTGAGCTTGAAAAAATAATTCGGGTAAATAGGGCCGCCTGTCTGGGATTGAGATGTAATGAGCGGGAATTATTAAATGCCTCGCCTGGTCCGCTCTTTGGCGGTCTTTGTCTTGATATGGAAACCGAAGGTCAAAAGACCGTAAAAGGCTCTCTGTACACTAAAGACCAACCCCCCATAAGATCTGAACTACGCTTCGAACATTTTCGCTCAAACGGCCGGGATTTGGCCCTGGTTTTTGCCAGCGAATTGAAATCTTCGGATTTATTAGATAAATCTTCATCCCCAAACGAACCATTTTTCCGTGAAATTTTCGATAACATGAGATCGGGCTGTGCCATTTATGAAACCCCTGACAATGGCAAGAGTTTTTTCTTCAAGGATCTCAATCGGACAGGCCTGAGATACGCGAATAAAGAGAAAAGCGAAGTCATAGGAAAAGAAGTCCGCCAGGCATTTCCAGGCGTGGTGGAATTGGGGCTTTTCAAGGTCTTTCAAAAAGTATGGAAAACCGGAAAGCCCGAGATCCATCCATTCAGTCACTATCGAGATAGTGAGCTGGAATTGTGGGTGGAAAACTATGTCTGCAAGCTTCCTTCCGGTGAGATTGTGACTATTTATGATGATATTACCGCCCAGAAAAAAGCTGAAACCGCTTTGGCTCGAAGTGAAAAACGCCTGAATCTGGCCCTGGATTCAGTGAGTGATGCAGTCTGGGACTGGTGGCTTGATACTGGTGAAGTTTATTTCAGCCCCCGCTGGTACACCATGTTGGGATATGAACCCTATGAATTGCCCCAGGCCTTTGAACTATGGGAAAAACTCTTACATCCAGATGACGCGGCCGCGAGCAAAAAAATTGTTTATGCCCACATGGAGTTGACAAAACCCTTTGAGTTCGAGGCCCGCATGCGCCACAAATCCGGTGAATGGAGATGGGTTCTGAGCCGGGGCAAGGTGGTTGAGAAAGATGCTCAGGGCAAGGCCCTGCGCATGCTGGGCACCCATGTGGATATACATGAACGAAAATTGGCCGAGGAATCCCTTCAAAAGAGTGAGAGGCGTTTCCAATTGGCCATGGAGGCTACCAAAGACGGCCTTTGGGATTGGGATGTCAGGGAGAACCGGGTTTATTTCAGTCCGGGCTATGCGGCAATGCTGGGCTATGGAACAGAAAAAGTCACAGATGAATTGACTTTTTGGCTGCAACAGATTCACCCGGATGACAGGCAAAAAGCCTTGAAGGCAAACCAGGATTGTATCTCCGGAAAAACCGAAAACTTTGAGATCGAATTCCGTATGTTCGCCAAAAACGGAGAAGAACGTTGGATATTGGGTCGCGGCATGGCTGCGGCCAGGGACCAAAAGGGGCGGGCCTTACGCATGGTGGGGACACATACTGATATTACCGAACGCAAAATCGTGGCCGAGGCGTTTCGCAAAAGTGAGGAGACTTACCGGGCTTTGGTGGAAGGCTTGCCTGATGTTGTCCTGCGGTTCGACCTTTTGGCCAGGCATTTATTTGCCTCGGAAAATGTGGATTTACTATTTGGCCTGTCTGCCGGGGAAATGCTGGGTAAATCTCATCGGGAGCTGGGGCTTCAAAAAGAGATATGCACGATTTTTGAAAAGGGGATCAAGGAGGTTGAACAAAGCTTATCTACCTATGAAACAGAGTTTGCCTTGAGGGGGGACAGGCAATCCAAGGTTTATAACCTGCGTTTGATTCCTGAAGACGAATCGGCCGACCGGCTGGGATCGGTTCTGGCCATAATCAAAGATATCACCGATATCAGAAAGGTTCAAAGAGAGTACGAGATCTTATTCAGAGAGATGCTGAACGGCTTTTCTCTGCATGAGCTTGTCTTTGATGAAAAAGGAGAGGCTCATGAGTATCGTTTTCTGGCGGTGAACCCGGCTTTTGAAAGGCTTACCGGCCTTAAAGCCAAGGACCTGGTGGGTAAGAGGGTTTACGAGGCCTTACCTTCGGCGAAAAAAAATTGGGTTGAGATGGCCTGTCAGGTGGCTTTAACCGGGGAGCCCCAACGTTTGGAGACTTTCCATTCTCAAATCGGCAAGTATTTTGATATTACTATTTTTAAATCCGGGCCTAATCAGTTCGCCTCTATTTTTGAAGACATAACAGAGCGCAAACAGGCCGAAGAGGAACTGAAAAAATTCAGAACCATTTCAGACAAGGCTGTACATGGAAATGCCATAGCTGATCTTAAAGGGAATATTCTTTATATAAACGACTATTTCGCCAGGGAGCACGGATACGAACCTTCCGAGCTGACAGATAAGAACCTTTTGGTATTTCATAATAAAAAACAGCGCAAAATGGTGAGTGAATTAAACCGGAATTTTATCAAAAACGGCAGTTACGGCCCCTTGGAGGTTTGGCACACCCGTAGAGACGGAACTGAATTCCCCATGCTTATGAGCGGGATTATTTTGACCGATGATAATTATGAACCCAAGTTTATGGCAGCCACGGCCATTGACATAACCGAGCATAAAAGGGCGGAGCAGGCACTGGAGAAGCGAATTTTAGCTTTGACCAAGCCTATTGACGATGTGGAAAGTATTAATTTTCAGGATCTGTTCAGCTTAAAGGACATACAGGAAATACAAGATGAGTTTGCCCATGTTGCGGGAGTATCCTCCTTGATCACCTATCCCGACGGTAAACCCATAACCAGACCCAGTAATTTAAATCGTTTTTGCAGGGAGATTATTGAGCAGGACTCATCTTACATAGGCTGTTTTGACAATATGGATGTGTTGGGTGTGGATGACCGCAATCAGCCCTTTATTAAGCCGTTTGAGGCTTCCGGATTATGGCATGCCGGAGCGGCCATCAGCGTGGGGGGCAAGCATGTTGCCAACTGGCTCATAGGTGGGGTGAGACGGGAAGATAAAATACCGGTTGAGATCGAAGAACTGGCCCGGAAATTTAAAAAAGAAAAAAAGCAGGTTAAAGAAGTATATACCGATGTGAAGGTTGTTTCAAAAAGCCGTTTCTATCGAATAGCTCGGTCTTTAAACACCTTTGCCAACCAGTTGTCCCATATGGCCTACCAAAATGTGCAGCAGGCTCGCTTTATTACCGAACGCAAGGAAGCTGAAAAGGAAAGGGCCCAGATGGAGGCCCAATTGGCCCAGGCCCAGAAGATGGATGCCCTGGGAACTTTGGCGGGTGGTATTGCGCATGATTTCAATAATATCCTCGGTGCTATCCTTGGCTATGCCGAGGTTGTAAAAGATGACCTCAAGCAAAGATCGCCTGAACCTGAGGATGTTGACCGGATAATCAGTGCGGCGGAAAGAGCTAAAAAACTGGTCCAGCAGATTCTTACCTTCAGTCGCAGGGTGGAGCCGGAGCGCAAGGTAATAAATCTTGAGCAGGAAGTAAGGCATGCATTGGATCTTTTAAAACCCACTTTGCCCAAGAATATTGCCATCAAGCAGGAGTTCGCAGGCAAGGTGCACAAGATCCAGGCTGATCCCGGCCAGTTGAGTCAGGTACTAGTGAACCTGGCCAATAATTCCGTGCAAGCCATGCCCGAGGGCGGGGAGCTTATCATTTCCCTCAAAAACATCAAGGCAACTAAAAAAGTCTGTAATATCTGCAACCAGGAGTTTTCCGGCGAGTGGGTCACCCTTTCGATCAAGGACACCGGTTATGGCATAGCCCCTCAAAACATAGGAAAAATATTTGACCCCTTTTTTACCACCAAGGATGTTGGAAAGGGCACCGGCCTGGGACTTTCCATGGTGCATGGTATTGTGCGCGGCCATGGCGGGCACATTGAATGCGAAAGCAGCCTGGGCCGGGGAAGCAAGTTTACCCTCTATTTTGCCGTCCACAGTAACGAGCCGGTGCAGGCCGATCAACCGGTCACCAATTTAAATATCCGGCAAAGCGGTAATGAGACAGTGCTTTTGGTGGATGATGAAGAGCCCATCCGCATGGTCAGCAGCAGGGTTCTGAGCCTGTTGGGATACAATGTCCATACTGCCCGGAGTGGGGAAGAAGCCTTGAGGATCTACCGGGAATACGGCCCGAAGATTGATGTGGTGGTAATGGATTTGGGCATGCCGGGTATGGGGGGCAACAAGGCTTTAATTGAGATTCTGGCCTTGAACCCCCTGGCCAAAGTGGTGATAGCAAGCGGGTATTCAGCCGAAAAACAGGTTAAGGAGGCCCTTGATTCCGGGGCGGTGGGCTATGTGCCCAAGCCTTACCGCAGGGCTGACTTGTTACAGGCCATCCGCAGTGTGCTGGATGAGGAGTAAAGGCCCTTGACTTGGGATTGAGGGCCTTTGGGGGCTCAGACAGGCAGTTCCCCTTGGGCCGCTTTTATCAGGCCCGTGCTGAACCTTTCCAACAATCCGGATTTTAGATTCCAATAATGCCAATAAAGTCTGACTCTTAAACTGTGCCCGGGAGACAGGTCCCTTAGCAAGCCGCTTTTAAGCCTTTTCCCGGCCTGTTGATCCGGCAATACGCCATAGGCCAGGCCGTCTGCTATGAGTTGGTTAAATTGTTTTACACTTGGTATGTGGTGCAAAGGCATGGTGGGTGGCTTTTCCCCCAGCACCAAGCTTACCATTTTTGTGTGTAATTCATCCTTTAAGTTGAATAAAACCCCTGGCGCCTGGGAAAGGCTCCTGGAATCTACCCCATGGGGAAACCATTTGGCGGTAAACTCGCTGCTTGCCAAAAGCCGGTATTCCATATAGCCCAGATAACCCGCCTTACAGCCCTGCAAAGGATTTTTCTGTACGCTGACACAGCCCTGAACCTTACCCTGGCGCATGAAACGGTGGGTCTGTTCCTGGTCATCAACCAGAAGATTCAATAGCAGATTTTCGGTCCGGATAAGGGGCGTGACAGCCTTGGGAAACCAGGTGGCCAGGCTGTCGGCGTTAACGCCCAAGGCAAGATTATTGAATCCCTGCTCGCTTGAGGGAAGCAAATCCGCCTTAAGATCCTGTTCCAGGCGCGACACCTGGCCAAAATGTTTTAAAAGTTTAAGGCCCTGGGGAGTGGGGCGGGGCGGAGAGGTGCGGGAAAGGAGCACTTGTCCCATCTGTTCTTCCAAGAGTTTTACCCTTTGGGAGACAGCGGATTGAGTGATGAAAAGTTCGCGAGCGGCTTTTTCAAACCCGCCGGTGGTCACCACCATATGAAAGGCTTGCAAGAGTTTATAATCAAACATGACTAACATTAGCAAATTTAATGATAGATAAAAAGTATTAATTTTACTTTATAAGAACGCCTGGATAAGCTCATCTGGTCCTTGGCCGACAGACCTAAGAGAGCCGGTCTTCAAAAAACAGGTCAAGGATAAATTTACAGACCTCCTCCTCAAGACAATTCAAAGGAGCAAGGGCTTATGTGGGGTTCATTTATGCAGGGGTTTTTGTTGGGCGGTTCTCTGATTGTGGCTATTGGCGCACAAAACGCCTTTGTTTTGAGCCAGGGGATCAAACGCAACTTTCCCCTTACCGTGGCCCTGGTCTGCACCCTTTGCGATGTGGTCCTGATCGGCTTGGGCGTAACCCAGGTGGGGGCTTTTGTGCAAAATGATCCGTTGCTTCTTAAGGCTGTGGCTTGGGCCGGGGCGGTTTTTCTGGGTTGGTACGGGCTCAGGGCATTTATCTCTGCCTATAAGGGCGGCCATCTGGAAACGGTTGATCAGCCAAGCAAGTCGCGTAAGGCCGTGATCCTGGCCACCTTGGCGGTGACTCTGCTCAACCCCCATGTTTATCTTGACACCATCTTATTGCTCGGCAGCGTCAGTGGGCAACTGCCTGCAGACGGCCGCTACGCCTTTGGTGCAGGTGCGATCTGCGCATCCTGTCTTTGGTTTTTGGGGCTGAGCCTGGGCGGGGGGCTGTTGGCCAATTTTTCCCGCAAGATTTGGGCCTGGAGGATGCTGGACACCCTGGTCGGTATAACCATGTGGTCCATTATGGGCTCCCTGCTTATCCAGACGTTGAAGGCCTGATCATGATGATCCGGCCTTTAGCTTGCTGACAAAGTCCTCCTGGACTTTGTCAGAGGCCACTTAACAAAAACGCGGTTTTGCCAAGTGGCTAGAATTACTCACCTTAAGAAAGCTTAGCAATTCGGCGGGCCGTCATTCGGGGTCCCCAAAATCTCTGATTTTAGGGGTATTTCATGGCCCGCGTTCAGGCTGTTTGTCAACAGCCTGAAGGCCTGATCATCATGATCAGGCCTTTAAAGAGATTAATCCTCTCCTGAAACAGGCTTTAACCTGGTTTGGGTGCCGCAGTATTCGCAGACCACAACCGCTCGGCCCATTTTTAAGTGATTATGAGCTCCACAGGAAGGGCACTCAAAATCACAGGGGTAGATAAGGCCCAGCTCATCGGCGTTGATATTATCCAGCATGGCCGCATTAGTCATATCCGAGACGCTTTCCCGGGGTATTTCGTCGTGGCTGACCAAGCAATCAACTTCTTCGTAAAAAACCAGGCCCGGAAAAAAATCGTCGGCAACCAGGCCCTTGATATCTGAACGAACAGGGCCAAGGTCATCCCGGTTCATGGCCTTGGCAATCTGGCTGATCTGGCGCAGGCCGGAGAGATTGACAAGGTTGTGATAGCGTTTCATGTTTTTACCGCTGTATTTAAGTACAATTCCTTTAAAAAGGAAAAATAACCCCAGCAGAATTAATACTATCAGCATCCCCCATTGCTTTTCCTGGCCTGGTTTGGGGTCCATAAAGAGGCCTGCAACTCCGGGCAGCAGGAATAAGAAGCCCAATATAAGAAAAATCCAGCCTGAAAAAATACGTGCACCTGGTTTTTTTATAAGCATGTGTTGTTTTCCCTTTTAGTTTGAGCTCTGTGACTTTTAACCAGCCCGCCTGAGATCGATCTTGGTGCCGCAGTATTCACAGAAAACAAAATCTTTGCCCGGGGTGAGTTTTGTCCTGGCCCCACAGGCCGGGCATACAGAGGCGTCCCGCCCAGGTTGGGGAGGTATGGGCGGAAGGTCTTGATGACTGGAGGCATCTTCAGTTCTGGATCCGTTATTAATGAGCATGCCTGCTCCCGTGTCCAAGGAATAACCGCTTAACTCGCCATTATCAATCAGCATTTTAATCAGGCTCCTGGTAATGTCGAGATTCCCGTTCACAGTCAGGTCGGCGAGTTTTTTAAGGCTCAGGATATTTTTAACCAGAATAAGCTCCAAAAGGGCGCTCATTTGCCTGGAGCTTTTTTTGATACTGCTTCCCACAAAGGTCATGATGAGGAAAAAACCCAGAAATACATAAAGCCCCCAGCCTCCTCCCCCGGAGTTTATAAGCATGAGAATGACCAATATTGAGGCCACCAATCCAAGAATAAATACGAATGAGCCTGTTCTCTTTTTGCTGTTGGGATGCATCGTTACCTCGCGAAGTAGCATTTAAACCAATTTTTGTTCGGGGCAAATAGCCCTTGATGCCCGAGTCTGTTCACCCGATCCTTTTATGGAGCATTTTCAAAGCGCGCTTCTTTAATGGTTTCTTCCCTTTGGGCAAGGGTCTTTTTAATCTCCTCAAGGGATCTGAGCAGTTTTTCCCTGGGACCTTGATACTCCGGGCTTTCCGAGGGCTCTTCCCTTTGGATGGCGGTTAACAGAAGTTCCAGCTCAAACTCGGCTTCAGCTAAAAGTGCGTCCATCTGGTCGTTTTGTTCCAGACAATAGGCCGGGCTTTGTTTGCAGGAATAGGCCAGGTCATCCAACAGGGCGGCCAGAGGGTCGCCAAGCTCGCCGGAAAGTTCTGGTTGCAAACCGCCTATCTGATCTGCCAGACGCCTCAGTTTTTCTTGGTAAAGATCAAACCATGCCTGGCCTTCCCTTTTTTTCCTGGAAACCGCCTCCGCGTGTCCGCCCCAGGTCTTGGCCAGGAAAAGGCCCATACCCAGACCGGCCAGGGCCAGGCAATTAAGCAACAGCAGGCTGCTTGCGGATAATCCCAGCCAATTGAGCAAGGTGATGAGGATCACTGCAAGGAGATAAAGGCCGGCCAATAAGAATTTTGATTGACGGATTTGGGCTTGGCCGGTTGAAGCGTCTTTCCGCCAGGCCAGCCAGGGCTGAGCAAAGAAAAGAAACTCTGCCAATAAGAGAAAAGCCAGGGAAACGAAAAAGGCGCACCCCCGGCCCGCCGGATAAGCAATAATTATAGCCAATACCAGGGTCAAGATCAGAGCAGCCAGTCCTGAAACCGTCCAGGTCTTGACCGCCGCGCTGCTTAACCTCACATATTCTGTCTGAGCCATTTTACCCCCCATCTTGGCTTTAACTTTTCGTTGGTCTGAATTTACGTTCCGTCGCCGCTTTGGCGGCCTTTTTCGGGAAGCCTCCTAAATTTTGGTTCCGCATTCCGGGCAGAACTTGGCCATCGGTTTCAGCTCATGGCCGCAATTTGCGCAACTAAGTATTTGTGAAGCCCCGCAATGTGGGCAGAATTTGCTTGCTTGAGCCAGCAATTCCCCGCATTTAAGGCAAGGCAAAGGGAGTGGTTTGCCGCAGGTGGCGCAGGTCGCGGCCTGTGGATCATTGTCTGCTCCGCAATGGGGGCAGGGATGCACCGGGTCGCCGCAGGCCGGGCAGAATTTGCTTTTAGGCGACAACTCAGCCCCGCATTTGTTGCAGGTTATTTTGGGCGCTACTTTTTCCGGCGGCGAGGCCTTGGGTTCGGCGGACTCATGAAATGAATAACCGCACCCAAAGCAGAATCTGGCGTTTGGCTGGTTTTGAAGGCCGCATTCAGGGCATTTTAAGTTGGAGTTGAATTGAAGGTTAGTGCTCATCTGACCCATGGCCCCTCCCATGGCTCCACCCATGGTCATGCCCATGCCCATCCCCATGCCGGCGCCCATGAAATTGGATGGTGATGAGCCCTGATTGGAAGCCGCCTTTTCCATGGTGTCAAAAGAGCGTTTTTCCTGGTAACTGTATCCCATGATATCCATCTCGGCCTTTTTGGCCAGCGCCTCCTTGAGCCTGCTCACGGCCGGGTCTTCTTCCGGGACATTGATGGAATTTACCTGGAAATTAATGAGGTTGAGGCCAAACGTTTCGATTTTGCGGCGTATGTTGACGGCCAGGCTTTCGCTGATCTCCTCTAGTTTGGCTGCCACTTCAAGCACGCTGGTTTGATGAGAAACCAGTTCTTCGGCAATAGTGTCCTTGGCCGCGGTTATGATGATGCCCCTCAGGTATTCCCGCAGTTTGTTTTTGCTGAAGTCCCTCAGGGTGCCGACCAGCTTGGTGAGGAATTTTTTGGAGTGCCCCACCTGAACCCCGAATTGGCCGAAAGCCCTGACCGGAATCATTACCTTGTATTTGGGATCCTGAATCTGAATGGGGTTGGGAGTGCCCCATTTTACATCCAGGTTCATCATTTTATTAACAAACCATACTTCAGCCGTAAAAGGGGTTTTCTGGCCAAAGGGCAGACTTAACAACTCGACCAGAATGGGGATGTTTTTTGTGTCAAGAACATGCCTGCCCGCTCCAAAAGGCCCCTCAAAACGGCCCTCCTTGGCCAGAAAAGCCTCCTGGCTTTCCATGACAATTAATTGGGTCCAGGTGGAGAGCTGATCGCTCGGATAGCGCCAGGCGAAAACATTTTCAGTGCCTTCCCATTTTACGCGGTCTATTATAGCCATGCCCATTCTCCTTATTTGGCCGGGCCTTTTTTTGGGTAACTTCCATATCTTAATGCCGTATTTCACCAGATTGGCAATGCTTATAAAGATAGTGATAACTATGCTAAATCAATTGCTTTTTTGAATATTATCAGAAAATATACTGACAACTGTTAAAAGGCTTTCAATGATTATTTCAGGTAGTTGTTTATAGTCTATATATTATAATTTTTAGTAAAATATTCTCAAATATGGGCATGATAATTCTGAAAGACTGATCCGTCAACGGCTTGCTTGTTCTTTTTATTGGTAAATATAAGATTGAAACTATGTTCAGTGTTTGTATTTAAGGTTTTTTATTAATGATTCTTCTATTCTAAGAAATTGTTTGAAATCCTGTTGATTGCACGGTTTTAAAATATGTGATTAATTGAATATTATCCTCTTTTGCCGTACGAAGGGCTAGATATGGCTTCAGAGCGGAAAGTCAGCCGTTTTTAAGGAAAATGGGTCTATTTTTTTCCTCCGGGCATCTGCCGTATAGACGTTTTTTTATTCCCAAAACCAACCTGAAAATGCTGTAAAAAAAATTTGGGAAAGGGGGCCGTTGAACGGTAAATATAAAGATTATGCAATCGGTATAGGGAGTTGACTGGTTTTGTTTGAATGGACCGGCAAACCGTTATGCCAGGCGCCCCGACGCGTCCTTAAACGCTCTCAAGTGGGTAGTCTGATGGTTGGCCAAAAGATGTGATAATCTGTTAGGGGAATAAGCCGGATCTCAATCAGATCACTTGGGAGGGATAAGTGGCAGAATCGGTAACCAATTTGGCTGATAAACTGGCCCTTTCTCCTGGGGCCCTGGTCTATGTGGGGGACCGGCCCGAGCAGGGGATGGCTTCGGTTTTATGGCAATACGACAGGCATAACCTAAGCAAAACAGCTGATCCTTCCCCGGAAGACTTACAGGGCCTGACTGGCGGCGAGGTGGCCTGGCTGCAGATAACCGGTTTGGGAGATTCTGATTATTTAGCGAAAGCAGGGGCTGTTTTGGGCCTTCACGCCCTTACCCTGGAAGATATTCTAAACACCAGGCATGCCCCCAAGCTGGAGGAATTTTCCGAGTATCTGCTTTTGGCCCTTAAATTGCCCATTTATGATCCCGAGGAAAATTATTTAATAACCAAGCAGCTGAGCCTGGTCCTGGGAAGGGGCTGGTTGCTTTCCTTTGAAGAAGGCGGGTCAAACGATTTGTCGCCCCTTTTGGCAAGACTTGAACAGGCCGATTCCAGGCTAAGGAAGAGGCAGGTTGGGTATCTGGCCTATGCCATATGGGATCTTATCCAGGACCACTATTTTGCAGCGCTTGAAAAGATGAGTCGGCGTCTGGATGATATGGAGGATATGGTCCTGGAGAGCCCCTCGCCGGAAGTGCTGGAGGGGATTTATCGCCTGAGACGGGCTTCGGTGAGTTTGAGAAAGGTTCTTTGGCCCTTGCGCGAAATGGCTTCTTCTTTTCAAAGGATCGCAAGCGACTGGCCGGGACAGAATCTTTCGCCCTATCTGCGCGATCTTAAAGAGCATATTGTCCAGGCCATGGATATGAACGATATCTTGCGCGAAAACCTTGCCTCCCTTATGGATTTGTATCTAAATCAGAAAAGCCACCGTATGAACGAGATCATGAAAATTCTGACCATCATGGCCAGCATTTTTATTCCCCTGACTTTTTTGGCGGGCATCTACGGTATGAATTTCAAATACATGCCGGAACTGGACTGGATATATGCCTATCCCCTTCTGTTGGGCATAATGGTGGTTGTTGTCGTTGTGATGTTGTTTTTTTTCCGAGCCAAGGGGTGGCTTGGCAATAAAAATTGATATCTTTTGCAAAGAGCTATTTCCCGCAAGGTGTTATAAAAGGGAAAACCCTCAACACTTAGCCGGTCATTTGCGGGTTTTCCTTTTTCGCTTCTTGGCCCGCCCGCCTGTTTCTGCGGGAGTTTGGGTGCCGTAATCCCTTTTTTCTTGGTTTTTGATTTGTGGTGGCCTTTGGCTTACCTACTGTTTTCCCGGGTCGGCTTTGCAAGCGTGGGCCCATGAGGCAGGTGCGGTGTTTTTCCGTTTTTGCTTTTATTTAAGGAATTCAGGCTGTTTGTCCGGGTAAATATTAAGAAAAATCCCCAGATTAAAAAAAAGCTCTCCAAGGGCTTTTCATTGTCTGTTTTTCTGGTAGGTAAAGCATGAATTTCATTGGTCTGCCGGTGCTTGACCGGTGTTTTGCCTTTTTGCTTACATAAGGGACATGAAGCGGTTTTTTGCATGTCCTTTTTCCAGGCTTCTAAGTCGGCAGAGGAATAAATGATGAATGCCATAACCGAACTGCTTCACCCCCAGGAATGGCCCGGTGCGCTTCTTTTGGCTTTCGCTATTTTTGGGGCGGCTTGGCTGGTCTCCAAACTGCTTACCAAGTCCTTGCTCAAGACCTCATGGGTGATAGGGCGTTTGGGACGCAAGGTGGATAACACGGTGATCCGTTATGTCATCCGGGTTAAGACCGTGGTGGTGTTTCTGGGCACTGCGCTTTTTTACGCCTCATTGGTGCCGCCTTTGCAAACTCTTATGGGCGGCCTGGTGGCCGGCGCCAGTATCACCGCCGTGGTTTTGGGATTTGCCGCCAAGTCGACCCTGGCAAACCTGGTGGCCGGTTTAGGCATCAGCATATACCGGCCCATACGCATTGATGACACCGTCACCATTGAGGGTGAATACGGCTATATTGAGGATATAACCTTGCGCCACACCATTGTGCGCACCTGGGAGAACAAAAGGCTGGTCATACCCAACGAGAAGTTGGACAACATGAGCATCATCAACCACAGCTTGGTTGAAGAGGGCATCTTAAACACCATAGAGCTTAAGGTAAGTTATGATACGGACCTGGACCTGGCCCGCTCCCTGATTATGGAAGAGGTCATGGCCTGTCCGCACCGGGACCCCGAGGCCCAGGACCCCTGGGTGCGGGTGATTGGCCATCTCGAGTATGCCATTGAGCTGCGCCTTTACATGTGGTGCACCAGTCAGGATCAGGCCTGGCAGGCCAAGTGGTGGATTTTTGAGATGGTTAAAAAACGCTTTTGCGCCGAGGGAGTGGAGATACCTGTTCCTTATCGCACCTTGGTGTATAAAAAGGATATGCCCAAACCCAGGAGGGGTGAGCATGACTTTACCTATAAGCGCAGGGATTCGTTGCCCCCGGGTTATGTAATGCACAAACCCCAGACTCCCAGGAACCGGAAAAAGAAAAGGTTAGTCCAAAAGTGAAGCACCAGGCGGTTTTTTTTGATTTTGACGGGGTTATTCTGGATACCTTTGACCTGAAAACCCAAGCCTTCAGGGATATGTTTGCCTCTTTCGGGCCGGAGATCCAAGCCAGGGTGGTGGAGCATCACCTCCTCCATGGCGGCATTTCCCGCTTGGAGAAGTTTCGTTTTTATTATCGCGATATTTTGCAAAAACCGGTGAGTGAAAACGAGATACGGAAACTGGGCGATAAATTTGTGGAACTCACCATGAAGGGGGTTTTGACAGCACCTTTTATTCCCGGAGCCTTTGAGGCCCTTTCCGAGCTGAAGAGAGAAGAAAAACCGGCCTTTGTTGTCTCCGGCATTCCGCAGGAAGAACTCCTGGGCATTTTGGAAAAGCGCGACCTTTTGGGTTTTTTCAAGGAGGCTCACGGCTCACCCAGGCATAAACCCGCCATAATAAGGGATATATTGACCAGGAAGGGATATAATCCCGCTGAGTGCCTGTTTTTGGGGGATGCCACAACCGATTATGACGCCGCCAAGGTCTGCGGACTTAAATTTCTGGGGATTGTTAAAAAAGGTAAACCTTCACTGTTCCCTCCCAAGACAATGACTTCCGAGCGGGTTTTGTTGCAGGGCGCTCCTGTATAGTTAAACCCGGTACAGCCGCTTTGGCTTGATAAAGAATAAGGCAGAAAATGCAGAAGAAACCAGAGATCCTGGCCCCGGCCGGTGATGTGAGATCCATGCTGGCCGCCTATGCCGCCGGCGCGGATGCCGTTTACCTGGGGCTGAAACACTTTTCAGCCCGAATGGAGGCGGATAACTTTGCCCTTCCAGTATTGGCCCGTTTGGTGGAAGTGGCCCACAGTCAGGGCCGCAGGGTTTATGTGGCCTTGAACAGCCTTTTTAAACCCGCTGACTTGAGTTCGGCAGGCAGGCTGATCGCCAAGCTTGAGCGTGATGTGAAACCGGATTCACTTATCTGTCAGGATCTCGGAGCCGTGGAACTGGCCAAACAGGCGGGTTTTCAAGGAGAGGTATATCTCTCCACCCTGGCCAACCTCACCCATGCCAAGGCCATGGAAGCAGCTGCGGATCTGGGAGTGAACCGGGTTATTCTGCCGAGGGAACTGGATTTAAACGAGGTGCGCTCCCTAAGCAAAGCCTGCCCGGATTCCTTGAGCTTTGAGATATTTATCCACGGAGCCTTGTGTTATTGCGTGTCGGGTCGCTGTTACTGGTCCAGTTATATGGGCGGCAAGTCCGGCCTGAGGGGGCGTTGCGTGCAGCCCTGCCGCAGGGTTTATGGCCAAAAGGGCAAGACGGCCCGCTTTTTTTCCTGTCGTGATCTGGCTACAGACACCATGGTGAAAGAGTTGATGTCCATCCCCAAAGTGGTCTCTTGGAAAATCGAAGGGCGTAAAAAGGGGCCGCACTATGTTTATCATGTGGTCAAGGCCTATCGTCTGTTAAGGGACAATCCGTCGGATCAGAAGGCCGTGAAAGAAGCGTCCGGGTTGCTGGCCCACGCGCTGGGCAGGCCCCGGACCAAGGCCATGTATCTGCCCACTCAGCCCCAGGCCCCGGCCCAGCCGGGCGCTCACACCAGCTCCGGCCTTTTTGTGGGCCAGGTGGAGAAACTGGGGAGAAAGGGAAAAAGCCCTGCCTTTGCCCTAAAACCCAGGGTGAAGCTTTTCCCCGGCGATTTCTTAAGGGTGGGTAATGAAGACGAGCCCTGGCATTTTACTCACCGGGTTACAGACAAAACCTTTTCCGGTAAATACGCCTTGCTTACCGTAACCGGTTCAAGGGCCCCCAAGCCGGGGACGCCGGTTTTTTTGATTGACCGCAGGGACCCTGAGATCAAGAAAAAGATCAAGGAATGGGAGAATAAACTGGAGCAATGCCACGCGCCGGAGCAAAAAGGCATTAACTTCAAGGTGCAAATGCCTGCCCCTGCCGCTCCAGGCAAGCCGGGGGGCATGCTCCTGGCCCGCAACCTTTCCCGGCCCCGGCGAGGAGGGCAAAAAGGCGCTCCGGTCGGCAACATAACCGCCCTGTGGCTTAATCCGGGCGTAGCCCGCACCACGCCCAAGGCGCTTTATGGACGCCTGTTCTGGTGGCTGCCGCCGGTGATCTGGCCTGATGAGGAACAGGCCTGGCAGGAGCTTATAACCTTTACCCTGCGCAAAGGGGGCAAAAGGTTTGTCCTGGGTTCACCCTGGCAGATCAAGTTTTTTAATGACGCCCAGGTGGAATTGATCGCAGGCCCCTTTTGCAATGCCTCCAACGCGGCGGCCTTGCAGGTGCTCAAGAATATGGGATTCAAGAGGGCTGTTGTATCGCCGGAACTCTCCGGCAAAGACATGCTGAGCCTGGTCCGGCAGAGCCCTCTGCCCCTGGGAGTGGTGATAAAGGGGTATTGGCCCATGGGAATCAGCCGCTTCCCGGTGGAGGGAATCAAGGCGGCGGAACCTTTCACTTCCCCCAAAAACGAGGTGTTCTGGAGCAAAAAATACGGGGAAAACAACTGGATCTATCCGGGTTGGTCCCTTGATATCAGCCAATATTCAGATGAATTGCAAAGGGCGGGATATGAACTTTTCATAACCATGAATGAGTCCCTGCCCAGAAACCTGCCGCAAGAGACCCGGAGTTCCGAGTTTAACTGGAATTTGACTTTGTTGTAAGGCGTTTAAATAGCAAAGTTATCGGTGAAGCGGCTGATAAAGACCATGTGGGCTTGGTCAGCCGCTGCTTTTTGGATTATTTCCGGTGTGCCCTGGCCCTCATGTCGGATGGATTGGTATGAGGGAGGCAATTGATGGTGCTGCGCCCCAGGTGGAAAAAATAACCCTTTCAAGTTGTCGCATATGACACCCAGGTGTCTTATGCGACATTTTTTTTATGGGCTGTTGCCTTGGCCGCCCTGTTTTATTCCCTGGCGGCAGGGAATAAAACAGTCCCGCAATGGTGTGCGGGAAAAGCGGCAAGCCGTAGCTGTGTTATAAATTATGTCCCCGTTGCTTTTCGGCCTGACTGAGTCTTTGCTTTTCACCGGCCTTTAAAAACTGTTGCTTTAAGTTTTCCGGAGCTTGGGACATATTGCCCATTATCCTGGTCCGCACCTTGTTTTTAAGACCTCTGCCGAATTTATTTGGCGAGGGATCTTTGATTATTTCCTCAAGGGGGAGGTGATTTTTGGCATAACCCAACCGCCCCATGGATTCCAGGCGCACGGCCACCTCCAGGCGCTCCCGGGTGGGCAGGCCTTCTTCGGTCAAACCCCTGTATGCATAGTATTCATCAAGCATGCCTTTTTTGTTCAAATCTATTCCTTTTGCCCAGGAATCAGGCTCCGGCCGTCTGGTGAAGCTGTCCTGCCGCCGGTCCAGCCCTCGCAGGGTGTTAACGGCCCGCTGAAGGTGGTATCCCCTTTCCGCTGCCACCTGGATCCCTAAACCGTCAACTTAACTGCCGTTGGCGGCCCGTCAGGCGGCGGCAAGATGACTGGGCAATAGTTTACCGTGGTTAAGCAGGCTCATACCCAGGTAAAAACAAATACCCAGGCTATCGAGTATGAGCTTGTAATTCTCGTGCCACCATACAGCCAGTCCCTTATCGGCATGGGACTTGAAATTCACGGTTTTGCGGGTGCCCCCGAATAAAAGTTTGGAAGTCTGACTGTTTATAGCCTGCATCAGCAGGTGGGGAACTCCCTTGAGAAAATCTCCCCCTCTGGGGGAAAGGGAAAAGGCCAATACAAACGGGGGCGCTGAATGGGCCGGCCAATGCATCCCCTTCATATGCAAGGCGTATTTGTCGGCGTGGTTTCCTAGCAGTTCGGCTGCACCTTTGGTTACTTGCGCCAACACAGCGCCAATACCCCGGCCTGAGGCAACCAATTCGATAAGTTGTTCCACATAAGCCAACATAGGCATCGTTCAGCATGCCCACAGCCCCACAGAACTCGTTGATGTCAAATGCCTTTTGGTTGATCAGATTGGCCAGGTGCAGAATTTCGCCCATATCCCGGAAACCCAGGGTAATGGCCAGGGTCATGATATAGGCCACTTCATAGCCATGGCCCTCTTCCCCGGCGAATTTGCCTTCCAGGATGCGCCATTGCTTTCCGCACCTTAAGGGGCAGCGATAGCAACCCACATCTTTTGATTCAACCGCCTTGAAATAAGCGCAGGCGTCTATGGCGGCTATGTTGTCAGGGCCTATATGACGCCGCCAGTTTTCCGCATACATCAACCCCAGGGCCTCCAACAGGTTGATGAACATCATGGTGCCGTATTTACTGAACAGCTTGGGAAAGGCCAGGCTCTGACTCCAGCCTTTTACTTCCCGGCCAAGCGACTTTAATTTTTCCGGATCGTGGATCAGGTTTTTTTTTCGCGCCCCGGGCGATCACCATTGCCTTCAGTTTTTTGGAGCCCATGACCGCGCCCATTCCCGAGCGGGAAAAGCTGTGGGCATTGTTTTCAAAGCTGATATTGGCATAGCGCACCAGGCTTTCCCCGGCCGGTCCGATTACCGCGGCCACAGAGCGCGGATGCCTGGATTTTATGGCCTTTACGGCCTCTGTTGTGGTCATGCCCCAAAGGTCGCTTGCATCTTTTAAGCTGCATTCCCCTTTGGCGCTGATAAATAAATAGCCCGGTTTCTTCAGTGCTCCGCAAATGACTAGATGATCCACTCCAACACTATGCATCATCACACCCCAGATGCCCCCGCCGTTTGAGTCTCCATAAATCTTGGTAAGGGGGCTTAAGGCTGTGACAGTGTTGGGGGCGCTGGTGGGGTAGCTGGTTCCAACCAGAGGATCGGCTCCGAAGATCAAGGGGTTGGAGGGACTTAAGGGATCGGTTTCCTCATCGATCCTATTGAACAAAAGCCAGACATTAACGCCGCAGCCGCCGATAAAGCGCTTCATCTGTTTGGCTTTTATTACCTGCCTGGAAATATATCCGTTGTTCAGATCTATGTTAAGCAATCGTCCGGGGTTCACCTGATCTGCAGTCATTTTTTTGCCTTTCATTTTAGAAAACTTGCTGTTTGCTGGTTGAGCAAGTGACATGCCAGTAACGGCACTCGCCCGGCTCAATGGTTCGGCGGACAGGGGGAGGAGCATAAAAACCAGGTTGAGGAAATATAATTAAGCTTAAATTAAGGAAAGTTGGGTTGAATTAGCCGGCTTTTTCGAGAAATAGAGGCCCTGAAAGTTGATTGGTAAGTTGAGCCTGCTCAAGGTTTTTTATGCTTTGGGGCTTTGAGGCCGGAGAGAAGAAAAGGAGGCAAGATCAAACTGTCGTATTTGACGTATGAGCGTGGTTAGCCTAGAATTATTCATACCCTCCCCAAAATGGGTCCGACCTTGCAATGCCGGTCTTTGAAATGTCAAGCAGAGGATCAATATGGATGCCGATGTTTTTTTCAAGGAAGCAACCCTGCGCATCTACGGCAGCCTGAAAATGGAAAAGGCTCTTTTCCATACTTTTTTATATCTCAAAAAGTTCATGCCTGCGGAAAAAGCCTTTCTGCACCACTATGACAAGTCCAAAGCCACCTTCACGGTAAGTGCCTCGGCCGACAGCCAAGGCGGGCATTGCCACCGGTTCAAGGCAATATAGCCTGAAGACTGGCACCAAACAGCTGTCAGGGAAAAGCTGCCTAAAAGCAATACTCTTAATGATGCCGGATCCCATGAGTTGTCCCGCTTAATGTTGAGGCCTTTTGTGACTGCGAAAAAGTTTTCCATTATGGTTGTGCGCCTTACTGTGGAAGATCAATGGATTGGCGGGGTCACGCTAATGGCTTCGAGTAAAGACAGGTTTTCCGAAGAACATATGAGGCTGTTTTCTTTGTTGCGAGATCCGTTTACCATCGCATTCTTCAATTTTCGGAGATATCAAGAGCTTATGGCGCATAAAGAGCGGCTGGCCGATGACAAACGCTATTTGGAAAAGGAGCTGAAGCGCGACCACGAAGGCGGCATAATCGGCGTCGAGGGTGGTTTAAAAACCGTCATGGAAAGGGTGAACCAGGTTGCCCGTCTGAACACCCCGGTTCTTTTGCTGGGTGAGACCGGTGTGGGCAAGGAAATAGTAGCCAATGCTTTGCTCAACGGCTCTCCTCGTAGGAAGGGGCCTTTTATCAAGGTAAACTGCGGAGCGATTCCGGAGAGTCTTATTGACAGTGAGTTGTTTGGTTATGAGAAGGGTGCTTTTACCGGGGAAACGGCTCTTAAACGCGGCCGCTTTGAACGGGCCAGCGGAGGGAGTCTTTTTCTGGATGAAGTGGGTGAACTGCCGCCAAAGGTCCAGGTTCGCCTGCTGCGGGTTTTACAGGAAAAGGAAATTGAGCGGGTGGGCGGGGCGGAAAGTGTTCCTGTGGATATTCGCATCACAGCCGCAACTCACCGCGACCTCCCGGCCATGATTGAACAGGGCGATTTCAGGCAAGATTTGTTTTTCCGCCTTCAGGTGTTCCCCATTACAATTCCTCCCTTGCGTATGAGGCCGGAAGACATTCCCGACCTGGCCGCCTTTTTTGTGGCCAAGAAATCTCGCGAACTCGGCATTCCACCAGCACCGGCTTTGGATAAAAGGGCCTTGACTCTGCTAGGCAGGTACAGTTGGCCCGGCAATATCCGCGAATTGGAAAACGCTATAGAACGGGCATGCATCCTGAGCGTGGGAGGTCCGCTTTGTTTTGAGGATTTGCGCGTGGCTTCAAAAAACACCGGCGAAATTGAGTGTAGGGGCGGAGATGTAAAATCAATGTAGCTTGATGAAGTTTCGCGTGGTCATATCAGCAGGGTCTTGGAAATTACCGGCGGAAAAGTTGGTGGCAATGCCGGAGCCGCGGCTCTGTTGAATGTGAACGAATCAACTCTGCGGCATAAAATGCGTAAATTGGGGATCAGCTTTGGGAGAAAACACCAGTAGTAGAATTATCCGGGAATCAATTGTCAGTTCATTTCTGCTGAGAGATTAAGAGTCTCTGCCCTCGCGTTAAAGTCAGTGTTTTTTAGTTCCTTCCAGGGTAGAGAGTCCCGGTTTAAGAATGTCGACAGGTGGTGGGTTCATAAAGATCAGCTAAATAATTATTCTACTACCGTGTTTAAAGATTGTTTCGATTCTTGCTTTATTGTGACGAAAAAATTATATTAGTGTAGTTTAATCGGGCTTATTAAAAACCTTTAAAAACTGGGATATCTTAGTGTTTTATATTATCATTAAAAAAGATACTTTGGTATGGTTTGGCTAATTTTACTTGACTAATTGATCGGTGAACGATGAGAGAAACTTACTATGCCCAGGGACTAAAGGGAACCTTCATCCGGTTTTTGGCTTTAGTGAAATATAAGCTGTATCTGTGAATTAAATCAGTTTCTTAGGACGAAACTATGGATAAGTTAAGTTTGCATTTAGGAAAAAGATCGCCAAACTTTATTTCTATAATTATTCCGGTGTTTAATGAAGAGTTATGTATAGAGAGATTTCTAAATGATATTTTGAGTTATCTGGAAGAATCAAATATATCTTGCGAAGTAATTGTTGTAGATGATGGAAGCTGTGACAATTCTCTAAATATAATTACTGAGATGGCAGTAGAGGAAAGTAGACTAAAAATAATATCACTCAGTAAAAATTTTGGTAAAGAGGCTGCTTTGACGGCCGGTTACGATCATTGTTCAGGTGATTTAGCTATTTGTATGGATTCCGATGGTCAGCATCCCTTAAGTATCATACCGGTAATGCTGGAAAAATGGTCTGAGGGGTATGATGTTGTCATAGCTGCTTCTGAGGGGAGGAAAGATAAAAGTAGGATTAAAAAATATCTTTCTAAATATTTTTCAAATGCAATCAGTAAAATATCAAATTCAAGTATACCTGCAGGTGCTTCTGATTTTTCTCTTTTGGATAAAAAAGCCGTATTGGCCATTCAAGGATTGAAAGAGCAAAATAGGTATATGAAAGGCATTGTTTCCTGGATTGGTTATAAAAGTATAATTGTAAAGTATACACCAGAGGTAAGGCAGAATGGTGAAACCAAATTTTCCTTGTTTAAGTTACTGGAATTAGCTGTAAACGGGATAGTGGGGTTTAGCACTCTCCCACTAAGGCTTTGGTTTTATTTAGGCCTTTCCATAGCTATGCCTTCTTTGCTGTATGCTTTGTATCTGATAATCAGGACATTGATTTTGGGCAGGGATGTGCCGGGGTATGCCTCCTTAATGGTTTCTTTATTGTTTTTTGGTGGAGTCCAATTAATTGCCATTGGGGTTATTGGTGAATATGTGGGTAAAATTTTAATTGAAACTAAAAAAAGACCTTTATATTTAATCAAATATATCGATTTAAAAAAGTCAAAATGAAATAACCTGGAATTATGATTTTAACTTCAATTCATGCTTTGCCGGAAATTGTACGTTATGTTCTGGTGGGGTTAGGTGCTTCCTTAACTTACTTTTTGTGTAGTTTACTACTCGACCGCATAGGCTTGCCGGTATTTCTTTCCAGCAGTATGGCTTGGTCGATTAGTACTTTAGCCAGTTACTTTGGGCATATAAAAATTACGTTTCAAAGAAAACCACAGCACTTGGAGATGAGTTGGAGGTTTCTGAGTGTAGCATTAGGAAGCTTGGTCCTCAGTGTTTTGATTACTGTTTTTGTGCATGACTACCTGAATCAGCCATATTATCTGGCTTCTCTGGCCGTTACCATAACTATACCTTTATATTCTTATTTATCTTTGAAATTATGGGCCCTTAAAGAAAGGGTGCAAAGTTATGACCTAATAAGTTTTTTACGGCGTTCTATTCTTGATTATTTAATACCTATTGGTGTTATTGGTGTATTTTGGGCTTTGTTTTATCACGAGTTATTATTTCCTTGGGGCTGCCCGGAAAAAAAGCTTGCATCAGATTATTCTCTGCAATTTTACCCTTGGCTTATTCATGGACTTAAATCCTTAAGCAATTGGGAGATCCCCTGGTGGACAACTTTAACCGGATGTGGTGAGCCTTTTCTGGCAAAATTGGAAAATGGTGTTCTATTTCCCGGCCATATTCTTGTAGGCCTAATAAGCGGAACACCTAAAGTACCGTTTTATTTGGCCCAGGCGTATCAAGTTTTCAGCCTTTTTCTAAGTGGGATAGGCGTTTTTTTGCTGGCTAAAAATTTTAAATTGGATTCCATATCCTCATGCTTAGTTGGGATGATGTGGAGTCTTTCCTGGGATCTTAAATATAATATTGTCTATTCTTCATTTACAGATGTAATATTGGTTTTTCCATTCTTTATCCTGGCGTCCTATAAGTATATTACTGGGCAATCCTCCTGGGCGGGCACTTGGGCTATATTGCTGCTTGCCTGTTCTTTTTTAGGTGGTAATCCCCAATGGACCCAAATGCATCTCATCTTTTTAGGTGTCATGTTTTTGTTTTGGTATTTGCCGGAGATCTCCAAGTATCAAGGGCTGCAAAATAAATCAAAACCAGCTCAGCGACTTGTAATTCTGGTTTTTGTAGCGGTGTTGATCTCTGCCATACAGTTGATCCCATCTTGGGAATTGGCAGGGCAAAGCCACCGTGGGGTTAAAGACTTTTCTGTGGCCGCAGCATCTAGTTTTTCAGTTAAATATTTGTTTAATCGAATCCTCAATGACACGCCTTTTTCCTTTGCTCCTTTAATTTTTTTGCTGGCCTTTTTAGCTCCATTTCTAAAGCGTGACCGACTAGTATATGGTTTATGTTTTGCTGTTTTACTCTTTGGATCTTTATCCTTGGGCGACAATTTTTCCATATACAAGGTGTTTTACGATTATGTTCCGGGTTATGGGCTATTTCGCTTCCCCGGCAGATGCCTGCATTTGGCCCTTTTATCCTTGTACCTTTTGAGCGGGGTTAGTCTTCATTGTTTGTGGAATAAGACAACCAGAAGTCCCTATGATTTCGTTGGTCTTGGCTTTGGCTTGACCATTCTTTTAATTTTTCATAATATTCAGCCCTTAGATGTTTATGCTCTTCGTATCGCTTTTTATTTAGTTGCATTAATTCTTATCCTTTTTTCAACCTTTCACATCAATTTAAAACGCACTTTGCTAGTTGTTTTTTTGGCAGCCGGATTATTCCTCCCCTCCTATTTCCCTCACTCCAGCAACCGCTGGATAACTTATCGGGGTGATATTTATCCTCTGACCGATCAAATAAAATTTTTAAAACAAAAGCTTGAGCCAGGCCAACGCATTTCCAGCCCAGGTATCTTGGCTGGTTATCCCCCCGGCGTTACCAAACATATGACAAAGAATAAAGAAGTTTTTTTAGGTAATTTAATTCATGGCCTGAATATCTGGGGCACCGGTGGAAATTTACATTTAGCCAGTTTAGATTTGCTGGCCTTAAAGACGCGCAATCCTCGGGTTTACGATTTAATGAATATCAGGTTTATCCCCAAAGCCAGAAAAATTAAGAAGGTGGATAAAGACGGAAAATATTTACCTCATTTTTTTGGCCAAGGTTCATTTTGGCAAATTGACTTACAAGGACTGGCTCCCTTGGATGGAGCGGTTTCAATTGGCTTTTCCAACAGGCGGCCCGGCTCTGAGGTCTCTGTTGCCAGGGCGGGGATGCGGAGTATTCATTTTTTAAATTCAAACAATTTACTTCTTAATAATTTACCTAAGGGCCGCTGTTTGGAAATTGAGTGTTTAACAGGTGGCTTTTCTATTGAGAGTATTAAAATAAACGAGTTTGAGATCATAAATAAAGGAACCCGTTGGTCGATTGCCTATGACAGAATTTTGGAGAATCGGTATTCTTTTCCCAAGTGTTTTTTAGCCGGAAATTACAAGGTGATTGCGGGCACTGAGGAAACTCTCAAGGCCTTGGAAGGGCTAGAGCCTTCCTGTACGGCCATATTGGATAAAACTCCCTCCTTTGCCGGTAAGCCGAAAATCACTTCGTCCGAATATGTAAAGCTCAAAAAGTATTCCCCTCATGAGGTGGCGGTTGAGGTTTCTGCCCTTACCGATAGTATCTTGATAATCACGGATTCGTATTATAAAGGCTGGAAAGCCAGTGTAGACGGGGAGCCGGCGGAACTCTTAAAGGCGGATTTTCATTTCAGGGGAGTGGGGCTCAGCAAAGGCTGGCATGAAGTTAAACTAACCTATTCACCTTGGTGGAAAATCTGGTTGCCCATTTTTTCGTTTTTAGGTCTTTTTCTTTCCATTTTAGTGGGATGCACCGAAAGGCCTAGAACCGTCTTTGACGGCAAGGGTACGGTTTCCTCGCAAGGCCGCTGAAAGTTATAGTCTGCCGGTGCGAGCCCTTGGGAGGGTTCTGCCGTTTTCATTAACCAGGTCAAAGACGCTACACGGTTTTTGCAATCAAGGCCTGTCAAATTGCGGGTGAATTAAACGAGCAATTTGATTACGCTGAAAATACCATGTTTTTGTCAATCGGCATCTGATCAAGTCCGGAAGATTCTTACGTCAAGCCTCAATGCACGGTGCGGAAAGCACCGTGCATTGATTTGAAACTAGTCTGCCCGGTTTTTGATAATGGCTCCCTTGTCCGAGGATTCGGCCAGTTTGCTGTAAAGATACAGATAGCCTTCCCTGACCCTGGGTTCGGGCGCTTTCCATGTCAGGCGCCGTTTGTCCAGTTCTTCGGGGCTTACCTTGAGCTCCAGCTTTTTGGCGTCTACGTCTATTTCTATTTGATCTCCGTCCCTGACCAGGGCAATGGGGCCGCCCTCCTGGGCCTCGGGCGAGATATGCCCCACAAAACAGCCGTTGTTGGTGCCTGAGAAGCGCCCGTCGGTGACCAGGGCCACATCTTTGGCCATGCCCATGCCATATAGAAGTTTCATGGCCTTGAACATCTCCGGCATGCCCGGCCCTCCCTTGGGGCCTTCGTAACGGATCACCAACACATCGCCCTTTTGCACCTGACCGTCCATTATGGCCTGGTTCGCCTGTTCCTCAGAGTCATAAACCCTGGCCGGACCGGTGAAAGAGAGCATCTTGGGATCAATGGCCGCGGGTTTGGTAACCGCGGAATCCGGAGCCAGACTGCCCCTTAACACAGCCAGTCCGCCCGAGGCGCTGAAGGGTTCGGCACTGGTCTTTATGACTTCATTGTCGGGAGAGCTGTGGCCCTTGAGATTTTCGGCAAGGGTTTTGCCGGTTACGGTCATGGCGTCGGTGTTCAAAATATGCGTCAGCTCGCTCATCACGGCAGGCACTCCGCCTGCCTCGTGGAAATCGATCACATTGGCGCTGGCCGCGGGATTCATCTTGGCCACAAGCGGAGTGCCGCGGCTGAAGTCGTCAAAGATGTCGATGTTAAAGTCCACCTTGGCCTCATAGGCGATTGCCGGAACATGCAAAGCCGCATTGGTGGAGCCGCCGATGGCCGAGACCAGGCGCACCGCGTTTTCAATGGATTTTTGATTGATGATCCGCCGGGCGGTGATGTTTTTTTCAACCAGGTCTAAAATCGCCCTGCCCGAGGCCTGAGCCACGGACATGCGGGCCGTGTAGACAGCCGGAATCATGGCGCTGCCGGGTAAAGACATGCCCAGCGCCTCGGCCAGACAGCACATGGTGTTGGCCGTACCCAAAAAGGAGCAGGACCCGCAGCCGGGAGCGCAGGAGTCTTCCATCTGCTCCAGTTCACGGTCTGTAATTTCACCTTTATTAAGCCTGCCCACACCTTCGATGATGCTGGTGGTGTCCGCCTTGCGGCCATGCAGCACAGGCCCTCCCAGCATGGGGCCTCCGTTTACCAGGATGGAGGGCAAATCCAGCCGGGCCGCAGCCATGAGCATGCCTGGCACGATTTTATCGCAGGAGCCCAGGAGAACAATGGCGTCATATTGTTGAGCCTGGACCATGAGTTCGATGCTGTGGGCGATAATATCCCTGGTCGGCAGGATATAGCGCATGCCCTCGTGGCCTTCGGCTATGCCGTCACAAGCTCCTATGACCCCGAATTCCACCGGGGTTCCCCCTGCTTCCCTGATGCCGTCCTTAACAGCTTGACAGACCTGGTTCAGGTTGTAATGACCCGGCACAGTGGTGCTGAAGGCGTTGGCGATACCGATTATGGGCTTTTCCAGATCAGAGTCTGTGTAGCCCATGGATTTGTAGTAGGCTCGGTTGATGCTCCATTCCGGACGGGAAAGGATCTTTTGGCTGCGTAATTTCATGGAATGACTCCTTGGCAGATGAAATGTGGGGCTGCGCTGGAGCCGGGTCCGGTTGGACCCGGTTTTCAATGTGAGCAGGCGGGGAAGGGGGATTTCCCCTTCCCCGCAAACTCAACCGACGAAGGAAAGCATCCGGGCGTCTGGAAAACCGCCGGAGCTTATTTTAGTCTTCTTTTTTCGTAAAGATGGGGAAGGTGTTGGCACCCTGAGGCATGACGATCACCTTGGGATTGTCGACGCCGCAAGCCTCGTGGGCCGCTTTAAGGGCCTCTTCAATGGTGTTAACGGGCTCAACGCAGGCTTTTTTGGCCAACTCGTTGTTTTCTTTCAGGGTCAGCATCAGGATCGTTCCCTGGTTGGCATATTCCCTTTGCCTCACGGCCACCCAGCCGCTGATCAGGTAATTGGCCCTGACGGCCTTTTCCATCTCCACAAAGTCTTCAATGTTAAACCAGTCAAAGAATTCGCCGGGCTCGCTGATATCCGGGCACTCGGCCAGGATCACGCAGACGCCGCCGGGCTTCATGGCGTAGACTGCATTGTCAATGGTCTTTTGGGTCTGGTACAGGTTGATATCCTTGGGATAACCGCCGGCCGTGGAGATAACGATATCGGCCTGTGCTTCGATCTCCACGCCGAAGATCTTGTCCACCAGGTCGCAGGCGTCGCGCCAGGCTGATACCCAGTTACCGGCAAAGATGCCGCAGACATCGCCGTCCAAGTTGGGCACCACGTTGATGATAAAGTCGGGATTCACAAAAGAAGCCACGTCCATCATGTCGTCGTGGGCCGGATTGCCCCTGGTTATTTTGTTGGCGCAGATGGGGTTGCTGCCCTTGCCCACCACAGAGTTGAGGGCCCAGGTGTGGCTCTGCTGAATGGTCTTAAGGGAGCTGATGCCGGGCATGATGCTTTTGCGGCCGCCGCCGTAACCGACCATGTAATGGTAGATGACTCCGCCGGTCAGGATCACCCGGTCAGCCTCGGCGATAATGCGGTTAACGGAAACTTCGGTGCCCCGGCTGGTGGTGCCCAGGTAGACCATGTTGTCGGTATCCCAGGCGTTGTGGTTCACCACCTTGACCCTGTCGCAGGCTTCCTGTCCGCAAAGCTCCACAAATTCGGACTCTGTGTTGCCCCTGTGGGCTCCCACTGCGATGATGATAGTGATGTTCTCGTCCGGCACTCCGTAGCTGTTTAAGGCATTCAGCAAAATAGGCAGGGTCTCGCCGTGGCGCTGCCACTGCCTGGTGATGTCGCTGACGGTGATGGCAACGGTCTCCCCGGGCTTGACGATCTGGCTCAACGGCGGACTGTCAATGGGGTTTTCCAGAGAGTCCTTGTAGACCTGGGCCAGGTCAGCGGGGGGCTCGATGTTGTTTCCCACCAGTTCGTAGAGCAGATTTTCCTCGGGGATCTCAAAGGAGACGTCCCCCTTGCCATAGCGGAGAGTAAATTCTTTATTGGCCATAATAGTTTGGTCCTATTTTTTGGGTTCCTGAATCAGAGATGCGCCCAATAGTCGCTATTCTCTGAATAAAGATAAATCCGATTCCGCTGCTTTACAATCAGGCGGAATCCGGGCCGACTATTAATCCTGGCCCGTGATAACTATAAAGCACTTTGTAAGCGGCTAAAAAAATTACCGATCGGCCATACACAGGGGGGCTGGCCGATCGGTTGCTTCAAAGCACTTTTGGTCAGCCTTTTAAGCTGCCTTACTCGGTGCGCATTTTCTGGAGTTTTTCGAATTCGCCTTGCACCATCTTGTAGGTGTGCTCGGCGGCCGGGAATTCACCAGCCTTGACTTCTTTGATGTAGGTCTCAAAGACCTTTTGCATCTCGGCACCTAAATTAGCGTATTTTTTGACGAATTTGGGGGTGAAAGCCTGGAACACACCCAGGATGTCGCTTACGATCATGACTTGGCCGTCGCAGTCCACGCCTGCGCCGATGGAATAAACCGGAATCGGCAGTTCGTCGGCGATGATTTTGGTCACCTCGGGCGGTACGGCTTCCACCAAAAGGGAAAAGGCGCCGGCCTCGTAAACCGCCATGGCGTCTTCGATCACCGCCATGGCGCTGTCGGCGGTGCGTCCCTGGGCCTTGAATCCGCCCAACGCGCCGGTGGACTGGGGAGTGAGCCCCACGTGGCCCATGACCAGCATGCCGCCGTCGGTAATGGCTTCGATGGTGTCAGCCACCCTTACGCCGCCTTCGAGCTTGATGCAGTCAACACCGGCTTCCTTGTGAAAGCGGACCGCGTTTTTCACGGCATCGTCCCAACCGGCCTGGTAGGTGCCAAAGGGCATGTCCCCAATGATAAAGGTGTTGGGTGCGCCCCTACGTACGGCTTCGGTGTGGTAGATGGACTGGTCCATGGTAACCGGGACCGTGCCGTTGTAACCGTAGACCACCATGCCCAGGCTGTCGCCGACCAGCAGCATATCCATGCCTGCCTGCTCTGCCAACTGGGCCGTGGTAAAGTCATAAGCGGTCATCCAGACAGCTTTTTCGCCCTTGTCTTTCATGTTTTGAAGGTCAATGCGGGACAGCTTTTTCTTGCTCATGCTTTCTCCTTGAAATGCATGCCCTCGTAAAGGGGCAGGCGAGAAGAATTTTTAGGGAGGACCTATTTAAAAGCCGTTTGTTTCATCAGCTGCGGCCCAGGGCCGCCTCAATGCGGCGACAGGCTTCTTTTAGATCCCGGCCAATTGCCTGAAGCTTGTTCAGGGTTATGCGGCCGCTGGGGCCGGATACACTTAGCGACATTCCGGCCCTGTCCCTTTGGTTGAAGATTGGGGCTGCCACACATCGCAACCCCAAGTAACACTCTTCATCATCCACTGCCATGCCGTCGGCCCTTATGCGCATAAGCTCCTTGCGTAGATCTTCCGTATCGGCCAGGGTATTGTGCGTCATAGTGGTTAGTGGCGTGGAACTGAGATATTTTTCTATCTCCTCAGGCAGGCGAAAGGCCAAAATTGCCTTTCCCAGGGCTGAACAATGAGTCGGCACCCTGGCCCCCACGGCCAGTTCGGCCCGAATGACCTCGGCGCTTTCGCATTTGTCCAGATAAGTAACGTCCTTACCGTCCCAAACTCCCAGGTTCACCGTTTCCTTGTATTTATCTCTGAGCTCCTCCAGAAAAGGCCTGGTGATCGGCCTTATCTCAAGTCGGTTGACCATGCGCATGGCCATCTCAAAAATTTTCATGGAAAGGGTAAACCCACTGGCCCCTTCCTGGTTCACATAACCCATATCCCTCATGGTCAGAAGGGCCCTGTGACAGGCGCTGCGGTCGCAGCCAAGCTCGGCTGCTATTTCAGATACAGTTGCTTCCTGGCGGTGAGTCAGTACATCTAAGATATTGAGACCGCGTTCCAAAGATGCGATCTGATAGTACTTTCTGCCGTTGTCCGCCATGGTGAAATGCATTCTCGGTAAGGGTGTGTATTACTGATCGATACGTGTGTGTTACATATTAATACTGGTCGCCCCCAGGATATGTCAACCCTTTAAGTGGATTTAGTCTCTAGGGAAATCTATGCTTTAATGCTTTTTTTGTTACAGGGGGCTTGACATGGAAGGTGGTTATCAACTACGGTTGTCACATAATGAGATTGCCTGTCACGTAATGTGAACAAAATAATCAGTAGGTAAAACAACTTGCCTGAGACCCAAAAACCATATTACACCATTGGTTCATTGCAGAAAGGCATGCGGGCTCTTGAAGTTCTGGTTGAACGTGGACCGTTGTCCGTAAGCGAAGCGGCCAAGCTTTTGGGCCAGAACAGAAGTGCGGTGCATCGTTTTTTTGCAACCTGGCGCGATATGGGTTATGTGGTGCAGGATTCGGCCAACCGTTACCGGGCCACTTTAAAGGTCTTCAGCTTAGGGCACAAGGTGGTAAACCATCTTGAAGTTCGCCCCCTGGCCCGTCCCCTGATGAGCCAATTGCATGAAACCCATGGCGAGAGCGTCAACCTGGGGTGCCTGGACAACAGGGAAGTCGTTGTCATCGACATGATAAAAAGCCGAAAAGTACTTAAGTACGATTTGCCCGTCGGCAGCAGGGGGCCTGCCTATGCCGCCGCCCTGGGCAAAGTTCTTCTTGCCTTTGCCAACCCGGAACACCTCGAAAGTTATATTAAATCGCTCGAAATCGGCCGTCGCACCCAGCACACCCTCACTGATCGGCAGGTTATTAAGGATGAGCTGGAAATGGTGCGCAACCAGGGTTATGCCCTGGATGACGAAGAGTGGGCCATGGGCATAAGATGTGTAGCCGCTCCTGTGCTGGATTACCAGGGCCGGGCTATCTATGCGCTGAGCGTTTCCGGCCCGGTTCAGCGGATGAACCGAAAAAAAATAGACGATATTATCTCAGATCTTTTACCTGTATCCAAAAGCCTTTCCTGGCTCTTGGGGGCGGACGCCTCCACGGACGAGGTAGTGTAAAAAAAGTAAAGAATTATATAGATTATAATTATGCTAGCAGGCTTTTGCTTTTTTTAGAATTAAATTAAGATTGATCCCAACTGTAAAAATTAACTGAAGGTTGAAGCAGGTGTTGAATAAGCAGGCATAAAACAGCTGTATCAGCCAAATAGTTTTGCTGGACAAGGTCTTTAGAGAAAGGTTTAAATTCGCCTGCGAGCCTTTTTAGACCGTATTGGAAAAAAACGGCAAGCGGGAATCTGCATTGGGACGGCAACAGGCCTACTTGTGCTAAAAAAGGGAATTACGGCCTTTTGCCAGTGGATGTTAACCTAAAACAATGCAACAGCAGCCATTCCATTTAAGGAGGAAGTAGAAGCCATGAGGAAATCCAATAAACTGTGGATTATCTCCGCCGCGGCGATCATTGCTGCCTTGATCATTTGCCCTGCCGCCTTTGCCAAGGTAGTGATCAAATGTGCCACAAGCACCCAGCCTTCTCACATCTATAATGAAGGCATCAGGCACATGGCCAAGATCGTCAAGGAAAAATCCAACGGCGAAATGGAAATTCAGCTCTTCCCCGCCGCTCAGCTCGGTTCCGAGCGCGATGCGGTTGAGGGTCTGCAGCTGGGCACCCTGGAGATGACCCTCACCTCCACCGGTCCTCTGGGCAACTTTGTGCCCGCAATCAAGGTTTTCAACCTGCCTTTCCTGTTCACCAGCCGCGAAGCCGCTTACAAGGTTCTGGACGGCAAGATCGGTGACCAGATCACCGCCAGCTTCCCCAAAATCGGCATCCGTGCCCTGGCCTGGGTTGAGAACGGTTTCCGTAACATCACCAACAGCAAAAGGGCCATCAACAAGCCCGCCGATATGGACGGTCTCAAAATCCGCGTGATGGAAGACGACCTGTTCATCGCCACCATGAAAGCCCTGGGCGCTTCTCCGCTGCCCATGGCCTTTGGTGAGCTTTACACCGCTTTGGAGCAGAAGACCGTGGACGCCCAGGAGAACCCCCTGGCCGTTATCGAGTCCTCCCGTTTCTTTGAGGTGCAGAAGTACCTGGCCATGACCGGCCACTTCTATTCCCCCTCCATGATTCTGGTCAGCGAGAAGTTCTTCAAGGGCCTGAAGCCCGAGCAGCAGAAAATCCTGCAGGACGCCGCTTTTGATGCCCGCGACTTTGAGCGTAAGCTCTCCATGGAAGCCGACCAGAAGTTGGAAGCCGAACTGGCCAAGCAGGGTATGACCGTGACCCATCCTGACAAGGCTCCCTTTGTCAAGGCCGTGGCCGGCGTTTACACCAATCCCAAGATTGTCAAGGCCATCGGTGGCGGCGATACGAAAAAGGGCGAAGCCCTGATCAAGGCCGTCCAGGAGGCCGCCAAGTAGTTATCCCTTAATTGGGAGCAATGCCCGGCCGGGGTTTTTTCCCGGCCGGGCCTTTTTAAGTAAGACGCGGCGTCAGTCCTTTCGGGCGTCGCCGCAAAAGAAGGACACGATCCCATGATATCCCGAGTTTTCGATACCTTCGACCGGGTGCTCAATTGGACACTGGCCCTGATCATGGCTGTAATGCTGGTGGTTATTACGGCCCAGGTCTTTTATCGTTTCGTGATCAACGATCCTCTGGACTGGTCAGAGGAATTTGGCCGCTACCTCTTTGTCTGGATCTCCTTTTTGGGCTCAGCTGCGGGCGTTCGCTACAGGGTGCATCTGGGCATCGATCTGATTGAGAAACTCGTCAGCCCCACCATTTACAAGGGTGTAGTCATTGTTGTTCATATGCTTATTCTGGCCTTCCTGTATGTAATCGTCACTGAAGGCTTTAACGTTGCCAGCGTGGTTCAGTTCCAGGAATCCGCATCCATGCACATTCCCATGAGCTGGCCTTATCTGGCTGTGCCGGTGGGTTGCATCCTGATGGCCATCAACGCCGTCAGGGTAACCGTTGAACAGGTTTGGGGCGTAGGCGCCCTGCATGACGAGGAGAATGACTAATGACTGCCATACTCTTCATTTCCTTGATAGTTTGTTTTGGTCTGGGTATGCCTATCGCATTCAGCCTGGGTGTTTCCAGTGTTGCCACCTTGGGCTTCGGCTCTTCGCTTCCCCTCACCCTGGCAGCTCAGAGGCTTTTTGCTGGTACAGACTCGTTCCCTCTGATGGCAATTCCGTTTTTTATGCTGGCCGGCGCTCTTATGGAAAACGGCGGCATTTCCCGCCGCCTTGTGGACTTTGCCCACAGCCTGGTGGGTGGAATTTACGGCGGTCTGGGCATGGTGGCTGTTTTGGCGGCCATGTTTTTTGCGGGCATCTCCGGAGCTGCGGCGGCTGACACCGCTGCTGTGGGAGCTGTTTCCATCCCGGCCATGATCAGAAAAGGTTATAAAAAGGGCTTCGCCGCTGCCATCCAGGCTGCCGGCGGCTCTATCGGCGTGATCATTCCGCCGTCCATTCCCATGATTATTTACGGTGTCGTGGGCGGCGTCTCAATCGGTAAGATGTTCTTAGGTGGTTTTGTCCCGGGCGCGCTGATCGGCGGCGGCCTTATGGTGGCAAGCTATTTCCTCTGCAAAAAGGCGGGCTATAAAAAAGACCACGCATCCTCTCTTAAAGAGGTGTGGAGATACTTTGCCGACGCCTTGTGGGCTCTGTTGATGCCCGGCATCATCTTGGGCGGTATTTTGGGCGGTGTCTTCACCCCCACCGAGGCCGCTGTGGTGGCCGCGGTATACGGCCTGGTAGTGGGACTTTTCATTTACAAGGAACTCAGCTTCAAGGATCTTCCCAAGATCTTTGCCAAGGCGGCTGTTTCCACCTCCACCGTTATGCTTCTGATCGGAACCGCCTCCATCTTCGGCTGGATTCTGACCGCAGAGCAGGTGCCCCAGAGCGTGGCCGCCTACCTAACCACCCTGACCGACAGCCCCATGGTGCTTTACGCCCTGGTCCTGGTCATGCTCCTGGTGGTGGGAACCTTTATGGAGACTTCCGCATCCCTGATTATTCTCACCCCGGTGTTTTTACCGGTGGTCAAGCAGTTCGGCATTGATCCGGTTCATTTTGGTGTGGTTATGGTTACCGCCCTGGCGATCGGCATGCTGACTCCGCCTCTGGGAATCTGCCTGTTCATATCCTGTAACATTGCCCGCATTCAGCTTACCCAGATCGTGGGCTTTGTGTGGCCGCTCCTGGGGATCATGATCGTGATTTTGCTTTTGATCACCTTCATTCCCGGTTTGGTCATGTTCGTACCAAATATGTTCTGAGGTTTTTAAAGATAAGAAAAGATGGCGCAAATGAAAGACGTAACCATCCCCTTTGACGGAAAGGAACTGACTTTCCTGGTCCCCGAGGCCAATCTGGCCGAAGTGTTGAGCCCTGCGGAAAGCGCTCCTATGCCTGATTTGGATGGCGAGATTTTAAAGGCTCTGGCTAATCCTATTGAGCAAGAGCCTTTAGACCAGTGGGTTAAGCCTACTGATCGCGTCCTGATCATAAGTGATGACAATACCAGATTCACCCCGTCGGACCGCATCCTGCCCCCTATGCTGGAGAGGTTGAATAAAGCCGGCGTGCCTGACAGCCGGATCAGTGTGATCATGGCCCTGGGCACCCACCGCTATATGACCGAAGACGAGCTCAGGGATAAGGTGGGAGAAGAGGTCTACGGCAGGGTCAAGGTTTTCAACCACGAGTGGATGGATGAAGCCAACCTGGTCAATGTGGGTGACAGTATCAACGGAACCCCCTTATGGGTGAACAAAGCCGTAGCCGAGGCCGAGGTGGTGATAGGCATAGGTGCCATTGTACCTCACCATATCCCCGGTTTTTCAGGTTCGGCCAAGATCATCCAGCCCGGCATCTGCGGTCCCAAAACCACGGCTGAGACTCACCTGCTCTCTTGCGAGGGAGGCGGTGACTCTTTCCTGGGTGTTGTGGACAACCCGGTGCGCAGGGACTTAGACGACATGGCCGACAGAGTGGGGATGAAAACCATCTTCAACGTGGTCATGAACTCCGAAGGCGGCGTTGTGGGAATGTTTTACGGCTCCATGCGCCCGGCCTTTTTAAAAGGCGTGGAACTGGCCAGAAAGATTTACGGGGTGCCTTATCACGAGGAACCGGATATCGTGATAACCAACTCTTATCCTTGTGATCTTGATTTTTGGCAGTCCCACAAATCCCAGTACCCGGCCCAGCGCATAGTGAAAAAGGGCGGAGTCATTATTATATGCACTCCCGCTCCCGAAGGCGTAAGCCCGGTGCATACCGATTTGCTTAACTTCACCTCCTGGCCTTCCAAGGAAATCCTGGCGGCCTACAGAAGGGGTGAGTTGAAAAACGGTGTGGCCACCGCCCTGGCGGTAGCCTGGGCCATGGTCAGGGAAAAGGCTTCCGTTATAATGTATAGTCCTGGCATTCCGCCTGAAGATAAGGCCAAGCTGGGTCATTCTCACGCAGACAGCGTACAGGATGCCCTGGCCGAGGCCTTTAAGCGGGTCGGAGACCAGGCCAGGGTGACGGTTTTGACCCACGCCCCGGATATGTTGCCGATTAAAGATTTTTAACCTGGGCGGGGGACGCGCTAAAGTGCTAGAGATTGCTGTAATTGCTGACGACCTCACAGGGGCCGCTGACACTGGTGTTCAATTCTGCCGATTGGCCAGACCCAACTACCTCCTAGCGGCTAGCGCTCTCGCCACCGCACAGTTCCCGGATTCGCCAAAGGCGGTTACGGTGCATACAAGTAGTAGGCACCTGCCGCCTTTGGCTGCGCGAAATGCTGTGACCCAGGCTGCCAGAGCTTTAAAAAGTTTTCAGCCCAGCCTGATTTACAAGAAAATTGACTCCTGCCTCAGGGGAAACCTGGGGCCTGAGATCGATGCCCTTCTAGAGGAATTGGGGCTGGAGCAGGCATTTGTCGCTCCAGCCTTTCCCGCTCAGGGACGCCTCACCATTCATGATGAACACTTGATCCACGGCATCCCTTTGGGTAAAACCGAGATAGCAAAAGACCCTATCAACCCGGTCAAATGCTCCTTGGTTTCGGAAGTGATAGCCGCTCAGACCTGTCATGATGTGGGAGTGGTTGATATCGAGGCCACTGCCAAGGGTTCGAAAGAGCTGGAACAGGCGGTTTCCTCCCTGTTGAAAAAAGGCACGAAGATAATTGTTTTCGATGCTTGTGAACAGGAACACCTGGAGAACATAGCCCGTCTTTCCTTAGACCGCTACCCCGGTTCCCTTTTGGTGGGATCGGCCGGTCTGGCCCTTGGCCTGGCCGAAGTGGTCACCCAACGGCAGGGTAAAAAACAGGCAACCAGCCCGAGCACTCAGGGCTCTTTGCTTTTTGTGGGCGGCAGCGCCTCAGCCCGTCTGGCTGATCAGCATGAGGCGCTTGTGGCTCAAAACCAGGCGTCCCAGATGATTCTGGACGCGGAGATGCTGGCCGACCCCAAGGCCAGGGAACAACGCAGAAAATGGGGAGACGAGGCTGCCGTCAGTCTTGCCCAAACTAATTTGGTATTGAGGATAACTCCCCCGGAGGAAAACAAATCCAAGCCTTCCAGCGAAGCCGTGGCCCAGGGCCTGGCCCAGGTGGCGGCCGCCGCCGCTCTGACAAGCAGCCCGGCGGGAATGTTTTTGTCCGGCGGGGACACTGCCCAAGCTGTTTTTGAGCAGCTTGAGGTTCAGGCTGTGGAACTGCACGCCGAGGTATTGCCGGGCCTGGTATGGGGCACCATAATGGGTGGCCCCCAAAACGGCGGTCTGGTGGTTACCAAGGCCGGAGCCTTTGGCGAAGATGACGACCTTGTGAAACTGCACGGATTACTTTGCGGCCAGGCCTGAGTCAAGGAGATTTCTAAATGAACATCGAGAAAAAACCCATTTTAGGCATTACCATGGGCGATCCCGGCGGCATTGGCCCTGAGATCTGCGCCAAGTCGCTTGCCTTGCCCGAGATATACGAAACCTGCCGTCCTCTGGTGGTCGGAGATGCCGGAATTATGGCCAATGCGGTCAATTTTTGCGATCTGGACCTTAAGGTCAACCCGATAAACTCCCCGGAAGAGGGCAAGTACCAGTTGGGCGTTATTGATGTCCTGGACATGAAAAACATGCCCCTCGAAAAGCTGGCCCACAAGCAAAACACCGCCCGGCAGGGTCAGGCCTGTTATGAGTACATTACCAAGGCCATTGATCTGGCCTTGGACGATCAGATAGACGGCACGGTCACCGCTCCCATCAGCAAGGCCGCCCTGAATGCGGCGGGCCATCATTTTGCCGGTCATACAGAGATTTACGCCGACCGCACCAAAACCAAAGACTATGCCATGATGCTGGCCGAGGAAAACTTCAAGGTGGTGCATGTCTCCACCCATGTTTCCTTGCGCGAGGCCTGTGACAGGGTGAAAAAGCCCAGGGTGCTCAGGTGCATAGACTTGACTTACGACGTGTTGAAAAGACTGGGCAAGGAAGAACCCAAGATCGCCGTGGCAGGTCTTAATCCCCATTGCGGAGAGGGCCGCCTTTTTGGCGACGAGGATGATTTGGAAATTCTCCCCGCTGTGGAAGAGGCCCGGGCCAAGGGGATCACGGTAGACGGCCCCATACCGGCGGATACGGTGTTTTCCAAGATGCAGGGCGGCATGTATGATGCCGTGGTGGTTATGTATCATGATCAAGGACATATTCCTACTAAAGTTGTAGGTTTTAAATATGACGACAAAACAGGCACCTGGGGAGCCATGGCAGGTGTGAACCTTACCCTTGGACTGCCCATTGTGCGCACTTCCGTTGACCACGGCACGGCCTTTGGAAAAGCTGGAGAAGGCCGGGCCAATCCTCAATCCCTGATTGACGCTGTCAAAATGGCCGCTGTGCTGGCCAAAAACCGCAAGGCCTGAGAGGCCGTCTCAAGGGATGGAGTAAAATAACATGGAAGAAAAAATCTTATCTTTTCTGAAAGAGACCGTGGGCGAAGAAAACGTCACCACCGATCTCATTGACATGCTTTCCTACGCCACAGACGCTTCGGAATACACCCATCGTCCCGATGTGGCTGTATGGCCCACCACCACCGAGCAGGTTTCGGCTATCATGAAGATGGCCAATGAAGAGGGTATACCGGTTACTCCCAGGGGAGCGGCCACCAACCTCTCCGGCCTGTGCGTACCCCTTAAGGGCGGAATCGTGCTGGACCTGGGGCGTATGAACAAAATCCTCGAGGTGAGCATTCCCGACCGCCTGACCGTGGTTCAACCCGGCGTGGTCTATATGCAGCTCGACGATGAGCTTGCCCCCCTGGGTTTTGCCTTCCCTCCGGACCCGGCCAGCGGCAAGGCCGCGACCATCGGCGGCAATGTGGCCACCAACGCGGGCGGAGTGAAGGGCGCCAAATACGGCACCACAAAAGACTATGTGATGGGGCTGGAAGTAGTTTTGGCCGACGGCCGGATTCTGCGCACCGGCTCCCGCACTCAGAAGTGGGTCTCGGGCTTTGACCTGGTCCATATCTTTGTGGGTTCGGAAGGCACCTTGGGCGTGATTACAGAGATCACCCTGAAACTTTCCCCCCGTCCTACAGTAACTGCCACTGCTTTGGCCACCTTTGACAAGTTGAGTGACGCAGGCCGTGCGGTGACTGCTATCATGGAAGCCGGGGCTCAGCCCAGCGTGCTCGAGATCGTGGAGAAAAACTGTTTAAGGGCCATTAACCAGAACACAGACCTGGGCCTGCCCGAGGTTGCCGCCATTTTGCTGGTTGAAACCGACGGCGCGACCGAGGATCAGTGTCAGACCGAGTTGGACAAGATAATCGGCATTTTCAAGGCAAACAAGGCCGGTGAGGTGCGGAAAGCCAAGAGCGCTGAAGAGGCCGAGGCCCTGTGGGCGGCCCGTAAATCGGCTTTTGCGGTTATCGCCAGGATCAACAACACGGTCGAGGCAGAGGACACCACGGTGCCCATCTCCAAAATCGCCGATCTTCTTGACTTTATCGATGAGGTGAGCAAGAAGTACAATCTGGCTATACCCACGGTGGGTCATGCCGGTGACGGCAACATGCATCCCCACTTCAGCTGGGACCGCACCAACCCCGAAGAGACCGCAAGGGTCCAGAAAGCCAAGGCCGAACTCTACGCCAAGGCCGTGGAACTGGGCGGCACCCTTACCGGTGAGCACGGCATTGGTAAGGGCAAGGCGCCTTACATGCATCTGGAGCACAGCGATGTGGCCATGGATGTCATGCGCTCTTTGAAAAAGATGTTTGACCCCAAAAATATATTAAACCCCGGTAAGATGGCCCTGGAGGGCTGAGATGGCTGAAAAATACGAATTCGTGGAAAGATTCCGGGATCAGGTCCTGCGCTGTTCCAACTGTGGTTTCTGCCAGGCTGTCTGCCCGGTCTTTGGACTTACCAAGCGCCCGGCCTTAAACGCCCGCGGCAAGATGATCATTCTGCAAGAGCTGATGACCGGCAAGCTGGATATGACGCCCGAGCTGCACGAGACCCTGTTCCAGTGCACCACCTGCGCCAACTGCGCCACCAACTGCCCTTCGGGGGTGGAAGCGCCCGAGATCATCAAACAGGCCCGCAAGGATTTTGTGAAGGCCGGAGTGGAACACCCCACTTTCAAGGCCCTGAACGAAGCCTTGGACGAGTTTCCCAATATCTACGGCCAGAAAGATCCGGAGGATTTTGATCGCGAGCTGAACAAAAAGGCGGAATACGTCTTTTTCATCGGTTGCGTGGGCCAGTATCGTCAGGAAGAGGCCACCGAGGCCACCTTGGATCTCTTAGACGCCCTTGAGGTGGACTACACCCTGATTGACGAAGTCTGCTGTTCCGGTGTTTTGGAGGATGTGGGATACAGCATCAAGGATCCCCTGGCCGAGAAGAACATCGAGTCCATCCTGGCCACCGGGGCCAAGACCGTGATCACCGCCTGTCCCTATTGCATGCGCACCTTCCAGAACAAGCCCGCCTACAAAAAGCTGGCTGACGAGGGAATCAAGGTGATGCATGTCTCCCAGTTCCTGGCCACCCAGGAGATAGAGGCCAAGACAAAGCTCAAGGTCACCTACCATGACCCCTGCGACCTGGGACGTCACTGCGGCATCTATGAGGAGCCCAGACAGACCATCAAAAAGGTGGCCCCCGACTTTGTGGAAATGCCCCACAACCGGGCCCAGTCCAACTGCTGCGGCGCCGGCGGCGGAGTGCGCGGAGCCTATCCGGCCAACTCCATCTCCATGGCCCGCCGCAGGGTGGAAGAAGCCATTGCCACAGGCGCTGATGTGCTTTTGACCGAGTGCAACTCCTGCCTCCACAACCTGGAGAACGCCAAATTAAGGGCGCACAAAATTCAGATCATGACCACCCCCATGTTGATCAACGCCATCATGGAAGGCGATCTGGACTGATTCTCCGGTTATAGAGAAATATTAGCACGTAAAAGCCGCTCTCTGGTTCATACCAGGGAGCGGCTTAGCTTGTGCTGACAAAGTCCTCCCGGACTTTCTCAGAGGCAACCTGACAAAAACTGGGTTTTTGCCATTACTAGAATTACTCGTTTTTAGATGGCCTCGCAATTCGGCGGGCCGTCATCCGGGGTCCCCAAAATGCCCGGCATTTTAGGGGTGGTTTCCGGGGTCCCCAAAATGCCCGGCATTTTAGGGGTGGTTCGGGGTCCCCAAAATGCGAGAGTGCTTTATAAAGGCTTACTTATTGAATTCCTTGTGTACTTCAATAAATTTTTCGCGTATACGTTTAAATGAGTCCACCAGGTAAGGATCAAAGTGGGTGCCGCTGCCCTGGGTGATAATGGACTCAGCCACCTGGTAAGGTAAAGGCGCTTTATAAACCCTTTTGGAGACCAGGGCGTCATAGACACATGGGCCACGGCAGTGACGCGGGTGCTCAAGGGAATTTCTTCGGCCTTTAAAGCACCGGGATAACCTGTACCGTAGTATTTTTCATGGTGGGAAAGGGCAATATCTGCGGCCATGCGTAAATAGGCGGCTTTTGGGTTCCTGGAAAGGGCGTCGTACAGGGTGTCGAATCCCACCACAGTGTGGCCCTTCATGACCTCGAATTCCCGATCGTCCAAGCGTCCCGGCTTCAGCATAATATAGTCCGGTATGCCCACCTTGCCAATATCGTGCAAAGGACTGGTTCTGTAGATGGTTTCTACAAACTGGGGGGTAACCTCAGGAGGGCGGTCAGGCTGCTTGAGCAGGTCCTCAGCTAGTGCGCGGCAATAGTAGCGGATGCGCTCCAAGTGGTTGCCGGTTTCATTGTCTCGAGATTCCGCCAAATTGGCCAGAGAAAAGATAACCAAGTCCCTAGTCTGGAGATTAAGCACCCTTTCTCCGGCTTTTAAACGCACTGCAAGTTCTTCTTTGCTGTACGGTTAGGTTATGTAATCGTCAGCACCCGCCTGCATGCCTCAATAACGTCTGTGTCACCGTCCCTGGAGGTTATATAAGTATAGTCATCGCCTTCCTGCTCCCTGATTTTGGCGCACAGTTCCAGGCCCCATAACCGGCATTTGCCAGCCAGTTACGATCAGTTTGGGCCTTTCCTTCCTGCCAGATCTTCCAGGCTTCGGCTCCGTTGGAGGCGCTGAATACTTCTTATCCTATTTTTTGCGAGAATATGCTAAGGGGCTTTCTACTGGTCAATTCATCGTCCACAACCAGAAGCTTCATATTCTCACCGCCGCCAGACGGGTCTTGTTTTGGCTGGTGCATGGATCTCACCTGATTTGCTCTGTTAATACTATAGTTAATAATTATAACCTACGAAAAATGCTCTTATTGACCTGCGTGCTTCGTGGCGTTTCAAAAGAGTGGAACCCTTGGTTTTCACGACAGATTTTGGAAGGCTTCAATTTTGATATTTTTTTATCACCTTTTCAAATCTATCCAGTTCATCGGACAACCAGGGTACAAGTGAAGAGGCCTGGGAAAATTTTCCATTCTTGCAGGTGTTTTCCAGATTCAGGGCCACAGCCCTGGCTGCTTCGGCGGAGACATACGAGGCCGCACCCTTGATGGCATGGGCCTCAAGTCTGGATCCTTGAACGTCTTGGTCTTTGATGTGCTGTTTTAATTTGCTTAGTCTTTTTCGGGAATCATGCAGAAAGTCACTGGTAAGCTCAAATAGAATTTCTGTATCCCCATCATAGCGATTCAAGGCGGCTTCATAATCAAAGACAGGTTGCTTCTCCGATCCCTCATCCTTTGTTTGAGGGCTGTCTTTTTCGATAACGCTATTGGAGTTTTCTATTCCGATCCATTTCAATACAATGGCTATAAGCGCATCTTTCACCACCGGTTTGGTTATATAGTCGTCCATACCAGCCTCAAGGCAGCGGGCCCGGTCACCGGCCATGGCATTGGCGGTCATGGCAATGATAGGAAGGTGCTGGTTTGGCGATTCTTTTTGCCTGATGGTTCTGGTTGCCTCAAGGCCGTCCAGAATCGGCATCTGCACATCCATCAGAACCAGGTCATAAGAATTACCCGCCACCATTCTTACCGCTTCCGCCCCATTGTTCGCCACAAAAACCCTGGCCCCGGTTTTTTTAAGCAGCCATAAGGCAGCCTTTTGATTGGCTGGATTATCTTCCACCAACAGCACCTTGGTTTTGGAAAGGTCTGTTGCCTGGTGGTGTGGCCGGTTTTCACTGGTCGGCAGAGGGCGGATCGTGAACTCCTGGGTCTGGTCGTTTTTATGCCGGCGCAGACCGGCATCCCAGGCCAGGGCCAGGCTGTCGAGCAGTTTGGAGGGGCTTATGGGCTTGGGCAAAAAGGCGTTGATTCCCTTTTGATAAAATTTTTCCCGGTCAATATAAATCGCTGCGGAGCTCGCCATTACCAGGACCGTGGATTTAAGCTCCGGATCATCTTTAATTTTTTGGGCCAGGGTCAGGCCGTCCATTTGAGGCATCAAATGGTCCAGTATGGCCAAATGATAAGGATTGTTATTCCGGCAGGCCTCTTCAAGCATGCTCAGGGCCTGGCCGGCGGAGTCCGCAGTCTGGGCCCTTAGACCGGCATTTTCCAGGTATTCCTTAAATATCTTCTGGTTTGTATGGTTATCATCCACCACCAGGATATTTAAATCCAGCAAATTATCGTCTGGTCGAGGGCTTTGGTCTTCAGAGGGGGACTTCAGCGCGGGTAGGGGTAGGGTGAAGGTAAAGGTAGAGCCTTCTCCCTGGGCTGAATTTACCAAAAACTCTCCTTCCATAAGCTCAACCAGCTCCTTGGAGATAGTCAGCCCCAGGCCGGTTCCGCCGTAACGCCTGGTGGTTGAGGCATCGGCTTGGGAAAATTGCTCGAAGATAAGTTCCAGTTTGTCTGGAGATATGCCGATGCCGGTATCCTGAACAGTGATATTCACCAAGTGGTTGCCGTTTTTTTCGGAAGTTTTTTCCAGGTTGACCAGTACATGCCCTGTTTCAGTGAATTTGAGGGCATTGTTAACCAGGTTGCGCAACACCTGGCCGATGCGGCCTGCGTCTCCCAGGTATTGGCCGGCTATTCCGGACCCCTGGCGCAGTATCAGTTCCACTTTTTTTTGATTGGCCTGGTTGGTGAACAAGGCCAGGATGTTTTCAACCATGGCGACCAAGTCAAAGGGATAAGGCTCTATGGCAAGCTTCCTGGCCTCTATCTTGGAAAAATCCAGTATGTCGTTGATTATATCTAATAATGAAGCGGTTGATTCCGTTAAAAGTTCCGTGTATTCAGATTGTTGAGAGTTAAGCCCTGTCTCGGAAAGCAGATTGGCCATCCCCAGGATGCCGTTTAAGGGGGTTCTTATCTCGTGGCTCATGTTGGCCAAAAATTCGCTTTTGGCAGTGGTGGCTTCTTCAGCCCTGCGTTTGGCTTCCGCAAGTTCTGTTACATCCACCATGTTAAGCAGAACCCCGTCGTATTTTTCCTGGCGGTGAATGGGTTGGACACGGAAGATAAAATCCTTCCCTCTCAGTTCCCGGTTAAAGGTGACGGGGCTGGAATCTTGAAGATTTTGAAAATTCTCGAGCATTTTCTTCAGGCGTTTTTTTATTTTTCCCTGGTGGAATTCATCAATATGCCTGCCCAGGATTTTTTCCCGGGTTAACCCCATAATCCGGCAAAAGCCTTGATTAACTTCGTTTAGAATGCCATTTGCATCGGCAAAAACCACGCCTGCGTCCATGCCGGTGATCATGGCCCTCAACTTGGCGGTCTGGGTTTGCAGGGCTTCCTCGGCTTTTTTCCGGACCGTTATATCCACAAAGCATTCAACCAGGCATTCTCGGCCACCCAAGGTGAGGGATATTACACTTTTAAGTATGGGGAGGGCATGGCCGGTTGGGTTCAGAAGTATTCTCTCGGAATCGTCTATTTTCAGGCCCAGATCGGTTATGGGGCACTTACCCCGCTCGGCCGGGCATATGAAATCGTGACAAACGGCGCCCAAGGCCTGATCTTCAGTAGAGCCAATCATTTTCAAGGCCTTATGGTTTATGTTGATGATACGGTGGGTTTTTTGATCTATTACCACTATGCCCACCGGCGCTTGGTTGAAGATGGCTTTTATAAAATTCTGTTGTTCAAAAAGCTCTCGTTCCGCTTTTTTTCGGCCCGTGATATCCATGAATGCTTCCAGAATAATGGTTTCATCATTCTGTTTAAGAGGAATAGCGCTTTTAAGGAGGGAGATTTCCCCTCCGTCTTTGGCCTGTATTACAATTTCGTTGTCATAAGAACTGCGGCCGCTTTGCAAGGGACAGCCCTTTTCAAAGCTGAGTTCAAAGACCTCTGAGCAGGGCAGGCCTTTTAAGGTTTTTTCATTGCTGTGTTCAAAAATGCGCAGGGCTGCTTGGTTGGCGGTTTTGATGATGCGGTTTTCACCTACAGTGACTATACCCACCGGCAAGGCTGCAAAAATGGTGTCCAGGGTGGATTTGGCCTGGGCCAGGTTGCGGGCGTATTCTTTTCTTTCGGTGATGATTTTGCCGACCTGACGCATGGTCAGGATCGAAAGCCAAAGCGCCAATATGAAGATCAGGGCTGCCATGCCGTACCCAATCAGTAAAAAGCGCTTCTCAAAGGCGGTTTTCCTTTGCGTAAGTTTCTCTATGGTCAGGCTGGTGTCGTAAAAAATTTTGTTTACGATCTCCCGGGATCTTTGGATCACACTGCCGGTTTGCTTGCTCAAGAAAACAAAGCGTAGGTTTGGATGAGGATTTTCCCTGGCCGGATCGGGCTTGATGGTTTGCCGCTTCAGGTCATAGAGTCTTGATGAAAGATTTTTCAATTCAATAATTTTAGGGGAAAGATCAATATATTCCATTATATAGGCTGTATTGGCCTCGGGTTGGTAGACTATTTTTTCTTTGATCTGGTTAACATTGCCGAAATTGGCCGCCATCTGATCTACGAATTCGCCGCCTACCTTGAGCACCTTCAAGGCTCGGCTGATGTTTCCGATGTGATGCAAATTATGTTCTGCCAGAATATCGATTCCCTTGTCATCCCTGGCTGATTCCAGGTCTTTTAAATTTGAGCCGATCAAAATGAGGTTTTTAATGATTGATTTGCCCAGGTTGGATTTTTCCACCTGGTTGGCCAGTTGAGATTGAATCTTTTTGTCGTGATGGCTTAGCAAGACCTCTGTGACGATAAGCAGTGCGCCGCCCAAAAAGATGACTAAAAGTAGGGCGAGGATTTTCTTTTTTATGGGGTCTTGATAAATGAAGCGCATTATGTCTACCGGATTAATTACTTAAGGCCAAACTCCGCAAACACTGCCCGGCCTTTTTCCGAGGAAGCATATTTAATAAATTTTTTGGATATTTCAGGGTACTTACTGGTTGTTAAAAGGCCTAATACCAGTTTTTTGGGCTGGGCGTATTCAGGATTGATTTTCAGCACATCCACATAGGGTGCATTTTCGGGCCAGGCGGAAGTGGCGTACCAGTTTATAACCAGATCCGCCTCTCTTTCCTTCAGGGCTTTTATCAGGTCCTTGGAGTCCGTGGTCAGGATTCTGGCATTAGCCATGGCCTTATCAAAAAATCCCCTTTTGGCAAGAATCTTTTTGGTCTCCCGTCCTATACTGCCGCTTTGGGGGTTGCCCAAGACGATGTAGTACTCCGGATTAAGCAGATTCTCGAGGTCATTGGTAATGGATTTGGGGTTGCCTTTTTGCACCATCATGGCCGCCATGTTGTGTCCGACCAAGGCGGTTTTACTCACCAGGTTTTCTTTGAGGCAGGTTTTTATGTAAGAGTCGGACCCCGGCAGATAAAGATCTCCCATTTTGTTGGCTTTTATGGACTTCAGAAGATTCCCGGAGCCGCCTTTGGTGATGATGATTCTACAATTTTCCTGTTCTTCTATTATCTGGGCGATTTTGGTCATTGGGCGGATCATGGTGATTCCGCAATAAATCAAAAGTTCTTTTTGGGTTTTTTCTTTTTCCGTTTGATTTTCACAGGAAACAAAAAGGGATAGCAGGCAGGGGAGTAAAACGGTGCATATGGCTTTGGCAATGGTCTTTGAGCTGTATTTTCGTTTTTGCTTCATATGCCACCCGATAGGAAAAGATCCGGTTGATTGCTAAAAGCAGCGTTTGAATTGGGCCTTGCTTCAACAAAATTTCGCCTGCCTTTTTAGCTGCCGGATGTCGACGGTCAAACAGAGCCGTTCGGCAGGGAGTCTATTTCATCAGTCAATGTCGCCTTTTTCCCGCAGCACCTGTTTGAATGCATCCAGGACGTCTCCCCTCAGGCGCTGATCCCGTTGGGATTCCAGTATCTCCAGGGCCCGGGCGGGGGTCTTGCCTTTTTGATAGGGACGGTCCGTGGTCATGGCGTCATAACCATCGGCCACAGCCACTATCTGGGCCCCCAGGGGTATCTCGTCCCCTTTTAAGTGTCTGGGATATCCCTTGCCGTCAAGTCTTTCATGGTGGCAATGAACATAATCCACCGCAGGTCCTAGAAAATCCAGATCCTTCAATATCCTCATGCCAAGGGCGGGGTGGCGCACAATTTCCTTGAGCAGTTTGGGCGGAGTCTTGGCTCCGTGGTGTTCAAACAGGGCGTCGCTGAAGCCTATCTTGCCTATATCATGGAGTAACCCGCCCAAGCGAATGTATTCTACTTCCTGAGGCTCAAGGTTTAACTTATCGGCAATCGCCAGGCAAAGGTCGGCCACCCTGGAGGCATGACCCTCGGTATAGGCGTTTCTGGCGGCCAAGGCCTGGGCCATGGCGCTCAAGGCCCCTATGGAGCTCCGTTTAATCTGCTCGTTTAGTTGCTCCAAGCGGAATTCCCTGGCTTCGACCTTGACCATCATCATGCCCACGCTCTCCGCTATGGTGCGGATGGGTTCAGGCACCTCTTTCTTGGTAAGCTCCATGATATCGTTGGAGTAATGGCCGTTGGCTACGTCCTGAATGACCTCAAGCAACCTTTGAGCGGCATTTTCCCTTTCCACGGGCAGGGTCCTTTCCATTGGTAAGATTGGTAAAAATATATAGCTAAAAAATAGGCTTAACTACTGGGCCAAAGATAACTTAATTTATAACCAAATACCCCCTTAGAGAGAAACCCCACTGTTCACTTATAATGGATTCCATGGGGTGGGTGACCTAAAAAATTGACTTTGCTGTAAAGCATCTGTTGCAGCTTTTTACTGACGCCATGTTGTTGAACTTGTGTTTGGCCTGTCAAGGCGAACATTTTTGCTGTTTTTGTCATAAATGGCTGTGATAGTCTGTGGGCCTGTCTCTGAACAAGTTCCAGGTGCGTAAAATGAGTGGTTTACGTAATTTGTTTTATCGTCTGTGGCTGGTTTGGGCGGTTTTTTTTGTAGTTGTTCAAACCGCCTTCTGGTCAACTGTCTCTATTATTCTATTCTTGTTTGATTCAACCGGCAAATTGACCCATGCCTGCGGGGCCCGTCCCTGGGCCAGGGTTCTCTTGTGGGGGACCAGGGTCAAGGTGCGGATTGAAGGGGTGGAGAATATCGCCGCTCTTTCGGGGTCTGCAATCCTTATAGTAAACCATCAGAGCCTCTTTGATGTATTGGCCTTGCTGGGGTATCTGCCCATGGATTTCAAATTCGTGGTTAAGCAGGAACTCATGAAGGTGCCCCTTTGGGGGTTTGCCATGCGCAGGGCTGGATACATGCCCATAGCCAGGGGAAACACGGCCGCTGCTCAAGAGCTGTTCGAGGAGTCTGCCGCGCGCATCCGTCAGGGCAGTTCGGTTTTGTTTTTTGCCGAGGGAACCCGTTCTCCGGACGGCCGCCTGGGCCGTTTCAAGGGCGGCGGTTTTAAGCTGGCCTGTGCTTCGGGTTCTCCGGTGTTACCGGTGTTGGTCCAGGGTTCCAGGGAAATTTTGCCCAAAAAAAGCGTATATATCCGGCCGGGGGTCATCACCTTGAGGGTGCTTTCGTCTGTTGAATGTGCATCAGCGGAAAACGATTCCTGGAAACTCATGGAAAGCGTCAGGCAAAAGATGCTGGTTGCCCTTGGCCAGGATGAGGACTCCGCCGAAACTTAACGTTTCTCAACATGCCCAAAAAGCCGGAGTTTTTTTTGAGTTACGAAATTAAATTTTTGCATCGACAATCTGATAAGCACAATTATGCCTCAACCTGGGCAATAACATGCCTTACAAACGAAAAGCATGACAACTCCGAGAGTTATCTGAATCCTCTTTGCTTGTTTTAAAAAAGGCGAAAAATATTTCCGTACACGCGGGCCACAGACAATTGCTGCTTAGAAACTCCAGGAAAGGCCAAGCACCGGTCCCTGTTGGGCCACGTCATATTTGAAGCCGCCTATATTCATAAAGCCGCTGATAAAAAAACCTGATTCACCGAGGGGCAATCTTCCCTTGAGACCCACCATAGGGTCCACCCAATCTTCCTTTTGGGAGACTTGTCTTTGTGCAATAAGGCCTTGTTTTAAGATTAGCTCTGAATCCATGGACCAATAGCGGGCGCCTGCTGTGAGGTCAATGAACGCACCCTGCTTTTCGACCAGACGGTAGAAAACGGCAATTGACCCCATCCAGGTTTTGGCCCTTGAATTGACTTGGGAAAAAAATGGACCGGGGGTGATGTTTTCCGATTCTATATCCGTATACGTAATATCCACAATCACACCGAGGCGGCCCTTACGGGCCCCGCAGAGCAACATAATGGCTCCGTTGATGTTTCCAAAAATGTCGTCGTAGAAATTGATGTCAATATCTGCGGCGGGCAGCCCGGGAAGTGTGGCTACGCTGCCTTTCTGGCCGGCCAGTGCGATGTGGAAGCGCCACCCGTCTTCTTGAACCTCCCCCGAATTTG
>NZ_AZAC01000003.1 GCF_000931935.2 Dethiosulfatarculus sandiegensis
AAACAGGCCCACAGCCAGGGCCCCTAAAAAGCTGCAATAGATGCCTACCTGGGCGGCCGCGCCAAGCAGAAATGCCCTGGGATTGGCTATCAGCGGGCTGAAGTCCGTGAGCGCGCCGATGCCAAAGAAAATGAACTGGGGCAGTATGGTCCAGGTGTAGAGGCCGTATTTCAGGATGATGCCCAAAACTCCGGCCATGCCGTCGGCCATGCCCGGAGCGGGTTGGGTGGTGAGCCCCGCCAGGGGCAGGTTGGCGAGAATCATGCCGGTTCCGATGGGCAGAAGCTCGTATGGCTCCCACTCCTTTAAAATGGCCAGCGCCACAAAGCCGAGTCCCACCAGGATCATGATCACATGGGCCAGGTCCAGGTTGGCAAACCCCACCTGCACGTTCAATATTTTAAGCACGCCTTCGTGATAGCTGATGAAGTTCATGATTCGGCCTCCTCGGTCTTGGCCTTTTCTTTTTTACGCTTTTCATATCCCTGAACCAGCTTGCCCATGAAATGGGTGGACAATGCCAGCAGGGTCATAATGACAAAAACCGCAACCACTCCACCCAGAACGATCTGGAATGCATGGCCCCAATTTACCGGTTCCATAGATATAACCCTCCCTGAGAATTATGCGGGGTTTAAGCCAACCCCGTTGTCTTAGCTATATATTAGCTATAAAGTGACCTCCCAAGTCTAGGGAGGCGGCCCCTTGGTGTCAAGCTAAAAGCCCTGCGTTTAAAAGGTAAACCATAGGGCAAATGGGGGACCCTTGATAACAGAATTTCAGCGAAAACCTAATAAATTCTGTCATGATCCTTTGACGGGGTTCAGGAGTCCCGCGAAAAGGGGGGCTTTGCCTGGTCCGTGTCTTAAGCGGCGTCGGGTAAACCCGGGGCGTCCAGGCAACCCTTTTAAGGCTGCCTGGCTGGTTCCCCCTGGCCCGGAATAAGGCCCCACAACTTGTTCCGGAGTGTTTAAGGATATAGTTCTGATCGCTTGGCTTTAAAAGGCCTATTCATCAGTATCGCTTTGCAGTACCGCCAAGAAGGCCTTCTGCGGTATGGGCACGTTCCCGACCAACTTCATGCGCTTTTTGCCTGCCTTTTGTTTTTCCAAAAGTTTTCGTTTCCGGCTGATGTCACCGCCATAGCATTTGGAGGTGACGTCCTTGCGAAAAGCGCCGATGGTGCTGCGGGCTATGATGGTAGACCCGATAGCCCCCTGTATGGCGATTTTGAACTGTTGCCTGGGTATAGTGTCTCTCAGTTTTTTCACGGCGTGCAAGGCCCTGGGTCTGGCCCGCTCCTTGTGCACCAGGCTGGAGAGAGCGTCCACCCTTTCGCTGTTAACCAGGATATCGAGCCTGGCCAGATCGGTTCGGCGGTATCCTATAATGTCATAGTCAAAAGAACCATAACCCTGAGTTACTGTTTTAAGCTTGTCATAAAAATCGTAGATCACCTCTGCCAGGGGCAGCTCAAAGCTTAAATCAACCCTGCCAGGAGAGGGGTAGGTCATGTTGGAGTTTTCGCCCCGGCGCTCCAGGCAAAGGGTCATCACCGAGCCGATGTAGCGCTCCGGCATCATAATGCTGGCCCTGATATAGGGCTCTTCGCAATAGTCAATGGTGGAGGGGTCCGGGTAATAGGACGGGTTCTCAACCTCCATTTTTTCACCGTCATTGGTGTATATGCGGTAACGCACGCTGGGAACCGTCAGAATGAGGCTCAAACCAAACTCACGTTCCAGCCTTTCCTGCACCACCTCAAGATGCAACAGCCCCAAAAAGCCGCAACGGAAACCAAAACCCAATGCGCCGGATGAGTCCTTGGCCGCGGTAAGGGAGGCATCGTTCAGCATCAGTTTGTCGATGGCATCGGCCAGCTCGGGATAATCATCGGTGGAAACAGGATAGATGGAGGAAAACACCACCGGCTTGATCTCGGTGAAACCGGGCAGGGGCTTGTCGGCCGGTTGTTTCTGATGGGTTATGGTGTCGCCCACCTTGGTGTCGGCCACGTTTTTCACGCCTGCTATGACATAACCCACTTCACCGGCCGTTAGTTGAGGCTTGGCTTCCCTTTTCGCGCCAAAGAGCCCTACTTCCTCCACCTTGTATTCCTGCTCGGTGTGCATGAAGCGGATATGTTCACCCGGCTTCAAGGTTCCTTCCTTGATGCGAATGTAAATAACCGTGCCTCTGTAGGGATCGTATTGGGCGTCAAAAATGAGAGCCTGAAGCTTCTCGTCACTGTCTCCGACTGGAGGCGGCAGCTCTTTGACAATTGCTTCCAACACAGCCGGGATGTTGATGTTGTCCTTGGCTGATATGGCGATGGCCTCGTCACCGTCCAGGCCCAGATCTTCGGTTATCTGGCGTCTGGCTTCCTCGACATCGGCGCTCGGCAGATCTATTTTGTTGATCACCGGGATGATATTGAGGTCGTGCTCCATGGCCAGATAAAGGTTGGCCAGGGTTTGAGCCTCGACTCCCTGGGAGGCGTCAACCACCAAAAGCACTCCTTCGCAGGAGTTCAGGGCCCGGGAAACTTCATAGGAAAAGTCCACATGCCCGGGAGTGTCGATCAGGTTCAGGTGGTATGTCTGGCCGTCCTCCGCGGTATAGGGCAGGGTGATGGCCTGGCTTTTTATGGTGATGCCTCTTTCCCTTTCCAGGTAGAGGTTATCCAGAAATTGGTTCTGGAAATCTCTTTGGCTCACCACGCCACAGATCTGAATCAGCCGGTCGGCAAGGGTGGACTTGCCGTGGTCAATATGGGCAATAATGCTGAAGTTTCTTATATGTTCCTGTTTTGGCACCGAAATGAAGCCTCCTAATAAAACTTTTAGCCGTACTTGCCAAGCCGGAAATGTTTAAATTTATTTCCGGTGGAAGTCCGCCAGATAGTGAGCATAACCCGGCGGGTTTCATTCGTCAAATCCCTCTTAACTGCTAACTTTCGCTTGAAATCAATTTGGACCGGGGGCAGCGGGAAAAGGGCCTGGAACAGGGACTTGCCGCCCGGGCTCCCTTTAACGGAATCTCAAAGGGAGATGTCGCTTGGATATTTTACAGCCTAACGGTCAACCCTTCAAAGGCCGCTTCCACGGAAAGGGATGCCCCTGCCTCGTATCTGGCCTGGTTTACCAGGGCCTCCACCTGATGGTCGGTTCGGTCCGGATCGTGGTGGGTCAATATCAGCCTGTTTATCTTTGCTTCCTTGGCCAGCTTAACCACGGTCTGCCAATCCGAATGGCCGTAACCCTTACGAAATTCCATGTCCTCGGGCAGGTATTGAGCATCATGCACCAACACATCGGCTCCCCGGCAAAAATCAAGGGTGTGTTTATAACTTATGGAACCTGGCTCCACCAGTTCATTATCAGTGATAAAGGCCAGAGATTTATTCTGCTCGGTCAGGCGCAACCCCAGACAGCCTTGGGGGTGGTTTAAAAAAGTGGTTTCAGCCTTGAGGCTGCCCAGAGTGAAATCCCGGCTGGAGAGAAGGGGGCACTTTTCCATGCTCGGGGCTATATCCTCCAGACTTACCGGAAAGTGCCCGGAACCCTGGCTGGAATCAAAGAGTACGGAAAGGCCTTCCAGGGCTATGTGCCATCCCCCGACCCTGACCTTGACATCTTTGGTGTAAAGGGGGGCGAAAAACGGGAACCCGTTCAGATGGTCCCAATGCAGATGGGTTATGAACAAAAGAACTTCGTGAGGCAATGGCTCCTGCATCATTTTATTGCCCAAAAGGCGGATGCCGGTGCCTGCATCTATGATAAGGCGCTTGTTCTCTCGGTTAAGGACTTCCACGCAGGTGGTGTTGCCGCCGTAACGCAGGGTGTCGGCCCCCGGCACGGCCACTGAGCCGCGCGTTCCCCAGAACCTGACGAGCATCCGAAGGTTACCTTTCCCTTTTGGCTAGAGGGCCCGAAAGCCTCCCGTCTGAGGTCTTCCTTGAGGGGCCCTTTCAGTTAATAACTTTGAGAGTATCATCACCCTTAATTAAATTGATCGTCAGCCCCTCTGGCGTCGCTTGGCATCACAAAAAAATCCGGTCGGAGAATTATATCTTTTTTTGTTTCTTTCATTGCCTTGGGCCGGGGTGTCTTTTTTCTTCCAAGACCAGCTTAAAATAAGATACCGGACCGGATCAATTCTTACCTTTTTTGAAAATCCCGGAAGCCGCGTTTCCAGCCTGGACTTTGATAATGCTTTTCCCGATTACAGGCCTGAATTCGGTTTTTTTAAAAGAATCTTTTTTTCCGTCCTGAAAGGTGCTCCTGCCGGAAATTGCCTTTTCTTGTGGGGGCGGTGGTCAAGGCCGCCGGTGCCCAGAATATAAATAAACAAAGCCAAAGGTAAAGGGTTTTTTGAACATAACCACGCCTTTGGTGCAGGTTTCAGTTATAAAGCATATTGATTGAGTGGGGCTTACGCCATGATAATTTAAACAGTTCGAATACTGGGGCCCTTGGTTCAGGCCTGATGAATTCCGGTTTGGTTAAGGTCTGTTGCCTGAATGGGAGAAGGTTTGAACTAAAGTAATAGGCGAAAGGCGAGTTGGCGCGGCATAGGGCTTTTGGGGGGGATGCCTTAAGGCCGGTAAACCCTTGCGGGCTTACCGGCCTTAAGGTTTATCTTTTCTTTCTGTTTGTAAGGCGTTCGGCCAAAGAGCACAGAACCGGCACCACCACCAGGGTCAACATGGTGGCCACAGCCAGGCCAAAGATTACGGCTATGGCCATGGAACCCCACCACTGGGCCGACTCTCCGCCAATATCCCACTTGAAATTGGTGAAGTCGAAACTCACCGCGGTGGCCATGGGCAAAAGCCCCAGTATTGTGGTTATGGCCGTGAGCATCACCGGACGGAAACGAACCAGACCGGCCTTGATAAGGGCCTGGGTGGCATCCATGCCCCTGTCTTTGAGCTGGTTGAAGTAATCAATCAGCACAATTGCGTTGTTGACCACCACTCCGGCCAGGCTTATCACCCCAACCCCGGTCATGATCACCCCAAAGGCGGTCCGGGTGATCAACAGCCCCAAGAAAACCCCTATCAATGAAAGCGCCACAGAGGTGAGGATGATAAAGGGGGTGATCGCCGAGTTGAACTGGGTTACCAACACCAGGAAAATAATGAACAGTGCCGCGATAAAGGCCTTGCTCAAGAACTCGGAGGATTTTTTCTGTTCTTTTTGCTCACCGGTGAATTTGTAGGAATAGCCCCTTGGCCAATCCATTTTTCTAAGGCGCTGATCTATGCGTCCGATCATGGCGTTGGCATTGACCCCTGATACATCGGCTGAAACCACCACCACCCTTTTTTGGTCCAGGCGGTTGATGGCGCCCAGGCCGCTTGAAAGCCTGACCCTGGCCAGGGTGGTCAGGGGGATGGGCTCGCCGCCCGGGCCCGATACAGTGATGCGGCGCACACTCTCCATGGAGCGACGGTCTTTCTCCGGCAGCCTGGCTATGATGTCGTATTCATCCTTGCCCTCCCGGTAGACCCCCACCTTGGTCCCGCCGACCGCGCTTTTTACGGTGTAGGCCACGGTATAGGTGTCCAGCCCCATGAGCGCGGTCTTTTCCTTGTCCACGTTTACCATGATCTCGGGCTTTGACTTCACAAAGTTGTCTTTCAAGTCCACCAGGCCGGGCATGTCCTTAATGGTTTTGCGCACCTTGTGCGCCAATTCACCCAACACCCTTATGTCCTTGCCGGTGATCTCGATATTCACCGGCGGTCCGGTGGGCGGCCCTTCTTCTTCCTCTTCCACCCGCACTTCCGCACCCTTGATCGTATTTAATAGACGGTTTCTAATCTCCACCAGCATCTCGGAGGATGGGCGGGAGCGTTCATGGATTTCCTTGAAGTCAAGTGTGATCCTGCTTAGATGGGTGCCGGTTCCGCCCGAGGAAAAGGGGTCTCCTCCCACTGATCCCACCTGACTGATCACATAACGGATGTCGGGATAATCGGCCACGGCCTTTTCAACTTGCTTTACAAAGGCGTCGCTGGCTTCGAGGTTGGTGCCTTCAGGGGCCTTTATGGTCACAATGGCCCGTCCAGGCTCCACTTCAGGGAAAAACTCCACCCCTTGTCCGAACTGGACATAGGCCCAGCCTGAGCCTATGAGGAGCACAAAGGCCGATAATACAATCAAGAACCTGTGCTTCAGGGACCAGGTCAGAACCGCCAGATAGATTCTTTTCAAAAAAGGCAGGTTTTGTTCTGTTTCGTCTTCCAGGCCGCGGCTTTTGGCGGTGGTCTGAAATTTGGCCGAGAGCACCGGGTTGATAACCAGGGCTACGAACAAGGAAGAGGTGAGCGCAAGTATAAGGGTTTTAGGTAGAAAACCCATGAACTCACCCATGATGCCGGGCCAGAAGAGCATGGGGAAAAAGGCCCCCAGGGTGGTTATGGTGGAGGTTATCACCGGCCAGGCCACTTCGTCGGTGCCGTCCCTGGCCGCCTGAAGCCTTGATTTGCCCTCCTGCATGTGCCTGTAGATGTTTTCCACTATCACAATGCCGTTGTCCACCAGCATGCCCAGGGCCAGAATCAGGGCAAAGAGCACCACCATGTTCAGGGTTATGTCCAGGGCCTTTAACAGGGAGAAGGTGATCAGCATGGACATGGGAATCGCCATGGCCACAAAGAGCGAGGACCTGCCGCCGATAAAGATCAAGACCACGGCCAGGACCAGAAACAGGCCGCTTAAGATATTGTTTTCCAGGTCGGCTATCATGATGCGCACGTCTTCGGAGGCGTCTGAAGTGAGGTCTATCCTCAACGCCGGCGGGAGCTTTTCTTTGAGATCTTTGATCGCCTCTCTCACATCATCCACAATGCGCACTATGTTTTCGCCGCTTCTTTTCTTCACCAAAAGGGTGACGGCTTTTTCCCGGTTCAGACGGCTTTTGGTGACCGGGTCCTTGTAATGGTCCTTTATAATGGCCACATCCCTTAGATAAACCGGCTTGCCCCCCCGCACAAAGGCCACAATGGAGTTGATCTCCGCCGGATTCTTGTAATCCTCTGGCACCCGAACCAGGTATTTTGCCCGGCCGATATCCATGGACCCGCCGGGCATGTTTACGTTGGCGTTTCGCACGGACTGGACCAGGCTGCTGAAGGGCACGTTATAGGCCCCGACCCGGTCCAGGTCAAAGAGCACATGGATTTCCCTTTCCAGGCCACCTATGATCTCCGCCTCCAGGACTCCGGGTATTGACTCGACCGCGTCTTGGACTTCCTCGGCAAAGACCTTGAGCCTTTTAAGGCTGAAGGGGCCTGAGAGCACCACCTGTACAATGGGGCGGTCGGAGAAATTCGCTTCCATGATGGTGGGGTCCTGAGGCAGATCGTTCGGCAAGTCCCTTTTGGCCTGATCCACCTTGTCCCGCACCTTTTGCACGGCATCGTCAATATCAATGGTGGGCAGAAACTTGATGGCGATAAAAGAGAGCCCCTCGGCAGAGACGCTCCTTATATCTTCCACGTCTGAAACGCCTTTCAGTTTGCGCTCCAGGGGGATGGTCAAGAGTTTTTCCACATCGGCCGGCGCCACGCCTTCGTATTCCGTGGTCACGAACACATAGGGGATGGTTATGTCGGGCTCGTTTTCCCGGGGCAGGGTCTGATAGCTGAAAAGCCCGGCTGCGATGATGATAAAGATCAGCACTATGACCGCAACCTGGCGGTTAAGGGCCATGCGATTGATAATCATGTTTAAAATTCCCGTTCAAAAAAGCTTTTCACGCCAGAAGCGGAATTACCGGCACAATAAAAATGGATATTCAGTTTCTTGAGCTTTTCCAAAATGCCAAGGCAGTTGTCACTGAACTGTAACCGCCATGCCTTGCTCAACTTCGTTTTGGCCGCTGATTATCAGGTTTTCTCCGGGGTTGATTCCCTTGGTGATCTGGATGCGATCTTGCCCGATAACCCCGATCTCAATGGCCCTGGCCTGGGCCACCCCGTCTTTTTCCACAAAGATCACCCGCTCGCCGCCCTTATCCAGAACCGCGAACATGGGTATGGCAAGGGCGTCTTTGATGAAACGACGCTCCAAGGAGGCCCTGGCAATCATGCCGGGCCTTATGGCCCGATCTTTATTCTCCACCAACACCCTCACCCTGAAGGTCTTGGTGGCCGGGTCGGCCTTGAAAGCCACGAACTCCACCTTGCCCATCCATTTGCGTTCCGGGTAGGCGTCTATGGTGATCAGGGCGGGTTCGCCCGGCTGGATAAAACGCACATCCAGTTCCGGCACATTCAGGTTGATCTTGACCTTTTCGAGATCCACTATGTCTGCCACAGGGTCCCCCCTGCCCACAAACTCCCCCTGATCCACATAGAGATGGTTGACCCTGCCTTTGAGCGGGGATTTGATGCGCCCCTGTTCATAGCGGACCCTGGCTTCAACCAGGGCCTGTTTGGCTACCAGGCGCTCGGTGAGGATCCGGTCCAGGTCCTCCTGGGGTATGGCCTTTTTTTTGTGCAGAAGTTCTCTTCTTTTGGCCAGGTCCTGCTTGAGCTTGTAATCCGCCTGCGCCCTTTGCAGAACCGTCTGCAGGGCCTTGACATCGACCTTGGCTATTAATTGGTCTTTTTCTACAGAATCACCCTCGGAAGGGCCGATCCATTCCACTGTGCCGTCTGTCTCGGCCGCCAGACGGACATCATTGATGGCCTCTGTGCCGCCGGGTAGGGTCAGTATGTCCCGCATAGGGGCGGGATTGATCTTCATTACACTGACCTTAACCGCCCTGGTTTTGACCTCAGATGCCCGGGCCTCTGCCTCGTTTGGCTTTTCCTTGCATCCGGAAGCGGCAAAGGCGGCCAGTACAAGGACAAGGCAGGCAACCTTCTTAAAATTTAAAATCATTTTCAGCTCCTATGTGGGTCGGCGGAAAGACCCTGTATCAAAGTCGTGATGTAGTGGTTTGAGATCTTAGTGGGGTCCATTTCCGGCTTGAACCAGGCCTGGAGAAATATTCCGTCCAAGGCCCCGATAACCCCAGCTGAAACTGCTTCCGGGTCCAAGTCTTCTTTCAACTCGCCCCTCTTCATGCCGATTTCAATAACCTTGAGGATTACTTCACGGTAGGTCTGGTAAATATCGGCAAATGCCTGTTTAAGCTGATCTTTTACCTCAGAAGATGCGGTTGCTGCCCAGAATTCCATTATAAGTTGGTAATGCACATCCATATCGACCAGGGAAGCCACCCAACCCTGGATCAGGTTTGAAAGATTTTCCTGAGCGGATTTTCCGTTTAAGGCAAAGCCGTCGGCAGTGACCTGGTAGCGGGTTTTGAGCCATCCAAACACAGCCATGAATAGATCTGACTTGCTGGTAAAGTATTCATATAAGGTGCTTTTGCCCATATCAGCTTTTTGCGCTATGTCGTTCATGCGGGTTAAGCGGTAGCCCTTTTGGCTGAAAACCAGGGCGGCGGACTCCAGAATCTGTTCGCGTTTTTTATCTCTTGTATTTTCCGTTTGTGTCTCTTGCATAAGCTGAGATTCTCCGTTTCAGGCGTTCCGACCGACCAGTCGGTCGGGTATCTTGAAGATATGCCTGCACCCATGGCTTGTCAAGTATCGCCACGTTACGGATTTGTTATGCAAGTCGACCGGGTTTTCCTTTTGGTTACGGGTGTTATGGATTTGGTTTGAAAAATGATGGAAACCTGTCCAAGGGGCTCTGCCGGTTGGGATTTTTAGGGTTGAGTCTAAAGATGACCGGCATGAAAAACGGCGGTCATGTCTGGTTATTGGTGCGGAAAGCGACAGGCCGGTGAAGACCGGCTCTCCCTGTTCGGTTGGTTGCTTAAGGAAATATAAAGATTACCTGCAAAGGAAAAATGTCATCTTTGGAAAATACCGTGTTATATTCATCCTTAGGATTATAAACAGATAACTTTAAGAGGTATATGATTCTGTTTAACCTTTACAGGGCCAAAGCCAGGCAGCAAAGCCTTCTGTTTTCTCTTCTTTTTTATTTTTTTTGCTATCCCCTGGTTAACCAGGTCTTCCCAGGTATAACCTATATTTTTGATTTCTTTTTTCTGGTTATTTTTGTAACCGCGGCTTATTCCATCATTAATACTAAAAGCCGATTTTGGCTGGCTCTTGCTTTGCTGGTAATGGGCATAATCAGCCACACCTACGCTATTCACCTGGGAAGGTTTGATGCCGAGACCATAGCGGCATCCATGTTCCTTGGTTTTTTACTGCTCATAGCAGGGTCATTGCTCAAAGAGGTGATCAGCCGAAACCGGGTTACTTTTAACGTTATCTGTGGGGCTTTAAATGTTTTTTTGCTTATGGGGATTATCTGGGGACTAATTTATCTTTTGATTGAATTTACTTGGCCCGGATCTTTTAAACTGCCTGAACGGGCAAGTGCCCACATTATCGACAGCTCCAGATACAGCGAACTTTTTTACTTCAGTTATGTGACCATAACCACTCTTGGTTATGGTGATATTACTCCGTTAAGTAATCCAGCCCGCTCCATGGCCCTTTTGGAAGCGGTTCTGGGCCAGTTCTACATGGTGGTCCTGGTTGCCCGTTTGGTGGGCTTGCACGCCAAATCCAGTGATTCCGATAAAACCGCGCCTGAAAAACCAAATAACCCGGCTGCGGAAGACAGCCCGGCTATAGACATGAAAAAATGATTTTGCTAATCTGGTCTCTGGGTGCAAAAGTTTTTTTTCAAGAAATATTCCGCCAGTACGGATTACTATTCAAAAAATCTTTAAGATTTATTAAATAACCACCTGTTGAAAAAACAAGATCGACTGTTTTTTCAATTCAAAAGAAAAGAAATCAAAAGATGCTTGTAAACAAGACCAGAGGCTTGATTTTTCTGCCCGCCTTGGCGATGGCCTTTTTTTTAGGGGGTTGCGCCGCTGTGGGACCGGACTATGTGGCTCCCAAACCGGAGATGCCGTCGGCCTGGCAGGAGATAGAAGACCCGGCGGTAAAGCCGGGAGAAGCCCAGATCAGAACCTGGTGGACGGTGTTTGATGACCCCTTGCTCACCAGCCTGATTGAAAGAGCGGCCAAGGGAAACCTGGATCTTATGACCGCAATGGCCAGAGTCAAGCAGGCCAGGGCCCAATTGGGCGTGGCCACCGGAGAAATGTTGCCCACCCTGGATGCATCGGGCAGCGCCACCAGGCAAAGGGGAAGTGAATATGACATTGCCCCGGGCGGGGTCACTCAGGATCGGCTTCTGGGCCAGTTGGACGCCTCTTGGGAAATAGATCTGTTCGGCCGCATCAGAAGGTCCATCGAGGCGGCCAAGGCCGACTACCAGGCCACCACCGAAGACAGAAACGACGTTATGCTCACCCTTTATGCAGATGTGGCCCGCACCTATTTTGCCGCGCGTACGGCCCAGGCCCGCTTTTATACTGCCCAGGAGAACATTAGATCCCAAAAGAAAGTCCTGAAGCTTACCAAGACCCGGCTGGACACTGGTCTGGCGACATCTTTGGACGTGGCCCAGGCAGAGAGTGTACTGGCCAGCTCAGAGGCCGAACTGCCTCCATTTAAAATCGATTATTACCAGTCGGTGCATGCCCTGGCTCTTTTATTGGGCAAACAGCCCGGAGCCCTGAAAGCGGAACTTAAAGCGTTTAAACCCATACCAAAGCTTCCGGCCGAGGTGAAGCTGGGCATGCCTGCCGATCTCTTGCGCCGAAGGCCGGATATCAGACAGGCTGAGAGGAGCCTGGCCGCCGAGACTGCCCGAATAGGCGTAGCCACTGCGGATCTGTACCCCAGCTTCACCATAACCGGCGCCTTTGGGGTGGCTGCCACCGATGCCGGTGATTTGTTCAAGTCGGGCAGCGGGCTTTATTCCTTTGGACCGGCATTTTCCTGGAACCTGTTTCAGGGGGACCGCATCCGGGCCCAGATAAGGGCGCAGGACGCGGTGACCGAACAGGCTCTTTACACCTATGAACAGACTGTGCTCAAGGCCTTGGGGGAAGTGGAAGACGCTCTCACCTCCTATGTTCAGGCCAGGATCAGGGTTGAGGCGCTTAAACGCACGGTGCAGGCTTCCCGTCGCACTCTCGAACTTTCAGTGGGGCTTTATAAAGACGGGCTCAAGGATTTTCAGAGCGTTCTCGATGCCCAGAGGTCTTTGTTCTCCTATGCCAATGAGTATGCCGCTGCCCAAGGTGATACGGCTGCTAATCTGGTGCAGCTCTACAAGGCTCTGGGCGGGGGCTGGCAACCAGTGGACAGTGAGCCCAAAAAAAAGGAAGAGACAGAACAAAAGGCTCAAGACGGCAAAGCAGGGGGCAAATCAGCATCCTGAGCCGGTTTTTAAAAGATGCAAAATTTAAAGAACCGGGAACGTGTCTTTCCCGGTCGGGCAACAAGAGAGGCGATTCATGCTAAGCCTGTTTGACAAGTCAGTTGCAAAAGGGGTTATACCTGCCTTGACCATTGGTCTTTTATTGGTTGGCTGTAAAGGGCAGGAGAATAAATACCAGGCCCCGCCGCCACCGACCGTTACGGTGAGCGAGCCTGCTCAGCGCACGGTTAAGGTCTGGGCTGAATACACAGGCAATACGGTTGCCCTGGAGTCGGTGGATATCAGGGCCAGGGTGGAAGGTTATCTGGAAAAAATAGCCTTTGAGCCCAGCGCCAAGGTGAGCCGGGGACAACTGCTCTTCAAGATAGACCCCAAGCCTTTTCAGGCCAAGGTCAATCAGGCCAAGGCCGATCTGGCCACTGCCAAGGCGGAGCTGAGCCTGGCCGAGGCCACCTTGACCAGAAAGGCCCGGGCCTTTAAAGCCAAGGCGGTGAGCGAGGTGGAGGTGATTCAGGCCAAGGCTGAAAAGGCCAAGGCCGAGGCCAGCATACAGGCTGCGGAGGCGGCTGTGGAAGCTGCCCAAATAGATTTGGGCTACACCTCCATAAATTCTCCCATTGACGGTCGAATCTCCCGGAGCCTGGTGGATGTGGGCAACCTGGTGGGCGCGGGGGAGACCACAAAATTAAGCAATATCGTAAAGATTGACCCCATATACGCCTATTTCAATGTCAGTGAGCAGGATATTCTCTATTATCAAAGAATGGCTCGTGAGAACAAAAACCGTCAACAAACAGCCGAAGAAAGAGGGACCATCTTTTTGGCTACGGCCGAAAGCGATGAATTTTCCTATAGAGGTTCAATAGATTACATTGACAACCAGGTTGACGCAGCCACAGGCACTATCCAGGTGAGGGCCGTATTTCCCAATTCCGAGGGGAGGTTGGTGCCTGGATATTTTGTTCGTCTTAGGTTGGCTATAGAAACCAGGGGGAATGCCGTCCTGGTGCCTGATGTGGCCCTGGGGACAGACCAAAGGGGCAAATACCTTTATGTAGTTGATGACAAAAACCAGGTTGAATATCGCTCGGTGGAGGTGGGAGCACTGGAGCCGGACGGTTTACGGCTGATTGACAAGGGACTTAAGCCCAAGGAAAAAGTTGTGGTAAATGGGCTTTTGCGGGTCAGGCCGGGAATAAAGGTTAACCCCCAGACCGAAGCGCAGGAAAAGAAAAAGTCCCAGGCCAAGGCAAAGTCCAAACCCGCCTCTTCCACTAAATAAGTGAGCTTGCGATGTTTTCCAAGTTTTTCATCAATCGGCCCATCTTCGCGGCGGTGATCTCAATCGTTATTGTAATCGCCGGAGCGGTTACTCTTATGAATCTGCCGGTGGCCCAGTATCCCAACATAGCCCCGCCCACGGTGAAGGTTATGGCCAATTATCCCGGAGCCAACGCAGACGTAGTGGCCAAGACCGTAGCTGCTCCCATAGAGCAGGAGGTCAACGGCGTGGAAGGCATGATCTACATGTCATCCAGCAGCGCCAGCAACGGCAGCTACGTTCTGACCGTCACCTTTGATACCGGTACAGACCTGGATATGGCGACGGTTTTAGTGCAGAACCGGGTGGCTGTGGCTCTTTCCTCTCTGCCGGAGGAGGTGAAACGCCTAGGGGTGACCACCAAAAAGACCTCGCCCGACTTTGCCCTTATGATCAACCTGCTTTCCAAAGACGGCAAGCTCAATGATGTGTATTTGAGCAACTATGCCACCTTGCATATCAGGGACGTACTCTCCAGGGTGGACGGTGTCGGTGATGTCCAGGTGATGGGTGCGGACGCCTACAGCATGAGGGTGTGGCTGGACCCGGAGGCCATGGATGCTCGCGGGCTCACCACCTCTGATGTGGTCTCTGCCATCAGCGAGCAGAACGTTCAGGTTGCGGCGGGGACCATAGGCAAGCCCCCGGCCCCAAAGGGCCAGAGTTTTCAATACACCGTAAATGTCAAGGGGCGCCTCACCGATCCCAATGAATTCGGCAATATTGTGGTGAAAACCGGCGAGGGGGGAAGGTTCACCAGGGTCAAGGATGTGGCCACGGTTGAGTTGGGGGCTAAAAGTTACGACGTGGAGGTCCAGCTCAATAAAAAACCGGCTTCACTTATCATGGTCAACCAAAGGCCCGGGGCCAATGTGCTGGCTGTCTCGAAAAACTGCCGGGCCGCCATGGAGGAATTGAAAAAAAGGTTTCCCCAGGGCCTGGAATATGTGGTGGCCTATGATGCTTCGGACGTGGTCAACGCCTCGATCAAGGAGATTGTGGAGACCCTTTTTATAGCCGCTTTACTGGTGGTGCTCACGGTCTATATCTTCCTGCAGGATGTGAGAGCAACCTTTATCCCGGCGATCACCATTCCGGTATCCTTGATCGGAACCTTTTTGATCATGAATGTACTGGGGTTCAGCATCAACACCCTAACATTATTCGGGTTGGTGCTTGCCATCGGCATTGTGGTTGACGATGCCATTGTGGTGGTTGAGAATGCGGCCAGGAATATCGAAGAGACCGGCTTAAGCCCCAAAGAGGCCACCATAAAGGCCATGGAAGAGGTTACCGGACCGGTTATAGCCACAACTTTGGTTCTCTTGGCGGTTTTTATCCCCACTGCCTTTATGGGCGGCATGACAGGCGTGCTTTACAAACAATTCGCCCTTACCATTGCCGCCACCACTGTTTTCAGCTCCATAAACGCCCTTACCTTGAGCCCGGCTCTCTGCGCCCTGATACTTAGAAAGGCTCCTGAAAAAAGGAACTTTTTCTTCAGGGGGTTCAACCGTGGGTTTGAGGGAGCCACCAAGGTTTATATGGCGATGGTGAACCAGGGGGTGCGGAGGCTTATTATCTCGGTGCTGGTATTTGCCGGTGTTTCAGCTGCGGCTTATCTGGGCATGATCTCCACCCCCACCGCCTTTGTGCCTGAAGAAGACCAGGGCTACATGATGGTCAACACCCAGTTGCCCGACGGAGCTTCCCAGGAGCGCACCTATGACACCATCCAGAAGGTAAACGACATCATAGAGAAAACCCCCGGTATTGCCTACAACATAGCCATCAGCGGGTATTCCCTGTTAAACGGGACCGTAAGTTCCAATATGGGTTCCAATGTGGTCGTCTTCAAACCCTGGGATGAAAGGAACACTCCGGAGACCAACCAGTATTCTATTTTGGGGAATCTGCGCAAAGGGTTTTACGCCATTCAGGAGGCCATTATCTTTGCCTTCCTCACCCCGGCTTTACCCGGACTTGGCAACGCGGGCGGTTTCCAGATGCAGCTTCAGGACAGGGGCGGCCAGGGTCTGAACCAGTTGCAGCAGGTGGCGGACGAGATGATAAGGGACGGCGGCGCTCAAGGGGGCTTGGTCGGCATGTACACCGGTTTTCGCTCCAATGTGCCCCAGCTGTTTGTGGAAGTGGATCGCAGCAAGGTCAAGACCCTAGATATTCCCTTGAGCGAGGTCTTTAACACCATGCAGGCCTTTTTGGGGTCTGCCTATGTCAATGATTTCAACCTGTTTGGCCGCACCTATCAGGTCAATGTCCAGGCCCAGTCAAAATTCAGGGCCGAACCAAAGGATATTCGCAAGCTGGAGGTGCGGACAAATAAGGGTGCCATGGTGCCCCTGGGCACCTTGGTCCAGCTCAAGAACAACTTTGGGGCCGAGGTTATCAGCCGTTACAACATGTACACCACGGCAGCCATAATGGGCTCGGCCGCTCCGGGCTACAGCTCCGGCCAGGCCTTGCAGATAATGGAGAACATGGCAGGGCAGAAGCTTCCCAATACCATGGGCTTTGAGTGGACCGGCCTGTCGTATCAGGAAACCCAGGCCACGGGAGATACCGGGCTTATATTCCTCTTGGCGGTAGTCTTTGTGTATCTGGTGCTGGCTGCCCAGTATGAAAGCTGGAAAATCCCCATGCCGGTTATCCTGGCTGTGCCCATAGCGGTCTTTGGTGCCTTTGCAGCCATCATGGCCAGGGAGATGGACAACAATGTCTACACCCAGATCGGTCTGGTGCTTCTGGTGGCCCTGGCCTCTAAAAACGCCATTTTGATCGTGGAGTTTGCCCGGGATGCCCATGACCAGGGCATGAGCACCATTGATGCGGCCCTGCATGCCTCTCGCCTGCGTTTCAGGCCCATTTTAATGACAGCCCTTTCTTTTGTGCTCGGCGTCTTTCCCCTGGTGGTGGCCGACGGCGCCGGGGCAGGGGCCAGGCAGGCCTTGGGCACCGCGGTGCTCGGCGGAATGCTGGCCGCGACCTTTGTGGGCGTGGTTTTGGTGCCGCCCATTTATGTGATATTCCAGAACCTGGGTGAAAAACGCAAGAAAAAGAGCCAGGCCAAGAAGGCCTGAAAGATAAACTAAAAATTCGTCTTTATGCGCGGGGGCCAATGCCAAGGCCCCCGCCTTTTTGTGGCCTGGTTTGAAAAATTTCCGAAGGTTATAGTGCAATGAAATGTTAAGGCTGTTTGAAAATAGCCATGATTTTTGGGCCTCTATCTGACAGGGAGTTCAAATCATGGGAAAGATTCTGAACGTGGGTTGTATGCGCACCATGGATGATGTTTGCACTGGCTGTTCCCGCTGTATGGTGGCCATTATCCGCCGGGTGGGGGGCGAAAGGCAAAATAAACAGGAAGCGGAACTGATGGCATCCTGAACAGCGGTGACTACCCGGGAGCTGCCATTGCGCCCCGCCTGGCCCAGATCATGGAACGCTTCCCAGGGGGGTGGCCCGCGCAAGGTTCGGCCCCGGCGGATCAGTGCCCCTGCAAGGAATATATCGTGCGAAAAAACAAGGCCAAGGTCGGAGTGGAGGTAATAGAAGTGGCCAACCCCTATTCACCCAACAGATTTCTTCAAGGCCTGTTGGACCTGTCCGCTTGTTGAGAGCCGGGTCAATCACCCTTGTCATCAAAAAGGCAGGCTGCTCACATACAGCCTGCCTTTGATTTAAACTCAATCCTGTTGGTTTTCGAGTCGGTGAGAGTGGAAAAAAGCGGCCGCAGGTGCTTGCCTGGTTTGGCTTATCATCTCGCCGGTTCTTCGCCTCGTTTTGAAAAGAAGCATCTGAAGCTCATCAAAGAATCAATGACCCGGCCGGTTGCCTCTGTGGCTAAGATTCTGCTTCGTTTTTTTCATAAACCGACTTGAGCTGGCTTAGTGCGCATTTAATATGGATTTTTATAAGATTGGAAGCAGCTTCAATATCGCGTTGGGCAAGGTATTCAATTAACAGGTTGTGTTCTTGCCAGGCCTGTTGGGGCGCGTTGTCTGCCTGGATGCTTAATGCCCTTATACTTTGAACGATCTCCCTTAGGTTATTGATAACCCTGACCAGGAATTTACTGTTGGTTGCCCGGTAAATCGTATCATGGAAACGTGAGTTCAGTTCCATGAACTGTTTTAAAATGTATTCCTGGTTTGTGGTTTCCAGCTTAAGCAGTTCTTGGGCTTGGCTTTTGATGATTCGTAATGTGGTGATCTCCTCTTCTGTGATCCGTTCACAGGCCAGCTCTATGGCATAGCATTCCAGTACAGTACGTAATTTGAAAAGATCTTCAATTGAATCCAGGTCTATTTCAGGGATTCTAACCCCGCCCTGGGCGGTTCTCTCTACCAGCAGATCCTGTTCAAGACGCCTGAAAGCTTCTCTGACCGGGGTTCGGCTGACACTCTCCGATTTGGCCACATCCGATTCAAATAAGCGGTCCCCCGGTTTTAGCGCACCCTGAAAAATACGGTCTTTAATGTTTTGATAGATTTGATCAGCAATGGACATGATTAACAGTATTAACCTTTATATAGTGAAAAAGATTGTTTCCTACCATAATATACTTGAAAGGCTTGAGCATGAAAACAAAAATTTGCATGTCTTAACTTTTGAGCACACTCATTATTATGATTAAATCTGACTGTGCTTAAATTTTTCCATCTGATATGGCTTGGAGGCTCTTTTTTTTGATCCCTCTTGGTTTCGGTAAGGATATGATAAATAAAAAGTTTTGAAAATTCTGTCTGTATTTATAGCTAATCTTTTTAAGTTGTTGCTTCTGGCTCTGTTAAGATAAAGTTTAATCTTAATGGAAAATTATTTTTAGGTTTTAGGTGTAAAAATATGAACTATTGTATTTGTTTTAATGGTAAATTTCTGGGGTGATGCCTTTTTAGTAAAACTAAATATAAGGAAATTTAGAAGGGTTGTATCATGAAGGTGTCTAAGGAAAGCTTAGACACCCTCATGATACTTTTGCAACATATGCAGCCAACAGCTATTACACTTTTAGGTGCCGGTAAGGTTAAAATCAGGCAATCTGATGAAAATAAATCACCAAGATGCATTGTGTATACAGGCCTGATCAGGTGGATCCGCTGATCCTAAGAGGCTTCACGCCGGTTTCTTCCTATATGAAAAGTTAGCCAACTTAAGAGAATTTAAACCCCGTCATGCCAAGTTTAGTTTGAAAAAGGCAGTTGGCCTTTTTCGAGCTTTCGTTAGTCGTCTTGCTTGGTCCGCAGCTTTTTTTCGGCCAGCCTTTCAATTAATTTCGCAGCCCTGTGGGGATTGAATATTCCGCACATGCAAGGCTTGAAGAGTTGTTCGGCGGCTTCCAAGGAAGTTGCTTTATTGGAAGCCACCTTTTCCACGGCTTTTTTGATCAGATTCACTGAAACCATGCCGTGACCGCACATGGTCTGGACTTCCAGAGTCTCATCTTTGGGGAGTTTTTCCGTTTTTCCCCAACGGCCCAGGGACTGATTGATGGTATGTGGGGTCAACCCTGTACACTCACAAGCTTCTTTTACTTGATCAAAAAGGCCGGAAGCAACAATGGAAATGCCCAGATCCGCTTCTTTTAGTTTTTTCATGGCGGTTTTAAGTGATTCCAGATCGCTGAAAACAGCATGGATTACTGCGCGGTCTTCAACATTTTTAAGCACCTTATCAAGACCGCCCTGGTAATATTCGTTTCCGCTTCTGCAATCGCCTATTTTTATGGCGCCGGAATCAAGGGCTATGGCAAAGAATTCCTTTAGTTTAGGTGCTGACCCAACGTGGTTGATATCCTTGGAAGGCATAGCCAGTAAAACAAAATCCTCTTTTAATAACTCCTCGTCCGTTCCCAGTCTGTGCAGTGTATGTGTCATTTTTACTCTCCTGAAGCGCAAAGAGGCCGCCCGAGCCCCAGATTGGTTTTCCCGTTTGGAGCCACCCATAGTCCGGCTTTGTCAAAATATTCGCGGGTGGGATTCGAGCCGTCCTGATTGAGGCGGCAGGCGATATCAAGACTGAAAACACAGTCAATTTCTTTTTCCACTTTTTTGAGTGTGGAAAACAACTCGGGCAGTTGGTCTAATTTAACGGCGAACTCGAGGATCGCTGAAAGCACCTTTTCATCCAAAAGTTCATCTTTAAACTTTCCTGCTTTGGGATCGGCCATCATGCTGGTCACCGGGTTAATCTTCTCATATTCAATACCGAGCTTGGAAACAGCCATGGAGATTTTTTCAACGTCTTTCATACGCGCACCGGTGACCGGTCTTCCCACCTCTATGGCTACTCCGACTATTCCCCTTTTAAAGCGGCCGGTGACTTCATTGGTCTTCATTTCCTCGGTTCCGCGCCCCGATATCTGCGACTCTTCGGCAATAGTCAGAACATCGCTCATGATGCTCCTGATGGTCCGCGGGTAAGTTAGCGGCTGCTGATAAATTGCCTGTGACGGGCAATGGGCAGAGCGCAGGCAGACGCCACATTCCGCACATTCGTCAAGATCGATCACCGCCACTTTTTTGGGCTTGCCGTTCTTTTTTAACTTTGACGTCTCCCTAAGGCTGATGGCTTCCATGGGGCAATAGGCAATACACTGGGAACAACCAGTACACTTTTCTGCGTCAATTAGCATGTAAGCTCCTTATGATTTGATCCAGAGGTGCAACTTTTGATTATCCAGTTAATAGATCTAGAATACTCGTATCCTGCCTGACTTTAGATCTAAGTAGATAGATATCTGACAATTAATTTGGGAAAATTGACGATAAAATTAAGAGTTTTCTTCTGATGGCCAATAAAATGATTTGAAAATTGTATGTGACTTAAATTTAGAATTCGGCTTTTTAAATTTGATAAATATGTGATATTTTTGGACAATATCGGAAGGAGAATGGTCAGTAGTTTTTCTGGTTTTTTAAGAAAAATATTTTTTCTTGATTTAGTGCAAACAGTAGGGCTTTTATCCGCTCTTACCTTAATAAAAATTCGATAGATTCTTTCGGAAAATAGTTCTGGGAACAGCTTGTCACTTCTGGGCAACCTTTTAAAATAAAAGTATAAGTAGCTTAAAATATATGAAAATTTATATTGGAATGAATCAGTGTCCCCAGACCTTGAAAGAACAAACAAAGGCATGATCCTGGCAATAGACAAACCTCTTGTTTGACCAATATTTCTGTAGCTGTTTACCGGTATATAAGACAGGTCTCGCCAGGGGCATTTTCTATTGCTAATCCGCAGGTTATCTTTTGTTTGTTTGTTTTTCATATTCCTTAAAACCAAGGGATTAGATATTTATTATTTTCTGTTTTAGCTGGCTCCGATAGGGCGTCTACCAAGGGTGCCCTTTTGCTTTTTTGTGTATACATGTATGCATAATGATGAGGTGCATAGGGTTTTGTCAACGGCAAAAATTATTTTTCAGAGAAGCGCAAAAAAATATAATTAAATATTTTCTTAAAAAACAATTAGTTACAAAATGAATCCCTAAACTAAGAAATTTACATTTTTTACTTGCAATCCACTACCCATTGAGAGTACATGTATACACGTACCTGCAAGGCTTTGGATATTTTTTTGCTAGAAGTGAGGTAATAACCTTTAACCTATTGAAATTAAAGTGATTTGAAGAAAGAGAAGGCTATGGTGAGCAAGGAAATATATAAATGTATTTTGAGTGGAAGAAGATGAAGGGAGGTGTCCGGAAAATTCAGCCTTCATATTATGAAAACAATATGCAAGGTTCAAAGTTTAAAAGGGGCAATTTTTGTTTCGCATAAAAAACGTCATTAGAGTTTATTTCTGTGCGCAGTCTCGAAAGGAGTCGACCAGTGGCTAGGAAGTTTTTCTCTCTTATCGCGGCATGTATTCTCTTGACTGTTCCCCTAACTGCTCTTGCTGGCAACGCTTGGCCTGAAAAACCAATTGAATTCGTGGTTCCTTGGAAGGCAGGAGGCGGCAGTGACACCATGACCCGTTACATCGCCAAGGCTATCAAGGATAATCAACTTTCCAAAGAACCGATCGTTGTAATCAATAAGCCGGGGGGCAGTGCTCAGATTGGTTCTGCTTATGTGATGTCAAACAGCGGTTCCGCCTACCATTGGCTCAGCCTTTCTTCAGCACAGATAATCGGGCCGGTTGCCGGTGTTGGGTCCATTAAAGCTTCCGATCTCACCCCCTTGGCCCAGATGGCCGCAGACACCTTTATTCTCATCACTCGCAAAGAATCCAAATTCAAAACAATTAAAGATGTCCTGGAAGTAGCCAAGCAAAAGCCCAAGTCTCTGAAAATGGGTGGCACCGGTCGTTATTCCGACGACCATATGTGTGCATATCTATTTGATAAAGCAGCTAAAATTAAATCAAACTATATCGCTTTCAGTGGCGGCGGCGAGGTGATGGCCAATCTTTTGGGCGGCCATGTGGATGTTGCCTGGGCCAACCCCAACGAATGCATGAGCCAGGTTAAGGGCGGCTTGGTGAGGACCTTGGCCGTCTCCTCGGAGAAGCGCTTGGCGGCTCCTTTGGACTGTCCGACTTTCAGTGAGTTGGGCCTGGATATGGTTTTTTATCAGATAAGAGGCGTTATGGCGGCCCCGGGTATGCCTGAAGAAGCCCGCAAGGCAAGCATTGAGATGCTGAAGAAAGCCTCCCAAACAAAAGAATGGAAAGATCAGTATCTGAAGGCAAAAGTCCTGGAACCCAGGTTCATCGGCGGAAAGGATTATGAGGCCTTGATCAAGAAGACGGAAAAGATGGTTGCCGAGGCAGTGAAAGGCATGAAGGCCAACTAAAAGTCAGGCGTTATACGCGGCTCAATATTTTTTATGTTGGGCCGCGTTTCCAGGAGGTAAGTGTGGCTAAAACAGACCTTGTGGGTGGGAGCGTTATCGCGCTGTTGGGTTGCTTCCTGATCCAGCAATCCCTGGCGCTTGAATATTGGTTATCAGACGGGCCCGGTCCGGGGTTTCTCCCTGTATGGGCAGGGGTTCTAATTCTTTCAGGCGGCCTGATGCAGGCTTTTCTAGGTTATAAAAAGGCCAGGACGGAGAAAGGGCAAAGACAAAAGGGGGAATCAGGCAACCCGCTTTTATTATCCATAATTATCGGGCTGATCATTGTCAGTATCCTTGCCATGAGTTATCTGGGGTTCTGTATCAGTATGTTTGTACTGGTAGGCTCCCTGGTGTTCCTCACCCGAAAACACACCTTGAAAATTTGCTTAATCACAGCGTTTTGTACAACTCTCGGTTTTTATACTCTTTTTAAGTATCTCCTAAGCATCCCCCTGCCAAAGGGGATTATTGGTTTCTAAGGGTTGAGGTGTGGTAATGACTTTTTTTTCTGAGTTGCTCTCGAATTTACAATTGGGTTTCGGGGTTGCGCTCACACCCGTGAATCTACTTTTTTGTGGTGTTGGGGTGACTTTGGGAACCATATTGGGGGCCTTGCCTGGTATTGGTTCGGTCACTGGTGTGGCCATTTTGCTTCCTCTTACTTTTGGCATGGACCCCACCACGGCCATTATCATGTTGGCCGGAATTTATTTCGGGGTCATGTACGGCGCTACCATCAGCTCTGTGCTTTTAAATACTCCCGGCGACGCGGCGGTCGTAATAAGCTCCATAGAGGGGTATCCCCTTGCCCGTGCGGGAAAGGCGGGGGCGGCCTTTTCCATGAATGCCATTGCCTCTTTTTGCGGGGGAACCATAGGTGCTGTTTTTTTGAATCTGGGCGCGCCGGTAATGGCCTCGTTTGCCCTGAAATTCGGACCCCCTGAATATTTTTCTCTAATGGTCATGGCGATTCTGGCCTTGGCCGGTCTGGCCGGCAACTCCGCGGTAAAGGGCCTGATAATGGGGGCCTTGGGGCTTTTTATCTCCACGGTTGGGGTGGATGTGGCCCATGGCACCTTGAGGTTCACATATGACAATGTTTACATGATGAACGGTATTGGGTTCTTACCGGTGGCCATAGGACTTTTTGGTCTGGGAGAGGCCCTTATTCAGTTGGAGAAAATCAAGGACCTTGATTTTCTGAAAATAAAAATAAAGCTAAGGGATCTGCTGCCCTCCATGGAAGACTGGCTGCGCTCAAGAGGAGCTATCGGCCGGGGTTCTCTGATCGGCTTTGTAATAGGTGTTTTACCTGCGGCCGGCGCCACTTTGGCTTCATTTTTATCCTATGCAACGGAAAGTAAGCTGACCAAGCATCCCGAAGATTTGGGCAAGGGGGCCATTGAGGGCTTGGCCGGTCCCGAGGCTGCCAATAATGCCGCCGCAGCCGGTTCTTTGGTTCCGATGCTCACCTTGGGAGTTCCGGGGTCGGGAACCACGGCTGTTTTGCTCGGCGCCTTCATGATGTATGGCCTTCAGCCGGGGCCGCTCCTTTTCAAGGAACACCCGGATCTGGCCTGGGGAGTGATTGCCAGTATGTATGTGGGCAACGTAATGCTTGTGTCCCTTAATACTGTCTTCATACCTCTTTTTGTCAGGGTGATGAGGGTCCCCTCATCTTTGCTGATGCCCATTGTGGTTGGCTTGACCGTTTTGGGTGCTTATAGCCTGCAGAACTCCATGGTGGATGTCTGGATAATGACCTGTGCCGGAATCGCCGGTTATTTCATTAAAAAATATGATTATCCAGCCACAACCCTGATATTGGGTCTGGTCCTGGGTCCTTTGACCGAGATCAATTTTATAAGGGCGATGAGTTTGTCAAACGGTGATCCTTCCATTTTTATCACCCGCCCCATTTCATTGGCTCTGCTGATAGTTGGTTTTTTAAGCGTCTCTTTCCCGTTTTTTAAAAAATACCTGCAACTATTCTTTAAGAAGAATAAATCCAACTAATGGTTGGTTCGGGTTTTTAGGAGAATCAAATGAAAGTTAAAAGTGCTTGTCTGACAGGTGTGGACAAAATCGAGCTGAGAGAGCGTGAGCTGGATCTGAAGGAAGACGAAGTCCTGGTAAAAACCCATCTGGCCGGCATCTGCGGCTCCGATAAAAATCTTTACCGCGGGGTGACCAAAAAGGCCGGAGGGCTTGATACGGAGATGAGGAAACCCTTTTTGTATCCGTTTTTTTTCGGGCATGAGGGCGGCGGAGAGGTTGTTGAAGTAGGGGAAAAGGTAACTCAACTCAAAGTTGGGCAAAAAGTAATAGCCTTTGCCTGGATCGATACCTTTTCAGATTATTTTGTGGCCAAACCAGAGGACCTGGAGGTTGTTCCCGCAGGGCTTGATATGAACTTGGCCTGCTTGGGCGAGCCAATTTCCTGCGCCATGTTTTCCGGAATGAATTCCAATGTTCAGTTCGGAGATACTGTGGCGATTATCGGGATGGGTTTTGCCGGTCAGATTATTGCCCAGGTGTGCAAGGGCAAGGGGGCGCACAAGGTGATCGGTGTTGACCTGGCTGAAGAAAAATTAAGTCTGGCCAGGGAATTGGGGGCTGATTTGACAGTCAACTCTTCTGAAACCGATCCCCTTGAATACATTATGGAGCAAACCGGGGGCAAGGGCGCCGATGTGGTGGTTGAGGCCGCAGGCTCTGCGGAGTCGGTGAATTTAAGCACTTCGGCTGTCCGTCATAACGGAACTTTGGTTTTTTACAGTTGGATAACGAACGATATAACCATCAATATCTCCAGGTGGCACAACAACAGCCTGAAGATTTTAAATACCGGACTGGTTCACCACAGCATCCAGGAAAGAATGCTGTGGACGCCCATGGCCCTGCGCCCGGTGATTCAGGGCCAAGTGAGCATTGAGCCACTCATCACCCACAGGTTCTCCTTGGAGCAGATCGATGAAGCCTTTGCCCTGACCTCTGCCTCGGAAAAGGCCGTCAAGGTGGCCATAGAGATTGATTAGCAAAAGGGGCAATAGAAGTTTGGGCAGCCAACACGACCGGGCTTAAATGGTCTTGCCCCAAGGCAAGAGTAAAATTGGTTTCGGTTGTTCAGCCGTCCCTGAGGATATCTGAAAAATCCCCAGGGGCGGTTTAATGATAGATTGGCTCAGCCTTTTAATTTGCCTGTGGCCCTTAGGATCTTCTCCGGGGTTATGGGCAGATTCTGGCAACGGAAGCCAGTGGCCTCGTAGACTCCATGGGCAATGGCCGGAGCCGTGGGGATGGCCAGTCCTTCACCTGCCTCTTTGGCCCCAAAGGGGCCTTCAGGTTCATATACCTCTATCTCCACAGACTCGCCGGGGGGCATATCCTCGGCTGTGGCCATTTTGTAATCCAGGAAGTTTTTGTTCAGGGTGCGGCCTTTTTCCATGTAGAATTCTTCCATCAGGGCATAGCCCAGGCCCATTTGGATGGCTCCCTCCAGCTGGCCCTCCACAGCCATGCGGTTTAAAGGCACCCCGCAGTCATGGGCCGTGTACATTCTGTCCACCTTGACCAGGCCCGTATCCGGGTCTACCGAAACTTCGGCCACCTGGGCTCCAAAGGAAAAGGCCGGGCTTACCAGACCCTTGTTGCGCGGGGTGTAAAAACCCCTGGCCGTAAGGGGCTCGCCCCTGCGGCCCCTCAGGGCTTTGTAAACGCACTCGGCAAAGGTCATGCCGTTTTTGGGTTTGGCTTTTACAAACACCCGGTCCTGGTCAAAGCCGACATCGTGTATCTGGTTTAAGTCAAATTCCGAGAAAATCACCGGCTTCAGCATATCCTTGATCTTGCGGGCCGCCTCTATTACCGCATTTCCATTCATCAGGGTGACCCGGCTGCCCCAGGTGCCGAGATCAGCCTTGGGTGTGGTGGCCGTGTCCATCGCGATAAGCCGGATTTTCTCCGGGCTGATACCCAGTTCGGCGGCCAGGATCTGGCGCAGGACCGCATCGCAGCCCTGGCCTATGTCGCAGGCCATGGAGGCAAGCTGGGCAGTGCCGTCGTCAAAGACCGTCACTTCCGCGGCGGCAAAGTTGTATTTGGTGTTAAACCAGTTGAAGACCCCGCCCGAGATAAAGCTGTAGCAGCCTATACCTAGGTTTTTGTTGTTTTTCTTGCGATCATCCCATCCGCTTATCTCCCGGACTTTTTCCAGGCTTTCCTTAAATCCGCAGGAACTCACCGTGGCGACCTCGGGTATGACATCGCCTGTTTTCATTGCGTTTATCAGGCGCAGGTCAATGGGGTCCATGCCAAGTTCCTCGGCCACCATATTCATTTGGGTCTCGGCGGCAAAGGCGGCCTGGGGAGCGCCGAAACCGCGCATGGCGCTGGCCGGGGGCTTGTTGGTGTAGACGTGCCTGCCAAAATAGCGGTAGGCGGGGAAGTTATAAAGCATATTGCCAAAGGTGCCGCAAAGGAAGGTGGCTGTGGGGCCCATGGCGTTATATGCGCCGCCGTCCAAAAGCACCTGGAAGTCCTTGGCCAGGAGCTTGCCCTCCTTGCTGAAGCCGACCTTGGAATAGATGCTCATGGGATGACGCCTGCGGCCAAAGGCCAGCTCGTCTTCCCTGGTCAAGGTGAACTTGACAGGCTTGCCGGTGCGCAGGGCCATGAAGGCGGCGCAGAATTCCCAGGGGCGCAGCTCCATCTTGCCGCCAAAACCGCCGCCCACGGCGGTCTTCATAACCCGGATATTGTTCTCCGGCAGCCCCAGGGTGCTGGCCAAAAGGCACTGCACAATGTATGGGGTCTGGGTGCTGGTCCATAGGGTTATTCGGTTTCCCTCTTCAGGGGCGGCCAAGGAGGAGCAGGGCTCCAGATAGGCGTGGCTTACCGCATGGACCTTGAAGGTGTCTTCCCTGACCAGATGCGCCTTGGCAAACTGTTCCTCCAGGTCGCCGTATTCGATTTTACGCACCAAACTTACATTGCCCTCGCTGTCGTCATGGATCAGGGGCGCGCCTTCGGCAGTTGAATCCTCCACAGTGAACAGGGCGGGGAGTTCCTCGTATTCCACCTCAATAAGCTCCGCCGCTTTGCGGGCAATATCCTTGTGCGTGGCGCAGACCGCAGCCACCTCGTTCCCCACAAAACGCACCTTGTCCACGGCCAGGGGCAGCTCGTCCTGACTGGCCGGAACCAGCCGCCAGTTGCCGTATTTTATCTGGGGCGTATCTCCGCCTGTGATGACGTCCTTCACCCCGGGCAAGGCCTTGGCCTTTTCAGTATTAATGCTTTTGATGCGGGCATGGGGATAAGGGCTTCTGACCAGGGCTCCGTAAAGCATGCCGGGCAGTTTGATGTCGTCTGTGTAAATGGCCCGGCCGGTGACCTTTTCCCGAACATCCGGGCGAGGAAGGCTGGCCCCTATAATTGCAGGATTTTTCATTTTTCACCCCCTTGCGCTCTCTTCAGGCACTCAATAAGCACCCTTTGGGCCAAAACCTGCACCATCTTTCTCCTGTAGGATCCGGTTGCCCGCATGTCGTCTATGGGCCGGGCAGTGCGCACACAGGAAGCCCCGGCCCTCATTAAAAGACTCTCCTCCGGTATTTGTCCCTCCAGCATGGCTTCCGCCTCCGGGCAGCGTAAAGGAGTGGGAGCAACAGAACCCAGGGCGATGCAGGATTTAAGCACCTTGCCGTCCATATCCAGGGTAAGGCTGGCGGCCACCCCCACGGCCGCGATATCCACCTTGCTCCTGGCCGAGATGCGCATATAGGCGCTGCCCGTGCGTTGGGGCGGGGCAGGCACCCTGATAGCCTCTATCATTTCAAAGGGGTCCATGAGGTTCGCGCCCGGACCGGTGAAAAAATCCTTGAGCTCAACCTGACGCCTGCCCCCCCTTTCCACCAGGATCAGAGTGGCCCGATGGGAAAGCAGAGGCGCGGCGGTGTCACCGCTGGGCGAGGAATTGGCCAGGTTGCCGGCCACAGTGCCCATGTTTCGGATCTGCACAGTGGCCATCTTTTGGCAGGCATAGGCCAGTCCCGGGTAATACTTCTGTACATCCGGATGGTTGCCCACCTCGCTTATGCGGGAGGCCGCACCGATGATCAGGCCGTCCTCGTCCTGGTAATTAATCCGTCTTATGCCCTTTACCCGGTTTATGGAGACCAGGTGCTGGGTGTCATCCATGCCGGCCCGCAAGCGGGGAACCAGATCCGTGCCTCCGGCCAGCACCCTCACGCTGGAGCGGTGCATGCTCAATAGATCCAGGGCCTCTTCAATGGTTTTGGGCTGATGAACCGTGAAATGAGTCTGGGCCATATCAGACCTCCTTTTCTCGCCCCAGGATCTGGGCGGCGGAGGAAATGGCCTCCACGATTTTGTTGTAGCCTGTACAGCGGCAGAGGTTTCCGCTCAGGCCTTGTCTGATTTCCTCTTCGGTAGGGGCCGAATTTTGTGCCAACAGGTGCTTGCTGCTCATGATCATACCCGGGGTGCAGAAACCGCACTGAGATGCGCCTTTTTCCATGAATGCCTGTTGCAGGGGGTGTAGCTCCTCCTGGGATTTGGCCAGGCCTTCAATGGTCAAGACCTCCCTTTGGTGAGCCTCCACCGCCAGGGTGAGGCAGGAACTCACACTCACCCCGTCCATAAGAACCGTACATGCTCCGCAATCTCCCTGGTTACAGCCGATTTTGGTGCCTGTCAGGTTAAGGTCTTCCCGCAGACATTCAGCCAGGCTTTTCCAGGGCTCCACAGCCACCTCATAGTGATCGCCGTTCACTATGAGTTCTATTAATCGTTTTTGCACGTTAGGCCCCTCGTCTATGGGTTGTATATTGAAAAGATATTTTTTATTAAAAGGTTGTCCTATTAATGCAGTAAAGATAACAGGCTTGCCCAGTTCAGGTCAAGGTTATAATTTAGCCTAAATCGTTCTGTTGGCTGAACGATTTAGGCTAAAGACCTCCCCGAAAAACACTCCCCTAGACTGTAACCAGGTCATACTTGCGTGAACCCAGGCCGATTTCTTCGGCATAGGCCAGCTGAACCCGCCAGTCCACATTGGGGTAAATGGCCTTGAATTTATCGCCGCCCGGCTCTAACGCGTGTTCCAGACAGGACCCGGGCATGCCCTGGGCCTGGTTCACCAGATCAATCGAGGCCTGATCCAGGGCCACCGGGTCTGTTGAGGCTGCCAGCCCTAGGTCGGCCACCACCGGCGCATCCTGAAAGGGATTGCAATCACAACCCGGGCTGATCTGGGTGAGGAAGTTGAAGAATACGGAGCGGCCTTCTTTTCCTTTCAGAACCGCCTGGGTATAGGCAACCATGCGTCTCATGAGCTGGGGCACCTGAGCGTCCCATTGAATGGACATGGCCAGGGTGGGGCAGGTGAGAATGCAATCACCGCAGCCAATGCATTTTTCCGGATCGGCTTGAGCCAAAAGGTCGGGAGCCACTGCCTCGGCCGGAGCGGGCTGGTCCGGCTTCCTCTTGATCAGTTTGATGGCTTTTGCCGGGCAACGGCGGATACAGTCTCCACAGGCCAGGCAGCGGTCTGCCTTTACCTTGGGCGACACATTGCTGTGCTGAAAAAGTTTTCCCTGGCGGCCGGCCGCTCCCATGCCCAGGTTTTTCAAGGTCCCGCCAAAGCCGGTAAGCTCATGCCCCTTGAAATGGGCCAGGCTAACCAGGCTGTCGGCCTGGGCGATTTCGCTGCCGATCAGAGCCTCACTGCATTCGGGCAGGTCCAGGGGGATTTTTTCCACGGTCTGCCCCCTGAGGCCGTCGGCTATGATGAGTGGGGCCCCTGTCACGCTGTAGGCAAAACCATTGTGAATGGCTGTATGCAGATGGCTGACGGAGTCTGAACGGGCTCCCCGGTATAGGGTGTTACAGTCAGTCAGAAAGGGGGAAGCTCCTGCCTTTTTAGCCGCCTCCACAAAACGCCTGACATAGACCGGCCTGATAAAAGCCGTGTTGCCCAGCTCACCAAAGTGAATTTTTAGGGCGCAGAGCCCCTTGGGGCCAACCCTTTCCGGCATTTTCACTTCTTTAATCAGGGCGTCGATTTTGTTTACAAAGGATTGACGGTAATTGGCCCTTAAATCAGCAAAAAATACAGGGCTTGGCATGGGATACTCCTTTTTTGTTCGCCGGCAGCTTTTTTTAGTCAAGGTTGCCGGGGCGGGGCAGGGACGGTCCGCTTAATTATATAAACTGAAAAATTTGTATAATTTAGAATCAACCAAACTAAAAGTTTGGCAAATTCAAGAGGAAAAATCCAAGGTTGGGTTTCTCCGGCGCACTCCTTTACAGGAAAATTATTTCAAGGCTAGGTGACTGGAACCGGGAAGTCAAGCTCTCTTGTGAATTTTTGCGCTTGCCTGTGTCCCATCCGACTGGTGACAGTTAAAAGCCAGTATGAAACCCCGGCCGCGGGTCAATGTCGGCCGGGGGAGCAAAGAGTTTTATTACTTTTTTTCGCAGAAAGTGTGGCCTATTTAAATATCTCCTTGCCGGATATAGCCAGGGCCGCCCGGGCTATATTGGCTCCATGGCTCTCTGCGGCCAGAGTTTTTTCATCGGGCAGGCCGCCTTGGATGGGGGACAAATCTTCATTGTGGGCCCTTCCATAGGGACCCCATTGCAGGCCGCCTTGGGGATAGCCGGTTGAGTTTTTGGGCAGGGGGATAATAATCAACCCCAGCTCCACCAGGTTGTTCAGCATGGCAAGCATGGTCAGCTCAACTCCTCCACCTGCGTTGCCGAACCCGCTGCCGCAGGCAAACACCGCTCCCAACTTACCCACCATGCTGTCAGACATCCAAGGGCCCGAGCAGACCTGATCTATGAATTTCTTGATCCTCCAATCCATGCTGCCCATATGGACAGGACTGCCCAGGACAATGGCGTCTGCCTTCAGCAGATCTTCTTCTTTGACTTGCTCCACGCTCAAAACTCGTGCGCTCGCCTGGTTTACGGACTGTACGCCTTTTTGAATGGCTTGGGCCATCTTGCGGGTGGCTCCGTGGTCGCTGGCATAGATTACCAATACTTCAGCCATGAAGTCCTCCTGGTTTTTATGTTGTTCCATTGGTCAAGGCGCTCTTAAATTGTTAAGCGCTGTTTGTCTAACCGACATGCAAATAAATCCGGGCACTGACCCCGGACAGGGCAGGAACCAGAGGGTGTTCCCTTGTTGGCCTGCTTTAAAAAAGCATACCATAGCTTTGAAGTGAGATTATAAATAAGCTGAAAAAGGACAGGGTCCCTGATAAGGCTTTTTCTGGGAAAAGCCGTCTCAGAGACCCTGGGAGAGAGGCAGTCGGTTTAGCCTGCTTTAAAGGATTAGCCTTTATCAACAGGGAAAAAAGGAATCTAAAATTACCCCTACCAGAATACTGGGATCAGTCCCCTCCAGTTCGGCCACCACCGCACAGGGATGGTCATCCTCCGTATGAACTTTTCCGGGCTTTTGCCTGCGCATATCCAAAATAGGCAGTTCCCCAAGTCCGGGCAGATCCAAAGTGGCGCTGTCCAGGTTGTCGGGCAGGTTGGGGGGCAGGTTAACCATGTCTATGATTTTTCCCAAGCGCATGGACTGGGAACCCTGGTAGCGGTTTCCCGAGGCAGGGGAGACAGTTGCTGTCTTCCCCTGTCCGGGTGGGTGGCTGGCTCGTGTTGAATATCTAGCCATGTTAACTCTCCTGGGGCGGCAGGGGCTTTGTTTTTTTAAGGTCCTTATGCGGCCTGTTGGTTCTCTATAAAGCAAAGTACGTGCCAAAATGAATGTAAAAGAAAAAGTCATTAATAATCAATTGGTTAACAGAATGGAATCTCCTGATGATTGTAGATGATTATTCAAAAAACGGCCTTAAAGTCTGGAGTTGCCATACTCCTGTTTGCCAAAACCGGAAAAGTATTGTTTTTCTTGCTTATATTTTTCATGAGTCTTTCCCGCGCTGATTTGTTCAGGTGGTAACCACGCATTTTTATCTGTGGTTATTGGGTGTTAGTGCGATCAACCCTATGAAGGTTAAAAAAAACAGATTGAACCGGTTTTAGATGTTCAGGCGCCGGACTTAAGATCTGTAACGGCTTTTCTGGTAAACAGTCTTAAAAAGCGGAATCCGGTTTTTCAGGGCTTTGAAAAAAGGGCAAGGAGTCTGGGAGTTAATAATCAGGTTGATAGATATTCAATGTAAATATATGGAAGTATTCCCGGCAAAGCGCCTATGGTTCCGGGGCGCTCCCCAATTAAAGGGTTTGTTGTTTTCTTTTTCGAGCGGATAAGGGGCTTTGTTTGCAACATCCTGAGCCGGACAGGGCGAACCCTGTCCGGCATGTTTTTTAGAAGTCTTTAAAATCGTCGTTAAACTGGGCCGAATCATCAGGCATGGGCAAGGCTTCGGTTTTTTTAATCGGCCTTTTACCTGCTGTGGTGATTTTTTTCAAAACCCCGGATTTAATGTCAAGCGGTCTGGTTTTGGTCTTGTCCTTACCCACCAGGGAGGTGAGGTCGTGTACAAATTCTTGCATGGATTCGGCCTGGGCCGACAACTCCTCGGCCGCAGCCGCCGATTCCTCGGCATTGGCTGCATTCTGCTGAGTCACCTCGTCCATTTCGCCTGCGGCACGGTTGATCTGGTCGATACCCTGGGCCTGCTCCTTGCTGGCTGCCGAGATTTCACCGACCAGTTCGGCCACCTTGGCGCTTTGATCCTGCACTTGCTTAAAGGCTTCGTCAGTACCCTTAACCAAGGCCGCGCCCTGCTTGATATTTTTCAGGTTTTCCTCTATCAGGGCCTGGGTGTTCTTGGCCGCCTCGGCCGCCCTCATGGCCAGGGAGCGAACCTCGTCTGCAACCACGGCGAATCCGGCGCCTGCTTCACCCGCCCTGGCCGCCTCCACGGCGGCGTTTAAGGCTAGCAGGTTGGTCTGAAATGCTATTTCGTCAATTGTTTTAATAATTTTAGCGGTTTGATCACTGGCTTTGTCGATACTTTCCATGGCGCTTTTGAGCTCAGTCATGGAAATCCCCGCTTTTGTGACCACATCAGCGGCTTCTTTCATCATGCCGTCCGCCTGTTCGGCGTTATCAGCATTTTGCTTGGTCATGGAAGACATTTCTTCAAGGGAAGAGGATGTCTCCTCCAGGGATGCCGCCTGTTCGGACGCCCCCTCAGCCAGAGACTGGCTGGCATTGGTCACCTGCCCAGATGCTGCGGCAACCTGGCTGGAGCCTGCGCTTAACCCGCCTATCACCTTGTTGAGCGGTCCGGTAACGCTTCTGGTGATAAAAACCGAGAGGAAAAGACCGATAAATACGGCCAGGGCGGCAGCCACCCCCATTGACCATTGCGAGGCCTCCATCTGGTTGACCATTTTGGCCTTTTGATCCGTCCAGGCAGCGGCGCAGACCTTTTGGGCCTTCCTGGCGGCGACCAGCATGGCCTGGCCTGCCTTGGCCTGTTGGGTGTTTGTTTTACTGTATTCGGCAAAGGCGGCGGAATAGTTTTTAACCGCAGCAATGAGTTTGTCTGATTTATCCTTATTATCCTTGTTGTGGAAACGCCCTTTCAGGTCAGCAGCCAAGGTTATTATCGCCTTGACTTTTTCTTCATTTTTTTGCTGCCATTCGGCCTTGCCGCCTGAGATGATGAATTCCTTTTCGTCTTTTCTGGCCTCTAAAAACCATTTGATCATGCGGTTGGCGTCATCGGCCTTTTGCAGCTTATCCTTGACCTCTAACTCAGCCTTTTCCCTCACTTTTGCCAGTTGATTCTTTTGGTCGGTCCTGATGGCTTCCATTGCTTTCACTGTTTGGACCGCCGATTTCAGCATTGCCTCCCTGTGGGTGATATCCCGGCTGGTTAAAAAGGCCAGGGCATTGGATTCATAATCCTGATAAGTCTTTAAAACAGCATCTGCCTGTTCGATATTCAATTTATATTTGAACCTGGATTTGAGATCCTTGGTCAGGGTGAAAATCTTTTCGTTCAGCTCATGCCATTTGTTCAGGTTCTTTTCACTGGGGTCGTACATTTGTGTGATGCGAACCGATTTTGCCTCCAACAGAATTTTTATCAGCCGGTTGGCGTCATCGGCCTTGGTTATTTTGTCATTAACCGTCTCTTCAGCTTGGCTGCGGGTCTGGTTCAGTTGAGCTTTTTGGTCTTTTCCTATGTCTTCGCATTGCGCCAAGGCCGTTTGACCCGCTTTACGCATTTGGGTCATGAGTTTTTTCTGTTCGGCATCAAGTTTCACATAGTCTTCAAAAGACTTCAGGTAGCTGTTGCCCTGGCTCGTGACCTCATCCATCTGGTCTTTATTTATTTTTTGACTGAATTCTTCCTTGGTCAGGGCCGCCTGCTGTTTTAAATCGCTAATGCTTTTTTTTACACCGGTTATGCTGGCCTGATCAGTGCGTATAATATAGTTTTTTTCTTGTTGTCTGGCGGTGAGAATATTCTTAACCAGACTGTTTACATCATCAGTCTTTCCCACCCTACTGTTGACTGCCGTAAGGCCGTTAAAGCCAAAGTAAACGGCCACGCAGGCCAGGACCAACACCGCCATGAACCCACCATACATCTTGCTGGATAATTTTAATTTCTTAAACATGGAAACCCTCTCGGATTATGGTTTTAGTATCGCCTTTACAAGGCCTTTACGCAAGGGGGCCCAAAGGTAGTGGCAAGGCGGTGGAGGCCGGTAAATATTGAAGCCAGGTTTCAAATGAGGCTCTGCATTGTTTGCGATTTTTCAGGCTGTTTTAAAGCAAGCCTTGTGCCATAACCCTGTTGTTTATGGCTGTTTGCACCCGTAGGTTGCTACAGGGGATTCCTCTGGGTGCTTTTTGTTGGTTTCAGGGAAAGACAGATGAGGCAGTGAAAAAGTGATTTGCATGTATCATCTTAATATTAATTGTTTTTTTGAATGGTTCGGTTTTGGCAGGGACAGGGACAAGCAAAACCTGATAAGGAAATCCGCCCTTAAGTTCTTCGGGGCGGGATTGGGTGTTTGGCTTTTTTAATTTTATCTGCGGAAAGAAAGCTAAAGAAAGTCCGTCTGAGCCGAACTGATTATTCGGCTCAGACGGACGGGGCGTTTACCCGGTCTACTTTAATCAGGTGGGTTGGGCGGCTTTTCGGCCCATTATAAGTGCCGCCAGGCCACTGATCATAAAGACCATGGCTGAGCCCAAATGACAAAAATCAAGAATAACCAGAATATTGGGTGGGATATAAGCTCCGGTGTTGACAATAGCCTTGCATGCGCCGCTTATTGTCAGCACCAATAATAAAAACCAGCCAAACTTGGTTTTCGGACCCCATTTGAAGGTGGCGCGCACCTTGGCTGCCAAGGAAACGCGCCAAGCCAGTAAAAACAAAAGTACAACGGCTGCCAGGTAGTGCAGGTCACTTAAGATGTAAAAATCCTGGCTCCATCCCATAAGTGGCAGATCGGAAAAATAGTATCTTTTCAGGATAGGCATCTGGCCAAAGCCGCTGAAAAGGGCCAAGAACACAGCCAGGCCATATGCCCAGGATAATGCCTTGCCACCGGGATTTTTCAATACGGCTTTCATGATTGCCCTCCCTGGCTCTCTGTGGTGCGGGATGAATCCGGGTCTGGCTTTGGCTTGTCTGCAGTTTTGGCAAAGATTTTATTAAAACCTGCGGCCAGGCCGGCAACCGGGGCCAAGAGCAGGGCCCAACCCAGGTTTTCCGGGTTTTCCATGCTGTTTTCCACCCGCTTCATATGGGGTCTGCCGAGATTGCCTTTTGGGATCCTTTTCCCGGCCTTTTTGGCCTTGGCCTTAATTTTGGAATTGGTCTTTTCATGCTGGGCCATCAAGGCCTGATTTACCTTGTCAAAGGGAATGGGAGAGACATAAATCGTGCCGGTGCCGCCGTTTTCTGCCATTCCATAGACGTATTCCCGCCATTTGGAGCTTGAGGCTCCGTCTGCCTTGGCCTTTTTCATGGCCAGATCCTTGGCCTGGGCCAGTATCTGCTCTCTGGTCCCGATGCTCTGGACCTCCTCCGGGCAAACTTCAACACAACGCGGTTTTTCTCCCTTTTCGACCAAAGGCAGGCAACGGTGGCATTTGAACATAGCCCCATTGCCGGCAAATCTGGGCATGAGGTCCAGATAAAGCCCCACCCCGGATTGGCGTTGGGGAATATGCCAGGGACACACTTTCTTGCATTTGGAGCCGCCCAGGCAAAGGTCCTTGTCAATATGCACAATACCCGATTTTTCCACCCTGCCTGCACCAAAGGGGCATAGGTTGGTGCAGGGTGGATTCAGGCAATGCATACATCGGCGGGGAACGTTCAGCTCCATGACTTCGCCTTTGTGTTCAATCTCCAAAAATTCAATATAAAGAAAATTGTAGGGAGTGAGCCTGTCCCGGACATCTTTTTTATTGGACCAGTCTTCGATCGGCACCCTCTCTGGAAAAGGTTTGGGCATTGGTTTCACCGGGTCGGGCACGGAAGATTGCCACTCTTCCCGGCATGCATAGACGCACTCCTCGCAGCCTACGCATTTTTCCAGGTCGAAAAGGGTGCAGAGCTCAGTCCCGTCAGCCGCCTGCACTGCCTGAGGCATGGCCACAGTTGATGCCGCGGCTGTGGCCGCCGCAGCCACCCCACCTTTGAGAAAAGAGCGGCGTGAGATGGATTTGGGCATAACTTTCACTCCTTTATTGTGATTGCCCGCCGGAGGTTTCGGCCCGTTACTCTCCGACTGTTTCCGATGCAATGATTATGAGATGCAAATAAAGTTCTATTTCAATGCTATGTATTTAATTCTTAATAAGCAACGCCTTGGTACAAAACAGATGTTCTTGGAATAAATGCAAACACTGGGCCAGTTGCATGGGGGAGGAGAAAAAATGGTTTTACAGGCGCCCAATAAGATATGCAGGATTGCAAACTTTTTGATAACCAATTGTTTTTATATGTTTTTTATGCCTAAGTTCAGCTGAGAGGCAAGAGTTTCGTCAAGAGCTGGTCGGGGGTGCTGCCTGGTTTAAAGCTGTGAGAGGGCTGAATAGTGTTAAATAGTTAACATTAGTTAATAGTGATAAGTTAACATGGATTAGTTAACACTTTGTCTTGTAATTAACTACCGATGAGGCAGGTAAAAAATTAGTCCAAGCTGTTTTTCCTGCTCGGACTGGCGGATCAGCCGAATAATGCTTAAAATTGAAAAAAGAGAAAGACTATATAACAGAGTTGCCTGACCCAAACTATCGTGATAGCTTGTCGATAAAATTTTGAAGGAGAAATAAATTGAAGCCTGCCCTTCATGAAGAAGAAAAAAGGCAGTTTGAACGGCTGCTTGGGCAGTTGCATATTGGATGCATATCCGATCGCATGGCTGTATTGGATTCCTTTTTAGATTCCGAAGAACACCATACAGCCAGAGGCTGGCAGAAGCTGATCAAGCAAAACGGCAGCGACCTGGATTTGGATTTTGTGACTCAAACCCTTGAATTGCTGAAGCGCCTGGGTTTGGCCACCCGCCGAGAATTTGAAGGGGAAGAACCCCGATACGAACACCGGCATCTTGATGAGCATCATGACCACCTGATTTGCACCAAATGCGGCTCCATAACCGAGTTCCATCGTCCCGAGCTGGAAGCTTTACAGGACAGGGTTGCCAGGGAGAACGGTTTCCATTGCCTGCGCCACAAGTTGCAGATTTATGGAATCTGCGACAAATGCATGGCCGAAAGAGAACCCTCCATGCCTCTCAGCATGGCATCTCCTGGTGAGCGCGTGCGCATAGAGCGCATAGTGGGAGGCGACATGGCCAGTCGTCATCTCTCTGATCTGGGGCTTTCCGCGGGCAGTGAGGTGGAAGTCATAAGCGCCAATGGAGGCCCCATGGTGGTGGCGGTCAAGGGCGTCCGGGTTGCCTTGGGAAGAGGTGTAGCTCACAAGGTTCAGATAACGCCTGTGCCTCTGGAAAAATCCGAGTAGAAATTAATAGATAAAGAGCCACAAGCTAAGCCGCAGGCCCCTTGGCTTGCGGCTTGAATTTTTGCTTGATTCCCGCCGTCTTAGAAACCGCGGATCAAGTGATTCTTCCCAGGGCCTGAAGGGCTTTTAAGCCTCTCATATCCCTTATTTACCGTTTATATTTTTTAAATGCGATATAGATCGTGATTCGGAAAGGCCTTTTTCAGTCAGTCTTGGCTTGAGAGGGTTTTGATCTCTTTTATGAGTCTGTCCATGCTCACCGGTTTGGTCAGATACCGGTCAACCCCGGCCTGACGGCCCGTATCTTTGTCATGGGGGGCGGATTCAGTGGAAAGGGCGATGATTAAAAGTCCCTTGTAGCGGGTTAAAGAGCGCACTGTGCGGATAAGGGTCAAGCCGTCCATCTTGGGCATGTTGATATCTGTGATGAGGATATCGTATTGGGTCCCTCCCATCATGGAGAGGGCTTCCAGCCCGTCGCCAGCTGTATTCACCGCATAGCCGTTTTGACTCAGCCCCATGGTCAGAATTTTAAGAACTGTCGGCGAGTCATCCACTAACAGGATTTTTTGAGGCATCTTCCCCTTCAGGTGTAGCTTTTAGTGCAAGATTTTTATTTTGGATCGGTTTAACCGGTGATGCCGCGTGGTTAAGGGATTATCAGTCCCCCCCCAGGTGCCGATTAGCCAACATAAGTCACCTGGATCGACTCTTAATAATTATCATGCCCAGTTTGGTATTTTCAAGTAGTTTGCCTTCAAAGATTCTGGCTTGGAGGGGTATTTCGTTAAATCCGGCGTTTAAGTTTCAGCTCCAATCGCCTTCCAATTGTAAAAGCGCGGCCACTGCCGCTGACCTGACCTGGGGTTCTTCATCTTCCAAAAGCTGCACCAGCGCAGAGGAAGCCTCTTTAAGGCCCATGCCTCCAAGCGCCTTGGCAGAGTTAGACTTTATCTCCGGCTCCGGATTTTCCAAAAGTTTCATCAGGGCTTCTGCCGCCTGTAGGTCTTTGAAGCGACTGAGGTTTTGTATGGCCTCCAGGCGTACGGCCATACTTTGGTCACAAAGGGCCTGGATCAGGTGTTTCTTGGCGTAAGGATGGATTTTTTCGCCCAGGCCCTGCACCAGGGTCAGGCGCACTCCCGTATCAGGGTCGGAGAGCATATTGGCCAGGCCTGCAACCTGGTCTATTTGCCCGGTCGCAAATAAGGCGGAAATGGCAGCCCTGCGCACCTCGGGCGTTTTGTCGTTCAGAAGGTTTTCCAGCCGGGCTGTTGCACCCACTGCCCCGATCCGGCCCAGACCGCGGGTGCAGATCTCCCTTTTTTTAGGGCTGGGGTCGCTTAGGCCCGATAAGAAAATTTCCGAAACTTGGCTGTAATCGATCGCCAGTAAAGATTCCAGAGCCTGCCAGCGCAGTCTTCGTAAAGGGTGCCCCAAAAGCCGGGCCAGGGGATCTGCGGCTTTTTTATCTTTCAGGCGGCCCAGGGCCTTGGTGGCTTCCAGAATGACCTTGGGGGACGGATCTTCCAGAAGCATGAGAAGACTGTCAAGAGCCTCTTTATACCCCATTTCCCCTAAAACAAAAGCTGTAAGGCTCCGGACATCTTCTTCGGTATGGGTAAGGGAGTTCAGCAATACCGGCAGGCTTTTTTTGTGGCCGATTTTCCCCAAGGCCGAAATGGCAGTTTTCGCCACCTGGGAATCAGGGTCGTTGGCCGCATCATACAAAAGATCGGGTTTGTCCATGGCCACCAGGGCCATTTGGGCTAGCTCCTGAATTTCCGGAGTATGGATCAGCCTCAGCATTTCTAAAATCGCTTTAACGGCCTTGGGCTCCTTGATAATGGCCAGGCCTAAAAGCGCATCCGAGACTACCTGTTTGGACGGGTCTCCCAGGGCCTGGATAAGACCATCGACCACCCTTGACTTAAGATCGGGTTTCATGGCCCCCAACTGGTCCAGGGGGGCGGTCTTGATCAAAGCGCCCAAAAGCCTGCTCAGTAAAGGGCCCTTGGCGTCTTTCATGGCATTCAGGAGCGGGGTGAGGGCCTTGGGACTGGCAAAACGGCCCAGTGACTCGGCAATATGGGCCTTGATTAAATCTGATCCGGTCTCAAGTCCTGTAAGCAGGGGCTCCACTGCCTGGGGATCGCCAATATGGGCCAGGGCTTCGACAGCGGCGAAGCTCACCCATTCTTCGTCCTGCAGAAGTTCTATCAGGCGGGGAACCGCGAGAGGTTCTCTTTGATGACCCAGGCTTAAAGCCGCCGCTGCCCTGATGTTGGGGTCCGGATCCGCTAAGGCATTGATAAGAGCCCTGGTGACAACGCTTGAAGGCCAGTTTTCCAGAATCTCCACCGCGAAAAGGCGTATGTCCGGGTCCTTTTCGGCCAAAAGGTCCAAGACCATATCAGTGGCCTCGCCGCCCAGACGGGCCAGGAGGCTGCGGGACGTATTACGCAACCCCACATCCTCCACGCTCAAAAGGGGAATCAGCCTGGAGGCCACTTCGCGCATAGGCAGCCCCAAAAGGGCCTGTTCGGCCGCCTCTTTGACTGAATGGTCCTGATCCGAGAGACAATCAATCAGCCAAGGTAAATGCTTTATGCTTTCCAACTCACCTAGGGAGCGAACCGCGTGGCGCCTTATCTGGGGGTCTGTGTCTGCAAGTAGGGCGAGCAGGCTTTGTACCATTTTTCCATTCCAGGTTTTAAGGGGCTCTAAGCAAACAGTCTCCGCTATGGAGGGAGTCTGCTTCTTTATCCGGCCGCACCTGTACTTTTAAAGTAATTATTCTTCAAAACGCCGGAGTAAAAGTCTTTAAATCGTACCGAGCCGGACTGGACACTTTATTTGACAAACGGATTTCCTATCCCTGTCTGGGAAGGCCAATGGCAAAAACACACGGCTCATTACCTTGGTGCTTAATAATGCCGCCCCATTTTTCCAGAGCCTTGCGGGCCAGAAAAAGACCCAGGCCGGGATGTTCTGCGTCCTTGGTTGTCACAAAGGGGTCAAAAATAGAGTCCCCTAAATCGGGATTTGGCCCCGGACCGTGGTCTTCGATAAGTATCCACACCATTTCCCCCTGGTCGGCGAGGTTGATCCTTAATAGGTTCTCTCCAGACTCTTTAAGGGATTCCAAAGCGTTGGCCAAAAGGGCGTTAAATGCCAGGGCCACATCCATGTAAGGGGCCTTGGTTCTGGTGTCCAAGTAGGGCAGGTCTGTTTCAACCCGGGCCTCGTGTTTGAAGAACATATCCCCCGGCCAAAAGGCAAGCTGCTCCTCAATCAAGGTGCTCAGCTCCAACTCTCTGATTTCATCGTCACAGTCCTGGGAGCTGCGTCCTGCCAACAGCTGAAGCTCTTCGGTGAGTTTGGTCACCCCCGCCTGTACTGAATCCATGGTGGAAGCGGCCTCTTGAATTTGGTCCTGGCTGAGATGCAGCTCTATGAGATCCAGGGGTAGCCGGACCTGTTGAATCACCCCTGACAGGTTGTGGACAACGCCTTTTAAAAGCCTTGAAACCATTGCCCGGCGCTCTGCCTGTAAAAAGGCCTCCAGTATCTTTGGGTTAATTTCTGTTTTTGAACTCATCTGTCGGCCTCCCCGGCACGGCGTGCTAGTTCACGCCTTTGTTGGCGGAAAGTATAGTGTATCAGCCTTTCTCTGTCGGTCTCAGAGATCTGACTGAATTGTACGGCTGCGCAGGGATGTTTTTCCAGAGCATCTTTTTGAGTACGCAAAACCTGGCCCCTGGCATATACCGGCCTGCCCGGTGCGTCGGGCAGGGTGATTGCGAGAATCAGTTCTTTTTCCGGTTCAAGACCGGGCCCTTTTTCCAGGCTTACACCTGAGCCGGATATGTCAAAGGAAAAAACCTGGTGTGGTAAAAGTTTTTTGATTTCCTGGGTCCTCAGGCGGTGCAGGATAAGATCGAGTTTAAAATCAAGCCAGCGGGCTACATCAATAAAGGGCTTGAGGCTTTCGGGATGCGCCCCTTCGTCCATGATGGTCTTGGCCCTGTGTTCAATATCGGATTGAATGTTCCAGACCTGCTCATCAAGCATCATGGCCTCCGCCGCCTGGCTGGTGTAAGGGCCATACTGCACACTGAGCCTGGCTTTGGTGCGGAAATATTCTCTTGTGTTCGGCTCGTCAGGATTCATGACGCACCTCTGAATTAATTAAAAAAAATGTCCCGTTGTCTTGGCCCGGGCTTTATAGGCCTTGTATTTAAAAACATAGAATAAAGCCGGCTTCAGAAAAAACCGTCAATCCGGCCTGTCCTTTTTAGACCAGGAACCCCGTGCGCCCGCAGAAGGTTTTTACCTTTTTCAAAAAACCGTTCTTATGAGGCCGGTCCGCCCGTTAAAAACAGACTGCTATTTATTATTTTGGTTTCTGAGGGTGAAATCTATCAAGCATTTGTCTGAAAGCATCGACCACATTTCTGTCGAATTGTTGACCAGTGCAGCTGATCAGTTCAATTACCGCCTCTTCCTGAGTCTTGGCCTTTCGATAGGGCCTGTCCGTGGTCATGGCGTCAAAGGCATCGGCCACAGCCACCACCCTGGCCAACAGGGGGATATCAGTGCCGGCCAGTCCGTCCGGATATCCCTTTCCGTCCCAACGTTCATGATGGTGTCGGATAATTGCCTTTTCCTGGCTGTCCAGGTCCATGTCCTGCACTATCTGGCCGCCTATTACCGGGTGCTGTTTGATATGTTCGTATTCAGAGGCTGTGAGCGAAGTTTCTTTATGCAAAATGGAATCCGATATGCCGATTTTGCCTATGTCGTGGAGATAAGCGGCAAAGCGTATGGATTCAACCTGGGCCACGTCCATACCCATTACCTGGGCGGTGAGTACACTGAAATGCGTCACCCGGCGGCTGTGTTGTCGGGTATAGGGATCTTTGGCCTCCATGGCGCTGACCAGGGCTCCAAGGGTGGAGTGCAGGCCTGTGACCATGGATTCGTAAAGCGCGATGTTTTCTATGTTCAGTGCAGCCTTATCCAAAAGAAATCTGGCCACAAAAATGTCTTCGGCGCAAAAGGAGAAGGCTCCCCTTTTGTCGGCGACCAAAAGCACTCCGAATATCTCGCCCCTGATTTTGATCGGCATGCACAGATAGATAATGCTGGCCGGTAGAAGGGCGTCCACCCGGGGATCCTTTCCCGGCCTGCCGACCATGGGCTCACCTTCCAGGGCCACCTTGCCCGGTACGCCGCTGCCGAGGCTCCCCACCACTCTGCCCAGGATTTTGGGACTGAATCCACTAGTTGCGATTACCAGAAGTTGTTCTGTGGTGCGATCCAAAAGAAGAACAGACACCTTTTCGGCATCCAGGAATTCCGCCGCCATATCGGCCATGCCCTGATAAATTTCCTCCGAGGTGTTCAGCCGGTCTGCCTTTTCCGATATTTGGTGAATGATGTTTTGCTGATTAATGCGGCGCTTGAGTTCCCGGTTGAGTCCCTTGATCTCTTGCTGTTGCTTAAGCTGCTCATTTAAGTATAGGTTTTCTTTTAACAGCCTTTGCTCCCTGATAACCCTCTCCAAGGTGGCCTTTACCTGCTTGAGGCTGAAGGGTTTGACCAGGAAATCGTTGGCCCCCTGGCGCATGGTATCCACCGCCACATCCAGGGAAGGGTAGCCGGTCATTATTACCACAGGTAGGGTTTTGTCTTTTTCTTTCAGAAATTTAAGCAGCTCAAGCCCGTTCATGCCCGGCATTTTGAGGTCTAAAAAGGCGCAGTCGAACTTACCCGGATGAAACAGGTTCAGGGCTTCCTCTCCACTGGCTGCAGCAGATATGCAATGGTAATCCGTGCTGTTGAAATACTGTTCAAGTGCTTCGCGAATATACTTTTCATCATCTACCAGAAGTATATTCAAAGCCCTGCCGGGGTTGGCGGTCGAATTGCAGGTGTTCAGCTTGCTATTGGTTTCAGAAAAGCCTTGTCCATCCATTACGGTGTAGCCGCTTTCGAACATTTGATTAAAACAGCACCAGAGCCAACCCAGGTTATCTCCGGGTTGGTGAGATTATCTGAAGGAGCCTTTGAAAGACCGGTGTTAATAGGAGTCTGTTTGGGCTGTTACCGATCTGTCCGACAGATTGTATCATAATTGATGGATGGTAACTAGGAGGTGAGGGCACAACTATCCCTTCCGCGCCTCAGCTCGGTTTAGAAATAGTTATAATCTGGCAGTCATGACAAATCCCCCCCGTTTTGGTTCGTGGGGGATTTTGTTAAACCACCGAGTCCAGAAGGCTGGTCAAAGAGCCGTCTCGGGCCTTTGCCGCCATTTGAAGCGCTGATTCCGGAGGCATCTGTCTCAACAGGCGACTTCCGTCGTTGTTGAAGATTTTAACCACCGACCAGCCGGTGCTTTCATCCTGAGCCAGCTTGACCTGCACCCCGAATTTGACCGAAATTTCGTTCAACGCAGCTTCCAGATCCTCACTCGCCGGTTTTTGGACCTGGTTTTTCGAGTCAGTGTTCTGGTTTTCTTGGGGGGCTTTCGATGGACGGCTGACCTTCGGTGTGGTGGTGTTACCGCCGGACCCCCCCGGCTTTGTTGTAGAGATGTTGAGTGTGCTCATTGCTCCACCTTCCTTGGCCAAAAACCCGTGTCCCATTTAACGGGTCTTTCTCTCTTCAACATACTGATCGGCACATTCAAAAGAAAACTTAAATAAAAAAGAAATTCGAACCTGGTTTGATTCTTTGACACTCGCTAAAAATAGCCTATGATTGCCCGCAAAGAGTCGTTTTTTACCGCCCGTCAGGGCCCGGAGGCCGACAGGCGCTCTTGTGGATTTTTTGAGACATCTGTTTATTACTGAATGCTTTTTTTGCCTCTTTTCCCAGGGAGTGACATGGATCTTACACCAACCGGCCAAGAGAAAGAGCTCCTCGATCAGATCTGGCAGAGCCAAGACCCCGCAGAAGCCGCGCCGTTGGATTTCACCCAAAAGCGCTGGCCGGAAAAATGGGCCGGGGAAAAGCCAAAGCAGGTCACAACCCAAATTTTTGAGGATCATCTGCTTGCTATTCTCAAATGGCCTGATTGGGTGAGGGTCTACGCCAAACCCAGTTTGGCCGTGGTTGCGGTCAGTAAATATTTGCGCTCCAAGGGAGAACCGGGAGGTGTTGTCTGGATGGCTCCGGGCGCCGGCAAACATTTTGATCCCCCGTCAGGTGCGCCGGGTCTGGCGGTTTTGCGGGCGGACTGGGCCCCGGGCGCGGCCGAAGTGCGGAATGCGGCATCCGAGGCGTATGCCAGGGGGCTTAAACTTTTGGTCGATGAATCCACCACTGGTTTTCGTTTGGCTCCGGGCGGGGCCTGCCAGGCCTTTGACCTATCGCCGGATATGGTTTTGTTTGGTCCTTCCCTGGCGGGGGGGCGGGACTTTGCCGCAGTTGCCGGAGTAGGTGATCCTCCGGATGAACCTGCCAAACAACCGAAGCAAGAGGCCCTGGCCCTGGCTGAGGCTATACTTGTCAGGGCCGCAAGGCCTGAGACAGCGGCCGACCAGGCCGGTTTGGGCCGGATCTTTCTGATTGGCCTGAATTATTTTTCCGCCCGGGCCGGGCTTTCAGACGAGGTGTCTTGGGAGGGCCCCCATGCCTTGCCCCGGTTAAGCGGAAAACGGCTTTGGGCCTTTTTAGAGCTGGCCAAGGAAGAGGGTATTGCTCTCAATCCTTTGGTTATTCTCGATGCCTCTCTTGACCTGAAGGATGCACCTGAGGCAATCTGGCCCCGTTTGGCCCGCGCTTCGGCCCGGCTGAAATTCCTGCCCCAGGGCGAAAAGGCACCCTTGGGCTGGACAGACGCTGCGGCCAACACCCGGTGTCAAAGGGTGGATGATATTTTGAACTCCATCAAAAATACGGATTGATTTAACCATTTTAAAAAGCGTGGGAAATATGAAAGCCTGGATTGATCGAAAAATAATCGGCCTGATAACGGCCTTGTGTCTGGTTTTTATTTTCCAGGCGGGATTTGCCCTGGCCGGTGAAGAGTTGGTTGATATAAAGGTGTTGCAGAGCAGGAAAGCTTACCAACCAGGTAAGGCTTATCCCTTGGCGCTTGCCCTGAACATCAAAAGGGGGGTTCACATCAACTCCCTTAAACCCAAAGACCCCGATCTGGTGCCCACGGCTCTGAAGTTTTCTCAGGTAAAGGGAATTAACCTGGCTCTTCCGGTGTTCCCGGAGCCGGTCTCCCATAAGCCGGATTTCATGGAAAAGCCGGTTTTGTCTTATAGCGGCCGGGTGCTGGTGATGACCGAGGTTGAATTTGATCCCGATCTGAAACCAGGGGAGTATCTGGTAAGGGGAAATCTTTTTTTCCAGGGGTGTGACGACCAAATGTGCTTTATGCCCCAGGCCAGGGATTTTGAGGTCAGGCTTTCTGTTGCCTCTTTGGGAGAGAAGTCGCCTCTTTTGCATCCCGAGGTTTTTGCCAAGTAGCCTTATCCTTGAATCCGGCCAACATACGACGGCCGAACAAGCGACCCAGAAAAAGGGTGGTTATAAGGATCAAAAGGATAATCGCAAGCTGGATTTTCAAGTCTTCCAGATTATCCAGCCTGCTGAGGACGGTTTCGCCCAGAAGATAGCCCAGCCCGCCAAAGGTGAGGCTCCACAATATGGCCGAGATAAGGTTGAGCCCCATGAACCTGGCGGGTCGAATACCCGAGGCCCCGCAGGCCAGGGGGATCACCGCCCTCAGTCCGTAAAGGAAACGGGAGAGCAGAATCAGGGCCACGGCGTGGCGTTGGATCGGTTTTTTGATTTTTCCGGCTTTGGCGGCCAATCTGGAGGAGCGTTTTATGAACTTTTCCCCCTTCCACAACCCGAGCAGAAAAAAGAACTGATCTCCCAAAAAACCGCCTGCCATGGCTGAAAGACCTACGCCCCAAGGGCTTAAAAGCCCCTGGCCCGCCGCCACTCCGCCCAAGAGGAAAAAGGTCTCCCCTTCAATGAATCCCCCTAAAAAAAGGGCCCAATAACCGTGGGTGCTGATCAGTTCCTGGATTGTGGCCGCATCCATATTTGTTTCCTTTTGTGGGACTTTTGGATTTTTGCACACAGTCTATCCTACACCAAGACGGAGCGCTTAAGGGGGTGGATGAATTTCAGGGTTTGTTTTTGTTTTGAAACCCAAACGTTACATTCACATAAACTGCTAGGGAAGATAACCCCGCCATTAGAGTTTTCCAAACGCGAGTAGTTGGAGAAAGCTTACCACACACTAATTTTTGCCTGGAGAGGATTTAGTGTTTATATTTTTAAATTGGGAAGTTACACGAAAAGGCCTTTGAACTTGGCCACAGACCAGAGGTTTCCATGACCACTGATTATGGGAAAAAACACAATTGCCCTGACTGTAGGCAATGTCAGCACTGCTCAGAGGTGCGTTGCAGCCTTTGCCGGGGGCAGGGATGTAAAAGCGCTGAAGGTCGTTTCCGCGAGATGAGCATAGCTGAACAGATAGAACTTTATGAAAGCCTGAACCGGCCTCGGCCCAAAAATGAGAAGTGAGCCGCCTTGCCGAAAAGCAGGTCATCCTTGCTTTGCCTTGCCGGGGCCGAACCATTTTTTCAATAGGCCCAGCCAGATTATATAGGCGACCATGAAGGTGGTGGAGACAACCGCGGGCAAGGCGGTTTTTTGACTGAAAAGGGCCAGGGCCAGCCCTCCGGCCAGTCCATAATTTTTCAGGGTGCCCAAAAGCACCAGACTGGCAAGCCGCTTGTGATCCACTTTAAGGATTCTTCCCAGAAATTCCACCAGCAGGCCCAGGCCAAAGGTGCTGGCAAAGGCGGCCAGCATAACAGGCAACACCTCGTAAATATCGGTCAATATAAAACGGCTGTTCAAACCCACAATCGAGTAGGTGACTATAAAGAAACACCAGTTGGTAATGGGTCCTTTGATATTTTGCAGTTTGGAATCGAGATTTGAGGCGCGCAGAATTTGAGCCGCCGCCACGGGCAACACAATCAGCAGGAAGAAAATTTTAATCAGACTTGAAAGGTTGAATAATCCTGAGCCCCAAAAGGTCAGGGCCAAAAGGGGCATAATTATCAGTGCGGCCAGATAGGCCCCTGCCGTGGCCAAGAGGGAAAAGGGCCGGTCCCCTTTTAAAAATTCCGTAAAGGGTATGACTGCCACAGCCGGGGGAGCGGCGGCCAGGATAAGAAAGCCGTCTGCCAGGGCCTTGTCGTGACTGAAAAGCCTGCTCAGCAAGAAGAGTATTCCGCTTAATATTAAATAATTAAAGAGAATTCCCCAGAGCCCGGCCCTTAACAGCGCAGAAACCGGCTTTAGATGCCGACCTCTAATTTCCAGGGTGGAAAGGGTCATCACCACAGCCAGGGCGGGCAGGGTGAGTATTTGGCTGAACCGGGCCATCTCACCGGCAAACAAACCCAAAATGAGGCCGACGGTGAGGATGAAGTCTCGATTTACTAAAAGTCGGCCCATGTTTTGGCTTCAGCTCCGGAAAAGAAATGAGTGGGGTCATTCCCTCTAGGTGCTTGCAAGACGGGCGGTCTGCCCAAAAACCGCCCGCATTCCCGCCTAAGGCATTTTTTCACCTATTTCCTTACCGTAACCCTGGGCCATGGCAGGGCCGCCTTCCAGGTTCACGGTTTTTAAGCGCAGGCAATCACCGGTTAAATCCATGGCAAGTACATGCTTCATGGTATTGAAAATGCGTTCCGGAGCCTCGCCGGACCAGCCGAAAGAACCAAAGGCCCCGCCGACCTTGCCGCTTAGCCCTGCTTTTTCAGCCAGGAACAGAAGCTGTTTCATGGAACTGATCATCTCGCCGTGGTAAGTCGCCGAGCCAAGGACATAGGCGTCATATTCTTGTAGATCCTCGGGGCTTTTAATTTCGGATATCGGCTTGACATAGGCCTCTTTGCCGACAAAACGGATTCCTTCGGCAATGAGATCGGCAATGGCCTTGGTCTGGCCGGTGCGGGAAGCGTAGATAACCAGGGCTTTAGACATATTGGTCTGCTCCTTTCCTGCCGGATTTATTTGACAAAAAAACAGGGCCGGGACCTTTTATGAAAAGTTCTGCCCCCGGGCAGCCTTGAGCCCAAGTTCCCGGGCCTGGTTTATCAGATCATCACTGGTTACTGCGTCGGTGTTTTTTTCGAGGCCCCTGAAGTTAAGGGCTCCTTCATAGCTCATATCCAGGGCGTCGAAAAAGTATTGGGCAACCAGTTCCGCCCCCAAGAAAAGGTTCTTGCCCCGGCTGGCCCCGGCCCCCAGAAAATAGCCCTTGCCGCTGTCGAACTGTTTGAGTTCAGCGCCCTTTTTATTTAACCTGCGCCTTGACCAAGGGGCCTGGCTGCGGTCTATAAGGGCTTTTCCCTGGGCCGGGATGCTGTAGAAAAATATCGGTGCGGCCAAGATAATGGCGTCGGCCCACTCCAGCTTGGGATACACCTCTTGCATTTCATCTTTGACTACGCACAACCCGGTCTTGTCACAGCCTCCGCATTCCAGACAACCGGAGATTTTGAGTTTACGGCAACTAATCAGGTCCGTATTTGCCCCGGCTTCTTCTGCGGCAGACAGGGCCTGGGTCAAAAGGAAATGAGTGTTACCCTTTTTGCGCGGGCTGGTTGATATGCCTAATACGTTCATGAGCCTCCCCGTTTTAAACGAAAACCCGGCGCTGGAAACCTTTTGCAGATCGGTTTCCAGCGTGGGGCACGGATGTTTTTCCCGGCATGCTTTAGGGTGGTCCGGGTTTTGTTTTAAAATAAACCAGTTAGAAAGTGACCACCCTATAGCCCTTTTTTATGAAGTCCGCCATGGAGGGATGCCCGCTCATGTTGTCCAGAATCGGCAGGTCTTGAGATTTAACCTCTTCCAGAACTTTCATTTTGGCCGCGCATGCCCGGCAGACGCCATGGATCAGCCCTTTTTCCTTGCACTTGACATAAAGTGAATGCATGGGGTTATGAGGCTGGGCCAACTTGGTGATCAAAGCCGTAGCCTGACCTTCCACCACTAGAGCGGGTTCAAAGCCTTTTTCCTCCAGGTCAAGAACATTCAGAAGAGCGTGGACAAAGCACATGATTTCACCGTTGAATGCGAACAGAACGACCTTTTCCATCATAATCCTCCTAAGGTGGGGTGGTCAGGCAAAGAGTCATCTCAGTCTGGGGTCCCCCGGTTGCCCCTGGCAATCAGGGGTGTAGCAGGACACATCCAGGAATTCACATTTAACCTGGCAAGCAGGACATTTTTCAGGCGGTTTTTCTGCGCTAAAGGTGTAGCCGCAGTTGCTGCATTTCCAGGTGATGGTCTGGGTTGGTTGGTCCATGTGAAAACTCCCTTGGCATCAGCCCGTTTTAAGCGGGCCTGGTTTTGAGGGTTAATGGGCCTTTCTTATTCTATAGTAACGTAATTATGACTGTTTGGGATTGCAAACCGGTTTCCTGATAAGTATTCTCCCCGGGCATGGTACAGATGCGCAATAGCCCTTTTTAAAAGGGCATTACAAGGAAATAGGGGCGTGAAAAACCATAGGCCGGTCCTGCTTTTCAGAGGCGTTTTTCCCGGATGATAGCCGACCCGGCATAAGCCGTTTGACTGAAGTTGGGTTCTGTGGGTATATTCCTGTGTTGATCGCGATTTGCCACGGAGGTTTTCCCATGCGAGTTTTGTCGGGCATTCAGCCCTCTGGAAGCTTACACATAGGCAACTATTTTGCCATGATGCGGCGGATGATTGAGTTTCAAAAAGAGCACCAGCTTTTTTGCTTTATTGTCAATTACCACGCCCTGACAACAGTCACAGATCCCAATCTGCTTAAGGAAAATACAAAAAACGCCATTTTAGATTTTCTCTCCCTGGGTCTGGATCCTGATAAATCCATTTTTTGGGTGCAGGGTGATGTGCCGGAAGTCACGGAATTAACTTGGATTTTGTGTAATCATGCTCCGGTGGGTCTTTTAGAGAGGGCGCACTCATACAAGGATAAACTGGCCAAAGGGCTCAGCGCCCATAACGGCCTTTTCAGCTATCCGGTGCTTATGGCGGCTGACATTCTGCTTTATCAGGCAGACGCGGTGCCGGTGGGTAAAGACCAGAAGCAGCACCTGGAGATCACAAGGGATATTGCCATTAAGTTCAATAACACCTATGGCGAAACCTTTGTGCTTCCCGAGCCCTGGATTCCCGAGGAAACAGCCACGGTTCCCGGGGTGGACGGCCAGAAGATGTCCAAATCCTATGGCAACACCCTGGAGATATTCTCCTCCAAGGGCCAGCTCAAGAAAAAAGTAATGCGCATAGTGACCGACTCCACTCCGGTGGAGGAGCCCAAAGATCCTGAAAAATGCAATGTCTTTAATATTATAAGGCTCTTTTTGAGCGAGGCGGAGCAGGAAGAACTGGCAGCGCGTTATACTGCCGGAGGCATGGGCTACGGTGAGGTTAAAAAAGAGCTGTTGGCCCGCATGTGGGAATATTTTGCGCCCTATCGGGAGAAGCGTGAACAACTGGTCAATGATATGGGCTATATTCACGAGGTCATGAAAAAGGGTCAGGAAAAGGCCCGGGCCATTGCCACAGTCACCTTAGACGATGTGCGCGAAAAAGTTGGCCTCAATTACTAGGATGGGGCCGGGAAAAATTATGATTTAATTCTTCCCCGCGCCGGGAGCTGTTCTCAGACTGGCTCTTTGTAAACAGCGATTGTTAAGGCTGATAAAGGGATGGTCCTTGATTCTTAAAAAGGGCCGTCCCTTTTTTATCATGATTTATTTGGAAAGGCGTCTATGCCGGGGGCAGGGTTGATAAAAACGGTTCTGTGTCTGTTTTGCCTGGGCATGTTTTTTCCTGCCGTTTCCCAGGCGGGCGGGGTGGTTTGGGTGGTTGACCTTGATCGGGCCCTTAGCCTGACCAGCCAAGGTAAAGCGGTCTTGGCCGGAGTTATGGAAAAGGCCGACGCCAGGGAAACCGAACTCAGGGGCCTGGCCAAGGAGATAGAGATTCTGCGCAAGGACCTGACTGTGGGCGGGATGCTTTTTTCGCCCGAGGCCAGGCAGGAAAAGAAAAGAGAACTTAAAGACAAGATGCGCAGCTTAAGGCGCAGACAGAGAAAAAGCCTTTTGGAGCTCAATCAGATCAAGGAAGATGCCCTGGCCCAACTAAAAGCACGCATGTTGAGTCTTCTGGCCGAAATGGCCTCCGCACATAAGGTCTCTTATGTTTTTAAGGCCAAAGACCTGCTTTATCATTCTTCCGGGGTGGATGTTACAGACCGGCTGGTTCACGCCTTTAACAGGTTTGAGCAAGGTGAAAATGCCCCGAAGTTGAATTGACGCCTCAATCAAAGACGGGAAAAATCGAAAACCGGTTTTTAAGCGATGGGAGAAAAGCCCTTGGCCGTCTTTCGCCAATACCGGTCAGGGGCTTTTTTGATTCCTAGTGCAGGCCGAATCCGTCTATCCTGACCTCAATGGGAGAGCTGGGCCTTAGCTGGTGCATCTTGGTGCAACCGGGCTGAAGGGCCTCTATTGTCTGGATGGCCGCTTTTAGGGCCGGGGTTTTTTTATCCACGGTGAACCTGCTTAAGCCCTGCGCGCAGGCCAGGGTGGTGCTGAGCTGGGCGGCTATCTGGGCTGGAACCGCGGCGCCGGATTTAATGAATTCAACCATGGCTTCAACCGCTGAGTTGGCCAGGGCTTCGGGGCGTCCGCCTTTGTAACCCAGGGCTGTGAAACCTACTCTCAGATCCTGGCCCTGGGCCCAGACCAGAAGTGACATGCCCACGCCTCCCCTGGCCCGGCGGATGCGGGTTTCGGCAGTGAGACCGTGGAGTTTTAAGCGGTCCTTGGCCCCTTCCTGAGCCTGCTCAGCCAGATGGACAGGCAGGCCTGAAGTGAGAATCTGGACCCCCAGCCTCAAGGGGCGGAAAGGTTCCTGACTCACCAGGGGCTTTATGGTTTGGCAAGGCTCCACCGAAAGCTCGGCTTCACCGTTGCCCTCCGGGAAAAAGCCCGGGCTGATTTCGGTGTAGCGCAGATCCAACCCCAGGGAGCGCCAGTTGGGGGCCATGATGTGGGTGAGCACATCCGAGGTCATTCCACCCAGAACATGGGTGCCGCCGTTTATAAAGACACTGCTGGGCTCATCCGCCGATGCCAAAGGCAAAACCAGCGGAAAAAGCACCATGCTGACGGGGGCTGCGTTGGGCCTTAGCTGGGCCACGTCAAAGGTGTAATCACCGGAGACTACATCACCGGGCTTGAATTCAAGTCTGGTTGCCCCTGGTTCCGCATTGGTCTCTCCCCGGCATATTTCGGCTGCGGCCATGGCCGCGGTGTAGCCGCCCGGTCCCAGGCCCGGCTTGGATCTGGGGTTGTCATTGACCAGCCCTTCCAACTGCAGGTTTTGGCCTGAAATAATGGAAAGACTCAAAGCGGTTATAAGTCCCTGGTTCCGGCCCTGACCGGCCTGGGGTATTGTTACAGAAGGGGCCAACTCTATCTCCTGGGTTGTACTTGGCTCATTTTGCGGTAAAAAAACCAGTATACCTTAGCTAAGTGCTATGTCCCAGTCCTGGTTTTGTTTCTTTGTTTGTTTTGGAAAAATCCCATATACACGGGACAAGGCATGGTTTGCCGGAAGAAAAAAGAGGATAATCCGAATCTTTTGCCGAAGTATTTTAGGACATCCTGGGATGTATAATAAAACCATCGAATTTACAGGTGTAGGAAGCGAAGCCGCCCATTTTGGTAATTTTTCCCCTAACCCCTTGTCTATACCGTAAATCCACAGGCCTGATTGATGACTGAAAGCAATACAAAAAAAGCACCTGAGTCCACAGGCATCTTGAACCGGGAATTTTCGGCCTTTACTTTGGGGCCGGATCTGAGCAAAGCCCTCACCCATCTGCAAGATTCTCGTGAAGTTCTTTTAACCGGTCTGGAAGGCGGAGCCCTGGCCTTTAACCTGGCCCGTTTTTGGCTTAACAGGGGAAGGACCTCGCTGGTGGTGTGCCCCACCCTTCCCATGGCTGAAGAACTTTATAAAGACCTTGATTTCATGCTGGAAAGGTCACCCGGGAAAAAATCCCTGGCGAGGCTTTATCCGGCTTACGAAATATCACCCTATCAGGAGGTTGATCCCCCGGCTGAAGTGACGGCCAGGAGGTTGGCTGTTTTGTGGGATCTTCTGGCCGGTGAGGAGCCCATGCTGGTGGTTACTTCAGCCAAGGGCCTCACCCCCAGATTGTGTCCGGCCGAATACCTTTTGGATAACTCCTTTCTTATCGAAAATGGGGGCGCCACTGACAGAGACGCCCTGGTCGAAACCCTTGTCAACACCGGATACACTCAGGCCTCCCTGGTGGAACAGGTGGGAGATTTTGCGGTCAGGGGGTCTGTGCTCGACATTTTTAGCCCCCTTATGGAAGAACCTGTCAGGGTGGAATTGTTTGGCGATGAAGTTCAGAGCTTAAGGCTTTTTGATCCCACTGATCAAAGATCCCAACTCAAGCTGAAACAAGCACAAATTATTCCCTGCCATCCGGTTGACCTGTCACCCGCGGCTGTCAAGCGGGCGGTGAAAAGGGTGAGCGAACTGGCCGCCGCAGAAGGCTTGAGCAGTAAAAAATTGAGTTCATTGGTGGAGAGGATGGAGCTTAGGGCGCCGTTCAGCGGCCTGGAATCTTTTTTACCTATCTATTTTGAAAACGCGGTGGATCTTTTTTCTTATCTGCCCGGGGAATGCGACCATTACCTGGTTGAGCCTGCCGAGGTGGAAGCCAGGCTCAGGGCCGAAGCAGAGGAACTTGCCACTCAGTTTGAAGAGGCCAGGGAAGAGGGGGCCATTGTGCTGCCTCCGCCGGTGCTCAGGCGCACCCCTGATCAGACCGGGCAAAGGCTTGAGGCCCGGCCCATGATCAAGGCCAAGACATTACCCCTTAATCAGGAGATGACAAGCACTCCGGTGGTGGCGCTTAAATCCGGTTTGCACACCGGACTTAATCAGGAGCTTCGCAAAGAAGGCGACGGCTCGGTGCTGAAGAATTTTCTCAAGTGGGTGGAAAAATGGCGGGAAAAAGGGCGTGATGTCGCCCTGGTCTGCCGTTCCAAGGTTCAGGTTGAGAGGCTGGCCGAGATCTTCAGCGAGCGAGAGGTTGAGGTTTCGGTAAAAGAGCTGGCCGGTGAGGTGAAGGGAAGCGGCTTTGGCGAGCTCACTCTTTTACTGGGAAGGTTGAGCAGGGGGTTTACCCCTGAGACTCCGGCCCTGACCTATGTGACAGAAGACGAGGTCTTCGGTGCCGCCAGGGTGGCGCGCAAGAAAAAATCACAGCCCAAATTAAGCGCCATGCTGGCTGCTTTGGACGACCTCACCCAGGGAGATCTGGTGGTGCATGTGGACCACGGCGTGGGGCGCTATGAGGGCCTGGTAAGCCTGGTGGTGGGACCGGCGGAAAGTGATTTTCTGCTTCTGCGCTATAAGGGCGGAGATAAACTTTATTTGCCAGCCGACCGCATGGGGCTGATCAGTAAATACCGCGGGCCGGACGATTCCAAGCCGTCTTTGGACCAGCTCGGGGGCAAGGGTTGGGAAAAGGTCAAGGGCAGGGCTAAAAAAGCGGTTGAGGCCATTGCCAGGGACCTGGTGGATCTTTATGCGGCCAGGAGCATGCAGAAAGGGCATGCCTTTGGCCGGCCGGGGGCGGACTACAAGGAGTTTGAGGCGGAGTTCCCCTATCAGGAGACACCGGATCAGTCTCTGGCCATAAGCGATGTGCTGGAAGACCTTTCAAACCAAAGGCCCATGGACCGCCTTGTCTGTGGGGATGTGGGGTTTGGCAAAACCGAGGTTGCCTTGAGGGCCTCCTACCATGTGGCCATGCAGGGCAAGCAGGTGGCTTTTTTGGCTCCCACCACGGTTTTGGCAGAACAGCATGCCCAGACCTTTATGGATCGTTTTGTCAGCCAGCCCCTTGAAATTCGCTCTTTGAGCAGGTTCAAGACCCAGGCCGAGCAAAAGATAATTCTGGCCGAGATCAGGTCGGGCCAGACTGATGTGGTGGTGGGAACCCACAGGCTTCTGCAAAAGGATATTTCCTTTAAAAACCTTGGTCTGGTGGTGGTTGACGAGGAGCAGCGCTTTGGGGTCAGGGATAAGGAGAGACTCAAAAAACTGCGCAAGACAGTGGACGTGTTGGCGCTTACGGCTACACCCATTCCCAGAACCCTGCAGATGAGCTTAAGCGGCATCAGGGACTTAAGCATCATAAGCACCCCACCGGCAGAGAGGCACGCCATAAAAACCTATTTGGCCACCTTCTCACCCAAGGCTATGCGAGAGGCCATTGAAAGGGAGTTGAAAAGGGGAGGTCAGGTGTTTTTCGTGCATAACCGGGTGCAGGACATAACCAAACTGGCCCGCATGGTCAAGAGCCTGGTGCCCCAGGCCCAAGTGGGGATAGCCCATGGTCAGCTTCCTTCCAAAGCCCTGGAAAATGTAATGATGGGGTTTGTGAAAAAGGAGCTGGACGTATTGGTCTGCACCACTATTATTGAATCCGGGCTGGATATTCCAAGCGCCAACACCATTATCATCAACGAGGCCGATAAACTGGGATTGAGTCAGATATATCAGCTCAGGGGGAGAGTGGGCAGGGCCAACCAAAAGGCCTATGCCTACCTTTTTATCAAGTCCGAGGCCTCCCTGACCAAAGATGCCAGGAAAAGGCTCAAGGCTTTGATGGATTTCACCCACCTGGGGGCTGGTTTTGCCATTGCCATGCATGACCTGCAGATCAGGGGTGCGGGCAATATGCTCGGTGAGGCCCAGAGCGGCAAGGCGGCAGAGGTGGGCTATGAGCTTTATGTGCAGATGCTGGAAGAGGCCGTGGCCCGGCTTAAGGGCGAGGCCCCGTCCGAAGGCCCCGAGCCTGAAATGCGTCTTGCCATGGCCGCGGGCCTGCCCGAGGATTATGTACCAGATGCCCAGGTTCGCTTGAGCCTTTATAGAAGATTGAGCCAGATAAATGAGCTTGAAGATCTATTGGCCATAGAAAATGAGTTGGAGGACCGTTTCGGTCCCTTGCCCGAACAGACAAAGACCCTTTTGGATTCGGTCGACCTCAAGAAAACCATGCGCCGGATATTCGCCATCGGCATGGATCTGGGGCCCGGCTCAATGAAGGTCAAGTTTGCCGAGGAACCCAAGGTCAACCTTGAGCGGCTATTGGCCCTGGCTGGTGACCAGTCCAACGGAGTCACCGTTTATCCCGACGGCCAGGTAAGCGTCCTTTTTGGCAAAGATGAATCCCCCCTTGCATATGCCAAGCAATTCTTGCAATATATTGGCGAAAATGGTAACTAACGAGCCTATGTCTAAACCACTTATGCACCGTTTCCATGCTGGGCAAAGGGTAAAATCCCTTGTTTTTGTTTTGCTGATAGGCCTCAGCCTGGGAATGGCCGCCTGCAACGAGGCTGTGCGCCCGGCGGTGGTGGCCAAGGTAAACTCGCGCCCTCTATTGCTTGATCAGTTCAAACAGCAGGCCGCTTTCATGGGCTTGGGAAATGAGCCCTCCCGCCTTACACGTCAATTGCGGGAGGCGGTGCTGGAAGCCCTGGTGATCAGAGAGTTGATCTTGGACGAAGCCAGATCCAAAAAATTCACCTTGAATGAAGTTGATCTGGAAAAGGAACTGACCAGGCTCAAGGGCTCATTGGACCAGGCCGTTTTTCAGGATTCCCTGGCCTCCCAGGGATTAAGTTACGATGCCTGGCGGGAGGTTGTGGCTGACGAGCTTCTGGCCAAGAGGACCATGGATCTGGTGCTTACTCCCAAGGTTCAGGTCGGGGCCGATGAGATAGGCCGTTACTATGAAACACATAAGCCTGAATTTACCCAAAACAGGCAGGTGTTGATAAGGCATGCAGTTTTCCCCAGCCTGGATAAGGCCAAACTTTTTCTTCAAAAGATAGAAAAAGGCGGCAACATGGCGGTTTTGGTGAACGATTTGGGTGGTAATCTGCCCGAAGGACTTAAACCCACCTGGCTGGAAGAGGGGCGCATGCCCGAGGCCATGGATAAAAAGGTCTTTGCCTTGAAGGCGGGCCGTTGGGCAGGTCCCCTCACCAGTGCCTATGGTTTCCATGTGATAGAAGTAAAAGAAAAACAACCGGCCAGGGTTCTCTCCTTGGCCCAGGCCGCCGCAGTAATTCAGCGAAAGATATCTGCGGCCAAAAAACAGGATCTCGCGGCCAAGTGGCTTGCGGATCTCAGAGCCAAGGCTCAAGTCTGGTTTGACCCGGGGTTCATTGCAAAGGGATCAACCGGAGTGAGCAAGGGGTAGGATGATGGTGCGGAATATAAAATTATTGATCCCCGGCCTGTTGGCTGTCCTCTGCCTGATGCTTGCACCTTCAGGGGTCTTGGCCCAGGAGGTTTTGAACCAGATCGTGGCCGTGGTTGGGGACGATGTAATAACCACCTTTGACCTGAATAAACTTCAGGCCAACCTGGAAAAATCACTGGGACCCCCGGCCAATGAGACAGAGGCCGAGATGCGTAAAAAGCAGATCGCCAAACTGTCCCTGGAGCGGCTCATAGAGGATAAGATCTTTGGGCAGGAGGTCAAGCGCCTGGGAATCAGGGTTTCCGACCAGGATGTGGAACGCTATATTGACCGCCTTAAAAAGACCAACGGCATTACCGATGACATGTTCGCCGCCCAGTTAAGCAGAAGGGGCATAACCCCGGAAGAATACAAAGACGGCATTAAAAAAGATATGCTCAAGGCCCGATTGATCCGGCGTCAGGTGAAAAACCAGGTGGTGATAAGCGACAATCAGGTCGATGACCATATTCGGAAAAACAAGGGTCAATTCAAGCAGCTTGACCAGGTTCGCATCCAGGCCCTGTTTTTGAAAATACCGGAAAAGGCCGATGAAAACGCCCGCAGGCTGATTAAACGAAAAGCCGTTGACCTGCGTCAGCAGGCCGAGGCCAAGGGCAACCTGACCGAACTGGCCAAGGAATACTCACAGGGACCGGGCGGAGTCCAGGGCGGAGAGTTGGGGCCTTTATCGGTGGTTGACCTCTTGCCTGCCATGCGCCAGGCGGTGGCCGAGCTGAAAAAAGGCGAAATGAGCCCGGTTATCGAGGTGCCCGGAAGCTACGTCTTCTTGAAACTGCTGGATCGCTCCGGTGAAACGGGATTGCCTGACAGCGCCATAAGGGAACAGATTCGGGAAAAGTTGGAGAGGCAGGCCTTGGAACAGAAGTTCAAGGAATGGATGACCAAGCTACGGGAAAAGACCTACGTGAAAATCTTGGATAAAAACTGATTTTATTGCAAGTTGATTGTTTGAAAAGGCCCTTGCCGCGGTGTCGCGGCCGGGGCCTTTTTTAATGGATCCGTTAGGACCCGGATATATTCATAGCCGGGAAATAAGACTCTGATTTCTGATTTTTCCTCAAATTTAATTGAAACTTTCCCTGTTTGACTCCCAACTATAATAAAAACAGCCGGATTCCCTTAGGTGCGGATTTAAAAGGCAAATCAGAAACAGATATATATAAGTTCTTATAGTGTTAGTGTTTTAAGGGGATTTTTATTTGGTTCTCAAGAGTGAATTCCCTGCATTTTAGTCTTATTATTAAGTTATTGCTTAAAAATTGCTCCCGGAAATCTGTTTCGTCGGAGTTATAACCCGCTGGAGGCTTTGCATGAAAAAGAGCGACAGCTTTAAATTCAAAACCCAGTTCAGCCTGGAGCCTTTGCTGAGGTTTTGGAGAGAGAAACTGGCGGCCAACTGCGAGTTTATGGCTGATATGAACCGTTCGGTGCAAAGCCGCCTCGATAAATTACCCCATGCAACCGATACCATCACCGATGCGGAAACGCTGAAACAGCATCAGGACCTTCTGCGCCCGCTTTTTAGTGCTATTTTTGCTCCCGCCTCCTGGGATAAGGAGCTAAAGGCTATTTTAGAGCCTTTTAAACTGAATCCGTTATATGCCACCCCTCTTTTCGAAGAGCTTCTTTTGGATGAAACAGGCCGTTTCAAGGGCGGTGGGGAGCCTATTCGTCAACATTTTGCCAGGGGGAGAATGCTGAGGGCTTATCTGCATATTTTGGAACGTTTTTACGGTATTCGGCAGGATTTTACTGTGGCCGGAGTGCGCAAGGTCCAAGACCCGAAAACTCAGCTCGACAGGTTTTACCGTTTTGAGCCGGATTTGACCTTTGTGGACGTGGCCTATGCGGATGGGCCGCTTAAACTGGATAAAAAACATCGCGCCATGATTATGGACGATTGGAATGACCTGGATTTATTACGAAAAATACTTCCCCCTGAAAAATTTATTCTTAAGGGCTTTTCAGTGCTGCAAGCGGTTGACTGTACTGAAGCCGAGATTCTTTCCCGCATGGAGCGCATGCTGGTGGAGCGGCAGGCAGCCCTGACCGGTCCGGTCTTTTATAAGCTAAGAGAATACATGCGCATTCTTTTCAGAAGGCCTTACCTGGAGATTGGAGTCGCGGGCCTGCGTGATGACGATGTAATGCTCTTAAATCCCAGAGAAGAGCTGGAATTGAAAATGGACCTGCAAAACGCATGCATGTTCAAAAAATCCATGCATATTCCCCAATGCACCTTTGAGGGATCTATTTACACCCGGGCCATAGAGCAGAACCGGACCATACGTCTGAGCGATTTAACGGCGTTGGAAAACTTGACCCCGGCCGACCGGCATCTCATCGAAAGAGGTATTCGCTCAATTATGATAGCGCCTTTGCTGTCCGAGGGGGAGCCCATTGGATGTGTTGAGGTGTACTCGGAAAGGCCCAATGAATTCAGCCCACTGGATACCATTTTATTGGAAAAGGTGGCCCCTGTGATCTCCATGGCCGTGAAAATGGCCCTGGACAAGATTCAGCAGGAAGTCCAGGCCATTGTCAAGGAAAGGGCCACGGCGGTGCACAAGGCTGTGGAATGGCGCTTTGTCAAGGCTGCCAACGCCCATTTGGACAGGCTTTTTTTGGGCGAGCCCAGTGAGATGGAGCCCATAGTCTTTAAGGATGTGCAGCCTTTGTACGGGGCTTCGGATATCAGAGGCTCCTCCCAGGCCAGAAATTTCGCTATCCAGGATGACTTGAGCCATCATTTGACTTTGGCCAACCAGATCATACAAAACGCGGCAAAGATAAAGGACTGGCCTTTGCTTCAAGAAATGGCCCATGGGGTGCAGAAGCACCTGGATCGTTTGTCCACAGGTATTTCCACAGGAGACGAGGTTACTGTAACCGGATTTATCCACAGGGAGATTGAGCCGGTCTTTGGCAACCTGAAAAGCCTGGGCCCAAAAGTCGCCATGGCTCTGGCAAATTATGAGAGGGCCATGGACCCGGAGAAGAAAACCGTTTACAGAAAACGCAGGCAATTCGAGGAGGCTGTCTCCGCCCTTAACCGGGAGATTTCAAGTTATCTGGACCGGGAAGAGGCCCTGGCTCAGGGTTTTTTCCCTCATTATTTTGAGAAACACCAGACAGACGGGGTGGATTATGTGATCTATATAGGCGATTCCATGGCTGAGCACGGTGGTTACAGTGACTTTTTCGCCCGTAACCTCAGGTTGTGGCAGCTTATGACCTCCTGCGGCATTGCCTGGCTCACCGAAAAATTGAAGCCCCGCCTTGATGTGGAGCTGGATACTTGTCACTTGATTTTGGTCAACCATAATCCTCTTTCCGTGCGTTTCCGTTATGATGAGAAGCGTTTTGATGTGGATGGGGCTTATGATGTACGTCAGGAGATAATCAAATCCCGAATTGACAAGGCGGTTTTGAAAAGGACCGGTGAGAGGCTGACCCAGCCCGGACAGGTGGCTGTGGTCTACTCCACTCCTGCTGAAGGTCGTGAAATGAAACGTCACATAAGCTTTCTGCAGTCCAGGGGCGTCCTTTTGAATGACCAGGAAATATTGGATTTGGAGGAGCTGCCCGGTGTCAAAGGACTCAGGGCCCTAAGGGTGGGGGTGGATCTGAGCTCAAACGTAGTGGAGCAAAGGCTGGACCGTTTGGCTACCGGTTAAAAAAAATTCGCATTCAAAAAAGTTGGTATATGGTTCAGGGCCTCTCCATAGTGGACCCTTGTGGTGAAAAAATTATCAGCGTATGAAAATTCAGAAGCCTCCACTGGTTGCAAAACAGTGGGGGGTATTTTGACTTCAAATAACAGAAAAAATGCTTCACAGCTTGGGCTTTATGCCGTTCACCACCATTTCCCGCAACTCGTGATAGGGCATGGGGCGGCCTAAAAGATAGCCTTGTATCTGTTCGCACCCTTTTTGCCTTAAGTATTTGGCCTGTTCCCTTGTCTCCACGCCTTCGGCTACGGAATGAATCCTTAGCGTCCGGCACAGGGAGATAATGGCATCCACAATGGCTGTGTCGTTGGGGTCTGTGGAAAGATCCCTGATAAAGGATTGATCTATTTTGAGGCAGTCTATGGGCAGGTTTTTCAGATAATAAAGCGATGAATAGCCCATGCCGAAGTCATCCACCGCAAAACCCACCCCCATGCGGCCCAGCGCCTCCATGACCCTTTGGGCTTTCTCGAGATCCATCATCATGGTGGTTTCGGTGATTTCAAGCTCCAGCAGCCTTGGGTCAAGTCCGGTCTCCGTAAGGGTCTGGGCCACCATGTTCGCCAGGCCCTTTTGTTGAAACTGGCGGGAGGAGATGTTCACCGAAACCTTAAGCCCTTTTAATCCTTGGTCTTGCCAGGCAAGGGCCTGTGAAATGGCCTTTTTCAAGATCCATTCCCCTAACGGCAGGATCAGGCCCGACTCCTCGGCTATGGGGATGAAATCCCCCGGCATGGTGAGGCGGTTTCCATCTCTTTGCCAGCGCACCAGGGCCTCGGAACTCACCACTTTGTTTAGGGCCAGATCCATCCTTGGCTGATAATACAAAATAAATTCATTGTTTTCCAGGCCTTGCCTGATCTGATATTCCATGGTCAGACGGTGCATGGCATCCTGGTTCATGGATGGAGTAAAGAGCTGGTAGTTGTTCTTGCCCCGGTCCTTGGCCCGGTACATGGCCATGTCTGCGTTTTTGGTCAGGGCGTCTGTGTCTTCACCGTCGTTGGGAAACAGTGTTATGCCTATGCTCGCGTTAACATGCAATAAATGGCCACTGATGGAAAAAGGCTCCGATAAAGCGTCCATGATTTTGCGGGCTACTTTTACGGTGGAATCATGACCCAAAACCTCGTTCAAGATCATGGTGAACTCGTCGCCCCCTAGCCTGGAGACAGTGTCTTCTTCCCTGACGCAGCTTCTCAGCCTTTTTGCCACTTCCTGAAGGAGGATGTCTCCCTGGTCATGGCCCAGGCTGTCATTTACATGTTTAAAATTATCCAGATCCAGAAAAAGCACCCCCACCTTTAAATTGTTGCGCCTGGCGTGGCGCAGGGCCTGGGTCAAGCGGTCCCGGAAAAGATAGCGGTTGGGCAGGCCGGTAAGGGCGTCATGGTAAGCTTGATGCTTGATTTTTTCCTCGGTTCTCTTAATATCCGAGATGTCGTGGAAAATAGCTATGTAATTGATAACCTTGCCTGCGGAGTTTTTGATCAGGTTTATAGTGAGCCATTCCGGGTAGGCTTCGCCGTTTTTACGGCGATTCAAGTACTCCCCGCTCCACTGGCCGGTTTTTACCAATTGTTCCCAGACTGTTTCAAAAAAGTCGTGCTGGTGGGTTTCCGCCCGCAGTACATCCAGGTCCTCACCCAGAACCTCTTCCGGTTCAAAACCGGTTATTTTGGTAAAGGCCGGGTTGACCATCTCCACCTTGCCGTCGGAATTGGCCACCACAATACCCTCTATACTGCTGTCAAAAACCTTTGTGCTCATCCTTTGTTGTTTTATAAAACGATGTATCTGGGTTGTGTCCCGAATATAGACATAAAGGGAGTCAGAGTCTGCCAAAGGAGATATATGCAGGTTATAGTCTTTATTGGCAACCCTTAAATCCGGTTCCTCGGAATCGTTTTTTTGGTCCGATTCCATAACAGCGTTTAACAAGGGGTAAGGTAGAGGGCCTCCTTCTTTGGCTCCGAGTTCAGCTAAAAATTTCCGGCCGGGTCGATTGGCGTATTGTAGTATGCCGTTATTGCTGATTCTTAAGATGGGGTTTGGATTTTCATCCGGGAATTTGGCCAGGAGCTCGGCTTTGGTCTCAGCATTTTTAAGGTCGGTGATATCGAACATCACTCCCAGGACATAATCGGGAACACCCAGCTCACTTTTCATGATTACAGCCTCATCCCTCACCCATAGGATGCGGCCATCGGGATGCTGAATGCGGTATATAATGGAAAGCGGCGCCAAATTGGAAAAAGCGGCACGGGTTCTTTTCATAACCTCATCCACATCGTCTTGGTGGATGAGTTTGGTCCACATCTCCAGATCTTTGTCAAATTCCTTATGGCTCAGGCCCACAAACCGGTGGATTTGCGGGCTTGTGTAGATTTTGGCTCCGGGCGCTCCCAGGTGGGAGGCATAGACCATGGCCGGAACGTGCTCCACAAAGGTCTGGTAACGTTTTTCCGATTCCTTGAGGGCCTTGGTTATGGCCTGGTGTTCGGCGATCCTTTTCTCAAGGCTCAGGTTGGTTTTTTCCAGTTCCCGGGTTCGGGTTCTGACCATCTGCTCCAAGTGCTGCTGGTGTTTTGAGAGTTCGGCTTCGTTTTTTTTACGCCTGGTTATGTCTCTTGCGATTATCGCAAAATAAGTGCCTTCTTCCGTATTGACCGCTGAGATGCGCAGCTGCACCGGGAAGGTGTCACCGTTTTTTTTGCGGTAAGTGGTTTCCAGGGTGTTTGAGCCGGATTCATGTTTCAGGACTCTTAGAAAGGCCTGACGCACCTCTTGGGAGGTGCGGCCGACAGTAACCTGGCCGGGGCGCATTGCCATCAGCTCTTCCCTGGAATAACCCAACATGCGGCAAGCTGTACGGTTCACGTCCAAAAGGGTCATGGACTTAAAATCGGCCAGCAAAATGGCGTCCGCGCTGAAATCCAGGATGTGCCGGAAGTTTTTCAGCTTCTGCACCAATCCCACGGATTCGGTGACATCCAACATTATATGCAGGGTGTTTTGATCAAATTCGTTTTCCGATTGATACGGTATGGCGCTTAAGAGTACGTGACGCGGCCCTTGATCTTTGCTTATAAGCTCAAGTCTCAGGTTATGGACCAGTTTTTGGCTCAATAAATTGGGATTTATTGCCTTTATCAGATTTTTTTTGGAATTTTCAGCGCAAAAATCATCCAGGGGGCGGCCCAGAACTTCGTGGGCCTTGTAGCCCATATTGGATAACCAGTATTGGTTAATATGGAAAATTTTGTTTTCCTGATCAAGGCTGTGAATCATAACCGGGGCCAGATCATATACTTTCAGATATCGTTCAGCCTGTAAGTCCTTTTCCCGTAAATCATTTTTTAAAGATTCCAGTTCGGAACGGGCTTTGGTAAGCTCGGCGATCAGTTCCGTTTTTGATTTATGCTGGTCGTCTGTCATGAATTGCCTTGGCTGTCAATCCGCACTTCGAGGCTGGATTTAATTATCTTTAGATGACGCTTTGATATCCATGACCTTCAGTTCGCCTGTATAATCCATGGTTTCAAATCGTTCCAGGTTGGCAAGACGTTTGGTCAGGACGGCTATCCGTTTTGCCTGCTCCTCTATTACTTTGGCCAACTCTTTCACCCTGCTTAATTTGTCCATGTTGGAGATCAACTCGGCCGAGGCCATTATGGCCATAAGGGGTTGATTCAGTTCGTGGCTTACGCCCCCCACCGCAGCCAGGGCGGTCTCCAGCTTTTGGCGTTGGGTCAATTCCTGGCACAACCTGCGCCTGCTGACGGCGGTTTCGATCCTCAATGAAAGAATGTCTATGTTAACCGGCCTGGTGATATAGTCTTGGGCCCCGGCCCTTAAGGCATCCACAGCTGTTTCCAGCGAGGCATAGGCTGTGATGATCAAAAAAGGAATTTCCGGGTAAAGGCTGCGGCAGCGTTGTAAAAGTTCCAGTCCGTCCATCTCCGGCATCACCAGATCGCAGATGATCAGTTCCGGAGAAATATTTTCAAGGATCTTCAGGGCGTTGAAGCCGTTTTCCGCCACCAGGGGCTGATGCCCCATCTTAGTCAGATAACTGGAAAGCTGGCTTCTGGCTGTTGCCGAGTCGTCAACCAAAAGAATGGTGATAGAGTTGTTTTGGGTGTCGAGCATTTTCCGATATTTCGATCTGGTTTATATAAATTGTTACCGACTTAATACCCCATTGAGGCAGGTTCGCAACAGCCGTAAGTTAGAAAAATATTATAATTCAAATTTATTACATTTTAGCATGAAAGCAAGTGGGGCCTATTTTAGGAGATAAATTTGTAAATCTCTAATAATTTTTACGGAATGATAAAGTGCTTTATCCTGTAACAGTGCTTTGAGGTAAGGGATTTATATGGTTTTTCGCAGAAACAGCCTAAGCTTTTTTATGGGTGTTATTTATTAGAAGATTAACTGCTTTGGTGAAATGGCGCTTTGTTATAGACCAGTACGAAATATTTATAAGGCGCTTGTCAAGAATTATCAATTATTATAATTACTTGTCTAAGTAATATATTGAAAAGGGGCAGCCCCCCCACAGACTGTCGGCAGACAAACAGGCTAAAGGTGCGTCGAAAATAGATCACTTTGTTTGTCATAATATGGAAAGTGAAATGTCTGGCGGCTCGATTGATTGCAAAAAAAACCGGGTCTAACAGTAATGAACGCTTGTATGGCAGGCATACTTGAGAAAGGTTCGGATGAATTTGTGGTTTATCTTTGCTCCCCGGCGGATTTGTCCGCAGGGGAGCAAAATTTACTCACTTAAGCGCCCAGATCCATTTGGAGACAATAGCCGGTTTTTCGATAACACTGGAATCAATGTAGCCCGGCAGACTGTAGACGGGGACCTTGCCCAGTTCGGGATCATTGGCCACCTGTCTGGTCAATGCCTTTTGCACCCCTGTCGCATCGCCGGTTATGACAATCACATCAGGCTTGTTTTTGGAAAGACCCTTTAGTTTACGCAGTCCTACATAGCCTTTTACGGCCTTGCGCCCCTTGACCAGGGCGCCGCCTACGTTTTGGCAACCCAAGGGGGTCAGAATGAAACGGTCGGTGTAACCGCCGGGGACCTCCACCCTGATAAAGGATTTGCCGGTTGCCGCCTGATAGACGCCATTTAACACCACCACTTTTTTGCCTATTTTCAGGTTTTTCATTTTATTGTTCAGTTTGGTGAGGTTCTTCTCATAGGTCTCTTTCAATTTCGCGCCTTGCTCTTTTTTGCCCAGGGCAGCGGCGGTCTGCTGGATAGCGGAAGGAATTCCCTCTTTGAAGTCTATTGTTATTACCTTCACGCCCATTTTTTGAAAGACCTTTATGGCGTCCAGGGGGTTGGCCTTGGGTACGAGAATGCAGAAGGGGTCTGACTTTTCAACCAGGGCGAGTTTAATGTTTTTTTGCTTGATCAACTTTTTAAGCTTGGCGGTTTTTCCCTTGGAAACGCATCCGGGGCAACCCACGGGCTGGCCGATAACCTTGATTTTTTCGCACATGGGCCACATGGAGCAGCGGGCCGAGAGGCCCACCGGGATGACCCCCAGGTTGTAGGCGATATCAACCACCCGGTCGCCAATTATAATCAGGTTTTTTTTCTCTATTTTTTTATAGGTTGCAGCCTGGGCGGCGCTTGCCGACAGGCAAAAGCCCACGCAAAGCGCCAGGATGAAAAACGCGGTTCGAGTTGCTTTAGATAAAGACGGAATCATTTTTAACTCCCTGTATTTTTCTTGATTTGATATGCAAAAACAATAAGTTGCTTTGAGCTAGGTTGCTTTGTTCAGTTTTCGCGAACCTTTTTTAAATCATTTTTTTTAAGCAGAGTGGCTGACAGGTTAAAGGTAAAGATCACAGCGGAAAAAAAGACGCAGAGACCACCAATGACCACCAGCAGCTTCACCTGGCTGGCTGCCGCCCTGAATTCCGGGCTGCCAATGGCGTGGCCTGTGGGCAGGGCCACCAAACCCACCAGATGAAAACCAAAGACCAGAATCAGCACTCCCGCCACATGCAGCCAGAGATTGGCTGTGCACAAAAAAGAGCGGTAGTGGTTGGTTCCCTTGATCTGTTCCGCTGTGAAATAGAACAAGCCCATCAAGGCCGAAGTCACCCACCCCAACAGGCTTACATGGGTGTGTATCTTGCCCACAAAGTAACCAAAGAACGGTTTCAGGTGCTGGGGTTCAAGACCCAATAGAAAGAGGTAAAAATCCTTGAGCATCCATTTGGTGGGGTGCATCAGTCCCTCTAAGCAACCCAGCAGCAAAAAGAGCAAGGAAACCAACATAAAACGAACGGCTGTTTTTTGACCCAAAGTGGGGGTGTTCATTTTTTGTCCTGTATGAAAAGCCGGGTTTAGTATTCCCACCTGACTCCCAGGTATACATAAGCCGGGGCGATATTGTATTCTTCCCGGTCAGTGTCGAAGATGTTTTTCATTCCCGCATAGAGCATGAAGCTTTGGCACAGATCTTTGCCAACCCAGGCGTTGACTACTGAATAATCGTCAAGACTGTTTCCCAGACCGTCTTCCTGGCCTGAGTACCAGTTAAAGGACAACCTGGTCTTGAGCCCTAAGTCTTTCAGTTTCCAGGTGGCGTTCAAGTTGCCTTTAAAGCGGGGCTGGTTGGGCAGTTGCTCGCCCGTGTCCTTGTTCTCCGTATCCAGGCAGGTCATGCCCGCGCCAAAGGTAAAATTAAAGGGAAGGCGCAGGTTACCCAATAATTCCAGGCCACTGGTAGTTGCCTCGGCAATGTTCGAATATTGGTATCTTTTTACCTTGGATTTTCCCTTTGCCTTGGAAGCAAGGGGCATGGCTTCGATAAGGTCATCAATGTCATTTCTGAACCAGGTCAGCTCCAGGTCCAGGCCCTCTGCCACATCCAGGTTTGATTGCAGCCCGATCTCATAGGAGTCAGTTGTTTCCGGTTCCAGGTCTTTGTTTGGCAGATAAATATCCTTGCCCCGCCTTTTATAAGCGGTGACATATAGTTCATATGAAGTCGGCGCCCTGAACCCGTGGCCATAAGATGCCTTGAGGCGCAGGTTGGGGTTGATGATAAAACTGGCCGCCATTTTGGGGCTCCATTCGGAGCCGAACTCACTATGGTCATCTAAACGAACTCCGGCCACCAGGTTCAGGCGGTCAAAGAAAAGCATGTCCAGTTGGCCGAAGCCCGCGTGGTTGTCTGTGTCATATTCCGTAGAAAGATTGTCCGAACCCCTGGTGTCCTGGCGGGATTCCGCCCCCAGGGTGAGGTTCAACATTTCATTCAACTTTGCGTTGAAACGGCCCTCATACTGGGTTCTCTTGTATTTTTCGTTAAGCAAAAGAAAGGGGCTTTTGATCGCAGGATTAAGGTCCACATCTGTTTCATATTCCGAATGGTAAGCCTGCAGCATGAGGTTGGTGTTTTTGGTGAATTTGCCGTCATAACGCAGAAAAACGTCACTGATCTTATCTGTTGCGTCCCTTTCGGCTAAAGTATTTTGGATATCTCTTTGACCTATGCGTTCAAAATTGTTGTAACTTCCTCCGAAACTGACGGAATGGTTCTCGGAAAAATCTATTACGCCCTTGCCGGCCCCGTACTGTTGCTTGACTTCGTCTCCGTCGTCCGGAGGCTCGTTGTCATGTTCCCAGCCGTTTCGATTTTTAAAGCTGCCGCTGGCCAGAAAGCGGAACTTGCCGAGACCCGCACCGATCAGGCCCTGGGGCAGAAAGGTCTGGCCGCCGCTGCCAGTATTGGTTCCCGCCTTGATATCCGCCTCAGCCTTGATCTTTTCCCTGGGCGCTTGCTTGGTGATGATGTTCACCACACCACCCAGTGCATCACTGCCGAAAAGGGCGGAAGAAGGGCCTCGCACCACCTCAATACGCTCGATCATGATAGTGGGGATCTGGTTTATGTCGGTCATCCCCCTGTAGCCGGGAGCCAGACGTCTTCCGTCCACCAGAACCAGGGTGTGTTGGGAGCCGGTTCCCCTTATGGAAGGCCTCATGGCTCTGCCGGATTCAGTATTCAGGACCAGGCCCACTGCCTCTTCCAAGGCCTGGGCCACGGTGTCGGCCCCCATTTCCTGGATTTGGGCTTGGCTGATTACCTCTATTGAGGCTGGAGCCTGGGAAAGTTTCTGCTCGTTCAAGGTGGCTGAGACCACCACCGGTTCAAGTTTTGTCCGACTGTTTGCTTGCTCGTTATTGGCCGCCAGACTGGGACTGGCAGCCAGGCATAAGGGAACAATCCAGACCCATGTGTATTTCTTCAATATTTGTCGCATATTAGGTTCTCCGCATGAAATTGAGTAGAATAAACCCCTGCAAGTAAAGTTAGATTCTACAAAAAAATTACGGAATGTCCAAAAAAATAGATAAATTAATACGAAATAAGATGTAATTTAAAAATAAAGTTGATGAGTGCTAATTTTTAGCGGCTGGCCGGTTATGCAATTTTTGAGTTGCCGGAGAAGCGGGGAAAGGAGTGTGCGCGAACAAAAAGCTCATTATGCAGGTAGTGTGGATGATGTGTATCTGGTCGGGAATAAGGGATACACCTCTAAAGGCCTGTGACTTTTTTGGAGGGGAGATGACGGCGCATTGAATTGAGAGGCTTCTTTGTTTTCTTTAATGCCAAACCGTTGGCAAAGGCTGAGTTCTTGCTGATCAACATTTGGAAGCTCTTGGAGAATTTTGTCTGCGCCTTCACCTGCTCACCTGTGGACTAAACCCAAAGGCCGCCCGGCTGGTTAACAAAAAAGAATTTTTCCCGGTCAGGCTGAGCAGGGTGTCGAAAAGCACCTGACAGCCTTGGCTTGCCTGTTTAGCTGTTATCTCTTCCCACGGACTGTGGCTGACACCGTTTTTATACGGCGCGAAAATCATCCCGGTCGGCACCTTTTGGGGCGGCAAAGCTGGTGGCGTCATGACCTGCGCCGCTTACCATGCGGGTGTGGGCCAAGCCAAGTTTTTCCGCCGCCTTTTCCAGCTGCCCGATCAGGGGTTCGTGTAAAAGGCAAGGGGCCTTGGCATGAACCGGCTCCACGAAAATGCTTTTGCCTGAATCAGCCTGCCTTGCAAGCATCATTTTAAGGGCCTTGATATTGGCGGTGTCCTGACTCCCCAGTTCCACCACCAGACTGCACAGGTCGGGAATTACATTGGGCGCTCCCGGATTCAGGAAAAGCTGGCCAATGCTTGCCACCATCTCCGGATTCCTGGCCTGGGCCCATTGGGGCAAAAGACTTATCAGAGAGGCCTCCTTGACCAGGGCATCATCCCTTTGGTGCATGGGAAAGGCGCCTGCGTGGCGGGCTCGCCGGTTATGGTCACCACATATCGGTATATCCCGGCAATCACTGTGACAGCGCCTATCTCCAGGCCCTCGGCCTCGAGTTTCTTGCCCTGTTCAATATGCAGCTCCAAGTAAAAGGCAAAATCGCCTGCCCCTAAGAGGGGTTTCGAAATCCGGGCCGGGTCTTTGCCCGCCAGGGCCAGGTCCCGGGCAAAATTATATTTACTTTTGTTTTTGGTGTGCTCAAGGTCGGATTGGGAAAGCCCGTTGGGCATGGCCCGGCTGCCCATGGTTCCTGCGTTGTGGGCTCCTTCTTCATCTGTAAAGTTGACAATCCAAAGCTCCCAGGGCAGTTTCACACCCTGCTCAATAAAAATGCGGGCTCACTCAAGTCCAGCCAACACTCCCAAGGTTTTGTCAAACCTGCCGCCGTTTGGCACTGTGTCCAGATGGGAGCCGATCACCGCCTTTTTATGGGTTGCGGGATCGGATGCCTCTACTTGGCCTATGATGTTAAAGGCTTCGTCAGTACCGACTTCAAGCTCTGCCGGCTTCATTTTGGCAATGAGCCATTTTTCCCCTCAAGGCCTTCAGGGGAAAGGGCGGTTCGGGTGACCCCCTTGGGCGGGCCGATCCCAAAACGGCGGGCCGGATTGGCAGCCAAAAGACGGGCAAGCCGACAACCGAAAGACCCCTTCCCACCACAGCCGCGTTGTACATAAGCGGCAGGATGCTTTCCAGGCCCGGACCGCCCGATGAATTTTCAAATACATTTGGGTTGGTTTTTCTCTCCAAGAGCCGGGGGGAATGGTCTGAGGTGATGAAGTCAATGTCTTCGGCCAGAAGGCTTGGCCTAAGCCCTTCCGCTGCCTCCTTTGACCTCAGCGCGGGATTGATCTTGCCAAAGGCCTGAATTTTGTCCATGTGCTTTTCATTGAAGAGAAGGTAATGAGGGCAGGTTTCCGCCGTCACATCCATTCCCTGGCCCTTGAACCAGCGGATCAGCTCCAGACAACGGGGATGGGAGGCATGGTAGATATGCAACGTTATCCCTGTCCAATGGGCCGGCTCCAGCAGTTTGATCACCGCCAGGGTTTCCGAGTGCGCCTTGGCGTAGGTCTTGCCCTGGTTTTTATATTTTTGGATAAGCGCTTCTATAATAACGTTGTTTTCAGCATGAAACCCCACCGGAATCCCCTGATCTGCTATTTCGGGAAGGATTTCCCAAAGGACGTCTTCGTCTATGTGGGGAAAGCGAACCGGGTCTGTTTCAAAGGTGCTGAGTTTTATTCCGCAGGCCCCGGCCGCAACCAGGGGAGCACCATCTCCCTGGTGGCATTTTGGGGCTGGGTGGCTAAAAAGGCGGCGCCCACCAACGTAGTTTTTTCATATAGAGGAAAAAATAAAGACTATTTAAAGTAGGTGTTTTATGTGGAAATGGCCATTTCCATAATGTGAAAAATTCCAAAAAGACTTTGCCTTTAAATGTAAATTTTGGTTCTTTGAATTTGATTATTATGATCTGGGTTCCGTGAAAAGGAAGAATTATCCAGGGCTATTGACCTGTCAGCCGGATTGTAAAAATCGTCCCTTTTAAAAAGCTCCTGTCTTGATTTTTTTGTGCTTTTCATGAGTATGACTATTGGTTCCAGTCCTGCCCTGTGAGGGCATGGCAATTTAAAAATCAACCCTGGCAAGCCCAGACCTTTGCAAAGGGGGCTATGTATTGGTTATATTGTCTGGCAACCGTCTGATGCATTGGGAAGGCGGGTTATTGAATTTTGGGCGGAATTCAAGCGGGACCGTGGTTTGATGAATTGGAAAAGCAATTTAATTTTGGTAAGTTGGCAAAATGCAACTCCTTGCCGAATGTGGGTTGGAGAAAACGAAGACGCCTTTTTCAATACCACGGCAGTTATCTTCATCCGGAAAGGCCGATCGATTGATGAGCACCGCACCCAATAAGAAAAACAAGAAAAAAAAACCTGAAAAGGCCAGAGTAAAAAGGCCCGAGCTGAAACAGGCCAAGACGATCGGGCAAGGCAGGGCCAAGCTGGCGGTGATCTCCTGTTGGGTTTTTGCGGCCATGGGCCTGGTGAACACAGGGGTTAATATCTGGCTTTCAAGCCTACCAAGTATGCAGGTGTATCTGGAACAAAAGTCGCTCACTTCTTTTGTGGCCGCCCCCACCATTGTCACTAATGTGGCCTGTGCAGTGCTGTTTCTCATGTGGTTTCACAGGGCGCACTTGAATTTATCTGTTTTGGGGGAGCAAGACCTTCGCTTTAACCCCAACTGGGCAGTGGCCAGTTTTCTGGTGCCGATCTTGTTTTTCTTTATGCCTTTTCAGGTAATGGGCGAGGTTTTTTTCCGGAGCCAGGAGGATGGAGTCAATGTTTCGCCGCAAAACCCGCCTAATCCGGTTTGGATAAGCATCTGGTGGTTTTCATTTTTGGTCTCCTGGCTGATTCTGGCGGCGCTCATCCCAGGTATTACCTCGAACTACGGCATGGAATACTATGATCTGATAAGCCTCATCTCGGCTGCGGGCTCCCTTTTGCAGGCAGCCGGTTTACTGGTGGTGGTAAAGCTGGTGCGGACTGTGCAAAACCTGCAGGAAACCAGGTTTGACAAACTGATCGCCGTTAAATAGAAGATTGATTCTTTTTGTTTCATAAAAAACCCGGCCCTTTGCTAAGGGGGCCGGGTTTTTATGCATATCCGCTTAAAATCGATAATTATCCCTTTTTTGGCGGGGGCAGAAGGTTTTGCTTTTTACGTGTGGTGAAATCCGCCATGCGCTGGTTCAAGTCCCTGGCGGCAGAGTCCAGGTTTTCTGAGGTCCCTGTGGCCTCTTCAACCAAAGCGGCGTTTTGCTGTACAGCTTCATCCATTTGGGCAACAGCCCGGTTGACTTCTTCTATGCCTGTGGCCTGTTCCTGGCTGGCGGCCGAAATTTCGGCTATGGTGGTTGTCACCTGTTCTGTATCTTCTATGATCTTCTGTAAAAGCTTCCCGCTTTCAGAGACCATCAGGCTCGATCTCTCCACCTTGGTCACGCTTTCGGTGATCAGGGTTTGGATTTCTTTGGAGGCTTCGGCCACCCTGCCCGCCAGACTCCTTACCTCGCCTGCCACCACGGCAAAACCGCGTCCCGCCTCACCGGCCCGGGCCGCCTCCACTGCGGCGTTTAGGGCCAAGAGGTTTGTCTGAAAAGCTATCTCATTAACCACATCTATAATCTCGCGGATTTTTTTGCTGGATTCATTGACCTCCTGCATGGCCTCCATGGTGTTTTTCACGGACTGGCCTCCCTGCCTGGCCACTTCGGAAGTTTTTTGGGCCAGACCGTTGGCCTGGGCCGCGGAGTCTGCGTTTTGCCTCACAGAGGAAGTCATCTGCTCCAGGGCGGCGGCGGTCTCTTCAATGGCGCTTGCCTGTTGTTGGGTGCGGTCGTTCAAATCAAGGTTGCCCTGAGTAAGTTGCCGGGAGTTTTCGGCCACCACTCCGGCCACTTCGGTTACACTCTTCATGGTATCTGAAAGACTTTGGTTCATGTCTTCCAGATCTTTAAGCATTTCACCTATCTCATCACTTCTTTGCGTGAGAGACAGTTCCAAATGGGTGGTGAAGTCTCCCTTGGCCGTAGCGCCCAGGGCCTTGGCTGCCCGGTTTATCGGCCTGCTTAAGTTGCGCGCCAGCGCCATGGCCAGGAAAAGGCCTGCAACCAGTATGACCAGGGCCACGCCTCCTGCCCCGGCAATGGCGGTTGCTATCTCCCGGTCGGCTTTGTCCAGGGAATAGATCACCTCAAATGCCCCGTGAATCTCGCCTTCTTTCCAATCCTCCATGGCCACCCCGGTGGGGTCCAGCCCCTTATTGTTTCCCCAGATTCGTTCACTGTTGTTCGGGTCTCCGTGGCATAAAAGGCAGCTTTGGCTGAGCCGCACCGCCTGGAAGAAACGAACCGCATTAAGCTTATCATCGATGAGATAATAGCTGTCGTTCTGGGTGGCCTTCATATGTTTAAGGGCATTGGCTTCAACTGCGTCCGGCTGGTTTTTGGGGTTTCTGGGGCTGAACTTGGGGACTTTAAAGGTGTAGTCCAGTTCCTTGGCCTTTTTCATGGCTGTTTCCCAGGCGGTCACCACCGGAATCATGGCCAGGACCTTGCCCATTTGGTCCTGATCGGCATAGGTCCTGATCTGTTTCGGGGTCAGTACGCCATGGGCCCATTTTTCTTCCATGGCCTCGCGCACGCTCTCCACCTGCATAGTGGTGATGCGGGCATCGTTGATATAGTTCTCGACAATGTCATCGTATTGTTTGTAAACATAGGAGACCATCAGAATAATGATCAAAAGCAAGGTAAAGGTGAGGTTTGCTACGATTATTTTTTTGCCTATGGAAAGGCGCATAAAACGAGATGAAGAAGACATGTCCCGGCCATCCAGTTTTGAGTGTCTTTGGTTTCAACACTTTATTGTATCTGAAAAAAGGCTGCGACCATACCCTTTTGAGTTACATGCCCTTTGAGCTGTGAAATTAGAAAGCTAAAAATATTTTAACTTTGCAACAGGGGGTAAGGCTATTTGACTTGACGGTCCTTAATAAAATGTCTGTTGTGTTTCATAATAGGGCCCTGCCTTTGTTCGGGCCCTATTTACTTTCCCACTAAGGCGTCAGCTGGTCTATGAGCACTTGCGGGTCATTGGTGGGCGCGCCACAGGCATAATCCCGGCAGACGTGGGCCACTGGCTTGGTTCCTGATTGTATCTCCGATAAAAAGGGGAAAAGCCGGGCCAGTTCAGACCCGTCTGCATCAGTATCGGCCAGGACCAAGGCTTTGTGGGGTTGAAATGGAGTGTGGCAGGCATGTAGCATGTCATGCCATTTTGGTTTTTTCCTGTCTCCACTAAGCACCACCTGCCTGATGGGCTGCCTTAGATAAAACAGAGCGCAAAGCATTTGCGGCAGGCCGGAGGGGTGTTCTTTAAGTGCTCTGCCAAAGGCGTTCAAACCCTTTGTCCCAAGTTCTTTCCATGCTTCATCCGACAAAATTTCGCCCAAGCGCAGGCAGTTTAAAAGGGCAATGGAGTTGCCTGAGGGAATGGCGCTTTCAAAGGTTTCCTTGCCCCTTATAAGCACACTGTGGTCCTTGCCCGAGGTCTCGAAAAAGCCGTGGTTTTTTGAATCCCAGAATGACTCCTTTTGTTCCAGGCCCAGGGTTATGGACCGGTTGAGCCAGGTTAAATCTCCGCTTGCCTCGTAAAGGTCAATAAGGCCCTGGATTAAAAAGGCATAGTCATCAAGCATTGCCTCTTGTCCGGTCTGGCCGCCCCGCCAGGTGCGCATCAGCCCGGAACCCTGGTTGGAGTGGAGTTCGGTTGTAATGAATTTGGCTGCTTTTTGGGCTGCGTCTAAGTATTTCTGTTCATCAAGCATGGCCGCCGCCCTGGCAAAGGCGCTTATCATAAGGCCGTTCCAGGCGGTTATTATCTTGTCGTCCAGGTGGGGGCGGGGGCGTTTCCCTCGTGCCTGTAATAATTTATTCCTGATTCGGCTGATCAGTCGAGTTGCCTTTTCCGGGTTAATTTTTAGCCCGCGGGCTGCCTGCTCAAGGCTGAGCGCTTGGTGGAGGATGTTTTTACCCGTGAATTCCCGGTGAGGGTCCTGGGCCACATTGCCTTGTTCCCTGACACCGAAATAGATTCTCGCCAATTGATATTCTTCATCACTCAACAGGTTTTTTAATTCTTCAGCGCCCCAGATATAAAAAGCCCCTTCACCATGTTTGGCCGGGTCTTCCGGCAAAGGGCTGTCTGCATCTTCGGCCGAATAAAATCCGCCTTGGCCGGAGGTCATGTCCCTTTGCACGTAATCGAGAATTTCCCTGAGCACTGACGCGTAGAACTCCTCGCCGGTGAACTGAAAAGCCTCCCCATAGGCCAGGGCCAAAAGGGCCTGGTCATAGAGCATCTTTTCAAAATGGGGCAAAAACCATCTTTGATCCACTGAATAGCGGTGGAACCCTCCGCCTATCTGGTCGCAGATCCCTCCCGCCGCCATTTGGCGCAAGCTGAAAAGGGCCATTTCGCCTGCCCTGGATTGGGGAACCTCCTTGGCATAGCGCAATAAAAAGAAAAGAATCATAGTCTGCGGAAATTTTGGGGCCAGGCCAAATCCGCCGAGTTCAGCATCATAAATGCCTGCAAATTGCTCATAAGCCAGTGGCATGGCTTCCAGACCGGCCTCTCCTTGAGGTGGAAGCGGGTTCTGGTTTTGCTTTATGTATTCGGTTAGCTTTGCGGCTGAATCTAATAGTGCGTTGGGGTCGGCCCGCCATTTTTCATGCACAGCCTTGAGCACCTCGTCAAAACCGGGCATGTTGTATTTTCTTTTGGGTGGGAAATAGGTCCCCGCATAAAAGGGCTTTAGATCCGGGGCGAGAAACACGCTCATGGGCCAGCCCCCGCCGCCAGTCAGGGCCTGGGTGGCTGTCATGTAAAGCCGGTCAAGGTCCGGCCTTTCCTCCCTATCCACCTTTATGCAGACAAACCATTGGTTCATCAGACCGGCCGTCTCCGGGTCTTCAAATGACTCATGGGCCATGACATGACACCAGTGACAAGTGGAATAACCAATGGAAAGGAATATGGGCTTGTGCTCCTTTTGGGCCAGCTTGATCGCCTCTTTGCCCCAAGGGCGCCAGTTAACCGGATTAAAGGCATGTTGCAGAAGATATGGGCTTTTTTCGTTGATAAGCTGGTTGGGCTTTTCCCCTTGCTCGAGCTTTTCAGCCACAAACCGGTCGATGGTATGGTCCTTCACCTTGTTAGTCATATCTTTGACCACTCTTTCCTCCCCTTTACCGGGGCGAGTCTTGTTGGGTCTTTCCTTAACTAACCCCATCTTTAAGACCTCGATTCTGCGAGGCGGGTCACAGTTATAAATAAGTTAATTACTATTATTGAATTTGGCATTAACCAGGTGGAAGAATTTTGGCCTAGTGCTTTGCAGATTGAAGGCTAGACGTTGTCTGCTCCCCCGAGAAAAACTTGATTTGCTGTTATGACAAAGGCTGTGGAGTGGGCTTAAGCCCACAAAAAGTTTTTGATAGATGATTTAACGCTTTATGTGATTTTATTCTTTATGTGTATAACATTAAGGCATAACGGCATAACGGCTTAATGCTGTATTGTGTTAATGAGTATTATTAGTTGAATGTTGAGGGGCTGGATAAAAGCATACTTTAATTTAATTATCATAAAAAACTTGACAATATTAAGTCTAAAAAATAAATTGATTGCCGGATATGATTTTAACCTGTAAAGCGAATAGGGGGGCAAGATCGGAAAAAGCACATTTAAATTCCTTCGTGGCACCTTTCGACTCGAGAATGCTGATTAATTGTAATAAGCTTTTTGTTGGTGTTAGTTGTAGAGTTACAATTAGCTACTAATTACACGGAGATAAAAATATGTCCCTGGAAATTAATCCTAGTATTGCCGAAAAGTTACCTGTAATAGTCAAGTCATCGCTTGCCAAAATGAGCACTGAAGAGCAAAGCCAATTTGTAGAAGAATATGAGAGGAAGAAAAAGAGCTTAGGATTATTAATGGCATTGGCTATATTATTCCCCATTCAGTTGTTTCTCTTGGGTAAGACAGGCCTTGGCGTAGCTTTTCTTTTGACGGCCGGTGGGCTGTGGGTGTGGTATTTTGTTGAAATATTCTTAACCCCCAAAAGGGTCAGGGAATATAACGCTGATATAGCTACTTCCATACTCAGGGATATGAAAATTCTGCAAAGTTGATACAAAAACCTTAACAAGTTTGTATTCTAATTTTGTCTTTTCTTTTTAGGAAGTGGCTTTGTTCTTTTTACTCACCGGTTTTGCAGGATTCTGGAAGTAATTGAAGAGATGACTGGATCCTCTTAGATTTGCTCGGCGCCCCCGACCGTGTCGCAAGGCATGGGCGGGGGTTCTGTTTTGAAATGCTTGTAATTAGATATCGGCTGTCAGTTCATCCCTGGGAGTGCTTTTCACTTTTGCTAGGTGTTGTTGTCAAGGCTTTTGCCGCTCAGCAAACACCCTATCACCACTAGTCCCTGCCGCTCAAGCCAGCACACAGCCAGGATCAGGGAGCAGGGGGCGCAGTGGCTTGTCATCAGGCAACAAGTCACTAAGGTCGAGCTGCTGTTGTCGTTCATGCAAACGTGCGGGAACCCCTATTGCGCAATGCCGCTTCGCAACCAGCCTTGTAAAGGGGCACCACCCACTTGTAAACAGTGGGCCTTGCTGATGCCCAACTGCTCGGCCGCTTCCCTGGCCCTGATTTTTTTTCATTAAGAACCGTTTAGTTTCGGCCTTCTGTAAAGCCGAGATTGGGATAATAGTATATGCGTTGAACATTCGGTTAGCCTGCCGCTCCAACCTCCTTTTCGGTCAGCTTACTTTACTTGATTGGCTAAATCGCGAAGAGCGAGTTGCGGTTTATTTGTCCCGCCATGTTGGATATATTCGAAATAACTTCAAATCGGCAATTCCTTCCCATTGCGGTAATCGTATCTTCGGGCCTTCAATCCTGACCAGGGGTGGTTCTTTTTCAGCCAATGTATTTATTTTTTCCCAAAGAGTGGTATCTCCCCAGAATTGCGGTGGCGTCTCTCTTTCCGAAACAAACGAGAAAATTTCCGCAGCAGTCTCGCAGCCAGAACGTATCGCTTCAAGTGCAAGTTCTTCAAGCCGACCTAATCCAGTTTTTTTGTCTGGATATTCTTCCATCCATCGCGTCACGGCAGCCGGAACCCAAGGCAGGGGGGCATCAGTCAATTCTGCCAACTTTTTGAACTCTGAGAAATCCTGAAGTGCGAACGCGCGATCAACACGTTCCGCAAAAAGAAAATGGTTCCTCTCCAATTTCAATGGTTGACGTTTGTCATGCACAGAGGCCAGTTGAGCGGGAGAAAGTTGCCCAAGACCGTGATATGGGTCGATTCCCGGAAAAGCATCTATGCAAAAGAGTTCGGCCTTTTCGTTTTTGAGAAAACGCAGGCATGTAAGGATGTGGCAGAGCATCGACTGGTCAAAAAGGCACGCATCAAACCACAGAAGCACAGTGTTATATTCTGATGCTGCCTTTAGCTTAGCGTACTGAGTTTTCAATGCCTCAAGGACCTATTTTTTGCTTAGTCCGCCTCCGGTTGAATCTTCAAGAAAATTGGCCTGAGCATCCAGCGTTATTTTATCGGGCCATCCGGGTTTTCTCGGACCATTGTAAAGGATGTCATGCCATACGAACACTTCACCGGGAATTTTGCTTTTCACCAAATTATTCCCCGCTATGTCACCACTTGTAATATGCAATGCTCGTTTCATTTATGTCTCTCATTTTTTTCTTGGCGAACAATAATAAGCTTGATTCACATGAGATGCGGGAGCTGTTGTCTCTGTCCACATAAGCACCTTCAGAACACTTACGCAAAAAATGACTAATCGCTTTTGCCTCAAGGCCATTTCTATGGCTTGTCCATTTTGCTGGTCATGTTATGAGGATCGGCATAAGAACTTGCCCTTAAAGACTGTTAACGCAAATAGTTTGATTCGACAATAGTTGCATCATAGGTTAGTTGGGCGGATATGACGTCCCAACCCAAGCTCTGAACATGCCAAGGTCAGGAAAATTGATATTTTTTCACTGGATGAATGATTAGAAAATATCAAAAATTTTGCCACCAGGCCAAATTATGAGACGGCATCCTCACCCATCTGCTCATATCAAACCGTGGTTGTGCGTAGCGCCCTGCCAGTACATTTCAAAGAACAACAATCAATATCAAAGTAAGATCACCCTGAAGGTTTGAAGAGAGGCTGTATTCATCAGCTCGAAGGCCGCTGTTAAGACAACACACTAATAGCTGCACTCTTTAGTAAACTGGAGCTTTATACCGAGTGGGCTTTTTGGGGCCAGTTGACAAACAACACGCCAACCACAAGGGTTCCTAAACCGAGAAAAAAGGCCCAGCTAAGGCTTTCCCCTAAAAGAAGGACCCCCAAGATTATTGCCACCGCCGGATTGACGTTCGCATAGACCGCCACCTGTGTTGGCGACAGGCGAGTCAGCGCCAAAGTCCATAGATAAAAGCCAAGGGCTCCAGAAAAGATGCCCAAAAACCCAATCAGAATAATTGTATTTTTGCCTATCTACGCAATTGACTGGGCAACCCCTTCAACAAGGGCGCCTGGAAGAAGAAATAAGGTTCCGAACAGCATGGCATATGTAGTTAACGGTTAAGGCCGAATAGCGGGACAGCATCCGAGGCGCCAAGACACCATATATCGCGCCACACAAGGCTGTCAGCAGCATCAACCCATCTCCGGAGGCTACGTTGCAGATTGATAACTCTCTTCCCTGGACTGATTGTTTATAAACACGGATGTTTCCGGAAAGGACAAATGGAAAAAAATGCAGAGTTGGAGGTCTTCAAAGATAGGTTTACCTGCCTTTAAAGTGACCAGCTTGGCATTTAAGAGCGCACTCGAAACGAGTCCGTGGTTGACTTCCGACAACACCGGGTAAGCCTTGTTAAGCTCTTCCATGATTTCAGGATTTATCATTTCAATCACCAATTTGATTAAAGTATGTCAATTTTATGATTGTTTTTATATCCAGTTATACAGTTAGTGAAAAGATTGTTATTAAAGAGTATCGTCAATAACTCTTAATATGGATAAATTTTACCTGGTCATAAAGTATTCGACACTCTCAGGGAGAGGCTCCTTCATAACTTTTCAATAGCCTGCAAATAGCGCATTGTTTTAAAAACACACCCTGAACCTTCTGTCGGTTAGGTACACTTCTCTTGATAAATTTAAGTAGATTAATACCTATCATTATCTGCGAGTAGTCTATTTGGTCAAGGTGAGAATATAATGATAAGTATTTTGCTTTTTAGAAAAGATCAATATCGGAACAATCGCATTTACTTGCTACCGGTCATTTTGCCAGCGCATGGATAAGGATCAAGATTCCGGGCTGTTAATTCATCCTAAAAGCCAAAATGGCGAGCTTTCACTAATCTCCAAAACAATTCGCAATCCTTCGCCAACCTGCCAGTGAATTCTCCATCATCCTAACCCAACCTATGCCTTTTAAGGTGTCCCGGCAAGAGCTGACACAGACGACCACGACCAGTGGCAATCGTTTCTACCTTGGTCGATCGCCGGTATACTCTTTAGTCACTTTTGTGCTCAGATTTGCCCGAAAATGCCCAAAAAAAGGCCTTAACCGCCTTGGTGTGGTCACCAGGTAGTTAAGGCCTAATTTGTTGAATTTAAGGCAAAAAAATGGTGCCGAGGGACGGAATTGAACCGCCGACACGAGGATTTTCAGTCCTCTGCTCTACCAACTGAGCTACCTCGGCACACTTTCTTGCTTTTTTGCCTTGCGGTTTTTGTTCCCGCGAAGCATGGCTCATATATAACGGCCTTGACCTGAGTCGTCAAGAGGCAGTTAAGCCAAAGAATCAGAAAATGTCATTTTTGTTAACAGCAGCATGGCTATTGGTATTTTGGGCGTAGGTGGGAAAAGTGCCGCAAATCAAGGCTCTTCGCTGTATTAGGTCTGTTTTTTCCGGGATGGCCCCAGTTTTTAAAGCATTGCAAAAGCTTGTTTGGCATCCAGTGGTTTGTTAAATACTTAAGAATCATATCTTTGGGGGGAGCAATGCTTGCAAGTGTGAATTCCCTGGCTGTTCTGGGGGTGGATGCCTTTGCCGTCTATGTAGAGGTGGATCTGGCCCCCGGCCTGCCTGCCTTTAATACTGTGGGTCTGCCTGAAGGCGCGGTTCGTGAATCCAAGGAGAGGGTCCGGGCCGCCTTGACCAATTCCGGTTTTTCTCTCCCTGTAAACCGTATAACCGTCAACCTGGCTCCGGCGAATGTACGCAAGGAGGGCTCCGGTTTTGATTTGCCCATAGCCCTGGGGATCCTGGCCGCCTCGGGCGTGATCCCTGCCCGGTCCCTGGAAAAGGTGGCGGTGGTGGGTGAGTTGGCCTTGGATGGGGGCCTGCGGCCGGTAAGGGGCTGCCTGCCCATGGCGGTGACTGCGGCCCGCCTGGGGTTTGAGCACATGATCCTGCCCAAGGTAAACGCGCCGGAGGCCTCTGTGGTCGAGGGTGTTTATGTGCTCGGTGCGGAAAGTCTGACCCAGGTGGTGGAACACCTTTTAGAGCGGGAGAAGTTGAACCCGGTGGTATCCGATCCCCATCTCCTGGCCGGAACCGAAAATTACGATCTGGATATGCAGGATGTAAGGGGGCAGGAACAGGCCAAGCGCGCCCTGACTATTGCCGCGGCTGGGGGGCACAACATACTTATGGTGGGGTCTCCGGGTAGCGGCAAGACCATGCTGGCCAAACGTCTGGCCACTATTCTGCCGCCCCTGAGCTTTGAAGAGGCGGTTGAGGTTACCCAGGTGGCCAGTGTGGCGGGCACCCTGGAGGATGACCAGGCCCTGGTGACCAGGCGTCCTTTCCGTGCGCCTCACCATACCATCAGCTACGCCGGTCTGGTCGGCGGGGGCAGTTTTCCCCGTCCTGGTGAAGTGAGCCTGGCCCACCATGGGGTTTTGTTTTTGGATGAGCTGCCCGAGTTTAAAAAAAGCGTGCTCGAGGTAATGCGCCAGCCCTTGGAATCCGGGGAAGTGGTGGTGACCAGGGCCGCGGCCTCGGTCTGTTTTCCAGCCCGATTCATGCTGGTGGCCGCTATGAACCCTTGTCCCTGCGGCTATTACGGAGACCCCAACCGGGCCTGCACCTGTAGTCCGGGAAGGGTGCAGGAATACAGAAACCGGGTTAGCGGGCCTTTATTGGATAGGATAGACCTCCAGGTGGAGGTGCCCGCGGTTCCGTTTAAGGATCTTAACACCAAGACCTGCGGCCCCACCTCAGCCGAATACACGGAACAGGTCTTAGAGGCCAGGGGCATCCAGCAAAAGCGCCTGGCAGCCGAGGGCGTGTTTTGTAACGCCCAGATGAACACCCGCCTCACGCGCAAGCACTGCCGCTTGACCTCAGACGGAATAAAGGTGCTTGAAATGGCCATGGATCGCTTCAAGCTTTCGGCCAGGGCCTATGGCCGCATTTTAAAGATTGCCCGCACCATAGCCGATCTGGCCGGAGCCAAGGATATCGGATTGTCCCATGTGTCCGAGGCGATCAGTTATCGGAGTTTGGATAGGGGGATTTAGAAAAGGGGTCAGGATTTAGAAAAGGGGTCAGGAGCCTTTTATGCCAAGACCATTGCGCGCATCCAAAGGCGGTGTCGTTTATCATGTCATTAATCGTGCCAACACCCGCATGACAATTTTCGAAAATGAATCCGATTACCAAGCGTTTGAAAAGGCTATTGTGGAGGCGCACGAACGTCGGCCAATACGCATCATTGATTATTGCATTATGCCTAATCATTGGCACATGGTGTTGTGGCCGGAACAAGATGCTGATTTATCGGCTTTTTTAGGTTGGCTGACCATGACGCACACACAGCGTTGGCATGCAAATCACGGAACTACCGGCAGCGGACATTTATATCAGGGGCGGTTCAAAAGTTTTCCGGTTCAAACTGACAGGCATTATTACACTGTCTGCAGGTATGTTGTCCGCAATCCTGTTCGGGCCGGTTTGGTGGACCGCGCTGAAAAATGGCCCTGGTCAAGTGTTGGCCTTAAGCAATCTGTAAACAGTAAGACAGCTGGTTTGCTCAGTGACGGACCTCTGGAGCGGCCAATTGATTGGCTTGAATTTGTAAACCAACCTGAAACAGATTCAGACCTGGCCTCTTTGCGTGAATCCATTCAGCGGGGCAGGCCTTTCGGGGAGATGGATTGGCTCAAAAGAGTTGTTAAAGATTTTGGTATGGAATCGACTTTACGTCCGAGGGGTCGACCCCGTAAGAGTGTAAATTGACGACAATAAAAAGGCTCCTGACCCCTTTACCTGTGGTTAAAAACTTGTCGGGTTTTTAAAGTTTTTGTCAAGAAAACTGCCTTCAATATTATTCACCATTTCAACAAACCGATTGGCGGGGGCTGAAAACATAATCATATCATCTGGGACAAAATGTCGGGCTAAAACATCCATCAATCCGACAATACACTTTGGCTGTTTCTTGAACTTTTGGTCATAGGGAGTGGAGAAAGCCGATTGACATGCCGAAGCGTCAGGTATCAGGGTACCGCTTTTCTCCCGGTCATAACTTGCCAGTCCAGCCAAATTTGCCAGACCTGTAATATCCGGAAACAGATTGACTACTTCGATTTCCTTGTTTTCGTGGATCGTTTCAATTTTTTCAAAGTACAAGAATTTTTCCGGCGGAGTATGAATCTCTGCCACGTAGTCCCGATAATACGCCTGGGCAAGGGTGCACGATTTTTTAAAACGTTCGGTTTCGGCGATAAATTTTCCTTTATCGTCCGCTGGTGGTACGAAACCGCCAAATTCCTGTATCCCTGGGCAGGCTTTCCCATTGTCTGCCGAGAACTGAATTCTTTTTCCTTTCTTTATGACAATTGCCCAATACATAAACATACAAACCCATCTATCTTTTTTAAAGATAAATGAATTTTCTATGTTATCGGCGGCAAAATACCAACCTGTTGCGGGATATTTAAACGATAATACTTCCGATAAGTTATAGAGTCTATCTTTGACTATTTTGGCTTTCATTAACATTTACTCCCTACTAATTTACTCTCACAATCCCTATTCCCAGATCAGAACCGGCTACTTTCAATATTTGATTAACGAAAAACTAAAATAGATTTTAAATGCAATGAGACCTTTTCAATTCACACCTTTAAGTTGCTCAACAGTGCGATTAAGAAATTATTGTGTGGCAATTACCAGTTTTTTGGACCGTTTTTAAGGGTCATTTGGCCTGTCGAGGGATTCAATTGATGGCAGGACAGGCACTTGCCTTGATAATATTTAATGAAGTCGTTTTTAGCGGAAAGTTTATGATAGTGGACTTTGTGGGAAATGACACTCATCGTTTCGGCTTCTTTATCTTCCCCGTGACACTTTTTACAGCTTCTTGGTACAGTAAGGTTTTCTTTATTGATGTCTGGATGGTCAGGATAATATTTCTTTAATCTTACGTTTATACGATAATCCAGATTACCGCTTTGAACGTGGCAATCAACACACCCATGGGGATACTTATCTTCAATCGTGATTCCATATAACTTAGGAGTCTGTTGCGCCAAAGCTGTAGAACAAAAATAGGTCGCTCCCATCAACAACAGAAAAAACTTGACTGTTTTCACGTCAATCTCCTGAGCAATAATTAGGGGAAATATAAGATTGGTACCTCCCTATTTTAGACGGCTTGTTTTATTGCGCATAGCTTTTTCGGGTGCGCTACTTGTGTGGATTAGCTCCACAGGCAACCCGTATCGATGACTCTATATATCGAAGTGACACAAATCTTTTCAATTCATGCTTTTCAATTGTCCAAACGTGCTATTTTTTGTCTTACTGTTAAACGGGTTTCATAACAGCGTCCGGAAAAAGGTCAAACCGCTTTAACTGGTATACAGATGTCGACATCAAAAAAATGATTTCCATTGATTATTTTTTTCCCGTGACATCTCTCGAATGATTCCCGATCGTCCCATTCATACCCGCTATTAATAAGCCATTCGGAAAATATCCAACTCCAGGCGCCTGCGAATTCATCCCTTTTCAGCAGAAAGCGGCAGACAGCAAATTTGCCCCCGGATATTTTGCTTATCCCGACAGATCCTGACGGGGCGACAGAATTCATGACCGGAATCCCAACCATGACTCTTAGATTTTTATCTTCCGTGATGTTGGGATCGTCATGGTATATATGCCATTCGATAGTCTCTTCATTGATCAACTCACGTGCGGCAGCCCACCGGAGGAGCCGGGTGTAAAGTCTCCCGTATAAAATTTCATCGTCATGGTAGGGGCCGGTTTTTCGAAGGTAGGCGAAGGTCAAGGGACGGATATCTTCAATAGCAACCTGCCAAATAGCGTTTACTAAATGGTACGTCCAGACAGGTGAACCCCGATTAATGGAAAATCCATCGCGTTCAATTTGTACTGGTGTTGATTCGTAAACAGAATAACCGGCCGACTTATTCCGCCATTCAGTCGCAGTCATTTTAAAATGGTTTTTAAAGCTTTTTGCAAATGAGGAAGGGTTCTCAAAACCGCACACCAGTGCGACATCGGTAATAGATACGTTTAAATTTCCCTGGAGCAGTGCAGCGGATTTTTCTAGTCTTAATCTCTTGATATATTGATAGACGGATTCCCCCATATAATCACTGAAAATGCGATTAAAATGAAATTTTGAATAACACGCGACTTCTGAAAGTTGTTTAAGAGAAAGTTCCTCATTAAGGTTTGCTTGAATATAGTCAACAACCCGATTCATACTCGCTTCATATAACTCGTTCATGTTGATCACACCAATTAAAGCCTTTTTACCCTGTAATTATCATTATCCTTAAAAGCAGCAATCGTCAAAGATTCTAAAGGCATGCTTAACTGATTACATCTGGCCCGCCAACGTTACGAATTTTATATACCTTCCCATGATACTCTATGATAAATTTTTGACCTTCGTCAATTGGAAGATCGAGGATTTCTAACTTATTTATATCGGGGAAAAGGGGTCAGGTCGGGGAAAAGGGGTCAGGAGCCTTTTATGCCACGACCGTTGCGCGCATCCAAAGGCGGTGTCGTTTATCACGTCATTAATCGTGCCAACGCCCGCACGACCATTTTCGAAAATGAATCCGATTACCAAGCGCTTGAAAAGGTTATTGGGGAGGCACACGAGCGTCGGCCAATACGCATCATTGATTATTGCATTATGCCGAATCATTGGCACATGGTGTTGTGGCCGGAACAAGATGGTGATTTATCGGCTTTTTTAGGTTGGCTGACCATGACGCACACACAGCGTTGGCATGCAAATCACGGAACTACCGGCAGCGGACATCTATATCAGGGGCGGTTCAAAAGTTTTCCGGTTCAAACTGACAGGCATTATTACACTGTCGGCAGGTATGTTGTCCGCAATCCTGTTCGGGCCGGTTTGGTGGACCGCGCTGAGAAATGGCCCTGGTCAAGTGTTGGCCTTAAGCAATCTGTAAACAGTAAGACAGCTGGTTTGCTCAGTGACGGACCTCTGGAGCGGCCAATTGAGTGGCTTGAATTTGTAAACCAACCTGAAACAGATTCAGACCTGGCCTCTTTGCGTGAATCCATTCAGCGGGGCAGGCCTTTCGGGGAGATGGATTGGCTCAAAAGAGTTGTTAAAGATTTTGGTATGGAATCGACTTTAGGTCCGAGGGGGCGACCCCGTAAGAGTGTAAATTGACGACAATAAGAAGGCTCCTGACCCCTTTTCGCTCATACTGATGGGCTGCCAGGAACCTCCACAACAATACATTGCGAATCCTTAAGTAACAGGAATCCCCAACGCGATATGCGCACCTTTCATTTTTCAAATTCCTGGATTGTCCAGGAATTGTTCAGTACTACGTACGTGGTGCTTGATGTTCAAGAGTTAGGATGATTAATCGTAACTTATGCCTTTGGCCCCATCCAGCACTTTCCGAACCGTTTTCACCAACTCGGCCCTGTCCATTGGTTTATAGATCAATGCCTGGAAACCAATTTCAGAAATTGTTTGCGCAGAGATTCTTTTACTATATCCAGTGCAAAGAATAACAGGTATGTCTTGACGGAATTTCATCATTTCAAAGGCAAGCTTATCGCCGGTCATACCCGGCATGGTCATATCTGTGATAACCAGATCAAAGGCATAAGCATTCGACTTAAACAGATCGAGCGCTTTTTTGCTGTCGGTCATTATGGTGACTGAATATCCTGACTTTTCAAGTAGTTGTCTACCCATTTTGGCAATGGCGGGTTCATCATCAATAAAAAGGATTCTTTCAGAGCCGGTGGGTAAATCTTCTTTTACATATGGCTGACTGGTTTGACTTTTTTTCGTAGAGGGCAGGTAAATCGAAAATACAGATCCTTGTCCCAATTCACTGGAAACCTCAATTTTGCCGCCATATCTTTCAACAATGCTGTGAACCAGGGCCAGCCCCAGTCCGGTGCCTTCTCCGGGTTTCTTGTTGGTGTAATAGGGATCAAATATCGACCCAATAACATCCGGAGATATACCGGTGCCGGTGTCTGATACACTTAATTTAACATAATTACCTGGTTTCAGATTTTCTCCCCGAGTTATTTCATTTTTTTCAAGTTTAAGATCTTCCAGGACAACTTTCAGTAAACCGCCGTTTTCTTCCATCGCATACACTGCATTTGTGCATAGGTTCATAATAATTCGATGAAACTGGGTTGGATTTCCCAAGATTGATGATTCGCTTGCTATATTATGCTGTATCTCAATAGTAGTCGGGATGGAAGATCTTAGAAATTTAAGCGCCTCTTTTATAATGGGTTTTAGAGGTATCGGTTTGATTTCTTCATCCGATTTTCTTGCAATCGTCAAAATTTGTTTTACTAAATCTTTAGCCCTTAGCCCTGCCTTATACACCTCTTGCAAGTCATCTTCCAAATTCGACCCTTTTGCAACGTCATCCAGGGCAATCTCTGTGAATCCAATGATTGATGAAAGGATATTGTTGAAGTCGTGGGCGATCCCACCTGCAAGAGCCCCTATTGATTCTATTTTCTGAGCCTGATAGAGCTGCTCCCTAATATCGTTTCTTTCAGCTTCAGCAACCTCTCTGTTTTGAATCTCAGCAAGGAGTTGGCGGTTGGTTTTTTTTAGCTCACCGGTCCGTTTGGCGATCTCTTTTTTCAGCCGATAGTTCCAAAATAAAATAAGGCCAATAACCACAAAGGTCAAGGCAAGACCTTGCAGGAAATAACGTAATATCTTGTCGGGATCGAGACCGGGTTCATAGTCTACACTGACCCACTTTTTCCGGATCTTTTTTTGTTCCAGTGCTGTCAATGAGGCAAATCCTTTTTCTACTATGCCGACTACTTCCGGTAGGTCTTTGTGAACGGCAAAGTGAAGTTTTTCCGAAGCATAGCTCACCGGTCCCGCTATCTTTAAATTGGTAAAATGTTCCTTTCGTATCCAATAGATAGAGGAAGAGAGATTGCCGATCATGGCATCGGCCCTTCCCTCTGAAACAGCCTTCAATGTCTCCTGTAGAGTCGGATACAGGGTTGGTTTAACCTCTGTATTATCCCGTAAGTAGCCTTCGTGAGAGGATTCCTTCTGAACAGCGACTCTCATGCCTTTAATGTCGTCCAGGGAAGCAATAAACGGTGTGCCGGTTCTGGTGATGATAACCCGCTGATAATGCATATAAGGTTTGGAAAATAGGAGAAACTTCTGTCGTTCTGATGTCTTTCCTACACACGACAGCATATCGATTTCGCCTTGCCTGGCCTGTTCCACTGCCTCCTTCCAAGACAACCCTGGAGCCACCTTGAAGTGTAACCCAATCCGTTGTTCTAAAATGCGAAGATACTCGGAAACAATTCCCTTATATTGACCCGTCTCATTGATAAACTCAAAGGGTGCGAATTCAGGATCAACGCCCAGTAAAATTTCCGGGTGTTTTTTGACCCAGGCGGTTTCTTCGGCAGTGAGGGCATTTTTCTGCTGAAGCAGAGCCGGGCCTTCCAACGAGGCGAGAGCCGAAATCCATGACTGGTGAATTTCGAGCCGCTTTTTTTCAGTGATCGCATTCAGCGCTTTATTAAAAATTTTTGCAAGTTCAGGCCAATCTTTCCGGGTAGCGATCCTCTCGCCATGCATCAGCATGTTATAGCGGGCCGCGACCTTGAGATTGGTTATCCCATTTACTCTGGTAATATAGTCGCACACACCCAGAACGCCGATGTAGCAGTCAGCCAGGCCTGTAGATACCGCTGTTAATCCGTCAAACGGCGTTTGGACCATTACCGGGACAATATCCGGATGGTCCTGCAATGTTATATTGGCGGAATAATATCCATCTACCAAGGCTACCTTCTTACCCTTTAGATTTTCCGGGCCTTGAATCTCCTGATTGTCCTGCTTGGTCATTATTACCAGGGGCGTTGGTAAATAAATATGGGTAAAGTTGAAGAGTTCTTTCCTCTCCGGTGACTCCACGGCTGTCAGAATGGCATCGAGTTTTTTCCGACCTGCATAATCAATGATTTGAGGCCAGTTAAGCCCTTCGACGATATCTATCTCGACATTCAGATACCTGGCGATGAGGTTAATGGTGTCGATAGCGATGCCTTGATAGACGCCGGCTTCATTTCTGAAACTGTAAGGCGCATATCCTTTGTCCACCCCCAGACGGATAACTTTGTGCCGGGAAAGCCACTCCCTTTCGTCTTCGGTGAGTGGAATCGATCGCATTTCTCTATACAAGATCAGGTCGAAGTCAGCGCCTGCGAGATACGAATTGACTATTTTATGGAAAAGAGAGTTATTATCGGCCTTGAATCGTCTGATATGTTTGTCAATCGTCTCGGCAATGCCAATGTATCTCTTTTTTTTGGGAAAGGCTAACTTGAGGTGCACTGGATTGAAGACGATCGGTGTCTTGTTGATCTCATAATCCCCTTCGGTCAAGGCTCCGAAGAGCCTGTTGACCACACCGGCATCGGCTCTGCCGTCTTCAACCATCGCCAGAGCCTCATGATAGCTGTTGACAGGGATGGTTTCGGTATCGAGTTCAAATTTTGAAATCAAACGTTCAATACCACTTTCTCCAACCGTATGAATATCTCCCTTTACCGTTGCTATGGTTCGTCCGTTAAGATCAAAAAGAGAGCTTATCTCAAAATCCTTACCGGCATAGATGGTGCCCCAGTTTAAGAAGACGCTTTCCTGGGAAAAATGGAACTTTTTCTCCCGTTTTTTCGAGTAGGCTATATCCAACATGATATCCAACTCACCACTTTCCAAGCGCTTCAAACACTCATGCCATGAGCATGGCACAAACTCCAACTCCCATTTTTCGCGAGCAGCTATGATTTTGAGTATTTCAGGGAATATTCCGGCTGCTTCGCCTGCATTGGTGGTATAAACCAATGGAGGATTTTCATACACTCCTACTCGAAACTTAGGTAAAGACCGGGATGCTCCTACACTATCTTGAACCGCAGGGAAGGTTAAAATAAACAAAGCGCACAAAAGACATTGAAGACAGTGTTTGAAGGCAGACATGCAAATCACCTTTATCGGGTGTGAACCGCCCCGGAAGATCCGGAGAGTTTTTTGTTTGAGTCAGGCCAGCATGGTCTGACCCTGTTTATCCTGATAATACATATGTCCCAGCTCGGCAGGCGGGATATTTCCGATTGGCTCCAACAAGCGACGATTGTTGAACCAATCCACCCGAGCCAGGGTGGCGAATTCCACGGCCTGGCGATGCATCCAGGGGCCTTGTTTGTTGATCTCTTCAGTTTTGTATAAGCCGATAACCGATTCGGCCCTGAGACGTTGTCATAGGAATCACCCACGCTGCCCACAGAAAGCACGATGCCCGCATCAGCCAGGCGCTCTTTATAGCGTATGGACAGGTACTGAGAGCCCCTGTCCGAGTGGTGCACCAGCGGCGCGGCGCCCTTGCGGGCGAAAATTGCCTGCTCCAGAGCGTTAAGGGGCAGGTATGTTTTGAGCGAATTTGATAGCCACCAGCCCACTATCATGCGGGCAAATACATTGATGATAAAGGCCAAGTAGGCGAAGCCACGCCAAGTCGAAACATAGGCGAGATCGGCGATCCACAGCTCATTGTGAAGGTCGGCCGTAAAGTTGCGCCGGACCAAGTCGGCTGGGCAAAAAACATTATCTTCCGGCGTGGTGGTCCTAACCTTCTCGCCCCTCACTGCACCGGTCAGACCCATTTCACGCATCGAACGCTCCACCGTGCACCGGGCCTTCTATTTCATAACGAAGAAGCCGGCGCCATGCCTTGCGCGCTCCATAAACCCGGAAGTTATCATTCCACACCCGGCGTATCTCAGTGCGCAAATAGGCATCCCGCTTGGCCCTTTTCGGCAGGCGCTTAAGATAGGCCTGTCTGGCCCTGTGCTCATAGCAGACCGACGGGGCGATCGGTAGCATCGCACAGATCGGCTCGACCCCGTAAATCTGGCGTTGAGTGTCGATAAAGGAAACCATCACTTCCATAGGCGGTCGAGCTCCGCCTGGGCGAAGAGCGCCGTAGCTCGCGGTTCTCACGTTTCAGTTGCTTGAGCTCTTCACGCTCTGATGTTTTCAGACCGGCGCGAAGACCCTGATCACGCTCGGCTTGCCTCACCCAGCGTCGCAGGGTCTCGCAGGTGCAACCCACTTTGGGAGCTATCGAGCTGATGCCTGGACCACTGCGTGCCGTACTCCTCCTGGTGCTCAAGCACCATACGTACAGCGCGATCCTTACCTCTTTGGGATATCTCTTGCCTTGTTCCATGACCCCATTCTCTCAAATTCTGAGGTCTCCGGCAATCGTGCGCGATTCACTGAGTGCCAAAACGGTCCCCGAGCGGCGTTAACTTCGGTATCCCCTCGTTGACGGTAAGTTAATTGTAATTATGTTATAGCATCAACTTGCTGTTGCTCGGCTGATTATAATGATTTAAACATTCAGGCTTTATTCTTAAAAACGTAAATTACTAATAATTCTAATGGTATAGTTAGCTGTTTAAGGTTGTCTCGCCATGTTGATTACATACACCATTCCAAAATTACTTACTGATGGCTCTTGAATTTTTGTCATTCGGATGGCCAAGATTTTCTAATTAATTTGTGCAAAGGATTGAGAAAAGGGGTCAGGAGCCTTTTATGCCACGACCACTGCGCGTATCCAAAGGCGGTGTCGTTTATTACGTCCTTAATCGTGCCAACGCCCGCATGACAATTTTCGAAAAGGAATCTGATTACCAAGCGTTTGAAAACCTTATTGTGGAGGTGCACGAACGTCGGCCAATACGCATCATTGATTATTGGATCATGCCGAATCATTGGCACATGGTGTTGTGGCCGGAACAAGATGATGATTTGTCGGCTTTTTCAGGTTGCTTGACTATGACGCACACAAAGCGTTGGCATGCAAATCACGGAATTACCGGCAGCGGACATCTATATCAGGGACATTCCAAAAGCTTTCCGATTCAAACTGACAGGCATTATTACACTGTCTGCAGGTATGTTGTCCACAATCCTGTTCGGGCCGGTTTGGTGGACCGCGCTGAAAAATGGCCCTGGTCAAGTGTTACTTGAAGTAATCTGTAGATAGTAGGACAGCTGGTTTACTAATTGACGGTCTGGAACGGCCAATAGATTGGCTCAAAAGAGTTATTAAAGATTTTGCTATGGAATCTGCTTTACGTCCCAGAGGTCAACCCCGTAAGAAGTTAAATTGACAACAAGAAAAAGGCTCCTGACCCCTTTTCGCCTCCTTTCAGCCAATTGATCTGGAACATTAGCTTGTGCTGTAATGAAACTACCAGCAATACCGGCCGTCCTATGGTGTTCCCTCGCATTTTCCTGAAGCGCTTGTCGCCGTGCTCCTACCTGGAAGTTTTTTTATTTACGAACCATTAATTATAAGGTGGCGATATGAGGTTTGAAAAATTCTCCAGCGCCGGATGGATCATGGCGCTCGCTGTTTTGGGTGTGTTGTGTCTTTCCTTGCCTGCTCAGGCCGTGCTGCCGCCCAAGGTTTACGAGCAGAGGGCCCTGGACTCAAAAATAAAGGCCATAGCCGTGGTAAAGAGTATGCAGGAGGTGAAACGTCAACGAAATTGCCAACAAATGAAATTAGTCTTCACCCTGGAAAAAGCCATTGCCGGGACTGAAGCGCCCCAGAGTTTTTCCGGGCTGTGCTGGGTCCTGTTGCCTGGAGGCAGGCCTATGCCGGGGCCTAAAATCTATTACCGCCCCCAAAACGGGCAGCGGGTGTTTGTGAGCATCTCAGAAGACGGCGGCCAAATCACCACCTTTACCGAGATGACGCCCGAACTGGAACATGCCCTCAATCAAAAACCGCCTGCCATCAAATACGGCATGGGTAAGGTATATATGACCAAGTAAGGCAGCTTATTCTTTTAAGCGTTAAGGTTTTTGAAACATCTCCAGCTTGTTGACAAAATCCTCTTGAATTTTGTCAGAGGCAACTCGGTAAAGGCGCGGTTTTACCCTGTGGTTAGAATCGTTTGCTTTGTGGAAGTTTTACAATTCGACGAGCCATTGATTGGGGCTCCCCAAAAGCTGACCTTTTAAGGGCGTATTATGGCCCGTCTTACGGACTGTTCGAAGTCATCCGGAAGGTTTCTGATTTTTGTTTTTTTTAGCTTGAAAAACGCCACAGATAACCGCTCAATAAATGGATTTTACTTCCGCGAGCACAAATGAACTCCTTGTTGCCATTACGCCTTCTGTATTAAAGACATCCTGCAGGACGACCTGAGAGTAATGCTGCATATCCCGGGCTACAATTTCAAGCATCAGATCCACATCGCCGGAAACAGCAAACACACTGACAACCCCTTCCAACAGGGCCAGCCGGTTGGCAAGATCCTCCCATCCCACCCTGGCATCACGCACCACTCCGCAATAGGCGCGCACGGAAAGCCCAAGCTTTTCCCGGTCCGTTATGGCGCGGTATCCCCTGATTATTCCTTCGCGTTCAAGTCTGGCTATGCGCCTGGAACAGCTGGAGTGAGAGAGGTTGACAATTTTGGCAACATCAATATTGGAAAACCGCCCGTTGGATTGTAAGGCAGTTATTATTTCCCGGTCGTATTCATCCAATTTGGTCATTTGCAAAACCTTTGCATTCACCTGATGTGTCCGTTGTCTATATGGAAAAAATTAACAAAATATAATATTTTACGCAATAACTTTGATTTTATTCGTCAATTTATGAATAGTATTTGCAAATTTATTGATATTTACTAACCTTGAAGCATCTGCCGGTTCCATCGGTTTCTCACCCGGTTTTGGGACCCACTCCAGTAAGCTATGCATTGTAAGGAAATTTAAACGAGCCCCAATAAGGCTCCCCTTGCCTAAGCAAACGAAAGACGCTTGCGGAATTTTTCCACCAGGAAACACGGCAACCCAACCACCCGGAGATTATTGCAGAAAGGCTTTTTATCAATAGCCTTTATTGCTAAGATTGGCGCTTTGAAGGATCACTTGACGACCACTCACAAGGAATTGATATGACTACCCTTAGGCCTTCAGCCTATTCAACTTTATTCAAGGATGGTTTGAGCGCCGGGTGGCCCATCTGCCTGGGCTATCTACCCATTGGCCTGGCCTTTGGTGTTCTGGCCCAGAAGGCGGAGCTTACACCGCTTCAGATAGGATTGATGTCCGTTTTGGTTTTTGCCGGAAGTTCCCAATTTATAGCCGTATCCATGCTCGCAGGCGGTGCTTCGATAGTGGCTATCATTGCCACAACCTTTGTGGTCAACTTGCGCCACACCCTGATGAGTTCTGCCTTGGCGGTTTATCTGCGAAAGAGACACCGTGGCTTGCTCGCCCTTTACGCATATGGCGTGACAGACGAAAGCTTTGCCGTGAACCTGCCTCGATTCAGTGACCATAAATGGAGCCTTTCACGGGCTTTGGTGGTTAACCACGTGGCCAACTTTGCCTGGTTTGTCAGCACGGTAAGCGGCGGCATCTGCGGACAATATATTCCCGAAGGAGCCTTTGGCATTGATTATGCCCTGATCGCCATGTTCATCTGCCTTTTGATCTACCAGATCAGAAAACCCATCCATATTATGACGGCTGTCATCGCCGGTTTGACTGCTGTGGGGCTGGCCCTGGTTCTTCCCGGCAACACCTATATTGTGATCGCTTCCATATTCGCCGCCACAGTGGGGGTGATCGTTCAGGGAAAATTGTCAAAGACTTGAGGAACAGGGAGAAAGGCTGTGATTCAAAACCTGTTGTTAAAGGGGCGGAAATTCTGGTTTGTCAAGCAGGTGTTTATGGACAAAGCATCCAGAACAAGCCCTGAATTTAGAAAACACAATCCCAAACACCTGAACTCTGCGAAGGGTGATTTCCGAAATGACTGACTATCTGTTGTTGCTTGCAGGTATGGGCCTGGTGACTTATCTGCCGCGTTGGCTGCCCTTGCATTATCTTTCCCGAAGCTCGTTTCCGGAGTGGTTTGTCCGTTGGCTCGAGTTGATTCCGGCTGCCATTCTCAGCGCCATTCTGCTGCCGGCCTTGATCCTCGACGGAGAGCCCAGACATCTCGACCTACTGCGGCCTGAGTTTTTTGTGGCCCTGCCCACATTTGCTTTTGCCTGGTGGAAGCGATCTTTAGGGGGAACGGTGGTGGTGGGTATGCTGTTGTTTTGGCTGGCGGGAAAGATTGAGCCACAAATGTTTGGCTGGTTGTGATGGCCATGGAAAAGCCCTTTAAACCTTACTTACAATATTTCAGAGCAAAATCATTTAGTTAGGCCGTAAATATGATCCGCCGACCAGTCCGGTAATATATCCCTAACTCGGCCTTTTATTTAGGGTAGGCCGAGTATCCAAGAGCTCCCGCCTTTGCCAAAAATATTCATCTCCTCACCCTGGGCCCACTGTGAAAAAGGCTGCCTGGAAATTCGCTTTAGACATCTGATGTTGATTTGATCCTCAAACCCCTTTAAATAACGCCCAATCCGCCAGGGTTGGCCGCTCCTTGGTTTTGACATCTTAATATTTATTTGTTAAATTCAACAAAATAAGAACCTCCTAATATTAATTGTTCAGGCTTTTCTATCCGGGGCAACATGGCAACACCATTACAGCTTGAGCTCAAGACCATGGCCGGCAAGAACCAATGCATTGATATAGATCCCTCCGCAGGGTCCGGCAGGATTCAATTTTTCCGCCTGACCAGGGGCATCACCATGACCATCCTGAACTGTAATCTTCTAAGGCCCGTGCCCCTTCAATACGATCCGCCCTTTGAAACCCTTGGAATCGGTTTCAATCTCGCCGGCCAAATGGAGGTCAGGCCCGGGCGGAGGCCTGTTTTGAACTACAAACCCGGTCAGACCGACTTAAACACCAACCCGGGTGACGTGCGTCTCAATGAAACCCTGGGACCCGGCCATATGATGCGGGTTTGCCTTTCCATGAACCACGAGGTTCTGGAGGAGTTGACTCCCCCGGAGTGGTTGCCGGAGCCGCTTCAAAAAAAATCCTCTGATCCGGCCCATTACAGAGGACGGATAACTCCGTCCATGCGGTCCGTGATTGCCCAGATTATCAAATGCCCCTTTCAGGGCAGTACACGCCACCTTTACCTGGAAAGTAAAGCCCTGGAGCTTCTGGTCCACAAGCTGGAGGAGCTGAAGGGGGCCATGCTCCGCCCCAGTTGCACGGTAAAGGCCCAGGATCTGGACCGGGTCCAGCATGCGGCCGATCTGCTTACAGCCAACCTGGAGACAGCTCCGAGTCTGGGAGAATTGGCCAGGGGCGTGGGAATGTGCCGGACTCGGCTGCATGAATGCTTTTGCCAGGTCCATGGCGTTACTCCCTTTGAATATTTACAGCGTTTTCGCCTGGAAACCGCCATGAACTATCTGGTCGAAGGCCGGATGAACGTCACCGAGGCCGCCCTTGCCGTAGGGTATGGGTCTTCCGGCTATTTTTCCAAGGTGTTTAAAAAACAATACGGCGACCCCCCAAAAAAGTACGTCTCCCATGCCCCCCTGGGCGACTCACGGACGATCCTGCCTGAAAAACGGAAGATCGTGCACGCGTAGCACCCCGCCTCTGTTGTACATCCTTCTTTGAGATCCGCCGGTTTTGGCCGGCGGACTTTCTATAAGATCCCGAAGAAGGAGAAAAAGATGTTCCATATTAAAACCGGTAAATCAAGTGGGCGTAAAAGGTTCGCCAAGTTGGCGGCTTGCGTATCTGCGGCTTTGGCCTTGTCTATTGTTTCCCCCGGTCTGGCTGCTGCATCCAAAGCAGAGAATGCCGCACCTGAAAAGCTTGAGGCCGTAACGGTAACGGCTAATAAACAAAAGGAAAACCTTCAGGATGTCTCCATTTCCATGACCGTGCTGAACGGTCCGGCGATTGAAGACAGGCAGATCGAAAATATCAATGAACTCGGTGATTTTATACCGAACTTGATGATTTTCAGTGATGGCCCGGCGGGAATTAACTCCCCGAGCATGCGCGGAATTCATGCCGACGCCGAGAGCCTCACCGTTACCACGGGCCTTTTTGTCGATGAGATCCCCATTGCGAGCACCCTGGGTTTTGCGGCTGAATCCTTTTTGGATATCGAACGGATAGAAGTTCTGCGCGGGCCCCAGGGAACTCTCTACGGCAAGAACACCGAAGTCGGAGCCATCAATATCATCACCCGTCTTCCGGATAATCAATACCGGGGCAAGGCTATGACAAACCTCGGTATAAATGCCCAATCCGCAGCCTTTAACCTAAGCGGTCCGATCATGCAGGATAAGCTGTATTTCGGTATTTCCGGCCAGTGCCGCCGGGAAAAGGGATTCATTGAGCACACCATAACCGGCGATGAGGTGGACGACAGGGAAAACTTCTACGGCAAGGGCCAGTTGCGCTGGACACCCAGGGATGACCTGGAGGTGCGGTTTATCATGTCCCACATCAAATACGACGACGGCGCTTACAGAATGGGGCCCAATCCCGGATGGTGGTCTGGTTCTCTCCCTTCAGTGCCCGGCGATCGCAAGGTCTCTTCTGATCATGAAGGTTATTCCAAGTCAAAGGAAACAAGCCAGGCCTTGAAGATATCCTATGATATCAATGAGGCCCTGTCCCTGACCTCCACCACCACCCACAGGGTGTTTAACGATGTCCGAGGTGCGGATATCGACCTTACTTCCCTTGATTTTCTTTGGAGGGACTTTGATTCCGAATACCGGACAATTACAGAAGAATTGCGCTTAAATTACGACGCCGACCGCTTCAAGTGGCTGTTTGGGCTTTACTACGACAAAAACGATTACGATATCAAGGAGCGGGCCAAGTCCTATCCGCGCAACCAGGATGTGGACGGATACTCCTATGCGCTCTTTGGCCAGGTTACCGTGCCTCTGACCTCGCGTTTGAGCGTCATAGGCGGGTTGCGCTATGAGTACCAGAAAACAGATTTCACAGACAATAACACCGGATCGAAACTGGATGGATCATGGGACGACATTTCCCCCAAGCTGGCCCTGGAGTACCAGTTCAATTCCGAGGTAATGGGGTACGCCTCTGTGGCCAAGGGCTTCCGTTCCGGCGGTATCAACTACAAATGGTATGATCCCGCCAAGATCACCTACGACTCTGAGAAACTGTGGTCCTATGAGGTTGGCGTCAAGTCTCAGTTGCTGGACAACAGGCTTCTTCTAAATGGCGCGGTGTACCGCATGGATATTCAGGACATGCAGGTCTATGACGGATATCCGCCGATGAGGCTCGATATCTCCAACTCGGCCCAGGCCGTGGGGCATGGGTTTGAGCTTGAGATGCAGGCTCTCATCACCAAGAACCTGGCTTTGGATGCAGGTTTTGGATACTCCAAAGTTGAGTTCGAGGACTTTACAGAGGGCGGCGTGAGCTACGACGGAAACAAAAGCCCCTATGCCCCGGAATACACATTTAATATCGGTGCTCAGTACCGCGCTGAAAACGGTTTCTATACCAGGATCGATATGGTCGGCTACGGCAAGATGTATCTGGATAAGACCAATACCTATTCCAGAGACCCCTATACCCTGGTGAATGCCAAGATCGGCTATGAGATGGAGAACCTGGATATTTACCTGTACGGCAAGAACCTCTTTGACACCAGATATGACACCGAAGGCTATTACGGCGGCATGTTCATCTTGTATGGCGAGCCCCGTGAGGTGGGAATAACCTTGTCATACAGATTTTAGGGGCTATTAACGGTAAATGGCCTGCTTATCCGCGTAGATGCGGCCTTTCACAATTGGACCTTCGATTTGTGGAAAAGCGGATTCGAGTTTATTCAGAATAAGCCCGAATATGGTTGCACACATTGACATGGGGGAGGGGAAGTCCCCTAAGCAACAGGCTTGGACCTAAGTTTTCAGGCAGTGGCGCCGCACTTATAAAAAGGCGATTTAAAGTGCGGCGCCGCGCCTGACTTATTTGGCAATGGATCGGCAAGATGTTAATTATGCTGAAGCAAGCCTTTATTAAGGCATTTAAAACAGAAGAGTTTTAAATGAGAAACATAAAATCAGTGGCCGATGTCCTGGCGGGACGAAAACGGGATCGGCTTTCGGATCTGGGTTACCGGCTTATGTCCGGCGCAATAAAAGCGGCGGATCTGTTTCTGAACTATTCTGCGAAAAACTTCCAGACCCTTCTATTACAACCCGGTCAGACTGTGATTGATTACGGTTGTGGTCCCGGAAGATACGTCCCCATGGCTGCAAGGGCCGTTGGTCCTCATGGAAAAGTTTTTGCTGTTGATATTCATCCCTTGGCCGTTGCCAAAGTCAATAGGATCATAAAGGCAAAGCGGCTTGTAAATGTGGAAGCGGTCCAAATAGATGGATATCGCACGCCCCTTGAAAAAGAGATAGCTGATGTCATCTATGCCCTGGAGATGTTTCACATGGTGAAGCAGCCGGGAGAGCTGTTGCAGGAGTTTGCCCGTTTGTTAAAAAAAGAAGGGGTCCTCCTTATGGGAGACGGCCACCAGTCACGGGATGAAACCATAACAAAAATAGAAGATTCCGGCGCTTTGATTGTTTTTGGCCAGACGGACAAGTATGTCAGATGCCGGAGGGCCTGAGGTTAAAACAACTTGATTTCCAGCCCTGACTCGCTGTTTCCAAAAACCACGGCAACAACCTGAAAAGTTTTTGTGCGTTTTTTTATCTGCTCAGGTACTGTTGATTTCTGCAAATTTTGATTTGCCTGTTTTTTATTGGCGAATATTCATAGTAATATTTTGTTATTACAAGGGTTTTGTCATGAAAGTCACCGTCTGTGAATTGCCCAACAACTGGATAAATAGTGAACCGGTTCAAGAGAAGCTGAAATCTCATCTCAATGCGGAGAAAAGCGATCTTTTATTGTTGCCTGAGATGCCGTTTTATTCCTGGTTGGCAGGCTCAAGGGATGTGGATCAGGAACTTTGGGCAAAAGCGGTGGACAATCATCAGGCCATGATTGAAAGACTCGGTGACTTGAAGGTGGGGTTGGTTGCCGGAACTCGGCCGATCCTTAAAAATGGAGCGCCTCACAATGAAGGTTTCATCTGGACCAAGGCCGCAGGCGCGGTTGGGGGGCATGAAAAATACTATTTACCCAATGAAGAGGGATTCTGGGAAGCCACCTGGTACCGCCGGGGAGACGGTGTCTTCAAGGTCATAGAGGCGGAAGGGATCACCTTTGGTTTTTTAATCTGCACGGAGATGTGGTTCAACCATCGGGCCAGGGAGTACGGCAAGGCGGGCATGGATATCCTGCTCTGCCCCAGGGCCACTCCCGCAACCTCAACCGGCTCCTGGGTGGCTGGCGGCAGGGCCGCGGCCAATGTCTCCGGCGCATTTTGCCTTTCCTCCAATTTTAACGGTTCCAACACCCCGGATATGGATTTCGGCGGAACCGGCTGGATCGTTGAACCGGAGGAAGGAAACCTCCTGGGAACCACCTCGGAAAAGGAACCTTTTCTGACTATGGAGATTGATATCAACCTGGCTGAGCAGGCAAAGAAGAGCTACCCCAGGTATGTGGAAGACTGATTCAAACCGCCTGTGATTGTGACGGGCTGCCATTAATACAAACACCCCGAAAAGTAGGCGCTTTTCGGGGTGTGTCTTTTGACTGCCAAAGGAAGTCTTTTGTCGGCCGCTCCTATCCCACGCACCCCAGAGTGGGGTCTTGAACCACAATTGTACGGCGTCTTCTCTTTTTCTTGACTTGGCACAAAAGGGTCTTGTAGACCGGGAAACCGGAGATGGGGTCAAACTGCTCCAGGTCTGTCAGCACATTCACGTTGGCCTTTCTCCAGGTCTCGGTGCCCTGGGGGCCTCCGCCTCCCACAGGCGCGTAGACATATCCCCGCATGATGTCTTCGGTCACCAAGGCCCGCATCTCCACATTGCCGCGGGCGGTTTTCACCACCACCGGGTCGCCGGAAATTATTTTTCTGGCCTCAGCGTCCTTGGGGTTCATCTGCACCGTGGGATGGGGATATTTTTCCATGAAATCAGGCACAGCCCTCAGACAGGATTTCATATCAGGTTTAAGGGGGCCTGTCCCCAAGATCAAGGGATACCTGTTCGTCAGCTTGGCCTGGCTTATAGGGGTTTCATACGATTCCTCATATTTGGGCAACCCTTCATAGCCCATCTCCTTGAGCTGAGTGGAGTTGATTTCAAATTTTCCAGACGGGGTTTCAAATCCGGGTCGACCGTCCTTTCTGAGGTGTCCGGTTTCCCATTTTCGGTAGGTCATGGGCTCGGGATCAAGCCGCACTGTGTGCCTGGGAGCCTGCTCCAGATCATTTCTGGTGATGCCGGTGCCGGAAAGACTCCAGTCTAAAAGTTCCATCTCATTTTCCGGGAATTTATCTTTATAGCCCAACTTATGGGCCAGCCCGATCAGGATGGAGAAGCAGGATTTGCTTTCCCCCACAGGATCGATCATTTTTTCTCTCAAGCGAACGGCATTGCCGTAAAAACAATAGGACGACTGTTCGAACGAGGTGGCAGCGGGCAGGACAATATCAGCCCAGGCAGCGTCACGGGTTAACTGCAAGTCCGCGCAGACCATGAAATCAAGGGCATTAAAGGCCTCTTGCCATAAAACCGGATTGGGCCAGGAGGTGAGGATGGAAGCCCCCAGGATAAACAGCCCCCTGATTTTATAAGGGTCTGACTCCAGTATTGCCTTGGGCAGGCGATTGGCATGGGGCTCTCCGCCGCAAAAATGGGCATATACCGGGAAATGATCCCCGCCAATGGAGCTTTCATAGCTTGGTGTTTTTATCTGATGATCCTTGTTCAGGTGGATCTGGTTTTTCGGCGGGACAAAGCATCTGCCGCCCTCCACATCCAGCTGACCGGCCAAGGCCCAGAGAACCATCACCGCCCGAATGCTCTGCACCCCGGACTTGGTGTACTCAAGCCCTGTGTACATCACATAACTTGCCCCTTCGGCCTCGGCTATCTCTTCAGCCAAAAATTCAATTGTCTTTACGGGGATTTTGCTGATTTCGGATACGACTTCAGGGGAAAAGTCCCTTACGTATTCCCTGAATTCGTCATATCCCAGGGTCCAGTCCTCAATAAAGGCCTGGTCCACCAACTCATCCCGAATCAGAATATGGCAAAGCCCCAGGGCCAAGGCGCCGTCGCTGCCGGGCCTGATCGGCACCCAAAGGCTCTCCGACAGTTTTGCCGAAGCCGTCTGTCTGGGGTCAATGACAATGATCCGGGCGCCTTCTTCGGCTGCCCGTTTCAAGCGGACGAACATCTCCGGCGGGGTGGATGTGGATGGGTCTGTTCCCCAGACGATTATCAAATCCGAGTTGTCAACATCTGAGAACATGTCAGTGTGCAGACAACCGGCGGTGAGTTTCGGGGCCAGCACGCCAAGGGAAGTGTAGCAGGGCGCACCCACTCCGAATGTGTTCGGCGAACCATAGGGAAATAAAATGCTGGAAGCCAGGTATATCTCAGATCCGCCCAGTTGAAAGGCATCCTTAAAGGCCCTTTCATAGGTGCCGGTGCCTGCGTAGAATCCCAGGGCCTCAGGTCCGTGGGCGGCTTTGATCTCCCCCATTTTTTCAGCGATTATTTCATAGGCCTGGTCCCAGGATATGGGCTCAAAATCCAGTTTGCCTTTTGGCCCCTTGCGTTTTAGCGGCTGCTTGATGCGGCTTTCGGAATAGATAATCTGTCGGGCGCTGTCAGCCATGGGGCAGAGTACACTGCCCATGACGGCATCCGGATCCGGGGTGAGCTTTTTAATTTTTCCGTGCTCGTCAAAGTGGACATTAACCCCGCAACCTGGACTGTGATAGCATAAACCGCATATTCCCTGTTTTTGCGTTTCCAAAACAAGCCCTTTCTTCTTATGCCTTTCAGCGTTTTCCCAGGATGAACTGTGAGGTTATATGCTCCCAGAGGTGCCTGGTTTTTCTTATCTTCCAGAGCACCTCTCCGGTTTGCCGAATGGTGAATCCAGGAGAAAACGGCCCTGAATCCTCTTCCATCAAACGGCAAATGTTTTCCATGCCATAGCCTTTATAAGGGCCTTGATTCCTGCCTCCCAGCCAGGTGTCCGGGCTGCTGACTGATTCGTCCCAGGAAAAGGGATCTGAAAAAAGAAACTGGGCGTTTTTCTTGTCCATGACCCGATTGGCCTCTGTCAGATGTAGAGCGGGGTCGGAAACTTTCTCCAGAATATTCACGGAACTTGCCGTGGCAAAGCGCTCCCTGGGAAAAGGAAGCGCTGTGGCATCCGCCACAATAAATTCCGTATGGTCAAAATTAAATTCCGATGGCAACGACGTGGATTTTTTCTCTGTTATTCTCCCTTCCATTATCATCTCGAATTCAAGCCGCTTTTGAGCTGCCAGCTTGCGGGCGGCGCGAATAAAGGAAAGCGAGGTGTCAATCCCCACAACCCGGTCGTGGGTCTTGGTCATCTCAAAGCTGAGCCTGCCCACAGAACAGCCTATATCCAAGGCCCAACCATTTTGGGGCTCGAATGCCGCAGCCCATTTCTTATAAGCATCTGTGGCATCGGGGCCATTGAAAAATTCTGAATAGTGGCTCCAAAAATAAGAGGAGAGCATGGAAAAAGACCCATATCCGGTCGACTCGCGGGTTATGGGCAGTGTTTTCTTGGGCACAACCACGGCAATACCTTCGTGTATTGTGTATTGTTGGCCGCATTGGGGGCAGATAAGATTTCCTTCTATGATCTCCTGGTCGTTTTCTTTCTGGCTTTCCAAGTTCAGGAAGACTTCCTGTTCCAGGCATTCAGGGCAGATCAGTTCTTTGGTCAGCCATTTTTTCATTTTGACTCCTTAACGGGCTGTTCAAAAGCTAAATGCCAAATAGATTATTTGTCAGATTCGGGAACGCCTGAGTTTGAGAGAAAGTTATTATTTTGCCTGGCAAGGCGTTATCTTTTTGAAATATCGGCCTAGTGGATTCCCCCCTTGGCTTTTTTAAAGATGTAATGGCCTGAGACTTAAAATAAATAGATAATCCACATAGTTGCGTTTTATCTCAGGAGGACGGCTGAGGATATCCAAGGACCTCTGAAGCATTCGGCAAGCCTGTACTAAACCCAGGTGTGCTGCTTGAGGGGCCGCATTATGGATATAGTTTTGAAAGGGCGTAAAACAGCCAGGCAGGCGTCTATTATTTTCATGAAGATTAATCCCCTGCTCACTGGCGCATCAGATCGCCATACTATATCGTCCTCGCATTTGTTTTCTCCCCGGATCAGCAAGCGCTGTCATATTTAAGGTAATATAGTAAGGCGATTGAGTATAACTTTCCAGTTTTTATGATATCCGCCTTACATTACATTCAGGTTTCTGATTACCTGCCAAAGCAATTTCCCGGCATCATAATGGCCAGAATTGATATTTTGAGGTCTTGCTTCTGATTTATTTATTCTCCTCAAGACGAAAAGAGCGACCAACGCATTGGAGAGCAGTCAAAGCTGGTGAGGATAGGATCAACCCAGACGCGTTTATTTGGGGGTCTGCAAGAGAGGTAAACAAGACAAAATCAGAAGGTCTCTATTTTTAGGTGTGTGCACGATTTAGCCAACTAGGGCAAAGCTGCGTTCCGGCAGCTGATCAAGCAGCCTTTCTGAAACAGAGCCGAAGATCCTTCTGCGGACCCGGGCAAGGCCGCCGCGCCTGCCCAGAATCAGGCTGCCGTAGTCTCCTTTTCTTACTTCGCCAAGCAGGGTTTCGGCTACGTTCAATTCTTTGCCGGGCTTTATGACCTTAAGGCTGGTGGAGGGGTCCATTTCAAAATTTTTAATTATTTTTTGCCACCTCTCAATGGCTGTGCCTGTAGAGTCGGTAACATGGACAAAGCTGAAATCAACATCAGACCGGCCGTGAAAGGCATGCAGGGCCGCTCTGATCTGCATCAGGGTGAATGGCGAAAGATCACAGGGAATTAATACCTTGTTCAGGTTTGGATGGGTTCCGCTCCTGCTGACCACAATATCCGGAGGAGCTTTTAAGACCAGGTTTTTTTTCCACTCAGAGGTTTCGTCATGGACAATGGCGACAATCCCGAAATTATCTTCTAAATGTTCCATAACCAAATCAACAGGGTTTTGCACGTTGTCAATGAAGAATCTCTCTGTTTTGTCTCTTCTTAAGTGGGTTTTGTTGTATTTCTCTGCCCAGGTTATGAACTTTTTAGCCGCCTCGAAAAAACTTTTATCCTCGCCTGTTTTTATAAACAGCAAACGATCCTGTATGTCAGTGTGAATCGGAATTCTGTGCAACATATGCTGTCGTGTTACTTCAAGGTCTGCCCTGGATGAGAGCACTACCAAAGTTCTGTAACCATGCCTTGAGGTAAAGCGGGTTTCCAGATGGATTCTGTCCCGTAGGACCTCGGGCCAGCGTTCACAGACCACACTTTCTCCAAGGACAACGCTTTGAAAACAGGTGTTGCAGCTTTTACAGCCAATAATTTGGCCTCCATCTTTTGCCTTTTTTATCCAGTTGATGTCGGCCAGAAGGGGCCTTCCCAAACCGATAAAATCGGCTTCTTTATTTTTCAGGATTTTTTCAGCCAGCTTGGGAGATACGACTCTACCGGAGATGACAACCGGAATATTCACATGCCGCTTCAGCTCCTTGGTCAATTCGGTGAGATAGCCGGGCCTGGTCAGTTGTTTGGCAATCTCCGGTTTGAATATGGACTGATAAGTGCCTATTGTTGCGGAGAGATAGGCCACCCCCTTTTGCTCAAGCTTTTGGGCGAATTTAATGGACTCTGAGGTGGAAATGCCGTTTACCGCTATTTCATCCAAGAGCAGGCGAAAGCCTATGGGAATATTTTCCGGCAGCCTGGTTTTTATATGATCAATAACCTTTAGAGGGAAAAGCATGCGATCATCGGCTAATCCCCCCCAGGGCGGCCGCCTCCGGTTGGTTCTGGCGGACAGGAATTGGGTTATCAAATACCCTGAAGCACCATGCAATTCGATCATATCCGCGCCGGCTTTGACTGCCCTGACAGCTGCGTCCCCAAATGCGTTTATGGTGTCATAAATGTCATCTTCAGTCATCTGGTTAGTCCAGCCGGCGGTCATTTTAGCGACATGCGCTGTTAAGCCGAACCGCTTTACAAAAGGAAAGCTCTCCATGAAGTTTTTGAGTGCGGAGATGCTTTTGGTTGCTTCTACGACATCCAGGGCTGAGGGAAGTAATGGCTTGTTTGTGACGGCATAGCGGCCGGCATGATTTAATTGCACACAGGCAACGGCGTTGTTTTCCCTGATAACCTCTATAAGGCGTTTTACCTGCTGGATGTGCTTGTCCTCATCCAAGAGCAGGCAGCGTTCAGAGGTGCGGCCGTTTTCGGCTATTGCCACGTTCGGTATGGTTACAACAGAAGCGCCCGATTTGGCCAGGTTCCTGTAATGCTCAAGCATTAAAGGACCAACCCTGGCATCGGGCAAGGCATAGCCGGTGAAAACAGGAAGGGCAACTATTTTATTCTTCAGGGTAACACCCTGAATTCTTGCCGGTTTGAACACATCCTGCAAAGGTGGAACCTCGCCTGACAAAACCAAATTACAGGTATTGTAGATGAAAAATGAACTGCTATAAGAACCGGGAAAATTTGCGACTCTATAAGTAGTACCACACAAACCAACCCAAGAGTTGTGAAACCTGCGTGTTGTGGGCTAGCGAATTTATAAATTAAAGTAATCAAGTTTTCGCTTCAGGAAATACCTGCTTGTTATGGTTAATTTTTGCATTGAAAAAGAGGAAAAAGCCGGCGGTATTACAACCAGGTGGAAGTTTAATTAGGAGGAAACGTCTTTCACCGGTTTGGTTTAGTCGCCATCCAGAGCTTCGCGCACCTTTCTGCCGAGTATTTTTCCGGAAAAAGGTTTTTGAATAAAGTTAACGCCTTTTTCCAAAACGCCATGATGGGCAATAACGTTGGCCGTGTAGCCGGACATAAAAAGGAGCTTGAGATCTGGTTTAATGGATATGATTTTTTTGGATAAATCCAGTCCGTTCATCTCCGGCATGACGACGTCTGTCATGAGTAGATGAATTTTGCCTGAATATTCAAGGGCATATTGGATGGCCTTAACCGGTGTGTTGGCGGCCAACACTTTATAGCCCGACATCTCAAGGATGGTTTTAGTCATCTTCAGAATAGACGGCTCATCTTCCACCAAAAGGATCGTCTCGCGGCCCTGCCCGGCAACCGGCTTGTGGCTCCTTTTTGGAGTTGGCTCCACCCCCTGACTCTGATGCCTGGGTAGGTAGATTTTGAAACTCGTGCCGCGCCCAGGCTCACTGGATACATTCACAAAACCGTTATTTTGTTTGACCACTCCGTAAACCGTGGCCAGGCCCAGACCCGTGCCTTTGCCGGATTCCTTGGTGGTGAAAAAAGGATCAAAGATATTGCTCAGGGTTTCGCTACACATGCCGCGGCCATTGTCACTGACCGCCAGCATTACATATTCACCAGGTTTAACCGCCAGGTTTTCGTTGCAATAGGCCGCCTCGAATTCAATGGTATCTGTCTCTATGGTTACTCGTCCCACGTCTTTAATTGCGTCCCTTGCGTTAACGCAAAGGTTGGCCAGAATGTGGTCGATCTGGCTGGGATCCATTTGAACCGGCCAAAGGTCTTTACCCGGCAGCCAGACCAGGTCGATATCCTCTCCGATAAGGCGCTTAAGCATGGCGATCATCCCTTCAACAACGCTGTTTAGATCCAGCACCTTGGGGGAGATGGTTTGCTTGCGGGCATAGGCCAGGAGTTGCCGAGTGAGATCAGCGGATCTGAGCGCCGCTTTGTGGATTTCCCGCAGATTGTCCGCCAACCGCCCTTGCGGATCCACTTTCTTTAAGAGTATTTCATTATTTCCGATGATAATGCTCAGCATATTATTGAAATCATGCGCTATACCACCTGCCAGCCTGCCAACTGACTGCATTTTGCTGGCCTGGTGGAGTTCGGCCTCCAAGCGTTTTTGTTCGCTTAGGTCAAGGCACACACCTAAAAAGCCGTATATTTTCCCGTTTTCGTCAAAAAGCGGGTAAGTGCTTAAAAGGGCGGGGAACTCTTCGCCGTTTTTTCTGATCATTTGAGTTTCCCCAGAGAAACCTGCCTGCCCTTGCCTCATTTGGCTATTCATTTCAGAAATTTTGGGCGCATCCTCTTGGATGTGAAGAAGTGATACCGGTTTGCCGATTAACTCCGCAATTTTGTAACCGAAGATGGTTTCGGTCCCCGGACTGGCCTCCAAAACAGTCGGTTCGGGACTAAAGGCATCCACAATAATAAAAGACACATTGTGGGCCGCCTGGAATATGGCGCGCAGTCTTCCTTCGCTTTTCCTCAGGCGGGCCTCAGAGTGCCTACGCTCTTTTATTTCCTTTTCCAAGTGGAATTTGGCGTAGCTGACTTCTGATATGTAGGCAGTTAATTTGACCAGAAACTGCATCAAATGATCAATGCGTTCCCTTTTGTACCTTGGTACACGTCGAAAAGCGTCCAGATAGGCCTTTTTATCGAAATTGTATTCTTCTGCCTGCTTCAGGAATCTTTCTTCATCTATCTGGTCATCATCATAAAGGAACTGGCCTGTATAGATATTGCCTAGATGCTTTCCTCCAATGTAAAGCGGGGTGGCAACATCCCAAAGACCGTTTTTACATTGGTAGCTGATATATTCGCCGGGTTTAAGGTTGTTGACCAGAAAGAGGTCGCTTTCAGTGCAGTTTTTAGCGGTGTGGGGGTTAACTCTGTGGAATTTGGTGCAGATGTCCTGCCAGCCGGTTGATTCGATAATGTTGCCGTCAAGATCAAGAATAGCCGTGACCATGCCGGTTAACTGGAAAAAGTCGTCCATTATCGACTGGAGCCTGTCTACATCGATGATGGAGCCAAGATTACCGGCTTCTGTCAGGGGGGGTGCGGCCTCTTCTGGTGATGGACTTTCCGGGGGATGAAAGTTTGTAACCGTTTTGGTTGATTCTCTCAGCCAAATGCGTTTTTCCTCTTCCAGGTCTTTAACCCGTTGCCGTAACTCCTCATAAGTCGGTTTCCGGATCATGCTTGTTCCTTGTCGATAGGCGTTGACGGCGATTTTTTACTGTTCGCCACGTCTTACACGGTTTGAAGATATTTAGTGATTCTGAAGACCAACTGCGAACTGCCGACGGGTATTAAAAATTTTTAGGCATGGCCTGGTTAGCTGAAAGACGTGTTTTTATCAATGAGCACAATATATTATACTATAATGGTTTGGTAGTATTTGTCAAATTAAATCAGTTAGTTCAGAGCCTTGGCTGCAGTGAGTCCGGGTAAACTTAACCCAATCAGTATGTTTGATTTTTTAAAATTACTGTTAAGTCCGGCCAAAATATTTTCTGGCTCAGTATCTCAAAGCCAAGTACATTGCGTTTTACACGCTCCTTTTTTATCCCTCCCAATCTTTCATAGAAACGAATTGCTTTCTTATTGCTGTTGAAAGCCCAAAGACTTGCAGTTGTATGCCCTTTTTTGAGCAGCTCTTTTGTTGCCGCCTGTATTAAAGCCGTGCCTATGTGTTGGGATCTGTAGGGGTGCCGGACATGTAGGTTGTCGATCAAAGGAGTTGGCCTGCACAAGATCGCCACAAATCCAATCAGGGATTGTTCTTGAGCAACCAATACAACGTCGTGGTTTGTGATCTCTTTTGTTTGCCAGTGTTCTTGAAAAAAATTGGCCAACCCGGCGCCGCAGGAATTCAGCCGGCAGGTCATCCTTATATGAATCTCTTCAACTTTCTGCATGGATAAGAGCTATTTCGTTCAGGTCAAAATTGGTTGCCGGTCTTATTACCATTTTTGTTTCTTTAAAAGTAGTTGGCTAAGAGATAAGATGAATTGATTGAGAAAAATAAAGGCTATTTATTCGCCAGTTAATGATTGGTGAGTAAAATTAGTAAGCAGAATTTGTTTAAGTGGTTGTAAAAAATGTTTACTGAACAAATTAAAATTACTAAATAATTTGTGGAAATCTTATCTATTTACAGGCATTTGAACACGCATAATTTTTTATGGCTTTTGTGAAAATATATTTAAAATGGAAGGGCTAAACTCTTTGCCTCAAATATTCCGTCATCCTTTCATCTGAAATGGCAACTTTAAGGGGAACCATTTTTCCGTTCAGAAAAACGCTTGTATGGCCTTTGATTATATAATTTTCAGCTTCTTTTGATTCGTTCGTGTAAATACTTGTTTTTATGAGATTTTTGAAAAGTTTCTCCATGTTTTGGGCCACGCCTATGGCCATTTCACAGCCCCTTCAAGTAGGGCTCAGGCTATGAAACACTACGAGATCCAGCATCTTGTCTCCACCTATAAATAACTGTCCAGCTAGTTAATCCTACTCTACTTTTCGTGTGATCTCAAAAAATCTTTATATTTGGCCTGTCAGGTTATTTAAAAGACTGCGTAATTTCTAAAGCGCAATTAATTCGGTATTCATTTCCGGGCTTGTCAGAGAAAGCCTTTATACATGAAAGGGTATTATCAAAGGTGAGAGCAGGTGTTCTTGGGATAGATCTTCGCTGAAAATGCCTTTTTTCCAGGGCTGCATTTCGTTTCTATACCATATTGACACATGCCGGTGATGATTTTGCCCACTTTGCTTGCCAACCTGGGCCAGGCTATTGTTTCCTTGGCCATTTTAAGGGCATTGGCAGCCAATTTTTCATATAATTTTGGGCTGCTGATTATTTGGCATACGGCATCTGCAAAGGAACGGGGATTTACTCGTGTGCTGATAAGGCCGGTAAATCCATCTGCCACCTGTTCGGTCAATCCGCCCACCGGTGTTGCCACCACCGGCAGACCCTTGGCATAGGCCAGGGGAATGACGCCGGATTGGCTTGACTCAACATATGGAGTCACCAAGAGGTCTGCCTTTGCAAAGATGGAATTTACTTCATTTTCAGGCACCCAGTGGTTTTTGAGCAAAACACCCAACTCTCTAAGCCTGTCGGTGTTTATGGGCAAGTTGCCCTTGCCGATAATATGCAGCCTGGCCTCTGGGAACCTCTTTTTAATCAGCTCATAGGCACTGATTAAAAGATCAAGCCCCTTATAGGGCAAAATGCGTCCAAAGAATAAGATATTGAAAGGTCCCTTGGGATAAGGATGGGATCTTATCAGGTCCCCTCCATGACTGAATGGTCCGTGAGGCACAATATTGGTCTGCTCACTGGGGTAACCATATATGTCGGTGAGTTGTTTTTTTACATGTGAGGTAAGGGTGATTATGGACTGGGCCTGGCTGATTTCCTTGGTCAACAGCATTTGCCTGATTCTGGATCGCTCACCGGGATGGAATATTGCATCATGCAAGGTCAGTAAATAGCCTGCTCCGGCCTCATGTATCACATCAAGCATGCTTAAGTTCCACAGATGGGTCATGGTGCAGTAAACCACATCTATTTTATGCTGCTCTAAATAGTTTTTCATTTGATTGCGCAGGGAAGGCAGTCTACGGGTTGCCCAAAGGCATGAGGCGATTCCATGATATGTATCCACCTGGAATCCGGGTAGGCCCAACTTCATGCTGCGGTCAAAACACTCCGATTGCCGGGAAAGCGAAAGGTGAACTTCGATTTCCTTCCTACCGGCCAAGGCAGCTGCAAGTTCATGTGTATAGTTGGGGCCTCCGCCACGACGTCCCCAATGCCACAAAAGAACCTTAACGGGGTTTTGAGGTTTGGCAGACAAATAGAAATTATTCCTTTCACATGGTCATGCAAAAGGTATATTGCCCTAAAAAAAATGTTTAATGCAAGGTTTTTTGTGTCGAACATTTTTTATAGTTACAATAAACTTGAACAATTCCTAAAAAATCAGGCCATCTTCCTTTCATAATCGCGCTTACCATGCGCAGGATGCTTCCGCAAAAAATAGGTAAAAAGGGCCAGGGAGCATGGGCAATGAAAAAACGCCTGCTGGATTGGGTAAAGAAAAGGGCCCATTTCCGGCCCTGACCTTGCATACTGGCATTGCCCCGGTGAAAGATCCTGGAATCCTCAGCCACAGCCAATCCCCAGCCCGCTTTTTTTAGCCTTTGGCAAAGGTCCGCGTCTTCCCAATACAAAAAAAAGCCGGGGTCGAATAACCCGACTTTCCTCAAGGCTTCTGCCTTTAAGAGTAAACTGGCCCCGATCAGGTAATCCAATTTTGTATCAGCCGTTCTATCCTTGATATGCCATGAACGCCCCCAGATCAGGCTTATCCGGCCCCCTCCCCAGGCCTGCACCGCATGAGGCTGTTTGGCATCCAGCACCTGCGAGCCGATTGCCCCCAGCCCCGGTTTTTCCCTGGCCAGGTTGACCATTGCCTTAAGGGCGTTTGTGTCTGCCGTGGCGTCATTATTCAACAGCCAGATAAAATCAGCACCCTCTTTAAGAGCCTTTTGCATTCCCAAATTGCAGCCACCGCCAAAGCCCAGGTTTTTGTTACTCTTCAGAATTTCTTGCTCAGGGAAGCGATTCTGCAGCTCCAGGCAGGAATCGTCAGTGGAACCGTTGTCCACTAATAATATTTTGAAGTTTGAATAGTTAAGTTTTTTAAGGCTGTTGAGGCACTCAGCAGTCAATTGCCACTGGTTCCAGTTAAGGATGATGATATGGACCATGGGTAAAGAGGCGGACAACGAAGCTGCTATGTTTGAAGGCTCCCTGGTTTTGGGGTCGTGCACCTCCTTTATTCTTTCCTTTTCACCATGAATCATTGAGAATCCCTTTTCCTGCCTGGTTTGAATTTGTGCAGCAAACGGCGCAAACGATAGACCAAGGCGGCCAGGATGTGCTTCCAAGCCAGGTGCCGGCCGAGCATTTTGCGTAAGGCAATCTTGCTGTGGGGCACCTTGGTTGCCCCGGCGGGCAAGGCGCTTAAATAATTCAAAGGCGGTTTAGGGTCCAGACGGTCCCAATGTATCAGGCCCCTTAGCAAAGAATCCCAAGCCATTACCAGGGCCAGGGCATGAGACACGTCACCGTCTGTCTGGGGTTCACTTCGCAGGGCAAGTTGTTCATGGGCCCGGGCAATGTATTCGGAAAATTCAAAGGCGGCCGGATCTTGGGGATAGGTGTCGTTTAGCGCGTAACTGATTTGCTTTGCCATGAACTCTTGCAGGTTTTCATAGTTGGGGTGATGTATGTGCAGGCAGTTTGGCGGGGTGAGTTTCATGAGGCGGTCGGGTCCGGTGATCACTTCCGGGAGTTGATGGTTGGAATCATGCCACTTGACTGAACCGTTGCGGAAAAGCCGAATCTGGTGATCCGGATAGCGTCCTCCGCCCATCAGGGGGACGCCTGCCAGGTAATTGAACCTGGGGAAGGCAAAAGCGTCAAAGTTGTCCCCATGTTGTTTGATAAGCGATTTTATATTTTGGGCGGCGTCCAGGGCAAGGTATTCGTCTGAGTCCAGCACCAGGGCCCATTGATGGTTGAGTTCCTTTAAAAATGTGTTGCGCACTCCGTCGATGCGGGGAGCCGGTTCGGCCTTCAGTATCCGGTCGGCGTAGTTGGCGGCGATCTTTAAGGTCTCGTCTTCGCTCTGCATATCCACCACAACCAGCTCATCCACCCAGTCAACCGAAGATAGCGCCTTTTCCAGGGTTGCCTCGGAATTTCTGGTATGAACAATACAGCTGATCTTGCCTGCCATTATTATTCTCCATCCACTGTATAGCGCCCTTGCCAGCGCTCCATAAATAATCTGCGTGATTTTACATCCAGTTGAGAACGTCCCGGCGTGGTGGCCTCAAAATGAAGCGACTCCACCTGGTTGCAGCACGTTATGCGCCAACCTTTTTGCCGGGACCTTAAACAGAAATCAATATCTTCAAGGCCAAAGGGATACTCCGTGGAAAGGCCCTTGTTTTCTTCCCAGAGTTTATGCCTTATGAGCATGCAGGCTCCGGTTACAGCCTGAAATTCTCTGGTGATCCGGGGCATGCATTCGCTGGGCGAGGTGCGGAGAAGGTGATAGGGGCCTTTTTCGCCGGGGCCGAAGACCACGCCGCAGTGCTGCAGGGTCCCGTCCGGAAAAACCAGCCTGGATCCGCATATGCCCAGATTGGGTGTGGTCTTGAATTCTTGAAGCATAAATCCCAAGGTCCTTTCATGTAAAAGCACATCATTGTTCAAAAGCAAATAAAAGCGGTTGGGATAGCGCTTGGCAGCCAGGTTGTTGGCCGCGGCAAAAGAATGATGGGTGTCAAACCGCATTAGTTCCGCGCCAAGGTTGTTTATGCGGCGTTCGACATAGGGCCTTGGTGAGGCGTTATCAACCACCACCACGCAGTGGTCGGTCTTATCCTCAAGTGTTTGGATAGCCTGGCGTGTTTCCTTGATGCATTGGGCCAAAAGCGCGTCTAAGCCTCTTGAAAGCACGATTACGGTTATACCTTTTTGATTCACTGCACAAATTCCCTTAGTTCGTTTTGGAGCAGTCGGGAAAGCCTGTTTTTAAGGAGCCTTGGATGATAGTTGTGAGCGGTTGCCACAGCCCGTTGCCGCAAAAGTTCACGTTGTTCCGTTTTTCCCGGCCGGGTGATTTCAAATAAAGCGGAAGCTAAATTTTCCGTTTCGGCGATTATGGCGTTCTGCGAGTGGGTCAGGTATTCCATGCCGCCGAGAACCGGCACCGAGACCACCAGGCAGCCCGCGGCCATGGCCTCCAGGGCCGGCAGACCGAAGTCTTCGCCCACACTGGTGGCCAGGTAGATGCCTGCCTGCTGCATTTTCAGGGCCACCTGGCCTTCGCTTAAGCCATCCAAGGGCTCAAAATCAAGGCCTTTGATTTTGAGGCATTTAAGGGCATGCTTAAGCCCCCTGCGGGGCATGTAGGTCACCCGGTTGTCCTTTTTGGGGACTTGGCGTTCAAAAAAACAGGTCGAAACACTGATGCCCACCATGACGCTCTCCCGGCCGTATTTTTCACGGGCCAGGTTTTTGGTGTCTTCCCAGCAGGTAAGTATAAAAATGTCTTTATCCCGCAATATGGCGTCCAAGTTTTCCACGCCCTGGCAGTGAAAGACCAGTTTCGCCTTTTTTTCGCGTAGGATTTCATAATCCGGAGGCCAGGTGATTATTGCATGATCCCTGGCTGTTAAGTTTTGCAGGGCTGTTTTGCGGTTAACCACGGCCACACTGCTTGTAAACCACTGGGGCGCTTGGGTTCCGGGCAGGGCGGCCACCGCCCTCACCCCCAGTTGGGTCAGGGCCTCTAAAAATTGAAAGGCAACCTTTACCCCGCCTGCAATACCGGGGTCCGGCAAAAAATAATAAATCATTTTAAAAGCCCTTTGATCACCAGGCCGGGCAGGGCGGCCATGCCGAGCATTACCGCCCACAGTGTGCCGTAGTGCAGCTTGCCGTATTTGACCCGGCCCGCGGTCATAAGCCAACGTCTGTGGGCGATGCTTATATTGGAACCGCTGGCGGTCTGGTGTCGTATTTCATGGTTCAGCTGAACTAGCCCGCCTCCTGCCCGCCACAATTTGTAACCCAGGTCGACGTCTTCCATGTAGGTGAATAAACGCGAGTCAAATCCCCCAAGCTTCAAGAAGACTTCCCGCTTGATAAAAAAGCAGGCCCCGTGTGGCCAGGACCAGTTGCGGTCATGGTATCCGGAGATGTTTTTAATACGCTTATCAAATTTTTTTATGGGGTAGGCGGTGCTCAGTATGTCATGGCACAGCTTGAGCCTGGTGTAGCCCGGTTGGCGGCCATCTGTTTTAAGGCCGCCTGTTTCATAAAGAAAGGGAACCGCGGCCAGGGCCCGGGCCTGGTTCACGGCCGAATAGCCTCTTTTCAGCAGCTCCTCACTGGGCAGGCAGTCCGGGTTTAAAAAACACAAGACTTTTCCCTTGGCCAGCCTGGCCCCGGTGTTGGCCCCCCTGGCAAAACCGGTGTTTTGGGAAAGCTCTTTAAGCTCCACCCCGCGTTTTTTGACCAGGGCGACACTATTGTCTTTGGATGCGTTGTCCACCACCAGAGTGCGTCCGGCCCATTTCCCCAGGGCGTCAAGGCAGTCGCCGATGACCGATTCGGAATTGAAGGTTACGATGATTATGGATAGGTCCAACAAAAACTCCTTTTGGCCTCTGTCTTGACAATAGGCTTATCTGATAATGGGTTCAGGTCGAACTATGCCGGTTTAGCGCTCTAAAACGCCGATATCTCATGTTCCACAGGTTAAAAAGTCCTATCCCGTTGCAGAAATTGCTGAAATGCAGCACATAGGCGTCTTTGTGGGGAAAGCCCTGGTCCCAATGGCGACAATGGTTCCAGCGCCAATTAAGCAGTGCGCAACTTTCGGGATATAGATTGTTGGCCCAATATTGGAAGTAATCCTGGTCGGCTATCATGTGCTGCCCAACCCGGTGTTCATTTCCGGTGCGGCCTATGGCCTCAAGAGCCCAGGGCACCAGCTTTTCGAACTCCGATCTCAGCCCCAGCACAACACCGGAGTTGAAATAGTGGAAGTTTTTCAGTTCCGGCGGTGAGGCCTGCGGGTCTATCCAGGCCAGGCTGTGGTCTGTGTAATGTTTAAGAAAATCCGCGCGCGTCATTTGCGAGCCGGTAATAGTGGTCTGCTCAGCCATGCCCAGGGCATGGCCGTCAAGCGCCCTTTCCACCATTTGGGTGGTCAGGGGATGGACCATTACAGTATCCACGTCCAGTTGCATCACCCATTTGCCCTGGGTGCGGGCAAGCATCTTCTCGAGGGTCAGGAATTTGTACAAAAACGGTCTGGCTCTTACGCCGGGAAGATCAGGCAGGGAAATCCGGGTTTGTTGCACTCGGGGAGTTGCAGGCGGTTTGGGAGTGAACTCCGGCCCATGGCCTATAAAAAGATTAAACCGGCTCTGCTCAATAACCGAACCCATGCATTGCCGCATGGCCTTGTAGTATTTTTGATCTCCGCACACGCTTATGCAGACAGTCAACTCAGACATTGTGGGCCTTTCCGGTCATCGAAATTATCCCCGCTGCCTCTGGGAAGTTGGTGCTTGCTTTGCTTTGCCGCATTTCCTCTTTGCTATGGGGCTTATACGTAATCTGTTTTTAGTCGCCGAACAGTTCTCTGTATATTCCGCTTGTCTGCAACAGAGAGGCATGGTCGCCTTTGGCTGTGAGGCGTCCTTTATCCAGAACCAGAATCAGATCCGCCCGGCGAACCGTCTCCAGGCGATGGGCAATTACAACCACGGTCAGTTTGCCGGCCAGCCTGCGCAGTGTCCTGGCAATGATAAGCTCTGAGGTTTTGTCCAGGGCGCTGGTGGGCTCGTCCAGAATCAAGAGCCGGGCATCTATGGCCAGGGAGTGGGCAATGGCAAGGCGTTGCCTTTGGCCCTGGGAAAGGCGGGAGCCTTGCTCACCGGCCAGGGTCTCCAGGCCCTGTTCCAGGCGCTCCACAAAATCCAGGCTTCCGCTTTCCTTCAGGGCGTTTTGCAGGCCCGTTTCATCCAAAGGCGTCTGCCTGCCAAAATTAAGATTTTGCCTTATGGTGCTGTTGAATAAAAAGGGGTTTTGTTCCACCAGCCCGATTCTTCTGCGCAGGTTTGACAGGGAGTATTCCTTTAAGGGAACTCCGTTGAATTCAATCCGCCCTTTAGTGGGGGCGTGATGGGCTGCCAAGAGGCTGATCAGGGTGGATTTGCCTGCCCCGCTTCTTCCCACAACGGCTGTCAGGGAACCGGCTGCTATTTGGCAGGAGATATCTTCTATGGCATAGGTTTTGTCTTTTGCTCCGGAATACTTAAAAGTCACATCCGTGGTTTTTATCTCGGGCGGATTGTTTAGGGAGAGGCTTAATCCCCCGCCTGTGGCCTCCTCGCAGGCTTCCGCCTGTCTGATGAGCCCTGTCACCCGTTCAAGGCTGGCCCTGCAAGAGTTGTAATAGGCCCAAAGGGAGACCAGAAGATTCACCTGGGGGGCCATGCGTAATAGAATAAAGAGGAATACGCCCAATATGACCATGTCCACCTGGATTATCTTAACTGCCAGGTAGATAACGGTGAGCCCGGCCAATGCCAGCAGGGGATGCATGGAAATTTCAACCAAGAGCCGCAGCTTTTCCAGGCCAAGCATGCCTGTGAAGATACGTTCTATGGTTTCTGAGAGCTTTTTCCCTGTGGCATTTTGTTGGCCGCGCATCTTGATGCGGGTTATGCCCCGCAGGGTCTCAGAGACCTGATTCCCCAAACTCATGTTTTGTTGGCTGACTGAATAGGTCAGGTTCCTGGATTTTTTCCGCTGCCAATTAAGTAAAAGTCCGACCAAGGCCAGAACCGGTATGGTGAACAGGGTTAATAACGGGGAAAGCAAAAGCAGCAGGGATATATAAATGACTATTAAAATGCCTGAGGTGATTACCGCGACTTTGGCCGCGGCTGACTCGGCGGCGCGTTCACATTCAGTGGTCAACCCGGCCTGAAGCTCCCCGGTTTTGCTTTCCGCTATATAACCCAAACCGGCCTGTAAAAGTGCCCCAAGCAGCATCTTGCGCAGGCGTCTTGTGATATCAAGGCGAAGCCGGGCCAGGCGGGCGTCTCTGAGGTAGTTTATAAAATAGCGCACCATGATAACCAGCAAGGTGGCCGAAAGAAGCAGAACCAGTTCATAGTCTTTGCCAAAGATTTCCGACCAGCTCAAAACCTTTTGCATGAAATCATGCAAAAGCCCGTCCCCCTGAGGCGCTCCGCTTTGCACAAAGGCCAACAACGGCAGCAGCATGCCGAGTCCCGCGCCTTCAAATAAGGCCATCAAAACCGTGAGGACAAAAAGTAATAATATGGTTGTATTTTTGATTTTTAAATGGGAATAGGCCTCAGAAGTTTTATTGGTGAACAGATGATTGATTTCCGCCATTTAAGCTATTCATCTCTTAACAGACCCGCTTTTGCCGAGGCATTAACTTTAGTCTGATTACAGGATTAATGAAATGCATCGTTTGGAGTTTGCCACCTAATGCTGGCTGAAGGCAAGTTGATAATTACCTGCATGTATAGAGAGAAGAAATGGGAAGTGGAATTCGACGGTTTTCACTCTGAAAGGCAAGACGTCTTTACCCCTTTTGAATAAAATTTTTATGAGAAGTTTAATAGTCGATCAGACCGCTTCTTTTCAGCTGGGCCTTGGCTTCTTTGTATCCTTCGGCTATGGCCTGGTCGGCCTTGTGGTATTCCATGAATCGGATATGCCCAAGCTTGGGTTGGATCAAAAGATCGGGCGGGTCCATAGCCAGCCGGACAGCGGTGATCTGGGCCTCCATGATGTTGATCGAGGTGGTTAAAACATCAAAAATGTTCGGCCCCGGATCTTTTTGTATCCATTGCCGCATCTGGGAAAGGGCAGGGGAGCTGAACTCCCTGACCCGGTCCGCCAGATCCTGGGCGATCTTCCATTTGGCAAGGTTGGGCGGTTCGATCTCGGTTGCCTGAGGAGGAGCAATCTGCTCGGGCTCGGGATCTTTGTTGAACAAGTCATGGCTAAGGTCCACGGCGATAATAAAGTCCGCTCCTAAGCCTCTCACCGCGCTCACCGGCACCGGATTAACCAGGCCGCCGTCAACCAGATAGCCGTTGTCTTTTTTAACCGGGGTGAAGATGCCCGGAACGGATATGCTGGCCCGGATCGCCTCAATGAGGTCTCCCTTGTTTAAAATACATTCGCGGCCCATGGTCAGATTGGTGGCAACCGCGCAATAGGGCAAGGGAATATCTTCTATCTTTATGTCCTGCATGTGGCTGCGGAAAAAATTTGTCACTTTTTCGCCGTCGATCAACCCGGATCTGGGGAAAACCACATCCAAAAAAGAAACAATCTGTTTCCAGTTCAGCTGCCTGGCAAATGCCTCCAGGTTTTGTATTTTATCCAGGGCCAGGGCCGCCCCCACAATGGACCCGATGCTGGAACCGGCCACGCATTGGATTTCTATTCCGGCTTCATTGAGCGCCTTGATCACGCCAATATGGGCCCAGCCCCTGGCTGAGCCGCTGCCCAGGGCCAGACCGACTGTTTGGGTTCCCCCGGAAACACATTGCGGCATTTTAAACTTCTCTGATGTAAATGTTTTTGGGTTTACACTCCTCAATTTATGACACCTTGAACTCTACTGTAAATAATTAAGGCTTATATTTAAAAAACAACTCCAACCCTGAATTTTGTTTGCACAGCAGGGAAAAGCGTTTTGAATAATTAATTGTCCAAAAATAAAAAGCCGTCCTCATCCATGCGCCCGTAGTCTCCAGTGATAAACCAGCGCACCCCGTTTTTGTAGCTCACTGCTTGTAATTTCATCTTTGATCGCTGGATCGGATTTTTCAAATCTGAAAAATGGTATTATTGCCTTGTTTTTACGACCGGTCGTGCTAATTTATGAGCATGAAAAAAGCGCGTGACACCAAAAAGGCCATTTTGCGGCAGGCAGTGAACTTAACCAGCGAGGTGGGCCTGGAGGGGCTCACCATTGGTGTGTTGGCCAAACGGGCCGGCATGAGCAAAAGCGGGCTTTACGCGCATTTTGAATCGAAGACAGACCTGCAAATACAGGTGCTCAACACTGCGGCTGAATTGTTCAACCAGGTGGTTGTGGAGCCTTCTTTAAAGGAGAAAAAGGGGCTGCCCAGGCTAAAGGCCCTGTTCCGGCATTGGCTTGTGTGGCACACCGGCAAGTTTAGCGGCGGGTGCCCTTTTTTAGCAGCATCCATAGAGTTGGATGATAAATCGGGCCTGGTGCGGGAAACCCTGATCAGCCACCTTGAGGCAGCGGAACACACCCTGGCCAAGGCGGTTTCCCTGACGGTCAGGGAAGGTCATTTCAGGCCGGATCTTGACATAGAGCAGTTTGTGTTTGAATATTGGGGATTAATATTCACCTTTCACCATTTTTCCCGTTTAATGGGGAGAAAAGACGCCCGGCTGAGAGCGCTCAATGCCTTTGATCGCTTGATTACAAGCTCAAAATCCAGCTAAGCGTTTGGCGTTGATTTTCAGAGGATGAGTTTTGGCAAAAATAAGCACGATCGTTCGTTTTACTAAGCCGATGGCAAAAATAGGTTCCCTGGTGGCTCCCCGCGCTTCAGCGGGTTTTTTGGAACGTTATTTCCTCACCCCTTCCCGCAGGGAGATGCAAGCCTGGGAAATTGACTGCATGGCCAAGGCCGAGACAAGCATTTTTACTTTTGATGAAAAGCGCAAGTTCCCGGTTTACTCCTGGGGCCAAGGCCCCGTTGTAATGTTGGTTCACGGCTGGTCCGGACGGGCCAGCCAGCTCACCACCCTGGTGCCGGGTCTTTTGAAAAAAGGTTATCAGGTGGTTTCTTTTGATGCCCCGGGCCATGGGGAAGCGGATGGAAAACTCACCGGCATGCCTGAAATGGCCGCGGCCTTAAGTCAGGTGGCTGATCATTTCGGCCCCATAGAGGCAGTGGTGGCCCATTCCCTGGGCGGAGCCGCCGCCACCCTGGCCCAGAGCAGGGGATTAGCCGCTAAAAAGTTGGTTTTTATTTCCCCGCCGGAAAACGTGGGCGACTATCTTTATCGTGCAGCCAGACTCTTTGGTTTTTCTCACAAAGTCGCCCGGGGCAGCCAGGAGCTTTTGGAAAAAAGGTTTTCTTTCACCTTTCAGAAGGTGCGGGGCGCTTCCCTGGCCCCTTCCATGGGCGCACCCCTTCTTTTGATCCATGATGTAAAGGACCGTCAGGTGAACTTTGAAGATTCACACCTTTGGGTCGAATCCTGGCCCGAGTCAACGCTTATGAGCACCGAAGGGCTGGGGCATTTGCGAATTCTAAGAGAGGCTTCAGTGGTTAAAGCGACGCTTGAATTTTTAGGGCAACCGGAGGAGGAGTACTTGGGCACAGAACCCGAGACTTTGTCCGGCAAAGGGGTTTTGCCTGAGAAATACCAAGGCAGTGGCAGGTTGGGGCAAACAGTCCAGGAGTGAAACTGAAGATAGTCCTGCCGGGTTTCGCACCTGGGAGCCCTTGGGCTTTCTTGACTCGGCTTTTTTAGTAGGACTCTGGTGCAACAACCTGCCTGAGATGGATATGGCCAAGTTATAATCAACAGGCCGAGGCCCCAATGCGGGGTCCCAGCCTGTTTTTTTATGGAATTTTTAAAGGGGCAGGTTGAGGTAGGCAAAGAGCCCGCACATTTTGAGTCCCATGTAAAACATAACCACTATGAAAATATATTTCAGTTGCTTGGCCGGCAGCAGGTGAGCTGTGTTGGCCCCCACAACGGCCCAGGGGATGCTGACCCCGGCCAGGATTATCCATTGGTACCAGTTCAAGTATCCAGTTGAATAGGGCGGCAGGCCTTGCACACCCAATCCGTTTAACAGATAGGAGATTATCCCCCCAAAGGCAGTGAAGATCATTAGCGCGGTTGAGGTGCCCACAGCCTGGTGCATCTTGAATTTGAGAAAGAAAACCATTACCGGGATTATCAGAACACCGCCGCCAATGCCGATGATGCCGGATATGATCCCCAAGGGGATGCCCCAGAGGACAAAAGCCGACAGGCTGTCCGAGGGCTCCTCGTTAATCTTGGGCGGTTTGGCTGTCAGCATTCTTACCGCCCCCAAAATCACGGCCAGACCAAAAGCCATGGTCAGCACCTTGGCCGGAAGGTGGGAAGCGATAAACGCCCCCAAGGCGGCTCCGGCCATGCCGGTAACGCCAAAGGCAATTGCCGCTCTCCACTTGACTGCTCCCTTTTTGTTGTGGGCCATGGCCCCGCTGAAGGCAGTGGGAAGCACCACCAGTAAATTTGTGCCAAAGGCAATTCGAATTGCGATTGTGGGATCCACTCCCATGGATTTCAGTGCCCAGAATTGGACCGGAACCATGATAAAGCATCCGCCCACGCCCAAAAGGCCCGAGGCAAACCCAACCGCGATTCCGGTAATCAGTAAGGCGATGATTTGTGCTGACTGCATTTCCATTGTGTAATCTCCTGTTGTTTTTATGGAAATACATATCGTCATTTGGCGATACATAGATTGTTTCTTACAGCTATTCTCCCGGTCTATTCCCGGAAGTATTCTGATCAGGGCCCTTATTTCACGACCATTCTCCAGCCAGTGGCGCAAATTTCCCATAAGGCTGGCTGCATAGGGGTTGTCTCCCCCGTCTGAGAAGCGGACTGCCACCCAAAGCCCCTCCTTGGAAGAGTGAATCAAGTCGGCATCTTGAGGAGTTTGATCCGGTTGGGGGAGAATCTCCTTCATGATGTGGGGGTATAGTTGAATATGGTTATTTTGTCAAACAGGAAAATTATAGGGCTGAAGGAATAAGACCTAGGGAATAGAGGTAGAGGGGGGCAGGGTGTAATTATTGTTCTTGGGAGCTTTGGGCTGCTTCCCAGCCGACAAGCGCCTTTTTACGCTGAGAGCCCCAACGATATTTGTGGATCTTGCCTGATTTGGCAATCACCCGGTGGCAAGGTATCAGGTAGGCCACCGGGTTCATGGCCACGGCATTGGCCACGGCCCGAAAGGCCTTGGGCTTGCCGAGCCAGACAGCCACATCCTGGTAAGTCACCATGAAACCGGACGGGATGTTTAGTAAAGCCTGCCAGACCTTGATTTGAAAGTTTGTCCCCTTTAGCAAAAGGTTAAAGGGTTTGTCCGGCCTTTTGGCGGGCAGGGTGAAGATTGTTTTCGCTATTTCCCCGGCCTTGTGATCGTCACGAACGAATTTGGCCCCGGGCCAGGAATTTTTAAGACCCGCGAGCAGTTCCTGCTCATTTGAGCTGCTCATAAAGGCCAGATGGCAGATGCCCCGTTTGGTGAGAGCCTGCAGGCAGGGGCCAAAAGGCGAGTCACTGATTCCGTAACTAATCTCAAGCCCTGCGCCTTTATTTTTGAATTCACCAGGCGTAACTGCTTCGAAATTCACAAACAGATCATGCAAACGGCTGGGACCGGAAAGCCCTGCCTGTAAAGATGCGCTGAGCAGGCTTTTTGATTCCAAGAGTTTGGCTTTGGTGTAATCCAGGGTGAGAAACTGCTGGAATTTCAACGGAGTCACTCCGGCCCATCTCTTGAACAGACGGATAAATTGGTATTTGTCCTGGCCAAGGTTTTTTGCCATGTCCTCCAGGGTTGGCTGGGACCTGAAGTTATCTTCCATAAACCTGATGGCCTGTTCCACTACCCGGTAATCGTCTGTCCTAAGTATATATTCCCGGTTATTCATCTGGTCCTCCCTGATGCAGATGCTTCTTTATACTATTCCGCCCTGGTTTATTTTTCCGCCCGATTATTGCGCGTCCAGCTATTAATTCCGGGAGATTGTTTTCTGGGGAAGCTCCTTTGTTTTTAATTGACAAAGCTGATGAAAGTTTTATTAAATAAATAAGTGATTACTTAAATGGATTCAGCCGTGGAGTTAGTGCAGTCTTTAAAAGCCCTGGCCGATGATAAGCGCATGCAGATCATACATCTGCTGCTCGAAGGGGACTTGTGCGTGGGGGCCCTGGCCCAGAGCCTGGGCATCTCCGAGCCTGCTGTTTCCCAACATCTCAAGGTGTTGCGCGAGGCCGGGTTGGTCTGGGGAGAAAAAAGAGGGTATTGGACCCACTATGTGGTGGATGCTTCAGCCCTTAAAAGGATCTCTGGTGAAGTGGCTGAACTGCTCACCAGAGACCGGTCCGGGGGGATGGCAATAAAACACCACACCTGCCCCTCGGCCTTCCAACCGGCCGAAGATTTGCTCAAAAAATAGGCTGTAATCCAAAATAAAAGCAAAGGAAGATGGCTTGGCCATGGAAAAGGGTTCCGATTGAATTCCGGAATATAAAACAAGGCAGTTAAAGATAGATGAATATTTCAGTGCTTCTGATTGCGGCGGTCTTTTTTATATCCCTTTTGCTGACCATGGTGGGTTTGGGCGGGGGACTAATTTTTTCCCCTCTCTTTTTGGTTTTGGGCTATGCCAAGGCCCAGGCCGCCTCAGCCTCGCTTTTTCTGAACCTGGTGGCCGCGGCTTCGGCCGCCTATGCCTATTCCCGTAAAAAAATGGTGGATTTCACCCTGGCCATACCCTTGATCGCGGCCTCCAGCCTGGCAGCGCCCTTGGGCTCCTTTATAAACCTGCGCATTGAGCTTAAGCCCTTTCTCATCACCATGGCAGTGGTCATGGCCCTGGCCGGGGTGCGCATGCTTTTCTTTTCCCCCCAAGAAAAGAAAGACGCTCAGATAAAACCCGCCCAAAAGATAATCGGCGGGGTTTTGATCGGCGGCCTGATCGGGCTTATGGGCGGCATGCTCGGCATAGGCGGAGGTGTGTTTGTGGTGCCGCTTTTGATTTATGTGCTCAAAACCCCAACCAAGACTGCGGCGGCTTCTTCCACTTTTATAGTCTGTTTTTCTTCCCTGACCGGTTTTTTAGGTTACACCTCCAGGGAATCCGTTGATTGGTGGTTCATCCTGCCAGCGGCTGTGGCCTGTTTTATAGGCGGCCAGGCCGGGGCCAGGATCATGAGTTCCAGATTAAAGGGCAAGACCATTCGTTTCTTGTTCAGTGTGGTGTTGTTTGTTTTGTGCCTGAAACTTCTGCACCAGGCTTTTTTTACGCTCTAGGAGAGCGACATGAAAAAGTTTGTGTTTAACCGGATGGAGCTGGCCGGTTCTTTGGGTGATTTGGGAACCCTGCTTCCCATTGCCATGGCCATGGTTCTTATAAACGGTTTGAATCCTTTGGGTTTGTTTTTGAGTATTGGCTTGTTTTATGTGCTTTCCGGGATCTATTTCGGGATCACAGTGCCGATCCAGCCCATGAAGGTGATCGGAGCCTATGCCATTGCCACTGCCATGAGCGCGGAGCAGATTCTGGCGTCGTCTTTGATAATGGGCCTTTTTTTGTTGATTATCGGCCTTACCGGGGCCATAGACCTGATCCGAAAGATAACCCCCACTGCGGTGATCCGGGGAGTGCAGCTCTCAACCGGGGCCTTGCTTGTCTCGGGCGGAATAAAATTCATGATCGGCGCCTCCACCTATCAGGTCCTGCAAAAGGCGGTGGAGCCGCATCTGGCCTGGCAGGCATTGGGTCCCCTACCCATTAGCCTGGTCATAGGCGTGTTGGCCGCGGTGGTAACCCTGCTGTTGCTGGATAACACCAAAATACCGGCCGGACTGGTGGTGGTTGTCGGCGGCTTGGCCACAGGTTTGCTTTTGGGGGCCAGGATGGATTTCACAAACCAGGGGCTTGGGTTTTATTTGCCTGCGTTATTGCCCTTTGGTTTTCCCGGCGAAGCGGATTTCACCTTTGCCCTTTTTGCCCTGGTCTTGCCCCAATTGCCCATGACCCTGGGAAACGCAGTGCTGGCCTATACGGATTTATCCAGGGATTATTTTGGGGAGGCCTCAGACAAGCTCACCAATCGAAAGGCCTGCGTGAGCATGGCCCTGGCCAACTTCCTTAGCTTCAGCCTGGGCGGCATGCCCCTTTGTCACGGCGCGGGCGGACTGGCCGCCCATTACCGCTTCGGGGCCCGCAGTGCGGGTTCAAACCTCATGATAGGGGTTTTGTTTACCGGCCTGGCCCTTTTACTCGGCAACAACATCACAGGCCTTTTTAATCTTCTGCCCATGAGTGTGTTGGGGGTGCTTTTGGTCTTTGCCGGTTCCCAGCTTACCTTGACCATCATGGAGCTTAAGACCCGTAAGGATTTTTTTGTGGCCACCTTGATTTTGGGGATCACCCTGGCCGCGAACCTGGCTGCGGGCTTTATAGTGGGCATGATCGTGGCCCAGGTCCTTAAGTGGAAAAAACTATCTGTCTGATCCCCGGGCGCGCTAATCAGCTGCAAGAAAGTTGCTTACCTTGAGCGCACAAAAAGGGTGTGCATGCTGTGGCCAATGCCTCCCTTTTTGTCAAAGGTCTGGGTTGTGGTCTGGCCATAGCCGTGGGTTCCGATAGAGGTCTTGGCGTCCATGCCCAGCCAGGGTCCGATTGGCTCCCGGTAAAAGCCGACCGTCATGTCAACCGGCACGAAAATCCAGTCCCTGCTGTGCAGCTCGGCGCTCACCCCGTTGGCGGAATCCAGTATGAGCACCAGGGCCTCGGCATCGTCTATCTCCTCTCCCTCGATCAAGGGTATTTTGGGTTTGGCCCACACAGCGCCGGGCCCCAGGGTGTCATAGTCGCTTTTGGTGAAACGCCATTCAATCGATTCGGCATAGGGAAAATACAGAACTCCCTGGAAATACATCTGCACCTGCGGGCCCGGCAGCTCGGGAGGGATGTAGCCCTGTGAAATCCTGGGCGAAGCGTCTTCTTCCGCATTCATGCGCCAGGCATGGGCCTTAAGAATTGTTTTGCCCTCTGCCCTGTATTCCGCTTGCAAGAGTTCGATTTTTTTGCCGGAGCGAATTTGCCTGACCCTGATTTCGCAGGGCTTTACAGGGATCGGCCCCAAAAGGTCAATGGTAATCCTGGTGATCCGGTAGTCGCCGCTTGGGTTGAGAAAGGTTCTCAAACAATGGGTCAAGAGGGATGAAGGAGGCCCCCCATGTTGCAACAAGGGCGACCAGGGACCAATGGTGGCTTCGGTTGGATGATATTTCCCTTGACCTGTCCGGCAAAAAAAAGAATCACAAAGATTATAGCTGGGCATGAAAAACCTTTCAGCTTTGGTATGGCCGCAATCAAGGCGCTGGCTCCTGGCGTAAAAAATCTATACCGGAAAAAAACACCGCCCCTATTTGGTTTTAGCAGATTTCCGTCGTTTAGGGGAAGTGGGCCGGAAAGGGAATTGAATTAATCTGGACGGGATGTTTCTCAGCTTTTGGATTGCTTTTGATCTTTGGGCCAAGGCTTATTGAATAGTAAAAGAAGTTTTCAGGCAACTTGGGCCTGGACCGGTTTAGAGGGCTGCTTGTGGATAACCCTCTAAACCGGGTTTTGCGCGATTGACTCTTGATCAGATAATGCCTTTTTCCTCTAAAAAACCTATGAGCCTGCTTGATTCGCCTTCAGCCAAGGTGCCTCCCAGGCTTAAGGCCACTCCAATGCATTCCAGAATTTCTTCCGGGGTGGCCCCCAGGGAGAGGGCTTCTTCGGCTTGATACAAAATGCAGGCCCGGCAACCCTTGATAAGGGCGGCTGTCATGGCCATCAGGCGCTTGGTCTTGCCCTTAAGCGCTCCATCTCCGTAGACCTGCTTGGGCAGGTCCTCATAGGCTTGGGCAATATGCGGCATCAAGGCCCTGTATTTATTTGATTGCTCATGGATCTGGTTTTTAAGTTCAATCTGGCTTTCCAGCATGCTTCCCTCCTTTTGATGCAGAGTTGAGTTGGTCTATTTATGGGAGAATTGTATGTATTTGACAAGTGAATGTTTATGATGGTATCCATTACAAAATTTTATGGATAAGCATATGCATCTTACTCCGGACAACCTGCGCATTTTCATGGCCGCCGCCCAGGCCGGTAATTTCACCCGCGCCGCCAGGCAGATGAACCTCACCCAATCGGCGGTGAGTAATATCATCAAAAGACTGGAAGATGAGCTTGAAAAGCCTCTTTTCCAAAGGGTTTCCAGGGGGGTTGAACTAACTCCCCATGGCGAGGAGTTGTTGGATTACGCAAGGCAGATGCTCAGTCTGCATGATCGGGCGCTGGCTTCCTTGAAAAGGCCCGAGGTCGGCGGGGTGGTTCGCCTGGGTGCGGCTGAAGATTATGCCTCCCAACACCTACCCGTGGTTTTAAGGCATTTTCAGTCTAAATACCCCTTGGTCAGGGTGGATCTTTATTGCGGCCTCTCCGACGAGCTTCTAGGGATGCTTAAAAATAATAAATTGGATATCTGCCTGTGCAACAGTGCTCACGGAGATGAGGGAGGGGAATTTTTGCGCTATGAACCCCTGGCCTGGGCGGCTTCCCGGGATGCCCTGCCGGAAAAGGAATCGCCGTTGCCCCTGGCCCTTTTTCATGAGGGGTGCCTGTTCAGAAAGTGGGCCCTTAAGGCACTGGACGAAAAGGGCATTAGCTATCGCATTGCCTATTCCAGCCCCAGCATTGCCGGGCTGCTCAGTGCTGTCAAGGCAGGCTTCGCCGTGGCTCCCATTGGGGTCAGTTTGTCGTTTCCTGAGCTGCGGGTTCTTGAAAAGGGCGTTTTGCCGGATTTGCCCCGGGCGGTGATCAGCCTGCACCAGGCCCGGGATCAGCAGAGTAAGGCCCTGGAATGTTTAAAGCAATACATAGTCCAGGAATTCAGCTCCCTTAAAAAGGTGGGCGAGCCTGTCTGAAAAGAAAAAAGGCAATTTTCAAGAAGAATATTTAAGGCCAAAGCCCTGCAATAAAAGGGCTCTGGCCTTGCTTAGCGGGTTAAGGCAAAAGAAGTTTTTGTTCAGATTTTTGCCAGAAGTTCCTCATAGGTGGCCAAGCCGGTGGTTTTGGCTGCCAGTTCGGTTATGGGCACAATATCATCCTGTTTGATCTGCTCCAGGCTGAATTTCCTGTTCAAGGCCATGAACATTTTCAATCCCACTGAGACGCGGTTGATAAAGGAGAAAAGGCCGATGGCCCCGCTGGGTATACGGGTTGCCTCCTGACCGTATTCCGCCTTTAAGAGACGCAGGTCGCTGAAGACCTCTTCCAGGCTGTTGCCAAAAGCGGCGTATTCCTTGGGCAGGGTTCCGTTCAAAAGGGCCTTGCCGACCTCGCGCCCCACGGACGCAGCCGCCATGGCCGCCCGGCCAATGGCTATAGTTCCCACAAAGGGAGCGCCCAGGGCCAGGCCCTTGTATATCTGGTCTTCTGTGGCAAAGCCTCCGGCCATGGCAACCGGGGGCAGGGGCTTGCCTGCCTCTTGCATGCGTTTCAGGATCTTACAGACCAGAACCTCCAGGATGACGGTGGGCATGCCCCATTCGTTCATCATCTTGGCCGGGCTGTGGCCTGTGCCGCCGCCCGCCCCGTCCAGGGTGACCAGGTCCACCCCGGCTTCAGAGGCGATCTCTAAAATTGTCGCAATATCATTGGGATCAAAGGGGCCGGTCTTGAAACAGACCCTTTCCGCGCCCAGGTTCCTAAGCTCTTTCACCCGCTTGATCAGGTCTTCCGGGGTCCACATCGGCAGCTTGCCGATTTTTTCGAAGATCGGGCCCTCTCTCCTGGCATGGGCCTCGGCCACTGCCGGGTCGGTGGGGTCGGGAAGCACAATATAGCCCAGGGCCTTGAAACGGAGAGCGTCTTTGATATCCGGCACCAGGCCCATGCCCTGAATGCCCTTGGCGGCCTGGCCGAATTTAAGCTCAACGGATTTCACGCCGAGCTTGTCAATGGCGTATTCCAGCACTCCGTGGTACTCGTCGTCAAAGTTGGCCTGCAAGACAATATCCCCGAAATCACGCTGATATTGCCTGAAACAGGAGACCATTTCAGCCAGGAGCGGAGATTCCACCACCCGGTGGCCGTCTGTGACCAGGCCCTGGTCCTTGGCAATGACATCCTCGCCGATCACCACTGGGATGCCTGCCAGGGCGGCGCCGGCAAAGTATTCTTTCCAGGCCAGTTTGGCCATGGCCGGCAGGATAAAGGGAGCCTTGACCTTTACCGGCTTGGCCAGGCCAAAGGTGGAGCTGATCAGGGCCTTGGGATAGGTGGCCTCATAGGGATCCTCCTGGGTTCCCAGGGCGCCGAAGACCCGGCCGTTTATATTGAAATGGGAGAAATCCAGCGGGTACTTTTTCTCGGATGCAAACTGGTTTATGTCTGCGGCATGGGGCAGGATGGCCTCTGCCCCGCGCAGGGCCGAAAGCCCGATTTCACAGGGGCCAAGGCAGTCGGCTGTGCAAACGGCGCACATGCCGGAGATGTCGGCCGCGTGTTTGGGGCTTCTCATCCGGGTGTTGGTGACAGGGGTGCCAAGAGCGGGAGTATAGCTCATTTTATTTCTCCCTTTTCAGGATTGATTTGTAAGACATGTATACAGGTATGAACTATTCATACTCCATATCCCTATTGTTACCCAGTATTTTTTGGTTTGTTGGCTGAAACGCCGGTTTGTCTTGAGAAATGAATAGCCGGCCAAAAAGCCGGGGAGAGGCTGCTTAAACCTCTCCCCGGCTTGTCGTTCAGCTGAAAGTGGCGACCGGCCGGATACGCGACAGGGCAATGCACAAGGGGAAAAGCGTCTTTTCCCTTGCCGCATTTCAACCTAAACACCTGGGCCTTTATAGGGCTCAAGGATATTACTCACCGCTAGTCCATGATGATCCGCACATCCACTGCGCTCAGGTTTTCCGCCTGGCCCTTGAGCGGATTAATATCCATTTCCTTTATCTGAGGCACATCCCTGGCCAGGAGAGAGACCCTGGTCAGGATATCGGCCAGACGGTTCAAGTCCATGCCCGGTTGGCCCCGATAACCCTTTAGCACCGGCAGGGCCTTGATGGAATTGATCATGGTCAAGGCCTCGTCAGGCACAAGCGGGCTCAGGCCAAAACGCACGTCTTTTAGGGCCTCGGCCAGGACACCGCCCAAGCCAAAAGCAACCAGATGCCCGAATCCGCTTTCTCGGCTGAGTCCCATGATTACTTCAATTCCCTGGACCTGCTCCTGCACCATGACACCTTGGGCATTTTCTATTTTCATCAGGCGCTCAATGGTTTTGCCCGCCGCTTCCCGGCTCACGTTGGTCACCACTCCGCCCAGATCGGTTTTGTGCAAAGGCCCCACCACCTTCATCACCCAGGGTAAGGGAACCGTGCTTTCGGCTTGCTTAAGCTCCTGTTCCGTGGTGATTATCAGCTCCTTGGGAGTTGGTATGCCTGCGGCCATGAGCACCTGACGGAGCTTGTCCGGAGAAACCACTCCGGTCGCGCCATTTAAAATTTGGGCAACCTTTGCCTTGTCATAATCGACCGGGTCTGGCTTGGGCGGGTGAATTTTCGGCCGGTTTGCCATGCGCCCCACTGCCCTGGCCATGGAGACCTCGTCTTCAAAATGGCATTTGCCTTTTGCCCGGTATTTTTTAAGGGCCTCACCAGAGGATATGGAGGTGGAAAAGGAGGCGAACACAGGCAGGTCCAGGGTTTCCATGCTCTTTAGGATCGCCTCATAAACCGGCCAGTTGTCCCGGAATCCGGGGTCGCCGACCTGGATCAGGATGTAATCCAGGTTCCCTGCTTCCATTTCCGCGATGATCTTCATGGTTTCTGCTATCTGTGAAGGGGTGCGGGTGGGAAGAAGGTCCACCGGGTTTTTCACCCCGGCTCCCGGCGGCAGCAGTTCTGCCAACTTGGCCTGGGTCTCGGGTTTAAATAAGGGTGTTTTGATGCCCTGGCGGTTAAGCTCGTCTGTGGTCATCACCCCCGGGCCGCCTGCGTCTGTCACCACACAGGCCCTTTTACCGTTGAATTTTCCCTTGGCCATGACCAGGGCCGAGGCCAAATCCACCATCTCCAGCTTGCTTGAGGCCCTTATGATTCCCGCCTTGTCGAAAAGCGCTTGCACTGCGGTGTCTGTGACTGCCATGGCCCCAGTGTGCGAAGCCGCCGCCCGTTCGCCGTCTTCTGTCACTCCTGATTTTATGGCTGCGATGACACAGCCTTTTTGGGCCAGGCTGCGGGCGTGATTTAAAAGTTTTTCAGCGGAGGAGATCTTTTCCATATAGAGCAGGATATGCTTGGGACTTTGGGGCGTGTGGTCCTGGTCCAAGAGGGCCAGTACATCGTCCACACCGGTTTGGGCCGAGTTGCCCACCGTGAAAAAGCTGTTAAAGAAAAGTCCCCGGCTCACCGCCTGCTCGGAGAGGATATCCACCGTGGCCCCGGAACCGCTGATAAAGTCCAGGCCGTCCGGCTTCATTTCAGGCAGCAGACCCGCGAACTTGCCTGCATGGACAGGGCTCATGACCCCCAGGCAGTTGGGCCCCAGGATGACCATGCCGTATTGGTCCGCTATCTCGGCCAGGCGCTTTTCCTCTTGCCGCCCCTTTTCGTTGATCTCCCCAAAACCGGCGCTTAATATGATCACCCGTTTGACCCCCATGGAGCCCAGCTCGGCAAGGGTGTCGCCCACCAAAGGCGCGGGAATGGCGATATAGACCAGGTCCGGAGTGCGAGGCAGCTCGGCCAGGGAGGCAAAGGCCTTTTTACCCTGCACTGTTTGTGCTTTGGGGTTCAGTAAAAAAAGCGCTCCCTCATAACCCTTGCTGATGAGATTCTCTACAATTTTTCCGCCAGGCTTCATGGTGTTTTCGCTGGCCCCCACCACAGCGATGCTGGCCGGTTCCAGGAATCCTTTGAGAATGTTTTGCATGGTCCCCTGAGATCTCCCTTTTGGCTGACTCGGCAACTAAAACTGACCGGACAACCAGACAACAACCCCCACCAGAAGCGATGCGCCAATGCCCAGGGGTATGGTTATGCGCAGTATTTCGCCCTCGCGCCCCATGGCCCCCACCATGGGGGAGGCCAAGGCGATTTTAAAGGGCGAGGAAATAGAGCCAAGGGCGCTTCCCACGGCCAGGGCGGCAGCCAAAATAGTGGGGGAAACACCCAGAAGTTGGGCTGATTGCACCTGTAACTGGCCGAACAGCATTAAAGAGGCCACCCCATAACCGGTTAAAAAGGTTCCCACCCAACCGAGAAACGGCACAAAGAGCGGATAATAATCCCCGGTTGCCCCGATCAGTCCGTGAGAAATGATAAAGGGGATGTTGTGGGCCTGATTCAGGCTCTCAAAGCCTGGTAAATAACCGGAATAGCTGATCACTTGCCCCATGGCCCCGAACAGGCCCATGGCCAGGCAGGCCCGCCAACCCTTGGACAAGGTGACTTTTAAGATTGCCCTTAACTTGCCCTTCCTGATTCCTTGTAGCCTGATTGCCAGCAAACAAGCCAGAAAAATATAAAGATAGGCGGAAAATAAAGGCCTGAAGGTTATTGAGTGGACCGGTATGAGGTTAACTTTAAGGGAGAGTTTGGCAAAGGTGAGCTCCCTCAAGAAAGGTATGGAGTTAACTGAAAAAAGGCAGAGGATCAGAAACGCAAAGGGCGCCAGGTCCTTCAATATGGATAAGTCCATCTGTAGTCTGCCTGAACCCATAATAATCAGAAATAAAATCACCACCAGTCCAGCCAGGGTGCCTGAAACGGCGACACCCAGCCACTGCACCGCAGCCAGGGCGGATAAGCCCAGTAAAAGCCCCATTCCCAGGGAAAGGATCCACACCTTGGTTCGGGCTCCCCCAGTGGGCAGGAATATGGGTGCTGAAAGGGCCATGAACAACACCGCCGGGATGGAGATCCAGGCTGTGGCCAGGCCCAGGTCATGGACCGGTAGACCGGTGACCAGGGAAAGGATGATAATCACGATCCCGGCCATCTCCAGGGTCATCAGCCCTGCATAGCCGATAATGGAGAGGGCTGCCGAACCCAGGGGTGAGACCCCGGCTGCCCGCAACATCGGCGCCACCACGGGTTCCGCTATCACCCCGGTTCCTTCCATGAAGTTCCCCACCCCGAAAGTGATGAGAAGGTTGCGGTTCAAGGCGTTGCCTGCTCCCTTTTTGAACCATTGGACAATACGCACAAGCGAGCCGGTGTCTGTCAAAATGTTGGAGAGTAATATGCCGCTTAAGATCACCAACAGAAGGGGCAGAGTGGTGAAAACGCCGTCCAGGGCAGCCCAGAAGGCAACTTCCAGGGAGGTGTTGAAAAATAAAAACAAAAGAACAAGAGAAAATAAAAGGCCGTATACGGCCAGCTCCAGGGCGGAGCGGCGTAAGAAGACCGCCAGCAAAGTCAGGAAAACAACCGGTGTCCAGCTAAGTATAAAGACCTCCATGGTTGCCCCTTTCCGCTCCGGTAGACTTAATTTCAGAGTTGTGGCGTGCTTTAGCCGACATGGTCATTGGCGGAGGATGCGCAAGGTGCGGCTATTTACTTAACATGTTATTAAATAGCATGTTAAGTAATAACGTGTCAAATGGATTGGAGGCTGGTAAAGTGGTGAACAAGGCTCTTGATGCCGGTTCGGAACAGGGGAGGGGCAATGCAGGCAGACAGGCAAAACGACATCATGACGAACGAACGGGTAATGATGGCGATTGTCCGGGCCTCTGAACTTTTTAAACGGAAATCCTCTGCTATTTTTGCCAAGCATCACCTTTCTTTTTCGCAATACAATGTGTTGCGTTTGCTTGATGGCTGCCCGGACAGCAAAAGCTCCATCACGGAGATAGCGGAGAAACTGCTGGTCTCCTCACCCAATCTTTCAGGCATTGCCAAGCGCCTGGAAAAGGCCGGGTTTGTGAGCAGAACCAGGGACAAGGCAGACGAGCGCAAGACCATCCTGACCCTGGAGCAGGGAGGGCGGCAAGTGCTGGCCAGGGTTGAGGCGCTTCAACGGGAAAATATCCGGGTGCTGCTGGCCGACTGGCCCGAGCGGCAAAAAGATGCCTTTCTGAGCCTGTTAAAGGATATGCTGCAAAAAGGCTGACTCCGGCAGATATCGTTTCCAGATGGTTATTTCAGACCCCCGGTTTAAACAAGAGCTGGGCAATCATAAGATCCCCCACCAATAAGGGTTCTTTGGGCCTCTTTCCAAGTGTGGCCAGGATTTCCTTTTTCATTTTAGTGTTAATGGTGGTTTGGTAATAATCAGCCAGCCAGGCCCAGAGGTTTGAGAGGTCATCAAAAATCCATTGAGCCTTAAAGATCGTTGAGTGCTTCAGAAAAAGGCCGCTTCGGCCTATGGCTTTTTGGGCTGCGTGTTTTTTATGGGCCTCCGCGTCAACCACTTCGCAGATTTTTTCAATCTCCCCCTCTGGTACAGGCTCCAAGACCAGAATCGCGCCCTGATCCTTGATCACCCTTTCAGCCTGGGTCAGGGCCTTGACGCTGTCTTGGTGATGTAGGGAAAGGGTGAAGATCACCAGGTCAAAATGCCGGTCCTGAAACTTCAACTCCTCACCGCTGCCGACCTGGAAATCAACCCCCAAAACCGCCTGCCTGGCCCTCTCCAGGCAGGCATCATCCGGATCAACGGCTGTCAGGCTTTTTACCTCTTTTGCCAATAAAGAGGTGATGCGCCCGTCTCCACAGCCTATTTCAAGCACCGTTTTATTCTTGAGGTTCGCCAGCTCCCGTATCTGGTGGAATATCATGAGGTCGCTGTTTTCACGCATATTTTTTCACTCCAATTTAAAACCGTTCTGAAGTGGAGAAGAGGACCAGTTTAAAGTTCTGCCGCGCGGCCTGCCTTGGAAACTTTGCTTGATGCCTTGTGGAATACCACAGTAGCCAAAGCATGGATATACTAAACCCCGCCGGCGACAAAAAGAGACCCGGGATGTGACCCAAGCCAGGGCTTTTCCACTTGGCTTCAACCGTTGCAGAGCCTTTAAATGAGCTGTAATCGTCGGCTGTACTTTGCACAGACGGCTGGAGTATTATTGGTCAGGCATATTAGATCGAATTAGTATGCTCAAGGGGTGCGCTTTTATGACCTCCGGCAGGTCAGGCGCAGGTCTTTGTTCTTGCTGAGTGTGAATGGTTCTTTTTAAATGATCCGCTTAAGATAACTAACCTGTAATTCCCGGTTTTCCGGCAAAAGGTTTTGACTAGCCGGGCCCAGGGGAAAGGGGAAAGTGAATTGGCCAGGGAATATAAGATGTATATTGACGGGGAATGGACCGATGCCCTTGACCACGGGACCTATGAGGACATGGACCCCTTTGGCGGCGAGCCCTTTGCCCGGGTTGCGGCCGGGCAAAGAACAGATGCCAAACGGGCTGTTGATGCGGCGGCCGCTGCTTTTGACTCATGGTCCGAGACCCTTCCCGCAGAGCGTCAAGCCCTTTTTTTGAGGGCCGCCGAGATTTTAGAGAAAAAGCAAAGTGATCTGGTTGAGGTGCTTTCCAGGGAGACGGGTTGCACCTTTGGCTTTGCCATGTTCCAGACCAGTTTCACCCCCGGTCTTTTGCGCGAGGCCGCGGCCCAGGTGCATCAGCCTCAAGGGGAGATCATACCTTCGGACCTGCCCGGCTCCTTTAACATGGCCATTCGCCAGCCGGTGGGGGTGGTGGCCGGCATCGCCCCCTGGAACGCGCCTCTTATTCTATCCCTCAGGTCTGTCTGCATGCCCATGGCCTATGGCAACACAGTGGTGCTGAAACCCTCTACCGAGTCTGCCGTGGCCGGGGGAATCGCCTTGGCAGAGGTGTTTCACGAGGCTGGTTTTCCCAAGGGCGTTTTTAACTTGGTAATCAATGCTCCGGGCCAAAGCGGCGCTCTGGGCGATGAGTTCATTGAGAATAAAAAGGTCAGGCGGATCAATTTCACCGGTTCCAGCCAGGTGGGCCGCAGCCTGGCGGAAAAGGCTGGCAAGCATCTTAAAAGGGTTGCTCTTGAGCTTGGCGGACAGAACCCCATGCTGGTCTTGGATGACGCGGACCTGGAGGCGGCGGTAAACGCCGCCGCTTTTGGCGCTTTTCTGCATCAGGGCCAGATTTGCATGTCCACCAGAAGAGTGATCATTCATCCCAAGGTTTCTCAAAGATTCATGGAGAAACTGCTTAAAAAGGTTTCCGGCTTCAAGGTCGGCGACCCCAAGGAGCCGGATACCATCATCGGGCCTTTGATCAATAAAGAACAGCTTATAAGGGTGGATGCCGGGGTGCAGCTGGCCATAGCCGATGGCGGGGAGCTGCTTTGCGGGGGCAAGCCCCAGGGGCCCTGCTATCAGCCAACCATTGTCACCAATGTAAACCCGGATTCCGATTTTGCCTGGGAAGAGACCTTTGGCCCGGTGCTTTCCATTATAGAGGCGGTGGATGACGACTCTGCGGTGGCCATGGCCAATGCCACTGACTATGGCCTTACCGCCTCGATTTTCACCGGGGATCTGCAAAGGGGGCTTCGCCTGGCAAAAAGAATAGAATCCGGGATTGTGCATATCAATGACCAGACCGTGCATGACGAACCCCAGATGCCCTTTGGCGGCATGAAAGATAGCGGGTGGGGCCGCTTTGGCGGCAAAGCCGCTTTGGAGGAGTTCACCGAGCTGAGATGGGTAAGCGCCCAGTTGACGCCTCGCGAGTATCCCTTCTGATTGTTGTTTGAAATATGTCTCAAAGCGCGCCCGGACCAAAGGGCGCGCTTTTTAAAGGCTTTGCTACTTACAGTTATCAAAAGAAGCAATTTGGTTGCTTTTATTAATAAGACCTTATTTATATTGATTAAATTGGCTTGCTGGCCTTACCTCTCCCCCCCGCGCCTGGCTTGACATGGTTTTCCGCATGGTGTACAAGCGATCACATCGGTGGTAAGAAACCTCCCTTTTTTTAGATAGCATTCCAATAATAACCCCCAAAATTTAAGCCAAGAAGGTTCCTTTTGCGGACAGGCATAGCTGTGCCCTGTCCTTGGGAGAATTTTTATGCCGAAGAGCAAGTTGAAGTTCTGTTCGGGTTTTCTGTTGTTCTGTCTCTGTGTCACTGCAAACGCCTGGGCCACCGAGAAAATGCCTCCTGTGGAGGTCAGGGCCAAGATGAGCACGGTTGAGGCCCTTTCCTCTCCGGTGAGCAGTGTGATAAAACCGGATGATCAAATTCCCGCAGGCCAGATAAATGATCTCACCGATCTTTTGAGCTTGACCAATTCCATTTACATCCAAGACTCGACCTATGGCAGGCAGCTATTTTTAAGGGGCCTGGGCGATCAGGATATGCGGGTCCTCATAGACGGCATGCCCTTGGGCCAGATGGGTAAATACTATGCCCGCTCTTTGGTCTGGGAAGCCATTCCCCTCGAGAACATAGAACGCATAGAGGTGATAAGGGGTGCGGGCTCGGTGGAATACGGCAACACCCTGGTGGGCACCATAAACATCATCACCAGGCAGGGCCAAAAAGAGACTGAGAGCAAGGTTTCCCTTAATTACGGAACCTTTAATGACTTCAAGGCCAAGGCTCTTAATTCGGGTTCCGTGGGCAAGGTCAACTGGGCCGTGAGCGCCGCCACGCGCACCCGGGATGAATACCTGAAAAATAATGACGTTGAAAAAATGAGCGCCAGCGGGTCCGTGGGGGTGGATCTGGGCTCGGCCGGGCATCTTCAGATTACCGGTTTCGCCCTGAAACGCGAAGAAGGTCTTGCCCTGGATGACAGGATCAACTGGAGTGTATGGAGTGACGCCCGAGACTATATAGAAGGCAGCAAGGTTAAACAGGACACCAATACCATATTGGCGGCCTATACCTCTGACTGGTTTGACCTCGGCATCTCCTACATGCAGCACAAGCGGGATGATGACTACCGCCAGGAGACCTGGCAGGTGGGGGACACCTATGACTACACCCTGGATTTCAAGGCCCCGGCCGTAAAGGCTAAACTGCACCATAAATTCGGCGCGCACAGCCTGAAACTCGGCGGGGAATACTCAAAGAGCGACGGCGACGCGGACTGGACCTATTATGGCCAGGAGAGCGGAGCCATAGAGTTTGACCAGGACCTGGCAGGGGCCTTTGTCGAGGATTCCTGGCAGATTCTGCCCAAACTGAACCTCACCTTTGGCCTTCGTTACGATTATTTCAAGAACAAGGTTCAGTCTGTCAATGAAAACCCCGAGACCCAAGCCGAGCTGGATGACGACCAGATTTCTCCCAGGGGAAGCCTGACCTATGACCTTCCCAGCGGGTTCCAGGCCTTTGCCTTTGCCGGTCAGGTCTATAAAGCCCCGGCCATGGCAGACATGTACCGCTGGTCCGGCTCCCACACCTTGAAGTCCTTTGCCGGAAGGGCCGTTTTGAGGGCTTATTACGGCTTGAAACAGCCTGCCGGAGCTCCGGCTTTCTTGATCCCTCCCCAATACATAGAGGGATGGAAGAGCCTCATAGGCCAGATGAAGCCGGTCAAGGGCTGGGACTACGAGCTGGGCGTCAGGCAGTCCGGCGAAAATCATGCTTTTCAGGTCAACCTGTTTTATCAGGATCTTAAGGATTACATAACCATTTACCCCGTGTCCTATCCTCCCACTTACAATGTGGATAAGGTGCGTATCTGGGGTGTTGAGTTGAGCGGGGTGTACACCTTTAATCAGTTCCTGGAGGTGGAGACCAACTACACCTTTACCAAGAATAAAAAAGAGGGTGACGAGATTATTGAAAAGCTCTATGCCACTGACGAACTTTTCAATGCGCCTGAGCATCTCTTGAACCTCACTCTGCGCAGCAGGCCGCTTGAGGGGTTGCTTTTGGAGTGGCAGTCCCAGTTCGTGTCCAGCCGTTTTGCCGGGGGCGCTCCGGCTGTGCCGCCTCAGGTGGCTGCCATGAACTCCAAATACGAGCCCATGTATGACCTGGACCCCTATTGGCTGCACAATGTGAGGGGATCCTACACCATGTCTTTTCCAAAGACCGATGTAACCTTTAGCCTGGCAGTGGAGAACTTGTTTAATGAAGAGTGTTATGTAAGGCTGGATTACCCCCTGCCCGGCACTCTGGTTTATGGTGGGGTGAGCTTTACTTTCTAATTTAAAAACGTTCCTGAAGGCAAGCGCCGTGGAGTGGATTATGCAGGACAATACGCAGGCAAGCGCCAATACCGAAACTTTGAGCCCTTTGACAATTACGCCGGTGGGTTGGGTGGAAAGCCCGCTCACAGCTCCAAGCTTAAAGGGAAGCAAAGACGGTATTGCCCACCGAGACGGCAAAATGCCCGAGATCACTGAAGCCGAGGTTGAAAGCAGGATCGTGCTTGATCCGGCTTACACCGGCCTTATTGAGGGTATAGAGGAGTTTTCCCATGCCCTGGTTATCTACTGGCCCCATCTTCTACCGGCCGAAGGCCGCCGGGCGGTCAAGGTGCATCCAGCCGGATTCAAGGACCTGCCCTTGGTCGGCGTGTTCGCCACTTGCAGCCCGGCCCGGCCCAATCCCCTTTTGGTGACGGTGGTCAAGGTGCTTTCCCGCGAGGATAATGTGCTGAATGTGTTTGGTCTGGAAGCGGTTGATAAAAGCCCGATTTTGGATATCAAGCCCTACAGCAAATATTACTTGAGCAGAGAAGACGTCACCATCGCCCCCTGGATGAAGGCCCTGGAAGATAAGTTCAGAGACTGATGTTTTTGCCGAACCCGGCCGACCCTTATAAGTTCTGAGGTCGGCCGGGTTCGGTTTTTATTTAAAAACCCAGGTCCTGATTGATCAGAACCACCTTGATCCTGCCCTTGGGCAGGCATTTTTCAATAATGGTCCAGGCGCTGCAGATGCGGTCCGGGCTGCTGCAGTCCATACAGCGGCCGGTCTTTACACAAGGAGTCTTGCGGGCCAGGCGCATGGCATTGGTGGGGGCGGTGTAATCCTTTATACGCTGCTCCGCAGCCTCGAGATCGGGAACGATCTTGTTCCTGCCCACCGGGATGATCACATGTTTGGGGCCGAACATCATGGCCGCCACCCGGTTGCCAAAGGCGTCTAAGTTGACCAGCCTGCCGTCTGCGGTAAGGGCGTTGGTGCCGGTGAAGAAAAGGTCGGACAACAGGCCCTGACGCCTCATCTCGAATTTTTTTTCATCTGAGTGGTCTTTGTCAAAGGGGTCATATTTAGTGACTTCAACCTGGTCCAGAAGCGAATCAAAACCCAGGGCGTCCACTGTCAGGGAGCCTCCCCGACCCACACTTTTGAACTCCAGGCCGGGAAGAATTTCATCTTTGATAACGGCCTTGGCCTGGGCCAGATCTTCTGCGATATACACTTCAAAGTTGTTTTCCAGGAGGGCTTCTTTGGTGTCGTGCAAACGGATTTTCCAGAAATTGGCGATAGGGTCGGACATTTTTATCTCCTTGGTGTCATGTGACTTTTTAAATTATAGCTATTGTTTTACCCTAAAAACTAATTTGCGCCGGGGAAAGCGCCCATCTGCGGTTTGATGGCTTTAGCCAACCAGTCAATGGTCAGCCCCAGGTTTTCCATGTTGGCCAGGCCTTCGGCGTCTTCCTTGACTTCCCCTTTTTCCCGGCCCAGGCCCATGTTCCAATAGATGGAGCCGGGTATGATCATTTGGTTCATCAAAAACATATGGTTTATGGTGTCAAAGACATGAATGGAGCCCGCCCGGCGCTGAGCGGCCACAGCTGCTCCTATTTTACCTTTAAAAAGCCTGCCATTTGCCAGGGCCACCAGTCCTGAACGATCTAAAAGAGCCTTCATCTCCGCGCTCACATCGGTGAAATAGGTTGGTGATCCCAGGATAAGAGCGTCAGCCGATATCATTTTTCCCATTATTTCGTTGAAGATGTCTTTCTTTACTGCGCATTTTTGATCCAGGTTTTCCGCGCACTTGCGGCAGGCAAGACAGCCCTGGATTTTTTTGCCTCCTATCTGCACTAACTCCGTCTCCCAACCTGCCCGGTTTAATGGCTCCAGAGCTTTTTCCAAAAGGATCTGGGTATTGCCGCCTTTTCTGGGACTGCCGTTTATGGCTAACGCTCGCATGGGATTTACTCCTTAAAAATAATTTAGCAGGTCTGCCTGGTTGGTTTTTTGGTTTGTTTGAATTCTGCCTAAGGTTCAGACATAATACAAATAATGTAAATATCAGTTTAACATTAAAATATTTATAGATGGGCGGCATGATAAACCTGGAATGGCTTCGCACCTTTAAAACTATCTATGAGACAGGCAGCATGACCCATGCCGCCCGATTACTTTTTATTTCCCAGCCCGGGGTGAGCCTGCACTTGAAATCACTGGAAGAGCATGTGGGATATAAACTTTTTCAACGCATGCATCGCAGGCTTAAGCCCACGGAACGGGCCAAGCTGCTTTACAACGCAGTTTCAGACGCCCTTGGATCTCTGGAAGAGGTGGAAAAGAATTTTCAAAGCTGTGCTCAAAAAGATCTGCCCTCACTCACCATTGGCATGTGTTACGAGACCTTTCAGGAGACTTTGGAAAAACACCTCCCTCATCTGCCCTTTAACCTGATTCTGGAGTTTGGCGAGTACCAGGGGCTTTTGCAGAAGCTCAGCCAGGGGGTGGTTGATCTGGTGGTGACCCACCACAGGCTGGAGAATAAGGATATTTTGTATGAGCCTGTTTCCATGGAAATCATTGTCCTTTTGGCAGGCAAGGGAACAGATGAGAGCGGTTTTAAAAAGGCGCTTTCAGAAAATGACAATGCCGGCCTGTTGTCCTGGCTAAAGGCCCAAAAATGGTACGGCATCACAGGGGATAACGAGCATCTCAGAAGGTTCTGGCAGCAAAACTTCAATGGGCTGCCGGATTTCAGGCCCAATTTTATTGTGCCGAATATCCACTCTATTGTGCGCTCCCTGGCCGCCGGACCGGGGTTGGGGGTGGCCCCTGATTTTTTGTGCCAAAGGGCCTTGGCCGAAAAAAAAGTAAAAATCCTCTGGAAAGGGTTTAAACCCTTAAATAATTATCTTTATCTCGCCAAACCTAAAAAACCTTTTTACCCCACGCAGATGGGCGAGATTGAGAAAATTTTAAAAAAGGAACTGCCTTCGTTGCCCGCCTGAGGCATTTAAAGAGGCAGCTCTTTAGCCCGTATGCGATCAAACAGCCTTTTTTTGAGCCGGTGTTTAATCCTGGTCCATTTTAAAGGCCTTGAATACAATGCCATGGCGCACCATATCCGCGCCATAATTGGTCGCCTCCAGAATTTCCCGGTCTTGCCAGCCCAGGGCCCTTAGTTGGTCTATGTCTTCCGCTGTGGTTGTGGTCGGTGCTTTAACCGCCTTCAACACAAACAGAAGAAGGGCCTTGTCCTTATCTGAGAGTTCCGCCTTGGTCGGGTCTTTTTTAAGCTCCTCCAGACCCTGGTCTGTTATCTCGGTAAGGAACTGCAAGATGCTTGAGTTGAAACCCACGCAATAGGGATAGTCGAATTCATGGGCCACATGCAGGCGGATCTGCACCAATAAATCCATGCCCAGGCCGGGGTTCCTCAAATAAAACATGATCTGCTTGAAATACATGGATGTGAGCTCCGGGCTGGTGCTCAGCATGGAGAGAGGTTTGGGAATTACAGGCGCCACTTTTTTGATGGATCGATAGATCTCCTTGAGCTCTCCTTGCGCCTCGGCCGGGGGTATGGTCCTGATCAGAGCCATGACAACTCCTTTGGCTTCGGGTTTGGATCAGGTGACCAGCGCTTTGGGTGTTTTTTCAGCCTAAGCCATTAAAGACGTTTTTGTCAAAGGCGAGATTTTAAGAGACAGTGAGGCCGCAATAACAGCCCGGGGCATAATTTGGCAAGGATTCTGTTAAAAATTTTGACCTTAAAAGATAAAATCCAACATTACCCCAATAAGTGACGAAGTCCGGCCTAATTCATTTTGCCCACGTTGGCAGGTATTTTTCGGGGTAGACGCCTTCTGCTATTTTATCAAGCCAGTACCACCAGTGATCCAGGGGGATGTCCCCGCTTCTGTCCCGATCAAAGCCCACCTCGTCGGTTCTCCAGAATTCAGCAACCTGTTCGGCGTTTGAGATCAAAACAGCGTCAGCCCGGCGCACTGTTTGGCGCTGATCCTCAGCTAAGCTCTCCCAGGCGGCTTCTATGTCTTCTCGATCATCCGCGCGCCTGCTGATGAGTTCAACCTCTAACGCCCAATCCTGGAGGTCCGGCAGCAAAGAATCCTTGTATCTTTTGATTGCACTTTTAAGATCCATTTCAAGCCACTTCCGTTTTTTGGGGTTGTCCGGTTAAAAAAGGAATTCTTGCGGTCGGTTGCTTCTTTCTTACCAGACTTATCATACCTGCCTTTCAATAAGGGTGTTTTGTGCCTGTCACCCCTGGCCATGGCATGAAAAAGCCCTTATCCATGAGAAAGGAATAAGGGCTTAGTAATCTGTATTTTTTGAATTTCAGGTAAGCGACTTAATACGGGTCTTAAGCGTGCCCTGGTCGTCAAACAGGTATTCAACTTCACCCATATCCTGCCAATGCCCCAGTTCTGCCACCTCGTCGATTAAGGCCGGGCTGACCAGGACCTGGCGGGCGCTTAAGGTGTCCTGAATCTGTAAGAGCCGTACAGTGGCATCATCGACCTTGCGGCCGCAGCATTGGATGGCGGTGTCTATGGCCTGAAAGTCGTTTTCCATGACCAGGGGCACAAAACCCCTCTCCACAAAACCGCTGGTTATGACGTTGGCATAGGTTTTCTGGAAATCGATCTGCTCATAAAAATGCCGGGGAACAAAATCGGCGAGTCCCATGCCCAGGGCATTGCCGTGGCATTCCGGCGTCAGGTCAAGGCAGACAATGCGATTGGCAATGCCGCTGGCATTCCCATTGTCAGCATCGCTTCTGATCCCCCTGCGGCCTGTGATATTGGGGTCAATGCCCACACCGCTTATATTTTTGCCCATACGCTCCACCACCATTACATCAAGGTTGCCCACCGGCAGTCTGGGCAAATATTCCTTGGACCTTAAGAGCAGTCCGGGTTCTCTATCGGCTATCTCATCTTTTTGCAGAAGGTGGATCTCGGCCAGGGTGTCGCTTGCGTTTTCCATCAGGGCAATGCCGAAAAAGATATTACCCTTGCTCAAGATGGTGCGGGCAAAGGAGGGAATAAGCTTTGTCAGGCCATCCAGGCCGTGGAAATGCACATGCTCGGCCCCTTTGTGATTGCCCAGACCGATTACGCTGATCTTCATTAATCCGCTTTCATAAGTGGAATGAAAATCAGTGTGGGCCTTGACCCGGTTCATGAGGATCACGCCATCTAAGAGCGAGGCCTGGCGATCGAAATAAACCGGAAGCCCGCTCTCCGGGTCTGTCCCCAGTTCGATCGTCTCCATATCAGCCCTTATCGGTGCGCCGACTTGTTCTTCGGTTATGCCGTAAGAGGCCAAAACCTCCCTCTGGCCTTCGGCGGTGGCTCCGCCGTGGCTGCCCATGGCCGGAATTATCACCGGTTGGGCCCCTTGGGATTTGATATGAAGCACTACCTCTTTGACCAGCTCCTGCATGCGGTCAATTCCACGGCTGCCTATGGTGAGGCCTATTTCCTGGCCTTTTTTTATGACCGGGGCCTTGTTTTTTAGCAATTCGCGTAAGGTGGCAGTCGGGTCGTTAAGCTCGGGAATCGGGCTTTGGTCCCGGAATAGTTTCATGGTTGATTTAGTGTTCATGGGCCTGATTTAAACCTTTTTACTGTGGAGGCAAGCTCCCTGCGCCCTTTATGAAAGGGCGCAGGGGAAAGTTCATGGTCAGCGATAGATCAGTGAGGGCAAAAACAGCGAGATCTGTTCGCAATAAGTGACAAGAAGCAGAACCGTCACCAAGGGGATGAAGAACGGGGCTGTACCTGACAGGCATCTTTCAAATTTAAGATTGGAGACCCTGGAAAGAACATAGAGAACCGTTCCCACCGGCGGGGTGAGCAGGCCGATCATGAGGTTCAGCACCATCAATACACCCAGGTGAATGATGTCGATGCCAACCATCTTGGCTAAAGGCATCAAGACCGGCACCATGATGGTGATCGCCGCGATGGGCTCCAGAAAACAACCCACCACCAGAAGAATGATGTTGATGGTCAAAAGGATCATCCACCTGGATTCAAAGTTCTCCATTACAAAGGAGGAGAAGTTGTCCGCCACCTGGTTGCTGGTCAGGATCCAGGCAAAGACCGCCGCCGCGCCGATGATCATCAAAATGGTGGACATGGTGTCCAAGGTTTCCATGCTCACGCTGATAAGCCTTTTAAATGAGAGGCTTCGGTAGTAGCAGCCCAGGGCGATGGCATAGGCCACTGCGGCAATGGCCGATTCGGTGGGGGTGAAGACACCTGTGAGGATGCCGCCCACAATGATCGCCGGGGTGACGAGCGAGAGGAAAGAGCTCTTAAAGCTGCGCCCCACATGGCTCAGGCTGAAGCGTTCTTCCCTGGGGTAGTTACGCTTGTGGGCCATATAGGCCACAATCACCATCAGGGAGGCTCCCATTAAAAGTCCGGGGATAAAACCGGCGGCAAAGAGCTGCCCCACCGAACAGGAGGCCATGACGCCAAAGGCAACCATCGGCAGGCTGGGAGGAATAATTGGGCCAATGGTCGAGGACGCGGCGGTGATGCCCACCGAAAAGTCGGGATCATAGCCCGCGTCCCGCATGGCTTTGATTTCAATGGTTCCAAGACCGCCTGCGTCTGCCACTGCCGCACCGCTCATACCGGCGAAGATGATGGAAGCGCCGACGTTGACATGGCCCAGTCCGCCCGGCAGCCAGCCTACCAGGGCCTTGGCAAAGTCAAAAAGGCGGTTGGTGATGCCCGCGCTGTTCATCAAAGAACCGGCCAGGATGAAGAAGGGAATGGCCAGCAAGGGGAAGCTGTCCATGCCGTTTATGATGCGGTGGGCGATTACGATATCCGGGGCTGACCCGGTTGCTGTCACAAATACATAAGAAGCGCCGGCTAAGCAGAAGGCAACCGGCAGGCCGGTTACGATCACCAGGAAAGTGAGGGCAAATAAAAACCCTATGTGGCTTTCAGTCAGATAGGCCCACAAGGTCAGGATGCCCAGCACAGCCAGCAGGGCCGGGGCGATCCAGTCTCTCCAGGATGGTGTGTAGGTGGGGTCTGTAATCGGCGGTGCGGTCAGGTTAAGTGAACTGCCGCCTTGCCTCCAGTGCTGAATGGCCACCTGAATGGAACGAATTAAGTTCAGCGCAATCAAGCCGTTGAATATGAAATAAAGGGCGCGCTTGGGGAAATCAATAGAGACCAGAGCTCCAAAGGTTTTACTGGCCAGGCGGTAACAGGCCACTGCCAAAAGGGCAAAGAAAACAATACGCAGGATATCCACAATGGTGGAGAGAACCCTGCCTCCCTTTGGGCTCAAGTAGCGGTAGAAAAATTCCACCATGATGTGGGTGTTCTTGCGTACGGACAGGGCTGAGCCCAAAAGGGAGCTTATAATAAGAAGAACCCTGGCGATCTCTTCGGTCCAGCCCCAGGAGCTGTTCAAGGCGTAACGGGTGAAAAATTGAAGAAAGACAATTGCTGCTAAAATCCAAAAAGCCAGCAGTGCGACGTAATCCTCAATGGCTTCCGGTTTTCGCAATGTTTCTTCCGGCATGGCCGGTTGTTGGCTGTTTATATTTTTGGCGGTGTTGGACATGATTTTCCTGCTCTGCAATAAAAACCCACCGGACCACCGGCAGGCGCCTAAGCACCGTACCGGTGGTTCGATGGGGTGGGGGGCATCGAGCTGATTGTTACTTCAGAGCCTGCACTTTAGCCCAGATTTCATCGGTCCAGGGCAGTTCGGACTTATGGGCCTTGTAATACTCGGCGACCTTGGCGGCCATGGCTTTTCTGTCCACGTCGTAGATCACGGTATTGCCCTGTTTTTCGAACCAGGCGGAGAGTTCCTTTTCGGCGTTCACGATATCCGTGGAAATACGATCGCTCATCTCCAGGATGACATCGGTGAAGATTTTTTTGTCACTGTCGGAGAGGCTGTTCCACATCTGGCCGCTGCAGATGGTGAGCAGGTTGTCCAGCATGTGCTGGGTCAGGCAGATGTATTTCTGCACCTCAAAGAATTTTTTGAACTTGATGATGGTCAGCGGGTTTTCCTGGGCATCGACCACACCCTGCTGCAGAGCCAGGTATACCTCGGAGAAGGCGATGGGGGTGGGGTTGGCGTTTACCGCCTTGGGGAAGATGCCGTAGGAGGGAGCGTTGGGGATTCTGATTTTCAGGTTGGCCATCTGCTCGGGCTTACGTATGGGCAGATCGGTGGTGGTCACGTTACGGGCGCCGTAGTAGCTGGTGCAGAAGACGTGGGAGCCCGTGATCTCGGTGTATTTGTTGGCGAACTGACGGAAGATATCACTCTTGGCAAAGGCGAAGAAGTGGTCCAGGTTACGGAACACATAGGGATAGCAGCTCATAGCCAGGGGAGCGTAGGTGCGGCCGGTAAAGGCGGCGGCGGTGTGGATGATATCCACGGTGCCCAAGGTCAGGCCTTCGTTGATGTCAACTTCTTTGCCCAACGAAGAGGCTGGGAAGACTTTAACCACAAAACGGTTGTCGGTCCTTTTGGCGATTTCTTTGGCAGCCCACAGGGCCTGGATATGATAGGGGTTGTCCACTTCGTAGGAGTGGGCCCACTTCAGGGTTTTGGCGGCAAAAGCCGGCGTAATGGAAAAGACGCAGACCGCGGCAAGGGCCAGGGCTGTCATCAGGGCAGGCATACGATACTTTCTCATCTTGAGTTCTCCTTGAATAACTAGGTGTTGCTATCTACTTGTCCGGAAGACGATCAGCGCAACTGCGGCAACTCGTACTCCAGTTCAAGACCTAAGAACTTTAGCGTTTTAAGTGCAATTTCCTTGATATGCCAAACCATTGCCTCTTCGGCTTGAGCAGCATCCCTTTGCTCGATGGCTTTAAAAATTTTGGCATGCCCCTGATAAGCAAATTCCAGGTTTCCCGGCACCAGGTAGCTTTTACTGGCAAAGGCGCTCAGAAGATCTGCTGAGGTCTGAAAGAATTTGCGCATTACGCTGTTGCCGCAGCCTTCTCCCAATTCTCTGTGGAATTGAAGGTCCAGGTCATTGAAAAGAGCGTCGCGCCTATCCTCCAAGGCCTGTAACTGAGCCTCTAAATTGGCTTTAAGATTCGTGACAAGTTCCGGTCCGGCCCTGTGGACACACAAGTGCACAATGGCCTTTTCCGTAAACATACGGGCTTCAATAAATTCGGTAATGGTTATTTGCTCAAGGAGGAGTTGTTCCGAAATAGAGCCAAGATAGGTGGAAGGAGCACCGGCCTGCACCACGGTGCCCACCCCTTGTCTGGATTGCACCAGCCCAAGGGCCGCCAGTTTGAACATGGCCTCCCGCAGGGTGTTCCTGCTTACACTAAATCTTTTAGCCAACTCGGTTTGAGAGGGCAGAACATCGCCAGCTTGGAAAGTTCCAGAGAGCAACCATTTGTGCACCAAGTCGAAAACTTGATCCACGGCAGTGCGTCTGATTACCGAGTTGTCTGGCGTTTCCATATTGTCCACCCCTTTTCTGTGGCTGGAGTATGGTTATTGGTAGTCCAATGTTTGGTTGACCAATCATTGGACGATTAAAATGCTTTTATGTATGACTTGTCAATGACTTTTTTGAGCTTGTTTTGTAAGTGATTACCCTTATTAGTAAAACTAAAAAGTGAAAAGGGTAACAAAAGGTATCTCAAAGCTGACCGTTTAGCTTTTTGGAGTAATCATAGCTGCTAGTGGGGTAAATATGTCTTTAAAAACAATAGTAAAGCGATGGTGATACCTATTGCTTGAATTTCCTTTATAATTAGTTGATTATGGCAACTTTATTTTTGAAAAAGGGGGATGTGTGGTGAAACTTCGAAAAAGATTTTTTGATAATTTGTAGCCTTTTGTAGAAATATTAAATAGGACTAAAAAGTTTTATTATGCATCATGTGTGAATTTTTTAAGGTTATACAGGCGTAATTTTAGAAAGATATTAAATGCTGTCTTGCAAAAAAGGGGTTACTTTGTCGGTATTTATTACGTGGATATGAATCAAATTTAAAAGGGATATTGGAACTTATAACATGTTAAATATGCCTGAATGATTCCGCGAAAAATCATAAGGCACCAAAGAATCTGCTTTATATGGGATAAATCAACCAAAAGGCGTTTCAGGAGAAGCCTGGTTTAAGGGCCCAGCAGCCAGGCTTAATCATTGAGGAGAATCGCCGCGTTTTTTGATCAGATGCCATCTGTAACCCAAGGCAATGACTAACGGGATCAGCAGGCTGGAGGTTTTATGTTGAAATAACTTGTATGGACAAGTTATTGACTGAAGTAGTTTCTTCAGGCGGATTGATCCTCTGAAACACTGCATAAAGAGCGTCAGTGTGTGCGAGTGTACCGCCTGGCCAAGCTGCGCAACCTTGTTCTGCTCTTGTCAGAAGTAGCCGAAAATAGCCCCTGCTATTGATTTCTATAATCTCGCCAGTTTTTAGCAAACCCTGGAATAGGTTGTCAGTTAAAATATGTGGTGGACTGGTGTGTTGTGTAAAAGTTTTATTATCGGTCTCTTCTAACACCCTTTTAGGCCTTTTGGGCCCTTGCCCCTTGCTGCGAGCTGCCTTGCACATGAAAGACCTGTGAAACCCCAAAGGAAGGACTATGTATTCCCCTATCTTCTACGAGGCGGGTATTGGCAAATTCCCCCATCCCACCGGCTCAATGGTTTTGACCCTGTTTGGGTGGTTTGATCCACTGGATGCGGGCCACCTTTCTTTTACTTTACCCGCACCCGTCCTCTTGTGAGGGGTGGCGTGGGCATTTCTTCAGGCCTAAGGGCAAGAGGCCCTGGGATGATCAGGTAAGAGGGCTTTCAATCTTCTATCTTTTCAACACCTTTCCTTCACGCCAACAATCCCCCACCGCTTGGCCGATGGCCCAGTATTTTTTTGAAGCCATGTCAAAAAGCAGAGGGTCAAGCTTGGCCATGTCTATCTTTCCGTTGGTCAGCACACTGGGGTCGGCATAGGTTTGAACCAATTCACCTATGAAAATGTCGTGGGTGTTGAAATCCAATACCTCATGGAGTTTAAGCTCCATATTGACCGGGCACTCACTGATCATGGGCGCGCCCGGGACCTCTCCGAAAAAGCTGTCAAATACCTTTGATTTGTCGGTATTTTTTCCGGTTACTATCCCGCAATAATCGGTTTGCGCCATTATTTGGCGATTGGGTAAACATATGCTGAAGGATTTATTGGTGATTATGCCCTGGTTGGAATAGTGGGCCTTGCTCAGGCCTATGGAAAGGTATTGCGGTTCGCCGTGGTTCAGAATGCCGACATGAGCCACAGCCAGGAAATTAATTTTATGGTTGATAACAGTCCCGACCAAAGTAGTGGGCATGGGGTAAAGGGCGTTTACCGGTCCCAGTGCCTGCATGTTGTTCTCCTTGTTTATTGTTTGTACATACAAAAAACAAATGCTAAAAAAATTACACAGTCTCGGCAAGTTTTGCTGAAGCCAGGTCTATTTGCCTTGCAAGTTCATCTCCTTTTTCCTGCCCCAGTATGTTGGCATAGCGCTGGTGCAGTTTTTTCCAGGCCTGCTTAATGGGGCCTCTCAAGTCCTCTCCCGCCCGGGTGGGAAATATGCGGGATGCCTTGCCCTTGCTTTTTCGTTCCAAATATCCCCTGTGCGCCAGGGTGTCTATGAATCGGGTTACTGTGGATGGGGCAAGGTTAAGTTCGCGGGCCAGTTCGGTCTGCCCAATACCCGGATTTTCCATAACCAGCATGACCAGAAAGGCATGTGAAGGCGAGAGTCCGGTTAAGGCAAATTCCTGCTCAGCCATTTTCGTGATCACCCTGGAGAGGGAGTTGGCTGTGAAATAGAGGCAGTTGTGCAGTATGTGTTGATTTGATTTCATGCCGACCCTGTTAGATGTTTGTACATACAAATAACAAAGAATTTGAATGCTGTCAAATTAATTGACTGAAAAAGTGGGTCCTGATCGGCAATGAAACAGGTATGCAGGCCTTGCAGCAGCATTTCTTTTATTAAAAGTTTTTTTGGGTCCGGCGGGTAAGTAAAAATTGCCAGACCCCGGATTGTTTTTGGGGCCTGGCAGTATTCAGCAAGTCTTGTTCCCTTGGTTGAGGGCTTTATCTAATCTCCGGCCCCGGCCATTGCCGGAGAGGATGGCGCCGGGAATATCACATCATAAAGCCAGTTAAATACAAGGGCATAGATCGGCACGCCCACCACATAGCCCAGGTCAAACAAAAAGGCCTGCCACAGATTCAGGCCCAGTTGAAACATCACTATGGGTATGGTTATGCTCATGAAACCCAACTCAAAACTGACGGAATGAACCGCCCGGAGTCGGAAGCCTCTGGGGTATAAGGGCCTTTTAAAGGCCAAAAGAAGCCTGTCAAAAAGATAGTTGTAAACGGCGTTCCAGAGCATGGCCAAAATGGTTAAAGTTACCGCGGTTTTTCCTATGGCAGCAGAAGGCTGTTTCAGCATCAGGTTGAGCACCAAAATGCTGATGCCCAGCAGCACAACCTCAAACAGAATTGCATGCCTGGCGCGGTCCCAGGTTTTTCTCATTGTTTTCTCCTAAAATCTCTTTTGCGCAGGACTTGTCCACTGCGGGATTGTATCGCTAAAATAGATTGGTAAAAGTTATTTTCTATCTGATTTTTAGATGGATTTATTATGATCGATACTTGGTGGCGCAGAAGGTTCTCTCATCTTTCCCTTGATCAGTTGGAGGCGTTTGTCCTGGCTGCTGAGACAGGTTCCATCTCCGCCGCGGCAAGGCGTTTGGGTAAGGCTCAATCCGCGGTAAGCACTGCCGTGACCAACCTGGAGCTGGGGGCCGGGGTGAAGTTGTTTGACCGCAGCAAAAAATATCCGGTTCTAACCAGGGAAGGGGAAGTCCTGTTAAAGGATGCTCAAAATGTGTTGAGAAGGGTGAACGGTTTCTTGGATCGGGCCTACGCCTTTGCCAGCACAGAAGACGCCCATATACGCATTGCCGTGGACGAGATAATCCCCCAGCCTTTCTTGAGTCGGGTCCTTGAGCGGTTTGCGGAGAAATTCCCCCAAACCGAGCTTGAGCTGCTTTATGGGGTGTTGACCGATATCCAGACCCTGGTGGAGGAAGGCAGGGCTGATGTGGGGCTTTTAGTGCCTTACGATTTTCCGGATAAGGCCATGTCGGCCAGGCGGTTGGCTTACATGAATTTTTTCCCGGTGGCGGCAAAAGACCACCCCCTTGCCGCTTTAAAACGAATCAGGCCCCAGGATCTTGAACCTCACCGTCAGCTCTGCATCACCAGCCGGGGAGGGGAAAGGGAGCCGGATTCCTTTGTTTTTGGCAGCCGAACCTGGATGGTGGAAAGTTCTTATGTGATTCGTGATCTGGTTTGCCGCGGAGTTGGCTATGCCTTTTTACCGCTGCATCTGGTGGAAGAGGAGTTGAGCTCGGGCAGGCTGGTGCGTCTGCCCCTTTGGCAGGAAATGGCCCCATACCAGGCCCCCATTTATCTTATCTGGTCACAAAGCCGTTCATTGGGCCACGCCGGAATGTGGCTTATGCAGGAATTTTTCCAGATAAAAAAGGCTGTGGGATATTGAGCAAAGTTTCAACACCCCCTTTGAAATCCTTGGTTTTTCGTGGGCCGGAATCACCTCTGAAGCAAGGTTGTTTTGCCTAAACCAGGGTTTCGGCTTGGTGTGGGGGCGGATTAATCAGCATCTTTGCTTGAAGCCCGGTGTTGGCAACTAAAAAGTCAAATTCCACCAAAGAGGATGATTTAAAGGTAATCAGTGGTGGAATTTTTTCTGGAATTTTGTTTATATGTAAATAAATCATAGTACTTTTGGCTTCAAAAAACCGTATTTATATTTAACTTTTGATAGTTGTATCTTGCTTGCTTTCCAGCTAACAATAGGGTGAGCAACATAGAATAATTTCAGCTAAAATTGTGGACAAGGATTTGCTATTCAGAATAAAATAAATTTTAGATTATTCTTTTTTTCGATTGGTTAACGGGTGCTTTTTATATGTTTGATTTGAGGACCTTGTTTTTAAATAATATGGCAGTTAACTTGGTTTTGGTGTTGGTGATGCTTTATATGAGCTTTACCAGGAAGACCTATCCCGGCTTTGGGTTGTGGACCTTGGGCATGGTATGCCTGATGCTGGGTCTGTTATTGATAGGCCTCAGGCATTATCTCCCTGGAGTTATAACTGTTATTTTGGCAAACGGTCTTATTTTTGCGAATCAGCTTTTGATCTGGATTGGTTTGGATCGCTTTTTAGGGATACGATCCCGTATTTGGCCTCCCCTGATTGGCTTGGTTGCCTCTTTTATGCTGCTCACCTATTTTTGGCTTACAAGTCCTTATGTTTTTCCTCGTATTATTATCGTTTCATTTGTAGTGTCCGCATATAGTTTTCGACTCTTCATAGCTGCCCGAAAGCATCTGGGTAAGGTGGTCGAGGGTGAAGAAAAACTCTTGATGACCGGTTTTTTATTGATTTTTATATTTTCTGCTATGAGATTAGCGCCTTTTTTATTTGGCGGAACAGATCAAACGGATTTCATGGCCTACCAGAACAGTCAGACCCTGGCCGTGACAGCCACGCTTCTGGGTGTGTTAACTACGGTCTTGGGTATGCTTAAGGTCAATCAACAGCGCCTGGAAAAGGAGTTGAACCAGACTAAGGATGAACTCGATACAATGCGGGAGCTCTTACCCATGTGCAGCTGGTGCAAGAGAATCAGGATAGATGATGATACCTGGCAGAGTGTTGAGGACTTTTTGGGGGCTCAATCCCAAGCTCAGGTGAGCCATAGCATGTGTCCGGATTGCCTACATAAATACTTTCCCGAGATGGCTGACTCGGTTTTACGGGAATTGGAAAAAGAAAAGAAATAAGAAAGCCCTTGTTTTTATTAAGATTGGGTATATTTTTTTTAAAAAACAGTAATAAAGTTTAAAACTTCCCTTTGCGGGGGATAATGCAAAGATTTTCCGGTCAGTCAGCAATGGTTGGCCGTTTCTCTTTTTAGGGTTTCCGTATTGGTAGGAAAAGTGATCCAATACTGAATACGCCTTTTATGGTGCAGGTTTTTCGATTAATGCGTTTTTCATTTTTTATAGACAAAATCAACAACACCTCCTGGCAGAGAACTCTATATGTAATGTTTTTCGCCAGGATGATCGCGATGATAGGCTTCTCCAGCATATTTCCCTTTTTACCGCTTTACGTGAAATCATTGGGTTCCGCGACCTCCCTGGGGGTCGACCTTTGTGTTGGTCTGGTCTATTCAGGCCAGGCATTTTCCATGATGATCGCCTCTCCCATCTGGGGGGCTTTGTCTGATCGCTGGGGCAGAAAAATCATGGTGGAAAGAGCCATGTTCGGCGGGGTGGTGATCATGTCTCTTATGGCTTTTGTCAGCTCCGCGGAAGAGCTGGTTTTTTTACGCATGATTCAGGGAATGATCACCGGCATAATGGGCTCGACCAATGCCCTGGTGGCTGCTTGCGTGCCTCGGGGAAGAATGGGCTATGCCATGGGCATGATGACGGTGGGCGTGGGCCTGGGGTTGGGGCTGGGGCCGGTGATAGGCGGCGTGGTGGCAGATGCCTTTGGCTATGACGCCGCCTTTTATGTTACTGCCATTTTGCTATTGCTGGCCGGCTTCATCACCCTTTGGGGAGTGGAAGAGGAGTTTGAGCCGGTTGTAAACAAAGGTGATAAGAAAGTTTCCTTTATAGCATCCTGGCGCAGGATACTTTCCCTTCCCGGGGTTATGTTGATTTACAGCCTGCGCTTTATAAATCAGATGAGCCGGATTCTATTTATTCCCATTCTGCCTTTGTTTGCCTTGACTCTGCTTGAAGACCCGGAAGGAGTAAACAGTTTTACCGGTGTGGTGATTGGACTTTCATCTCTGGCCACCGCTTTTTTCTCGGTTTATCTGGGGCAGGTCGGTGACCGGGGCAGTCACCGTAAAATTTTGATTGTCTGCCTTGCCCTGGCTGGTGTGTTTTTCGTTAGCCATGGTTTTGCCCAAAACGCCTGGCAGCTTTTGGTGTTGCAGGTTTTCTACGGCGTAGCCTTGGGCGGTTCCGTAACCGGTATCAGCGCCCTTTTGGCTCATCTGACCAAGCATGGAGATGAGGGGGCGGTATATGGCCTGGACAGCTCGGTTAACTCCGGCGCTCGCATGCTGGGCCCGCTTTTGGGGGTTGGCATCTCGGCTGCCCTGGGGGTCAGGACCGTGTTTTTCCTGGCCGGTTCTCTTTATATAGTCGCCTGCATCCTGGCCCTGTGGAAACTGCCCAAAGAAACGGTGGAGAATTAGGTCCAAGAAAATCAGGAACAGGGGCCGATTAGCGAAAAGCTCTTAGTCCCCGTTCAGGGGCCCTTGGACAACCTGAACGGCCGACCCTATTGGCAGATGCAGGAACCCTGCACCAGGGCCTTGAATTTTTTCCCTGCCTGTATGCATTTTTTTTTGCAGGCGGGCTCGCGGCAGTTTTTATCCCAGCGGGCAACCCAAGCCTTAAAGGCCTTTTGCATGCAGGATCTGTAGCGAATAATACGACCCGGTTTTTTATCGGCCAGGAATTTGTTTGAACAGCTTTTTCCCTTGCCTTGGGCAAAGGAAACAATGCCTTTGGCACAGGCTCCGTAAGAGGGGTCTATGGTAAACCAGTCTGTATTCAAAACCCATCCGCAAGGGTCGCCAGGGCAGCCGCCGCAGTCTGAGGAACAGCCCGAGTATCCCGGGGGAGCGCAGTTTTTATCCCGGCACGCCTGCCATATTTTCTGGCAATCCTTATAGCATTTATCTTTGAGGGCCTTTACCTTGGCCCTGATTTCTTCACGGTTTACTTTTGGGGGCTTTTGCTGGTTGCCTGTCTTCCGCACCTGGTTTTTGCTTTTGGGGTTATGCACATAGTAAATGAAATCAACAGCCGCGCCCGCCTTGAGCAGTGTGCCTGCCGCAGGCTTTTGGGATTTCACCTGATCATTCAGTCTTTTGTTGCCGGTGTAAAATATTTTAAAGCGTGGTTTCAAAGACCAACTTTGTAACTTGTAATAGGCCTTTGTTTTGTGCATGCCCCTTAAGTTCGGCATGATGGCGGGGATATCCAGCTGATAGACACTCACCGTATTTTGCGCATGAGAGGTTGCGGCCTTTTTAAATATGCTTTTGATGCTTATATAGCCCGCGATTTTATCAGCAATTATTTCAATGGGGTGTTTTGCGTATTTTTTCCAATTATAGATTTGCTTGAACTTGACCAGCGGGTGGTTGGGATCTATATCCACCTTGGACCTTATTTCCAGCTGATGCCTGCCAGGCGGCAGGGCATAAACAATTTCTTCTTTTATTTGGGTCTTGCCCAGGGCCTTGCGTGATGCAGGGGGGCTGATCCATTTTTTTACGGGCACCTTTTTGTATTCGCCTGTAATCCACCATTTCGAGTGCCATACCCATTGCTTCTCATACACGGTTCTTTTTACCGGAGGGTAATGATTTACGCGCATGTTGGCCAGGCCGGGAGTGCCGGTTTCGCAGGCGATTTTATAAGTAATTATGGCTTTTAAAGTAGGGAAACGGCGTTTCCAGGTGGTTGTGTCGGGCATGTGCTTATTCCAGAAATGGAACAGTTCATAAAGAGGGAAATTTTTGTAAAGTTTGTTTTTGTCTATCCAGTCAATGACATCTTCCCAACGCCGGGCCTTTATAACCGGATAGGTCCGGTCTCCTTGATCCCGACCTGCTCTCTGGTAAAGAATAAAAAATTTCTGGCAATATTTTTTATCTTTGGATCTGAAATAGATTTTGCCTGTGGGAAGCACTTTTAAAAGTTTCGGGGCACTGTCGGCCAAATACATATGCCCGGGTTTGGCTGAACCGATATACCGCCATTGACCTGCCCAGGCCTCTCCCTGGTTCAGGCATAATAAAAAAAACAATCCAACTACAAAGCACAAATACCTGACCAGCCGATTGTTCATGGCACTGATCCCTGTTTTTGTTTTGGCGCCAAGGGGTTGATTTTTGTTGCGGCAGATGCTGCTTTGGGGCAAGTGCTTGGTCAGCGGTAAGCGGGCAGGGCCGGGGCAATAGAGGTGTTTTTCAATATAATTTGATGATAACACAAAAGAGTTATGTAGATTCAATGCCCTGAATTTTAATTGCAGATAGCTTATTGCTTTGATGGATCTCCAGCATTTTGGAAGCCGGTCTTTGGAAATGCCTTTCTCGGTCAGCCGCCTTAGTCTGTTTTCGTGCTTTCATAATGCTGATCAGCGAATTGTTCTTTTATTCTATTAAATTCATCCCTAAGCTCTAAAAAGGCTTCCACCACTAGAGGATCAAAGTGCTCGCCTTTACCCTCGGCAATTATCTCCACAGCCTTGTCATGTGGAAGTGCCGGTTTATAGACCCTTTTGGAAATCAGGGCGTCATAAACATCTGCCACAGCCATTAATCTTCCGGAAAGGGGAATCTTTTCTTCCGACAAACCTTGAGGGTAGCCTCGCCCGTTCCACTTTTCGTGATGAGTAAGGGCAATATCCCGGGCGTGTCGCAGAAAAGAGGGCTTTTCCTTCATGTGAAAGGCCTCTTCGGCCTTGAGCAGGGCATCATAACCCAGCCGGGCGTGAGTTTTCATGATATCGAATTCCTGGTCTGTCAGTTTCCCCGGCTTCAGTAAAATTGCATCCGGCACCCCCACCTTGCCTATGTCGTGCAGAGGGGCGGATTTAAATAATAGATCGATCGTGGTCTTGTCCAGTTGGTCTTTATATGCTTCATTTTGGGCTAGATGCTCACTCAAAACTTTGACATAGCGCTGGGTGCGCAGGATATGACCGCCGGTTTCATTGTCCCTGGTCTCAGCCAGGGTGGCCAGGCTGTGAATCGTCACATCTTGAGTCTGGGCCAGCTCCATGGTGCGTTCCAGAACCTTTTGCTCCAGTATCTGGTTCTGCTGTTCCAGCTCCTGGCTGGCCAGAACCAGTGACAGGTGGGTTTTGACCCTGGCCTGCACCTCCAGCACCTCAAAGGGCTTGGTTATGTAGTCCACTGCGCCCAACTGAAAACCCTTGGTTTTATTCTCTATTTCTGTAAGGGCAGTTAGGAAGATTATGGGGATTTTTTTGAACTGTGGGTTTTCTTTTAAAGTGGTGCAAACCTCGTAACCGTCCATACCGGGCATCATAATATCAAGCAGGACAATATCAGGTGGCTCTTCGGCCACCGCTTCCAGGGCTGTTTCTCCGTCCATGACAACTGAAAGGTCATACAAATCACCCAGGGCGTCCACCAGGATGTCCAGGTTGGCCTCGGTGTCATCCACCACCAGGACTTTACATTCGCTTAGCTCCTTGATAGTCATGGTGTCATCCTTTTAACTTTTCTATTAGAATTTCAGCCGCGAGAGCGGCATCCTTGAATTTATATTTTTTGATAAGTTTGCCGAGCTGTATAAAATCCTCCCTTGGTTCAAATGGCCAGTTTAGGCCTTCGGCTTTTTCAAGGGCTTCTTTGGCCGGCTTGGGCTTTTTGGCTTTAAGATGGGGCAGGATGGTGTTTACGGCCTCTGCCAACTCCTGGGGCGTTGCCTCTGTTCCTGAATCATCGGCCCGGGGCTCTTCAGAAGAAGCGGGCTGAATCTGTTTCAGGGCGGAAATCAACTGGCTTAAAGAGAAGGAAAAAGCCTCCAGCAGTCCGGGCAGGTTTTCTTTATCTTCCTGCTTCATACAGGTTTCCAGGTCGGCGGCCTTTTGGGCCAGGTCCATGGCTCCCACATTACCGGCCACCCCCTTGACGCTATGGGCCATGCGTTCGGCTTCCGCCTTTTCTCCTTTTTCCCAGGCCCGGTTGATATCATCTGCCATGCCCTCATATTCGCTTCCGAGCTTGATCAGCAGGTTCCAGTAAAGTTTTTTATTACCTCCCAGCCGGGTCAACCCTGCCTTGATGTCCAGGCCTGGTATATGAGAGGGCAACTCAATTTCCGTTTCAAGTTTTGCGCTTTTGGGGGAAGATGAAGGGGAAGGGGAGAGGGGTGCCTGTTTCGCGGGTTTGATCCATTTTCTCAAAGAGCTGAATAGCTGATCCGGGTCTATGGGCTTGGCTACATGGTCGTTCATCCCAGCTAAAATGGCGGTTTCCTTGTCACCGGCCATGGCATTGGCGGTCATGGCAATAATAGGCAGGTTTTGAAAACGCCTAATTTTACGCAATGCCTTGGTCGCGGTATAACCATCCATGACAGGCATCTGAACATCCATTAGAACCGCTTCGAATTCTTGTTTTTCCAGCTTCTTTAGGGCCACTTTTCCGTTTTCGGCCAATTCTACGGAGAGACCGGCATTCTCGAGTATCTCCTGGGCCACCTGTTGGTTGATCTCATTGTCTTCAACCAAAAGCACCCTGGCCCCGGTGAGTTCGGTGTAGGCCCCTCCCTTTTCTTTTTCAAAGGTTGTTGTTTTTTCTATAATCTGGGACTGCTTTCCGAAAACGGTCATTATGGTGTCAAGGAGCAGGGAAGGACCAACCGGTTTTAAAAGAAAACCGCTGATGCCTATTTTTTCCGCATGCTTGATTACCTCTTCCCTGCCATAGGCGGTTACCATTATTATGGCCGGGATTTTGGGCAGATTCTTGTCTTCCAGAATTATTCTGGAGGCCTTGAGGCCGTCCATCTCAGGCATATGCCAGTCCATCAGGATCAGTTCAAAGGGCTTTTGGGAGGCAGCCTTTTGCACCATTTCAACCGCCTGTCTACCATCTGAAGCGGTCGATGGATTAAACGACATTGATTTAAGCATGGTTGTGAGAATCTGCAGACTGGTTGCATTATCATCCACCACCAGAATTTCAAGTCCTCGCAGATCCGGGTCTGGGGTAAGTCTTTCAGGCTTTTTCATCTTATCCAGGCCGAATATGGCGGTGAATATGAACTCACTGCCTTTTCCAAGAGCGCTCTCCACCCATATCTCGCCATTCATCATCTCCACCAGGCGCTTGCTGATAGTCAGGCCCAGGCCTGTGCCGCCGTATTTTCTAGTGGTGGAGGTGTCTGCCTGGGAAAATGCCTGAAACAGTCTATCTATCTGCTGCTGAGTCATGCCTATGCCGGTGTCGCGAACACTAAATCGGGCCTTTACCTGGTTGTCCTTTTGCTCCAGTAAACGGGCCGAAAGAACTATCTCCCCTTTGTCGGTGAATTTAACCGCATTGTTGGCCAGGTTGACCATGATCTGCCCCAGGCGCAGGGGGTCTCCTTTCAGGGAGCGGGGTAACTCAGGGTCAATATCAAAGAGTAGCTCAATACCTTTTTCCTGGGCTTTTAAGGTGACCAGGTTGGAGAGGTTGGCCAGAACCTGGTCCAGGGAAAATGAAATAGTCTCCATATCCAGCTTGCCCGCTTCTATTTTAGAAAAATCCAGTATATCGTTTATAATCCCCAAAAGGGCCTGGGCGCTTTGCTGGAGCTTTTCCAGATAGTCACGTTGCTTTTCGGTAAGGTCTGTCCTCAGGGCCAGATGGCTCAGGCCTAGAATGGCGTTCATGGGGGTTCTTATCTCATGGCTCATGTTGGCCAGAAAGTCACTTTTGGCCTGGGTGGCTTTCTCGGCCTTGGCCTTTTCCTCGTCTAAGTCTTCCATCATGTTCAGCATGGCCCTCCTGGCCCGGGCCAGTTCGTTGATCTGCTGTTGCATGGACTCCGCAGCCTCGTTTCTCTCCCTAAAAGATGTCTTCAGCTGATGGGTCATGCTGTTGAAGGCCTCGGCGAATTCGCCCATGAAAGATACTTTGTGGCTGAAATTGCCTCCTTCCACCTGTTGGGTAATCCAGGTGAGATTGCGCAAGGAAGCCTGTAAGTTTTTGGCTGCGGCTGCAAGGCTTAAATTGCTCTGGGGAGGCGCTGAAAATACCTTGCCCAAAGATAATTTGCGAACCAATTCCGCAGATGCGAGGTATTGATCCAAGAAGCTGTTTATATAGCCCACCGCCTGCTTGATTTCATTCTCAGGATAATCAGAAGGCAGTGATATGGGCTTCGGCGTCTCGCCATGTAGCAGACGATAGAAAAGCTCTGAAATTTTATCTATGTCCTGGGCCTTAAAATCCGCCATGCACTATTGCCTCGGCTCAAAGAGGATTGAATTGAAAAAGGCGCTTATTTTTATAGTGCCGGTTTTACTTCAAAGCGGCAAACCCTGTCTCCGTTGCACCAACAGTCCGTTTCCCTGGCTATGAAACTGATTCCCGTGTGCTGACTGACCAGGCCGCTTAGAAAACCTTCGTCATAAGTGCAGATGGTTTCGCCACAGGGCGGCAAACCCGAACAGTCCAGGTCCTCGGCCACGGTAAGGGTGATCATCTGTTTTTGGGGGTCATAGTGTTCGATGCGGACGATTCCGATATTGAGTTTTTCCATAATTTCTTGAACTTCCCGCAAGAAGTCACTCAAATCGTTGCCCTTGGTAACGAACTTCAGGCAGAATTCCTTACCCGCGAGCTCCCCCGCTTCATAGATTATTTTTTCAGCCGCCTCCACCCCCAGGTTCTTGATCATTATATCCCGCATAGTGAACTGCATCAGGCGATATACAGCCACCTCCATGTTATTGCCCAGATTGGGCCTGCCCTTTTCAATATCACCGATCATGGACCAATTAAACTGGGCGCTATTTCGTTCTTCCTTAAACATTTTTTATCCTCTGTTTAATTTACGATTTTATATTTGGGCTCCTGATCCAGGTTGTTCAGCAGGCTGTTTATTTCCTGTTTGAGGTTTATCATTTTTTCTTCTCTGCCGACCACCAACCTGCTGAAGCGTTCAAGCTCTTCCAGATTTTCCTTTAGCTCCTGTTCGGCTTTTTTACGTTTGGTAATATCCAGGTGCACCCCCAGAATTCTCAGAATCTTTCCTTGGGGGTCTCTTTGCATGACCCTGCCGCGGGAAAGTATCCAGCGGTAAGAGCCGTCTTTGGCCCTTAAACGGAATTCCTGGTTGTAATTATTTGATTGGCCGGAGGTGTAAATCTCCATGCCTTTTTCAAAACGGATAATGTCTTCCGGATGCATCATTTCCAATAAAGGGTTTTGGACTCCCTGGAAATCCCCGCGGTTGTATCCCAATTGCATGAAATACTGATCGCTATGGTAGTGAATGTCTTTTTCGGGGTACCAGTCCCAAAGGCCTGTGTTGGAGGCGGTGAGAGCCATGTCCAGTCGGCCTTGGCTCTCTTTGAGCATTCTTTCCGCTTCTTTTTGCTCAGTTACATCCTTGGCAAATACAATAATCACTTGCCTTTGGTTGTGGGTTAAAAGGCAGAGGGAGAGTTCCACATCCAAGGTGCTTCCGTTTTTAGCCAGATGCTTGCTTTGGATGTTCAAGACTTTTTTTCTCCGTAAGGAAGAAACAAGCTGAGCAAAGTTTTCTCCCTCGTAAGAAGGATCAATTTGACTGATTTTTAATTCCAGGAGCTTCTTTTTACTGTACCCGAGCGATATGGAGGCGGCGTCGTTTACATAGACAATTTTTCCTGAGATGGGGTCCACCCAGAATATACTTTGGACTGCCATATCCACGGTGTATTGAGTAAATTTCAACTGGTCCTCGGCCAGTTTGCGATAGGTTATGTCTTCTACGCTGGTCCGGAAACCGGTGAAATGTTTTTCCTGGTCAAAGACCGGGTTCCAGGACAAGGAAGCCCAACGCTCTTCACCCTCTTTAGTGATAATACGAAAGATCTTATCGCTTCCCTGATTTTGCTCCTGGGCCTGCATAAGGCATTTTCCCCAGAGTTTAAAATCACTGGGATGGATAATGGGTTTGGGGAAGTCCGGCATTTGCAGGCATTCTTCTTTGGTGTAGCCTGTGACCCTTTTAACCGCCGGATTCATCCATAAGAGCCTGCCTTCTCTGTCGTGCCAGGCCTCCCAGTTGTAGGTGTAATCGGCGATAATGCGGAAATCTTCCCTGGATTGTTTTAGTTCTTTTTCGGCTTGTTTCCTTTCCGAGATATCCCGGACCGTGCCTACCGCATACCATCTGTCATCAAATTGAAAAGAGGAGAGGGTCACCTCCACTGGGAAAAGGATCCCTTTTCGATTGCTGGCCTCTATTTCAACTGTTTTCCCCAGAACATTTCCTTCTCCTGTCATGGCGAATCTTTTAAAACCGGCTTGAATTTGTTCCTTATAATGGGGCGGCGCAGTGAGGCTATGTACATTAAGCCCCATGGCTTCTTCCTGAGTGTAGCCAAAAAGGTTTTCCGCAGCCGGGTTCCAGAAAAGCACCTTGCCATGGTCATCTATCATTATAAGGGCGTCTTCCACCGCTCGACTCATGGCGTTGATTTTGCGCTCGCTGGCCAGGTATTCGTGCTCCGCATTTTTGCGTTTGCTTATATCCAGAATAAAGCCGTTATAGATCAGCCCATGTTGTTCCGAGTAACTCGGTGAGGCAGATAATCGGATCCATTTTTCTGTGCCGTCAGGCAGAACAATCCGGCCTACAATATTGATAATATTTTTATGGGTTAAGGCATACTGAAACTCTCTTTTGATCCGCTTTTGATCTTCCGGATGGAATTTCAGAAGTAATTTTTTTTGGAGTACCTCCTCTGCATCAAACCCAAAGAAATCCTTAGTCTTCTGGCTCAGATAGAGATGTTCCAGCTCACAGTTTTGCATGATTTTGGTTTGAAATATGGCCCCGGGCACGTTGGCTGCCATGGTCTTAAAGCGCTCTTCTGCGGCCTTTCGCTGGGCCACCTCTCCGGCCAGCTTGCGGTTCCACCAGAAAAAGACCAGCAAGACAATTCCCACACCCATCCCCGTAAGGACGACTGCAATTACAACCATTTGCCAATCGGTGCGTTTCTGCACCCTTATGTTGCCCCACTTCTCCTTAATGATGGATTTTTCCCTGTCAGTAAACTGGCTTAGCCCTTTGTCCAGGATGGTGGCCAAAAGAGGCAGGTTTTTACGCACCCCCATGGCTATTTCAATGGAATAGTCTGTAGGTGTCGCGATTTTTAAGTTTTCTATTTCAAGGATGTTTTTGGCGAAATTCAGGGCGTCTAAGGTTTCTACTATGGCAAATGTCCTTCCTTCGGAGACAGCCCTGAAAGCCTCTTCCAGGTTGTCAAACCAAAGGTAATTGAGGCCGGGAAGGTCTTCAGCCAGCCGCTTTTGGGGTGTGTGTCCCCTGATCATGGCGATGTCTTTTTTCTTGAGCCCTGAAAGACTGGAGATATAGGGGGCGTCTTTACGGGTTATAACCAAGAGAGGCAACCGGAGATAGGGTTTTGTAAAGTCAAGAAACTCGGCATGATCAGGGCCTGGCATAATGGTGGGGATTATGTCAATCTCCCCTTTTTTGATTTGCTTCAGGGTCTGCTCATTGCTTAACCCCGTGATCGGGGTCAGGGTTATTCCTAACTTTTTTGCTATGATTCTCAGATAATCCGAGGCCACACCGGCGTGTTTTTGTTCCTGATCCAGATAGCTGTAAGGAGCCCAGGCGGAAGTGACCCCAAGACGCAGATCAGGATGCTTTTTTAAGAAAACCGTTTCCGATTGGGAAAGCTGTGAACTGAGGCTTTCCCATTGTTTGCCTTCTTGTCCTGTCCAGCGTCTTTGAACCTCCCTTATCTGGTCCACAGGCAGGGCTGCCAGGGCCTTGTCGAGAATAGTCGCCAACTCGGGCCAGTCTTTGCGCACTCCTATGGCCAGGACTGAACCGGGCCTTTTGATCCTGCCCTGGACCATGAGGTTTTGCATTATTTCGTTGTCCATGATCCAGGTGGCGACCGCCCGGTTTCCCGCATAAGCGTCTGCGCTACCCCGGGCCACTGCGTCAAGTGCCAGGGCGGTGTTCGGGTATTCCTTGATAGTTAGGGTCGGATCTTTATCCCGGAAATACTTTACCGAGTAAAAGCCCTTTTCCAGGGCCAGTGTTTTATTGGCCAGATCTTCTTCAGCGGCGTAATAAGGGCCGTCTCTTTTGGCCACAATGACATGGGGAATGGTAAGGTAGGGTCTGGTGAAGTTAAGGAATTCTTCCCTTTCCGGTTTGGGTGTAACATCCATCAGGGCGTCAAGTTTTTTATCTTTCACCTGGCTTAAGTTTTGGGCAAAAGGAGCGGGTGTTATTTTCAAAACACCACCTAAAAGTTTATTCAGGGCTTTTATATAATCCGCTCCTATACCACTGGGGCTGCCTTCTTTATCCATAAAGTTCATGGGGGGCCAGGCATCCATCACACCCAGGCTTATTTGGGGGTGGGCTTTTAAAAAGTTCTTCTCCCGGGGGGTGAGGCTGAAATTTTTGGCCGCTGCCTGAGTGAAGTCTTCCAGGTTGGTAGCCAACTTTTGCAAATTAAATTCATACCCGGTTCTTTTGGAATTATGGATTTTGGAAAGGGGTCGAAAGTCCATTTCATCCGGCTTCAGGCTCATCAAGTCTGTGAATAAAAGGTAATTATTTTGGTTAATGGCTATCATGGGGCTGTGAAAATTTATTTGTTCCGTAGCGAAATCCATTCCGTTTAAGTAATCGTAGAGCAAAAGGATTGCCCAGGCTGCTTCGGCAAAATGACCGCCCACACTGACCGCAAGTTTTTTTTCTCCTATGGCCTTGATGGCTCTCGCCTCCCAGTCTATTCCTCCTATGTAAAATTGTTTTCCAGGCATCTCCTTTTCCGCAGCTTCCGCCACAGCCAGGGCCATGTTGTCGTTGGCGCACCAAATTATATTGATTTGCGGGTTTTGTTTGATTTGTTCCTTGAATTTGGCGACTGCTTTTTTGGGGTCCCAGTCTGCATGGACAATGGTCAGGCTTTTTACGTCACGGGCGTATTTCAAGTATTTTTCCAAACCTTTTTGGCGGTTTATTGACGCCTCCTGATTGGGATCGCCGGTTATGGCTAAAATATGGTGGGAGTGCACTCTCCCTTTCCGGGCCTGGTCCATAAGTTGCTGAATCAAGGTGGTCCCGGCCTTCAAGTCATCCGGGATCATCTGCCCCAACCAGTATCTGTATTTACTGCGAGGCAAGAAATCCGCTTTTAAAAGTGGAGTATTGATCAGAAAAGAAGGGACCTTGTATTTTTCTGTAACTTCAAGCAGTTTTTCGCCCGTGTTTTCAAATGACTGAAAAATTATTCCGTCAGTGCCTTCACGGCAGGCCTCCTCCGTCAGGTTGAAGAGCTTTTGGGGGTCGTCTTGAAAGGCCTTGACTTTAAGCCTGATATCCAGGCTCTTGGCCATTATTTTGGCAAACTCGGTATTTTTTTGCCAAAAAGGATCTTCTCGCGGGATAAGCAAGGTAAAGGAAATGTTTTTTTTGAGCTGAACCGAGGATAGGAAACGTACGGGTGAGGTGCTTGCCATGGCGGAATTAAGAACCAGGCAAAGCAAAATGATCAGAAGGATTTGAACCGGCAAAAGTTTAACAGGCCTTTTGAGCAGGCATCTCTGGGCTGCTTTGTGTTTTCTTGGTTTTGTGGCAATCGTTGGTCTTTTTCTTTGTGATTTAAGATGCATTAGAATGACCTTATGACTGTAGGACGAAATTGGGCCTTAGCCTTTGGGTATCGGGTTTTTCAAGTCGGCTTCATATAGATTTTGTCTGAGGCTAATTATCAGATTATCCTATAGGTATTATAGGGTCAATCGTACAGTTCAATCCGGTAAGGATATGTGTTGCGCTCGGTGATGATCTATCAAACAAAAGGTGGGTTGGGGAAGTTAAAAGTGGGGAAAGAAAGATTGAAACCTTCAGTCGGCTGTCTGACTTGCATGATGGCTGAATAATCAAGTGCGGCGACAAAGTGAAAACTCCACAAAGGAGCTTAACTATGGGGCATGACAGGCTTTTGGCAGAGGATCTTCATGAGTGGCTTGGCAGATCCGAAAACCTGGTCCTGGTGGACGTCTTGACCAAGAGTCATTTCCGAAGGGCTCATCTGCCGGGGGCTGTAAATGCCTGTGTTTTTAAGGTGGACTTCCTGGAAACCATGGAGCAGGCCGTTTCGGACAAAACTGAAACAGTGGTTGTTTACGGTTCCAGTGAAAGTTCCATGGATGCTTTGGTGGCCGAGGAAAAATTGCTAAGCGCCGGTTATGGTCAGGTTCTTGTCTTGGAAGGAGGCCTTAAGGCCTGGTCTGAGGCGGGGTTTGCCCTTGAGGGAGAGGCTGTATCCGAAAAGTCGGATACGGGCGTTTATTTATGTATTAAAGACGGTAATTACCCGGTGGACATAACTCGAAGCACCCTGAAATGGATTGGCCGCAATGCCACCACCACCCATTTTGGGCATGTGCAATTATCGGATGCCACCCTTCAAGTTAAAAACAGCTCCATAAACGGAGTCTTCACCTTGGATATGGAAAGCATAAGCAATGAGAATTTGAAAGGTGATAAATTCCATCCTGTTTTGATTGATCATTTGAAATCAGATGACTTTTTCTTTACCAGGCTTTTCCCCCATGCCCGTTTCAGAATTACCGATTCCCATCTTTTGGAGAAACCTTTTCGCGGCTCTCCCAACTATAAGATTGCAGGGGACTTGCTTCTAAGGGGCAAGACCGCGAGTCTTGATTTTTTGTCCACGGTTAACCTGACTAAAAAGGGTTGCCTTTTGGCCGAAGCTCACTTTGATCTTGATCGCACAAATTGGGGCATAATTTATGGTTCCGCCAGGTTTTTTGAGTTCCTGGGCATGCATCTGGTCTATGACCTGATCAGCCTGGAGTTGCGGATAGTGACCGGCCCCAGGCAAGATTCGGCGATTTAAATGTTTGAAACGACTTGCCGGATTGACTTTTCAGCGGTCCAGCAGGCGTCTTACCGCCTTCAGCAGTTCGTTTCCGCGAAATGGTTTTGCGATAAAGGCCGAGGCTCCCTGGTTCAGTGTGTCTTGAATCCTGCCGTCAGCCGAATAACCGCTGGCAATCAGAATTTTTAGGGACGGATCAAGGGCCAGAAGTTGTTTCAGGCATTTTTTCCCGCCCATGCCCGGCATGCCCAGGTCCAGGATGACCAGATCAAACCGGGATGGATGTCCCTGGAAAACATTCAGGGCCTCTTCTCCATTGGCGGCGGTTTGGACTGTGTATCCCTTATTCTCCAGAATAAGGGCGCTGGATTTGCGGATGGCAGCTTCATCATCCACCAGAAGAATGGATTCATCGCCCCCTGCAACCTCCTGAATAGTCAGGACCGGCAGGTTAAGGCGCATGGCTGTCTCATGGACCGGCAGATAAACCCGGAAACTTGTTCCCTGACCGAGTTCGCTGTAACAGGTTATCTGTCCGCCATGTTCTTTAATGATCCCATATACAGTGGAGAGGCCCAGGCCGGTTCCCTTGCCGATTTCCTTGGTGGTGAAAAAGGGGTCAAAAATTTTATCCTGGGTTTTTTTGTCTATGCCGGAACCGGTGTCGGTAACGGTGAGTATAAGGTACCTGCCTGGTTTTATTTCCAAATGTGTTTCACAAAAATCCTGATCCAGATCCATTGAAGTGGTGGCGAATGTAAGTTTGCCTCCTTCGGGCATGGCGTCACTGGCATTGCTGGCCAGGTTCATGATTACCTGGTTCAGCTGGGTCGCATCCGCCATAACCGGTTCCAGTTCCTGCCCCAGCTTGATCTCAATCTCAACCATTTTTGGGATGGTTCGTTTAAGTAGATTAATACTTTCCAAAAGCTGCTGGTTTAAATCAATGAGCCTTAAGTCGGTTTCCGATTTACGGCTGAAGGTGAGGATTTGTTTTACCAGCTCTTTGGCCCTTTCCGCAGCCACTATAATCTGGGAAAGATTGGCCGAGATCTTTGTTTCCCCCTCAAGGCTCATCTGGGCCAACTCTGCGTGTCCCATTATTGCGCTTAAAATATTATTGAAATCGTGGGCAATTCCTCCGGCGAGGGTGCCTATGGCCTCCATTTTTTGGGCCTGTAGCAGTTTGTCTTCCATAATTTTGGTTTCTGTGATGTCTTTTACGTGCACAACCACTGCGGAGACTTCATTTTTGGCGTTCTTGTAGGGAAAATACCAAACATCCATGTAGCGTTGACCCAGGCCGCGGTATTTGAACTCACTTTGATATTGGATAATTCTTCCCTCAAGGGCGGCGTCAAGGTGGGATTTGATGGTTTTTTCAAAGGCTATTTGAGAGTTGATTTCAGCCACGGAATGACCCACTATATCTTCTCTTTTTAGGTCATGGTTTTTTACATAGGCTTCATTCACCGCTTCGTACACATAGTCTCTGTTGACCAAGGACATCTGATCTATGGATGTGTCTACGATCCTTTCGTATTTCTTAAGCATATCCTCGTAGGCGATCTGAGCGCTTATGTCCTGAATATCGCATACAAAGTACATGGGGTGGTCTTCTTTGTCCCGGATTAGCACATAGGAGATCCTGGCCCATATCTTCAGATTCTCAAGAGACAACAGCCTGGCTTTCATCTGAACACCAGTCTCTTTATTCTCCAAAAGCGCCTGATCACACGCATCCTTTTCCGTTAAATGATCAGGATGAATTATCTCTTGCCAGGATTTCAGGCGCAGTTCCGAGACTTTCATTCCCATGATTTGGGCAAAGTATTTGTTAACCCTTATGAATTGTCCATCCACCTGTGCAATGGCCCTGCCAATGGCAGCATTGTCAAAGGCGAGCCGGAACCTGGCCTCACTCTGCTTTAAGGCCTGATGGGTTTTTTTGTGCTCCTGGTTTTCATGGCTTAGCTTTTCCAGGTTTTTTTTGACTTCCTTGATTGAGTATTTCACTAAGATCATAAGGAGAATCAGAAGCAGGGTGGTCAGGCCAACGGCGCTCCAGATATAGTTTCTCTGGGCCGCCCTGATATCGTCCATGTATTTGCCTGTGCCGATATAGCAGTCAAGCTCTGGGATGCCTATTACAAATGAATATTTTTCCTGGGGCCTTCCCGAGGCGGGGGCCAGGTAGTGGTATTGTACAAAACCCTTGCCTTGCGGACTTTTGGCGGCCTTGATCAGTTCTTGAATGATAAATTTTCCATGATGGTCTAAAAGGTCCCACATATTGGTCATTTCCTTTTCCGGCTCAAAGGGCTGGACCAGCATGGTGCCGTCGTAGGAACTCATGAAAATATAGTTTTTGCCGCTATGGTCGTGATAGGTCATTCTGCGGACCATGTCCCTTATCCGGTTCACGGCCGTTTGCTTGTTGATTTTTTTTTCGTGGAAGTCTTTTATGATCGGCTGTATGGCATTGCGCGCCATATGGACCATTTGGCTGAGGTTGCTGAGCCTTTGGTTTTTGGTGCTCTCCATGTAGCGGTGGGCCAGAAAGAACGATACCACAAGAAAGATGATCCCCAATAATATGCCTAAAATCAGAATTTTATAAATAGCAGGGCGTAAGAGGCTTGTGGCTTTTGGGCTATTGGTTTTCTTACTCATCAATTTTGACCTTTTAAGATGGCTCTCTTTGATTTTTAGAGTTTATTTTTAATGTTAGCATGGAATTTTTTTGCCTTTCCCCGAAAAGGCGGGGCTTGTCTCTGAAGCGGGGATAATTTCCAACGGCAAGCGGATTCCCTGGCCGGTGGGTTCTGGCCGGATTCCGATGTTTGTTTGTTGGTTTTTCCCTCTCGGAAGTCCTTTGGCATCTATATTTATGGTATTGCGCGCTATCAGGACCATTTGGGTGAGTTTACCGCACCTTTGTTTACAAGCTCTTATGAGGGATAAAGTGGTCTGGTGGCCTGGGGGGAAGCGATCTTTAGGTTGTTCAACCAGCTTATACAGAATTCCGGAAATTCAGGTTGCCAAGTAAAAAAGGCGTCTGACCTTGGGAAAAATACTGTAGATCAAGGCCAGAGGATGCCCTTTCTGCTTTAGGGTTGACTGGGTTAGGGCCAAATACCCTTTTCAATAATAGCTAAAAAAAAAGTAGACGAACTAAAAAGTTTGTGATAGCAAACCATTTACACTTTTATAAATAGTCCGAGACAACAGGACACAATTTTTCCATAAGGAACTGATAGGCTTTTTTGAGTTAAGGCCTCTGAGTCCTTGATTGAATTATAAGTAATGAAAACTAAGATCACTAAGCAAAAACAATGGATCTCTGTCAGGCATTCCGTTGCCGGACGGATTCGGATAAGGATTCGCCAAAAAGCATGCGACCTGAGCCTTGACAAGGCGGGCAGCTCTGTTCGTGATTTAAAGGGCGTTTTTCTGGTCCGGATAAACCAGGGATGTCGAAGCCTGGTTATCAGCTATGATGAGTCTCAGTTAAATCCGCAAACAATCCTTGATTATCTTTATAGCCTGACTGGAACCCTCAGGGTGGTTTCAACCGCTAAAAATACTCCTTGCAAGAAAATATCCAAAAATTCATGTAGTTGCTTGCAGAATTCTAAAGAGCGGCCCCTGCGTAAACCAGCCCGACGGCTTTTGGGCCTCTCCGCAGTGGGGATTGGTGTTTTTATCAGGACCAACCTTTTGGGGCTTGGTGTTGCCCAGACCCTGCTCAGTCCCTTGGGGCTGATTACCGCGGCCGCGGCTATTCCCATGATCCTCCATGCCTGGCGGGAAAGGAAAAACGGGAAATTGAGCCTGGATGGCTTCCTGGGCGGCAGTATAGTGCTGGCCGTTGTCATGGGCGAGGCCATGACTGCCCTTGAGATCCTCTGGGTGGACAGTGCAGCGGGCCTGCTCACCGCGTGGATAACCGAACGTTCGCGCAAAGCCATTTCCCGGATTTTGGATGTTACCAGCCGCAGCACCTATCTATTGGTGGATGGGGTGGAGGTTCAGGTCCCGGTGGAGGAGGTGCAGGTTGGCGATACTGTGGTCCTGCATACTGGGGAAAAGGTGGCTGTTGACGGACTTATCATTGACGGCGAGGCCATGCTGGATGAATCCCCCATAAACGGCCGTGCTGAATATGCCGCCAAAAAGAAGGGGGATGAGGTTTTTGCCGGAACCTTTGTGCGTAGCGGAGTTATTTATGTCCGGGCCGAAAAAGTAGGGGATGAGACCTATCTGGCCCGGGTGCTGCACATGGTGGAAAACTCCCTTGAAAATAAGGCCCCCATACAGGGAGTGGCCGATGACCTGGCCAAAAAGCTCATAAAGATCGGCGGATTCGCCACAGTGGGGACCCTTTTGGCTACAGCCAGTTTCTGGCGGGCCTTCACCGTGCTTCTGGTAATGGCCTGCCCGTGCGCAACGGTTCTGTCTGCTTCCACGGCTATAAGCGCCGCTCTGAATGCCGCAGCCAGGCGTAACATCCTGATCAAGGGCGGGCGTTATCTGGAAGAAGTAGGCCGCATGGATACGGCTTGCTTTGACAAGACCGGCACCATTACCACCAATCACCCCATAGTGGCAGCCGTCTCTCCGCTTTCCGGGATCACGGCTGAGGAAATGCTTTACCTGGCTGCCAGCGCTGAGACCCACAACCAGCATCCCCTGGCCAGGGCTGTCACTGAAAAGGCAGAGCAGATGGGCATTGTGCCCGGCAGGCATGCGGTCTGCGAATATTTCCTGGGCCAAGGGGTGCGGGCGGAGTTGGACGGCTCCCTGATCCTGGTGGGAAGCGCCAAGCTGATGGAGAAATACCAGGTCAGCCCGGGCAAGTCGGCCGCTGATGCGCGGGAGATGGAAAGCCTTGGCTTGACAGTGCTTTACGTTGCCAAAGACGGGCTGCTTCAGGGGGTGTTGGGCCTGGCCAATCCCTCACGCCCCGAGGCTCTCTGGATGCTTGACCAGCTGGCTGAATCCGGGCTTAAACACAGAATGATGGTAACCGGGGACGCAAAGAGTTCAGCCCTGGCCCTCTGCCGGGAGATGGGGTTTGAAAAATGCTACTATTCGGTGATGCCGGAGCAAAAAGCCCGGATTGTAGATGACCTTAAAGCCCAGGGATTGAAGGTGATGATGGTCGGCGACGGCATCAATGACGCCTTGGCCCTGGCCCAGGCAGATGTTGGCGTGGCCATGGGGGCCGGCGGAGCGGAAGTGGCCATTGAGGCGGCTGATATTGCCTTGGTCAATGACGATCTTAAGGGCGTGGTTTACGTGCATAGCTTAAGTCGGGCCACCATGCGGGTAGTGCAACAGAATTTCTGGCTGGCCACCGGCTCGAACCTGGTGGGGGTCGTGCTGGGCGCTTTGGGTATGCTGAGCCCCATGGCTGCGGGACTTTTGCATATAGTGCACAGCTTGGGTGTGCTGGCTAATTCCTCCAGGCTTTTGGGGTACGAAACACCCAAGGCAAAATCAGGGGGAGTACTGGCTGATAAAGAAATGATGATGCTGGAAACAGAAGCAAAGGAAGCAGCTTAAGAAGGGTTTTTTCTTGATAAGTTTTATATTATTTAAATTTGTTTTAAAAACTATAAAATAATTGTGAATTCACCAATTTATGAATAACTTGTTGCTTTTTCAGCATTATAAAAGTAAATCCTAATTTTTTGTGCCCGGCTATACTTTTTCTGTATGGCCGGGCATTTTGCTTGAATTTTGGTTTTAATGTAAATAACTATGTATCTGAATAGTGGCCCTTGATTTGCTCAGTATTGATCGTACTAAAGTTGATTGAATATGAAAATAGTATGCTTTTTTAAGGCTAACATGCTGAAGCTATTTAGAAATCTTAAAGGTTTTTTTGTTTTTTTTAGGTGGTAAGACTTTATACTGAATGTATTGGCCTAAAATTTTAATCAAAAGTAGGGGAATAGCCTTTTGAATTACGCATTCTTGTATGAGCTTAGGGGATACCTGCAAGTGGCGCATCATGTTCCCGGCAGGATTCGCATTAAATTTGATCCTGCCATCATCGCGGCTCCTCAGGCTGAGGTTTTCAGTAAGTGGTGGCAGGAGAAGAAAAGCCAGGGTAACGGCCTTTCCAAGGTGGTTGTCACTCACCGTTTTAATATGGCTTCACGTTCATTGGTTTTGGAATACGACCGCAAGAGAGTTGATTTTAAACTATTGGACGAACTGTTCAATAGCAATGATTTGAACCGCGTAACTTCTTTGATTAATCAACTGGCCGAAGATATCGGCCTGGACAATTAAAAATTAGGAGGCAAGGAATTATGTCTTCCCAGGACACTAAAAATTGCCCGCAGCCAGAGGCCCAGGCCCCGCCTGTTGTTGAACCGGGGCAAGGCCCGGTGGATCCGGCCATGGGGCAGGCGCAAGCCGGAGCGCCTCAACCTGCCCAGGCCGCCATGGGCGCTGATCAGGCCTGCTCTTGCGAGGAAACCCAAGAGGGCGGCTATCAGTATGGTCAAGAAGGCTGCCAGGAACAGGCGCAAGGTTATGCTGCGGCAATGGATGCACCTCCCCAGGCCCAGCCTGCGGGAGGCCCTGACATGATGGGCGGTCCGCCTCCCCAGGCCCAACCCATGGGCAGCCCTGATGCAATGGGCGGTCCGCCTCCCCAGGCCCAACCCATGGGCGGCCCGCCTCACCCTCAAGAGGGGTGCCATACAGCTATGTTGGGCGCCGCCTATGGCGCCATGCCCGGCATGATGGGCGGCCCCCAGCCCCCGTATCCGGGCATGATGGGCGGCCCCCAGCCCAGTCACCATGGCTCGGATTGCCGCTGCCATGAACACCCAATGTCCGGTATGCCCCATGCAGGGATGATGGGCGCTCCCGGGGTTGATGCAAATAATCAGTTTGGCCAGGTCTTCGGCATGGTAACCGACCTTATGAATGGTAAGGCGGACATGTCCAGCATGGCTCAGTTCCTGGACACCTCAGACCCCCGTTTTTGGAAGGGCGCTTTGGTGGGCGCTGCCTTGGCCCTGTTACTGACCAGTTCCAGCGTTAAAAACAGCATCTCGGGCCTTATGGGAGGGTTGTTCGGATCTTCCCAGGACCAGGATGAAGAATAAGGCTGCGGCCAAAAGGAGATTTCAAAATGAGCATCCCTTACAACAAAAACACCGGTGGCTACTATGTGAATGACCCCTATTATCAAAACCGCAGCGTCAGCTACCCGGCTCAGGGAGCTGTTTCCCTGGGTGGAGTGGGAGCCGTGATCGGGGCGGTTGGTGCGGCTGCAGCCGTGATCCCCCAGGTTAACAATAGTGAGATCACCAAAAGCCAGGCTGCTGTGCATGTGGCCAAGGAAGCGGCGGGCACCGGCTTGGCCACCGCGGCCGCCGGAGTCGTAATGCGCACCGTAGGGCTGGGGGGATTCACCGGACTGGTCGGTATGTTCGCCGTGGCCACTGGGGTGAAATACCTCTGGAATCGCACAGTGGATGGCCAGGTCAAAGCTCAGCCTGAAAAGGCGGAGTCCAAAACCACCAAGAAAACCGCCAAGAAGTAGCTTGCCCCCGTGGCCGGTGAAAGGAGTCACTTAGATGTCTTATAGTCATTACCCTCCTCCGGGCGCTCCGCCCCAGGCTACGGACTGCGGTTGCCAGGACCAGGCCCAGGCCGGGGAATATTACGGCAGCCCTGAGCAGACCCAGGCATATTACCAGGCTGCCCAATATCCGGAATATCAGTCTCAATACTATTACCAGAACCAAGCTCCCTCCTCGGGAGTGTCAAGTTGGTTTGCCGTAACTGATTCCTGCTATCTCAAGGGAATGCTCTTGGGTGCGGGTGTAACCCTTCTGTTGACCAACCCCACGGTGCAGAAGACCATGGTCCGCGGGGCGGTCAAATTGTGGAGCGGAGTCCAGTACGGCCTGGAAGAAGTCAAGGAGCAGATTCAGGATATCAAGGCTGAATTGAGCCTCAAGGCTGACAAGGAAGAAGAATAAAAAACGCCACATCTCCGGGCGCTCCGGTTTCGGTAGGGAACCGGTGCGCCCGGATACGGGGAAATTATGGCAACCAAGGATAAAAGCGGATTAGATGATCGCAGTATGGCCAAATGGGGAATGGCCGCCTCCATGGGAACCCTGTTGGTGACAGGGCTGATGGAGACCAAAAAGGGGCGCACCGGCAACACCATGCGTTCCGTACATCTTTGGTCCGGCCTGGCCCTGGTGGGGTTTTCCCTTTGGCATTATTCCCTTTACCAGCGTAAGCGCTGATAAAAGGAGCCTCCCTTGGCGCTTGCGGAACTAAAACGGGCCCATATTGTCCATGAAACCCCCAATAGGGTGAGGCTGCGCTGCACCCTGCTCTACAGGCCTGAGTTGGACCTTGACTATGTAAAGGCCATATTGAGCTCTTTTAAAGGCGTGACCCAGGTGCGATTAAACCCCAGGGCCGCCAGCATAACCGTTCATTACGACGGTCGCTCCGGGGTGAAGGAGCTCTTAGTCTCCACCCTGGATAATTTGCCCCAGGAAGCCTATCTGCCCAGGGTTCAGGAAAACGATCAGATGGATCTTCTGAACGTGACAGCCCTGGGCGCCTTTGCCCTGGTGAGTCCGTTTTTGCCCCGGCCCTTGGCCAAGGGCCTCTCCTGGCTGGCCGCCGCCCCCACCTTGATGAAGGGTGTGGAGACCCTTTTATCCAAAGGAGTCAAGGTGGAGGTTCTGGATGCGGCGGCAGTGGGCATGAGCCTGGCCCGGGCGGATTATTTCACAGCCAACGCCATTGTGGCTCTTTTGACTTTAGGCCGTTATCTGGAATACACCAGCGACAAAAAATCCGTGGATCTGCTCACCAGTCTCTTGAAGCCCCAAGTGGAAAAGGTTTGGGTGGAGATTGACGGGGCAGAGGTGAGTATGGCGGCCGACCAACTGGAGATCGGCAGCCTGGTCATAGTAGGTTCGGGTGAGATGATTCCGGTCGACGGCAGGGTCGAAGAGGGGGAGGCTTCCCTGAACCAGAGCTCCATAACCGGTGAAGCCGCCCCCAGGCATGTTGCGCCCGGTGACGCTGTTCTTTCCGGGGCGGTGGTGCAGGAGGGGCGCATTAAGATCAAGGCCGGCCAGGTTGGCAACCAGACCAGCATGGCCAGGGTCAACCGGTTTTTGGAAAATTCCTTGCGCCATAAATCAGAGCCTGAACGCCGTACGGAAGAGCTTGCGGATAAACTGGTGCCCTTTTCTCTGGGCCTGGGCCTTGCCGAGTATGCCTTTACCAGAGATTTCAGGCGCGCAGCCAGCGTGCTGACGGTGGATTATTCCTGCGCTCTCAAATTGGCCGGCCCGGTGGGGGTGCGCACCAGTATGTATAACGCCTCTCAAAGCGGGGTGATGATCAAGGGCGCTCAGGCCCTGGAATCCATGGCCGGGGTTGACACTATTGTCTTTGATAAAACAGGCACTTTGACCACTGGTGATTTAAAGGTTACCCAGGTGGTGCCCTTTAATCGCCTTTCCGAAGACCGCCTATTGGCCATGGCGGCCGGGGCTGAGGAGCACTACACCCACCCAGTGGCAAAGGCCGTCGTGAAAAGGGCCGAGGAAAAAGGGCTTCCTCTTCCGGCCATGAGCCAGGTTGATTTTATCGTGGCTCACGGTATCAGCGCCTATGTTGACGGCATTAGGGTTTTAGTGGGAAGTCATCACTTTATCTGCGAGGATGAAGGGGTGGACACCAGCCAGGCCGATCTTATGGCCTCGAAATTCAGACAAGAAGGCAAATCTATCTTGTATGTGGCCCGCAAAGGGGTGCTGGAGGGGCTGGTGGTGATGGAGGACGAAGTAAGGCCCGAAGCACCCATGGTTCTGAAAAACTTGAAGGAACAGGGCCTGAAAAAGATAGTGGTCTTGACCGGAGACCATATGGAGACAGCCCGTCATCTGGCTGATAATCTGGGGGAGGTTGACCAGATTCACTGGGAACTTAAACCGGAAGATAAGGCGGAGATTGTCAAGGGTCTTCAGGCCCAGGGGACCAAGCTGGCCTTTGTGGGTGATGGCGTGAACGACGCCCCGGCCCTGGTTTCGGCTGATGTGGGCATATGCATGCCCCTGGGAGCCGATTTGGCGCGGGAATCAGCCCAGGTGCTTTTAATGCATGACGATTTAAGAGGCTTGGCCGTGGCCAGAGAGATAGCGGTGCGCTCTCAGAGTACACTTAACCATTGCTTCAGGGCCACCCTGGCCTTGAATACCGCAGTTCTGGCCTTGGCCAGCATGGGGGTTCTCTCCCCCCTGACTTCGGCCATCATGCATAATACAAGCACCATATTGACCCTTGGCTACGCCACTACCAGGAGCATGGCCAAGACCAAAATGGCCGAGAAAAATTAACAACCAGGAGCTTGGGCGATCGCCCAAGGCTTCCCGGCTTTTACCCAACTAAGGGGGGATAGAGACCATATCATCATGCCCAAAAGCAGATTTATCACCCTCAAGGATGCGCCAAGCGGCAAAATCCTTTTAGTCTCGACCATCACCGGCCATGACCTGGCCTTGGAATTGGCCAAAACCGGTCTGCAGGAAGGCGTGGAGATAGTCAAATCCCGCGAAAAGGTGCCCTTGACAGCCCTGAGGGTGAGGGGGCCCAAGGGTGACGCAATATTAAGCGGCAAAATGGCATCCATGATAATGGTCCATTTGGACGACGGCTCCAAGGCCCCTCTCATGGATCTTAAACCCGGGGAGCAGGGCCATGTGGAAGGCCTTACCGCCACCACTCCCCTTACCAAGGCCTTCGCTATTTTGGGCCTAAAGGAAGATGACCGCATAACCCTGCTGCGAAGGCTGCCTCCCATGGCCTATATCACCTTGATAAACCAAAAAAAGCGGATAAAGATTCCCGAAGCCACCGCAGCCAAGATCTGGGGGCGCATGGGCGGGGTGGAGATGCAGTTTTGCTCGGCCCAAAAGGGAGCCCGGTTTGAGGTTCTGGAGCTTTTCGGCGGTCCCCCCAGGAAGGCGCAGATGAAATCCCTGGGCTTGGAAAAAGGGGCCGAGCTGATTTTGGAAGGGGTGGAAGGCGCTCAGACTGTAAGTGTCGGGGAGCATCATCCCGTCTATGTCACCACCAAGGACGGACTGCGTATTCTCTTACACCCTCAGGCGGCCAGAAACACCATGGTGCAGGTGAAGGATTAGGCCGCCGCACTTAAATGAGATAAAATCAGCTTAGTTGCTTTTCTGGGCAATGGTTGCCTTGGTGGGGCTCTGGCTGTGTTTTTAAGGTGGTTATTGTGCGGGGCAAGGGAGAAGAGGCAGCTATCCCTGTTGGGCCAGACTGGGTTTTGTACAGACGAATCTGGTGTAGGCCTCTATTTTTTTCTCAAGGCGGGTTCCCAGAAATTCATTGGCCGGTCTCAGGCAGGTGAGGATTAGTTTGGCTTCATCATGATAGGCGGCTATTTTGTCCATGCTCCAGTGGCCTGGCGGAGTCTGCAGATTGGTGATGCGGTCAGCGAGTTTTACCATCCATACTTCCCTGGGCTGTCGTTGAATCCGATCCAGGCTGTCTTTCATTTGAGTTTTTTTGTTTCCAACCTTTTTATTTTTGCTTAAGGCCTGCACCCCATCGGCTACGGCAATACCGAAGCGCTCAGCCAAATCCACATGCACAATCTGTGTATCTTCAATGGTGTCGTGTAATAAGGCGCATTGCACTGCCAGGTCGGGGTTGGCTACCTGGGGATCGCAGGCAATGGCACTCATCACCTCCATGGCTACATTGGCCAGATGATTTACATAAGGCAGCTCAGTGCCGGGTAGAGCCTGGCCCTGATGAGCCTGGCAGGCGAAACGCCAGGCTGTAATGAATTTGTCTTGTTGCCAAAGATTCATGGGTGATCCGTCTGTTTGGGCTGTGGAATAAAATTTCGTTAATTAATATGCTAATCCGGTTTTTATAATTTGTAAACCTGAAGCATTACCGGGCTTAAAAAAACTTTTTCCAACACAGCGAGAGCAAGAAAAAGTGGAAAGGATCAAACGTGACTAGTTTTGCATTATTAAAAAAATAAATATATTTCAATAAGTTAATATGAGAATATGATTAAATCGTTATTTTTTAATGCTATTCTGTTAGTACTATTAATCAGAGCTAGTTGAAATTAATTCTCTTCTTGCACATGGGTAACGCTCAGCTTTTTATTAGTAAATTAAGTAAGGGTAAATGATCTGTTCCCCTGCTGAAACAGGCCGTCACTGCTGGTTTGACGGTTATTAATTTATTTTCAACAGGCTTTTGTAAAAGAATCTTTCCGGTGTACCTGGCAGGCCGTTTGAGGCGCCCCGCTGAATCCCTTTCTCCAAAAAGGATTGAGCCATGGAGTACAGTAAATTAAAGACCTATACCGGCTGTGTTGCACCACTGGTTTTGTTTTTGCTTTCCGGGTCAGTGGTTTTGTATTTTATGCTTGAAGATGCAACGGATTATGGCTGGCTTACCGGCTCCCCTGGGGTTGGGTTTTTGCGTGGTCCTTTTGCACATGGCCTTAGTGACCCCCCATACACCAGTGGCTCATGGTCAGGGGATTGAAAAAGGGGTCGGGCCCGGGGTGTCTGGCCGCTTGGCGAATTGGGCAACCAAAAACAGAGTGTTACATAGGCCCTGACGGACTGTGGTTAAATGGCAAATCACGGTTTTGGGGGCAAAGCCTCACCCTGGATCTGATAGATATTGATCTAAAGGAGACCGGATTCGGAGAGGCTCTTGTATTTAAATTCAGCGAGGACTTGGGCAGAAGCCCACATTACTTTGACCTTGAACTGCCTGTGCCGGTAAACCAAAGCGAAAAGGCCCGCAACCTGGTAAAGGCGCTTTTTGAACATAATATCATTTTGGATAAAAAGGGCAGGCGCAAGGAAGGCCTGCCCTGATCACACTATTCAGGCCCTGTTATTATCGAGCGCCTCGCGTATTATTTTTAATAACTCTTTAAGGCGATAGGGCTTACCCATAAAACCATAAGCTCCCTTGGTGATGGATTCCTTGGCTTGGGCCTGGACCGAGTAGCCGCTGGCTATGATAACCTTTAAGCTTTTGTCTTTTTCAAGTAGCTGTTCGAGGCATTTTTCGCCACCCATTCCGGGCATGTTAAGATCCAAAATAACCAGTTGAATTGAATTGTTATGATTGTTGAATATGTTAAGGGCATCTTCGCCGCAGGGAGCGGTCAGGGGGGTGTAGCCGAATCTTTTTAGAATCGAACTCGCAGCCTCCAGAATGCTCGATTCATCGTCAACCAAAAGAACCGTCTCAGTGCCCATTAGCTCCGCATCTATAAATTGGGTGTTCTTCTTTACTTTTTGAACCTGGTCGCAGGCAGGCAGGTAGATGTTAAAACTGGTTCCCCGGCCTGGTTCACTATGGCATGAGATATCTCCTTTATGGCTTTTGACTATGCCGTAAACAGTGGCCAGGCCCAGACCGGTTCCCTGGCCCGGTCCTTTGGTGGTGAAAAACGGCTCAAAAATCCTGTTTATGGTCTTTTGATCCATACCCATGCCGGTATCCGAGACCTTAAGCAAAATATACTCTCCCGGCTTAAGCCCCGGCCTGCCGTTATTCCGGACCGAACCCAGGGTGATTCCCCTGGTTTCAATCGTCAAGATGCCGCCGTTTGGCATGGCATCTTTAGCATTTACTCCCAGGTTCATAAGTATCTGCTCTATCTGGACCCGATCACCTGAAATATTTTTTAACTTAGGGCTGAGGCGCTGCTCGATGGTAATCATTTTGGGAATAATTCTGCTTAAGGTCTTTACCGACTCTGTGATTTCATTATTCAGGTCAAGGGGAACAAGTTCCACTTCCACCTTTCGGCTGAAGGTTAGAAGTCTTCTCACCAGTTCGGCGGCTCTGCCCACTACTTCGCCTATCTGATCAAGCTTTTCCCTTTGTTTCGGTTTGTCAAGGTCTTCAGCGTAAAGCATCTCCACATAGCCTGAGATTGACTGCAAGGCATTGTTAAAATCATGGGCCACTCCGCTGGCCAGACTGCCCACCGCCTCCATCTTGCGGGATTGGTCCAATTGCATCTGCATTTTGAGCATTTTTTTCCGGGCCAGCATCTTTTCCGTTACATCCCTGGCCGAGCCGCTGACCAGGGGGGAAGCCTTATCCTTTCCGACAAGATTGGCTCTGCATTCCAGATAGTGTTCACTGCCATTCTTGGCCAAAATTACATAACGCCCCGTTGTATGCCCGTCTTTTAGAAGTTCTTCCAAATATTTTTCCCGGAAACGGATCAATTCCCCCTCAGGTGAGAACCGGCTGATTTTTTCACCCTGGAGTTCCCCGGGTTGATATCCCAGGCTCTTGGCAGCCAGGGGATTGATGCTTAAGATGCGGCCTTCCAGGTCATGGGTGTATATGAAATCACTTATGGAGTTGAAAAGGCTGCGATAGCTCTCCTCATTTTGTCTTAACTTTTCCTCGGCTTTTTTACGTTTGGTGATATTGGTGGCGATCTCCATACGCACCAGGCGGCCGTCACTCCAGGTGATGGCCCTATCCCTGCACTCGTACCATTGGTCCGTATTTTTGAGATACAACTCCCTTTGTTGCACGCCCGTGGAAATGCGCCCCGAGGAGTCGGTGAGTTTATGGTTGTTGCAATCCTTGCAAGGGCCGTTTTTACTTCTGCCGGTGAGCTTCCAGCAGATTTGCCCCACCCCGTCACCCCAGATTTGCTTGGCGTATTGGTTTAAAAACAGGATTTTGTTGGTTTGAAAGTCAGAGACATAGACAATGCCGTCCAGACTGTCCAACACGGACTGAAAACGTTTATGGGTCCGTTTTAGGGCATGTTGGGCCTGTCTGCGTTCTGATATTTCTTTTTCCAGGTGGGTGGTTCGCTCCTTTACCTTGGCTTTGAAGTGCCTGGTCGCCATAAAAAGCCCCAGCAGGGCTGCAAAACCACAGGAAAAGGCTGCAAACAAGAGATGCCCCAACTCATGCTGCCCTTGCAGCGGGACGCATAAGGATTCTATGGCCCTGATGCCCCCCACCTGGTCTCCAAATCCACCGTCTCCGTTATAATGAAGCTTTAACTGGGGAGGCGCTTGCTCGCGAGTTCCGTGGCATTTAAGGCAGGCTTTTTTGGTCTTCAGAAAAGGCAGGGCCACATAAAGGTGTTTTTGACCTTTAATTTCGATGAGATCCCGATAACTCTCAAGGTCCGGCTCCTTATTGAATCTTTTGATTAACTTTTCTTCCAGAGGATTGGCCCGGTTCACCGGGTTTCTGGGATTAATGGCAGCCAATTTGTAATAGAGCCGGGGCAGGCCCGCTTTTTCCCTTTCCTGGTTATAGTACTCGTGTATGTTGCGCACCATGTAGGAAGATGAAAGCAGGGCCGGGCTATAAAAATTTTCCGGCAGAATGCCCCTTCCCTGCAGACGGTAGAGCGCGGGATGGGTGTTTTTCTGTATATAGTGATGAACGCCTTTGTGGGATAAAAGCATGGCCCTTATGTTTTGTTCGGCCTGGCTTATCATATAGGCGTTCACGAGATAATGGATCGATCCACCCAGCAATAGGGTCACACTCAAGAACAGAGCCGCCATTTTTAAGAGCCGATATTTTGTCTTTGTGCCTTTTTTCTTAATCACTTCCGTAGTTTTACTCTTCATATAGGCTCCGGCTGAAGGGGAAGCCTTGCTTCACCCCAATTGGATAGATTCTCGTTTATGTGGGTGGTGATAGTGGCAGCGGAGCGGCAAACAGGACAATAAAATGCCTGAAACAACTATGAGCCTCAAACATGGGGGGAGTCCGTTGCTTGCTTGATTTTTTATTATAACCTATCAAAGGCAAAACCTTAACTCTGGCCGGGAAACCGAGGATTATTTTTTAAAAATACTTGTTTTACAAAAAGATTAAGGATTGATATGCCCTGTTTTTTTTTGGGGATGGACGGAAAAATGCGCGCCCTTGCCGTTAAAAGGCAGGGGCTTTACCAGATGAGGACTTAAAGATACAATTTTCCTTCAATTACTTTTACTGCTTGGCCGCCGATTTTGACCTTGGGCGGTTCACCGGGTAAAAAACGGGCGTGCACCCTGCCGGGCCTTTGCACTTCAATCCCCTGTTCAACCTGATAGCCGACCTCCCCCTGTCCCAAAAGACCATGCTTGCCAATATAGGCGGCCACGGAACCGTTTCCCGACCCGCAGACCGGGTCTTCGGGCACTCCTTCGCCCGGGGCAAAGGTGCGCAGCCTGGCCTGGCAATTTGGGTCCCGGGCCTCTAGGCAAAATACGGTTATACCCACACTGCCCAATTCACGGCAGGTTCCGGCGATGAGGCTTTGATCCGGGAGAAGGGCTTCCATTGCCTTTACCCCGCTTACCTGAGCCACCAGCCAATCCACCCCGGTTGAGACAATCTCAGGCAAAGGTCCGGGTAGATTCTCTTTCGCGCAACCAAGCATTTGGGCCAACAAAGATGCTGGCAGGCCCACATGTTTATATGATGGAGTCCCCTGGGTCATGGTCAGCCTGGCCCCTCCCAGGTCCGGGGTGACCTCAATCGGGATAAGCCCCAGTTTACATTCCTGCCGGACAATGCCCGGCATTTCGTCTGCGCCCGGCCGGTCTTTTTGTCAAAAGGCGTGACATGCAGCCACAGTGGGGTGACCGGCAAAGGGTAATTCACTTTGGGGGGTGAAGATGCGCACCCTGTAATCCGCATCAGGGCCTTGAGGCTCAAGCATGAACACGGTTTCCGAAAGGTTCATCTCTCTGGCTATGGCCTGCATTTTTTCTGTGGGTATGTCATCCGCCTCAAACACGACCGCAGCCGGGTTGCCGCAATATTTATCAGTGGTAAAAGCGTCAATCTGCCAAAAGGATTTTTGCCGCATAAAGCCCTCTTTGTTGCCTCAGGTTGATATGTTACTGAAAGCGTGGAAGCATCCCTAGCAGCTTAGCCCATCCACCCCAATCAGGGTAATAAATGTTGTAAAGGGTCTTGGCAAGGTTTGTTCAATAGGGGCGGCGCCTGAACAGAGCACCTGGCAGGGTTTGCTGTTATTTTCAGTACAATGCTTTTGGCATGGCGTGGCCAGAGAAAAGATGCTTGGATTTTTTAAATTTGGGACAAAGGTTTCTTTGATGGGGTGAATCGGCCGAACACCATTGTCCGCAGCCGTAATCCTTACTGTCATTAACTACGGTTTCCCCGCAGTTGGAGCAGTTTCTGGTTATTTCGTCTTTGAAAAATTCCACCATATGACCGCATGACTTGCATCCAAGCTCAAAGATGGAGTCAGAACCTCATTCAGACCAACCATTCCCACAGCATTTTCTCATTTTCCCGCTGCTCCTTTCAGCCGTTGGGCGTTTTTTTTAGGATCCGGGCGGTTTTTTGGGCTCAGCCGGGGGAAAAGCGACTTCTTCATATCTTAGGGCAGTTTAAGATGAATAGTTTTAATAGTCTATAGATAAATAGTATTTTTTTAAGCACGAGAACCAAAAAAATGGGGAGGGTGAAAATAAAAAAGAACCATTTTGGGGTTATTAAGTATTTCTTAAACTATTCAATTGCTTGATCCGTTTGAATATGAAATGGTAGGTTTCTTTTTAGTTATTAAATGATTACACATTAGTCTATAAATAAGCAGTAAATAGTCAGATTAATCCAAGCGGGCTACTGGTAAAAAATGGCCTGGTTTGCTTGACGACCCTAATTTAAATCCCTACACTGTTCCTATTCCATAATTACGAGAAATGGCTGGTTTGCGAAAAACAATTTCAGAATCCTTTTCGCGCAGACTTGAAAGTGCCTTTTAAAGGAATAAATCATGTTGCTGATCGAGGATTTACAAGTAGAGCTGGCAGGCAAGACCCTGCTCAAGCATGTGGATCTGGAGATAAACCCCGGAGAAACCCATGTATTGTTCGGACCCAATGGCTCCGGCAAGACTTCCCTGCTGATGGCCATCATGGGCTACCCTCAATACATGGTGACCGGCGGTAAGATAACCTTCAAGGACGTGGATATCACCCACATGCCCATCCACGAAAGGGCCAGGCTGGGTATTGGCATGGCTTACCAGAGGCCGCCCACCATCGAAGGGCTCAAGGCCAGGCAGATGGTGCAGATGTGCAGCCAAAATGGACACAATATAGACGACCTGGCCCGCAAGGTGAATTTTGAGCGGTTTTTGGAAAGGGATGTGAACGCAGGTTTGTCCGGCGGTGAAATCAAACGTTCGGAACTCTTGCAGCTCATGGCGCAAGGGGCGGACTTCATGATGTTTGACGAGCCCGAGTCCGGAGTGGACCTGGAGAATATGCACCTGGTGGGCAGGACTATTGCCGAGCTTCTGCAAAAGAGGCAGGAGCTGATTCCGATAAAGGATAAGTCCATCATGCGAAGAAGGCAGGAAAACACCAAGATGGGGCTCATCATAACCCATACCGGTTATATCCTGGATTATCTGGAAGCGGACAAGGGGCAGGTCCTGTTTGACGGAGTCTTGAGCTGCGCCACCAATCCCCGCGAAATACTGCGCTGTATCGCACAGAACGGTTATGAGGAATGTGTAACATGCATGATGCCGTCCAATTAAGGGAAAGGGCCCTGGCGGCCCGGGAGAAAAAGGCGGAGCTTGGTGTAGATATAGACCTGAGCCGGTTTAAGCTTGCCTCAGATGATCACAAAGGACATAGCCCTTTGGATGCTTTGCCCATGGCGGATCAGAGGCAATTGGAAATGGCCGGCCAGGATCTTACCGGTGAGAACAGGGACGGCTCCTTTTTATTGGCAGACGCCTCCACCGTGCATTGCAGCACCAAAACTCCAGGGCTCACCGTAACCCCCATTAAAGAGGCTTTGGCTCACCACGACTGGGTCAGGGACTATTACATGAACCTGATCCAGGTTGATCAGGACAAATACACAGCCTCGGCTTTTTTGAATCTGCACGGCGGGTATGTGATTCACGCCCAGCCCGGAGCCAAGGCAGTGCATCCCATGCAGGCCTGTTTGTACATGCAAGGGGATATGGTCCAGCAAAACGTTCACAATATTATAATTGTGGAAGAAGGTGCGGAGCTGCATCTCATAAACGGCTGTACCGTGAGCCCGGAGATCGAAAGCGGGCTGCATGTGGGCATAACTGAGATATATGTCAAGAAAAACGCCAAACTCAGCTTTACCATGATCAATAACTGGTCAAAAGGCATGTATGTGCGCCCCAGAGAGGCCATCATGGTGGAAGAGGGCGGCCAGTACTTAAGCAACTATGTCTGTATGCAGCCGGTCAGATCACTGCAAGGGTATCCCACCGCCCGCCTTGCGGGTGAAAACGCAGTGGCCCGCATGAACAGCGTAATCGTGGGGGATCCGGATTCTGATATTGATTTGGGCGGCCGCACTATCATGGATAAACCCGACACCAGGGCGGAGATTATCTCCAGGGCCATAACCAACGGCGGTAAGATTATGAACCGGGGTCACCTGGTGGGTAACGTGCCGGAGGTCAAGGCCCATTTGGAATGTCGGGGCCTTATCTTAAACGGAGGTTCGCTTTTGGCTGTGCCCATGCTCGACGGCCATGCCGAGGGTGTGGAGATGAGCCATGAAGCCGCAGTGGGCAAGATCAATCAGGATGAGATTTTGTACCTCATGAGCCGCGGCCTCACAGAGGACCAAGCCACGGCGACCATTGTGCGAGGTTTTTTGAACGTGGAGATTCCGGGGCTGCCGCCTGCTTTGAAGGCGGAGATAGACAAGGCCCTGGAGGCGGCTGATCAAAGCGGCATGTAGTCCCTGAAAAACAGTATTTGAATTAAAAAGGACCTGAAGTGCGGTTTTAAAAAGCGCTTCGGGTCCTTTTTTTACTGTTCGGTAACTTCAAAAATTTCAACCGGCTCTTTTACGTTTTTAAGGTGTTTTTTGCCCCGGCTGGTGAACTTGAATTTGCCTGTCACCCTTTTGGCGGTCTCCGGCCCTATCAATATGGCCCCTTCGGTGGCCTGGGCCCCGATGCGGGCGGCCACATTGGTCACCGGTCCGCTGGCCGTGAAGGTCCACCTGGTTCCCGCCACCCCTTCAAAGCGGCTGGACCCCACCATGGCCGAGCCTGAGTTGATGCCTATATTCACCACCACCGGCTGAAAACGTCCGGCCAGGTCCCGGTTCACCCTTTGCACGGTCTGCTGAATGGCAACAGCGGTTTTCACTGCGTGCGCGGCATGCATCTGAGGGTCCGCGTCCTGGAATATGATCATCAGGCCATCGCCTGCGGTTTCGTTTATATCGCCTTTGTTTTTGTAGATATCGTCTAAGAAGCTTGAGAAGTAACGCTCTATCAAAAAATTCATGTCTTCGCTGGCCACGTTTTCACTCATGCGTGTGTAGCCCGCAATGTCCAGGAACAGAACCGAGACGTCTTGCTCGCGTTTTTCCAGGTCCGGGTTTTCCGGTGCAGTCTCGATGAGCCGTTTAACCGACTCGGGCACGAACTTGCTCATGTGGGTCTCAATGTTTTCCAAAAGTTCAACCCGTTTGAGCGAAGCCGCCAGGTTTTGGTTGGTCTCCTCGAGCTGATGCACATATTCGGTGATATCCTTGGCCATGGAGTTGAAGGTCTCGGCCAGCTCTCCCATTTCATCACCCGGCCTTACATTGTGCACTCTGGTGTTGTAGTCCCCATTGGCCAGACGCCTGGCTCCGGCGGCCAACTTCTGCATGGGGCTGGTGAGGCTGAGCACCATGAGCAGAATAACCACCACCATGGCCCCCAGGCCGATAGCCGCCCAGAAAACCAGATGCTGGGTAAGGTCCACCACCGGTCTCAAGACCTGTTTTTCCGGGGCGACCACGGCAAAGGTCCAGCCCGGCCCCTTGATAGGTGCAAAGGCAAGCCAGGAAGAGCGGCCCGCCACCATGTCCTTAAAGCGCAGGATTCCGCTAACCCCCCTTATCATGCGTCTGCCCAGATTCCTCAACTCGGGGCGATTCCACTTTTCAGCCAGGGAAAAGATGGTCTGGCGCAATACCCAATCCTCTTTGGGACCGGCTAAAAAGGTTCCGCGTTTGGAGATGATAAAGGCGTGCCCTTCTTGGCCCGGAGAAATGCGCCTGACCATGCGGGCCAGCACTTTAAGATCAATATCCGCCGTGATAATGGCCTTCACCTTGCCCTTTACAACCACCGGAGCGGAATAGGTGGTCATCAGAGCGTGGCCCCCTCCTTCATCGTAATAGGGCTCACTCCAGGATGGCAAAGCCACCCGACTCGGTATGAGGTACCAGTTCTGCAAGGGATAATCATAGGTTTTGCTATCCAGACGGGCTATCTTGATTCCCTGGGGACTGCGATAGATATAGGGTGCAAAGAGTTTTTTCTGGGGATTGCAGGAATAGGGGGCGCAGGCCATGGCCATGCCGTAGATGTTTTTATTTTGAGCAAGGTTTTTTCTAAGCACCCCCAAGATGTCGGCCTGGTTCACCTCGCCTTCCCGGCTCAGCACTGTGCGTAGGGTCCAGGGGACTGTGGCCACCTTTTCCAGGCGAAGGGCAAGGGACCCTGCCTGGGACTGGGCCAGGGCCAAAAGGTGCTTTTGGCTGGCATCCAAAAGGGCCTGGCTGCTTTCTACATAGCTGATCCCCCCCAGGGCCGCCGAGACCAGGGCCACACCGGTGAGCACCACCAGAGTGAACCTGGGGCGCAGTTTCAGGAAATGGGGACGCAGCTTTGTTTTCATGGTTCACCTTGGGGTCTTGGGTGGCGGCAGATGGGCCCTTCTGGTGAATTGCCGCTTGCTTATGGGGCGATAAGTGAACTGCTGGTTCATCAGCACCTGATTGACCAGGGCCATGTCCCTGTGGTGCAGATCACCCAAGCCTTTTGCGCCGACCCGATGAAACACGATATCCAGCATTACCTTGAGCATCCAGCGTTGATGACTCTCATTGCTGGATAAAATGGTTTTGTCCACCCTGCGCATAACCGAGGCCAAGGCCTTTTCCGGGTCTTTCTGCGCTTCTCTCCAGCCGTCTAAGGAGGCCTTTACAAACCTGCGGCAAAGGTCGGGGTCCTTTTGCCAGGTTTCTTCCAGGGCATATATGCCGTCTTCGGGAAAGTTGAAACCCAGATCCGCGAATCGGAATATCTTGAGTTCGTCGTAATCAATGCCTGCCTGGTAAAGCTGGTGGTATTCGTTGTAGAGCATGGCTGTGGTTGCGTCCACCGCCCTGGAGAGTAAGGGATAAACCGTTATGTTCTGCGGCACCTCATGGACCAGAATTTCTTTGCTGGCAAAAAGCGCCCTCGGGGGCAGGGCAAATTGAAGCTGCCATATGCCGACCCTTTTACCCCACAGGTCTTGTATGTTTTCTATACCGGTGTCCCGGAAGCTGACCAAAAGTAGGGCTGATTTTTGAACAAGCTGGGCCAGGTGCACCAAAGGCGTGCCCCGGTAGCGCTGCAAGAGGGCCTCCACCAGCCAGGCCGTGGCAAAATCGCAGCGTTTTTCCTTAAGCTCGGTCAGGGGATTTATCTCCGGGCCGCCGGGAATGAAATTTACTTCAAGACCTGCCTTTTCATAAAGTCCCAGATCCTGGGCCAGGTAATAACCGGCAAACTGGGCCTGGTGTATCCATTGCAGGCGCACGCAGACCTTGTCCACGGCCAAGGCGGGAGGGGCGAGTAAGAAAATTAAGAAAGCCGGAAAAAGCAGCAATAAGGCTTTTTTCGGCAGTTGTTTTATATGTTGGTTTTTTTTGATAAACGATGCTGTCAAGGGTTTCCTCCTGTCAGCCATGCTAGCCCGCTTTGCCTTAATTGGCAAGATGGTTTGACGATAAATAATGATGACTGGTTTAGGGGGATTCGCCGGTTATGACGGGAGCCGCTTTCACCCATGTCCGGTTTTGATAAGGCAGGGTTGCCTCCCCTTTTGAGAGTGGGATAAAAAAGGCGGGCTCCCAATGCGGAATTTTATCCGGAATGGAAAGACCCGCCTTTGAAGTCGGCTTACCTTCAGCAAAAGGGATTTGGCAAACAGCCACCCTAAGGCTGTTTCCAGGCCCCCCAAGAAGCCCCTAGCTGAAAAGTTCCTTATGCAAAACAGGAACCGCTTTGTCCACGGCAGAGTCATCTACAACCATGGAGAAGTTGATGCTGCCCATGCCAAAGCTGATCATTTCCACCCTGGCTCCGGCCTGGGCCAGGGCGCCAAGGATCTCAGAACCCTGTCCTCTTCGCTTGGCCAGTTTATTGCCCACAACCACCAGCATGGTCTTGCCGTGCTCCATATCGCACTCGCCGTACTGCTTAAGCTCCGGTAGAGCTTTTTCCAGGGCTTCCCTGCTCTGGGTGGTGAAGGAGACCGAAATCTCCGAGGTGCTGATCATGTCGACCACCACTGCGTAGCGTCCCAGCACTTCAAAGACCTGGGCCAAAAATCCGGCCCTGCGCAACATGCGGGTGGTGGTTAAGGTAAAGACGGTTTGCCCCTCTTTGTAGGCGATACTGGTAACCCGGTTTAAGCCGTCCATACTTTGGCGGCCTATCACGGTGCCCGGATGAGAGGGGTGGTTGGTGTTCAAGACCCTCACCGGGATCTCTGCGTTCATGGCCGGTTCCAAAGTGGAGGGGTGCAGGACCCTGGAGCCGAAATAGGCCAGCTCCGCGGCTTCGTCAAAGGTCATGGAGGGGATATTCTTGGCATCCGGCACCACAGAGGGATCGGCGCTCATCACTCCGTCAGTGTCAGTCCAGATTTCAACCTCCTCGGCTCCCAGGGCCGAGCCCAAGAGAGTCGCGGTGAGATCCGAACCGTTCCTGCCCACTGTGGTGATCTCGCCGTTTTCGTTTTGGCCGATAAAACCGGTGACAATGGGGATAACGTCCGCAGGCACCTTTTCCTGAAAGGCCTTTTGCACCTGTTTTTCAAATCCGGGCAAGGGCCTGGCGTCTCCGAATTTGGAATCAGTGATAAAACCCAGATCCCACACATCAAATGCCTGGCATTTAAGGCCTTTTCTGGTGAAGAAGTCTGCAATGGAGCGCACGGCCATGCGCTCGCCAAAGCTGGCAATATAATCAAGGGACCTGGGGCTGAGTTCCTTCACCAGGCTGATGCCCCGCAAAAGATCGCTTATTTCGGTGAACAGGTTGGAAAGCAGATCCGGCGGGCAACCCAACGAGGCCGAGATTTCCGATTGATAGTCTATTACGTCGGGCATGGAAAAATCGCCCTTGACCGCTGATTTGGCCGCGCTTATGAGCTTGTCGGTCATACCTTTGTGGGCGCTGGAAATAACAACCGGCTTTTTATCGACGAGACCCTTTACTATCTCGAATACTTTTTCCAACTGAGTGCGATCAGCGACTGAACTGCCGCCGAATTTCATTACCAACATGGAATTCTCCCGCCCATTGTTAGATGGATTTAGGATTATTTGCGCCGGATATTTCGGCTGTTCGGGCATAAAAATGCGAGTAAATCAGATGATACCGCCTTCTTTGGAACTGAGCCAGTCAAAAAAGTCTGTAGTAACATGGGAAAACATCTGTCCGCCCCGGCTTCCCACCTGGGCGGCGGGCTGTGACAACGTCTTAATTTAACATTGTTTTCCATAGATAACTGTCACGGCATTCGTAGTTAATAAAAAAACTCCTGCAATTTTTAAGTGTTTTTGGCGGCGGCATAAGCAGCTTAAGCGCAGAAATGCGCCCCAAGACCGGGTTGATGCATGGAGAGTATTTTGATTGTCAAACTGTTAGGGTATATTGGTAGGTGTTTGCCAAAAAAATGCCTGCCGGGCGCGGTAAGCCAGCCGTTTTTCGATGATAACCGGCAAAGATTCTATTGGAAATCGGCCTTTAGAAAAGTTGTTTTAAAAAAGGAATGTCGCATTGTTTTTGGCTGGTCGGCATTCACCTGGTTTTTCTTTGCTAAAAAAGCTAGTTAAGGGGAATTTAGAGATGTTCAATCCGGAAAAACTTTTAGGGGGCCTCATAGGGGGCGCCATGGGCAAGGGCTCGGGCAGCAAAAACCTTTTAAACGTAGGTTCAGTGGGCATGGGTGTGCTCGGGGTGGCTGTTGCCGCGGCTGAACATTTTCTGGGCGGGGAAAAGAGCGGGCAACAGGGAGCAGCTGGTTCTACGGCCCAGACAGCCCCTCCGCCGCCTCCCGGCGCAGGTCAGACAGCCCCTCCGCCGCCTCCCGGCGCAGGTCAGACAGCCCCTCCGCCGCCTCCCGGCGCAGGTCAGACAGCCCCTCCGCCGCCTCCCGGTGCAGGTCAGACAGCCCCCCCGCCGCCTCCCGGCGCAGGTCAGACAGCCCCCCCGCCACTTCCCGGTGCAGGTAAATCCGAAGCCGTGAGTCAGGAGAAGAGCGACCTGGCGGTGCTTTTGATCAGGGCCATGATAGCCTCGGCCAATGCAGACGGTTACATTGATCAAGACGAGCGCGCCCAGATCGCGGGTAAACTCAATTCATTGGATCTGAGTGCGGAAGAGAGTTCCTTTATAACCAATGAATTGCTTTCCCCCGCCACCTTGGAGGATATCCTGCCCCTGGTTAAGGATCGGGAAACCGCAGAGCAGGTTTTTACTGTTTCCCTGATGGCCATAGAGGTGGATACCGAGGAGGAAGAGGAATACTTGAATAAGCTGGCCAAGGGGCTTGGTTTGGAGCAGACATGGGTTGATGAACTGAGGCAACGCCTCGACATTTAGGCTTGTTTAGCCTCAGTAGGTTTGATACGGGCAAGGGCATGGGCCTTTGCCCGTTTTTTGTGCCGCAGAAAAGGAAAGAACCATCCAAAGCCTTGGCTTGGGCGGTAATTTTTATAGAGATTGATCTTGGCGAGATTATTAGTCAAAATTAAAACAGGCTATAATGACTGGTGGTTAGGTTGATTTTTACCGGTATGAACCGCTTTCCCGGGATCCAAAGAACAGCGTATTTGCCGGCCTTTTTATCTGCCTTCCGTGTTCAGACAGGCTCGTTGGGAAATCATCTCCTACAGCACGCTGATTCTCCTTTATCTCCCTGAAATACGCCATGTTTTAAAGGATGGTGACATGGCTTCCGAGACACTTAAAACAGGTTTGCTCACAGGCCTTTTGCTGGTGATTGCCGGTTTTGAGATGTTTTTCCTTTTATTTCCGGATAAAGGCTTGGCTGACTCACCCTGGCGCGCGTTTTATTATATGCCGGTTATTTTGGCGGCCTACTGGTTTGGCCTTAAGGCGGGTTTAGGGCTCAGTATTTTAACAACCCCGGTTTATCTGCTTCCCACTATCCGTTTTTTCTGGGCGGGCCAGGGCTTTACCTGGGGAAACCTGCCGGAAAGCCTGGTCCTTAATCTGGCTGTCTGGGGGGTGGGCAGGCTTCGGAACCAGTTATGGCTTTTGTCCGGACAGATGGAATCAAACCGAGATCTGGCCGCAGTGGGGCGGGCGGCCTCCAGCATAGCTCACGACATGAAAACTCCGCTCATGGCCATTGGTGGTTTTGTGAGCCAGGTTAGCCGCACCCTTGAGCCGGAAAGTAATGAATTCAGAAAGTTAAGCATTGCACTGAGGCAGACCTCCAGACTGGAGTCTTTGGTCAAGGATATCCTGGCCTATGCCAGGCCCATGGAGCTTCATAAGCGTGAAGAGGATCTCAACCAGTTGGTTTTGGATTGCCTGGAGTTGATTGAGGAACTGGCCGGGCGGAAACAGGTTGAGCTGAAGCTTAAGCAGTCCATGGGGATCCCGCCTGTTATGCTGGATCGCTCCCGCATACAACAGGCCTTGATAAACCTTTTGAGCAATGCGGTGGAGGCTGCTCCCCCGGGGGGATATGTTCAGGTTTCCAGCATTCACCGGGGGAACGAGGTCCGGGTTGAGGTGGCTGATAACGGCGAAGGCATCATGCCCGATAAAAAGGAGGAAATTTTTTTGCCTTTTGTCACGGCCAAGGACCAGGGCACCGGTTTGGGACTCTCCATTGCCAGAAAAATTGTGGAGGCGCATCAAGGGCGTCTTTATGTGCGTGATGCCCTGGAGGGGGGAGCTGTTTTTGTTTTGCTTTTGCCCCTGGGCGCAAAAAGGCGTAGAAAAATGTTCGGAGCCTGCAATGATAATTGAAGAACCAAGGCTGTTCTTTTAATTTCGATGATTTATAACCATATGATTGTATGGGGTTTTTAGCGTATTATTTTTTAAAGAAACTTTAACGGGCTGCTGATTCGGGCCAAGCCCTTTTGTACACGGGCCAGGCTGAAAAACCGGAGATTCCCGGCTGTTCGGCTGGGGTGTTTGGCGTTGACAATCCCGCCTTCATGGATCATTCTCCTAAGGCATGTCTCACTTGGAATACAAAAAAGGATTTATATTTGCTCTCTTGGGAGCGGCCCTGTTTGCGGTCAGCGATGTCTTTGTGCGCTTGGGCGGAAATGAATTGAATGCCTGGCACATCATGGCCGCACGCAGTCTGGTCGGTGTGGTTGCCCTGCCTTTACTGGCCCGCTGGTTCAAACAGAATCTTTGGGGCAAGGCGCCTGGAATCCTCTCGCTCACCGGAATAGTGGGCGTTATCGGCATGACCTGCCTGATGTATTCATTTTTGACGGTGACCCTTTTCGAAGCCCTGGTGCTTTTATATCTGCATCCCGTGGTGGCTGCCCTGTTGTCTCCTTTTTTAACCAAAGATCGCTTGACTTCCAGGGATTGGGGCTGCATTTTTCTGGCTTTCTTCGGCACGGTGCTTGTCCTTTGGCCCGGTGAATTTGAGGCCAGGTTGGGCTGGGGGCACCTGATGGGCCTGGCCGCCGCCTGCTCAAACGGCCTTTACATGACCCTGGTGCGGCGTTTAAGCCCAAACACAAATGCCCTCACCCCCTTGTTTTACATGTGCTTTTTGGGAGTATTGGCGGCGGTTTTTCCCCTGACCATGACCGCAAACGCAACCGTGCCCGCCGCTGGGGGAATCATGGCGGCCCTGGGCTGCGGCCTTTTTGCCATGGGGGCTCATCTTTGCACAAATCATGCGTTAAAACACATGGCTTCGCCCCATGTCGGTGTGATCCAGATGGGGGAGGTGCTCATGGCCGGGCTAATGGGGGTCTGCTTTTTTGATGAACTTATGAGTTGGCGCATTGCCTTGGGCGGGGCCTTTATCCTGGCCGGCGGGGCTGCCTTGAGCCTTAGAAACCATAAGACCACCCTTATGGTTAAACCTGCTCAGCCTTTTGGTTCCTGACCAACTTCTTTTCCCTGGCCCGGATTTACGCTAAAATCTAAATTTCGATTGCGCACCACCATTTGCCGCCTTATTGAAATGGCTTTTCCCTGAGCCTGTAAGCGGCCGGATAGAACCCCAAAAGACCATGGCATGTGGTCTTAGGAAGCTGAAGTGGAGATAAAGGCATGGAGATCATTGCCGGTAATTACCTGGATAACGGCAAACTTTTCAATGACGGCAGGCCGACGGATATTATCAGGATAGAAGACCCCGCAGATTATGATCAGTTGGTGGAGAATATAAGGACAACCGATTACTACGGTCGTAAATATTTTGAGGGCAACCTGGGTTACCAGGGCAGGGCTCTTAAATTGGAGAACCTGCCTTTTGCCGTGATTTTGGATTTTTTGAAGCCCGAATCTTTTCTGGAGCTGGGCTGCGGAAGGGGAGATCTGCTTTTTTACCTCAACCTGGGTACAGAGAGCAGGGTTTCGGGAATAGATATTGCCCCAAGTGTCAAGGAAAGTGCCTTTCAGGAAATAAGGGACAATATCCATATCGGCGATCTGCTTGATGTTTCCAAAGACCTGGGACGGGAAAAAAAGGTCTATGACACCTTTTGCGCCCTGGATATCTGGGAGCATCTGCATCCCGCCAAACTGGACGGCTATATCAAGGCAATGCTTGACCTGGCCGATGAAAACGCGCTCTTCTTTTTTGTGGTTCCGGCCTATGGCGAAGATGAAGTCTTTGGCGAGCAGTTTCCGGTGGAGCTTGGCGAGAACCTGCCGTCCATGGAAAAGGGCGAACCGTTTTCCTATCTTTTGGCTGAGTTCACCGACCCGCCCGTCCCCATTAACGGTCATCTGATTTGGGCGCCGACCAATTGGTGGGAAGGGCGTTTCAGCTCCCACGGCATGGTGAGGCTTAAAGAGCTGGAGACCATGGTGCACCGTTATATGGACCGCTATCTGGCCCGGGCCCAGAAAAGTTTTTACATCTTTGCCCGAGACACGGAAAAAGCCCGGCAAAGAAACCGATTTCTTTTGCAAAACGGCTTGACCTACATGCACCTTTGGCGCACCTATCTGAAATACAAACGGGCGCTGGAAGAGTATCGGGAAACCAATGACAGGGAGATCGTTGATTACACGGTGCTGACCCGCAACATGGATGACGTGGTCTTCAGGCTTTTGGACAATATGGAGCAGGAAATTCACCATCTGAAGACTGGCGGGGCTTCCCAACCCTGGCCCTGGCCGGTGCGCCTTTTAAAGAAGCTTCTCGGCCGGGGGTGACGGGCCGTCCGTCAAACAGACTCAATTGTCTTTTAAATTTTTTTGAGGAATTTCAGACACCGCTTGGCAAAACCGCATTTTTGCCAAGCGGTTCAATTTGCTCGTCTTGGGAAACCCTCCTGATTCAGTGTGCCCCTGCCCCGCGTTGCGGCTGCTTGCGCACAGCCTGGGAATCTATTCTTCAAACTCTTGTTTCAGGCCCTCTACTGGCTCGGTTTTACCCCCAGCCCGCCCTAGGTTTGTTACAATTATCTGGTATAGAGGCTAAGTAATAAAAAAAATCGCGAATCATGACAGTTGCGGACTGGTTTTATGTTAATTTAGATCTCGTCGGTCTGCGGTTAGACAAGAAGCTTTGACAGGTTGTTGAAAAAGCCGTCCATGTCTTTTTAAATAGCTGAATTGGCAAAAATCAATTTTGCCAATTTACTAAAATCGTATATTCTTTCAACAGCCTGCTAAAGGGTGAGCGGAAGTTTCTAATGGAGATATGGCATTACTGGATTATCTGCGGCATTTTGTTGTGGATATGGGAGATATTCACTCCCGGCTTTGTAGTGGGGGTGTTTGGCTTGGGCTGTTTTGCCGGTGGCCTGGCAAGCCTTTTGGGTGCTTCCCTTAACTGGCAGATAGCCGCGTTTGCCCTTATGAGCCTGTTGGGATTTGTCTTAATAAGACCTTTTTTTCTCAAATACATGGACAGGGGCGACAAATCCGCCGGAATCGGCGTAAGGGCCCTGATTGGGAAACAGGGCGTGGTGGTCAAGGCCCCTGAAGGGCCTGATGAGGTCGGAAGAGTTAAACTCGGCGGTGAAGTATGGCGGGCCCAGGCTGTGGATGGGTCTGAACTGTCCCTGGATCAGCGGGTCACTGTGATGTCTGTTGAAGGCGTAACCCTAAGGGTGACCAGCTCCCCTCCAAAGGAGACCCAAAAAAATGCCGGTTAGTCCAATTTTTATTATCCTGCTTTTTTTAGTTATATTTATTATCTTTTTGGCCGTCATGGGGTTCAAGGTGGTGCAACAGGCCGAGACCATGGTCATTGAGCGCCTTGGACGCTATAACCGCACCCTGGATTCAGGGATCAATATCATATGGCCCATTATTGAAAAGCCCCGCCGCATTCACTGGCGATTCGTCAATGCGGGTCCGGAGGGCAAACAGATTTCCCTTACAAAAGAGACGATCAAGATCGATCTCAGGGAAACTGTCTATGATTTTCCCAGCCAAAACGCCATTACCAAGGACAATGTTGGCTTGCAGATAGACGCGCTTTTGTATTTTCAGGTGCTGGATCCGGTGCGCGCGGTCTATGAGGTGGCCAATCTGCCTGAAGCCATGGAAAAACTCACCAAGACAACTTTGCGTAACGTGGTTGGTGAGCTGGATCTGGATGAATGCCTGGCCTCCAGGGACACCATAAATAATCGCTTGACCAGCATATTGGATGAGGCCAGCGACAAATGGGGGGTCAAGGTGACCAGGGTGGAGCTTCAGGATCTGAGCCCGCCTGAGGATGTGCGCCAGGCCATGGAAAAGCAGATGCGGGCTGAGCGTGACCGAAGGGCTGCCATCTTGGAGGCCGAAGGAAAGAAACAGGCCGCCATTTTAGAGGCCCAAGGTAGAAAAGAGGCTGCAATCACGACTGCCGAGGGCGAGGCCGAAGCCAGGATTAAAAAGGCCAAGGCAGAGGCCGAGGCAGTGGTGAAAGTGACCGATGCGGTCAAGGGCTCCGGCGGAGACCCCATAAATTACCTTATAGCCGTGCGTTATGTGGAGGCCCTGACCCAGATGGTTTCGGGCAAAGATAATAAAGTGGTTTATATCCCTTATGAGGCAACCGGAGTGCTTGGCTCCTTGGGCGGGATTAAGGACCTCTTCCAGGTTAAACAGAACTGAAAACCAAAAAGAGCCCCCGACGGATCTCCAATTCGTCGGGGGTTTTTTCCCGCCGTACAAATTTTCCAGCTTTGCCTGTTTTTACCCGTCATGACAAGAATCAGCCTTTTTTAGAATCCCTACGGCTTTTAAAATAAAATTTTTCTTCAAGGTGTATTGAGAAATAATATATTTGTTACAATGTAAATAATTCCCATATTTGTCTGCTTTAAACCATAGATACCGCCTTTTCCTGACAGGTTTTCCGAACACGGGGGGGAGAAGGGTATCCGGGCGTGACCAGTTCGCGCGTAAAAAAGCAAAGCAACCTTCCTCCCGGAAAATTCGGGCCTGATGCCGGAGCCCCGGAATCAAGCTCGGTCTTGAGTTCTCTTTTTTGGAATGCTCCCGTTGCCTTGGCCCTTCTGCGCAACCAGACTCTTGGCTTGGTGAATCGTCTTTTTTTGGAGCTGACCGGAGGCGCTGCCGAAGAACTGACCGGCAGGAGCCTCAGAATTTTTTATGGCTCCAAAGAGGAATATGAACATTTTTTCACTGCTTTTAAAAGACAGGTCAGGCAAAAGGGCAAAGCCTGCATGAAAACCACCTGGCTTTGCGCCCAAGGCAGGGAAAGAGACTTGGAACTCACTGCCATGCCCTTGGAACCGGGCCGGGAGGCTGGGCAGCTCTGCCTTGGCCTAAGGGAAAGGCTCAAAGAGGATAAAAGCGACATCTTGCTGGATTTGCAGACCTCTTTGATCCTGGAGATGCTGAAGGCAAAGGGTGCTGAAAAGACTCTTTCAATTGTTGCTGAAAAAATGCTTGCAGTGCCCGGTATTGATGGTTTGGGTGTTTTCTTAAATGATGACCTGGGAAAAGGCTTCTCCCTGGCCTATTCCGGAAAAGCCCGGGCTTTTTTTGAGGATGCGGATCTGGAGATTTGGCTTAATGGATTTGATAAAAAAAACCAGGGCAGGGATTGCGCCTTTTATTGGAATGTTCGCGAGCTTCCCCCCCAAAAAAGGGATTTTTGCCTTGCCCATGGTGTAAAGAGTCTGTTTTTAATCCCTTTGAAAGGATTCCAACAGTCTTTTGGATGGCTTTTGGCCGCTTGTTTGGATTTGACCTCCTTTTCCCGGCAGGAGGAAATGATTCTTACCACAATGACCCGCCAATTGGCTGTCTGTTTGGAAACCAATAAGCTCAACCGGGATGTTTTAAACCTCAAAAAACGTTGTGCCGGGGTGTTAAAAGAGACCAACGGCGTTTATTTCGAGGCTCGTGATAACGGCAAAATTAGTTTTGTGAGTCCAGGGCTGGAGGATTATTGCCCTCATACAAAGGAAGACCTTTTAGGGGAGTCTTTATGCCGCTTTTGGGCCGACCCAAATCAGGGAAGAGATTTTTTTAACCAATTAACCGAAAAAACAGAGGTTCAAGATTACCGGGTCAATTTTTTGAATAAAAAAGGCAGGTTGGGTTCCTTTTTGTTGAATGCCCGTCTTTCTCTGCCTTTGGGGGCGAAAAGGGTAGAGATCCAGGGTTTTTTAAGGCCTACTGCTGTTGTAAAGGAAAACCGCTTTCAGGTTTTTTCTGACTTGCATAAGAGTTGGCCCGGGGAAGCCCAAGAACCTTGTTTATCTGATGAAGATTGCTGGCAATCCGCCTTACATGCCATGCCCCAGATGATTTGTGTTCGTGAGCCAACAGGAGGTTACCGGTTTTGTAATAAAGCCATGGCTGATTTTTTCGGGCTTAAAGCCGAGGAGGTGGGGCAACAGGTTGAACCTTTGTTCATGGGGCAGGGCCGGAGCCGCGATCAGATCAGACAAGAGGAAGAAAAGATAATAAAAAATGGGGAGACCTGTTTTTTTCAGGAAATCTTGCTGGATGCCAAGGGCAGGCCCCATGAGTTCGAAGTGCTTAAAACGGCATTGCCCCAGGGACGGGGTGTTTTTATTTCGGCAGTGGATGTTACGGAAAAGAAACTCTTGGAAAATCAATTGCGCCAAGCGCAAAAGATGGAGGCCATGGGGAGCCTTGCCGGAGGTGTTGCCCATGATTTCAACAATATACTGACTGCCATAATGGGCTATGCCGAGTTGGCCACAGAGGATATACCGGAAGAGCATTCCAGTTGTTTATTTATGCGGCAGGTCCTGAAGGCGGGAGGCAGGGCCAAGGAGCTGGTGCGCCAGATTTTGGCTTTTTCCCGTCAGGAAACCCTGGAGATGAAGCCTGTCAATCTAAAACAGGTTTTGCAAGAGACTGTGAACCTTTTGCGGGCCAGCATACCCACCAGCGTGGATATCAGAACCAAACTTCATGCCTCCCGCGGGCTGGTCATGGCGGATCAGACTCAATTGCATCAGGTGTTTATGAACCTGGGCGCCAACGCAGCCCATGCCATGCGGGAAGGGGGAGGGGTCCTGTTGGTGACCCTTGCCGAGGTCCAGGTTTCAGCCGGACAAGAAGGATATGACTTAAAGTCCGGTGATTATTATAAACTGGCCTTTTCCGATACAGGTCACGGCATGGACGAAAGAACCATGGAACGCATTTTTGAACCGTTTTTTACAACCAAAAATGCAGGTGAGGGCACAGGTATGGGCCTTTCCATGGTTCGACGCATTATCATGGCCCTGGGAGGCGAAATAAAGGTTGAAAGCACTCCAGGCGTGGGAAGTGTTTTTGAGGTTATTTTACCTGAATTCAAGGGGGAGGAGCTGACAGATGCGGTATTTGACTCCTCCCGCACCAGGGGCGGCCGGGAGAGGATTCTGTTTGTGGATGATGAGACCTCTTTGGTGGAATTGGGCGCCAACATGCTGGGGAGATTGGGTTATAAGGTGACAGGCCTTAACTCCAGCAGCCAGGCCCTGGAGCTTTTTAATCAAGACCCCCATGCCTTTGATCTGGTGGTTACAGACCAGACCATGCCTGGTGTTTCCGGCGTTGACCTGGCCAGGCGCTTTTTACGCACCCGGCCTGAACTGCCGATCATTCTGTGCACCGGCTTCAGCGCCCAGATTTCTCGGGAGTCGGCCAGGAAAATGGGCATAAGCCGGTTTCTGATGAAACCGGTTGAAATAAGCGAGATCGCCCGGGTGGTTCGAGAGGTGCTGGACGAAAAGAGTTCTTCCACCGGGGCCGAGTACACCCCCCATGCTTAATTAATTTGTCAGGCCCAGCGGAAATCAGGCCGGGCAGGGCCGTAAACCGCGGGAGCAAACCCTTTGGCCGAGACCCGACAGGCCCAGGGTTGGTTGCCATAGTTAAAATGCCACCATTCATTGGGCAAGTTGGTAAAACCGGCCGCGGTCATGACATGATAAAGCAGACGCCTGTTTTTCAGCGCTGTTTCCTGGTCCGGAGACAGGGGGTCTTTATTCTCCAGCTTTTCTTCCAGATAGCGGGTAAAGGATCTGAAAGTTGTTTCATCAAAGCCCGCACCCATTTCCAACACCATTCCCTGGTCGTCGCAAATGGTCAGGTCAACAGCCCCGCCGGTAAGATGCGGTGAAGGAGAGCCTTTGTCACTCCTGGGCAGGGCCACAAAGCGCTGGGTAAGCTTCATGAGCTCCTCATGGCCGGCACCGGGCCTTTTTTGTCTGATTTCTTCCAGGTATTTGTCAAATAACAGCTTTTGCAATTCCACCGGGCGATAAGTGTCCAAAAGAACCAGTTTGAATCCTTTGGGCAACAAGTTCGCCGCCTTGATCAACCGTTTCAGAACCCCCTCCCTTACCAGGCATTCAGGCAAAGAATGGGCCAGGCCCTGGAGGAAATATTCGGGCCTGGCCAGGATTTTTTCCGGTATCAGACTTGCGGGAACGAGTTTTTCCCCGTTTTCCCGGATGGGATGTTGGGCCACCTCCCCGGGTTTCAGGCTTGGCATGGGTTTGATGGAGGTCAGGCAAGGGTCTTGTTCGAGATAGTCCATCCGGCATTCTCCGGGGTAAAGATAAGCATGGTTTTGGAGGAGGGGGTGGTCCCCTTTTAAGCCTCAATGTGATTGGGCCCGCTTCCTTTACATTTTAAAAGGAAAGCAGCATGACCAATTATTATACCAATGGGATCAAAAGTGCCATAAGCAGCTAACTGCCTGAAGAAAGAGACCGATTGCCTGAAAAGACCTTCTTTGGAGGGAGGCTTGGGCTTATATGGTGTCCGGTAAGTTTGTTCCAATATCTCGTTTGCGCCCGCCGAGCGCAGCATCGGGCCGTCAACAGATCCGTCATGACTTGGTTAAAGATATTTTTTCAAGGTATCCAAGATCTTCTGCTGGCTGCAAGGTTTGTCCAGGATTGCTTTGATATTGGAATGGCCTTTGGCTTCATCGGGCATCTCTTCACGGAATCCGCCGGAGAGCATGACAAAGGGGATATTTTCATTCCTGTTTTCCGTGTCCGGTTCATGCAGGTTGCAGACTATTTGCCATCCGTCTCCATCGGGCAGGCCAAGATCGCAGAGAACGGCATCAAAATGTTTTTCTTTTAAAAGTGCAGAGGCCTGCTTGACGGTGCTTGCCAGGCTGGAGTCAAAACCTTCCTTGGCAAGGTGCATTTCAATCCCCATGGCGATAAGGGATTCATCTTCCACTACCAATATGTTGGTTCGTGGTTTTTCTTCACCTGTTGCCTTTGGCTTTCGAGAATGGTTCGGCTTTGACGATTGAGGCATCGTTTCCCCCTGTCTTGGGGCGCTCTGTCGGGTTTGAATTATGTTTCGGGCAAGATGTATTTGTGGCCTTTATCGGCCAGAGGGGAATTACTTTTTAATGTTTAACACTGCCAAATTTATTTGACAACTTTTGTTTTTGATTGTTTAGCCGCTTGAACTCAGGGTAAAGGCTTTTACCCGGCTCTATCCCGGTTTGAAAAAACGGAGCAAGTTGCGTCAACCAAAGCCGAGTTTTTTTTTGAACCAATACTTAACACCATGCACAAGGCCTTGTCCCGGGGGGGCAAATGGTGCATATTAAACTATCAGTATTAATCCGGGGGAATACCACCATCGGAAAAAGTTCTTAAAACCCTTTTTAGTTAACCGCGCGGGAGTCTTGTAAATGGTCGATGACCATAATAGTAAAGCCGAGCTGCTCGCAAAAATCAGTTGTCTCGAAGCACGCGTCAAAGAGCTGGATAATTGGAAAAAGCAGCATGAGGAACGGCAGCAAAAGGCCCGGGACTGTGAGAGGCGGCTGGAGCTTTTGGCTGATGCGGCAGGGGATGCCTTGTATCAACTGCGTTATCATTCCATGACTTATGACTACCTGAGTCCGGGCATCAAGAGCCTCACCGGATACACCCCTGAGGAGATCAACCAAATAGGCTTTGCCAACCTGGTCAGGGAGATCCAGCATCCGGACGGAAGCCAGTTGGATAAAAACGACCTTATGTGGCAGCGCATGGAGGGGCAGACCGGAGAGTTTTACGCGGATTATCTGGTTGAAGCCAAAAGCGGGGAAAAAGTATGGCTGGGGGATCATTCTTTTCCCTGGCTGGATGATAAAGGTATGGTCCTCGGGTCTTTGGGCATACTCATTGATATCACCTCCCGCAAGAATCTGGAAAATAAGCTCAGGCGGAGGGCCACCACTGACTTTTTGACCGGTGCATCCACCAGACGCCACTACATAAACCTGGTGAGCAGGGAGATCAGCCGATCGTTGCGCAGCGGTTCTCCCTTGTGCCTCATCATTATGGATGTGGATCATTTCAAGCTGGTCAACGACACCTATGGCCATGCCGCGGGGGACAATGTGTTGAAACACCTTTGTGACCTCTGCCGCTCCCAGTTAAGGGTAAGCGATTCTTTGGGACGTATCGGGGGAGAGGAATTCGGCATCCTGTTGGTGGATTGCCCTCTTAAAAAGGCCCTGCAAGTGGCTGAACGTTTAAAGGAACTGATTGCTGATTCGGTTTTGCTGTACAGTGGCGAGCCCATCTCCTGTACTGCCAGTTTTGGGGTGGCCCAGTTGAATCCATCCACAGACAACCTGGAGCTATTAATGAAAAGGGCTGACGCCGCCTTGTATGAGGCTAAAGGAAAAGGCAGAAACCTGGTTTGGGCGGATTGGGACCTGGGTGGGGCGAGTTTAGGCTGAAACAAACCCGCTCCGGGTTTGAATCCGCCATGATTTTTTAGATCTTAACCTCATGATCCCCTTTGGGGTTGTGTCTCATTAGACCTTACCCGCTAACCGGGTTTGAAATCTGTATATAAAAAAGCCTGGGGCTAACTGCTTCCCAGGCTTTTTTATTGAATTCAGGTTTATAATTTCTGGCTCATATCTACCGATGGCTCAAAAGTTTAGACACCGCATCTTTGGTTTGGGAGGTCATGTTTTCAAGCTTCGGTTCTTCGATTGAGTCCGGGGTAATCGGTGCTCCCAGGCGGATGGTTATTTCACCGGGCTTGGGCAACTTTTCCTTTGGACCCCATACCTCGCGTGAACCCAGGATGGCCATGGGGATGATTGGCCGGTGAGCAGCCTCCGCCAGTATAAAAGCGCCTTTTTTAAAGGGCAGCAATCCGTTGCCGGATTTGTTCCGAGTGCCTTCAGGGAAGATCACCACACAGGCCCCGTCTTTAATACGCTTCACCCCTGCTTCAAGAAGCCTGGCTGCCGCTCCGGATTGCCTGCGGGCAATGGGGATATGCACCCTTTTTAAGTGCCAGCCTATGAAAGGTGTTTTTAAAAGGTCGGCTTTGGCAACCCAACATACGTCTGCCGGAAGTCCAGCCAGCACCGCTCCGATGTCTGCTGCCGAGGCATGGTTTGAGGCAACGATAAAGCCGTCTTGGTCGGGCAGATTTTCCAGGCCCTCAACTTTTAATCTGATGCCAGCGGCCCAACAGTTCACCTTCCCCCATATGCGGGCAAAATTCCGGGCGCCCCGGGCGGAGACAAGGCTGGCCAATATGGAGAAAAGGCCCAGGACTGCGGTGTTCAGGGCAAAGAAAAAAACGGAAAAAGTTTGTCGCAACGCGATATATGCCTTCATTTTATGAGATCCTCGAACTGGTTTTCCGGAACGTCTTTATCATGCAAGTTTCCTGAGCTTATGCACGGGATTTATGTGATTTTTCAGCTTATCGGACAATGGGGTGAGAACAAAATAGCAGAGCAATATTTGCCTAACAACGTGTTTCTTCAGACTGTCAGGGTCATTAAAGTGAGCGCGTAACCTTTTAAAAACAAATACCGGAGCCATATGGGAGGCATTGAGTATCAGTTAAAGCTGACGCCAAGTTATAACAGACTGTAAATATTAAAATTTCAAACTTTTTGGCTTGGTTCGTATTTGAAAAACCTTGACACTGAGCCATTAGATTGTTAATACCGCTTAACATATTTAGAAGTTTCAAATAACAAATGAAATGCATCTGGACTTTTACGGTCTGCTCGAGTTCCTCACACACGCACAACCGAACAATCCCGGTTACGCAGACATAAGATCAACACCAGTCTCAGCTTAAGACTTTGAGCAGCGAAATTTTTTGCCAGAGAAGAACAATGTCATTGGCTCATCTTTTTTTAAAGCAATTCGCGGCATACCAGAGCAATAACCACTTTGAAAACCATCAGGCGATGCAGGGACAGACCGGATTCTGGTCGGAAAAAAAGATAGAGTTGCGTCCAGGCATTACTCTATTCATCAAGTTAGTGGATTTCCGCGAAGACCATGGCGAATCATTTAGATTATATTCCAATATGGCATCGTTCTGGGCCTGTTTTTCCGGAACGGAAAGGGCCACTATCCGCGGGTTAAAAGATGATGTTCTACTCAGTGCTGGGCTATGTGGAACTTTTGTGGGACGAAAGGGTTTTAAGGGGCATTGGGAAATACCGGCAAAGCACCCCTTTCACGTTGTCTCCATCCACATGGATCCCGTAACCTTGAACCAGGTTGTCAGAAATGAACACGACTCCCTGCCGGAACCATACATGAACTTGGTTCAAGGCAGGGATTCCGGTTGTTTCAGCCACTCCATGCCGATGACGCCGATGATCAGGGTGGCTGCGGAGCAAATCCTGAATTGCTCTTTTGAAGCAGGGAACAGGCGGTTGTATTTCGAAGGAAAAGCGCTTGAGATCATCGCCTGCATTATGGAAAATTTCAGCACCCCATCCGGGCCGAAACCTTTTTTCAATACATCCGATATAGAACGCATCCACTATGCCAGGGAACTTTTAACCCGTGATTTTTTGAACCCTCCCGGCCTTATGGACCTCGCCCGCTCTGTGGGCATGCACCATTCAAAATTAAACCAAGGGTTTAAGTTGTTATTCGGAAATACGGTTTTTGGTCACCTCACGGAGATGCGTCTTGAAGAGGCAAAACACTATCTTGAATCCGGGGATATGAATTGTGCCGAAGCCGCCCTTTCGGTGGGCTATTCAAGTTTGAGCCATTTTGCAAAGGCCTTTAATCGGCAATATGGCTCCAACCCCAGTTCATACATTAAACGTATTTCCGCACCTGTCAGGATAAGGCGGTTTCCAATGCAGGGAAACTGCCTGAAAAGCTGATAACTCATACAGAGCCGAAAAAAAAGCCGGTGCTGCGAATGACAACGCCTGGACGCGTAAAGGCAGCAAACGCTTTTTGGGATCAGAGAGTGGATCGAACCACCCCACCTTAAAACCCCCTACCATTTTTAAAGAATCACCGGACATCCGGTTTCTCCCCATCTTACTAATATCAGTTGCCATCGGGAAAACGTCAGCCTCCGTTAGACAGAATTAAGCAAATTAGATATAAAAAATTCCAAAATATTCGATATCCCTAAAAAAATAAGATAACCCGAAAAGTGAGCCCTTTTAAGGAGTGGTGTGGAATATGAAACAACCAAGGATTTATGCCAAAAGCCTGTTTCTGGGATTATTGGCCGTGCTGTTGTCCGCCGGAACGGTTCATGCCGGGGAAGCTAAAAAACATGAAATGGAATCCATAACCGTCACTGCGAACAAGCAGAAGGAGGAGGTGACAAACGTACCGATCAGCATGTCTGTTTTTAATGAAACCGACCTGGAAGACAAAATGGCCGAAACAGTGGCGGATACCGCGAATTTTACGTCCGGCCTGGAGATAGTAAACTACGGATGCGCTTTAAAGTGGGCTCCTTCCATGAGAGGCTTGTTTTCCGACTACAGCTCCCGCAGCTCAGTTGCCGGATTGTATGTAGACGGTGTGCCGGTGCTTGACGGCTCCGGGTTTGATGAAACCTTTATGGATATAAAAAGGGTGGAAATCTTACGCGGACCTCAAGGCGCTTTGTACGGCAAGAACTCAGAGGTGGGTGTGGTTAATATAATAAGTAGAAAACCGGATAATGAATTCCGGGGAAAAGTGTCCGGGCAGGCAGGCGAGGATGAAAAACGGGAGCTGGCATTCAATGCCAGTGGTCCGATATTAAAAGATAAACTTTTCATCGGCCTGTCCGGCAAGCATTATGAAAAAGACGGTTTTATAACCAATCCCGCGACCGGAGAGACGGTTGACGACAGAAAGCACGATTACGGCAAAGTCTATCTTCGTTGGACGCCTACTGATAGTCTCGAGACATCCCTGGTTTTTTCAAAGGTGAAGTATGACGACGAAGCCAACCGAATGAATGTTTATGGTGCGAAAGGCAGGGAAATCACAAGCGACCTGGATGCATACAACAGATCGGAAGTCTCTCTGGCCGCGCTCACTATCTCCTATGATATTAACGAAAAATTCAGCCTGACCTCGGTGACCACCAACAGGCATCACAACGAGAAAAATGCTAATGACTTTGATTATTCGAATCAAACTCTTTTTCATGTGTTTGCCGATTCCAATTACAAGGAGCAATCACAGGAAGTTCGTCTGAACTATACAGGCTCCAAATTCAAATCCCTGGTGGGTGTTTTTCTGGATCAAGGGGATGTGGATATTAACCGGAAAAACGTCACCTTCAAGGGGAACAAGTATATCCATCAGGAAGAAGACAGAAATGCCCTGGGGTTGTTCACTCATCTGACTTATTACCTGACAGAAAGGCTGAGCCTGATCGGAGGGTTGCGCTTCGACCGGGAATCAAAAAACTACAAGGATGCGAGCAGGGCGATAGACGCCGATGAAACCTGGGAGGAAATTTCACCGAAGATAGCCTTGCAATATCAATGCAAAGAAAATGTCATGGCCTATGCCACTGTAGCCAAGGGATATAGAAGCGGCGGGTTCAATTCTTGGTCCCCGGAAGGATATCCCCTGAGTTACGAGGAGGAGAAGTTGTGGTCCTATGAGTTAGGCACAAAGGGCTCTTTCTGGGACAACAGGGTGTTTTTCGAGGCCTCACTTTACTACATGGATATTCAGGATATGCAGGTTGACACCTATATAAATCCACAAGATTTATATGAATCAAATGCTGCAAGCGCCACTTCCATAGGCGCGGAAGCGCAAATAAAGGCGAATCTAACGGATGAATGGCAGGTTGCGGCCGGTTTTTCTTATAATCACTGCACGTTTGATGAATATAAAGACGCCCGGGGAGACTATTCGGGAAACCATAATCTGTTTGCGCCGGAATACAACATGAATATTGGTGCAAAATACCGAGCTCCCAATGGAGTTTACGCGGGCGCGGATCTTTTCGGATATGGAAAAGTATATTTTGACAGCGAAAACAAATATTCAAGAGATCCTTATACAGTCGTCAACACCAAGATCGGTTATGAGATGAATCGTTTCGATATATATTTTTATGCGAAAAACCTGTTTGACCAGAAATACGATTCTGAAGGAATTTTTGCGGGTTATACTGTCTACTCACCCCCCAGGGAAATCGGTGTAATGCTGGCCTACAGGTTTTAAATGTGAGATCCGCCAGTATTGCTTTGCTCTTGGCCGAGTCAAACCGGGTATTTTATACACATCTCTTTGGCTTTTAGTTTCGGTGAGATGGAAGACACCGAATTCTTCAGTGCCTAAGGTTTTGACAACTGCGCCTACACCCTCGGTCCATGGGAGCCTTGCTGTTAAGGCTCCCATGATCCTCAAGTCGCTTCCAACTGAAGATCTGTTCATTCTTTCGACGCACGCAATTCAGTATCAAAAGAATCCGCCGGTTCTGGGAACCGAGATTGGGTTGCTCTGCTCTTCTGTTTATACACGCTAAGGAGAAGGTGACAGACTTTAATTTTGCGGACTGTGTCATGAACCTAACTTGCCTTTAGTTAAGCCCGAACAGTATGCCGTCAATGCCCGGATGCTTGATCTTTCTTAATGGATTCATTCAGTAAACTTTCATCTCAATAAATTTAAAATTTATTTTGAAAGCAATGTTTAGGATGGAAAGAATTAGCTTGCTTTCTTTTTGCTTTACTTAGGGGGGTAGCTTCTTGAGAAAATCATTTGGGAATATTTTCTTTGATTCTGCTTAAAATATTCGAAGTAAGATTTAATTTTTGTAAGACTTATTATGTAACTATTTGTATTTAAGGGTGGTTTTTGCTGTTTCTAAATTCGTATCGATTATTAGTTTAGTTATTAATACATTATTCCAGGTTAATTTTAATTTTTACTTGGAAGCTATATTAAATTTTATGATATAAAAGAATACATTAAATTGTTTACTGAAACGACATTACTCTGGCTTCTGACGGAGCGTTTGAGTAAAAGCGAGGATTTTACATGGGAATTGCCGAAGCCTTTGAATTGAGTATTAAGGACAAGGTGGGTCAACTCACCATGAATCAACTCGAAAAAAGAAACAGCATGGGTCAGGCTTTTTTCAAGGCCCTTGAGCTGGCGGTGGACGAGCTTACCCTTAATGGAGAGGTAAGGGCAATTGTCCTCAAATCGGAAGGAAAAGTTTTTTGCGCCGGATTCGATTTAAATGAAATTGGAACCATGCTTTCAGGCCTGGAAACCAAAGACAGGCTTATGCTGGCGGAAAAGATTTCCCGGATGCAAAGAGCTCTGACCAGTTTGGCCGAATCCCCCAAACCGGTGGTGGCTGCGGTTTATGGGCCGTGTATTGGCGGGGGAGTGGATCTTTTGTGTTGTTGTGATATCAGGATAGCTCATAAAAAGGCCTTTTTTTCCGTCAGGGAAACCAGGATGGCCATGGTGGCGGATTTAGGCACAATTCAAAGACTTCCCGCTATTGTGGGACCGGCCTGGTCAAGGGAGCTTATCCTTACCGGACGTGACTTCTCAGCCCAAAAGGCTCTTGATATAGGGTTTGTCACCCATCTTGCCGAAACCAGGGAAGAGCTTGATGCCATGGCTTTTGAATTGGCTTCCGAGATGGCGGCCAATGCTCCTTTGGCTGTGCAGGAATCCAAAAAACTCATGAACTACACCGAGGCACACGGTCTCAAGGCCGGTTTGAGTCATATAGCCCAGAAGAACGCGATTCTATTGTACAGTAATGACGTCCGTGAGGCGTATGAAGCTTTTTTACAAAAACGCAGGCCTGAATTTTCCGGAAGTTAGGCAAAAGGATAATTGAAATTAAACTGTTGCGGCCGGTTGGGTAAACGGTTTGGCTTAAATCGCAAAGCCATGTGCACGGACCTGATGAAAACCGCTTTATCGTTGTACTATATCGGTTAAAGACTTTCGTAAAATGCTCTGGAGGCCCTTGTAGTAAGTCTCAAGGTAAATTAAAAAAAAGTTTGTTTTATATTATCAGTGGAATGCCCCGGTTAAGTAGGCTTACGGATTTTGAATCTGTGGGGTTGGGTTTGATCTTAAAAATTAGATTTTTGTTGCTTGAAAATACTTAATTGATGTGCTGGGCTTCTATCTTTAAAGTACTCCTGCTTGGGATTGTCCTCAATTGGGCGTACAGAAAAAAGTATTAAAGTTTTTCATGGAAAGATCGATAAATAGATTAGCGGGAATAGATTCTGATCTTTGCTCTAATCTGACTTCACAAGGTCACGCCTGAGCGGTATATTCTGTTGGTACTTTGGCAGTAGATCAATTTGTTTTTTCCCCGTAGTTTAAGCCGGTTTGACAAGTGAGTATTCAATTGAACAGGCAGAGTAAATCCAATAGTTTGCACAGTGAAAAGGCCGAATTGGCCGAAAGAGTGGGCAAGTTGGAAACTTTGCTGAAACAAAAAGAGGAAAAATTAATTTCAGTTCAGGAAAGCCTGGGGAAAAGCCAGGATTTGCTGGAACATTATATAACCGAACGCAGATTGACCCAGGCGGCGCACAGGGAAACTATTGAAGCCTATCGGTCTTTCTTTGATGTTTCCCCCATCGCCATGTTTGAGGTGGATTTCTCCCGCCTCAGGCGTTTTTTCTTCCGCCTGAGGCATCAGGGCGTCACCAACCTTAAGGACCACCTGGCGAAAAGGCCGCGGAACCTGCCAAAAATATTAAGCTTGATCCGGGTGAAAAATGTCAACCTGGCCGCCTTGGAACTTTTTATGGCCAGGGATAGGGAAGAACTGCTCTCCAACCCCCTGCAAATAATCCCGGATGAGGCTTGGCCCACCTTTGCCGAGCTTCTTTTTTCCTTGGCCTCCGGCGAGGAGGTTTTCGAAGGGGAAACCTTTTCATACAGCCTGACCGGCGTGATGCGCTATGTTGCCTTGCGCTGTTCTTTGGCGGCAGGCAGGGAAGCCGACTGGTCCCAGGCCTTTATTTCGCTGATTGATATAACCGGGCGCAAGGTGGCCGAGGATATGCGAAGGGAGTCGGAAAAGAAATACCGCCTTTTGGTTGAGAATGCCGTGGATGGGGTGGCTGTGCTCCAGGATGAGCATTTGGTTTACCTCAATCCCAGGGCCGAAACCATCCTTGATCAACCCCGCAGCGAGCTGGTTACCCAGTCTTTTCATCTTTTGGTGCACCCCGGGGATATGGAGACCATAAGAAGGCTATACCGGCTTACCCCTGAGATGGGTGATGACAGCGGGATGCCTTTTTCTTTCCGGATGCTGAAAAAGAACGGATCCACAAAGAGTATAAAGGCAAAATGCGTTACCATTAACTGGCAGAAGCGACCGGCCCTTTTGTGGATATTCAGGGAAGAGACCAGTGGCGAGCAAGTGGATCGGCAACAGCTTCTGCAAAAACAGCTTGAAGCGGCCATCAGGAGCACCGAGAACGCCAGCCAGGAGATGAACCAACCGGTTCAGTCTATCCTCATGCATGCGGAGATGCTCGCCGCTCAGCTCCCCGATGTTCCGGATTGCCGGAAACATGTTGATATCATTCAGCAGCAGGCCAAAAGACTGATGACCCAGACTCATGAACTTAATCAGCTTACCTCTTCCCACTCTTCAAGTTTTTTGGTGCCTGACCCACCGAATTTGGCCAAGCTGAACGGATGATGTTGTTTCCTTTTTTGAATAAAACAGCTTAGATTGTCTGTAAAATTCCATTTTTTGCTGCGTACCAAAAATCATTTTGAAATTAGATCATCGTCTGCTTGGATTAAAAGTTAACTGAATAATTTAGTCCACTGGTTCGCGGGAGGACATATTTTGTTCTCGGCTATGTAAAAAAAACCGGTAACGGCAGGTTCAGGATAAAAATCCTGTTAATTCCTATTGTTTTTATAGATACACTTGTAAAATGCCGTCCTGTTCTGGAAAATAAGGTGATTGCAAACAAAAGGGAAACAAATACCTGGGGGGCATGGTGAGGAGCAAAAAAACAGCCCGACAAAAAGACATCACCCAAAATAACCCTACGAAAAATTCCTTTTCAGAAGACTTCACAAGCTCGCCAAATCATCAAAACACATGTGGGGATCTGTATATGGGTTTGTTTAACGATTCACACGACGCCATGCTGATCACAGATCCCAACGGCTGGATTATAAACGCCAATCCGGCTTGCCAGGATTTATTCAAACTTGAAGATTCCCAGTTTATCTCCTTAAACATCAATGATTTCTATGTCCACAAAAAAGACAGCGCCAGGTTTGTAAGGATCATGCATGAAAAAGGCGGTATCAGGGATTTTGAGGTGAAGCTGAAAAGCCCCTGCGGCCTGGTGATGGATTGTCTTTTCACTGCTTCCGCCCGCCGTTCCGCTGCCGGAGATGTCCTCGGGTATCAGGGGGTGATTCGGGATATAACCACCCAAAAGCACAATCTGGCCCGCCTGCGTGAAAATGAGATTCGCTATCGCACCCTGTTTGAAGCGGCTCACGACGCCATATTGCTGATAAGAAGCGGAGTTTTTGTTGACTGCAACTCCGCTGCTCATAAGATTTTCGCAGGTGAAAGTTCTGAGATCACAGGCCGCACCTTTTACAGTTTTTCCCCTCCGTTTCAGCCCAACGGGCTCGCCTCCCGCGAGATGGCCAGAGAGAAAATGACTCTCGCCTTAAGCGGCAAACCCCAATTTTTTGAATGGAATCACCTGCGCCTGGATGGGCGCATCTTTGAAGCCGAGGTCAGCTTGAATCGCATGGATATCTTGGGAGACCCCCACATCCTGGTTGTGGTCAGGGACATATCCCGCCGAAAAAAGGCCATGGCCGCCATGCGGGTCAGTGAACAGCGTTTTCGCAACTTAAGTGAAAGCGCACCGGATATTATCTACACCCTGGATTTATCCGGAGCCTTTACATACGTCAACCCGGCTTGGAAGAGGTTGTTGGGGCATGAACCCGGTGAGGTTTACGGCAAGTTTTTCGTGGAGTTCGCCCCGCCCGGGGAAGAAGACAGCTATATCCACATATTCAAGCAGATAAGAAACCGGCGCAAAACCATGAGCGACATGGACAGCAGGCTGATGGCCAAAGACGGAACAGTGCGCCATTTTTCCCTGAGCGGTTCGCCGATTTATGATCAAAGGGGCAAGGTGGCGGCCGTGGTGGGGATATTCAAGGATATCAATGCCCGTCGCCAGGCCGAACGTCAGCTGGAGATTCAAAAGGCCCAATTGGAGCTGTTTATAGAAAGCGCTCCCGAAGCCATAGTTTTCTTGACCAATTCCCAGCGTATTGAGCGAATCAATCCTGGTTTCACCCGTTTGTTCGGTTATGAATATCATGAGGCCGTGGGCAAATTTGTTGATGACCTGATTGTTCCCCGGGATCTCAGGGACGAGGCCGTTGAACTGGGTGATAAGGTGCAGAACGGTCATGGCCTGGACCTGGAATTGGTGCGTAGATGCAAGGACGGCAAAAGGGTGTATGTCTCCTTGATTGCCTCTCCCATTATGGTGCGGGGTGTGCAAAAGGGACTGTACGGTATTTATCGGGATATCACCCACCGCAAGAGGGCCGAGCAGGCACTGCGTGAGAGCGAGGAACGCCACCGGGCCGCCCTTGAGGCGGCTCCGGACCCGGTTGTGGTCTATGACATGCAGGGCAGGGTGGTTTATTTAAATCCTGCTTTTGTTTCTGTCTTTGGTTGGTGCTTAAGCGAGACCATTGGAAAGAAAATGGACTTTGTTCCCCCTGAAAAGGCTTCTGAGACCGATGTGCTGGTTAAAACGGTTGTCCGGGGCGAGACGGTCAGGGGAATAGAGACCGTGCGTATGACCAAGGCGGGCCGGTCCGTTGAGGTGAGGATAAGCGGGGCGCCTTTTTTTGACAGCAAAAATGAACCAATGGGCTGTGTAGTCACCTTGCAGGATATAACACGCCGTAAAGAGGCTGAGGCACAGCTGAAATACCTGGCTTTTCACGACACCCTTACCGGCCTGCCCAATCGCAAGGCCTTTTATCATACCGCCCAGGAAAAACAAGGCCCTCACAGAAGGGAAGGGGATAGTGACACCTGGGCGCTTTTATTTTTAGACCTGGATCGTTTCAAGGATATAAACGACAGCTTGGGCCATGATGTGGGGGACCTTTTATTGAGAAGGGTGGCCACCCGCATTCAGGAATCCATCCGCCAAACCGACCAGCTTTTCCGCCTTGGCGGTGATGAGTTCACGGTAATTATCAATAAACTGGTTAATACCATTGACGCAGCCAGAGTGGCCCAGAAGATTTGCGATAACCTGGCGGCTCCTTTTGAGATCAAAGGCTACAGGCTGTTTTTGAGCGCCAGCGTGGGGATCAGTGTTTACCCCCATGACGGTCACTCCTTAGACGATATGATGAAAAACGCCGATATGGCCATGTATGCGGCCAAGGCCGAAGGCAACGGTCCCCGCTTTTTTACCGCTGAGATGAACACCAACGCCCAGCACAGGCTTTATCTTGAACACAGCCTCAGGGGGGCCTTGGACCGCCAGGAACTTTCCCTGCATTACCAGCCATTGGTGGATGATAATTTCCAGGTGCAGGGAGTGGAGGCTCTCTTACGTTGGGAGCATCCTTCCATGGGCTTTATCCCTCCCACAAATTTTATACCCATTGCCGAAGAAACCGGAGTGATCATACCCATTGGCGAGTGGGTTTTAAAACAGGCATGCCGCGAGGTCAAGGAATTGAGCGACACCATTGGCCGCAGTCTTTATGTGGCGGTCAACCTGTCTCCCCGTCAGTTTGGCCAGAACGGTCTTGTAAGCACCGTTAAGGAGGCCCTGAGCTCTTCCGGCCTTTCTCCGGACAGGCTCAAACTGGAGGTTACCGAAAGCAGCGTCATGGTTGATCCGGAAGAGGCCATAGCCAAAATGGAGCTGCTCAATCAACTCGGTGTGACCTTTTCCATAGACGATTTCGGCACCGGCTACAGCTCGTTGAGCTATCTCAAACGGTTCCCTGTGGAAGTGCTCAAAATAGACCGCAGTTTCATTTCAGAGTCTCAGGAGAATTCAAACGACCGGGAAATCATAAAAACCATCATCGCCATGGCCAAGAACCTGCGCATGAAAACAGTGGCTGAAGGGGTGGAGACCAGGGCGCAGCGAGATTTTTTGTGCAGGCAGGGGTGTTTTTTGATGCAGGGTTTTTATTTCAGTCAGCCCATGCCTTTTAAAAAATTACTGGCGGACTGGGACTTCCTGACTTGTCATCCTGAAAAAACGACTAACCCCAAACAGAAATTAAGACCGGAAAAGAAAAAAAGTGACGGCCCGTCGAATTAAGAAGTTTCTAAGGCCTGTTAATTGGGTTTACCGATTGACCTTAGGCCTTTGTAAAATAAAAACATCCAAAGTCCAGGAGGACTTTGGATGTGGTGATCTTTGCGCCCCTTTACTATAAGGGGCGCTTTTTTAAGGCTATCTCTCCAGCATATGCTGGATGTTGATCATTTTTTGGCGCACATTTTCCAAGGTGGCCATGAGTTTAAGGCTGTGGTTGGCAAAGACGGAATCCCTGGAACCGTTTAAGACCATCAGGGGCTCAAAATTGGCCAGGGCCAGCTCTGCGATCACATTATCCAGGAGTTCGCCTGTTCGCTTTAGTTTGATGATTTCCCGGAACTCATAGCGCACCGCCATCAACACCTGGCGCAGGGAGTAGGCAACCCCCCTTGCCATGTAAAAATTATCGTCCAATTGAGTCCAGGGGACCTTTACGTCCTGGGTTTTTTCTCCTTCAGAGAGCGTATCGCCTGCGGTTTCTTCACTGAGACGGCGGGTCCAGTCCCTGGGAGCATTGGCCAGGCGTGTGTTAACCCCTCCCAAGAGGCTGGTAAGCTGGTCCAGAAGCTCGATCAGGTTGTCGGCCCTGGGATAAAAATTGCTGGTGCCTTGTTCCAGGCCCTGCTGATATTTTTTAAGGCTTTTTACGCCTTGACCGAACTTGGACTCCGCTGAAGGCAGCCAGAGCTTGAAGGGGTCATTGCTGAAAGCGGTGAAGGCCAGATCAGTGTATTTATCTATTTTGTCTGTGGTGCGTTGGCGCGAGAGCTTGTCCCTGAGCACCCTTACACTGTAGCGCATCACTTCAAGCTGGCCCAACTGGAAGTTCTGAGGGTTGTCCATCAGAACCGTGGGGTACAGAAGATCATTCGGCAGCCAGCTCACCAGCAGCTGCTCACCCAGGGATATAAGGTTCTGGGCAAAGACCATTCCTTTTTTGGGGTCTCCGCTCTCTCCCTTTTCCTTCATCTGTTCGGTAACCTGCGTCACGGGATTGAAGTATTCCGGAAAGGCCCTTTGATACTCATACCAGCACACAAAAGGAGAGATGATTAAGTACATGAGCACCAATAGAACCACCCAGCGGCTTAAGCGGCCGAACAGGCTTAGGTCCTTGGCAAAAGGGTTGGCATAGTTTCTTTTTTTCTTGGGAGCCCGATTGTTTTCCGAGGCAGCTTTTGCTGTCATAAGTCGCTCCTGATTTGAGTGCCGGCTATTTGTTAAGTAGCTTTGGACCAGCCGGAGAGAAGGAAATGATGGAAATACCTTAAAGCTCCTAAGACAATAATATCTTCCCAGGAATTGCTTTATGGCCTTGTTCTTTTATTTTAGTTTTTTTGTTCGGACCCCTGGCCTTTAAGGCTCCTTGCGACATATTCAGGTTACATTGAAAAAGCCCGGTCTGTAATCTGTTTTCTTTAAAAAGAGTTGCCCAACCTTCTTGTATATGGGGCCCGTGTCAGGCAGATGGCGGCTTTTCGCTGCACGCCCGGACGGCTTTATTCTTCTTGGCTTTCTCTTATTCTGGCCAGAACATTGGTGGTTGAAAGCCCGGTCACCAGAGGGATGGAGTGAACCTCGCCTCCGGCCGCCTTCACCGTATCTGCTCCCACTATTTTATGAACAGGCCAGTCACCGCCTTTTACCAAGACCCCTGGCCGTATCAGTTCTATGAGCCTTGCCGGGGTGTCTTCATCAAAGATAATCACGTAATCCACCGCCGCCAGGGCGCTGATCACTTCCGCCCGATTTTCCTGGTTATTGATGGGGCGGTCCGGGGCCTTGTTTTGTCTTTTCACGCTGTTGTCTGAATTCAGGCCCAATATGAGCAGATCCCCCAGGTTGCGAGCCTCTCCCAGGTAACGGACATGCCCGGCATGCAGAATGTCAAAACACCCGTTGGTGAATACGACCTTTTTACCTTGGCTGACGGCTTGGGAGACTGCCTCGGCCGCCTTGGAGGCGCTGACTATTTTGCTCCTGGTGTCTTGCCACATCAGGTTAAACCTTTCTAGGAGTAATATCCCGGCTCTTTATTGAAACCGACCTGTAATATCCGGAAAAGACCTGCAGGGTGTTGAAAAAGCTGTCCCTGGTTTTTTCAACAGCTAAGTTGCTAAAAATCAATTTTAGCAACTTGCTCTTATCGCTTACCTCTCACGGCTGCGCTAAATTGCGGGCCATATTCGGGGTCCCCAAAAATGCTCCGGCATTTTTGGGGTGTAATATTCGGGGTGCATCCATGGCCCGCCTGGCAGGGCGTTTTTCAACACCCTGTTAAAAGAATCCGCCTGAATCTTAGCCTTGGTCCATTCTCAGTGCAACATAAGTAGTGAAGGATTAAATCGCTCTTAAAAAAGTGAAAACCATAACCCGGGCCGCCCCCGCCTTTTTCAGGATTTTTGCGCATTCATGGAGAGTGGACCCGGTGGTGAGCACGTCATCTAAAAGCAGAACATTCTTCCCCGCGACCAGGCGTTCTCCCCTTTTTTTAAGGGCAAAGGCCCTGGCCACATTCTGCCTGCGCAAGGCCAGGTCCAGGTTGACCTGGGAGGCCGTGTTCCTTGTCCTCTGCAAAAGGTTGGGAACCACCTTGGCCGGAAGTTTCTTGGTGAGAAGCGAATTCAAAATAAGGGCCTGATTAAAACCCCTTTTCATGAGGCGTAAGGTATGAAGGGGGACCGGGGCGATTATCTGGGCCCGGCTCAGCCAGTCAAAGGGGGCGTGTAAGCATATGTAGCCGGCAAGCTTTGGGCCAACCCATAGACTCTTGTTGTATTTAAGGTTGTGGAGCGCCTGGGCCAGGGGGCCTTCGTGAGGGGCTATGGTCCTGGCCTGGTCAAAAGCCGGCCGCCAGGTTTGACAATGGGGGCAGATTGAGCGGCCCCTGGGCAAGGGATTGGCGCAGACCGGGCAACAGGGCTCCGGCAGGGGGGTGATTTGGCTTTGGCACTGGTCGCAAAAAAGTAGTGTGTCTGCGCTCAAGGGCTCCCCGCAGGCGGCGCAGTGCCCGGGAAAGGCCAGATTAACCGCCGCCTTGTACAGGTTCGGTAGAAAATCGTCCATTCCCCCGGCAGCCATCAGTTTTTGAATTCTCCTTGCGCTTTAAGCTTTTGGTAATAAGCCACAAAGTCTTCATGGCTTACTTCGGGATCTATTCCCGGGCAAGCAAGCTTGGCTTCTTCCAAGGCTCCTTTGTTTTTAAGCATGGCAGGGAAAAAGGGCCACTGACGACAGATTTTGGGCTTTGCCTGATGAATGCGGCACCCCTGGGGGCCAAACAGAATACAGACCCCTTTGTGGCCTGTTTGAATTTCGTATTTTCCGTCTCGGGGGAGACAAAAATCTTCAATGAATTCTTTTTCTGTTAAGTCAACTAGTTGGGATGCTGCAGGGACTTCTTCTTTTTCCAGGTAAATTCCACCTTTTCCTCTACAGCACACACCACAGCGTTGGCATTCAAAGGGCATTCGACTCATGATTCCTCTTTCAGGGGGTTAAGCAGGCAGTAGACCTTTTGCCCGACCGGTTTGATCTGTCCAAGAGAAAGGAAACTGCATGAACTTGTATTTATTATATTTATTTAATAATTACAAGCATTTAATCTCTTGACGGCCTCGGCGGTCGAGCCTTGGCAAATCTACAAAACCATTGCATGATAGGCGATCGCGTGAACCGAAAGCCTACACCGGGGGGGCTTTATGTGCAAGATGCGCCGCTTAAATCCCGTGAACCGGGAAAATTTCTTTTCGAACCAGTTCAATAACATCATCTGCGTCCCGGCCCGCTCTTTTCCAGAATCTGCCCCGGATCAGCTCCTGCGGGTCGAGCAACCGCCTTTCATCTTTGGGCAGCCTCAGGTTATCTGAGAATTCCTGGGGCAGGTGTTCGGGGAGTTTATCCTCTTCATCCATCATGATGGCCCAAAGCATGGTCCAGACCCTGGCCACGTTCACCACATTGTATCCCCCGCCTCCCAGAGCGATCCAGCGTCCCCAGGCCATCTCCTTAATGGCCCGCATACAGTGGGCCAGCCCTCTTGTGGTGAGGTTCAAATTGGCCAGCGGATCGGTTAAAAGGGCGTCCACGCCCAGTTGAGTCACCAGATAATCCGGGTTAAAGGCCTGGATCAAATCCGGGACCAGGGAGTCAAAACATCGTATATAGATTTCATCCTCAGTATCAGGCCAAAGGGGTATGTTGACTGAATATCCCCTTCCCTTGCCCCGTCCCTGTTCTTCGATGTATCCGGTTCCAGGGAAAAGGGTGGCCGGATGCTGGTGAAGGCTGATGGTCATCACCTGGTCTGTTTCGTAAAACGCCCATTGCACTCCATCGCCATGATGGGCGTCGAGATCCAGGTAAACCACTCGCAGGTCTTTTTGCAGAAGCCTTTTGATCACCAAGACCGGGTCATTCACATAACAGAAGCCGGAAGCCCTGGCCGCAAGCCCGTGATGCATCCCTCCAGCCATGCTGAAGGCCGCGGGCCTTTTTTCCTCCACCACCATTTGGGCGGCTTTAAGGCTGGCGCCGGTCATCAGGGTGGACCATTCGTAAACCCCCGGGAAAATCGGGTTGTCGCCGGGGCCCAACCCAAAACTACCGAATCCGCGCAGGTTTTTGGTCTCGCTTAATTCCTTCAGGGTTTCCAGATAATAGCGGTCGTGAAATTCTGCCAGATCTTCCATGGTTGCAGCCGGAAAATCATAGTAGGTTTCGTCCAGCCCCACCAGTCCGATGAGTTCCCTGGTAAGCCCTAACCTGGCAATGCGCAAGGGGTGATGTTTACCGTAATCAAATTTTTTATACCGCTCTGTGTGGATGAAAGCCGGAGGCGCTGACTGCTTGGACATTTCTACTCCGATAGGCAAGTAAGGAGGGCCAACGCATGTGCCACAATAACACCAAGGCGCTAAAATGGCAAGACGATCCCCGTAATTCACATTATCTGACCGGATTGACAGGTATTAACCAGGCTGGTACAATTCGCGCCGACCAATTCGTTTTCTCTTGTGTTGATGAGGCGAAAACCATTTCAGCATCTGATGCTTCCAGACGCTTGAATCAATTGGCATTTGGGCTTGTCATTTTTAATCGAGCCCTCAGCCGCTTTGGCCTTCTTTTGTAATGGAGGTTTTTTGATGATTTCTTCTGAAGTGGATGCCGCCCTTAAGACGGCCATGAAAGCTCACGATCAAGCGGCCACTTCCTGCCTGCGGATGGTCCGCGCCGCTTTAAAAAACAAGGCAAAAGACTTAAGGCGCGAGCTCAACGACGAAGAAGAGATTGCCTGTCTTTCCACCCTGGCCAAGCAGCGCCGGGACTCCATTGACCAGTTCAGAAAAGGCGGCAGGGAAGACTTGGTCGCCAAGGAAGCTGCCGAGCTGAAGCTGATAGAGCAGTATCTCCCCCGGCAATTAGCCGAAGAAGATGTCGCCCGGGTCCTGGATGAGGTCTTTGATGAACTTGAGCCCAAGAGCCCCAAAGAAATGGGGATGGTTATGAAGGCTGCCATGGCTCGGTTGAAAGGGCAGGCAGACGGCAAGTTGGTCAATCAACTGGTCCAAAAGCGCCTTAAGGGGTAGAATTCCTGCATAGGGGAGAAAAGGCGTTCATTTTATACACCTAAATTACTATTTAATATTACGGGTAATGTCGCGATTTGCCGATTTAAATAGGCGGTCGGCCGATTAAGTCCCCTGGGTGAGGGCTTTTAATTATCCCGCAAAAATACAGGTGTATGTTTCATTGCATAGAAAAATTGTCTGAGATAATCCATGCAAAAATGGCTGTGTCCGCGGATTTCTTTTGCGGTCGGCCTTCAGGGACCACTTTATCCGCATACATAATGCACTTTTTGGTTCTCACAGGTCAACAACAACCAGACACGGGCGGGAAAAACACACATGTTTGATGCTGACCGGCAGGGTGGGCCTGCCGCAGACGAGACAAGCGCCTTAGACAAAGACGCATCAAAAATGGACACCAAGTCAAGGGGTTCAGTGGATACCCAAACCCTTGCCGCACTCGAGTTCCCCAGACTGCTTGAGTCTGTGGCCCAGTTGACCCAAAGCCGGATCGGCGCCCAGATGGTGCATAGGCTTTATCCTTCTTCTGATTCCGCCAAGGTTGAACGTAGACTGAGAAGACTCAGCCAACTGCGGGAAATTCTCGAATTCGCCAGCCCTCCTGGCCTTGAAAATATAGACGAGGTTTCCGAACTGCTCCCCCGCCTGGAGGTTGAGGGTGCGGTTTTACTGCCCCAGGAACTATTTGTGGTGGCGGATTTTTTATCTTCGGTCAGCAGGGCCGATTCCTTTCTCACCCCCAGCGAAAACGGCATGGATGAAGCCTTTCGCCTCAAAAACCGGTTGACCCCCCTGCCCAAACTGGGGGGCAGGCTTAGGGGCCTGGTGGGGCCGGGAAATTCCATAAAGAGCTCCGCCTCAACCGAGTTGCAAAGGGTCAGAAGGGAGCTTTCGCGCAAAAGGGACAACTTGCGCGCCAAATTGGAAAAATTCATCACCCAAGGCCACATGGGTGGTGTCTTCAGTGATCAGGTCGTCACCCAAAGGGCGGATCGTTTTGTAGTGCCTGTGAGGTCGGACTCCAAGGGCAAGGTGCAGGGAATCCTGCACGACACCTCGGGCAGCGGGGCCACCTGCTTTATGGAGCCTTTGGACGCGGTTGAAGATAACAACCAGCTCGCCATGCTGCGCAACAAAGAGCGCGAGGAAGAATTGAGGGTGTTGCGGGAAGTCGCCCGTGAGCTGGCCCTTAACCTGCAAGTGCTCTATGAAGACCTGGAGACTCTGGCCAAACTGGACTGCCTTTTGGCTCAGGCCCGGTTTGCCCAAAGGTTGGATGCAGTTGAACCCCGTTTGAGCAACTCCTATGAAATGGAGTTGAACCAGGCCCGCCATCCCCTTTTGGCCTGGCGAGCCCTTAGCCGTAAAAATCAGGTGGTTCCTATTGATCTCTGCCTGGGCAAGGGCCGCGACGTTTTGATGATCAGCGGAGCCAACGCTGGCGGCAAGACCGTTACCTTAAAGACTGTGGGCCTTATAACCCTGATGGTGATGTGCGGTATGCACGTTCCGTGTCAAAAAGGCAGCCTGGTTTCGGTGTTCCAGCAGGTGGCAGCGGAAGTCGGCGATGAACAGGATTTAAATGAAGCCTTGAGCACTTTTACCGCTCATGCCGGACGTCTGGCCTGGATGACCAGGAACGCAACCAGGCAATCTTTGTTCCTTATAGATGAGATAGGCGGCGGAACTGATCCCGGCGAGGGCGCGGCCTTGGCCATGGCCGTGATTGACCGTTTGAAGCGGTTGGGGGCCAAGGTTCTCACCACCACCCACTTCCACAGGCTGAAGGCCTTTGCCGCCCTGACTCCGGGGATTGAAAACGTATCGGTTACTTTTGATTCCGGGAGCGGAAAAGCCACTTACAGGCTTCACTACGGCGCCCCGGGATTGAGTGACGCCTTGGCGGTGAGCGCAGGGCTGGGTTTTCCGGAGAGCGTCTTGCATCGGGCCAATTCCTATATGGACGAGAGTGAGAAACAGACCATTGCCCTTTTGCGGCAGGCCCAGAACGACAGGCGTCTGGCCAGGGAAGAGCTGGCCAAAGCCAGGGCCGGCACTCTAGCTGCTGCGGAAGATAAGCAAAAGGCCAGGGAACTTTTAAAGGCTGCCAAAAAGGAAAGACAGGGCGCCCTGGCCGAGGGCAAGAGAAGGGTTCGCGAGGTTGCCCACCGCATGGAGGGGATGCTCAAGGACCTTTTGGGTGAAATCGAAGAAAAGAAAAAGACCGGTGAGACACTTTTACCGGGTGCGGAAAAGCAAAAGCTGTACAAGGCCAGGCGCGATGCCCTGGCCAAGGTGGAAGAGGTCGTTTCCGGCAAGAGTGATGCCGCCTCTTTTAGCACTGATAAAAAAGCCCTTTCCGGGGACAAGGGGAAGCTGGTCAAACAGGCCAGGGTCAGGGTGGCCAGCCTGGGACAAGCCGGAACCCTTTTGGAAGACCCGGTCCCGGATGTCCAGACCGTGCTGGTCTCCGTAGGGGTGCGGGGCGTGAGGGTCCGGGTCTCGGTGGCTGATCTGGAGCCCTTGGGCAATAATTCTGATAAAGCTGATAATAAATCCGCTCCTAAGAGGGTGTCTGTGAGAGCCGATGCGGGCGACGGCCTTGACCTTAAGGTAATCGGCTGCACTGTGGATGAGGCCATCCCCCTGGTGGACAAGGCCTTGGATCAGGCGCTTTTGGCAGGCAGGGCCAGGCTGAGGGTTGTCCACGGCATGGGCACCGGCAGGCTCAAGACGGCGGTTAGAAGGTATTTAAGCGATCACCCGTGTGTACTCTCCACCAAAAATGCGCCGATAAATTTAGGCGGTGGGGGAGTCACGGTGGCTGAACTCAGGGAGTAGCGTATAGTTGACGGTTTTCGGCCACATACCACAGGAAAAGATTGACGAGGTGCGCCTGGCGGCGGACATTGTCCAGGTGGTGGGAGCTCGTGTCAATCTGACCCAAAAAGGCAGGGACTTTTGGGGAAGGTGCCCGTTCCACGGGGATAAGGATCCCAGCTTCAAGGTGGATAGGCAAAGGGGCACCTGGTACTGCTTTGGCTGTGGTGAGGGCGGAAGTGTTTTCAACTTCGTGATGCGTGACGAGGGGCTTTCCTTTCCCGAGGCCGTGCGCGAACTGGCCCGGCGTTTCGGGGTGGAGATGCCTAAACGTAAACTTGACCCCGCCCAGCAAAAGGCCCAGGAGCAGAGAGAGAAACAGCGCCATGTCCTGGAAACCGCCTTGGAGTATTTCCGCACCCAGTTGCAGGTTTCAGCGGGCCGGGAGGCGTTAAACTATCTCACCCAAAAACGCGGGCTGTCCCTTGAGTTTATCAAAGAGTTCCAATTGGGCTGGGCCCCTGACCAGTGGGAAGGCCTGGGGCGCTTTTTACGCTCCAACGACATCGGCGAGGAGCTTGCCGTCCAGGCCGGCCTGTTGATCAAAAGGGACAATCGCTCCGGCTGCTATGACCGGTTCCGGGGCAGGGTGATGGTGCCGATCAAAGACGCCACCGGACGCCTGGTGAGCTTTGGCGGCAGAATCCTGGATCAGGGCGAGCCCAAGTACATGAATGGCCCCGAATCTCTTTTATTCAAAAAAAACAGCACGCTTTTTAACCTGGACAAGGCCCGCAGAGAGATGCGCAAAAAGTCCAGGGCCCTTTTGGTGGAGGGGTATTTTGATGTCATAACCCTGCACGCCCATGGCCTGGGTGAGGCCGTGGCCCCCATGGGAACCGCCCTTACCAGCCAGCAGGTGGCCCGGTTGAAACATCAGGCCGATGAACTGATCCTGGTGTTTGACGGTGACGAGGCTGGGGTCAAGGCTGCTTTGCGTTCATTGCCTGTTTTTCAAAAAGAGGATATGGCCCCTAAGGTGATTCTTTTGCCCATGGGCGAAGACCCGGACAGCCTGGTCCGCAACCAGGGCGCCGAAGCCCTGGAGGAACTTTTGGGACAGGCGCGCCCCTTGGTGGAGATGGCCATAGAACAGATCGTTACAAAGGGCGATGCAGATAGCTTTGAAGGCAGAAGTTCGGTTTTGAATCAGGCCGGAAAGATCATATGTGGAATCAATGATCCGGTCTCCGCCTGGCTTTACCTGGAACGCCTGGCGGCAATGCTCTCCATACCCTGTGACATTGCAGCCAAGCAGCTGGGTATACCCTTGCCCTCCTCCAAGAAAAGACCTCGTTTAAGCCCGGTGGATAACCGCAACTGTTCCCGGGGCGGACTACATTTGAATGATCAGGAATGCCTCTTGCAGATGATACTCACCCAGCCCGAGGCGGCTCGGCTTTTTGCCTCCCAGGAAGAAGCGCTTGAATTTTTAGATGACCGGAATCTGCGACAGGTGGGGGCTTCCGTGCTTTCCGTGCTGGCAAGAGGGGCCGACCCCACTCCCGATGCCGTGGCCCAATCCCTTGAAGACCAGGCTTTGGCTCCCCTGGTGAGCCGCCTGGCCCAGTCCGGCCTGGAACTGGATGCAGATAAAGCCCGGCAGGAAACCGTGGTTTTGTTGAGGCAATGGCAAAAACGCCACCTCAAAAAGAAACTGAGAGACATGAGCAATCAAATCGCACAGGCCTATCAAAGGGGCGACAGTGAAGAAGTCGCCCGTTTGCAGGCCATGCGCCAAAGGATATCCAAATCCCATCCTACCCTTTAAACCGGGAAAGGACCACGCCATGCTCAAAGACAATAATTTCGCCAAGCTTCAGAAACTCATCTCTAAAGGGCGCACTAAAGGTTATCTAACCTTAGACGAGGTAAACGATGCCTTGGGCTCTGAGGTGAGTCCGGAGCGAATCGACAATATGCTAATGGTCCTGGATGAGATGAGCGTGGACCTGGTGGAGGATGTCAGCGAAATAAAGGGTAGGTTGGACGAGGATGATATTGATGACCAAGATTCGGTTAAAAAGGAACTTTTGACCGATGACGGCAAGGTCAGCGATCCTGTCAAGATGTATCTCAAAGAGATGGGATTGGTCTCTCTGCTCACCCGAGAGGGAGAGGTGGAGATAGCAAAGCGTATTGAAGAGGGCGAGCGGATGGTTATCAGCGCCCTTCTGGAGTCTTCGATCTGCGTGGAAAAGATAATGGCCCTGGGCGATTTGTTGTGTGAAGGCCAGTTGCAGATAAAGAACATTGTTTGTGATATCGATGAGGAACAGACCCCTGAAGAAGAAGAGCGTTCTCAGCAAAAGTTCTTGTCCTTAATTGACAAGGTTCGCTGCCTTGATAATGAAAACGCCAAGATCTATGAAAAGCTGGCTAATCGCAAAAATCCGGTAAAGGGTCCGGAGCGCAAGGAAATGCGCGCCTTTCTGACCAGCAACCGTAAAAAAATATCAGAACATCTAATTGACCTTAAACTGGATAAAAAACAGGTTGAGCAGATCACCGAGATTCTGGCCGAGCACTTGCGGGGCATTAACAAGGCTGATATCGCTGTCAGTTCGGTTTTATACGAAAGCGGCATTCCCAAAAACGAGATCACCAAACTGGCCCGCAAGATAAGGGCAGCCAAGGGCAAACGTTGCGCCATGGGGAAATGCCGGTGTACCGCAAAGCGCCTTTTGGAGCTTGAGGTCCACTTGAAAGAGGCCAGGGCCGAGATTCGCCAGGTTGAGAATACCTGCAAGATGAGCGCAGCCAGCCTGCGACGATTGATGAATCGGGTCAACAAAGGCCGCACCCAGGCCAAACTGGCCAAAAAAGAGCTGGTTGAGGCCAACCTCAGGCTGGTTGTATCCATAGCCAAAAAATACACCAATCGCGGGTTGCAGTTTTTGGATCTGATCCAGGAAGGCAACATAGGCCTGATGAAGGCGGTGGACAAGTTTGAATACCAGAGGGGATACAAGTTTTCCACTTATGCCACCTGGTGGATCAGGCAGGCCATTACCAGGGCCATTGCCGACCAGGCCAGGACCATACGCATCCCGGTCCACATGATTGAGACTATAAATAAGCTTATCCGCACCTCCAGGTACCTTGTCCAGGAATACGGCAGGGAGCCCACTCCTGAAGAGATAGCCGATAAAATGGAATATCCCTTGGAAAAGGTCCGCAAGGTGCTTAAGATCGCCAAGGAGCCCATAAGCCTGGAAACCCCCATAGGCGAAGAAGAAGACAGCCATCTTGGGGATTTCATAGAGGATAAGAAAGTGGTCAGCCCCTCCGACGCGGTGGTTAATCTTAATTTGTGCGAACAGACTCGAAAGGTGCTCGCAACGCTTACACCGAGGGAGGAAAAGGTCCTGCGCATGCGTTTCGGCATTGGCCAGAAGGCGGATCACACCCTGGAAGAAGTGGGCAAGGATTTTGATGTAACCAGGGAGCGCATCAGGCAGATAGAGGCCAAGGCCCTGCGCAAATTGCGCCATCCCAGCCGGGCCAAGAAACTAAGGGCCTTTATTGAAAATTAAAAGGCGGTTAAAGAGAATTTTAGCTTGCTGACAGAGTCCCCCTGGACTTGGTCAGAGGCCACTTGGCAAAAACGTGGTTTTGCCAAGTGGCTAGAATTACAAGTCTTTAGTAAATCTCGCAATTCGGCGGTCCATCATTCGGGATCCCCGAAAAATCGCTTGTTTTTCAGGGGTGTATCCATGGCCCGCGTTCAGGCTGTTGGCCAACAGCCTGTAAACCCCCTGTTTCGGAACAGGGGGTTTTATGTTGGCGCTTAAAAATAAAGAATGAATCCAAAATGGAAAAAGGCGCTGGTTACGCCATGATTCCTTTCATCCAGTCCGGCGTTGCTTATGTGCCTTAAGCGCACGCCTGTCTCAATCCCCATAGCTTTCTTTAAAAGCCAACTGAACCCCATCCCGGCAAAGGAGGTGAAATTAAGATTGCTGCCCATTTCGTATATATCGAGTTCATTAAAGGAAGGGCCAATGCCTCCTTCCAGATAAGGCTTGAAACTGTCTGCGCAGAGCAGGTTGGCTCTTAAGGCGGGGATAAGCGCCGTTTCCATTCCCGCACCATAGTTCCAATATCCCCCTGCCTGTCCTTCCAGCCTGAAAACCAGTTCAAACGCCTTCCAGGTGGTCAGAGGAGCGTCAAAGTGCAATAAAAGGCCCATTGCCTTAAGGTCTTCATTATCCAGATCCATGTCTTCGCAAATGTAATAGGAAATCCCCCAGGATTTGAAGAAGGCTTCTGCTGAAGCGGTGGTCCCTGGAACCAAAACCAAAAGTAAAATTCCCGTAAGTAATGCCAAGGTTTTCTGTCGCATCCGAGGATCTCCTTTTTTTAATTTCGGCTAAGGGGCCGGATCTCCGAGGCGGCCGGCAAGTCACCCCAACTTTCCGCCGAGCGCACTCCGTCTAAAATAGCCATGCTCACAAGGCACGAAAACAAAACTCCCAATCCGTTCAGATCCGCTTCAACCTGGCCGCTTGTAAGAACCACCACCAGATCACCGTCAAAGGTGGTGTGGGTGGGACAAACGGTTCGTACCATGCCGTGATGGGCAATACGCGCAACTTTACAGGCTTCTTGTTTGTTTAGTCTTGCATTGGTGGTGATTACCGCCAAGGTGGTGTTTTGCGGCGGTCCAAAGGCCGGACGGGTGGAGCCGTTCAAGTATTGAAGCTCGGTTGAAGCCAGCTCACAGCTTTTGGGCGAGGTGCGCGCACCACATATGAGATTGCCTCTTTCATCCATGATATCACCAAAAGCATTTACAACGGCCAGACAACCTGCCTTAAGTTGAGCCATTTTAAGCGATGCGCCGCCCAAACCTGATTTGCAGGCCTGTTCCAGGCCAAAAAATTTACCAACGGTCGCCCCTTTGCCGGCACCCTGGTTGCCCCTTTTCATGACTTGATCATTAGCCGACAGGCAGGCTTGATAGGCCATTTGCGCATCCGGTCTGGCTTTGTTTCGGGCCAGAGCCAAATCAAAAATAACCGCCGCAGGCACAATCGGGATGCAAAATGGCCCTGCGCTCAGGCCATGGCCTCTTTCTTCCAGGAATTTCTGCACACCTTCACAGGCGTTTAAGCCAAAGGAAGACCCACCGGTGAAGAGCAGACCGTGCACCTGGTCCACCATGTGGTCCGGTTCAAGCCCGTCCATCTGACGGGTGCCTGTGGCATACCCGGCCTTGGCCAGGCCTCCCAAGGCGCCCTGGGGGCAGAGCACCACGCTTAACCCGGTGGGGACCTCCTTGTGTTCAGCATGGCCAACCAAAAAACCCGGCACATCGGCCGGAGAACCTTTACCGTTAAATTCAATATTTTGCATAGTCTTGATTCTATTAATTAATACACTAAAATAGCATAAATTGGATTATGAGCATAGCCCAATAAGTCAGTCGTTTACAGGATCAAACCAGTTTCATTCTTTTTTCATTAAGAAAAATACAGAAAAATGCCGCGTGATTCATCTCGATTGAAGGATTAAGGCTAAAATAAAAATTGGATTATTAGCGAATGACAATTTTTCCAATCCTCCAAGACGTTTTATAAAAAATAACAGCCAAGGTGGAATTACCTTTCATATGCCGGATTGGAAGAGAAGTTGTGTTGGAAAATTATATTTTTATTTCGGTAGGTTGGGTCTTTATTGGATTTATGGCGAAACTGGGGAATATTTTTTCCTGTTAAAAGGATTATTAAGGTAAAATTTTAAGAATCGATCCTGACCGGTTTTTTTGATGTAGCCAATCTATCTGTTCCAATGGATTTTTCGGAATCGTTAAGAAGTTATTTTTGTAGGGATTTTACTTGAGAAGCCATGAATGCCCGGAAAGCAACCGGCACGCTATCTGGGAAAAAGGCCGTCAAAATTTAACTGAATTATAATTTTAGTAATTCTAGCTGTTTGGTAAAATTCAGTCTTTCTTCAGGCGGCATTTGCCAAAATTCGGCAAGAGTATTACGGAAGGACGCTTCGGGTTTTCTATCATTACCCAATAAAAATCGTTTGATTTGACTTTGGGTTATTGATCAAGTAACACTTTTAGTAGATATTGACCACCCATACAGTTGCCAAGCGGGAGCCCTTCATGACCGGGGAACACTACGAGGAAAACCCTCAAAGCATCGCCAAGGCCGAGATGGTGGTGGCCATTCCCTCCTACAGGGAGGCGGAACTTATAGCCTATCCCACCAGCCAGGCCGCCTTGGGACTTAAGCAGTTCTTTAACCATTTGAACTGCGTGATTATTAATTGCGACAACAACTCAGACGATGGAACCAAAGAGGCCTTTTTCCAGGCCGACACACAGGATGTGCCGCAGATTTATCTGTCCACGCCTCCTGGAGTAAAGGGAAAAGGAAACAATTTCAGGAACCTTTTTCGCAAGGTAGTGGAGCTTGAAGCCTCTGCCGTAGTGGTGGTGGATGCGGACCTGAAGTCCATCACTCCTCGGTGGATCAAGCATTTGGGCGAGCCTTTATTTAATGAATTCGGCTATGTGGCTCCCCTTTACGTACGTCATAAATATGACGGAACCATTACCAACTCTATTGCCTACCCCCTGACCAGATCCCTGTACGGCCGCAGGGTGAGGCAGCCCATAGGCGGAGACTTTGGTTTTTCCGGTGAGTTGGCCCGGATTTATCTGGCCAGCACCACCTGGTCCGAGGCTGTGAGCCAATTCGGCATTGATATTTGGATGACAACCCTGGCCATGAACAACAATATCCCTATTTGCCAGGCCTATATGGGCAGGCCCAAGATTCATAAACCAAAGGATCCGGGCAGTGATCTGGGGCCCATGTTCAGTCAGGTGGTGGGAACTATCCTGGATCTCATGGTGCAGAGCACCGGTTACTGGATGCGGGTGAAATGGTCGCGCCCGACCGCCATCTACGGCTTTGGGCTGGGCGAGGTGGAGATGCCGCCTCCGGTAAAGGTGAGCGAAGAGGCCCTGGACGACAAATTCAGAAGCGGCCAGGATGACTTCATGCCGGTGTGGAAAGAGGTTCTTTCCGAAGAGAGTATGGCCAAGATTAGGGAAATTTTTGACATGTCAGAGGGGCGTTTTGATTTCCCGGTGCAGGTATGGGCCAAGCTGCTCTATGATTATTCGGTTGGTTACGCCAGGCAATCAGCCGATCGCCAGGAAATTTTGTCATCTCTGATACCGCTTTATTTCGGCAAGACCTTATCCTATGTTCGCAAAACCCAGAGGATGAGCGTTCAGCAGGCCGAGGAATTTATTGAACACGAGTGCATGGTGTTTGAAGAGACGAAACCCTACCTTTTGGAACGTTGGGGCGCTTAGAGTCTCAGGGAGGCCGCATATGCCCAAAATTTTGATAGTGGACGATGAAGAGCATATCCGCTACCTGTACGCCGAAGAGCTTACTGAGGACGGCTATGAAGTGGTAACCGCTGACTCCGGTTACAAGCTCCTGGAGCGCATAGCGGATGAAAAACCGAACCTTGTGGTTTTGGATATCAAGATGGTGGATTATAACGGTCTGGATCTTCTCCAGGATATCCGTAATAAATATTATGATCTGCCTGTGGTGCTCTGCACTGCCTACGACACCTTTAAGGAAGATATGAAATCCATTGCCGCTGATTTTTATGTGATTAAATCATTTGATCTCACTGAGTTGAAAAATAAGATAAAAATGGCCCTGGAAGCCCAGGTGCCGCCTTCCTAGAGTTGAGCCGACGTCTGCGGGAGCCTGGATTGCCAAGGCTTTTTTCGGTCGTCGGTTCTCTTTTTTTTCGCACTGCCAAATTACCTTACGCCTATTCTTTTTGGGCCTTGCGTATTCTTGCCGCTCGCTCATAGACTCTTCCCCTAAAATAGATCCCGAAAGAAAGGACACGCCCATAAGTGCCGGGAGGACCGGTGCTTTTTATTGAAAAAGAAAGAGAATCGCAGACAGGGAAATAAAAGAAAGCAACGTGGAGAGGGCAACGGAAGCCCCGGCCAGTTCAGCGTCACTCGCCAGTTGCTTGCTTAAAATATAGGAAGCGGGTGAGGTGGGCAGGCTGAAAAAAACCATGGCGATTACAAGGGCGGGACCGTTTATTCCGCTGAGGCTGAATAGTAGGTAGCCAGTTACAGGCAACAAGAGCAGTTTGTATAAACATGAGGCAAAGGCGGGACCAAGCCGCCCCCGCAATTTATCCAGGGCCAGGCTGCTTCCCACAGACAAAAGGGCCAGGGGCAGGGTTATGGAAGACAATAACTTAAGGCTGCTTACCGCGAAAAGGGGCAGGGCTCCCACGACCTTTCCATATAGCACCCCGGCCAGGCAGGCCAGTATCAAGGGGTTGGTAACCATGGCTTTCAGAACCATTTTGGTTTTCTCTTTTTGGGAATAGGCCTGAGGCGAGAACCAGACCAGGGTGGAGACGGCCAGAACATTGATGAAAGGTATGGCCGTGCTGATTAATATGGCGAATCCGGCAACGCCTTGCTCACCTAAATAGTTAAAAATAATAGCCATTCCCACATAGGTGTTAAAGCGGTAGCTGACTTGGGAAAAGGCCCCGATCTGGTGTTGAGGCAGCTTGAAAAGTCGGGCGTGAATCAGGGTCAATAGCCAGATTGTAAAAATGGACCCTAAAACCAGGGGAAAGACCTCAAGAATTTTGAGTTCCAAGGTGGAGTTCTGGGCTCCAGCCTGAGATTGGGCCACTTTCCAGAACAAAAGGCAGGGAAAAAATATGTAGTAGACCAGCCGGTCCGAGACACGGAAAAAATCAGGGCCTGCCAGCTTGAAATAGATCAGTCCTTTACCCAGGGCCACCAGGAGAAAAACCGGAAGAACTGTTTCTAAAATGCCGCCCAACCTCTACCCTCCCAGGAGTAGGTAAAATAAGCCCGATTTTTTTGGATAGTCATTCGGGCCGAAAATGCACTTTGTGATGACTTGCCTGCGTATCCTGCTAGAATATTAATATAACCTGATCCGCATGGCTTTTAAGCTTAATTTTATTTTGATTACCGATATTTTGTCCCTTATTTAAGTGGGAGATGAAGGGCTTTTTGAATGTCGCTTTTGGTTAAGTTAAGCGCTTCTTTAAGGAACCTTATTGAAAATTATGATCCCGCAAATGGGTTGATTGTAAGTCCCATGGCCAATGAAACCGCAGCCAGCCTTTGTAAAAGGCTGGGTATTGAGCTTAATTTGGTTAAGATCATAATGGTTAACGGCGAGATAAAAGGCAAAGACACCCTTTTAAAGGATGGCGATCGGGTGGCGTTTTTCCCGCCGGTGGGAGGCGGGTAAGCCATGTCGCGCCTCAAGGAAGCCGATGAGCTGAAAAAATACCTGAGCCCTTTTACCGAAGTCCACAGCCAACCCGGTAAAAACGAATTTTTCTCCGTAAATAAAAACGGGCTTCGTGAGTTGTCCAAGGCCAGGAAAATATCCCTCAGGCAGGCCATGATTCTTTGTCTTGAGAACGGAATCTGGCCGGAGAGGTTTCGTTCCAATCGCGGGAGCCTCACCGCAGCCGAGCAGGCGAAAATAGTTGCTTCCAGTGTGGCTGTCTTAGGCGCCGGAGGGTTGGGCGGTTACGTAGTCACCCTATTGGCTCGGCTGGGAGTGGGCAAGCTTGCGATCTGCGACGGGGATGTATTTGAGGAAAGCAATCTGAACCGCCAGTTGCTTTGCAACCTTGAGACCTTGGGACGGGAAAAGGCCTTGTGTGCGGCGGAGGTCGCGGTCCGCATCAATCCGGCTGTGCAATGTACGGTTTTCGCAGATTGGGCCACCAGCCGGAATTTGCCCCAGATTCTGGAGGGGGCGGATGTGGCCATGGATTGCCTGGATAACCTTAAGGCCCGCTATGAACTGGAGGCTGCGGCCAAGGCCCTTCTGATTCCCTATGTCCATGGAGCCCTGGCCGGCTGGGAAGGTTTTGTGATGACGGTTTTTCCCGGTGATCCGGGGCTGGCCGGGCTGTATGGTCCCGATCCGGTGGAAAAAAGGGACTCCGCTGAAAGCGTTTTGGGGGTGCCCACCCCCACCCCGACTTGGGTGGCGACTCTGCAGGTGGCCGAGCTCACCAAGGTGCTGTTGGGCCGCCAGTCCAGGGACAACCATCGGTTACTGCACCTTGACCTCACAGTGCCGACTGTGGAGACCCTGGAACTGGCTTAAACTCTATTTCAGGAAAGTTCCGTTTTTATATTCCCGGAATGCCAGATCAAGCTCTTCTTCTGTATTCATGACAATGGGGCCGCGCCAGCAGACAGGCTCGACTATGGGCCTGCCTGCAAGTAAAAGCGCCCGCATGGTTTGCCCCCCGGCCCTCATTTCCAAAATTTCGCCGTCATCCAAAAGCACCACTGAGCCGGAGTCCATAAAGGCCCCGCCTTTTGCTATGTCGCCCACCGCCCCCTGACCCTGGAAGATGTAGATTACTGCCTTAAGGCCTCTTTTGATCGGCAATTCCAGTTCCTCCAGGGAGGGCAGGGTTATGTCCAGAATTATCGGTTCAATGATGACCTCCCTCACCGGTCCCCTGGTTCCACTCAGATTCCCCGCTATGACCTTGATCTCAGCTTGATTGGGTTGGGTGAGTGCGGGAATTTCTTTTGCCTTCACCTCGCGGTAGCGGGGGGATGTCATCTTGTGCGACCTGGGGAGATTCGCCCAAATCTGGAATCCGAGAAAAGGCGTGTCTTTCTGCACAATCGGCATCTCCTGGTGAATTATGCCGCTTCCCGCTGTCATCCATTGCACTTCTCCCGGTTTGATGACACCCTGGTTGCCCAGGCTGTCTTTGTGCTCCACTTGGCCTGCGAGCATATAGGTTATGGTTTCTATACCTCTGTGCGGGTGCCAAGGGAATCCCGGCGCATAATCCCCAGGATTGTCGGATTGAAAGTGGTCCAGCATCAGGAAGGGGTCAAACAAGGGGACCTGGGCCTGCCCAAAGCCCCTGCGCAAAAGCACGCCGGCGCCTTCCCTGGTGGGTTGGCTCTGAAAAGCGGCCTTGATTTCGCGGATTTTCGGCATGCTTTTCTCCTTCTCCCCAGTGCCCCCCAAAAAAAATCAAAAGGGTTATATCAAAAATCCTGACAAAGGATTAAAAAATTCACAAGTAAATTAATGGGATTTTTGAGCGGCTGGAGAGGCAACAAGACAAGGAAGGGAAAAGAGCAGGTTCATAAAAATCAGGTTTTTTTTGAATGGGCTTCCCGCACCAGGGGATTGAAAAAGCTGATGGCCGTACAGACATTAAAAGCCAGCTCCCTGGGGAACAGGGCCAGCCGGTCGCCGGTTTTGAGGGCCTTGTCTTCCGCTATGGGGCGGCCGTTGAGCATGAGCACCCTAACCACATCCCCATCCAGCCCCAGCTTGATCAGGGCGTCGGAAACCTTGGAGCCTTGCTCAAGTTCCAGGCTTAACTCTCCCCTGTCATGGCCTGATATGCGCTTGCGCAAAGGGCCGCCCAACTTGATGCTGATCAGCATGTCTCTCCATTAGGGCCAAAGGCCGGGGCATTTGATCCCGGCCTTTGGCATGGCTCGCAAAAAAGCTTAGAAGTCCAACACCTTGTCCAGTTCTTCGTCAGAGACGTCAAAGACAACGTTGTGAGGCGGCAGCTTTTCATACTTGAAGAAGTCAGGCAGCCTGTCGTCGGCTTTGTTGAAACCGGCCTTGGTGTTGAAGTCCTTTTCAATGGTGAGGACTTTTTTACCCAGGTCGTTGACATCGTCGGCTGTTATGGTCCAGCCGTACTTGGCATTCAACATGTCCACTATGGCGGCCAGGGCGTCCGGGATATCCAGTACGGCAAAGGCCACAAACAGGCAGAGTCCGGCTGTGTCTATGCTGGCGGTGGCCACCTGCAGCCCCTGGCTCAGTTCTATCTGGCCCTGGGACTTCAAGGGGTCCACATCTCCGCCGACCTTCAGGATGTTGGCGGTGGTGGCATAGCCTGCGGTGTGATCCGCGCCCATGGGGGTGGTGGCATAGGTCACGCCGAGGCCCTTGACCGAGCGTGGGTCATAGGCGGGCATGGACTGTCCCTTGACCACAGGCACTCTGCTCACGCCCAACACCCGGCCGGTGGTGGCGGTGCCTGCACCGATAACCTTGCCCATGGGGGTGCCCTCACCCACCTCGGCCAGGAGTTTTTCCGCGCCCTTGGCATCGCCAAAGTTCAGGATGCCTGCCTCCATGGCAACCGCCATGGCGCAACCCGTATCTATAGTGTCCAGCCCAAAGTCGTCGCACATGTAGTCAATGCGGGCAATGGCGTCCAGATCGTCGATCCCGCAGTTGGGCCCCCAGGCCCACACGGTTTCATATTCCGGCCATTTGCTTACATAGTCGCCCTTTTCATCGACATAGATGCCGGAACAGCGAATCATGCAGCCGGTCATGCAGCCGTGGGTTGGGTTGCCGCCGCGTTTGACCGTGACTTCGTTCAAGGTCTCGCCGGAGACCTTTTCCGCCCCTTCAAAGTTTCCGGCGCTGAAGTTCCTGGTGGGCAGGCCGCCTGCCTCGTTCAGGATGTTGGTAAGCACGTTGGTGCCGTAGGTGGGCAGGCCGCCGGAGGTAACCGGGTGCTCGCTCAAGGCCTTGGCAAAACGTTTGGCCGCGGCTTTAAACGCCTCTTTGTCTGCTATGGGAGAGCTCGCGCCGCCTTCAGGGTCAATGACAATGGCTTTGAGCTTTTTGGAGCCCATCACTGCGCCGAGGCCGCCTCTGCCCGCATGGCGCGAAGGGCGAAGCTCCCGATCGGTGAAGGCCACACTGGCGCTGTTCATCAGGTTCTCACCTGCCTGGCCAATGCTCACATAACCGCATTTGTCACCGTATTCCTGCACCAGTTTGGCTACGGTGTCGTAGTTGCCCAGGCCTTTCAAGTGGCCGGCGGCCACCAGTTCCGCCTTGTCCTTACCGACTTTGAGCAGGAAGAGGGCGTCGTCAGAAGGGATTCCCTCCACAATTATTCCGTGGATTCCCAGTTTGGCCAGATATGCTCCGGCCTGTCCGCCGGTATTGGATTCTTTGATGCCGCCGGTCAAGGGGCTTTTGGCTCCCACTGATAAACGGCCACTGTTGGCACAGTTGGTGCCACCCAAAAGGCCGGGAGCAAAGATGAGCTTGTTTAAAGGGCCGATGGCAGTGGCTGTGGGGTCCACTTCGTCCGCCACCACGGCGGAGGTGAAACCGCGTCCGCCCAGGCCCTGCCATTTTTCGGGGACGTCTTCAAATTTGGTCGACTTGGCTGCCATGTCGACGCGGAGGATCTTGAACATATATAATCTCCTCGCATTATGGTTTTTTAACACTTAAATACTTACTGATCATAAAGGTATAGTCAAGGAAAAATGTTAATATATTTAATGGGTTAGCTATGTCATTTGTGACATAAGTGATAGCTTGCCGGAATTTTTATATTTATGAGATGTAATTGGAATGGATTATTTCGAGCTGAGTGGGGCTTTTGACCTACACCTGGCCGGGTGGAAACACTCCACTCGGCCAAGTTGAATTGGGAAAGGATATTTAGGGCTTATGATCCACGGCCAAAACCGCACAAGGGATAGCGGCAGCCTCCGGCACAGTTGCGGCAGAACCCGCCATGGGACAGCTCGGCTATCTTGGCCCGGTCAAAATGTTCTCCGGTGAGCACCCTGGGCAGGATAAGGTCCAGGATGGTTGTTTTGTAGAACAGGGCGCAGGCCGGCACTCCCAGTATGGGCAGTTTGCGGCCATGGCTGACCAGGTCTCCCACCAAGAACATGGCCCCTGGCAACACCGGGGTGCCGTAGATAAGGTTCCTGCCGCCCGCATCGGCAATACCCATCCTGGTGACGTCATCCGGGTCCACACTCATGCCTGCCGTAGTGATTATGATCTCCGCGCCTTGGCCCACCAGGTCCGTGATGGTCTGAGCCACCACCCGGCGGTCGTCCGGACAAAGGGCCGATCCCACGGTCTCGGCTCCCAGCTCCTTTAATTTTTGGGAGACAATGTCTGCGAATTTATCTTCAATGATTCCTTCATAGACTTCGTTGCCGGTGACCACAATGCCGGCTTTCAGGGGCCGATACGGTCTCACCTGCAAAAGTCCGCCGTTTTTTTCCGCAACTTCACAGGCCTGGTGTACGTAATTTTTATCCACCAGAAGGGGGATGGCCCGGGTCCCGGCCAGGATGTCCCCTTTTTTAACCGGGGTGTAGCGATGAATTGCGGAACAGGTGACGTCCGGAACCATGTTGAATTCTATAAGCCGCTCTTTATCCAGATAAAAGATGCCGTCGTGCCTGGCCTTGAAGTTGATTTTGCCCTCGGCCGGAGGACCGACCTGTTCAACTCCCGGCCCGCAGAGTGACTGGAACATAAGCTCAGCCGCCTGGTCCTCATGGTAGAGATGGGCGGCCACTTCCAGCACATAGAGGTGCCTTTTGCCCAGCCGCCTTAAGTGGGGCAGGTCTTCTTTGGTAACTACATAGCCTTTTTTAAAGGCCGGGCCCTTGCTTGCGCCGGGGACAATTTCGGTGATGTCATGGGCCAGCATAAGCCCCACCGAGTCTTCCAGGGCAACCATGCGCCCCAGTTCAACTGCTGCGCATTGTTCTCCGCATCCGTAGTCTGTCATGGAAACCTCCTGAATTCACACCCTGAGCAGGCTTTAAGACGTTGGTCAGTAGAGATTGTTTTACCAAAGTCATTTCAACTGTGGCCCCGGTCAATCTGTCTCCAAGGGAACTGCGAAATCCATTCTTGGATAAAAGACACAACATGACCTGATTAAGGGTTCGAATATAGATTGTTTTTAGCTCCCCATGGCCTGGTCGCATTCTTTAGGCGGCTTTTGCCGTGAGTAACCTGTTGCCATTTACGGTTCAGTGTTGATAGAGTTAATCCCTAAAATTACATGGTAACCACAGGAAGGATAATGATGCAGTCAATACCAGGTAATGTCTTTCCCCGCAAGCTTGACGGCCCTTTGCCCCAGGCAGTGGATGCCGAAGGGGTTTGGATCATCGACAACCAAGGCCGCCGCTACTTGGATGCCAGCGGGGGCGCGGTAGTCGTTAATCTGGGTCATGCCAGAAAAGAGCTGGCAGAGGCTGTCTCCAGCCAGATCCTGCATGGCTATTATGCTCATCCCACCATGTTCACTACACCAGTAGTGGAAGAGTTTGCAAGTGCGTTGACCGCCCACGCCCCTTTGGGCATTGAACGATTTTATTTTATGACCAGCGGAAGCGAGGCTGTGGAGACCTCCATCAAATTGGCCCGACAGATTCAGCTGGCCAGAAAGGAACCGGGGCGCTTCAGGCTTATCGCCCGCTGGAAATCATACCACGGCTTGAGCCTGGGGGCCTTGTCAGCCATGGGGCGCACCAGCTTCCGCACCCCCTATGCGCCGATGCTGCCCCAGGTGGAGCATGTTCCGCCCCCCTATTGCCTCAGGTGCTCCTTTGGTCTGAAATATCCGGAGTGTGACTTAAGGTGCGCCCGTTTTCTGGAGGAGACCATTTTAAATCTGGGGCCGGAGACTGTGAGCGCCTTTTTAGGGGAGACAATCAGCGGCGCCACCCTGGCCAGTTGCCCGCCTCCGCCGGATTACTGGCGGGTTATTAGGGAAATTTGCGACAAATACGGGGTGCTTTTGATTCACGATGAAGTCATGGTCGGCATGGGACGCACTGGCCGCTGGTTTGCAAGCGATCATTACGGCGTGGCTCCGGACCTGGTGACCATGGGCAAGGGGATCAGCGGAGGGTGTGCGCCCCTGTCCGCCGTGGGGGTGCAAAAGGAACATTTTGATCTTCTCAGAAAGACTACGGGCTTTGTGCACGGAGGCACCTTTTCCCACCACCCGGTCTCTTGCGCGGCCGGATTGGCTGCCTTGCGTATTCTGGAAAGGGAAAACCTCATAGAGCGGGCCGAGAAAATAGGCGTGGTTTTGGGTGAAAAACTGAAACAACGCTTTAGCGACCACCCCAGGGTGGCTGAAGTGCGGGGGATCGGCATGCTTTGGGGGGTGGAGCTGGTTCAGGATAAAGAAACCTGTTTGCCCTATCCCAGAGAAGAGAAGGTTACCGAGCGTATCTGGAAAAAACTTTTCAAAAAGGGCATTATTCTTTACAAATCAATGGGCATGGCAGGCAAAGACGGTGATGGGCTGGTTATTTCGCCGCCTTTCATTATCGAAGAAGAGGATTTGGATTTTGTGGTCCAGAGTTTGGGCCGGGCCGTTGACAAGGTGGTTGGCTGATCAATGGAAGGCCAGGCCCTTTGGGGCCTGGCTTTATTACCTGCTCGGGTTGCTATTGGCCTGTTTTTTCAGGCGGCAGGTTGAGGATCTCCCGGGCCTCGGCGCAGGTTGCCACTTCCCGGCCCAAGATTCGAGCCAGCTTTACAGTGCGCTCCACAAAATCCGCATTGCTCGAGGCCTTGACCCCCCGACTCAGATACAGGTTGTCTTCAAAACCCACCCGTACATTGCCGCCCATGAGCATGGCGTGGGTGGTCAAGGGCAGCTGATTGGCCCCGGCGGCCAGAACCGACCATAAGGCCCCTTGGGGCAGGCGGCTCACAAAACTTAAAAGCGAAGGCAGATCCGCAGGCGCCCCCCATTTAATACCCAGGCAGATCTGAAAATAAGGCGGCGCTTCAATCAGGCCCTTTTGCACCAGGTCCGCAGCCTGCAGCACATGCCCCACCTCAAAGACCTCCATCTCCGGCTTGACCTTTTTCTGCTGCATGCGCCTGGCTGCTTTTTCCACCCATTCGGCGGGATTGATAAATACATTACCCCTGAAGTTCAGGCTGCCCACATCAAGTGAGCAGAGATCCGGTCCCAGTTCAGCCGGCATCAACCTGGCCTCGCCCGGGTCCGGATCCTCTATGCTGAAGGCGCTGGTGGTGAGGTTTATCAGCATGTCGCTTTCAGCGCGAACCCGTTCAACCACCTCGCTAAAAAGCTCACGCTTGAAATCAGGCTTGCCGGTTTTGGGGTCTCTTACATGTACATGCACCACGCTTGCACCGGCCCTCCAGCAACGTAGAGCCTCTTTGGCAATTTCTTTTGGGGAATAAGGTACATTAGGGTTCTGCTCGCGCATGGGAGCCGAGCCGCATACCGCGGCTGTGATGATCAGTTTGGCCAAGTTTTCTCCTCCACGGGTTGTCTCCGGTTTGGGTAAGAGATTTTTTCGTGTTCAGTTATGGTTGAGAAACCAGTTCCCACCGGCCTGCGGCCGGATGCGGCGGGCGCGTCCTTTGGGCGGGAAAAATTTTTGCACCCAGGGCCTGATTCTACGGTCCAATATTTTGTACGTAATTTTTCCTTTAGTTAATTATACTTAGCAAATGGTTACATCTTGGTTTATTTTTTTGGGTATAAAATTTTGTACCCTGCTGGAAGTTAAATTTTGAACGGTTTGCCGATAAAATTATAACTAACTGTAATTGCTATATTTATTTTACATTAAAGATATTCTGTGTTTTTGGCATCTAAATTGCATTGCCAATCAGTACCCTTTTTCTTTTTCCCTTTCTGATAGCGCCGGGTCTACCCAACCCGGCGTTATCTATTTCAGGGGTGCAAGGCGTCTGACTAGTTTCAGGCGCTTTGTTTTTTTATTGGTGCCTGCGTCTACGCACCAGGAATACTGGGCAAGGTGCTCTGCGGCTCACCTTTTCGGCCACGCCTCCCATGAACATGCCCGACACGGCAGAGGTTCCCCTGGCTCCCATCACAATAAAATCGGTCTTTTCTTCTTCCGCCACTTTGATGATCTGGTTATAGGGCACCCCATAGCGCACCAGGGTTGTCACTTTAAGCTTTTTGTCGTATTTGATGCCTTTTTGTTTTTCCTGCTCCAGTACGGTTTTAATTTCCTGGGCCATGTCGTCATGCGACATTTTTTTATAGAATTCGTCTTTAAGCTCCTCATGGGCATAGGGCATGCTTTGCATGACTCTGCCGTCCACCACGTGCAGAACTAAAAGTTCGACATCCAGGGCAGAGCCAAAGGTAAAGGCATATTCCAGGGCGCGGTTAGATGCCTCGGAAAGGTCTGTGGGGACCAGAATTTTAGTGAACTTCTTCATTTTGCCCTCCTTGGGGAGTCCATGGACCAAAACCCGCTATATATTTCAGCCAGGCCGCCAAGCTGGGATGCTCCACTCCTATCACCAGAAGACTGCCTGACTTAAGGCTGTTAAGGTCAAGGGCCTTCCGGCCTATGGTAAGCTGTGTTTGATTTATAGGGGAAAGAAAAAAACGTATATTCGGCAGAAGTTTTTTACCTTCGTCAACCACCAGCCATTTGCCCTGGCGTGTGGTTCGCTCCGGCGAGGTGTTCGGCAGCCCCGTGCCCACTGATTCCATTTTGGTGGCCAGGTTTAAAAGCCCTTTTCCCGCCACTTCGAACACGCCTTGAACCTTGGTTTTTTCCACTGAATGGCGGTAGGTCAGAAAGAGCTGTTCCCCTGTCGATGCCTTTACCGCTTCCACCAGGCGGTTTTTTTCTCTGGGCAAGCGAATGGTAAGGGCTGTTATTGGTTGCATAACAAGGGCCGTGACGGCCAAAAATGCCGCCACGGCCGGAATGATTATCAGTTTCAGCGATAGGCGCGGCAGTTTTTTTCTCCTGTCGGCTTGGGCTGCTAAGCTACCTGGGCTTTTGCTTTGCCTTTGCGGTTCTTTTGCCAAAAATAGATCACAACCAACATGATCACCGCTCCGGCGTTGGCCAGATGCTCGTTGATCAACACCCCTGCGACTTCAAGATGGCTGGGGTTGACCAGCATAAAGGCCAGGCCCAGGAACAAAAGCCTTTCCCAGATAAAGGTCTTCACCACCCAATGCCCCTGGATAAAGACCGACCAGCAGAACATGCCGATGATCGAAACCGGGATGATGTACATTAACTCCATGAAATTGGTGTTGTACATCAATAATTTGGTGTTCAGGATAAACATGAACGGCAGGGTGAAGGCCGCCAGATCCAATCGGAAGCTTTTCCACCCCGTCTTGATGGGGTCTGATCCCGCTATGCCTGCCGCAGCATAGGCGCATAGACCAACCGGCGGGGTGTCGTCCGATACAATGCCGTAGTAAAACACAAACAGGTGCACAGCCACAATCGGCAGGCCCAGGCCCAGGTCGGCGCTGATGGTCATGATAGCCGGAGCGGTCATGGCGGCCATAATGATATAGGTGGCTGTGGTGGGAAGCCCCATGCCCAGGATAATGCAGGCGATAACGCTGAAGATCAAGGTCAGCATCAGGCTGCCGCCCGCCGCCTCGGTGATCAGGGTGGCCATTTTGAGACCCAGACCGGTCAAGGTGACCACACCGATGATTATGCCGCAGCAGGCGCAGGCGGCTGCAATGCCCGCCATGTTGCGGGCCCCGGTCTCCAGGGAGCCCAGAACTTCGGCGCTGGTCTGGCGGGGAAAAAATCCCTCGGGATTGGCCTTGTATTCATCATAGGCGGCATAGGGATGGGTTCCGTTTGTTTTAACCAGCTCTGGGAAGAGGCGGTTTGCCCGGTACCAGTTATTGCCGATGGCCACGGCGATTGCCACCAATATGGACCAGGAGGCCGCTGTGGTGGGTGTCCACATCACCACCAGCAAGAGCCAGACCAGGACCACAAGGGGAATCACATAGTGCAGGCCGCTCAATATGGTCTTGACTAAAGGCGGGGTCTCTTCCTTGGTAAGCCCCCTGATATTTTCCTTTACCGCCTCAAGATGCACGATGCTGAAAATGGCTGTGTAGGAGAGTATGGCCGGGATAAAGGCCGCTTTTACAATTTCAAAATAAGAGACTCCGATTATTTCCGCCATGATAAAGGCTGCCGCACCCATGATCGGCGGCATGAGCTGACCGTTGGTTGAGGCGGCAACCTCGACAGCTCCGGCTACATGCGGCTTGAAGCCGACCTTTTTCATCAGGGGAATCGTCATGGCGCCGGTGGTGACGGTGTTGGCTATGGATGAGCCCGAGATGGAACCCATGGCGCAGGAGGCGACCACCGCGGCCTTGGCCGGGCCCCCCCTGTATTTACCCATAGTGGCAAACGACAGGTCTATTAAGTACTGGCCTGCTCCTATTTTGTCTAAAAAGGCGCCAAAGAGCACAAATAAAAAGACAAAGGTGGCCGAGACCCTCAAGGGCACTCCCCAGAGCCCTTCACCGCTCATGAATATATGGTCGATAATGCGATGGACGGTAAATCCCCTGTGGGCCAACTCCCCCGGAATATAGGGGCCCACGTAGGCATAGATCAGAAAGATTATGGTGATGATCGGGAGCATGGGCGAGACGCTTCGCCTGGTGGCTTCCAAGACCAGCAAGATAAGAATCCCGCCGATGACAATGTCATAGGTTGGCGCCGCCCCCTGGGACATGACCACATGATCATAGTTTAAAAACAGGTAAAGGGCAGTTAAACCACCCACGATCGCCAGAATGATATCCGGAATGCTCATACGGTCGTGGGGTGATTTCTTGGATCTGGGCCAGCACAAAAAACACAGAACCATGGCAAAGAAAAGATGTATGGAAAGCTGCTTGGATCCAGGCAGTTCACCGAAAAAACCTGTATAGAGCTGGAAAACCGACATGGCGACGGCAAACCAGAAAACAAAGAAACCGCCTTTGCCGCTGATTGTCCTGGCGCCCGCCTCTGACTCCTGGGCTAACTGCAGGCTGTCGTCCAAGCTTGCGATATCCTCTTTGGGCATGCCTACTCCTAAGGTGAAGCTAGGGGAGGGTTGGGAAAGGCCGGGACGGTAAAATCCGTCCCGGCTTTTTCGGCGTGCAGATCTGAAGAAGTCTTATTTCAGGACACCGACTTCCTTAAAGTATTTTTCGGCGCCGGGATGCAGGGGCACACTCATGCCCACCAGACCGGTCTTGGCATCGATGTTCTTGAATTTGGCGTGGGCCTTTTTCAACTGGGGCAGGTCGCCGTACATGGCTTTTAAGATGGAGTAGACAATGTCGGCTTCCAGGTCGGCCCTGGCCGCCATCATGGCCATCACCGAAACCGTGGGAACGTCCTTGTCATTGCCTTTGTAGGTGCCGCCGGGAACGACCTGCTTGGCATAGAAGGGGTATTTTTTGATCATCTTGTCCACATTGGGACCGGTGATCGGCACGATTTTGATGTCGGAGACCAAGGCGGTGTCCATGATGGTGGCGGCTCCCACTGCCACGGTGTAGAAGGCTGCATCCAGGCGGCCGTCCTTGATGTAGTCCGAGGCCTGGCTGGCCTTGAGCTGCTCGGCTGTGACGTCTTTTGTGGTCATGCCCCAGGCTTCCAGGATCTGCTTTACGTTCTCAGCGGTGCCCGAGCCCACCGGACCGATGGCCACGCGTTTGCCCTTGAGGTCGGCCACGCTGTTGATGCCCGATTTAGCACTGGCGATCAGCTGTACGTGTTCCGGGAAGAGGGTGCATACACCCAACAGGGATTTGATGGGTTTCTGGAACATGGGCTTCATGCCCTTGTTGGCGTAGTTGGCGATGTCGTTTTGCAAAATGGCCAGGTCTGTGTCGCCGGCGCCGATCAGTTTGGCATTGGCCACAGAGGCTCCAGAGGACTCGGCCGTAACTTTGATGTTTTTTTCCTTAAGGTGTTTCCAGGCAATTCTAGAGATGGCTCCGGCCATGGGATAGTAGGCGCCGGCCACCCAGCCGGAGGCTATGGAGACAAACCGGCGGGCAGCGTTGGCCTGCGGCACGGCCATGATCATGGCCAGGGCGAAGACCATTACAAGGATCAAAGACATCTTCTTGCTGCGGATCATCGTTTCCTCCTCAAAAAAAAATGAATGGCTGGCGGCACTGCCGATTTTTGCGGACTAAACCGCCGGTTTATGGCCCCTTATTCAAAGAAGCCTTCCTTTAGTGCTTAAATGGTTGCTTGGAACGTCCTTGAGGGTAGCAAAATCGAAGCCGTAATACAAGATTATAATAATGGGTGGAATAAGTAAGTCTATCTAAATCTATTTAAATAAAGAAAGGAGAAAAAGGAGGAATTTGTGTCTATTTTCACTAATAATCCTTAGTGAAATGAAGGGTGATTCATATTTCAACAGGAGCGAGCAAAGAAGCTGAAATGAAGGGACTCCAACGGTTAAGTAGTACTGTTTATTTACTTAATAAAATAACAGATCAGGCAGTGGGTGTCGGTTCTTAAGCAGCTTCAGGCATAGGCTGGGCAGAATGTAATTGGCTTATTCATATTGTTACGCAAAGTGTAAAGGGATGGAGAGGTTGTAGATAAAATAGTTGATCAGGTGAACTTATCAAAATCTACGGAATTGAGCTTGTTATATATTTCTTTGCACAGGTTAGTGAGGGTTCTGTCGTTTTGGAAGTCCTTGGTTTTAAGCAACTGAGGACGGGCCACAAGCACTATGGCCAGCTCATGAGCCGCCCTGGACTGATCACCTTTGTTCAAGGCACCCATGACCTTGTTAAGAAGCGGGCTTGTGGCGATGGAGGATTCATCTTTTTTCTTAGCGCCTTTGGCAACCAACACCCCAAGAATTTTACCAAAGGTGCGCATCTTGGGTTTGGGATTGTTTTTAAGCACAGCGTTTAGGCGTTTGGCAAAATCCAGGACCAGCGGGGTTGCGTGTTTGTCAAAACCGGTGAAATAGGGGGTGAGCTTCTGGGCCAGCGTGAACATAAAAGAAAGCGCCTCTTTGTCCTTTTTCTGAAGCAACAGGTTTTCCAGGCGCTCGGAGGCCTGACGGCAGGCCTTGTCGGTTGGGGTTTCCGCTTCATTATTCGCTGAACCGGCTGCCGCACGGAAAAGCTTAACCAGCATTAAAAGCGAATGATACATCACCGTATTGGCATAGAAGTTTTGGTCGCTTGGTAAAAGCGGGTCCACATACAGGCTTTCCGTGGCGGTTCCCACCGCCATTTTGGATATGGCCTCCGCCCTGGGGTCGTCGGCTGTCTTGAGTTCCAGGGCTTTGGATTCCAGGGCCACGGCCAGGTTGAAAAGAACCACCCCCTTAAAAGAAGGCTTGAGGGATAAGAGGAAATGGTAGACCTTCACCGCTTCATCGTGCTTGTCTCTCTGCCTGAGCTGGGTGCCTATGTAATTGAGCTTTTTACAGGCATCTTCAAAGCTTTCCGGATCCTGGGACGCCTTTTTAAGATAGTTGAGCGCCTTGGGCAGATCTCCGTCGAAAAAGGCCAGCAAACCGAACTGAACCAGGTGCTTGGGGGCCAGTTCGCCTTCTCCCTGGATTGTGTTGGAAAGGGTTTCCTGGGCAAGCTGGCCTAACTGCCTAACCAAGGGGTTCCCAGGACCAAGCAGCTCCTGCACACCCAAGGTAAGGATATTTTCCGCGATACCGGCCACCGCGTCTTTGCGCCGCTCCTCCTGGCCCTGGCTTCGCACCGCCTGGATGCGTTCGGCCTTTTTTATGGCAGCCTTGAAGCTTTCATTGGCCTCTTTGAGGTAATTATCCAGAACACCTTGGTCAATCGGCAGCCCGGCTTCTTTTCTTTTATGGACATAGTCCTTTACCTGCTCAACCCTCAGGTTGGCTATCTCCTGGTTGGGGGCGGGCAGGTCGTCCGCCACTTTTTCCGCATCCCTGAACATCTGCAGGGCAGGGGGGTATTTTTTCTTTTTGACTAAAAGTTTGCCGCTTTCAAGATAGGCTCCGGGATCTGTGGGTAAGACTTCTATGGCCTGGCGGCACAGGGCAATGGCCTTGTCAAACTCCTTGGCCTGTTTCAGCCGCTCCACCTCGGCCATGAGGTTTTCCGACTTGGCCCGTCTTTCTTTGAGGTCTTCAGCGGACTTATATTCTTTGAACTCGGTGAGCTTTTGGTTCCGGTGTAAGAAGAACTCCAGCAGATAATCCTGCAATTCCCGGATTCTCTCTTCGAGCTGTTCGGCAGCGGGCATACGGTAGTCTTGCACCCTGAGCATAAAGGCCGCCATTATGCCGTAGGAAAAGAGCTCCTCCACAATACGCATGCGGATGTCGCTGTCCTGGGCCGAGATGAATATGGGTACACACTTGTTCAAAAGATCGGCAGTGTTTCGACGGGAACTTTTATTAAAAGAGGCCACTCCCTTGTAAAAATCTTCAAAATTCATGTCTTCATAGGACATCCCGGCGGTATCCTTGACCTTTTGGGGAGGATGATTCACCAGGACCACGCCTTCGAAATTGGTCAGTTCACTGAAGAGTTGGCGCATGGCCATAAAGTAATTGGCCTGGACGGCGATACTCCGCACATCTTGGAATTTTAACTGCTCCAGCACCGCTTTGGTCTGCTTCAACAGAGCGGAGTCGGCAATGAAAAGCTTAACCGGCACCTCAAGATAAGGTCCCAGTGGAGTGTTTAATGCTGAAGACACCTTGTCAGCCAACTTATTGTTTAAGGTTAGTTCCCCCAAAAGAGCCCGGATTCAGACCGGAGCCAAGCTGCCGAAGACTCATTCAACATGATAACTTACGCTATTCATCACTCTCAGTCCAGAACCTGGTTTGCTCTTTCACATATTTGGCGCGGTGACTATACTTTACTCAACAAGGTTTTTTAAAAGGATTCTTCCGCGGCGTATACCGTGGATGCAGAGGTAAACGAACCAGTAGCAAAGGGTGGTTGCTCAATGTTGACGGTAAGCCTGAAAAAAGGCCTGAATCTGCTCATTTGGACTGTGAGTTTGGTTTTGTTGGCATCCTGCGCTCCCATGTGGGTTGAGACCGGTGCTGATCCGGTCAAGGTGGAGGTCGGGGTTGAGGCCAAAGTCACCCAAGCCAAGGTGGAGCATACTCTGGAGATAAACCAGCTCACCCCGCCGTTCACAGGAGGGGGCCTTTTGCATGAGATCAAGGGGCCTTTCTGGCAGTGGGGGCTTTATCTGGTGCGTTCAGCCGAGGACCTGGCTCCTTTAAAGCCCGAGGACCCCTCAGCCTTAGAGAGCGGCCCCGGACTTGACTTGAAACGTCGCCTGGTCTTTAATGCCCCGAAAGGCAAGCTCCGGCTCAGACTCCTGGTGGAATGCTATATGGAGCATCACTATATCGGTGATCTGCCCGGCGGGAATGTGGACCCGGTGCCGGTGATTACCTGGTTCAAGGATTATGATCTTGACTTGTCCCCCGGCCAGGAAATACAAATAACCGCAAGTTTCAAATAGCCTTGCACTCACGGAAGGAGCCACAATGCCCCGGCTGCATCCTTCTCGGAATACGGGCCTACCCCCAGGCTTAGAGTTGGGGTTGGCGTGTGAGAAAGATCTGCCTCAGTTAGAGCCCTTGATGAGGCAGTATTTTGACGAATTGGATCTGAAGCTCGATCCCGGTGAGCTGGATAAGGACCTGGCCTCCTTTAAGGATGCCTATAAGGAGGGCGGTTTCATCCTTATCAAATCCAAAACCGCGGCAGTCGGCTGTGTAGGGGTGAGGGCCATGGGCCGGGGCAAGGCGGAGCTTAAGCGCATGTATCTGAAACCCGGATACAGAAACTTGGGCCTGGGCCGGGTGCTTTTAAGCGAGGGAATTGCCTTGGCCAGGGAAAAGGGCTTTGCAAGCCTTTTGTTGGACACCCGTCTGGATTTAAAGGCCGCCAATAAGCTTTATGAAAAATTCGGGTTTAGGGATATAGAGGATTATAACCAAAACCCCAGGGCCGAACGTTTTATGATGCTTGGCCTGTAAAAAACCCTAATACCAGCAGGATTTTATCTTAAAAGTCTTTAATTATTACCTTATTTTTAAACTGTCTCTTAAATTTAAGAAACGGTTCGGCAAGGCGGGGCTTTTTCTTTCTTTTGTCTCGCTAAAGGAAAGGCTTTTGGGGCCTTTGGAACCTCACTTTTTTCTTGACTTTTGAGCTCAATACCACCTAACTGATCATTCTAAACCGTGTAACCGAACCGGCAGGGGTTTAAAAAGAAAGGTTTCGTATTTTTTAACCCCGGGTCGGCAAAAATGCGGGCTTGTCAAGTTTCCAGATTGCTTGGCTTTTTTAGTCGGAGTAATTCGGGGGACTCCATAGCGCGCCCGGCATGCTGTTTGGGGCGGCTTTTCCGGTGGATATCAGGGGTGTTGTGGATTCAGGCCACTGGTGGTATAGGTTCAAAAGTTTTTCTAATAACAATGATGTTATACCCAAAAGGGGCCTTAATTTGCCCCTTACCCTTTCGTGGGGGAAGTTGTTTGAATGGCGGTTGAAATGAACGATCATAAGGCTTTGTTGGCAGATGTCTTTGAGGAGACTGAGAACCATCAATGGAGGGCCAGCGAGGCTTTTCTCTCTCATGCCAAGTACCCCAGGAATATGGGGGTGATAGAAACGCCTGACGGCTATGGCCATGAAACAGGTCAGTGTGGCGACTCCATTGAACTGAGCTTGCGCATAGAGAATAACTTTATCCGGGATATTAAATTCGCTCCCCATGGTTGTGTCTTCACCCTGGTCTGCGCCAGCGCGGTTACAGACCTGGCCAAGGGGCTGAATCTGGATCAGGCCCTGGAGCTGGAGCCAAAAGACGTGGACGTCACCTTAGGCGGTATTCCGGAGGATCACCTGCATTGCGCCCGCCTGGCTGTCAACACTCTGGGTACTGCCATCAGCGACTATTTCGCCAGGGCGGTCATCCAGACCAAGTCTGCCAAGGGCTAACTCCACACAGAGGCTTGGTCTTATCGGGTTCATCCACGGCGGGGCGGTTTTAATTTCGATATCTTGGCCTTTGAGCCAAGTGGGGAAGAGAATAGAAAATGCCTTTGTATGATTTTAAGTGCCTCGACTGCGGAAAAGTTTCAGAGCTTCTGATAATCGGCGAGCCCAGCCAAAGGGCCTGCCCTGCCTGTGGAAGCCTGAACCTGGAAAAACTTCTTTCCAAAACCAGTTCGTTGACCGGAAAAGCCAAAACAGGCGGTACGCCCGGCCCCGGCGACACCACCTGCTGCGGCTCTTCACCTTCCAGCGCCGGTTGCGCCGGCCCGGGTTCCTGTTGCGGTCGGCGCTGATCAGGATTTTGTCCTTTTTTTCTTTTCGCTTCAGTGGAATCAGCAAAAGATAAGGAAGTTGCGCCATGACTCAGCCGGACAGCTCCGCGAACAGCCAGTCTGAGATTAACGAAGTGGAACAAAGACTTCAGCATAATCTGGGGCATATCAAAAACAAGATCATGGTGATGAGCGGCAAAGGCGGGGTGGGCAAATCCACTGTGGCCGCCTACCTGGCCCTGGGCCTGGCCGCTTTGGGGCATGAAGTGGGACTTATGGATGTGGATCTGCACGGCCCTTCAGTGCCCCGCATGCTAGGCCTCAAGGGACAGCACGCCCTGGTGCAGGAGGAGGAGCGGCTTATTATGCCGGTCTCCTTGAAAAAGAATTTAAAGGTCATCAGCGTGGAATCCCTGATGCCGGATCAGGATGCGTCCGTGATCTGGCGCGGCCCGCTCAAGGTAAGCGTTATAAAACAATTCTTGGGTGATGTGCATTGGGATCATCTGGATTACCTGATCATAGATTCCCCTCCGGGCACAGGCGATGAACCCCTGACCGTAGCCCAGACCATACCCGGCGCCCAGGCCCTGGTGGTGACCACGCCCCAGGAGATAGCTTTGGCCGATGTGCGCAAGTCTCTTGATTTTTGCCGCCAGATCAATCTGCCCGTACTCGGTATGGTGGAAAATATGAGCGGGGTGATCTGCCCCCATTGCGGAGAGGAAATCGCCCTTTACGGCTCAGGCGGAGGAGAAAACCTGGCTGCGGCCAATGGGCTTCGATTCCTGGCCAAGCTGCCGGTGGATTCGCGTCTGGTCCTGGCATCTGATTTGGGGCACCCGCTTGATATCATGAAGGAGAATAAGGGGGCAGCCCCCGGTTTTCAGGAGCTTGTCAAGAAGGTGGAAAAACTCACCAACGCTTGATTCCAGTTTCTTTTTAAAAGTGATTGAAAACCCGCCCGGCAAATGCAGGGCGGGTTCGTTTTTTTAAGGGGTGTGATTTAACAATCAGGCTTTCAGGGTGAATTTCCAGGCGCAGAACCATTCGGCAGGGTGTTCGTCCGGCGGACACCCCACACATTCAGTCTCAATGCGGCTGTCTATGGTCTGGGCAAAGAAACGGTATTCCACCTTGCCTGCCGAGCGACAGGGATAGTCGGTCAGGCCTTTTCTTTGCCTCGCCACCTGCACCCGGCATTCGTTCATTTGAAACACAAAGCTGTTTTCGGTTTCCTCGTGAAAAGATTGTTTGTTGAGCTGGGCGTAGGTCCTGAAGTTGAGGGCCTTTTTCAACCCCTCCAGCCCGCTGTTGTCCGGCAGCCCCAAGAGGCGTTTGATCCTTTCGGCTTCATAGGGTGAATACCTGGTCCAGCAACTGTCATTGCAGCGTTTGGCTGTATCCATATCGTGGGCGTTCTCAACGGCCTGGAACCAGACCCCGTCATTGGCCAGCCAGTTGGCGCTTTGGGCCTCAATCAACTTGAGGATCCGCTCCCTGCTCTGGTTTAAAAGGGCCACGGGCATCCCCTTGGGATCCACCTCAAATCCCAAAATTTTACTGAGTCTTTTCATGTGGATGGCAAAGCTGGCGCTAAAGGCTTGGTCTTCTGCGTCCATGGCCTGTTTCATTCCCAATTGATATTCAGCCTCCCGAAACCAAAGGCCGTAGTGTATCAAGGTGCGCCTGAAGGTGGTGACCAAAAATTCTATCAACTCTTCTTTGCTCAGCTCCTGGATGTTCTGGGGAGTCTGACTCATGTCTTCTCCTTGGTTGGCAGGGCGGTTTGCGGGCTTTTACTTGGGCTGCCAGGGCCCTGCCCCTGGCAGATATCACAGGCATGTTTATTTTTCGAGGGGTGCGGCGCTCGCCATAAACACCCCCTTAATAGAACCTCTCCCTTAAATAGGATATTTAAGCCCTTATGACAAGCCTGATTTCCTCACCGACCTGATAAGGGGCCATAATCACTTCACAGGTTAAAAATCCCGGTTTCCGCGGGGGTTGGTTTTGCAGTTGATTATGGAGTTTCTTACATGGCAGTTTGATTCAGTCGGGCTGAAGGAGGGATTTGCCTTGGCAAACCGTCTGTCAGTCGCCTCATAATAATTTAAATCAAAAGGTTATGTTAATTTTCCGAGTTAACAAAATCTTCTTTTGGTAAATTTAAAAAGGAATATAGACGAATTTTTTGCAACATACTGCTCAAAAAGGCGCTTTAAGCAATTTACGGAGATAGGCATGAGGTCTGTATTTTTAGCCGTTTTGGCGATTGTTTTTTCTGCGCTGCCCCTGTTTGCCGAGGCAGATCTGAAATTATCTGATAATAATGCGAAAATTTCCTATGCCCTGGGCGTTGACCTGGCCAGGGGAATGTTGGAAGACGGTTTTAAGGTTAACCAGAAGGCCTTTGCTAAAGGGTTTGCAGACGGTCTGGCAGATAAAAAAATAATACTCACAGACGACGAAATAGACCTGGCCCTGGAGGCTTTTCAGCTTAGCCTGCTGAAAAGGCAAGAAATTTCATTTAAACAGGAGTCGGCGGGGAACAAGATAGCCGGAGATCGCTTCCGGCAAAATTACGCCCTGGGAACCGGAGTCAAAAAGCTGGATGGCGGGCTTTTGTATCGGGTTCTGAAAATGGGAAGCGGACCTACTCCCACTTTAACCGATGAAGTGACCGTGCACTATGAGGGCAGGCTGGTAGATGGAACGGTTTTTGAAAGTTCCTATGAACAGAACGAGCCGGTTCCTTTCTTTATGGAAGATGTTATCCAGGGCTGGCAGATAGCCCTGGAAAAAATGCGGACAGGCGATAAGTGGGAAGTGGTGGTGCCGCCTGAAAAGGCCTACGGCAAGGCGGGCGACCCCCCGGTGATAGGCCCGGAATCCACCTTGGTTTTCATCATTGAGTTGATCAACGTACAGGACCCTGAGGCCTTTTTACCCAAGGATGAGGTCGGGGCTGGTAAGAAGGGAGACGATTGAGAGGAAAATACCGGTTGCAATATTCAGCTCCTGAGGAGAAGACAACCAAAAATTAGGGAAGGTAATCAGGCTGTTCTAAACAGATTACCTTCCCTCGGAAGAGCTTAGATCCTTATTTTTATTTTGGCCTGGCCACCATACCGGGTTTGGTTGATATTTTGCCTGTCAGTATTGCAAAAGTCCGTCCGAATTTGGCCCAGCCTTGATCTGAAAGAACCTTATTGATGGGCCAAGTGTTTAGCTTCTCCCGCATACGGCCGCAGGCCCAGGGGAAATCCAACCTCATTTCAATCAGATACATATGAACATAGCACCAGGCTAATTCTAATTCCCGGCGGGAAAGTTCGGGCTTGTCCGGTTGGGTCAAGGCTTTTTCCAGGGATTCAAAATATTCCCGCCTGCTCGTGGGATCAATGGTAAAGCCTTTGCCCGCATAGTGGGCCCTGGCTGCCACCACAGTGGGAAGCCCACGCATGGACATCTCCAGGCCGCTTGGAGAGGTGTATACCAAACCCAGATGGGACAGATACATAAGCCCATAGGTGTTAATATCGGAAGTGCTTTCCACAATATGGAGGTTTTCCGGAAGCGGATTAAAACGCCTGCCCAGATATTCGGCGACCTTCTCTTCTGAGTTTGTCATCGCCTCAGCCGGGTGCATCCTGATTCTTAGGTCGTGTTCTGGGTGACGGCTGAAGAAATCCACGGTTGAGGTTACCCAGTCCTTAATTGAGCCAAAAAAAGTGTCTCTGTGCAGGGAGGTGCTGTCCCAGCCGGTATTGGGGCATAAGAGCGCTATCCTGCGCCCCGGTCCCAGATTCCGGCGGCGCATCAGTTCAATTGGAGACAGTTTGCCCGTGTGCTGGAGTCTTCGAAAGGTTGTTTTCCAGTAGGCCTCGCCGTCCACGTCATTGATCAGGCGGCTGATTTCCTGGCCCTGTTCTTTGGTCAGGCTGTGCCCGGGATCTGTCTTCCAGGCGTTTTCCGTATCCAGATCGGCAAAAGGCAGCTGCTTTGAGAATAGTACTTTTTCATTAACATTTGAGACCATTTCAAAACTGATGCAGGAGAGCCCCTGAACTACACCTTGGGCAAAGGAGGCTCCGAATTCCTGGATGCCGCCATTGGGAATCAGAAACATGTCGTATTTACGGTTGCTGATAACCGTGGCCAGGCGAGAGCGCAGGGACATGTTTCGCTTTAGCCAATGGGTGTTGATTTCATTATCTCTTGGGCTGGTCAAATCAACCTTGGTGGTGCGCCTCACCTAAACCGTGTCATAGAAACTGGCCAGGACGCTCTCTTCCATGGCCTTGATGCCTATCTCACTCGCAGGCACCTGGGAAAGGTCTATGAGGTTTAAGTAGGGGCGCAGGTTAGGCAGGCCCGAGTCGGCCATGGCCTGGATCATGGTCCTTTTTTTTCTTCGTCGGTAGCTGGCCGGTTGGGATCGACCTCCGGTTGCCAAAGCAAGTCAACCTCATGCCCCAGATTCACCAGAACCAGGGATATGGCCAGACAGACCGCGGACCAATGGGGGTAAACAGGCAAAAAGCGCTATGCGGGACTTGGGGCCGTTTGCCGGAGGGGAGAAGATTTCCACCCCCGGGCGCAGGTCTTGGGCAAGATCGGGCCAGGCTGACAACAGGTTATATTCCGGTTGAGATGAGGTCATAACAGGGACTCCCACATATTAAGTTTCCAAACGGCCTTGGGCCGTGGTTTGGCTAATAATCTCATTGTGTTTCAGAAGAAGTTGCCGACAAACTTTGTCTTGGCAACTCCGGGCCGCACCAGGAAAAGCCGGAGCTAGCCGCTTTTCTCAAAAAGCAGTCTTCTGCCTGGAGATTCCAAAGAAAAAACCGGAAGAAAGTATTTCAAGTTTTATACCTGTTTTTTTTGAATAGTTGCGGGTGGCAGATAATCAGCCTAAGCCGAGCTGGCTTGGGCCGGATGATTGGGCGGTTTGCCCTGGACAGACCCGTGGTCTGCATAAGCGGCTCAAAAAAAGCCGTTTATGTAGTCGCGATAAGGCTATTTGTTCATGGCGTTTATGCGGTCTGCCAGGTTGGCTTTAAGGTTTTCGTAGAAAAGGGAATAGTCAAAGGCATGATAAACGCCCGCCGGGAAATGCCCCCCCTTGACTGTCACCAAGTCAACATTTTGCGGCTTTACAATCAAACCACCGTCAATAATTTGAGCGGAGGTAAAGCCGGGGTGGGTTGTGGGTTGGTTCTGCGCATCAAAAAATACCGCGCCCAAGTTTTTGGAGGCCGGGACAAACTCCTTGCCCGTATCCCAGGAAAGGGGATTAACCGCCAAGGCTCCGGGTAAAAGGGTGGGGGCCTTTTTCTGTTTGCCGTTTTCCATGGTGTTATAGGAAATAATGCATCCGGTTGCGTCTTTACGCTCACAGAGCTTAAGGGCCGGGTTTTGAGTCAGGTTCTCCGGAGTAATGGACCATCCGATCAACAGGGCCGCGATAAGCCTTTTCTCCACACCTGTGGAGCCCCAATGTTGGATCATCAGGTCGGCCAAGACCATGGAACCCTGACTGTGACCTGCCAGGAAAAAGGGCCTGCCCTGGTTTTCATGCTCCAAATAATACAAAAATGCCCGCCAGACATCCTCGCGGCCGACTTTTTTTATGAGAGCTGCCTGGTCATCGGGAAGGGAAAGCACCGCCAGGTTCATTTGCCGATACATGGGCGAGTAAATATTGGCCTGCCCCTTAAAAACCGAAGCCTGGGTCAGTAAAGGGGAGCGGGCCGCGTTTTTCATTTCAGGGTCGGCCGTATTCATGATCCAATCGGTGTCATTGAACAAAACCGTGGGATAAACAAAAAACACATCAACCTTGGCCTTGGGCGCGGCTGGTTTATGAAGCCAGCTCTCGGGCCTGGCATAGTCAGGCGCAGCCGGGACCTTGGCGGGATCAAAAGGCGGCATGGCCAGGGAAACAAAGGCATGGGCTAAAATTGACAAAAGTACGGTTACGGCAAACAGGTGTGTTTTTTTCAAGGCGGCGCTCCTGTGGACAGATGGTTTCTGCGGCTTTGGGTTAATGAATAACTTGTATTTTAATGGATAATACTAATAAATGCTTGAATTCGGAGATTAATTATGGTTGCCGGGTTATGGAAAAAGAAAATTTTGTGGAAGTCACTGATTTTCAATTAACCTGGATGCGGCTACGTTTCAGGAGGAAATTTGTCCGCCGTTCAAAATGGCTGGTGGCTCGATCTGATCTTTACGTCTTTGGTGCATCCGGCCTTGCGCATTATTCTGCGCGGCGCCAGGCTGCTGCTCAAAATGTTCAGAGAACAGCCGCTAAAGTTGTCACGACCCTTTTCGGGTGATGCCGCGAGAAATTATCCGGGGATTTGCTCCAAGCTTGAGCTGCCCAAGTGAAGCTGATTTTGGTTTTTGACTGAATTTTGTATTACTCCGGGATCAGATTAAGCTCGTGAGAATGATGGATGGTAATATTTGTCTTTTTTATTGAATAAATATTCAATCAATGATATTATCAACCTCGTTATCCAGCAGCTCGAGGAAGGAAATAGGCGGTCCGATGGGCAGGAACAAGGAAGCAAACCAAAAAATAAAGGAAGAGAGAAGGGAGCAGATCCTTGCGGGAGCTCTTGAACTCTTTGCGCTCAATGGGTTGGCAGGAACCAAAATAAGTGATATCGCGAGGCATACAGGCATGTCTAATGGCTTAATTTATCACTATTTTTCGTCAAAGGAATATATCTTTACCGAACTTATCCGCATTGCATTGGATCGGTTGGTGGAAGCCTGTGGTTTTTTGCAGACAATGGACCGTAAGCCGGATGAAAAAATCAAATACGCCATTGACGCACTGGTGCAAACAATTCAAACCAAACCTGGCGCTTGCTTGTCTCACCTCCTTGTAACCCAGGCGATTGCCGCCAAAAATATTCCCCATGAAGCAAGAGAAATCCTCAATGCCAAGCGGCAAGTTCCTTATGAAACCATAGCGGAAATTATGGCCCGGGGACAAAGGCAGGGAACCATAAGGCAGGGCCGGGCTGAGGATCTTGCCTTTTTTTTCTGGGTCAACATAAACGGAATAGCTCAGCAGAAGGCTATGTATGGGGAGAAGGCGCAATATCCGCCTCTTGAACTCTTATATCATATGTTTTTTACAGATACGGAGAATACAAATGCCTGACCCCAAAAGCCCCACTATTGCCCATACCGCACTCGGCCCCATTGAATATATGAGAAGCGGGCGGGTGCATGAGAGCGGCTCGGATGTGATTGTCAGCATCCACGGTGCCATGGGAGGCTATGAACAACCGGATATTCTGGTCCGGGCTGTTGCGCCTCTGAACTCAAACTATATTGCGGTCTCCAGGCCCGGCTACCTCGGAACCCCGCTTGAGGGCCGGTAAAGCCCCGAGGCGCAGGCGGATTTGCTGGCGGCTTTGCTGGATGCCTTAGGCATCGGAAAGGTTATCCTGCTGGCCATTTCGGGCGCCGGCTATTCGGCTCTTTATTTTGCCCTGCGCCATCCCGACCGCTTAAGGGCCCTGGTTTTGTGCTCAACCACAGGCGGGAAAAATATGGTTCCCATTCCCTTTGCCTTTCAGGTGATAAAGCTTGCCGCCCGGATGCCCTGGTTTGCCCGGTTCATGCGCAACAGGTTTTTGAAAAACGTGGAAAAATCTTTGATGCGATCCCTCAGGCATCAGGATCTGGCCCAAAAGATGCTGCGCGATGATCAGATGATGTCACTCTACAAAGAGCTTATCTTGAGCACCTTTGAGCGGATGGCGGAGCGCATTCCGGGAACCATAAATGATATCCGGGTAACCCAGGAAACAGAATATCCGCTTGAAGATATATCTGTCCCCGCCTTGGTGGTTCATGGTACAGACGATGCGATAGTGCCGTTTAACGAACATGGGAAAAAATTGGCGGAAAGGTTGTCGAACAGTAGTCTTTGTGTTGCCGATAGGGGCGAGCATATGGCGATTTTCACCCATAATGAACAGGTGTGTGAGGCCGTTAAAGGTTTTCTCTCGAACCGTGATTTATAATCCACCGCGGTTTCCGCTTATTTTTTGTTACTGGAAAAGATGGGGAATGTCTGGGTTATGAGCAATTCTTTTAGTCTCATTCGTCGGCTTGTAGAAAACCCCAAACTGGTGCAGCTAGTGCGGGGATTTGAAGCGGATCAGTTTGTGCGCCTTATCCGGCGCATTGGAGTAGAGGACGCCGGTGACTTGATTGCCTTGGCGTCGTCACACCAGTTGCCCCATGTTTTCGATGAGGTCTTCTGGAAAAATAATGCTCCGGGAGAAAGGGAAAAGTTTGACCCGGATGAATTCGCTTTATGGCTGGAAGTGATCTATGAAAGTTCCGCTCAAGCGGCCAGGAAAATAATTACCGAGATGGATGATGACTTGCTGGTCCTCGGCCTGGCTGCAAATCTGCTGGTGGTTGATTACGAATCTCTTTCCCTACGTATGCTCAATTCGAACCGGTCCTATGAGGATGATCTTCTTGAGAAGGTGCTTGATAGTGAGTGCTGCCTTGAGTGGGGGGATCTTTTCCTCCTGGCCAAAAACAGCAGGGCCTGGGATACGCTTATCGCATTGCTGGTTGAGGTCGATGTTGATGACCATGAGAGGATCAACAGAATCCTGGAAACTGTTCTTCATATTTCCACTGAATATATTGAAGATAATGGTGGATTGTATGCTGTTCTGACCTCCGGGGAAATGCTGGAGACAGATCTTGCCGCAAAACGGGAAGCGCGAAGGGAAGAACGGGGCTATGTAGCACCCGAGCCTGCGGCTGCATTTTTACAGCTTGCCCGCATAACCCCACTTGAAGACCTTGTGGCGGCAAAGGAAGAAGACTATCTGACCCGATCTTATTTCAAGGCGTTTCTATCGGCAGATAAGCCCCGGGCGGCCCAGGAAAAGCATGGGCATGAACCGCTGCCTTCTCTAAACAGGGAATTCCCGGATATCTATAAAGAATTAACCGAGGCTGAAATAATAACCATAGACCAGGCTAAACAATTACCGGATAACTCAACCGTCAGGGCATCGCACGGGTTTATTATGTCGGTGCTTCGGGAGATGGCAAAAGATGGCGAGGTCAAGTGGGACCAATGCCTTTCAGAACTGAACTATCTTGCCAATATTCTCATGGCTGCGGAAACCGTGGACCAGGAAAGAATGAGACCGGTTGAGGCAGCGGAAAAGACAATTGCGCTATGTAATGAAGGCCTCGCCATGCTTCTTCCCCAAGACAGACAAAATGACCGGTCTGCGATAAAAGGCATACTCGGCAGGGAAAGTTTGGTGAAGCTTTTCCGAATAGGCTGGAACCTGGCCTCGAACAGGCGGGAACCGTTGCCCACGGCTTCCGGGGAAGAATACAGTCAATAACCAGGTGGCGCCTTTAAATAGTTTTCTTTTGTTGACGCCTGAGATGTTGTTTGTTATTGAATACCGGTTAAATACTCACCAGGGAGATTTTATGCTGACCAGTTCAATTGATCTTGTTCTGCACGTTACTGAAATAAGGGTGGCGTAACAGACAGACGATTGATCAATAGTTCACAGCGGCGATTTAAAATTCCTTTTTAGCGAATTAAAATTTGCTCTTTCCATATTGGTTCGATCGAGCCTCTGCGTCTAAGCTACGCTTTTTTCAGTAAATATTTTTTATTTATTGTTGCAATGAGTTGCGAGTCGGAGGCCTATGTTTTTTTAGGTCGTTAATTGATGATTTATATTTGTGAAACGCAAGGTGAAAGCCATGAAAATAATAAGCGCGAATACTCTCAGCAGGCAAGATATTCTGAAGGTGCACAGACAGGCGTTTGGCGGGCAAAAGGGATCTGTTATCAGTGAATTGGTAAATGATTTACTGGAGGATCCAACAGCCGAGCCCTGTTACTCATTTGCCGCGGTTGAGCAGGATACAGTGGTGGGGCATGTGTTGTTTACCAATGTGACAATCAGCGGAGCCCACGAACAGGTCTCCGCTCAAATTTTAGCGCCGCTTGCCGTTCTTCCCCAATATCAAAACAAGGGAGTGGGCACCACATTGGTGCCTGGCGCTCTTGAGGTTTTGAAAAAACACGGTGTGGAGATGGTGTTTGTTCTTGGGCATCCCGGCTACTATCCACGTTTCGGCTTTGCCCCTGCCGGTGTATGCGGTTTTGACGCTCCATATCCCATTCCAGAAGAGCATGCAGCCGCATGGATGACGCAGGAACTGAAACCCGGCGTTATCGGCACTATAAAAGGAAAAGTGCTGTGCGCGGATGCATTACACCAACCTGAACATTGGCGGGAATAAGAGGATATATTCTGCAGGAGTGTCAGGAATTTCGTGTATGGAGCCAATTGTGAGATAATCACCCCTTCATCGGAGGAGTACGCACAATGGCTACCAAGGACGAGTTGCTTGATGAGTTGCTCAAGGGCTATGAGAAGCCCGAAGACCTGTTGGGAGAAAACGGAATATTCCAAGAGCTGAAGAAGGCCCTGGTTGAGAAGGCGCTTGGAGCGGAGCTTAC
>NZ_AZAC01000004.1 GCF_000931935.2 Dethiosulfatarculus sandiegensis
AAAGATTATTGACACTACCTATATAAAAATTAATTCTCAAGATTTACCAAATGCTATTTTTTAAAAAATTATTTTCTGAAACACAAGATAAAATACCATTAAAGTGGATTCTGGAGCAGTGGACTCTATTTGTTGGAGAGTTTAGCGGTTTGATTAAGGTTGAGTTGGGCTGCGAAATTTAAACCGCTTTGTGGCCACCCAAGAATTATGCCTGGTTGGGGGTGCGGTGGTCCAGCAGGGAATGGCGCCGACGGTTCAGATTCAGGGGAAATTCATCTCGGCCCAATTAGCAAAACAACGAACGGTTGACACAGGCCGTGGATTATTGGCGCTTTGTGCTGAGTAGGTTTTAAAAAATGCTAAGGTGAAATTGGCTAATCCAAAATATCCAATAATTGATGAAGTTGCTTTGTTGGATATCTCAGAGCTTTTTAAATATTAGATAAAAAATACCAAACCAATAATAAACTCCTTAAAATCGCAATTATCAAAAGCAAGGCCCTGTTCAATCAAGGCCTTGCTTCTTTTATTTTTTTAGCGGATGCGCATAAAGGAAACCGGGTATCCGTTTACAATGGGCAGACCTTTTATGGTCAGGCTGTTGTTTTGGAACATATAAGGGAAACGGCCTTCAAGATTTTGCGGGCCTTGGGTGTTTCTTATAACTTTAATTACAAGCCCTCCATTAGTGGCCTGATAACTGCCTGTTTCCTCGTAAAAGTCAACCATAACCCCATCCTGGCGCCATGTTTCCACTTTAGAGTAGTACTGACCTTGGGGGCCCATCATGGTGTAGATGGCATAGGTCACAACCCCATGATTGATTCTTGCCATCCATTGTCCAACAACTCTGGCGTCCATACCCTGTTGAGGTTGGGGCATGGGCTGAGGGACGGGCATAGGTTGGGGGACAGGTTGAGGCTGGGGCATGGGCTGCGGGGCGCGCTGGGGCTGGGATTGTGGAGTGCGTTGGGGTGCTGGCTGGGGAGTTCTATTGGGTTGAGGTGTTTGACCTTGGGCTCTTTTTTGAAGCATCTCCGCATAGAACTTCATCATTTCATAACAAAGCACAACTTCACGCTTGCCCGGGTCCCACCAGCAATTGGCTGTACCGCAATCCTTTAGAACAATGGTGATGTCATAGGGCAGGGCGAATTCTTTGGTCAATACCTGGGCTAAGGTGTCGAACAAGCGGTTTTGAACAAACGCGGCTTGCATTTTTTGGCCAAAGGCGCTTCTGGCCTGATCATATCGAACTCTAACTTTGCCTGGCCCCGTGGCTCCGGCTTCTGTGGTGTGGGGTTCCACCAGTCTTTCCCAAGCCTTTATTTTTTCTTTATATTCCCTGCAACACATATGTTGCCTTCTTTTGGGAAGCTTGAAATGATCAGCCAGCTGCTGAAATTCATTGGGAGAGCTGCCATAAAGAAAACACAAGATGTTGCCAAAACGAACCATGTTATCCGGGTGTTCATCTCCCCAGGGAACCTGGCCCGCGTTTTTGGCCAACAAATAAAAGAAATCTGCAAATCCCAAAATGAGATAATGAGCCTGGCTAAGGCCTTCTTTGCGGGCTTCCAAGAGCAAAAGCGTGGAAAATTCATCCACCACGTTTTCTTCTCTACCGGTAATGGGCAGTTGAAACGCATCAATGAGGCAATGCCCAAGCTCATGGAAAAACAGCCCCAAAATTCCGCCTAAATAATGCAGCTCTGCAAGTTGTTGCTGAGTCAAGGGCTGATTAACCGGCCTTTGGGCAGGGGGCCTGGTTGGTTGAGGCGTAGGCGTTCTTGTGGGTTGATCATCCCAATTCCCTACATTTGCGTTTCTTCCTGAAGTGGTGAAGTTCAAAGTCGTACTGTCTGGTGGCTGTTGAGCAAAGGAAAACTGAGCTAAGCAGATGAATACGAAAACTAAAAAACAAACAAATCGCTTCATGGCCTTTGGTTTCCTTGTTTTGAGATACTGGATTCACCTGAAAAATATGCGTGCGTCAATATTAAAGGGTCTTCTTTGCCAGGTGTGGAATTTGATGAGTTCTTGCACCGCCTGGGCGGCTGTAAACCAATATCCGGGGCCGGAAGGTCGGTCGGCATCCATGATAATCAACTCCAGCTAAAGGCTCAGACGGACCGGCATATCGCGACCTCCCAACTATAGCAATTTCACACCTGATGGCGAAGAGGATAAAACCGCTTTACGCAATCGAACTTAATCAAACCGTCAGGCTTTCGAGTTAATGAGGGGCACTGTTTCCGGGCTCGGACCCAAGGTCAAAACAGATTCACTGGTTTTCTCAGAGGCGAAACGCCGTTCGGCTCTGCTTCCCATTATCAAGCTGAACAACTAGCCTGGCCATTGGACCTGAAATTAACTCACAATGTTGTGCATCACCCATGAAAAGCAAACTAAATAGCAGGGAAAGTGTGGGAAGAGGAAACGAAAAAAATATCAAGCAGTTAGCCCTTTCAGACTAACTGCTTGATATTTTGGACGCACCCGGCCCGCTCCCGACAGGCTGGCTGCGGATTCGTTGACCGGCGCTCTATCCAGCGGACAGAACGCCGGGATCATGGCTTTTATTCTCTGGCGATTCCAATTGTTTCAACGCCCGCCTTGCAGATGCCGGGGCCTTTGGCTGGCTGAAGCACGCTATCAGGTTCCGTTGCTTTTCTTGACCTGCGTATGATCACCAGGAGCACCGGCTGAAACAGGGCCATGACAATGGCCAGGATCCCCACCCACTCCATATGCAACAGTTGACCATTTGGGCCTGTGCTTAAAATGGCTGATGCGGCCAATGCACCGATGCCGTTGCCAATATGCTGCATGGAAGTCAAAAGAGACATGAAGGCGGCGCGCTCATAAGGCCGGGGAAGTTTCGATGCCTCGGTTGTTGCCGATACATTCCTGAAGCAGGAAGTCCCCATGAACATGACAAAGATAAGCAGAACCGGGGAAAACGGGGTGTGAACAAAACCGTCATAAAGGAAGATAACGTAAAAAACAGTTCCTATGACATTGGTTGGAATGGGGCCGATGGCATCGGATGACCTGCCGCCGATCTGGATCAGGATCAGGCTGAAAACACCACCGACCAGGTAAAGGAAACCCAATGACTCCCGGGGATAGCCAAGATTAAGCTGAAGATAGGCTGACAGGCAGGGAATAACCGAATAGGTCGAGACCATTGCGGTCAACATCATGACAAAGGCAAACACATATCGATAATCTTTCAAAAATTTTAGAAAGGAGATGGCCTGCTTTTTTTCACTCAGATGCGCTTTCATCGAGGGGGTAAAGAAATGGATAACCGCCAGCACGATGCAGCCGAGGATGAATATGCCGTAAAAAGGCGTTTTCCAGGACCCCCACTGGGCGAGTTCCAGGCCAAAGGGTATGGCGGCGATGGAAGAGACGGAAAAGGCGCCCATGACAATGGCCATGGCTTTGCCGCGCCTTTGCGGCGGCACCATATCGGTCACCATGGAAAGGGATATTGCCGCGGCCGGTCCGCCGAACATTCCGGCGAGCACCCTGGCGGCGACCAGGGAGAGCAGGTCTCCGGCAAAGGCGGCGCTGATCGTTCCCAGGGATAAGCCCGCCATGGCCACAAGGGCGACGTTTTTCCTGTCAAAGGCATCCAAGAATTTCGCGGCGCAGATTCCCGAGAAACCGACGGCCAGGGTATAGCATCCGCAGATAATGCCTATGTCGCCATTAGTTATCGGTAAACTTGCAGCCATGTCCGGCCCCAGCGGCATGACCATCATGAAGTCAATGATGTTGACGAACTGGATCATCGCCGCAATCCAGACGATTCTGTTTTCCAATTTCATGATTAGTGTTTTTCCTGAAAAGGTATGGTGTCCATACGTTTAAAATAAAAAAAAGAACGGGTTTAAATATGGTCCTCTATCATCTCCCCGGCGCGATGGATAAATTCTTCAAGAAGCGCAAGCTGATCCGCATCCAGGGTTTTTAAATAATTTTCCATTTCAATATTCTGTTCCAGGTGATAGCGGTTGTGGGCCGCATATGCTGTTTTTCCCTTTTCCGTCAGCCGCACAAGCTGGCGGGTGTTATTAGCCTCATCTGTTTTTTTTCGCACCAGCCCCTTTGATTCAAGCCGCTTTACGATTTGGGAGACCGTTCCCTTGGTGACACCAATTAGCTTTGATATTTCAGATACGTAAAGTTCAGTATTGTCGCCAATGAATTGGATCACATGGATTTCGCTGCGATATATCTTCACGTCCGTATCAAAGGATTTGGACTGGCGGCTCATGTTGGAGATCTTTTCAAAGAGCGAAAGATAATTTTTCACGATTTTGTGCATGTCGACTTCCTTTGTCTTTAAACGTATGGTGTCCATACGTTAATGTCAAGTGAAAACCCAAAACCCTGCCTTAAAATTAGTCGGCTTTTTTGCGGCATGGATCATCTCATCCGCCCAAGTGATGATCTTTCATGGTGAAATAAAATGTAAACCTCCCATGATTAATAATAGTTGACGGGAGAAAGCATCCGGTCGTTGAACCTCACCAGAATCAGATTCAGCACCCGGCCCGGGCAAACGAACCCAACCAAAATAATCTCCGCAACAATCGGGACCTTCCCCATTAGCAATTTAAGCCTAAACAACAGCCACCAGTCGTTGACAAGCATTTCGCCGCGTACTTATAATGTCAACCGGTATAGAGGAACTGGGAATGAAAAACCCTGGGTGGCTCAGGGTTATGAAAGCAGAAGGGCTTTAATTGACGTAAGGTGTAATTTGTAAGACCTTGATTATTGGCTAAGCGCTGAAACTGTCCTGGTCGACTCTTTTAGCACGTCGCTGTGGCATGGTAACCGTCAGTCCCAAATTCTCCGCTCCAAGCTCTTTTACACACTTGGCATCATACGGGGTGTTCCAAGGAAAGGGCAGTTATGCCTTTAAAAATTAGGACAATTTCATCCGGTGCTACTGTGGGGCGAACGCCCATGGTAAGTAGATATGATCCCTGTCCCGACCGATGTTTTTGTTTAAGATTACGTCCCCGTGGCTGAGGCCGTGTATTCTTCCTGTCATGCGGACCCTGTGCGAACTGTGGGGAATCACAACTTGGATAAATAAGGAATTGAAGAATGCGAAATATAGCTCTTGTTTTTTCCATATTGTTACTTTTATCCGGGGTGGCCGCTCATTCCGCTTATGCTGCGGATAGCATCAAGATTGCGGCGATATTCGGAAAATCCGGAGAGGCATCCAAATCAACCATCCATCATTTTCAGGCCGTGCGTTATGCCGTTGATGAGCTAAATAGATTAGGAGGAGTTTTAGGAAAGAATATCGAAGTGATAGAACTCGATAACCATAGCTCTCCCATACAATCAAAACTGGCCGCGAAAAAGGCCGTAAGACTTGGGGTTACGGCGGTTATTGGATGTTCCTGGAGCGATCACTCCCTGGCCGTGGCCAAGGTTCTGCAAAAACAGGGCATACCCATGATCACTCCGGATTCCACAAATCCTGCTGTCACTAAGGTTGGTGATTACATTTTCCGGGTTGCCTTTGTAGACACTTTCCAGGGACGGGTTTTGGCGGAGTTCGCATCTCAAACGCTTCATGCCCAAAATGCTGTCATTATACAATGCATTGATTCTGCCTATAGCATGGGCTTGAGCCGGACTTTTCAGGAGAAGTTTAAAGGATATGGTAAAAAAATCCTTGGCGTCTTCAACTATAAGCAAACCCAAAAAGATTTTTCTTCAATTATAAAAAAGTCCAAAAAATTGAACCCGGACCTGCTCTTGATCCCAGGGTATGACGAGAGTGGTTTGATCGTGAAGCAGGCCCAGGAACTGGGCATTGATGCCGTCATGTTGGGCGGGGATGGATGGAGCTATCGTGAGTTTTTCGCTAAAGGCGGAATGGAATTAAAAAAGGGATATTATACCTGCCATTGGACAAAAGACGTCGATAGCCCCAAGTCCAAGAACTTCGTAAAGAATTACCAAAGAACCTACGAAGTCAACGAGTCCGCCGCATTGACCTATGATGCGGTTATGATACTTGCGCAGGCTATTCAAAACGCAGGTTCACTGGACCGCAAAAAAATACGCAGTGCATTGGCTTCTTTAAGTGATTTTGTTGGCGTAACCGGCCAAATTTCTTTTAATGAAACAGGCAATCCAGACCGGCCGGCTATTGTAATGGAAATAACCAGCGGTAAAAGCCAATTCTTGCAAATGGTAAAATAGAAAGCTCCCGGTGGTATTGCAAACTATGCTTATTTTTTGGGCTTAACACTATTGCCGAGTACTTTTTCGGCAATAGTGGGGTAAAGTTTTTTTGCACAATCCGGGCAAATGCCATGGGAGAATTGAACTTCGGAGTGCTTACCGATGTAGTCTTCAACCTGGCTCCAGTACCCGTCATCGTCTCTGATTTTTTTGCAGTTGGCGCAGATGGGCAATAGCCCGGAAAGTTGCCTTACTTGAGTCAGGGCCTCCTGAAGTTGTTCTATGAGCCGCGCCTGTTTGGCTTCCGCCAGTTTGCGCTGTTCGATTTCGTGAACCAAGGCGGCGTTTTTTTGCTCCAGTTTGTTTTGAGCCGCCGCAAGCGCTAAATGAGTTCTAACCCTGGCTTTTACCGTAAGCGGGGAAAAAGGCTTGGCGATATAGTCCACGCTCCCCAAGCTGAAAGATTTGGCCTCGTCCATTGCCTCTGAAACCGCTGTTATAAAGATGACCGGTATGTTTTTTGTGCTTTCCCTTTCTTTGAGTTTGTGGCAGACCGTATATCCGTCCATATCAGGCATGACTATATCAAGCAGGATCAGGTCCGGCAGATTCTTTTCGGCAAGTTCCAGAGCGCGCTTCCCGTTGCGGGCGGCGGCAATCATATATTCATCTTTCAACAAGGCGACCAGGATATCGAGATTCTCGGCCACGTCATCGACAATAAGCAATTTTTTTTTGTCCATTTGGTTGTCCCCCTAAATATATACTTTAATCCGCCGGCAGCGCGATATTCATTTCCTCGGCCATTTGAACAATGTACTTCATGGCTGTTTCGGTGTCATATTCTTCAAGCGCTGTTTCAATTTCATCCAGGCGCTGTGATGGCTTCATTACCTTTTTCAGCTGGGTTGCCTTCTCCTTTGCTGCGGAGATGTCTAAGTCCAACAGTTGGGCGATCTCTAATATAAGATTTCGAGCTTGTTCAGGATTCAGAGTCGGTTGATCCTGCTTGTCCTCAGAAGCGCCTGGTCTTTGCTCGAGTTCATCAACCGCTTTTCTGATGACGCCCAGCGAAGCATCGAGCTCAATCAACAGGGATTGAATTTCTTCGATCCCTCCTGAATGAATAAGATCCTCAACATTTACGGCTATTCGATAAACGTCATCAGCGGCCAGATTGCCGGCGGCTCCTTTCAGGCTGTGTGCTAAGCGCCCGGCAAGGTCAACATCACGATTTGTCAAAGCCTGTTCTATTTCACCGGCTATCGTTTTGTTGGATTTCAGAAACTTGATCAATATTCTTTTGTAGGTTTCCTCATTTCCGCCAACTTTTTCCAGGGCATCCGAGAGATTTATCCCGGCGATTGATTCCGGCAGACAGGGCTTGCTTTCCCGGGCGCTGGTTTGAGAAAAACTTGGTGCGGCGCTCGGCTGTTTTGGCTCCACCCATTTCAGAAGCGCGCCCAAGAGGATTTTCGAAGCTATGGGTTTGGTCACATAATCACTCATGCCCGCCTCCAGGCACTTTTCACGAGTGCCCTGCATGGCGTGGGCTGTCATGGCGATAATGGGCGGCGCGTCTATGGATTTGTCTTGAAGTATACGGCGGGTCGCTTCATAGCCGTCCATATCCGGCATTTGGATGTCCATGAGCACCACGTCGAAAGTATCGTTCTTGGCAAGGGTTTTTAGCGCGGCTGTCCCATTATCTGCGGTCTTAACTTTAATGCCCCAGCTTTTCAGCCATTCACAGGCCACTTCTTGATTTATGGCATTGTCATCCACCAGCAGGACGCGCGCTCCGGCTAAGCGTTCGGGGGCCAGACCTTCGTCAGACCCGGACGGTTCAACCGTGGAATCCCTTTGGTCTGGATGGCGATCAAACAATCCCATGATCGTGTCGAAAAGTAATGACGGATTAACCGGTTTGTGCAAAAAGGCGTCCAGCAAGGATTTCTCTGATTGTTGAAGGAGGTCCTGTCGCCCATAAGCTGACACCATGCAAATGATAGGCAGTTTCACCAGTTTCATTTCCGATTTGATTCGGCGGGCGGTTTCAATGCCGTTTAGCCCGGGCATTCGCCAGTCCATGAGAATGAGGTCAAAAGACTGATCATCCCCGGATATCATTTCCAGGGCCTTTTCACCGGAAGCGGCTGTGTGCGCCTCCATCTGAAAAGATTGAATCCCCGCGGCCAGTATATCTCGCGAGGTTTGGTTGTCGTCTACAATCAAAACCCTGAGTCCACGCATATCGCCGGGAGTCAGGAAACGGGCCTGCTTGTCCTCGTCCTGCTTGCCAAATATGGCGGTGAAAGTAAAGGTGCTGCCCTGGCCGAGGGTGCTTTTAACGGAGATATCTCCCCCCATGAGCCGCGTGAGTTGCATGCAAATGGCCAATCCAAGGCCGGTTCCCCCGTGGCGGCGTGTAATTGATGAATCCGCCTGGCTAAAGGACTCAAAGATGACGTCCAGGCGGTCCGGCGCTATACCGATTCCCGTATCGGTTACGGAAAACTCCAGTACCGTCAGCTCGGGTTTTGGGGGAGCGGTTTTAGCCAAGCGTACACTTAGCACCACCTCCCCACCTTGGGTGAATTTAATGGCGTTGCCCGTAAGATTGATCAGCACCTGCCCCAGGCGCACCGGGTCGCCGATCAGGTCAAGGGGGATGTCATCACTGATGGAAACGGCCAGCTCGATTTCCTTTTCATGGGCGCTAAGAGAGTACATTTCCAAAATATTGGCCAAAACCTCTTGCAGCGAAAACTCGGTTTGCTCAAGCACCAGGCGCCCGGCTTCAATTTTGGAAAAGTCCAGTACATCGTTTACAACAGAGAGGAGGGTCTGGGAAGAAATGGTAATTTTTTTTAAATAATTAAGCTGCTTATCGGATAGGCTGGTTTTGGTCAAAAGCTCGGTCATGCCCATTACGGCATTGAGCGGGGTGCGGATTTCATGACTCATGTTGGCTAAAAATTCGCTCTTGGCCTGGGTCGCGGCTTCGGCGGCCTCACGTTCAACCTCTGCGTGAAGTCGTTCCTGTTCTGCTTTTTCACGCTCTTTTCTGGCGGTTATATCTACGATCGAGCCTTCGAAGTATTGCAATTGATTTTGGTTATCATAAACGCCGCGCTGGGAAATCGAACCCCAGAAAACGCTGCCGTCTTTGCGCCTGAATTCGGTTTCCATCTCGGCCATTCGGTCTTGTTTTTTATCGGCCTGGTCCACTTGAGAATGTTCTTTAGAATTTGCGTAACACTGCCTGGAAAAGTCAGAGATGGAATCCGTAAGCTCCTTGGGGGAATCGTAGCCAAACATGGTGGCCATGGCAAAGTTCGCCCGGATAAAACGGCCCTCGTGGGTCATTTGGAAAATGCCTTCATGCGCATTCTCGAAAATGCCGCGGTATTTTTCTTCCGCATTTATCAAATCGGCATAAACAACCCGAAGATAGGAGGTCATCTGCTTGAACGATTGCGCCAAGGAACCTATTTCATCACCGGAACCTTGTAGCTGTTCCAGTTCCCTGGATAGGCTTTCAAAGGAGTAGACAATTTCCCTGACCGCCCTATCTTCCGCCTCATCGGCGCTTTTGTTTACATCCATGACATTGGACATTGCGTTCTTAAGGATGCGAACCGGCGTGAGCACAAGACGGGAGAGCATCCAATTCAAAAGCAAAGACATAAGCAAAAACATGGTGACCAGTAAGGCTGCGAAAATGGAAACAATGGTCCATGTTTCCCGGTTCAAAGACGCCAGTGAGTAGTTTATGCGGCAAAAGCCCACATCTTCGCCATAGGCCCTGAGGATGGAGGTATAGGTTAAAACCAATTGATCATCCGGAACATGGGTCTCGAAGGTCGCGTTTTTAGTCAGGCCCTTCAGCTTGTCTTTTGGCAACGCCTGAGGCAGGGTGCTTTGTGTGCCGGCAAAAGGCTTGCCCGTTAAATCGAACGCTGTTGCAGATAAGATTTCTTCACGTTTGGCCATCTCATCAAGCGTTGCTTTCACCGCAAGCTCGTGCTCGGCAAAAAGTTCGTTACTGAGTTGTTGGTTGTGTTGGGCCAGAATGTCCTGTAGAGTCACCTTCACCTTATCGACCGCGTCTTCTCGCCTGTGAGTTTCGTAAACAGTTAAAAAAAAGCTAAAAATACCTGCAAGCACCAGGCAGGTAATTATAATGGCGAAATTTATCTTGGACCGGAGTCTATTCGGGATTGTACGTTTCCAGGATGGTTGAGACGATTTTTGCATTTTTCAACAGACACTTTCCCTCAAAATTGCCGGTTTAAGCAGCTTTTTCCCAAGACGTAAAGCCCAAGTTTGAGCGCTTTTCAATATGCGTCGTTTATTTCTTGGTAATTTTCATGGCAGTGGTTACTTTGCCCGGATGCCCGAATACCTGTTGATGGTTTTTGTTGGGCATGGTTTCAGGGTGTTGCTCTCCAGTTGCCGGGGTAGATAACAGCCTGAACTATGCCCAAAGTGGAATAAAGCCGGAGTCCCGGCTAACCGGGCCGCATCAGACCAGGAATTTCAAGCAATGTCGAGGCAATCTATGGACCTGGAGCTTAAATCGGGTCTGGACAGCTCAAATCTGATGGGCATGTAGCGCCTGGCATGCTTGTCCTGGTTCTGTGGGCCGTCAAACCATACGTAACTATCCTTGTGGTGTACATTCCGAGGATGAAGTGTCATGGAATATGGATCTGGCAGATCAACCCAGGACCATCATCTTTGTCTCGGATTTGTTGGTTTTTAAAGTTTGGTTACGCCTGTTGGTTGGGCGAAACCAGCATGATCAATCCGTGGCATCAGGCAATTGCCAATCTCGGCTGTATTAGAACATTTTTTACTTTATGGCTTTTCCTATGAGGAGCTGCAAGATTAAAGGTCGCTTTCCTGCAATGTGAAAGATGGAAATCCGAAGAAAATAAAAATTTGTAAGCATATCTTCAAGTCTGAGTAATGTGTGTACCAACCTCTTGGCTACTTAATATAACATCAGCCAAAGATAATCTTACAAGTTAAAACTTATCTTAAGATGTAAAGCCATGTGCTCATGAAACTATCCGCGACTGGGTAAAACGCCCGGCCTTTGGGTTTTTGCTACATTGCGAGAAAGCGTGGAGGTACTTCACCAGGCAACTTGGGGGGAGCAGATAAAAGCGGAATCAATCCGGCACATTTGATAACACGTGTTGTCGAATTGTTGTCAATTTTGCCCGGTTTCACCCAGAAATGGGGGGATATGCACCAAATAAAAAGGCCTCACCGTTTTTCCGGTGAGGCCTTAACCTGTTTATGACAGGTGTATTTTTTGGTGCGCCCGGCCTGATTCGAACAGGCGGCCTACGGATTCGTAGTCCGGCGCTCTATCCAGCTGAGCTACGGGCGCATATATGCTTTTTCAGCGAAACGACAGTGGATTATAACAGAATGGTGTCTTTTGGCAACAGGCAAAGCCGCCATTGGGTTAAACTTTTCTGTTATTTACCCATAATCGTATTATTTCAGCGCCTTGGGCTATGCCTGATTGCAGAGTTCCAGGGCGCGGTCCAGCCTTTTCAAGGTGGAGTCCTGGCCCAGGATGTCCATTACCTCAAAGATGCCCGGGCTGAAGGTGCGGCCGGTTAAGGCAACCCTGGTGGGTTGAGCCACCTTGCCGAGTTTTAACTCCATCTCTTCTGCCAGTTCATGGAAGGCGTGTTCCATGGCCTCCATGTTGTTGGCCCCGTGGGTGACGACCAGTTCGCGCACCTTTTCCAGGATAGGCGCGTTCTGGGCCTTCATGAATTTTTTGGCGGCCTTGGCATCCATCTCCGGCATATCCACCAGATAGGGCGAGGCAGCGTCGGCCAGCTCCACCAGGGTTTTGGCCCTGGGTTTGAGATGGGGCAGGGCCATGGCCAGAATACGGTTTTTAGCCTCGTCCATCTCTATGCCCAGGTCAGCCAAAAACGGCTGCACCAGCTCGATCAGGTAAGCGTCGTCTGAATTCTGGATGTAATGGGCATTGATATGGATCAGCTTATCCATGTCAAACACGGCCGCGCTTTTGCCCACATGCTCCAGTCCGAAATATTTGATCAGCTCTTCAACGCTGAAGATTTCCTGATCGCCGTGGGACCAGCCCAGCCTGGCCAGCATATTGACCATGGCCTCGGGCAAAAAGCCCTGGGTTTTGTATTCCATCACGCTGGTGGCGCCATGGCGTTTGGAGAGCCTGGTCTTGTCCGGGCCCAGGATCATCGGCACATGGCCGAACTGGGGCAGCGGCGCGCCCAGGGCCTCGAATAAAAGGATCTGGCGCGGGGTGTTGGCCACATGGTCATCACCCCTGATAACGTGGCTCACCTTCATGTCAATATCATCGACCACCACAGCCAGATGATAGGTGGGGGTGCCGTCGCTGCGCAGGATCACCAGGTCGTCCAGCTCCTTGTTGTCCCAGGAGATCACGCCCTTGACCAAGTCTTTGAATACGGTCTGGCCGGATTTGGGGCTTTTGAAGCGCACCACCGCTCCAGGCGCGGGGCCCAGGTTTTTTTCCCGGCAGGTGCTGTCGTACATGGGCTTTTTGCCCTCTTTTTTGGCCTGTTCCCTTTTGGCGTCCACCTCTTCGGGCGTACAGTGACACCAATAGGCCTTGCCTTCGGCCAGAAGCTGGTCAATGGCCTGGCGGTAGCGGTCAAAGCGCTTGGTCTGGTAATAGGGGCCGTCGTCATAAGACATGCCCAGCCAGTCCATGGCCTGGATTATGGATTGGGTATATTCCTCTTTGGAACGCTTGCGGTCTGTGTCTTCCAGGCGGAAAACCAGCTCGCCGCCCAAGTTCCTGGCAAAAAGCCAGTTAAAAAGCGCGGTTCTGGCCCCGCCCAGGTGCAGGGCTCCGGTGGGCGAGGGGGGGAAGCGGGTGCGCACCCTGGGGGTGTTGTCCTGGTTTTGGCTCATCTAAGGCTCCCATGTTCCGTTCCCGGCAAGGCAGGTGGAACAATGAAAAACGCCCCTTTTGTTAAGCTCACAAGAGGCGTATGAGTTTTATGGTTTTTAAGGAGCAATCAGCTCTTTATTTTCCTTTTGAAAAGGCAAGATATCCCAAACCGGCCTGCAAGGCAAGTCAGACCCGGCAAGCAGGTGGGCATTGTAAAAAGGCATAGGCCGCGTAAATACGGGCCGCGTTTATGCGTTTTCGCTCAGATGGTTGATATGGCTCGGTATCCGCCACCATGCGTGCAAGCTCTCCCGCTGTGGGTATGGCTTTGAGCCCCTCTTCCAGCACCTTGCCGGTGACCACCTCCAAAAGCTCTGCGTCTTCGCCGTTGCAGACCAGGGCAAAGGGCGGGGCAGGGTCTGTTATCAGGCAGGCCGTGGCTATGGTTTCCCGCTCCCTGGTAACCAAAGATCCTCTGGCGCAGCGCAAAATCAGGCCCGGCCGGTCTTTACAGTTGATAAGTATGTCTGCCCTGAAGTTTATGGTGTGGTCTTCCAGGGTCATTTCCCGGTAGGCGTCCACCTCCACCTGGTCTTTTGTGTATCCCTTTTCCAGCAAAATGGCCTCCACCTTTTGCCGGACATATTCATCGTCATTATAGGGGATGGATTTACCGGTGATCAGGTCGGTATAGGTTTCCATGGTCAGGCACCTTTGGCGAAAGGTCGTCATTGGCCGTGAACCTGTTTTTTGCGGGCTAGGCGGGGCAGGACTCAGGCCCCGACCTGACGCATTATCTCCTGGGGTATCTTGGTCAGGGTGGCCACCGTCTCCACGCCGCCCGCGTCAAAGGCCGCCTTGGGCATGCCGTAGACCACGCACGACGCCTCATCCTGGCCGATTGTAGGCGAACCGGCGTCGCGCATGAGCTTCAGCCCGGCCGCGCCATCGGCCCCCATGCCGGTGAGGATAACCCCCACAGCGTTTGCACCGACGCTTTTGGCCACCGAGCGGAAGAGCACATCCACCGCCGGACGTTGGTGATGCACCATGGGGCCGTCTTTTACATTAACGTAGTAGCGGGCGCCCGAGCGGCGCAAAAGCATGTGAAAGTTGCCCGGCGCGATGAGGGCGCGCCCTGGAAACACAGAGTCTCCGTCGTTTGCCTCGCGCACCTCAAAGGCGCAGAGGCTGTTTAAGCGTTCGGCAAAGGCCGTGGTGAATCGGGGCGGCATATGCTGCACAATCACAATACCCGGTACTGTGGCCGGCAGGCGGGTGAGCACTTCCTTTATGGCCTCCGTACCGCCGGTGGACGCCCCGATGGCAACTATTTTATTGGTGAAATCCAGGTTGGTGGAGGCAATGCGCTCTGTTTCCGGCGTGTGGTCCGCCAGATTGACCGCCTTGGGTCTGGCCCGGGCCGCGGCCCGGATTTTGTCTGCCAGCTGGTCGGCCATTTCACCAACCGAGAAAGAGCCGCCGGGCTTACTCAAGACCTCCACCGCACCGGCTTCAATCGCCTCCAAGGCCAGGTTGCCGCCTTTTTGGGTGAGGGAGGAAAGAATGATCACCGGCATGGGGCGGTATTGCATAATGCGGCGTAAAAAGGTGATGCCGTCCATGCGGGGCATCTCAACATCCAGGGTGAGTACATCGGGTTCCAGGGAAAGGATTTTGTCGCGGGCTGCATAGGGGTCGGTGGCGGTCCCGACTACTTCGATATCAGAAACCCTGGCCAGGCTTTTACTTAAAACCTGCCGGACCACAGCCGAGTCGTCCACGATTAAAACCTTGATTGGCCGCCCTGCGCCCAATACCATGATGTATCCCTCCAGCACTCACCCTGGGCAAAATCAGATTTTTCTATATATCGTCTTTTATGCTCAAGAAGGGGTTGAAAAGTTTTGCAATTTTTATTTTCGGTGCAACCGCCAGCCGCAGATAAACGGGTATTCCTCCAAGTCATAGAAAAGGTGCTCTTGGGCCTGGGCAAAAGCCGGCCCCAGGTCTTCGGCCGGGACGTGGGAGGAGTCAGGCAGCCCCATTTGCCACTCGCCCTTGGGGTCTATGGCTGTCAGCACGCTGCCCACAACAATATTCAACATCTCGCCATAGGCGTCCATCATGTCCGAGTCTTCCACCTCCTCGGGCTCGCAGGAAAGGATGTTGGCCGAAAGTATTCTGGCCAGCTCAGCCGGGCCCCAGGCCCATATTTTTATGGTAATGGAATCGCGGTTGGCGCTTAAGTTGCTCTGAAACCAGGATCCCTTGAAATCATCGCCGCGCTCATCCAACAGATCCGGCATCTCCTCAGGCACCATGAAATACATGGTGCTGAAGGCTTCAGAAATCGAGTCCTTCAGGACTTTCCTCCATTGCACTTCCATCAGGTTCTCCCACAAACAGGCTCAGAATTTTTCGTAGACCCTCGGGCTGGAAAGGCTTGACCACATATCCCCTGGCCCCCAGGGCCAGGGCTTCGCGCAGCCTTTCCTTGCGGCCCTCGGTTGTAACCAATATGAAGCAGCGCGGGGTCAGACCTTCTGCCTGTAATGCATTTAAAAGTTCCAGTCCGTTCATGTTGGGCATATGAAGGTCGCTTAAAACCACGTCCACTTCATTATTGCGCAGGATTTCCAGCGCCTCCAATCCGTCGGCACCCTCATAGCAGGTCTGCACCGGAAAACCGGCCGCTTTCAAGGTTTTCTTGATCACGGCCCGCATGGCCTTGGAGTCATCCACCACCAATACCCTTAAAGACATCACTTTCACCCCTTGAGCCGGCTAGTTAGCCATGCTCAACAATTCTTCTGCTTTTTCTCCGATATCCTTCACCGCCAAGAGGTGATCATCAAGATCACGCGCCTTTAAACCCAGCTCGTCCATCAGTGCCTGAGGCATCCGGACCGCGAGCCCCTGTGCTCCGCCGCCAATGCCCATGCTAAGGACCACAAGATTGGCCAAGTTTACCAGGGCCACCAGTTTGCGGTCTTTATTGGTCTGGCTGAAATCATGGTGATAGGCAATGGCCCGAATTATAGGCTCGGGAAAGTTCCAGCTGCGCACCACCTTGGCCCCCAACAGGGCGTGGTCCACTCCCAGCACCTTTCTTTCCGCTTCCGGAAAGCTCATGCCTTCTTCCTTAACCAGCCTTAAGATTTCTTTAAACTCTTCCTCCACAAACTCGCTTAAAATGAGTTTCCCCACATCATGTAAAAGCCCGGCGGTAAACAGGGTGGAAAGGTCTTTGTATCCGTACTGTTTGCCCATTTCCTGGGCCAGGAGCGCCACAGCCACACTGTGCCGCCAAAGTTCTCCACCTTTGAGTCGGTAGCCTGTCTGGTCATTTTTATAATAGGAGACCACCTCGCTGGTTAAGATGATGTCAACCACCTTGTTGACTCCCAGATAGGTCATGGCCTGCTGTAAGGAAGAGACCTTTCTGGTTAATCCGTAATAAGGCGAGTTGCACACCTTAAGCACGTGGGCGGTAATGCCCGGGTCCACCCGGACCACCTCCACCAACTCCTCAAATGAAAATTCCGGATCATTTACCAGGCTCAGAACTTGCTGCAACACAGCGGGTACACCCGGTAGATGATCCACCTGTTTCAGTATTCGTTTGATCAGGCTCACAATGCCTTGACCTCCATGCCGTTTGTCTTGACCCACACCTGGCCCGTGGCTACGTCAATCCCCACAGTGCGGTTGACATTGCCTCCAATATCCTCTGCATCCACCAGTACGTTGTTGCGCCAGAAAATTTTGCGCACCGCTGTGTAGTTGCGCTTGCCGATATTGAAATGGCCAGTTGCGTCCATGACTTGGCTGCCCCCCACCAAGACAACCCGCATGCGACCTTTTTTTGCCCCCAGGGCATAGGCCGATCGAAAAAGGATGGGGAGGCCCGTATCTGCGAAGACCGCCGGTTGTTTGGTGGCCCTTTCCAGGTTAAGGTTTGAATCCGGCAGCATGATATGCAACAGCCCTCCAACCTTTACCCTTGGGTCATACAAAACCACCCCGATGCATGAGCCCAGGGAGAATGTAACTATCTCCTTGCTGGTATCATCGGAGACAGCCACGTCTCCCACGCCTACGGTGATTCTTGGTTTCAAGCTCAGACCTCTCTACGATACACGGCAGGTCGCACGAACTTAAGTTTGTGCTCAATTCCAGTAAGGCTTTCCGAGTGCCCCACAAACAAATAGCCGCCGGGGACCAGGCATTCGCCGAATTTGCCCACCAGCTTTTCTCTTGTGGGCTTATCAAAGTATATCATTACATTTCGGCAAAATATCACATGAAATGGTTTTTCAAAGGTAAATGGCTCCATAAGATTGATGCGTTTGAACTCAACCAGGGACCTGACCTGGGGCCGGACCCTGCCGTGACCTTCCCAGCGATTGACCCCCCTTTGAAAGTAAGTGCGCAATATCGGCCTGGGGATCGGCACCAGTCTCTCCAGGGCGTAGACCCCGTTTTTGCCGTGGGAGAGCACTTTGGTGCTTATGTCCGAGGCCAGAATCTCGGCCCCCCTGTCTCTCCAGAGTGATTGGTTTTCCAAAAGTACAATACCCAAGGTATAAGGCTCTTCACCGGTGGAGCAGGCCGCAGACCAGATTCGCAGGGGTTCGTTTGGCCCGCAGAGCTTTTTCAAGTTGGGCAGGATGTCCCCGGCTAGGAAGTCAAAGTGTTGGTTTTCGCGGAAAAAGTCTGTTTTATTCGTGGTAATGCAATCTAAAAATGAAATCAGTTCAGAGCCGTCTGCATCTTGCTGCAGATAATTCATATATGCTCTTACATCTGAAATCCCGGTGGCCCTGAGCCTTTTCACCAGTCTGGCTTTTAAGAGTTCTTTCTTGCTGGTGCCCAGGTTTATGCCGCAAAGGGAATAGACCAGACTGGCCAGTTTGGTGTACTGGGCGTCTGAGATTGCAATTCCCCCGGAGGCTTGGCCGGGTTGGATTTGATCTTTGCGTCTTGTCTTTTTGGCCAACATGCGAATCAATCAAAACAAAATGGTATTTTATTGTAACTAATCCCCCCTAAGATATCTGATATCTAGAAGAGCCCTCGCAGGTTTCAGGGGACTATCCATATAAACTTATAATAAATTTTGCCAGAGTCAGCCCTAAAAAGCATGTAATAAAACAAAAGAATTCAAGCAAGAAGAGATGCGCCGCAAAAGGCGTGGCTGTCTGAGGGTGCACCTCTCCTGAAAGGTGGAGAGGTTTTCCCTTGTCCGTTTTGATGAACCGTATGATTGCGCGAAAGAGAATGGACCTCTTCGCGGTAATATTGGTCTATTTGTCCTGGTGCTTGAAGATGCCTTCAACATCTAAGATCAGCCCCACTCGGCCGTCGCCCATAATGGCGCCTCCGGCCAGAACCTTTACCTTTTTAAGGCTGTGCCCCAGGGATTTGATCACCACCTCCTGCCTGCCCACCAGTCGGTCCACCAAAAGGCAACGCTGTTGGCCATGGTGCTCTATAACCACCACCAGGGCTTCCCAGGGTTCTCTCTTCTCAGGGTCCACCTGCACCACTTCGTAAAGGCGGATCAGGGGGATAAGGCTGCCCCTGATCATGATCATCTCACCTCTCCCCTGTACAGTGGAGTATTCCTCTTTTTTGGGGCGTAGAGACTCGGCCACCGATATGGTCGGCAGGATATAGCGTTCCTGCCCCACCTCAACCACCATGCCGTCAATAATGGCCAGGGTGAGGGGAAGGGCGATGGTAAAGGTGGTCCCCTCACCGGGTTCGCTTACGATATTCACCTTGCCCCTGAGCTCGTCAATGGTTTTTTGCACCACATCCATGCCCACGCCTCGGCCTGAGATCTCGGTAACCACCTGGGCGGTGGAGAATCCGGGCTGGAAGATGAGTTTGAAAACCTCCTCGTCGTTTAATCCGTCGGCCTCGGTGATGATTCCGTTCTCCAGGGCCTTGGCCAGGATTTTTTCCCTATCCAGACCCCTGCCGTCGTCTTTGATCTCAACACAGACGTTGCCGCCCTGGTGATAGGCGGAAAGGATAACCGTGCCGGTTTCGGGCTTGCCGGCCTTGAGCCGCTCGTCCGGGGTCTCAATGCCGTGGTCAACCGAGTTTCGCACCATGTGCATCAAGGGGTCGTAGAATTTTTCCACCATGTTGCGGTCTATCTCGGTGGATTCGCCCTGAAGTTTGAGCTCTATTTTTTTCTGGGCCTTCTGCGAGGTGTCTCTCACCACGCGCACCATTTTCTGGAAAGTCTGCTTGATCGGAACCATGCGCATGGACATGGTGCTTTTCTGCAGTTCGGAGGTGATGCGGCCCAGCTGGGAGAGATCCCGGGAGAGTTTGCGGTCTTTCAGCTTTTGGATATTGGGATTGGCCTGGACCATGCTTTGGGAGATGACCAGCTCTCCCACCATATCGAGAAGGTTGTCAAGCTTGGCAGTGTCGATCTTGACTGACTGGGCCGTGGGTTTGAGCGTGGTGGCCTGGGTTTTTTGAGTGCTTATGGCCCTGGCCACTTGCGACGGTTGGACAGCTCCCTGTTTGACCAAAAGTTCGCCCAAGGGGCGGTGCGGCGGATTTTTCTGGGTTTCAAGGGCTTGGTCCACCGCGTTTTTTTCCACTATCCCGGTTTCCACCAGTATCTCGCCCAGGGGCTTGCCCGGTGCCTCCTGTGTGGCTTCCCCGCCTGACAGCAGGTCTTCCACTCTTTTAAGCAGAGAAGATATGTCGAACAAGGTGCGCGGCCTTTTGGCCAGTGCTGCATCCTGGGCCTCGGTGATCATCTGACGCAGCATGTCCACCCCGGCCAGGATAAGGTCTATGGCCGCACTTTCGATAATGAGAGCACCGCTCCTGGCCTGGTCCAGGACGTTTTCCAGGGCGTGGGCCAGTTTGTTGATGTCCCCCAAATTTAGAAAGCCGCTGACACCTTTGATGGTGTGAAAGGGGCGGAAAACAGCGTTCAAGGTTTCCTGGTCCTCGGGAGTGTCTTCCAGAACCAGGGCGTTGATCTCTATGGATTCCAGGTGTTCCAGAGCCTCGGTGACAAATCCTTCCAAGAGCTCCAGATCCTCGGCCGCATATACTTCATCAGCCACTCCCGCAGCCGCGGGCGGGCCTTCCGGCGCTTCGGGCTCCGGAGTCGGCGCAGGCGGTTCCTCGGCCTGTTCTGCGGGCTTTTCCGGCGCGGCTTCATCTGAAACCTGTGCCTGATCCTGGGGCTCTGCCTCTTTGGTCATGCCTTTTTCCGCTAAAAAGGCATGGACGTCTTCCTTGCCTGCGTCGTTTCTGAGAAAAGCCTGCCCCAGGCTGACTCCGGCCGTGATAGTGGAAACACCTTTATCCTGATCAGGGACTTCTCCCAGAATCATGCCTTCCATTAATTCCTTTAGTGATGAAGCCAGATCAGTAAGGCAGGGCTCTGTAGCTCCGTCGGCCACTACGGCCAGCTGCTCGAGGCTGGAGAGTATTTCTCCGTAGGACATCAGGTCACCCGGTTCAAGCACCACGACCTGGGAGGCTAGTTGGTCAAGGATGGAATCGATTACTGCTTTCTGGTCGCTCATGGCATCTATTCCTCTCAGCCCCTTGCTGTCTTGAAATATCTTTTCGGGTTTTTGGGTGCGTTTTTTGCAAGTAAAAACACACTACTGCCAAAAGGTGTTATTTATCTTCTAAATTAACACGTACCTGATATCAGGTCATATCTTTTTAATTAACGGGACCTTGATCGCAGGAGCATTTTAAATAATACCTTTGATTGGTGCGGAAAACCAATCCCTCCGGGATAAATCCCCGGCAGGCAAGCGGAATAATGGAGTCGAACGGATGCGGTAAAATGAGCGGCAAAAAGGCTTTAGTCGACTAAAAGGCCGTCTCAAGCGGGGGAGCCGGTCCTTAAACTGTGATCAATAGTTTTATATGCGCACCGGGGAAAGGCTTTTCGTGAGCCTTCCCCGGCTCCGGGCCTCAGTTGAGCATGTCTTTTACAACAGAGCTCATCTTGAAGGCCATACGCTTCTGGGCCTTGATGTCGATGGGTTCGCCGGTCGCAGGGTTCACGCCTTTGCGAGCCTTGGATTCTCTCATCACAAAAGTGCCCAGGCCGGCGACACGAAAAGGACGGTCGGCCTTGACTTCCTCGCGGCACATTTCAATGAAGGCCTCCAACGCGGCTTTGGCTGCTGCCTTGGAAATGCTGGCATCATTGGCGATTCGATCAATCATTTCAGCTTTGGTCATTGGTTTGTCCGCCATGTTTACTCCTTAGAAGGATTTCACCTGACTAAATGGTCTGTAAGCCCATGAGGCCGCTATTGGCAGGGCCCCCTCTCTGTAAACGACTTCCCCTAGAAAAGGCGGGGGTCGATAACTACCCCGTACAGCAAGTGGCCGGCACAGAGCCGGCCACAACTGCGAGGAGCTACGATTGGAAGCATAACACCAGCTTCTGGAAAGCGTCAACCTGACTTTTCCTTTTTTTTCAGGGTGATCCAAAAGAAAAGTGCTTTTTCTTCTCTTTTTTACCCAAACTTGGAGTGAAGCCTTTCCCCACCTGACGCCACACATAAATTGGGAAATTATGCGTATTTTGAGAGGCCTTTGAACGGATTTTTGAGGAAAAGTTATTTTTTTAAACAGGTTACGAGAAAAATGAAATAAAAAATTTTAATTATTATAAAGTACGGGTGAATACTAGTAATGTTTCGCGATTTCAAGGGGATGCTGCCGAATTTTCCTTGTTTTCTTCTTGACATGCACAACATTTGCCCCCTATAGTAGGGAGCAGTGGTAGATTGTGGTGAATTGTGGGGTAGAATATTTAGGAGATGGTCAACAAAATTGTTCGGAGGTTGGTCCATACATAACCTTGACTCCAAGGGGCGCCTGGCCATTCCGGCCAAGTTCCGGAGTATCCTGAATCAACAAGGCAGTCAGGGGATTTATGTCACCACCTCCACCAAGTGCCTGGTCTGCTACCCGGATCAGGAATGGAGCGTGCTGACCGATAAGGTCAGCAAATTGCCGTTGCTTGATAAAAAAGCACAAGCCTTTCGTAGATATTTTATCAGCGGAGCCACGCCTTGCATATTGGATAAGCAGGGAAGGATTCTGATTCCGCCGGTTTTGCGCGACATGGCCGGCCTTGACGGCCAGGTTCTCTTAGCCGGGATGCAAAAGACGTTTGAGATTTGGGATAAGGACCTCTTCTACGAAGAGCGGCGTAAGATAGCCGAGGAATTTGACGACCTGAGCACCGCCATGGCGGAGTTGGGAATCTAGGGTGTGGGAGATGCATCGGCCAGTGATGCTGGCTGAGGTGTTGGAGGCTTTCAGACCTCTTTCGGACGGTTTGATTGTTGACTGCACCCTGGGCGCGGCTGGTCATTCAAGAGAAATATTGGAGGCAGGCACAGAGAACCTCAGGCTTCTGGGCTTGGACCGGGATAAAAGCGCCCTTTTGTTGGCGCAAAAGACCCTGGCTCCCTTTAAGGATAGGGTCCAACTGGTCAACACCACCTTCGATCATATAGATGAGCATGTTTTCTCCGTCGATCCCAAGGGGGCGGCGGGAATCCTGATGGATCTGGGTGTGAGTTCCATGCAGTTCGACCAGGCCCAAAGGGGATTTTCCTTTCGATTTGACGGTCCTTTGGACATGCGGATGGGATCGGTTGGACAAACCTGCGCCGAGTGGCTGGCCGAGGTCGAGGAAGCTGAGCTGGCCCGGGTGATCAAGACCCTGGGTGAAGAGCCCCTTGCCAGGCGCATTGCCAAGGCGGTGGTTAAAAAAAGGCAGATTACGGCTTTCACCACCACCGGCCAATTGGCCGAGACAGTGGAAGAGGCCTATCCGGCTGCAGCCAGACGGAAAAGCAAGCTGAACCCCGCAACCAAGACCTTTATGGCTCTGCGCCTTTTGATAAACGATGAGCTGGGTCAGCTGGAACGTTTTTTGGAAAAAGCGCCCTCATGCCTAAGGCCCAAAGGCAGGCTGGTTGTCATCAGTTATCACTCGCTGGAGGATCGGCGGGTGAAAAAGGCCATGCAGAGATGGGCGAATCCCTGCACCTGCCCCACTGATCTTCCTGTCTGTGTATGCGGTAAAAAGCCGTTGGTTGTCTTGCCCCGGAAAAAATCCATGAGCCCGGGAGACCGTGAGGTAGAGGAGAATCCCAGGGCAAGATCAGCCCGTATGAGAATAGCCATACGCACCGAGGTACCGGCGATATGAGCATCAGCGCCAGGGTGGCCAACAAGCGAAAGGTCAAGGAGAAAAAGAACCAGCCAGGGGTTCGTTTGTTCTCCGTGATCCTTTTGGTGGTGGTGGCCACCTGTGCCGCCATGTTCTATGCCGCCATCAGGGAAGAGACCCGGCGCATGCGTTATCAGGCCAGCCGGGCCCTGGAAGCCCAAAAAGACCTCAGGGAGTCCACCAGGCGTCTGAGGGTGGAGCTGAACCACTTGAAATCCCCGGCGCGTCTGGAAAAGGAAGCAGTGCGCCTGGGGTTGGTCCGGGTTCAACCCGAGCAGATCAGAGAGTTGCCATGATCCACCGGGGAGATTTGAAAAACAGGCGCTGGATCCGCATCCGCTTGCAGGCGGTTGGGGTGTTTTTCGTGCTTGTTTGCCTGGTGTTGTGGGGCCGCGCCGCCTATCTGCAGCTTTTTGAGCACGATCACCTTACCAGCCTGGCCGGTCGCGAACTTATGAAGCGTATAAAGATGCACCCCAGAAGGGGGATCATCTTTGATCGCAATCAGGACGAACTTGCGGTAAGTGTTGATACGGATTCGGTTTTTGCCTGTCCGGTAAGGATAAAGACCCCCAAGGCCACAGGCCGCGCCCTGGCAGGGGCGCTTCAATTGTCCAAGGCAAGGGTGGTGAAGGCCCTTTCCGGGGAAAAGCGTTTTGTCTGGATAGCCCGCCGCATAAGCCCCCAAAAAGCGGCCAAGGTGAAGAGTCTGAATCTAAAGGGTGTGGGGATATTAAAAGAGCCCAAGAGGATTTATCCCTTCACTTCCCTGGCCAGCCATGTGCTGGGTTTTGCCGGAGATGAGGCCAAGGGGCTGGAGGGTCTGGAAAAAAGTTACGACAAGGTTCTGCGCGGTCAGGGCCATACAATAATCAGTCAAAGGGACGCCTTGGGCCGCACCATACACCTGACCCAAGAGGCCTTTACCATGCTGCCCGAGGGCGATCACCTGGTTCTCACCCTGGATAAGGGATTGCAGTATCAGGTGGAAAAAATTTTGGCTGAAACAATTGAGCAAAGAAAAGCCAAATCAGGCCAGGCCATAGTTGTGGTGCCCCAGACCGGGGAAATTCTGGCCATGGCCTCGTGGCCCACTTTTAATCCCAATGTCTTTGGCCGCTACTCCCGCTCCCAATACCGCAACCGGCTGGTGGAGGATGTCTTTGAACCCGGTTCCACATTCAAGCTCTTTGTGGCTGCCGGGGCGCTGCAAAGCGGCAAGGTTTTGGATGGCCAGCTTATTGATTGTGAAGAGGGCAAATGGAAGGTGGGCGGAAAGGTCATCCATGACACCCACCCCCATGGAGAGTTGGACCTGGCAGGCATTGTGAAGGTCTCCTCCAATATTGGAATAGCCAAGGTGGGATTTATCGTGGGAGCCGAGGCCCTGTCCGAGTCCATAAAGTCCTTTGGATTTGCCCAAAGGACAGGAGTTGATCTGCCCGGCGAGAGTTCGGGTATTTTGCGCTCTTACAAGTCTTGGAGACCCGTGGATCTGGCCAATATCTGCTTTGGTCAGGGCGTGGCCATAACCACGATCCAGCTTGCTCAGGCAGTGGCCGCCATTGCCAACGGCGGGGTCTTGATGAAACCCTATGTGGTCAAGGCCGAACTGGATCACGACATGCGCATCAAAAGGGAGGTTAACCCCCAGGTGGTGCGTAGAGTCTTGAGCGAAGGGGTGGCCAGGCGGCTGACAAAAATTATGATGGCCGTCACCGAAGAAGGCGGCACCGCCCAAAGGGTGAGGGTGGAGCCTTTTGATGTGGCGGGCAAGACGGGCACCGCCCAAAAGGTCAAGCCCGGCGGAGGTTACTCACACAGAGATTATATAGCCAGTTTTGTGGGTTTTTTGCCGGCCCTGGATCCCCAGGTGGTGGTTTGTGTGGTTATTGATACGCCTAAAAAAGGGTACTACGGTTCAACCGTCGCCGGTCCGGCTTTTGTGAAAATCGCCAGGGCGGCCCTGAATTCCCTGGGCGTAACCTGGCCCGGCCCTGGTAAGGCCACCGGGAAAAATTCCGGCGTGTTGACCAAGGCCAATCAGTTTACAGAGCCTGTATCCAAAGAAGAGCTGGAAAAATCTTTGGGTGTTGGAGTTACTCCGGATTTTAGAGGACATACTCTGCGTTCAGTGCTTGCCCTGGCCGCTGAAAACGGAATCAAGGTCAAGGTCGGCGGTTGGGGCAGAGTGGTTTCCCAATACCCCCAGGTGGGCGATCCGGTTGCCACGGAACTGGAACTAACCCTGAAGCCGGTGGGGGAAGGTGCTTAATGAAATTCAGTGAACTTATAAAAGAATTAGACCCCGTCCAAATCATCGGCGCCGCACCGGACCTTGAGGTCAAGGGCTTGGCCTATGATTCCAGAAAGGTGGGTCCCGGTTATATATTTGTGGCTTTAAAAGGGCTTGCCGCAGACGGTCACGCATTTTTGGCTCAGGCGGCCAAGGCCGGAAGCCCGGTTGTGGTGGTGGAGACCGAAGATCCCTCCCTGGCGGATCTTTGCCAGGTGGTGGTTCCGGACACCCGTGCGGCCCTTTCCAGGCTGGCCCATGTTTTTTACCAGAGGCCCAGCCGTGATATGCGCACCGTGGGAATTACCGGAACCAACGGCAAGACAACCGTCAGCTACCTGGTTGAAAGCGTGTTGGCCCAGCAGGGGCCAGTGGGAGTGATCGGAACCGTGGACTTGAGGTGGCCTGGGCACAGAGAGCCTGCCGCCATGACCACGCCCGAATCCCTGGATATCCACGCCGCCCTGGCCCAGATGCGGGCGGACCGGGCGGACCAGGCGGTGCTTGAGGTCTCAAGTCATGCCCTGGCCCAGAAAAGGGCTGACAATGTTGCCTTGGACGCCGCGGTATTCACCAACTTAAGCCGTGACCACCTGGATTATCACAAGGATATGGAAGATTACTTCCAGTCCAAAAAACGACTTTTCACCGAGCTTTTACCCAAGTGGAAAAAAACCGGTAAAAAGGGCCTGGCCGTAGTCTTTAATGATGACGCCAGGGGGGCGGGCCTGGCTGCCGAGACCCGCGCCCTGGGGGTGGAAACCCTGACCTACGGGCTTGATTCAGAGGCTGATATCAGACCGGTTGACCTGGAACTGACCATAGAGGGAATAAAACTCACGGTTAAAAGCCCCATGGGGGTTTTTATGGTCAATTCTCCCCTGGTGGGGCGTTTTAATGCCGCCAACCTGCTCGCCGGGGCCGCTGTGGGATTGGGGCTGGGAATGGAACCCGCCTTGGTGGCTCAGGGTCTTTGCAGTTTAAAAGGAGTGCCGGGCCGCCTGGAAAAGGTGGGCGTCTCCAGCCAAGGGCCTTTGGTGTTTGTGGACTATTGCCATACAGACGATGCCCTGCGCCAGGCCTTGAGTGTGCTGAGGCCCCTTTGCCCCGGCAGGCTGATCTGCGTATTTGGCGCTGGCGGAGACAGGGACCACGGCAAGCGTCCCCTTATGGGGCTGGCCGTGGCCCGGGGCGCTGATCTGGCCGTACTCACCAGCGATAACCCCCGCACCGAAGACCCCCTCTCCATCATGGAAATGATAGAGCCCGGGTTGGTTGAGGGAGGGGCGCTTAAGACCCTGGATCCGGCGAACGCCCAATCAGGGGCCTATGTAACCGAACCCGACCGGGCCAAGGCCATAGCCTTGGCCGTGAAATCGGCCGGTCCCGGAGATGTGATTCTCATAGGCGGCAAGGGCCACGAGGACTACCAGATAATAGGTCGTGAAAAGAGGCATTTTGATGACCGTCAGGAGGCTGCCAGAGCCTTGGGCCTGGTTTGGCCAAAGGAGGCGGCAAATGCCTGAACTCAATTTTGATTTCGTTAAAAACGCCCTTAGGGCCGAGGTGCGGGGAAAGTTATCGGAAAAAGCCTTTTCCAAGGTCTCCACAGATACCCGCGATCTGCCCCAGGGCTCTTTGTTTGTTGCGCTTAAGGGCGAGAACTTCGATGCCCATGATTTTGTGGCCGATGCCTTGAAAAAAGGTGCGGCCGCCTGCGTGGTGCGAAAAGGTTTTGAGCTGCCGGATAATCCGGATGCATGCCTTTTCCAGGTTCCGGACACCCTGTTTGCCCTGGGTGAGCTGGCCACGGCCTGGAGGAGTCGGTTTTCCCTGCCGGTTGCCGCGGTCACCGGATCAAACGGTAAAACCACCAGTAAGGAAATGTTGGCCTCTATCCTCTCTTCCAGGTCGGAGGTGCTGAAGAATAAAGGAAATTTTAATAATTTAATTGGCTTGCCCCTGACTCTCCTGGGCCTTTCGCCTCTCCACAAAATTTGCGTGGTGGAGATGGGCATGAATGCGCCGGGCGAAATAAAAAGGCTTACTCAAATAGCCGTGCCGGACGTGGGGGTAATCACCAACGTGGGCGCGGCCCATCTGGGTCCCATGGGCTCACTTGAGGCAGTGGCCAAGGCCAAGGCCGAGCTCTTCGAAGGGCTGGGTGACCATGCCAGGGCAGTGGTGAATATAGATGATCCCCTGCTTGCGCCGTGGGCTGAAAAAATGGCTGATCGGGCCATTACCTTTGGCATGAGTGAAAAAGCTCAGGTAAGTTGCCGGGATATTTCGGCTTTAGGTACCAGGCAGGCCTTTAACCTGGTATTGCCGGAAGGAGTTTTGGAAAGGGTGCGCCTGGCCGCACCGGGTAGCCACAACGTGAAAAACGCGCTTGCCGCCGCAGCCACTGCCTGGGCCATGGGATTCTCCGCCGAGGAGATAAAAAAGGGTCTGGAGGGGTTTGCCCCGGTAAGAGGCAGGCTGCATTACCAAAAGTCCATGTGGGGCTATGCCGTGGTGGATGACACCTATAACGCCAATCCCTCTTCCCTGCAGGGTGGGTTGGAAGCGCTGGGACCCATAGCCTCGGGCAGGCCCAAGGGCTTGATTCTGGGCGATATGCTGGAGTTGGGGCCGGATGCCCCTCGTCTGCATGAAAAGGCCGGCCGCATGGCCGTGGAGGCGGGTTGCAATTTGGTCATGGCCCTGGGCGGGTTTGCCCCCCAGGTGGCGAAAGGCGCTCAAGAGGCTGGTCTTTCGCCAGATATGGCCCTGGCTTTTGATGATTTTATGGAACTGGTCGAGGCTTCGTTCGAGGTGCTCACCGGTGAAGAGGTCGTTTTGATAAAAGGTTCCCGGGCAATGCGCATGGAGCGCGTGGTCAAGGCCCTGGTGAGCGGAGAGATCTCCTAATGCTGTTTGAGTTGCTATACCCGTTGCGGGATATCTTCGCCGGGTTCAACGTTATACGTTACATAACTTTCCGCACCATCTGGGCTGCGCTCACCGCCCTGACCCTCTCCCTTTTGTTGGGCCCCTGGTTGATAAGGATGCTCAGGAAAATGCAGATGGGCCAGTACATAAGAGAGCTGGGCCCGAAAAGCCATCAGGCCAAGGCGGGCACCCCCACCATGGGCGGGCTTTTGATCATCTTCAGTGTGCTGGTCTCAAGCCTTTTATGGGGCAGGCTGGACAACTTTTTCTTTTGGCTGATCCTGGGCGCTACTTTGGCCTTTGGAGCCATTGGTTTTATTGACGATTTTATGAAAAAGGTCTCCCGCAAAAATGAGGGCGGCCTTTCATCCAAAGCCAAGTTCTTGCTTTTGAGTATGGTCTCACTGGCCATTGCCTTGGCTCTTTACTACCACCCGGGTTACAACACCCAGCTCTCGGTGCCTTTTTTCAAGCTGGTGGTCCCGGACCTGGGTTGGGGATACGTGGTCTTGGCCGTTTTTATCCTGGTTGGGGCCAGTAATGCGGTGAACCTGACCGACGGGCTCGACGGCCTGGCCGCAGGACCGGTCCTGGTGGCGGCAAGCACTTATCTGGTGCTTTCCTATCTGGCCGGAAACTACAAGGCCGCCACTTATTTGCAGATCTTTTTTGTGCCCGGCGTGGGTGAAGTAACGGTTTTCCTTGGCGCGGTGGTCGGCGCTGTAATGGGTTTTCTCTGGTACAACGCCCATCCGGCCGAGGTTTTTATGGGAGACACCGGCTCCTTGGCCCTGGGCGGCATGCTCGGCACCGCTGCCCTGGTTACCAAACATGAAATCCTGCTGGCCGTGGTCGGCGGCATTTTTGTGGTTGAGGCCCTGAGCGTGATTATCCAGGTGGGTTTTTTCAAGGTAAGCCATGGCAAAAGGTTTTTCCGCATGGCGCCCTTGCACCATCATTTTGAATTAAAGGGCTGGCCCGAGTCCAAGGTGATTGTGCGTTTCTGGATTGTAGCGGTGGTGTTGGCCCTGGCGGCCATATCCACCTTAAAGCTGAGGTAAGAGAAGTGGAGCTTAAGGAGAAGCGCGTATTGGTGGCGGGAGCCGGGGTGAGCGGCGTGGCCGCGGCCAGGCTCTGCCTGGGCCGGGGGGCCCGGGTTACGGTCACTGATCAGGGCGCGGGATCGGAAAAGGCCGGAGAGCTTAAGTCCTCCGGTGCAGAGCTGCACTTTGGCGGTTTCAGGGAAGATGATTTTACTTCCTGTGATTTACTGGTGCTTTCTCCGGGCATAGATCCCCGTTTGGATGAGGTCTGCGCGGCAAAGGCCAAGGGGATGCCTGTGTTGGGTGAAATGGAGCTTGGCTTCAGATTCCTTGAATCCCCTTGCGTCATGGTCACCGGCACCAACGGTAAAAGCACGGTAACCACCCTTATAGGCCTTTTGCTTGAGGCTGAAGGATTTGAGGTCTTTACCGGCGGCAATCTGGGCGAACCCCTTTGCAGCCTTATAAACTCGGGCCGCCGGGTTGACTGGGCGGTTCTGGAGGTCAGCTCCTTTCAGGCCGACACCGCCCCAACCATGGTTCCCAAGGTTGGGGTGCTGTTGAATATAAGCGAGGACCACCTGAACAGGTACCGGGATTTCACCGCTTATGCGGACAGCAAATTCAGCTTTTTTCTGCGCCAGGGCCCGGAGGATGTGGCCATCTTCAAGGCCGATGATAAGGAGATTTCAAAAAGGGTCCCCATGGCCAATGCCCAGATTCAATATTTCAGCGAGTCCGCTCTTTTAAGGCCGGGAGGCTGGCTGGAAGGGGATGACCTGGTCATATCGGCCAGGGATCAGGAACAGATGCGCGTCGACGCAAGCCAAACACCCTTGCAGGGAACCTTCAACCGGTTGAATCTGCTGGCGGCCTGTATGGCGGCCAAGGCCTGCAAGGTCGGGCCGAACGCCATGAATCGGGTGGTCAGGGAGTTTAAGGGCCTGCCCCACAGGGTTGAACTGGTGGGCGCCATTAATCAGGTGGATTATGTCAACGACAGCAAGGCCACCAATGTGGGGGCCGTACAGGCTGCCCTGGGGTCTTTAGATCGGGATTTGATTCTTCTTTTGGGAGGTAGGGATAAAAAAGGCGTCTTTGCTGACCTTGCCCCCTTTATGGGCCCCCGCCTCAAGGGGCTGATCTGTTTTGGCGAGGCCGGGCCCACAATTTGCGAACAGTTGCAGCCTTATATAAAGGGTCATCTGGTCGAAGACCTGGCCACGGCTTTTGAGCTTTCCAGAAGAATTGCCCGGCCCGGGGATATGGTGCTTTTTTCGCCCGGGTGCGCCAGTTTTGACGCTTACAAAAGTTATGGTCAAAGGGGGGATCATTTCAGATCCCTGGTTTTGGAGGCGCTTAGTGGGAACTGAGGCGGTGCGGTCCAACAAAAAAGACTACGCCTTCAGCCTCCGTGAGGTGGACCCCTGGATTATGGTGGCGGTGGTGGTTTTGACCGCCATTGGTCTGGTGATGGTCTTCAGCGCCTCAAGTTCACTGGCGGATAAACGCTATGCCGACTCCGCCTATTTTTTGAAACGGCAGGCCATGCACCTGGGCGTGGGGGTTTTGGTAATGCTGGCCCTGGCCCGGCTGGATTACGGCCGCTTGCATAAAATGACCTATCCGATATTGGTAGGTACGGTTGTGGCTCTTTTGCTTGTCTTTATCCCTGTGGTGGGGCACAAGGCGGGCGGAGCCTATCGCTGGGTGAACCTTTTATTCATCAGGTTGCAGCCGGGAGAACTGGCCAAACTGGCTTTGGTTTTTTACCTGGCTTATTCCCTTTCCAGCCATCAGGACCAGGTGAAGAGCTTCAGCCGCGGTTTTTTCCCGAATATCGCCGTGGCCTGCGTGTTGACTTTCCTGGTGGTTCTGGAACCGGATCTGGGCACCGCAGTGACCCTGATGGCCCTGGCCTCCATAGTGCTTTTTGTGGCCGGAACCAGGTTTACCTATCTTGGGGCAATGGGACTTTTGGCCTTGCCCGTATTGGGGCTGCTTTTGTTCAAGGTGAACTGGCGTTTGGAGCGCATGTTGACCTTTTTAAACCCCTGGGCCGACCCCAAGGGAACGGGGTGGCAGATTATTCACAGCTTTTTGGCCCTGGGCTCCGGCGGATTCACTGGAGCCGGGCTCAGCGCTTCCAAGCAGAAGTTGTTTTATCTGCCCGAGCCGCATACGGATTTCATATTCAGCGTGCTCGGTGAGGAACTGGGATTCTGGGGTGTTTCCCTGGTGCTGGGCCTTTTCATGGTGGTTATCTGGCGCGGCATCAAGACCGCCCTGGAAGCCAGGGATCTTTTCGGCACTTACCTGGCCCTGGGCTGCACCCTGGTGATTGGATTGCAGGCCTTTGTCAATGTGGCGGTTGTGATGGGGCTTTTGCCCACCAAGGGATTGACCCTGCCTTTTATAAGCTATGGAGGTTCATCCCTTTTGGTTAACCTGGCCTGCGTGGGGCTTTTGCTTTCAGTGGCGTCCCATAAGGGAAAACGTGCATGAATAAAACCGTACTCATAGCCGGTGGCGGTACAGGCGGCCATCTTTTCCCGGGCATTGCCGTGGCGCAGGCTCTGAAGAAAAAGGACCCCGGCCTGCGTCTGGTCTTTGTTGGTGCAGGAAAAGAGCTGGAAAAGTCCATCCTGGCTGACCAGGGCTATGAAATGGAGAGCATAAAGGCCAAAGCCTTCAGAGGGCAGGGCATTTTGGGCAGGGTTCTATCCCTGGCCGGTCTGCCGGGAACCCTGCTCGAGGCCAAGCGGCTTTTGAATCGATATCAGCCGGATATGGTTCTGGCGGTGGGAGGCTATGCGGCCTTTGCCCTGGGATGCGCCTCACGCATCTGGGGCGTGCCTTTGGCAGTGCAGGAGCAAAACGCCCTGCCCGGGCTTACCAACCGTATGTTGGGCAAGCTGGCCCGTATGGTCTTTATCTCTTTTAAAGAGGCGAAAGACCATTTTCCCAGTGGAAAGTGCCGCCTGTTGGGCAATCCGGTGAGGCTGGACCTTTTGGCAGAGGGTGAAAAGGCCTCGGCCCAAAGGCCAAACCGGGAAGAGTGTTTCAATGTCTTGATTCTCGGCGGGTCCCAGGGCGCTCAGAGCATTAATCAGGCCATGGTCCAGAGCCTGGACGAGCTTGAGCCTTATAAGGAAACGCTTAATTTCGTGCATCAGACAGGCCGGTCTCAGGAACAGGCCGTGGCCCAGGTTTATGAGGATAAGGGATTTAAGGCGCAGGTCGCCGGATTCTTCCAAAATATGGGCGAGCTATACGGCCGGGCCCATCTGGTGATCTGCAGGGCCGGAGCCGGCACTCTTACAGAGCTGATCTGTTTGGGCAGGGCCTCCATATGCGTGCCCTATCCCCATGCGGCCGGGGATCACCAGACCAAAAACGCGCAAAGCCTGGTCAAGGCAGGCGCCGCCCGTATAATCGCGGACAGCGAATTGAGCGGCTCCCAGGTGGCCGGGACAATAAAGGAAATGATCGACAACCCGCAGGGCTTGGATGCCATGGCGGCACGTGCCCTTGAATTGGCCAGGCCCGAAGCAGCCATGAATATAGCCGCGGATTGCCTTGAACTAATGAAGGGAAGGCCCTGATGTATAAAGCGGGCCAGCATATACATTTTGTTGGAATAGGCGGCATCGGCATGAGTGGTATTGCCGAGCTTTTGATTAACCTGGGTCATAAGGTCAGCGGCAGCGACTTGCGGGAAAGCGATATCACAAGGCGTCTGGCCGATATGGGGGCGGAGATAAAAAGCGGGCATCATCCGGATTATGTGAGGGATGCCGACGCGGTGGTGGTTAGCTCCGCAGTTTCCGATGACAACCCCGAGGTGGTGGCCGCCATGGGTGAACGCATCCCGGTTATCCCCAGGGCTGAAATGCTGGCCGAGCTGATGCGCCTTAAATACGGGGTGGCTGTGGCCGGAGCCCACGGCAAGACCTCCTGCACCTCCATGATATCGGTGCTTTTGGCTGCCGGAGACTTTGATCCCACGGTTGTGGTCGGCGGCAAACTGGAGGCCCTGGGGTCCAACGCCCGCCTTGGCAGCGGAGACTTTCTGGTGGCCGAGGCCGATGAGTCGGACGGCTCCTTTAACCGGCTCACCCCCGTGGTGGTGGTTGTCACCAACATGGACAGGGAGCACATGGACCATTACGGCTCCGACGAGGCCTTGGATGAGGCCTTTGTGCAGTTCATGAACAAGGTGCCTTTTTACGGGGCGGCCATCCTTTGCCTGGACGACAGCCGCCTGGCCGGGTTGATACCCAAGGTGCGCAAGAGGGTGATTACCTACGGCATGGCCTCTCAGGCCGATTATCAGGCCAGGGATATCTCGTTTGAGGGAGTCAATTCCAGCTTCACCCTTTATGTGAGGGGCGAAAAAACAGGACGGGTTACGATCCCGGTGCCGGGCAGGCACAATGTGTTGAACTGCCTGGGCGCTTTGGCTGCCTGCCATGAGCTGGGCATGGATATGGAGACGGCCATGAAATCCTGCCTGGATTTCGGCGGGGTGAAAAGAAGGTTCGAGATTAAGGGCAAGGCAAGGAACGGGGCTTTGATCATGGATGATTATGCTCACCATCCCACTGAGATCAAGGCCACTTTGGAGGCTGCCAGAAACAGCTGGCCAGACCGCAGGCTGGTTATCTGCTTCCAGCCTCACCGTTATTCCAGGACCAGGCTTTTATTTGATGACTTTGCCACCTCATTTTACGGGGCGGACCTGCTTTTGGTCATGGATATCTACGCGGCCAGTGAGAAAAAAGACCCCACGGTTTCGGCCGAGGCCCTGGCCGACGCCATCAGGGATCACGGCCATCGTAATGTTGAGTATGTGGGTAAAAAGGCCCAGGCCAAAGAGCGCCTGGAAAAGCTCCTGGAGCCCGGGGACGTGGTTTTCACCATGGGCGCGGGTGATGTCTATCATCTGGGAGAAGAGCTGGCATCAGGCCGGGGAGATGATATTGAAGCCTGATTTCCAAAGGGAACTGGTGAAACTTTTGGGCAAAAGAGCCCGGTTTGACCTTGATCTGGACCGCCTCACCACTTGGGGCGTCGGCGGTCCGGTGCGGTTTCATTGCCGGGTGCACACCCCCTTGGAAGCGGCCCAGGTGATATCCCTGGCCAAGCAGGCAAAGGTTCCCTGGATGGTTTTGGGCCGCGGGTCGAACCTCCTGGTTTCGGATCAGGGGTATCCCGGTGTGATGCTTCGTCTGGCAGGCCCCTTGGCCAAACTTGAGCTTGAGGACGGAACCATAAAGGCGGGTGCGGGGGCCTCCTTGCCCGCTTTGGTGAAGCTTGCCGCGGTGAATGGATTGAGCGGCCTGGAGTGGGCTGTGGGAATTCCCGCCACTGTGGGCGGGGCCGTAGCCGGTAATGCCGGGGCCAATGGCTTTGAGATGAGCGATATCACCGACCAGATAAGCCTGTTGCTTGAGAACGGTGAGATAAAGGCCTTTAAGGGCCAAGAGATAAAAAGCGGCTACCGGCATCTGGATTTGCCTGCGCAAAGCCTGGTGCTGGAGGCCCTGCTGGAGTTTAAACCGGATGATCCGGCTATGATTCACAGGCGCATGAAAAGACTTTTGGAGAGGCGTTTGGGCGCGCAGCCCCTGATTAAGCGCACCGCCGGTTCGGTCTTTAAAAATCCTCCCGGCGATTATGCGGGCAGGTTGATCGAACAGGCTGGTTGCAAGGGACTCAGTGTGGGAGATGCCATGGTGAGCGTGCGCCATGCCAACTTTATCGAGAACCGGGGCAAGGCCACGGCCAGCCAGATAATAGAACTGATGCAGGTGGTCTCCGACCGGGTTAAATCTCAAGCAGGCGTCAGACTCCAGCCTGAAGTGGAGGTGGTGGGGCGTGTTTAAACTCTCCGCCAAAAAAGGCTCTTTGACCAAGGGGCGGGTGGAAAAGGCGAGAAGTGTCTCTCCCAGGCTCAACCGCCAGAAGGTCAAGCGCCGTCCTTCTCAGAAGCCCAAGGGGATGAGCCCGGCGGGCAAGGCCTTTTGGAAGGGCCTTTTCAGGGTTTTTGCCATGGCTGTGATCACCCTGTTGGTTTCGGGCGGGCTTTTGGCCGCCTATGCATCCCTGGCCACCCATCCGGGGTTTCAGGTCAAAAGGGCCGAGATAAAGGGAGTGAAGAGGCTTCCCGAACTGGAAATCTTACGCACCGCGGGCATAGGCAGCAGGACAAACATCCTGTCTTTACCTGTGGGCGCTATTGAAAAGAAATTAACCGAGATGTCCTGGGTCCGGGAGGCAAGCGTGAACAGGGTCCTGCCGGATCAGGTGCGCATAACCATAAAGGAGTATGAACCCAAACAACTGGCTTTGGTTGAGGGTGGTTTTTACTATCTCGACGCCGCCATGCGGGCCTTTGCACCCATGGGGGTGGCGCCGTCTTTGGATCTTCCCCTTTTGACCGGATTGACCAAGGCTGATCTGGTGGATCCTGATGATGACGTCAGGGCTCTTTTAGATGCATCTTTGGAGTTGTTGAATTGCCTTCCGGCCAAAGAAAAAAAGGCAGGGGGAAGCTTAAGTGAAATTCATCTGGATCGGGTCTGGGGCTTGAGTCTGGTTTTTTCCGATCTCTTCCCGACTGTGCGAATTGGCAGGGGAGATTTCAAAACCAGGTTGGCGAGGCTTGAAAAGGTCAAGTCCGATCTTCTGAGGCGGCAGGAGTTGAAGCGGGTTTTGCTCATTGATCTGAGCGATGAAAGGCGGGTTTTTGTTCGCCTTAGAGGAGATTCCCTATGAGTGTCGAAGGCCAGGTCATTGTTGGTTTGGATATCGGCACCACCAAAATCTGTGCCGTTGTCGGTGAACTCACCGACGAAGGTATACAGATAATCGGTATGGGCAGCCATCCATCCGAAGGGCTGCGCAAGGGAGTGGTGGTGAATATCGAAACCACGGTGAACAGCATAAAAAGGGCCGTGGAAGAAGCGGAGATGATGGCCGGCTGTGAAATAACCGGGGTTCTCACCGGAATAGCCGGCGGCCATATAAAAGGAATTAATTCTCACGGCGTAATAGCCGTGAAAGGCAAAGAAGTGACCCGCAGGGAAGTTGAGCGGGTGATAGACGCCGCCAGGGCGGTCGCCATACCTACGGACCGGGAGGTGCTGCACATCCTGCCCCAGGAGTTTATTCTGGACGGTCAGGAAGGCATCCAGGACCCGGTGGGCATGAGCGGAGTGAGACTGGAGGCCAAGGTGCATATTGTCACCGGGGCCGTGGCCAGCGCTCACAATCTGATCAAATGCTGTAATCAGGCCGGACTGGATGTGGATGACCTGGTTTTACAGTCCCTGGCCAGCGGCGAGGCGGTTTTGACAGACGAGGAGCGTAACCTGGGTGTGGTGCTCCTGGACTTTGGCGGAGGCACCACAGACCTGGCCATTTTTCAGGGAGAGGCCATCAAGCACACAGGCGTGCTTGCCTTGGGCGGCAACAACCTGACCACGGATTTGGCCATGGGTCTGCGCACTCCGCTTAAAGAAGCGGAGAAACTCAAGAAACACTATGGCTCGGCCCTGGTCTCCCTGGTTGCCAAAGACGATGTGGTTCAGGTGGAGAGCATAGGAGGACAGCGTCCCCGCAGGATCAAGCGCGCCATTGTGAGTGAGATCCTGGAGCCCAGGGTGGAAGAGATACTGACTTTGTTGCAGATGGAGGTGGAAAGAAGCGGGGTGACCCAGCAGGCCTCGGGCAGCATTGTCCTTACCGGCGGCTCCTCTTTATTGGAGGGGCTGGTGGAGATGGCTGAACAGGTATTTAATTTTCCCGCCCGATTGGGGTACCCGACCGGTGTGGGAGGTCTGAAGGAAGTCGTGAATAATCCAATGTACGCGACCGCGGTTGGGCTGGTGCTTTACGGCGCCCGCAATACGGCGGAGAAGAAATTCCGGATCAGAGACGTGAATATCTTCAACCGTATAACCACCCGCATGCGTACATGGTTTAAGGATATTATTTAAACGCCTTTCGAAGGAGGGTCGAAATGGCTATGGAAATTGAGATGATGGATAACTTGAGCGCTGGAGCTAAACTCCGAGTCGTCGGAATCGGTGGGGGCGGCAACAACGCCCTGAACAACATGATCGAGTCCGGTCTGCAAGGTGTTGAGTTTATTGCGGCCAACACGGATATCCAGGCGCTGGAGAACAGCAGGGCCAGGGTGCAACTCCAGTTGGGACGCAACCTGACCCGCGGTCTCGGCGCAGGCGCCAACCCCGATGTGGGGCGTCAGGCGGCCTTGGAGGACCGGGACAAGATCAAGGAGCTGTTGAGCAACAGTGACATGGTTTTTGTCACAGCCGGCCTGGGCGGAGGCACCGGCACCGGCGGGGCCCCGGTGGTGGCGGAGGTTGCCAAGGAGATTGGCGCGCTCACAGTGGCGGTGGTGACCAAACCCTTTGATTTCGAGGGTAAGCGCCGCAAGGAGATGGCTCTTAGGGGTGTAGAGGAGCTGAAAAAGGTGGTGGACACCTTGATCGTGATCCCCAACACCCGCTTGATGAGCCTGGCTCCTAAAAACGCCCGTTTTCTGGATATGCTCAAGACCGCGGACGAAGTGCTTTTGTATGCGGTGAAGGGCATCAGCGATCTGATCATGGCGCCCGGCCAGATCAACCTGGACTTTGCCGATGTGCGGGCCGTGATGAGTGAAATGGGCGTGGCTCTTATGGGCACGGGTCAGGCCACCGGCGAGGACAGGGCCATGAAGGCTGCCGAGGCTGCCATCAGTAATCCTCTGTTGGATGATGTGAAGATCGATGGAGCCAGAGGGGTACTGGTGAACATAACCGCCACCCAGGATATGTCCATAGCCGAGGTGGCAGAGGCGAGCACCTTTATCCAGGAGGCCGCCCACGAAGATGCCAATATCTTCTGGGGCACGGTTATCGATGATTCCATGGGCGACGATATCCGCATCACGGTTATTGCCACCGGCATTGGCTCGGAGGAAGAGGCTGCCGTCCACCCGGGCAGTATGCGCAGTGTGGTGAACGGAGCCAATGTGGACCCAAGTGTGGTGGATCATATTGAGATTGCCCGCTATGCCAGGAATATGGGGGGAAATGTGGACCAGCGCGGACCGTCCACTCCCGGTTCTCCCAAGGCTGCGGCCTATCCCCTGGGTGATGGCGATGATTATGACGTTCCCACCTTTTTGAGGAGGCAGGCGGACTAGCAGCATATAAGGGGCATGAAATAACTACTGATAGAGGCAGGAAAATTTTGACCTCTGTCTTGCATCCACCGGAGAATTATTCGTTTTCGGGTTAACGGGTGTAGTGTGACGCTAAAAAAGGGAGCCGGATTCTCTGATAGCCGGTTGTGCCTTTTACCCGGCGTCATAAAAAGGCAGGTGATCGCACCTGTCCTAACATGTGAGGCCGTCGGGACCACCCTCCATTAAGGTTCCGGCGGCCATTCTTTATTAGTTGATTCAATAAGTTGCGAAAACTGTCAAAAAAATGGCACGAACAGGGTCAGCGTCCTCTAAAGGATTGGACCGGTTTCTTCGGGGGAGGGGCGAAGATACCCAAGGCAACAGGCAGGGCGGCGCTGGGCCAGGGAAGTCCCATACTGCCGGAGGGGCTTCCGTATTGAGTAAGGGTGTAATCTCCCACCTTAAGGTCAAGTTGGGCTTCAGGCCCGCCATCCATGCACATTACTTCCCGAATATCCAATCCGGATTTGGCCAGATAGTCGGCAAATTCCCAAAGGGTGTGTTCACCTTTGGTGATTATCACCAAGATGTTGCCCGAAGAATCTTCGGCCAGGGCGGTTCGGTTGGCCACATGGGCCGTACGCCGGACCCTGATATTGCCGAAGCGGTCCAGAAGCATGATGGACTGGGCAGCCTGCCGATAGGGCAGATGTTCGATATCCAAGGCTGTGTACTGCATATCCAGCACCCTTGCCTTGGGGAGGGAAGGATCGTCGGGTTCCGCTACAAACAGGCCTGCCGGTCTGGAAGCCAGGCGGCTTAGCCTCCGGCCGTCTTTGATCAAAAGGCCCAGGTAGTTTTTTTCCGGTGTAAACAATCCGGCGTTGACCACTGCCAGAGCACCGGTCTTCTTCCGCCAGTCCCCGGCATCGTAGCCCCTTTCACCATTGGGGGCGGCCAGAACCCTGAAGCCCAGGACCTGGGGATTGATCTTCAGGAGTATGACATCTTCGCTGCCTGTCCTGGCTGTATCCGATGCCTGGATCACACTAAGGCTAAGGCCCGGGCGCAAGATTTGCCAGGATAGGTCGGGCTTGGCCAGGGCTGAGCCGGGTGAAAAGGCCAGCCATGCCGCAATGGGTAAGATGAGGAAATTCTTTTTTAGTTTTGATCCCATAACGGGATTCTATCCCTCAAAAGACGGGTCTTGCAAGTGGCTAGGGTAATACGTTTGATAAGGAGCTGATTTTAAAATGAAAGCCGCCTCAAATCCGGTGAGGGCCGGAATTGAGGCGGCTCTAATGTCATTTGTGCGAAAGGCCTTTGGCCTTAAGTCAGGTGTCTCAGGCCATGGCCTGTCTTAAGCCCAGGTCACCCATCTCAGCGCTATCATGGATAGGCATGGAGACGACCTCCAGGAACAGCGTCTTGGCCTCCTTGAAGCTGCGGGCAAAGAGAAAATCAAACAAGATCTGTTCTTTTCCGGAGCCTTTCGGGCTCAGCGCCTCGTGCACCTTGTTCTCAACCGCATCCAGGAGTTCGGGAGACCATGTTTCTCCGGACTCCACCACTTCGGGAGTTATGGTGATCAGGGCTTCGAGTATCACCTTGGTCAAGCCGCCGATATTTGCATCATTCAAGTTCATTTTTTGCTCCAGCCTGAATTCGGTTTCTATTTATGCAAATTGCGGGCCATATGATGGAAAGAAAAAAAGATGAATGAAAACCGGAGGATAAAAAAGTAACCCAAAAGGATGATGGAAAAAAATTCCGTCAAAAATATGGCAGAAGAACAACTTGTGCCGCCTTTGGCCAAAAAGCGGCGGCTATTTGCCGGGGAAGTTATTACAAAAAGACGGTTCGTAAATTGGTAATCTCCAGTCGGAAGGCGGTCTTACTAAGGCCGTCAGGAAGATCCGGCCAATCCGCCAATTGAGTGCGAGTTGAATGCGGGCAGGGTTGAGTCTGAAAAATTTAACGGGAGGGCACTCTCAAATATTCTTCCAGAAGCCAAGCCGGTTTGATTGATAGTGAAGCGGCTTGCACAGTGGTGCGCATTCGGTTTCACAGTCAAAAGAAAAAACTTTGCTTCAGAGATAAAATTTGAGGATGTGGTTTACTTAAGCCTGGTTTAACCCAAGTGATGTGGAAGACGACAAGGGAACCTGAACTTGCCTGTTAAAGACGCACCTATCCACCCATGGTGCCACCCATTTTAAAATTCTGCGGATTGAATCCTTTGCCCTAAAGGGGGAAGCCCCCTTTTAAGGCATTTTTTACAAACCGAGCTGCAGATTGATAAAGGCGCTTCGGTCGAATCCCAGGTTTTTGAAAAAGGCCAGCATGTCGCCTGAGTCCCAGGGCACGGCAGTGAATACCTCCTGGACCTTTTTCCCCTTGAAATCCCGGAACAGTTCCTCTGCCAGGTGGGCGCCGGTGCCCCTGCCCATGTGATTTGGTTTCACACCGACCATTCCCAACCAGCCGCTGAGTTCGTTGCCAAACTCACCGACCTTGATCTCTCCGAGGATGAATCCCACTACCTGGCCTTCTTCATCTGCGACAAAGGCCGGCCTCAGCGGGTTATCAACGTGGTCACCGAGCATCTCGCGCCATTGGTCCGTTACGCTGCGCCTAGTGATTTCCTCTTGAATGGCGATCACGTCAGTCTGATCCTCTGAATTCATGCGGCGAAAATTCACTTGGTTCATCCTTGGGCTTAGTTAGTCAATGCGGATTATCTTTACGTTTTTACCTACCCATTCAGGCGGAAGATAGACCCGTCCGGAGTTGCCGCTTTGGCGGACCTCCTTTTCGATCATTTCTTCGCCGTAAACTTCGAACTTGGCCTTGGGAGCGGCGTTGTTCTCAGCTTTTTTATCGTTCCCCTGTTTTTTTGCGCCGGTGATCGCGGCTTGTTGGTTTTTGACCATTTATAGCCTTTTCCTGCATGATTTAGGGGTTGTCTGTTTAAGCCGAGAGCAAGAGCGCTAGCTTTTTTAAGTCAAACCTGCCGGCTGGGTGAAACTGCGTCCAGCTTGTAATTACATTACAGCTATAATGTGACGATAAAAAAGCCCAAACAGCTTGTCAATATAAAAATTAGTTATCCGGTCCAAAAACGGTCCGGATCAAAAAAACGTATTATTTCCAGTTTTTCCCCTGTCGGAGCAGGTGTGACTTCCAATTCCGGGCGCACCTGGTATTGAAAACCCGTCTCCGCCTTGAGGTATTCGGCGTCAACGCCTGGATGGATAGAGGCCAGTTGGGCCCGGCCCCGGGGAAAACGAAAGACCGCCAGGGTGGTTATGAGTACATTGGGCCCGCCACGCTCAAGGCCTTGTTCCGCCCGCCAGGAAGGTGTGTCGCCCCAGCCCGGAGAAGTTATGAAATCCACCCTTGGCACCAGACGCCTTTTTTCATGGGGCATGATAATGGCCAGTTTCCGGGCCAGGCAGGCAATATCCGCGCCGCCGCCCGAGCCGGGCAGGCGAACAGGCCCGGCTTCACCCCGCACCAGGTGAGTGTTGACATTCCCGTAAATATCCACCTGAGCTCCGCCGATAAATCCCAGGTTTACCTTGCCTCTGCTTAAAATGGTCATTACCTCGCTCAAGGGGCACAGCCTCAGGGCCTCTGTCTGGTTCGGCGGGTCTGCCATGGTTACTATGGGGCCTTTGGCCGGAGTGTCCCTTATAACGCCGTTTTCAAATATTCCTATGGCATGGGGAGCATGGGTTGCCTTGGCCAGGCAAAAGGCAAGAAGCGGCAGGCGCATGCCGACAAAGACCACCTCGTGGTCTTTGATTTCCCTTGCGGCGGCTGTCACCATAAGGTCCCCTGCTGAATAATCGCCTGCCATCGCCTCACCAATCATATTCCAGGGAAGTGGATAAACGGGAATTCTGAACCGTAAGTGCGGCAAGACGTCCCATGCCCAGCTTCTCCAGGTAGGCTTTATGGTCTTTCAGATTGTAAATCCACTCGTCAAGCCAACTCTCGGCCCCTTGCCTGGTCTTAGTGGCCTTTGCATAGTCAAGGTAGAGGAGGTTATCCAGGCCGTAATAGCCCTGGACCGGAGCCGGATGGGCCCCCCAGGCTATGGGGCAGACCGCATCCACGCAAAATCCCGCCAAAAAGGTGCGGTCCGGGTCTTTGCGCACCTCTTTGGTCGAGACGAGTTCTTCACAGGTGATAAGGACTTTTTCGGCTGCCAAAGCGGCTTCTTTGCTTATGCCGCTGGCCCCCCATAACCTGCAGTTGCCGTATGAGTCGGCCTTTTGTACATGCAGGATAGTCAGATCCGGATTTAAGGCCTTTATGGCTAATAGCTTTTTCCCGCTGTGCGGGCAGATTAAGTCCTTGAAATGGGGATTTCCCTTTACGATGTCACTGCCTGCCGGAGAGATGCCCACGGCCATGGGAAGCCCCCTGGATCCCGCCTCCAAGGCCAGGCTGATGCTGAAATTGCTGTGGTTGACCACCTTGAGTTGCGGTTGTTTTTTTTTCTCGACCGCCCGGCGGAATGAGTAACCTATGCCTGTGGATACATTCCCCACCCAGGCGGCGATGACTTGCCTGGCCAGCCCGGCTGCGATGATCTGGTCAAAACAGATGTTGGATATCGGGCCTATCAGGGTGAGGTCCCTTTTCTTTTGCCGGATTATCTCGTGGGCCGCCGCATAGGGGATAAGCCCTTCCAGGGCGCATCCCAGGGCCAGGCTCATGCCAGGTTGCACCAGGGTTGATATTGCGGAAGCCAGATCACTGACCTTGTCCGGGGCATCGGCCATGCAAAACCGCCTTGCCTTAAATGAAAAATAATAAGTACTTTAAATTCATAGCAGATTGAAGGGGCAAACAGCAAGGCGCCGGCCCTGCCAAAAGGCTCCTGAACAGGTGGACTTAGGCTGTCTGAATAGTTATCGTAATCACAAGGCTAAGGTGGCTTTTTGAAAATCGAATAAATTCAGCTTTTTGAATGTCAAAAAAAACACAAATGGGCCGAGGTGCTCGTGAAGGGCAATGCGGGAAAATTTCTTTTAAAAAACCAAAAAACACCCAAATGGATGCTGATTGCTTTTGGCCTGCTCTTTTATTGTCCGCTTTGCCGGGGTTTTTAACCGGAGGTTATTTGGGATGATCTGCCGGGATTTGTTGATGCAAAAGGTTTTTAAAGTGGAGTTGCTCAAGCAAGTGCTTCCATTTTTTCCCGGGCTCCTAGGGGAGGGGCCGCCAAAAGGAGATGAAGTTTAAATGGTTGTCTGCTTTGGGAGCGTTATTTTCGTTCTTTTTCAAGACTCTCCCGGGGATGCAGAATGTTTTTGATGGCTGTGGCCAATTCCAATTGACTGAAGGGTTTGTTGAGCCAGTTTACCTTTCCCTTGGGTAAGGGGGTGTCCTGCATCACGTCCCTGCCATAACCGGTGCAAAGGATAACCGGTAAGTCTTTTTTCAGGCTGAGCATTTGCTCGGCCAGCTCAAGCCCGCCCATTATGGGCATGGTGAAGTCTAAAATCGCCAAGGCGAATTTTTCCGGATTATTACCGAAAGACTTAAGAGCCTTGAGCGCGTGGTTGAAAACAGTCACCTGATAGCCCAGTTCCTCCAGGTTGCCCGAGATAGCGGCTGCCACCTGGGGCTCATTATCAACCAACAGGATATGTTCTTTGCCCATGGCCAGGGGCAAAGCCTGGCTGGTTGTTTCTTCCCGCAGGGGATCTGCGGATGCGGAAGGCAAGAACACCGTAAATTCAGCGCCCTTTCCGGGTTTACTCTTTACGGTGATGGATCCGCCATGGCTGGTCACAATGCCGTGAACCACGCTGAGTCCCAGTCCGGTTCCCTGTCCCCTGGGCTTGGTGGTGAAGAAGGGCTCAAAAACCCTTTCCAGCACCTCCGGTTTCATACCTTGACCGTTGTCTTTGACCTTTAGCTCCACATAAGAGCCTTTAGCCAGATTGGGAAAAGTGTGCAGATCCTTGGAGGCAAGCTCCCGCTTGCCCAATGTGATCTCCAAAACACCAGGACCGGGCTCCATTGACTGAGCCGCATTGGTGCACAGGTTCAAAAGAATCTGCTGAATTTGAGTGGGATCTGCCACCACCAGGGCCTGTTTTTCAACAATTTTGAGTTTGATCTCTATGTTCACCGGAACCGGGGAACGGATGAATTTCAGGAAGCTTTTCAAAAGGGTTTCCAGGTTCATCAGCCTGCGGTCACCTTCGCGCACCCTGCCAAAGGTCAGCATCTGCTTGATCAGGTCCCGGGCCCTTTCACAGGCGGCTAAAACTTCCTCAAGGTCTTCCTGGGGATTGTGATTTTGTTTGAGCTCGTTTATCGCCACCTGGGTAAAACCCATGATGATAGTAAGTAGGTTATTGAAATCATGGGCAATGCCGCTTGCCAGAGTGCCGATGCTCTCCATCCTCTGGGCATGCTCCAGGCTTTTGGCCAGACGTTGTTCTTCTGAGATATCCTGGCAGAAAAGCACCAGCGCCGGCCTTCCTTCCAATTCGGTTTGAGCTGACACCACCCTGGAAAGCACCGGTTTGTTGTCCTTTCTGAGCAGGCGGCAGTGCAAAATCGGCAGGGTTTTCAAGGAGCCCGATTTGGCTCGGAAAAATCCTTCCAGTTTTTTCCGATCTTCAGGATCGGTGAAATCCTTAAGGCTCACCTGCTCCAAGAGGTCGCTTTCTTCCAGACCCAGCATTTTCGCCAGGGCCTTATTGGCATAGACCAGGGAATTTTCCCTGCCTCTCCTTTTCTGCAGAACCCCTATGCCCACTTCCATGGCATCGGCCGCGTCCAGGATCACCTTCTGGAATTCAGTTAATCCCACTTCTTCGGTGATATCCCGCAGAATGGAGAGCAGATAGCGGTTATCCTCTGTGGAGAGAGCCCTGGTGGAGATAAGCACGTGTTTGGTGCTGCCCACCTGGTTTTTAAAGGAAATGTACAGGTTGTCCGAACGTCCCTCGTGGCTGATGTTCTTTATAAGATCTTGTCTTTTTTCATTACTCGGCCATATGCCCAATTCAACTGTGGTGCGCCCCAGCGCCTGGGCCGGTTTAAGCCTGGTCAGGCGGTAAAAATGGTCATTGGCTTCTATGAGCCTGCCTGATTTCAGGGAGGTGATTACCAGGGCGTCCGGTTGGGCCTTAAAAGCGGCCAGGAAACGCTCCTGGCTTTCCCGCAGGGCAGTCTCCGCCTTGTGCCGCCAGGTAATGTCCCTGGCAATGGACAGGCAGGTCAGGTTTCCCTGCAAGGAAAAGGCATGGCTTTTTATCTCAACCCGCAGTTTCCCGCCGTTTTTTGCCGTTATCTCCACCTGTCCCTGACGAAAAGGCCCTTCTTCACCGGGCCAGGTGGTGACCATCCCTATTTGGTTTATGATTTTCTCTGCCGGCATGGCCAGGAGTTCTTCTTTGTTGTAGCCCAGCATGCGGCAGGCTACTTCGTTCACCTCGGTGAAACGTCCCGGATTTCCATCACTTTTTATGGCCTGCACAAAAATGGCGTCGTTGGTTTTGTCAAAAAGTTGACGCCAGCGCTCTTCGCTTTTTTCCAGGGATTTTTCGGTCATTTTGCGCAGGGTTATATCAGCCATGGTCCCCACCATGCGCAAAGGGCGGCCATGGAAATCGCGGGTTACAACCCTGCCCCGGTCAAGCATCCAAAGCCAGCCCCCGTTTTTGGTGCGGTGGCGTATCTCTGTTTCATAGGAGGGGGTGAGGCCTTCCATGTGGTTCAGGGCCGCCCGCCAGGCGTTGGGTGCGTCGGTGGGATGCATCATCTGTCCCCATTCGGCAGGGGACATTACAGAGGGCCTGTCCTGGTAACCCAGCATGGTCATATAACGGGCGCTTAAATAGACCTGGTTTTTGGCAAGGTCCCAGTCCCAGACCCCCTGATTGGCGGCCTTAAGGGCCAGATAGGCCCTCTCCATTTTGCTTTCCGGGGTGATTTCCTGTTGCCGAGGTGACTTCCCCGGTCCCTTGGGCGCGGGGTTGTTATGATTTGAACTGCCAGGCATTGGTTTTTCCTGCCGGTTTATATTCCGGCACGCAAAGCTTCAGGTTTAGCGGGGGGAATACAGCTTGTGTTCCCGGTTCCCTAAGGCCTAGTTGCTTTTCAAAGAAAGGCCGTGGCGTTTAAGTTTATTATAAAACTGGGATCTGGCCACACCTGAGATGCGCAGGCATTGATTGAGGTCGCTGCCGGTCTTTTCCAGAAGTTCATTTAAATAAAACAGTTCACCCTGGTCCATCACTGCCTGGCGAAACTGTTTTAGATCCGGGAACTGGTCCAGATCCACGTTTTTGAGGGAAGGTGGGGTGAAGGCTCCCACTGGGGCTTGGGCGGCGTCTTTTTTTCGGCTGAAGGCCTGCCTGGCAAGCTGGGCCCTTACAGCCACCGGCAGGTGCATGGAAAAGAGAAGGGGTTCGTTCTGGGCCCTGGCCATGGTCCATTCCAGGGTGTTTACCAGCTCCCTTATGTTGCCTGGCCAGTCGTAGGCCTCCATGGCCTCGAAAAAGTCGGCTGAGTAACCCTTGGTGGGCAGCCCGTACTGGTCGCAGAGCCTCTGGCCGTGGTGAAGGGTGATGGGTTTGATGTCCTGACGCCTTTTGCGCAAGGGTTTTATTGTAATGCTGAGCGCTTTTAAGCGGTAAAGTAGGTCCGGCCTGAACAGGTCCTGATCGCACATGGCGTCCAGGTCCCGGTTTGTTGCCGCCACCAGGCGGAAGTTGCTTTGCACCTCACTGTCTCCGCCCAAGGGCCTGAAGCGCCTTTCCTCCAAAACCCTGAGCAGGTTTTTTTGCAGGCTGGGGGGCAGTTCTCCGATTTCATCCAAAAACAGGGTGCCTGTGTGGGCCTGCTTCACCAGGCCCGGCCTTTGCCGGTCCGCTCCGGTGAAGGCTCCTTTTTCATGACCAAACAAGATGCCCTCAGAAAGGGTCTCCGGCAGGGAGGCGCAGTCCACCACTACAAAGGGATTGTCTTTGCGGCGGCTGTTTTTGTGGATAGCCTGGGCGGTGAGTTCCTTGCCTGTGCCTGTCTCGCCGGTGATCAGGACGCTGCCGTCCGTATTGGCGGCCAGGGCCACCTGATCCAGGAGCTCCCTGGTGGCCGGGCTGTTGCCTATTATGCCGCCCCTGTGCAACACCACCGGCTGCTTGGCCTGGCTTTTTTGTTTGCGGTATTCAAGGGCCCTGCTTAAGGCCAGTTTGAGGCGCTCCAGGTTGGGGGGCTTTTCAATGTAATCCCAAACCCCGTTTTTTACGGCCAGTTCCGCACCGTCCGGATCACCGAAACCGGTCATAATGATGACCTCAGGCGATCCCAAGCTGTTCAGAAAAGCCGGTATCTCCATGATGCCGTTGCCGTCCGGTAGCTGGACATCAAGATAAATCACTTCAAAGGGAATTTGCGCAGCCAACTCCTTGGCCTGGGTAAGGTCGCCCGCTTCATCTACATTGTGCCCCAGTTTTTCAAATTCCCGCTTCAAGAGGCGGCAGATCATAGGTTCATCGTCAACTACCAATACCCGGCCCATTTTTTAAGCCTGCTCCCGCTCTGACATAATGGTTTTAATTTTCTTTCGTTCGCTCCCTGGTCGGCAGGCTTGAGGATAGCCGGGTATCGGTCTTGGAATCAAGAACATTCTGGCCTTGTTAAACCCCTGCCTTGGTGAAAGCTTCCTTGACCATGGCTCGAGCTTCTTCCTGAATCCGTTTTAGATGGCTTTTGCCCTTAAAACTTTCGGTATAAATTTTATAGATTTCTTCAGTGCCGGAAGGCCGTGCCGCAAACCAGCCGTTTTCTGTAGTTACCTTGAGGCCTCCCAGGGGAGCCTGGTTGCCCGGGGCGCTGGTGATTTTGGCGGTTATTTTTTCTCCGGCCAGGGTTTCGGCGCTGACTGCTTCGGGCGTAAGCGATTTGAGGATTTTTTTCTGTTCGGCATTGGCAGGAGCCTGGATTCTTTCGTAGATCGGGTCTCCGAATTTTTCGGTAAGTTCAAGGTACAGATCACCCGGATCTTTGCCCTGGACCGCGGTTATTTCGCAGGCCAGGAGATCCATGATGATGCCGTCCTTGTCAGTGGTCCAGACGCGGCCGTTTTTTCGTAGAAAACTGGCGCCTGCGCTTTCCTCTCCGGCAAAGCCGAAGTCACCGGTCAAAAGCCCGTCTACAAACCATTTGAATCCCACCGGCACCTCAACCAGCTTGCGGCCCAGGGAGGCGGACACCCGATCCAGCATGGAGCTGGAGACCAGGGTTTTGCCCAGGGCGCAGGCCTCGGGCCATTGGGGACGGTTCTGGAAAAGGTGCCATACGCTGGCGGCCAAGTAGTGATTTGGGTTTAAAAGGCCGTGGCTTTTGGTGACAATGCCGTGGCGGTCATAGTCCGGGTCATTGGCAAAGGCTATGTCAAAGCTGTCTTTCAAGCCGATCAGCCCGGCCATGGCATAGGGCGAGGAACAGTCCATGCGGATCTTACCGTCTTTGTCCACGGACATAAAGAAAAAGGTGGGGTCCACCACCGGATTGACCACAGTGAGGTCAAGTCCGTAGAGTTCCGCCATGGGTTCCCAATAGGCCCAGCCGGATCCGCCCAGGGGATCGACCCCTATTTTCAGCCCCGCCCGTTTTATGGCCTCCATATCCACCACCTGGGCCAGGTCTTTGATATAGGGGAGGATATAGTCGCACTCATGGGTGGTCTCTGCCTTGAGGGCAAGCTCGTAGTTGATCCGCTTAACCCCTGTCAGTCCCTGGCCTATGAGCCGGTTGGCCCTGTTTTCTATTACTTTGGTCAGCTGGCCCCCGGCCGGGCCGCCGTGGGGGGGGTTGTATTTGAAGCCGCCGTCATCCGGAGGGTTGTGAGAGGGGGTGATCACCACACCGTCTGCGGGATGGTCCTCATGGTTTTGGTTGTAAGTCAAAATAGCGTGGGAGATCACCGGGGTGGGGGTGTGCCCCAGGCCTTTTTGGATCATCACTTCCACTTTATTTGCGCTGAAGACCTCCAGGGCGCTGGCCAGGGCGGGCTCGGACAATGCGTGGGTGTCCATGCCGAGAAAAAGGGGGCCATCCACCTTATTGTGGGCCCTGACTTCGCAGATGGCCTGGGATATGGCCAGGATGTGGTCCTGGTTAAAACTGTTTTTTTCTGAAGAACCCCGGTGACCGGAGGTGCCGAAGGAGACCCTTTGGGAAGGGTCTTCAGGGTCTGGTCTATGGGTGTAATAAGCGCTTACCAACCTGGGTGTGTTTATCAGTATATCCCTGGGCGCGGGTTTTCCCGCCAGTTCATGCGCGGCCATGTGGCATTCCTTTCCTGCTTGAAAAATACGGGCCGGGCTTCAGGCTGCGTCCGGCCTCGGCAGGTGTTTTACTTAAATCAGAATTTATGAAGTAAAGCATAACAGAGTCCGCTTTGCCGCCCAAGCAAAGAAAGGCCTGGAGAAGTTACTCAAAGCAGGTGCGGACTGAATTTAAGGTGAAATGATTAAGGCCTTAAAATGGGTCGGTTTGGAAGTCCTGATGGCTGGTGATGTCCAAGCGGCAGCGGCTCTGTAACATACGGAGTCAATATTGAGGCAATTTCACAACACCGGTTCTTACTATTTTTTTGTTTTGCATTATCGCCGGCTTGGCAATCTCCAGCTTTTCGCCGTTTATCGCCTGAAATATGCCCCAAAGCCAGGGCACCTTGCCCGGTATGGTCCCCGTGATCAACACGTTGTTTTCCGCAGAAGCGGTGGCAGAGAGTAAAAACAGGTATTTGCCGTTTTTAACGGGCAGGGCCAGGAAATGCTCCCTGTCACGTTCACGAGCAACACGCAATTGAGGGGGGAGCCCCAGGTCTTTCCCACGGTTCTCATAGTTAAGCATGGTAAAGATGTCGGCTTTATGCTTCTTTAGAAACTCTTTTTGCTGCCTGGGGTCTGCCGAGGTCAACATCTGGTTGTATTCCATGTAAATGCTGTCCCAGATTTTATCTTCCTCTGACCAGTCATTTACCTTGGGCGCACTGTTATGGTTTTTGGGCTGGTCAACAATCGGTTCAGTTTCTTTTTCCGGTGCCCCTGACAGATTGTTGGGCTCTGTTCTCACTGTTTTTGAGGATTCTGATAAGCTGACCGAGGAGTCGCGCCCCACATAAAATTTTTCATAGTCCGGGGGGGGAGAGCTCTCGTCCACGAAGCTATCGGTTTCCGATGGATTCCTAGGCTCGGCAGAATAAGGGCCCAGGGGCGTATGGTGTTTATACTTATCTTGAATCAGGGGGCTGCTGCTCCCATCGTGTTGGCCATGGCTAGGCTCCCCCGTGTCCACCGATGTCCTGTAATTCAACTTTTTTTGAAGGATTTCAATAATTCTCACTAAATATTCTATGCTTTCTTCGTGTCTCTTCCCTTCGTTTTTAAAATGGCGTCGTCCTTCGCCAAAGTAGTTATGCGAATCATTTCTTAGCGTTTCCAGTAATAAAAACGTGTTGGATTTTTTACTGCTTTCACCTCCATCATCTATGCTCTCTCCGTTTTCATCCCGCAGGTTAAGTTTTAGGCTTAAGACTGTTTTTAGTTTTTTCAGGAAAACCACGGCAAAATAAATTAGTATCGATAATGCGATCCCACTTATCGTTCCAAAGACAAAAGAAGTGCTGTCTATATCCATGCTTATCCGCCCGACAAGGGGGTCCTTTTTTTGTCGTTCCTTGTAATTTTGCCGTCTTGTTGTTTAATCCCTGCTGTTCACAATAAGCAGCTTAAGCAGCTTTTTAAGGGCAATGATGAATACTGGTTCTCCCTCTGTGGCTGAATATTGACGAATCTGCCTTTCCGATATCACCATGCTTTTTGAATTATCCTCTGCGGATTGTTTTTTCTTTTGCCAGGACTGGAATTCACTCAGCTCGTCATTAACGTAAGCCGGCAGTTTTCTCTTCAGCTCAGGATAGGCCTTGACGTTTTGACCAAAGCATTCCTCATACATGGCGATAAAGCCGCTTAATTGGGGGAGTTCCGGGTGAACCCTTAAGTTATCGTCAAAATACTCGGCTTTCAGGATTTCCATATGCCCCAGTTCATTGTCTGCGGCTATGGCGTCCTCCCCGCACAAAACCTCATAACGGGGATTGGAATAATCCAGGGAAGCCGCATTTTTACGGGAGAGCAGTCCGCAGGCGACTTCGTGTTTCTGCTCACGGCTGAAGATGAACCTGACCTCTCCGTTCAAGCCGGAGGCCTTTTGGAAAAAATTACGGGCCTGGTCCAGGAATTTTGGTTCATTTGACTGTGGCTTTTTAATGAGGCTATAGAGCTTGCTGCCCCTGCCGCCCAGGCAGATATCCATACTCTTGGTCAGCGGGTTAAACAGGCCAACCTTGCTCAGGTGGCGCACCATCAAACCCAGGTAGAAGAGTGTCCCCGCCAAGGCCAGCTTACCGATATCCACCACGTTTTTGTACTTATTAGCCCGGTATTTATAGAGGTTTTCTTCAAACAGAGGGCTGAAAAGCGGGTTATTCACCAGGCCTTCCAGGCTGTTGATCAATTTGGGTTCATTAGGGCCGTACTCCCTTAGCTGATCATAGGGTTCATCCAGGCCCAATGTGTTGAGCAGATCCAGACGGTGTGCCAACACTGCGATCAGGGTGTCCCTGCCGCCTAAGCGCAGGGAACTTTCCCAGAGCATCTTTTGGTGTTGCCATATGGTCAGGTCGCTGGTCCCGCCGCCAATGTCAATGGTGATTACATTACCGGAAAAATGGGCCTCCTTATGCTTGGCAAAATAAAGCGCCGAGGCCACACTCTCCGGCAGGCTTTCATATCTTTTTTCGATGGGGTCGCCATTCCCCAGCACCTTTTCCAGGGCAACCTCGAAACTATGCATATAATCTTGAGATCTGCCCTTCATGGCCAGGGGATAGGCAAAGGCCCAGGTCACCAGCTTGGGGTCTGCGCCCTGGTCCACAACCTCGGTGAGAGACTGCAAGGCCACCTGGGAGATGAATCTTTCCATGGCCCTTATTTTTTCTTCGCTCTCATCCCATTTCAGGTTGAACAGGGGTTGGATCGATTTGTCGTTTCCCTGGATCAAATCCAGGGTTGTGCTGAGGTCTTCACCAAAATGAACCAGGCTGGTGAGAACCGGTGGGTGGGTGGATGGCGGATTCTGCTGCCGGTTGGCCAGGATGCTGAGGAAGGGGACTTTTTGATCCTGGGGAGGAATGAAATATTTGGTGAGAATATTTTCCCAGTCCACCCTGGAGTTTTCCCCGAAAAGGCCGGAGACCCGGTTGCTGAAACTCATGGCCTGGGGCTCCCTGTCCGGAGGCCTGAAGTAAACCGCGGTGTTGCTGGTGCCGAAATCTATGGCGATCTCCCAGCCGGTGTCGCCTCCTCCGGCAGGGGGGAGTTCGGGCAATAGCAATACTCCTGCCTGGGGATCGTCTGAATATTTTCGCGCCACCCTTTTATCCGAGCATAGAATCGCTTCCCAGGGGTGGGCCCCCCAAACCACCGTCTGAGTCATCCCTTCGGTTTGATTACTCCAAAAGGCCATGTCCTCGTTCAGCTGGCCGGATTGATAAGACATTGCTCCCAGATCAAAGACCCGGTTCAGCCTGTCTTGTTCCGTGTTGGATGATTCCAAAATCCCGGACATAACCTGGGGATTTAAGGGGTGGTCCAAGAGAAGTTGAGATCTTGGGTTTCCGTTGTAATAGTAAAAAAAATGCTTTAACCCGGAATTATGCAGATTGGGCCAGATCGCGTTTATGCCAGAGGGACGTTCTTTTTCAATGTGTTCCATCTCCACTATTTCATCGTCTCTGTATATCTTACTCAGATCCACGATTTCGTGTTGGTTGCTTCTGGGCGAATGAACCTTAATGGCGAGTTTCACCTCCACCCGCTTTTTGTCCTCGGCATGGCTCAGAGAAAAATTTTCGCGCAGGGCCTTGGGGCCAAGCAGGAATAAAACCCAAGGCTTCAAAGGATAAAGCCAGCTTGTCATGGTTCTTCCGTGCCCCTTAAGGCGGCTGCCCCTTAAGTGATAGACCCTTTTAGTGAAAAAGTCTTTTGGCTCTTTAAGGGCCACACCCTTTTCCCAGAGCCTTTGCATCAGGGCCTTTCTCTCCTCGTTTGAGTATTGGTAATACTCGTGCAGCGAGATTCTGCCCCAGACCATTATCTGGTTTTCTAATTTGCCAATGGCTGCAGCGAGGTCTTTGTCTACCAGCACAAGGGATATGTTGTTGTCTTTGCTGCCGTTTAAGGAGCGGGGGCGTAAAAACAGGTCGGAATCCGCCTGTTCCAAGGGGCTTGGGACCGTTTTCAAGGCCTTGAAAAGAACGCCGTCCGGCATTTCTAAAAGGGCTGATGATTCATCTTTGAGGTCTATTTCGTATGCTCCCCCCAACCGGGCGGCAATATCGGCCATAAAGGATTCAATATGCTGGATAAGGGGCAGGGCCAGATAATCCGTGAGCCTGTCCTGTTGCCTGGTGAGGGTGTTGTTTAGGTTCTTCAGGTAAAAAAACAAAGCCTTCAGATCAAGGTCCGTCAATCCGGGCACCTTCAGGGGATCGTGTATTTTACCGCCTTTTATCCAGGGTATTTTGGGGTCGTTTATATTGATCGCACCTCTGGCCGGGCAGATCAGGGTGCTCGGTACGATCATGCCGATGGCCTTTTGACCGTAGAGTATGAACCCCAGGCTGTCCCAGGGGCTTTTTTCTTGCCTTAGCGCTTCTCTTCCGTTTGAACCGCTTACCAGCACCTCCACAGGCGGCAGTTCCCTTAAGACGGAAGGCAGGTTTTTGTAGGGCCCTTTGGTGAGTATTACCGCATTGGGTTTTTTTTCCATTTCGCCCAGGGAAACCGGCCTGACCGAGATATCCAGGCCGCAGAATTTGGAGAGCCCCAGAACCGAGATCAGGCCCCGCCATTCCTCCAGGCATCTGGCCTTAAGGGGATGGTCCTCGGTGCTTAGCCCGGCTGCGAACAACTCAGGCTGGGCCCATGCGTCCGGGATGGAGAACATGGTGGCGTCTTGGGGGGCGAACTGGTTGACGTTGAGGGCTTCTGACAGGATTTTAAGGAACTTGGGCCCTGTTCCTTCAGAAGACCAATGGCCTTGTTTTTGGGAAGGTGAGATTTGGTGATCTTCTTTTAAAGGGGGTAGAGCTAATCTGTTATGTCTTTTCTCGGCCATTTATCAAACTCCCCTTGGACGGTTTTTCTCGAGAACTCAAGGCATGAAGAAACTCTTCTCAGGCAGCTTGGTTAAACCGGTTTTTCTGGTCGTCGTAGATCCGGCAGTGGTGATAGAGGTGACCAACAAACCATCCCAGACCATCCAGCTCCATTTTGGAGGCCATGGATTTTCCCTGTTGCCTGGTGCACATCTTTTCATAGACATCTTCTAAGCTCAGGCCTTTCCCCATCTTCACCAGGTCGGAGAATTCCTCCCGCTGAAAGCCTCTGTAATCCATCAGTTGCACCTGCCCGGGCTGGAGAGCCCTGGGGCGTTGGGCAAAGGCCTTGACCTGGAACAGATCCGCTCTTTGCTGACTCTCCGGAAGCGGTAGATAGGAAAGGGAGGCGCCCCACTGAAGGACCATCTTGCTGTATTTTTCCAGGCTCTGTAGGGTGTCCGAGGTTGTGGCATCTGTGGGGCTCACCTGCTTTTTGGCTAAAAGTCTGCGCCACCAGGGTTGATTTTCATAGTTGGAGGCATTTTCAGGTTTCATGAATGGGAAATAAGAGGCCAGATAGGCAAAACAGAATCGGACCAGACTGCCGACTCCTTCACGCACGGTCAAGCCGGAGGGGTTTCCGTAATCCAGGGCGGGCAGGTCGTACCAGCTGATTTTTTCTTCCGGTCTTTTGGCGATGAGATTGCCGGGCAAGGGGTTTGCAAAGAACCGGGTGGCCGCCAGGGCCGCATAGAGCTCCGGCAAAAGCGAGGGGTTGACCTGGGCCTGGTTGCCTTCGGCAAAGTACCCCAAATTGATCAAGGGGTTCCAGCCAAGAAAAGAAAGGCTGTCAAAAAGCGGCGATTCTTCGTAATGCTCGGAGAGTAAGAGCCGGTGATAGTATTTAAGGGCCCCCTGGGTCTGTTCAATAAAGGCCCCGTCACTGGCCGCCAACATATCTTCTTCACGTTTGGAGCCGAACTGAAAATAGGGAAGCATCATGCAGCCGCCTATTTTAAGGGATTCCTTGCGCCCCAGCCCACTCATGGCCTTGTGCAGCCGCCGGGCTATAACCGGCATGCCCGCCGCGCCGGTTCCGCCGAATATGGAGCCAAGAAGATATATCCTGGCCTGATTGCCCTTTTGGATGGAGTCCTTGACCTTTTGCATGATCATTTTGTCAAAAGGGGTTCCCGCCATGGTGCTGGCCAGAAAGGCGGCCGCTCCTATGTAGGGCCTGCCCCTGAATCCCACCTTGAGGTCGGCAATACGGTCGTTGGGACTGAAAAGGCATTGATAAAGATATTTGACTTCAGGCGACATTGCTTCTGAGCGAAACAGGGCGTCTAAGTTTCTGACTGAACTCACCGGGCACCAGACCGATATTTCGCCTGGATCGCCTTGTTTGTCATAGGGATAGGTAAGATCCGTTTTTAAAAACGGTGATCCCTTCAGGCTGTTGTGACCGGAACGCAGATCCTGGTACAGCTTGGTGTAAAGGCCTAAGGTGTCCTTGCAGCGGGCCAGGTTGCCGTTGGATTCATCCTGATCCACCAGGCCTATGCGCACCGAAGACGGCAAAAGATTGGCAGCGGCAAGGTGGATAAAGGATTCCACGCATTTGGCCCCAGTGCCTCCTATGCCTATGAGATAGCAATCCACTTCCATGGGCGAACCTCCTATTTTTGCAAAGGCCATCTGAACAGGGGCCTGTAACTCACCGGGGCGAAAAATTGGGTGCTTAAGTAATAGGGCAGGCTGAGAAAAAAGATGGCCAGCAATATGGCCGTGATTTTTCCCTGCAAGCTGAAATAATCGTCCAAGCCGATAAGAATGCTGAAGACACCCACGGGCAGACAGAGAAGAATGAAGAATAATGTTTTGAAAAAATTGGTGTTTTTGCGGGCCGTATCAGGCCCGTTGGGGGTCTTTTTGAACATAAGCCAAAGAATGAGAATAGAACAGGCGGCCACCAGGGCAGTGCTTGCGAACAGGTTGTCACCCAGGTTTTGGGCCACTATGCCCACAGCCGAACCAACACTGAGATTCGATTCGTTGACTGCCGTGTAGTTCAGGAAGAAATTTTCAAAAACCCGGCCGCCGAACCAACTCACAAGCACCTTGAAAATTCCGCTGAAAACTGCACTCAAAACCAGACTCAAAAGCGCCTTGACGGTTATTTTTTCGGGAATCATAAATATCCTCCCCGGCTTTATTCAATGCCGAACGCAAGGCCCAACAGGGCGAAATTCCGATTTCCTAGTTTGTGATTCATTAGAGTTGTCATTGTGCGATGAAGGCTTCCCAAGTGGGGGGTGCGCTGGAATTCCGCTCCAGGGTCAATGGGAAGGTTGAGGTCCTGGTTCCAGGCACGCATCCATTGGCTGTTTCTTGCGTTTAGTCTTTGGATGCCAAGGGTTATTTCCCCATAGAAGATTTTTCTGGTGGTTTGTTTTTTGGGGCCGGGGCCTTTCAACAAGACCTTCCAATCTCCCTCAGCCGTCCGGACCAACCTGGACTTTATTGGAAAAGAATCCCCCGCCATGCCTAGATAACGCCACTTTTCTTTGCAGTCTCCGCTAAGTTCCGGGTGATAGCGCCACCACTGCTCCCTTGTTTTACGCATGTGGGATACTTCAATGCAGTCGGGAAGCATCTCGTTTCCCAGCTTTATCTCAATTTGGTTGCCCTTTTGACCGGGAATCAGGTTGAATTGCTGATCTTCGCTTAGGATATGGGTTCTTTCCCGGCATTTAACCAGTTCGGCGGTATGGGTTGCACCGACTGTGGTGAGGCAGTCTTTTTGTTTGAGATCGTCCATGGTAATGGTTTTGCTTATGGGATTGGGTAAGAAGACAGCGGTTTTAATTTTGGTTTCAAAATCTTCAGCCAGCAGAAAACGACCGTCTTCCTTGAGTTTGCTCAGCAGGTTAACGACAGCCTTATTCTCGCCGATCACCAGTATGTAAAAGGGCAGGCTCGAATTTAGGGAAAAGGTGGGTATGCCGGGCAGGTCGTCGATCCTTCCTTCAAACCGGCTCACCACTCCCATGATGCCGATTGTTTTGGGCGGTGTGTTTTCCGAACCGGTCATGATACTGCGCACCAGGTCCACAGTGGGGATCACTTCGGCCACACAGGTTTCGTGACTTAAAAAAAGATCCGTCACCACCACCGAAAGAACTTCCGGCGGCGACTCTTTTATTTCTTCCAAAACCAGGTCCAGGCGGCTCACCGCGTTAAAGGGCAGGCGGGCGTTTCCATCTGATTCGGGTTCTCTTCTTCTGTACCAATCATGACGGCGTCCGTTTTTCACCAATCCCACCATGGGGTACAGTTCGCGGGATACGTTTATTTCCCTCAAGCAGGAGCCAAAGGCCTTGAACTGCACCTGGGCGTCTGCCAGGTATCTGTTTTTGGCTAGCATTTCCACGAATTCGCAATAAAGGTAGCCTTGACGCTCCTGGTTTTTTGGCACAAATCCCCGCATACTGCCTGATCCGTCAAAATAGATCATCAGCTTTTGGGGCTGCTTTGGGGAAACTGAAGGATTGGTTGTTATTCGGCGTGACACCTTGCGTAGTTCTGGTAATTCGGCCTCGGGCGGCAGGCAATGGGGCGGGTCTGCCTGACAAGCGCTTATGAGGCCGAGCCCAGCCAAAATAAGGGCAACGAAAAACCAGGCAGGCTTGGTGCAGTTTTCTTTAATGTCCGGCAAATTAAGTCTCCCAAAAGCTCTGACAAAAATATGATTTTTTGTGTAATTATTTGAAAATAAAAAATTTTTCCTTTGAGTTCTGTGGGGTGCTGAAAATAAAAAAGCCCCCCACGGGCAGCCGAAGCTGCTCCTTGGAGGGCAATCATGACCCAGCCCAACCTTAGGAAAGGCGGTGTTTATTGTCAAGCTAAATTAAATAGCTGGTTCAAGCTAAATTATTCAACGTGCGGCTCTGGGTTTGGGTCTTGTTTAACGATAAGAAAATGCCGCGAAAGCCTTCTGTTTGCAAGTCATGGAAAGGCCTTGGATAATTTTTCTGTGATTCTTTTGGATTAATACTTAAGTGCTAAAAGAGCTAATAAATTTGGGCCGGACACTTACTTATCCATGAAAGACGATTTGAGAAATGGTGTGCCCCTGCCTTTAGGCAAAAGACAGGGGCATTATAAATTAAATGACCTTCATGCTTTTCCACTTGCCTGTTCGGTAGCGGAAATAAAAGGTTATCCCCAAAAAGGCCATGTAAACCGTGGCCAAGGTCCAGATCGTATATAGTCCGGCCTGAAAAAAATGAATAGCCGTATAGACTGGTGCAATCATGGCGCAGGTGGAGGCCGCCACCAGGGTCCACATGACAAAACGGGTGTCTCCCGCGCCTTTTATGGCTCCGCAAAACACCGTGCTCAAACCCTGGCAAAGGATGTAGACCGCGATAAACCTTAGAATCACAATACCCATATCCATGATTGGGCTGTACTCGGAAGGGCTGAGCCCCTTGGGCCTGAATAAGGCCAATAAAGGTTCCGGAGCCAGGACAAACAACAGCGCCAGACAGATCTGATAGGCAAACACCAGATGCAGGGTGCTGGTTACCGATCTTTCGCCCTCCGCCACCTGCGCCCTGCCGATGGATTGGCCCACCAGGGTGGTCACAGCCAAATGCAGGCCGACCATGGGCAAAAAGGCCAGGCTTTCAATGGAAAAGGCAATATTGGTTGCCGTCAGCTCCAGCTTGCCGAGTTGCCCTGTCATGAAGACAAAGAAAGTGGCCGCCGTGATCTCCAGGAAAAATTGCACCCCGCCCGGAAGTCCGTATTTCATGAGCCTTTTAAAAACAGGCAGATAAAAACCCCGGCTGCGCCATACTCCATATAGCTGGTTGTTTTTTTTGGTAAAGACCAGGCCTGTAAAAAAAAGGGTGTTTAAGCCCCAGCAGGCGACCGTGGCCAGGCCTGCCCCTTGAATTCCCATCTCCGGCAAACCGAACAATCCGTTTATCAGGACATAGTCCAGAGGAATGTTGAATAAGGTGCCCACAATATTGGTGACCATCACCGGCCTGGTTTGGCCCCTGCCGGTGTAAAAGGAAGACATCGCAACAGTAAGCAGGGCCAAAGGTGAACCCAGGCAAAGAACCCGAAAATAGGTTATCTCAAGCCTGGCAACCTCCGGCGAGTGACCGGCCCCGTTGAAAAAGGCCTCGGCCGGGAACCAGAAACAGGCCAGCACCGCGCCCCCAACCAAGGCGAAAATGATTCCCTGCCACAGGGATACCCCGACCATTTCATCTTTACCCGCGCCTGTATACTGAGCCACAAATACGTTTACGTAGTTGATAACTCCCCAGAAAAAAGTCATCAAAAGAAAATTGGCAATACCCGCGGGCAGGGCTGCGGCTATGGCGTCCAGGGAGTAGGTGCTCAAAAACACCCGGTCTGTAAACTGCATGACCGTGGTGGAGGCCATACTGGCCACCAGAGGCAGCCCGATGTTAAGCACATCTCGGTAACCGCCCGGTCCGTTCCATCTTTGTATCATTGTTCTATCCATAGCAGGGTCTGAATCAAAGAGCTTTGGCGCTCTTTACCAGACCCTGCCCTATATTTGGTTAAAGACACAAAAGTGCCTTATATCTTTTTGAAAAGTAAAAATGCGGAAGCCTGGGTTACCTTTCCCCTAAGCAGGGGGCGAAAAAGGCGTTCTAAAAGAGAGTCTCCGGGATTTTAAAAAGGTTACGATCTCCCGGAAAAACAAAACCTCATCTTCCGATCACATTCATGCCCTGCCATTTGCCGGATTTGTAGCGCAGCCAAAAGGCAATGCCCAGGCTAGAGATAAAGGCTGTGGCAACGCACCACACCTCGAAAAGTCCGCCCCCAAACACCTCCACGGCCAGATAGGCCGGAATGACCATGATGACGATTGAGCAAAAGAGCATGGTCTTCATGACAAAGGGGGTGTCGCCCGCGCCTTTCAATGCGCCGGAGAAGGTGAGGGCCAAGGCGTCGAAAAAGGTGTAAAGCGAGACAAACCTCAATAACACCACCCCTGTCTCCACCATGGCCTCGAATTCCACTGTTCCCATGCCTTGGGGCCTGAAGAGCCTTAAGAGCCACTCCGGGACAAAAAGAAAGACCATCACCACCAGGGCCATGTAGGTAAAGGTGAGGTGCAGGCTGTTGGTCACCGCCCTGGCTCCGATCGCCGGTTCACCCCTGCCTATGGCCTGGCCCACAATGGTGCTTATGCCCACATGAAAACCCAGCATGGGCGTAAAGGCCAGGGAGTTGATGGTAAGGGCTATGTTGGTGGCGGCCAGCTCCAGCTTGCCGAGCCTGCCGGTCATGAACACGAAAAAGGTTATGGCGAAAATCTCCATGAAGAACTGGACTCCGCCGGGAAGCCCGAATTTCATGAGCCTGCCAAAAAGTTCGCCGTCAAATCTCCTGGCCCGCCAAACCGCAAACAATTGGTTGTTTTTTTTGGTAAAGACCAGCCAGATAAAACAAAGGGCCGTGATGCCCCAGGCCATGGTGGTGGCCAGGGCCGCACCTGCTATGCCAAGCTCAGGAAAGATCAACTTGCCGTTTATCAGGGCGTAGTCCAGGGGGATGTTCATGCAGGCGGCAAAAAGATTGACCAGCATAACCGGTCTGGTGTATCCCCTGCCCGAGAAAAAACAGGACAGGGAAACCGATATCAGGGCCGGGCCTGCGCCGAAACAGAGGATGCGGAAATAGATCGCCTCCAGTTTCCTGACTTCCGGTCCATGGCCTCCCCAGATGAAAAGTTCTTCTGAGAAAAAAGAAACCCCCAGGAGAAACAAGGCTCCCAGCATGGCGCAGTAAAGGCCCTGCCAGATCGAGGCCCCGACCTTTTCCGGCTCACCGGCTCCGCTGTACTGGGCCACAAACACGTTGGTGTAGTTGATTACTCCCATGAAAAAACAAATAATCACAAAATGTAAGATCCCCGCGGGCAAGGCTGCTGCAATGGCCTCAAGGGAGTAGTGCCCCAAGAAGATGCGGTCTGTGAACTCCATTATGGTGGTGGAGGCCATACTGGCCACCAGGGGCAGGCTTATCTGTAATATGCGGCGGTATCCGCCGGGTTGATTCCAGTGTTTCCACATTTAAGTCACCATGCCGGGGATGCAAGGAAGCCGGGTCGAGCAGGAAAAGGCCTCTGCCCAAGCGGCGGTGTTTAGCAAACAGACAGGTAAGATCAAATTTAAGGGAAATAATTTAGTTATTAAAACTTGATTAGGTAACTACTTATTTCGGCGCTGGACCTACCTGGCCTGAGAGATCACTCATTCAAACCCAAGCGCCTTTACCCGGATTGTGGGTTGCCTTGAAGCTGAATCCGGGTGGTCAGGTGCTCGTAATGGCTTTTGGTTTTCCTTTTGTCAGAGCAGGTAGGCCTTCAGCACTTTATCCATGGCCATGACCACGTCATCCGCATCCGCATCTGACATCAAGGGAAAGAGCGGCAAGGTGAGGATTTCTTTGGCCGCTTGTTCCGCCCTGGGCGCGGTGCCTTCTTTAGTGCCGAAGTTCTGCCTGTAAAAGGGGTGCATATGCACTGGTGTGTAATGGACGTTAACCCCAATGCCCTCTGCCCGCAGGGCCTTGTATATTTGGTCCCTGTCTGCGCTGAGGCGGGTCAGGTCCAGTTTGACCACATAGATGTGCTGCGAGTTTTCGCGGTCCGGTGCATTCACCAGGGTAACCAGGCCGGGCATATCGGCAAAGGCCTGGTTGTAACGTTTGGCCAGTTCTTTTCTGCGTTCAACCCAAGCCGGAAGTTTGGCCAGTTGGCTCAGTCCCAGGATGCATTGAAAATCGTTCAGCCGATAATTATAGCCCAGAGAGGTCATCTCATAGTGCCAGGTGCCCTTGGCCGCCCTTTGCTTGAGGTCCAGATCAATTCCGTGATTGCGGAAAGAACGCATGCGTTTGGCCGCTTCCGGATCTTCGGCGAGCACGGCCCCGCCTTCACCTGTGGTGATGTGTTTGGCTGGGTGAAAGCTCATGGCGGTTAAGTCCGCCAGGGTGCCGACCTTGCGGCCCTTGTACGATCCGCCCAGGGAATGGGCCGCGTCTCCTATCAGAACGGATCCGTATTGCTCGCAGATGGCCTTCAGGGCATCGTAATCGCAAGGCTGGCCTGTGTAGTCCACCGCCACCACCGCTTTGGTCTTGTGAGAGATGCGCTCGGCCACACTGTCCGGGTCAATCAAAAGGGAGTCACTTGACACGTCGCAAAATACAGGGGTGGCTCCTTGGTAAACCGCGCAGTTGGCGCTGGCCACAAAGGTCATGGTCGTGACCAGAACCTCGTCGCCCGGGCCAACCTGGGCTCCGGCCATGGCCGTGTGCAGGGCGGCTGTGCCGCTGGAGACACTTACAGCCTCCGATGCCCCGGTGAGGTCTGTGAGTCCTTCTTCAAAAGCCGCCACATTGGGGCCAGTGGTGAGCCAGTCTGAACGCAGCACTTGAAGCATGGCCTGGAGATCCTTTTCATCCAGGCACTGACGGGCATAGGGCAGGGTTTGGGTGCGTACTGGTGTCCCGCCTTCCAAGGCCAGTTTGGTGCTCTGCATTTCTTTCCTCCGGATCATCTGGTGCTGCGAGGGAAAATTCATCCCCTGAGATACGAATTTGTCATTTTACTCCCAGTAAAGGAAAGGAGCCAGCATTATAGAAAAGCTTTTGTGGTTTTTTAGAGACTATTTTAAAAGCCGGGTCGAGTCTGGAAACAGGGCTTGGCATGGCTTGGTTCTTTGAAATTAAAGATCGCATGCCGGTAGAAAGAATTGTCGGCTTTTATAAAGCTTTTTATCTGAAAAAACAGCGGGCTTTTGGGTAATAAACCCGGAATGAAAAGTCTGATCTATTTTTGGGTTGCCGGAAAAAATAATGACAGGTTGCCCTATTCGGGCTCATTTTTCATATTGCATTAACCTGTAACGCCTTTATTAATCATCGCATTTTTCGCGTATTTGTTCAACCAGCTCGGGGAGTATTTCCCCTGCGTCTCCCAGCAGTACAACATCTGAAATCTCTTCGGAAAGGGCGGTTTTTTCCAGGTTTATCTCCACCACCCTTGCTCCTGCCTGTTTGGCCAGGAGGGGCAGGTGAGAGGCCGGGGCCACCTGGGCGGAAGAACCAACCACCAGCATGAGCTGGCAAATGGAACTCATGGCAAAGGCCGCCTTGATAGCTCGCTCCGGAATTTCCTCACCAAAAAACACAATATCCGGTTTTATCAACCCTCCGCAGAGACATCGGGGGGGATCCTCTAACATCATGACTTCATTTCTGGAAAAGGTGCGGCCGCAGCTCAGGCAGCGCAACCTGCGCTGGGAGCCGTGAAACTCAACCACCTGACGGCTGCCTGCGGCCTGGTGCAGCCCGTCTATATTCTGGGTGACCAAAAGTGAAACTCGACCCATTCTTTCCAGCTCGGCCAGGGAGTAATGGGCCGGGTTGGGTTCGGCGCAGGCCACGGCTTCGTCCAGCTCCTTGAGCATTTTCCAGACCTTTACCGGGTTATTGCAAAATGCGTCTATGGAGGCGTATTCCATGGGATCGTATTTGCTCCAAAGCCCCTGGGATCCCCTGAAGGCCGGAATTCCGCTGTCCACACTCATGCCTGCTCCGGTCAGGACTACTATGTTTTGGATTCCATTGAAAAAGCCAGCTACCTTACCGATCATTTCCTTCATGTAATACGCCTTTTCACCCCATACCCTTCAAGGCTTGACAAAATCGTCGCCAAGGAACACAAGGTGTATAGTGATAAAATCAGTTTTTGTTACCTGACCAGTGGAAGCCGCCAAGAAGTTCTGATATTGGCTTTTGACAATGAAGAAGACTTGCTCGGGTTGGTCGGGTCTGCCTAACATGGCTATTAATAATGATTATATCCAAACCACGGCTTTAAGCCAAAGGAGATAATATGTCCGCCACAAATCCGGTAACAGTGCCAATGTTGGACTTAAAGGCCCAGTTTGCCCAGATAAAAGATGAGATCATGCGGCCGGTGGGAGAGATTTTTGAAAAACAGGCCTTTATCCTGGGCCCGGCTGTGGCCGACATGGAAGAGGAACTGGCCCGTTACTTGGGAGTTGGTCATACCGTGGGCGTGGCCTCGGGCACGGACGCGCTTTTACTCTCCTTGATGGCTCTTGGCATTGGTCCCGGCGATGAGGTGATCACAACCCCCTTTACTTTTTTCGCCACCGCGGGTTCCATAATGCGCACCGGCGCCAAACCGGTTTTCGTGGATATAGATCCCGATACCTATAATATAGACCCCAAGGCGCTGGAAGCCCTTTTGGAGGGGGAAAACAAGCCGGCCAAGGCCAAAGCCATAATTCCGGTGCATCTCTTCGGCCAGCCCGCGGATATGGACGAAATCATGGAGCTGGCGGGCAAGCACGGGCTTTATGTGGTGGAAGACGCGGCCCAGGCCATAAGCTGCGCTTATCCTTCCCGGATCGCCGGAAAAGATATTATGATCGGCGGAATCGGCACCACCGGCTGCTTTTCTTTCTTCCCTTCCAAAAATTTGGGCGGAGCCGGTGACGGCGGCCTGATCTCCACCAATAACGATGAGCTTGCGGCAAAATTACGCTCCATGCGCACCCACGGCTCCCATCCCCAGGAAAAATACCGTCACCTTTATCTCGGCGGCAACTTCAGGCTGGATGCCCTGCAGGCGGTTGTGGTCTCCGCCAAATTGCCCCACCTGGATTCCTGGAGCCAGGGCCGTAGGGAGAACGCGGAACATTATAACCGGCTGTTCAAGGATTCGGGCCTGTTGGACAAAGAGCTTGTGAGTACACCTTTCCGTAAATGGCCGGAGTGCGAACGCTCCCACATCTATAATCAGTATGTCATCCGAGCCAAGGACAGGGACGGAGTAATGGCGGCTCTTAAACAGGCCAAGGTCGGCTGCGCCATCTACTATCCAATACCCATGCACCTTTTGGAATGCTTCGCCTCCCTGGGCGGTAAAAAAGGTGATCTTCCCCAGGCGGAGAAGGCCGCGGCGGAAGTTTTGGCCATTCCGGTTTACCCGGAGTTGACAACAGAGCAAAAAGAGCGTGTGGTCGAGGTAATCAGTGAATTTTACGCCTGATCAGTAAAGGCCCGCCTGCGGATCCTCCGGGCGGGCCTGTTATTAACCACCTCTTTTACTTCCTTTGCATAAGAATAATTTTTAGCCTGATTCCTTTTGGTTTTTGAGTTTGTGAAAAATAAGACTTGACATAGTATGCGGGTGAATTCTAATTTAACGCTGATGAGGAATTAAGCCTGGAGGTTTTCCAGGTTTAAGATGGTTCAACAGTGAGGGGTCGCCAATTCACGGATTGTTCCTGATTTGGCGCTATTATTTGGCTGCATATTGTACATTTTGGCACAAGCTGGTAGCATAGTTAGCTTATTATGCCACCCGGTTTAATAGCCCAACCGCCGATTCGCAGCTTTGACCTACGAAGGTGTTGGGCGCAGTCACTTCAAGCTAAGGAGGATTCTTATGGCATTGGTTCCCCCCCATGGCGGAGGCGATCTCAAGCCGCTATTGCTGGAAGGTGCTGCTCTGGAGGCCGAGAAAAAGGCGGCCGAGGGCTACAAAAAATTGGAAGTGACCACTCGTGAAGCCTGCGACTGCTTCATGCTGGGCATTGGCGCCTTTACTCCTTTGGATGGTTTTATGGGCGAAGCCGACTGGAAGGGCGTCTGCGGCGAGATGAAGCTGGCCAACGGCGTCTTCTGGCCTTTACCCGTGACCGTGAGCGCCGGTGACGAAGAGGGCATTGAAGTAGGCGATATGGTTGCCCTTTACAATGGCGAGTATGGCGGCCTGGTGGCCACCATGGAGGTCAAGGAAAAATACGAGATCGACAAGGCCTGGGAATGCCGCCAGACCTTTACCACCGACGATCTGGAGCACCCTGGCGTGCAAAAGGTCATGGACCAGAAAAAATGGAACCTGGGCGGACCGGTCAAGGTTGTGAGCGAAGGCGGATTCCCCGAGGAATACGGCGAACTCTATGCCAAGCCCGCCGAGACCAGGGCTATTTTTGAAGAATTTGGCTGGTCCCGCGTGGCCGCTTTCCAGACCCGCAACCCCATGCACAGAAGCCATGAGTTCTTGGCCAAGATCGCGGTGGAGGTCATGGACGGCGTGATCATCCACCAGGTGCTCGGCAAACTCAAAGCCGGTGACATTCCGGCTGAGGTGCGGGTCAAAGCCATCAACGCTCTTACCGACAACTATTTTGTCAAGGGCACTGTGGTCAGCAAGGGCTATCCCATGGAAATGCGCTATGCCGGTCCCAGAGAGGCCCTGCTGCACGGCGTATTCCGCCAGAACTTCGGTTGCTCCCACTTGATCGTCGGTCGCGACCACGCCGGTGTGGGGGACTACTATGGCCCCTTTGACGCCCAGAAGATTTTCTACGAGATCCCTGAGGACAGCCTGGTATTGGATCCGCTGCCCATTGACTGGACCTTCTATTGCCGTAAATGTGAAGGCATGGCCTCCATGAAGACCTGCCCCCACGGCAAGGAAGACAGACTTTTGCTCTCCGGCACCATGGTCCGCAAGACCTTGAGTGAAGGCGGCGAGCTGCCCAAGGAATTCTCCCGTCCTGAAGTTGTTAAAATCCTGCAGGAGTACTACCAGTCCCTGGATGAAAAGGTGGAGATTAAGCTCCACGGCGCGGCCACTGGTGATGTGAAAAAGTAAGCTCCTTCTCCTGTCAGTATTCGTTGTTTGGCGGCGGCCCTTTGGGGCTGCCGCTTTTTTGATGAATTTGTAAAATAAAATTCAAGTATTCCAACCTGTAAGCCGATAAGCCAATTAAGGAGTAATGTAAAAGGTCTGCTTTGAATTGTGGGAGGGTGAGGGCATGAGTATCAATCCACTAGCTGCCGGGTTTGATTACCCCATGGTTCCTCCTGTGGCAAATGAGCCTCAGGAGAAGGCGGGGCAGAACAGCTCCCGTGCTGTCCAGGCCCGGCCGGAAGCGCCCGTTCAGGCCGGTGTGGATATTGCCGTCATTTCACAGAGCCCAAGGCCGGTCGAAAACACCTCTGAGTCTTTAAAAACTCGAAAAGATCCGCAAAAGAATAATCCGGATCCCACACAAAGAGAAAGCCACAACCAGGCAACAGTTCTTTGCACCTGTGGTCAGACTCCCTGCATCTGCATTAAAACTCAAAATGAAGATCAGGAGCCAAACAGCTCATCCACGGACTCGGAACAAAAAACCGCCATTGGCCGGGAAGAAGAGGAGAAAAGGCAGACCTCCACTATTGAGGAAGAACTGACTCCCAAAGAGGAGGCCGTGGTGCGTGAGATGAAACAAAGGGACCAGGAGGTGCGGGCCCATGAACAGGCCCACATTGCGGCCGGTGGTCAGTATGTGGGGGGAGGGGCCCGCTTCAGCTTTGAAACCGGACCGGACGGCAGACAATATGCCACAGGCGGCGAGGTGAGTATCGATGCCTCCGAGGCCCAGACGCCCGAGGCAACCATACAAAAGGCCGCCATTATCCAGAAAGCCGCCCTGGCTCCGGCCAGCCCCTCGGCCCAGGACAGGGCAGTGGCCGCCAAGGCCGCCCAGATGGGGCGTGAGGCCCAGACAGAGCTGAGTAAGGAAAAACAGGAGCAAGCAGAGTTGGCGGCCCGGGACCTGGCTTCCAAGGGCTTCAGCCCGAAAAATATAGGGGGAGCGCAAGAGAACCTGGAACAGGGTGCAACCACCCCGGCGAAAGGGATAAACCGGGAAAACCCGTTTCCTGTTCCCGGCACCGGAGATGCTCCCCCGCCTTTTTCCGTGCGGAATAAGCGCTTGAACCTGGTTATCTGAGCTGCGGGCCATGGATGCCCCGCCGAGTTGCGAATATTTTAAGTATGAGTCAATCGCGCCATTTGGCAAAAGCGTGCTTTTGCCAAATGGCGTTTGTCAAAGTCCGGCAGGGCTTTATCAAGAATCCTTAACCGGGGGTCGTCACCCCCGGTTTTTCAGCAAAAAGATTTGTTGAGGGGTTGTTGCAGAGGCGATAGCCCTATGGTACTTATCGGAGGTGGTTTTATTCAGCGCATCAGACCGGCAATATATGCAAAAGGCCCTGACCCTGGCCAAAAGAGCCGGAAAACTCGGGGAAGTGCCGGTGGGGGCCTTGCTGGTCGATGAAACCGGCAAGCTCATGGGTTCCGGTTATAACCGCAGTATTGCGGCCTCAGACCCCACGGCCCACGCTGAAATGAACGCCATGCGCCAGGCCGCCGCAGCCACGGGCAACTACCGGCTAACCGGCAGCACCCTGTATGTCACCCTGGAACCCTGCCCCATGTGCGCAGGGGCCCTGGTCTGGGCCAGGATAAAAAGGGTGGTCTTCGGGGCCTATGATCCCAAGGCAGGCGCTTTGGGATCCACCATGGACCTCTCGGTTTTAACGAGCCTGAACCATCACCCGGAGGTCCAGGGCGGGCTCATGGCCGATGAATGCGCCCAGTTGTTAAAAGAGTTTTTTGCCAAAAGGCGAAAAAGCAAATAATATAGTCTCAAAGTGCGGAGAGGTACCGAAGTCCGGTCGTAACGGGCCCGACTCGAAATCGGGTTAGCGGTTTACCCCGCTACGTGGGTTCGAATCCCACCCTCTCCGCCATCCTTCTTTATCTTGCTGCATTTCTTTATAAATCAGTAAAATCCACCGCAAATTTGCTCAACTGTTACAGTTCCCTGTTACAGCGGAGTGAAAAATCATGTCCAAAATGGGCCGCCTGGTTCGTGGTGGAAACGTCTATTATCACCGTGCTTCCATCCCCGCCGACATCAAGGACTCCTACCCCAAGAGTGAAAAGACCTTCTCGCTTAAAACCAGGGACTACCGGGAAGCCGTGAAGCTGGTGAGAGTGGCTGCGGTTGAAGTGGATCTGAAATTTGAGGAACACCGAAGGAAAATAGCCGGGCAAAGGCTGGTTCAACAGGCCAGGGCTGTAGTTGAGGCTGAGCAAAGGGCAACAAAAACTTAAGTTGAGCATGGGAAAAGTTGAAGGCCAAGAAAGAGAAGGCCAGCAAGCTAGATTGGCGCTGTATTTACAGCGCCAATCTTACAATCAGCCCACCAGGCGTTTCAGTATACCGGCTATGAGAGTGGTTTTATAAAATAAAGATGGAATGCTCATAAATTCATCCGGGCTATGGGCTCGGCCCCCATAGGGCCCCATACCGTCAATGGTTGGCACTCCTGCCGCAGAAATATTGTTTGCGTCCGATACCGCGCCGGCGCTAATCCAGGATATATCTTGTCCCAGACTGTGGCCAACCTCCTCAACCTGGGCCATAAGCTCCTTGGTGGCCTCAATCGGTTCAAGCGGTGGCCGGTGAAACTCGCCGGTTAATGTGCAGTTGGTTCCGGGTAGATTGTCATTGCTGCATATTTCTTCCAGGCTGCGTTGAATTCTTTGCTGCTCACTATTGTTGCAGACCCGTATGTCAATAGATGCTTTGGCCTTGTCAGCGATTACATAGGGCAGTTCACCACCGCTTACCACCCCCACATTCAAGGTTGTGCCAATGTCAAAGTTATTCAATGCATTGAGCTTTTGGATCTTATCCACCATGGCCAATATAGCGCTGGCACCCTTTTCCGGCTCTGCGCCGGCATGGGCGGAGATACCGTTAAAGTCCAGATGAAATACGCCCACGCCCTTGCGGTTCGCCAACAGGGCGCCTTGCTCCGGCTCCCACTCAAAAACAAACGCCCAATCCGCATCTCCCGCTAGTTCCGGCCACAGGGGCCTGGATGTGGGGGATCCGGGTTCCTCATCCGAATTGACAACGACCCTTATATTGCCCCTGATGGATTTTTGACTTTCAAGCAGTGCCTTAACACCAAAAAGCATGGTGGTGAGGCCGCCTTTCATGTCCATCACACCAGGCCCATACAGAGTGTCTCCTTTACGGTGAAACGGCATATCGGTCGACAAGGTGCCCATGGGGAAAACGGTGTCAGCATGGCCTACAAGTAATACTGTCGGCCCATCTGTACGCGGTGTTTCAGCCACCAGGTGACTTCCAAACTCATCCTGATGAATGCGGCGGGTGTTTAAACCCAACTCCTGGTAGTCCCTTTCAAGAGTATCGATCACCAGATTAACTTGGTTTTTATCAGTACTAGGGCTCTCAATTTTGACCAGTTGTTCAAGATAGGCCAGAATATCGTCCTTTTGCCTGTCAATTATAGGTTTGAAACCAGTACTCATGAAAATAACTCCTGTTTGGTAATCGGCAGCACTATATCTGGAAAAAAAATACAGAGGGCCTAAAATGCCCATCCGCGCAAATTAATTCATGCTAGGAGCGTCTTCCCCACGATGAACATGTTGCAATATGGGGCAGAGTGAAGCGCTACTAGAACCAGTTGTCATCACGGCCAGCCGAATGCCGTCCACTATAGACAGCAAACCCTTTTGTGGTTGTCTGCAAGAGGGGCTGTCCCCCCCCCATGATTGACGTCGTGTATTTGCAGATCGTTAGGCCTCATTTGTTGCCTAAAGATTTAACTCCCAATGCCCGCAACCTTGTGCGTCGCGCCAGATTCGAGTGGAAAATTATTTGCGTGCTTCAAAGAAGCGAATGTACGCTGTTTGCTGTTTTCCAGGTGAATAAGAGTATACGCTTTGGCCATATTCGAATCCTGGGCTATGATGGCTTGCACTATATTCAGGTGTTCCCTTGAAATAACCCTGATCATATTTTCTTTTTGAGTATCCTCGGTGGCAAATGTCTCGGCGTAATTACGGAATCTCAAGGACCTTTCATTAATGGTGAGCTGTAGGTCACCGGTTAAGGTTCCGCGCACCGGCAGCATTATCAGATCGTTAAGCTGTTTATCAATTTGCAGGTAAAGGTCGATATTGACTTCACTCATGTCAGATTCAAGGACCTTGTTTATATTTTTATGTAATTTTTGGGCAGCCCTTAAAAAGGTGCTGCCCTTGGACAACGATTGAGTCAAGATCTCCACCAACTGCGGTTCAAGCAGTTTTCGGGCTTGGTAGGTTTGGAGCAAGTCCTCGTCGGTTATCTCTGATACACGTATTTTCTTATGTGCGGTGTGAACTATCAGGCCTTCAGCATTCAGCCTGCCCAAGGCTTCACGTATGGGAGTTTGACTGAGGTTAAGAGTTTCAGCCAGATAGCCTATGGAAAGGTTCTGCCCTGGAACCAACTTATTTTTCAGTATTAATTCCTTAATTTCTTGGTATGCATACTCTCCCAAACGTTTAGGCTGTCTTTTCACGACCATGGCGACTCCAAGTATGAAATCAATAAAAAACTATATAGTGTATATAGTGTGTATAGTACTACAAATTGAGCCAAAATTGGCAAAAAACGAGAAAAAATTATATTACATTGATATTAAAGAATATTTCTATTAAGTCTAACTTCATTTCTTTAAGCATGGGTAAGCCTAGGGTAAGGAACTAGACGTCGAGGCTCTATGTCTTGGATTTTTTTATACCCGTTCTTCTTTCATGCAGTTCCGATGGAAACTTTAATAGATACAGTCGATGACAGTGAATTCGCTTATATCTGTAACTACTTGAATTAAATCAACTAAATGAAATTAAGCTCCGGCTGGTAAAATTAACCGCACCACTACCCCTGTAAAAGCTGTACTCGTAAAATATCAAACAAAACAAGTAGTTAGCTTCTACTAACCTATATTGTTTTGTTTGTTTGTCGATTATATACAGTTTTACTTAAGTCCTGAAAAACCATATCAAGGCTCCCGTGTTGTTTTGAACGGCTTTCTAAAGCAAATACAATAGTTGATTGCTAAATTAAAAGTAATATCAAATATATATGTGTATAAAATTTTTTATCGAATTGGAATTGGCCGATGAAAAAATAGCCAAATTGATGTGCGGATTTTTTTATATTGACAAGAAAATATTGATATGATTGTATTCCTATACAATATACAAAATATACTAAGGAGCTATTTCACCCTGATAAAACTCTAAATTAATCCCAAGCCACTTTAGTTGCGCTGAGCATAGAGGTCGGCTGGTCAGGAAAAGCCAAATGAGAATTCGCCTGTTGCAAAACCATATCCACTACCATCCCGGCCTTGTGCTGCACACTGCTTCTTCCGGGGCTGTTGGGCATTTGGCGGAACTCTATCTGGTGCTTGAAGAAAATCGACAGGTGCTGGGTATCGGCGAAGTAAGGGAAAATATAGCCTATCTTAACGGTCTTGATCTGGAGCAGGTTCGTGCGGCTGTAGCCACACTGTTGGATGAGATCAGGTGGGAGGCTGGGCCACAGGAGATTATTGAGGATCTCCGCTCCCAAACCGAGAACCATCCCGCAGTGGCCAGGGCATTGGTCGACAGTGCTATGCATGATTGGTGGGCCAGACAAAACAACCTTAGTGTGTCTGAGAACCTGGGCCATTCGTTCAGCCCTTACCACGGTACTAACCAGTGTATCTTTTGGTGTTCGGATGATCACTGTCTGGAAATGGCGCAAGGGTATTTTAACCGCAATTTCAAGGAACTGAAGCTGAGGGTTGGTATCGCGGAGTTTGACAGGGATATCAAACGCATATCAATGCTGCGCCAGAAGCTGGGCTCTGGTGTCAAACTGGCGGTGGATGCAAACGGTGTTTGGAATCACCAACAAGCCCTTAACTACATTGACCGGCTCGCAGAGCTGGGGATCGCTTATGTGGAGCAGCCCATTGCTCCGGGTGATTGGCATAAGCTTGGCGATCTGGCCGAAAAATCTCCCATACCGATCATGCTGGATGAAAGCATCGCTTCTTTGGATGATGTCAAAAGAGCAGTGGACACCCATGAAAATTTGGCTGTGCATCTGAAAATAGTGAAGATTGGCGGTATCACGCCTCTGCTCGAGGCAGCCGATATCATCAATCGCAACCAGAGAATTCTCATGATCGGGCAAATGAACGAGGGCAGCGGCGCCACCGCAGCCGCCTACCAGTGCGCAATAATAGCCAAGCCCAAGTATGCAGAATTGTATGGCGCAGACGGCTTGCAGGACGATGTCTTGGGCGAGATCGGCTATGAGGATGGCAAGGTGATAATCAAGGATAGGTTGGGAATAGGAGTCCGGTTTAACCGAATGCCTGACGCCTGCCTATGGGAGAAGAGTGTTTAGCCTCTTCAATTCCCGAACAGGATATGGAGCCACTTAATAATATAGATACCTGTTTATGAAAGAAGAAATCATGACATCACCAAGTATTGTTGTGGAACCGGGAATCGAATGCGTTTTCCCGCAAGAGGAAATAGAACAGCGGCAACAGGCCGCCAGGCAGGAGCTTGAAGACCGCGGAATCGATATCCTGCTGGTTACCGGGCCGGAGAATATCTTTTATCTGACCGGCCAACAGTCGCCGGGCTATTACACCTACCAGGCCCTGCTGTTGCCCAAAGACGGGGCGCCTTTGTTTATCGTGCGCCAGCTTGAACTCAACAACCTGATCGCCAATACCCGTCTTGATATCAACAATGTATATCCCTACGCCGACAATGCCGACCCCGTAGACGTTACCATTGAGGTAATCACCAAACTTGGCTGGAGTGACAAACGGATCGCCATCAGCCAACGGGAATGGTTTTTCCCCGCAGCAATCTTCAAGGCCCTTGAGAAACAACTTGGCCAATTGGAAGATGCCACCGGCATCATCGAAGGCCTCAGGGCAGTCAAAAGCCCCGCCGAGTTAGCCAAAATCGAGCAAGCAGCCAAGTATGTCGATGAGGGCATGCGTGGCGGTATGGCGGCCATAAAAATCGGGAACAACGAAAACTCCGTGGTTTCGGCCATGATGGGGAAAGCTATTGCCGCAGGTTGCGAGTATGTGGGAATGGAACCCCTTATGGCCAGCGGTAAACGTTGCGGTGTGCCCCACGGCACCTGGCGCAGAAACGAACTCAGGGACGGTGAGCCCGTGTTCCTGGAGATGGCCGCCTGCCATGACCGCTATCATGCCGCACTGATGCGTTCAGCCTGGATCGGGCAGGTGCCGGATGAAGCCAGAAGGATGATGGACACCTGCCTGGAGGGTTTGGCCGAGGCATTGGCCATGTTGAAACCCGGCAATACTTGCGAGCAGGTCCACGATGCATGCCAGAAAGTGATAGACCGCGACGGCTACACGGAAAATTACAAAAAACGCACGGGCTACAGCATAGGCACCGCCTTTGCCCCTGATTGGGGAGAGGGCAACGTTCTGAGCCTTTACACAGACGTTAAGACGGTTTTGAAACCGGGAATGGTCTTTCATATACCGCCGGCCTTGAGGATTTATGGCGTCTTTACGGTGGGGGTCAGTGAGACTGCCATAGTCACCGACAGTGGGTGCAAAACACTGTCCGGTATTCCAAGGGAATTGTTAGTTGTATAAATGCAAAGAAAGTTGCAGGAGGAAGTAATGTTTAAAATTGGGAAAATTCTCTCGATTATCTTGGTGTTGGGACTTACAGCCGTACTTACGCCCCCGACGACCCAGGCTGCCGGAAAGAAATTCATCACCATCGGCACCGGCGGAATAGGCGGCGGCTACTACCCCGCCGGCGGATTTGTATGCAATATCATCAATAAGACCAGGGAAAAATACGGCCACAACATCCATTGTTCGGTGGAGAGCACCGCCGGGTCGGTTGGCAACCTCCGTTCGCTCCGGGCCGGTGATATCGATGTCGGTTTTTCCCAGGCGGATTGGCAGTTCCACGCCTTTAACGGCAGCAGCAAGTTTAAAAAAGTCGGCCCCAACCCCAAAATCCGGTTCCTTTTTTCTCTGCAGATCGAACCCATGCATCTAGTCACCCGCAAAGCGGCCAATATTAAAAATTTCAAAGATCTCAAGGGCAAGATCGTAAATACCGGCAATGTGGGCTCCGGCACCGAAGCAACAATCTACGAGGCGATTTCCCAATACAACACAACCGCCAAGGAACTCTTCAAACAGGACACCAAACTCACTCCCCGTGAGCAGGCTTTATCCTTATGCGACGGCAAGATAGACGCATTTTTTTTCCCGGTTGCGATTGGTACGGCCAGCATCGTGGAGGCGACCAACTCATGCGACGCCCAACTGGCTGACTGGAATGATGAAACCATATACAAATGGGTTGACAAGATTCCCTACCTAAGCCGCATGGAAATCCCCAAAGGCTCATATCCAGGTCAAGAACGCACTGTCAAGTCTTGGGGTATGCCGGCCACGGTGGTCACCACCTCTGACCTGGATGAGAAGGATGCATACCTTTTGACCAAAGCGGTCTTCGATGAATTCGAGAAATTCAAAAAACAGTCCGCGCTCTTCGTGGGTATGACCAGGGAAGGCTCAGCCAAAAACGGCCAGAGTGCTCCTTACCATCCAGGCGCCTTGAAATACTACAAAGAAGTAGGGTTGGTCAAGTAGCTTAGGGCCAAAGTAATAACGTTACGGGGAAAGTACAACTGCATTGGTGGTTATGTCTATTCCGACGAAATACCAGTGTAGAGTACTTCCCCATAATCAGGAACAGATTTGCTGGTGAATTTAGGGCCGATTGGAACAAGTATTTATTGAGAGGAGCAACAAATACTCCGCATATAAATTGAATGCTAATCGGCTTTTTTGTTTAAATCATGGTTATCTCTCATTACTTAGACATAAAAGTTGGTGCACGGGATGCAACTTCCTTGAACGCTCCCATTAATAACTCTCTAGGTAAATTTGAAATTCCGGTTAGGAGACTGGCGTGCAGGATCACGATTTGGACAGTAACGTATTAGAATCCTTGGCCGCAAAAGATTTCGGGGGTAGAACTCCCGGGCCTTACATCTACCGGCTTCTTATTGGGGTTGCCTTTCTGTGGGCTTGCTATCAGTTATATATAGCTTCTCCATTGCCCCTCAAGCTGGACTTTTTACTGTTCGATGATAATCAGCAGAGGAACATTCACCTTGCGTTCGGCCTTTTTCTGGCATTACTTTCCTTCCCTGCTTTTGTTAAGTCACCTAAATCCAGGATTCCAAAAATTGACTGGATCCTGTGTATTGCCGGCGTTGTCAGTTGCCTGTATGTAACGGTTTTCTATGATGACATCTCCGAACGCTTGGGAGGAACCCACACAGTAGCGGAAATTGTTATTTCGGTAATTGGCCTTTTGTGTCTGATGGAGGCAACCCGCCGCATAGTGGGCTTACCGATGGTGTTGGTTGCTTCTGTCTTCGCGCTCTACGCTTTTGGTGGTAGGTATATGCCCTCGGTGATAGCTCATGCCGGGGTTTCCTTGAACAGATTTGTGGACCATCTTTGGTTGACTCCCGAAGGCATATTCGGTTTGCCGATAGGCGTATCCAACGGTTTTATCTTTCTGTATGTACTGTTTGGCTCCCTGTTGGACCGGGCCGGGGCGGGAAGCTTTTTCATACGGTTGTCAATGGCGCTTCTGGGCCATTACCGTGGCGGGGCCGCCAAGGCGGCTGTGGTTTCATCGGGGCTGACAGGCCTCATCTCCGGTTCCACCATCGCCAACATAGTCACGACCGGGACCTTCACGATTCCGCTTATGCGCAAATCGGGATTTTCTCCTGAGAAAGCGGGCGCCATCGAAGTGGCTTCATCCTTGAATGGGCAGATCATGCCGCCCATCATGGGAGCGGCAGCCTTTGTAATGGCCGAAATGCTGGGCATCAGTTACTACGACGTGGTCAAACACGCCTTCGTGCCTGCGGTCATCTCCTACATGGCCCTTTTTTACATTGTTCATATTGAGGCCTTGAAAGAAAATATCCCAGTGGCCAAGCGGGTGGTTGAATCCACTTTCTTCAAAAAGGCCTTTCTTTTTGCAACTTGTCTGATTCTGGTCATCGTCAGCAGTGTGTGTATTTATTTTGTCATCTCCGGGCTCAAGTTCGTGTTTGGAGACTACACTGTGTGGGCGGCTATCTTACTGGTGTCGGTTTCCTATCTTTTGTTGTTGTATCTGTCTTCTCGTCAGCCGGATAACCTCTTGGGAGACGAAATATCCTTAGAGGCGCAAAAGGGCGTAAAGTCCATTCTTTTGGCCGGAGCTTATTATGTGGTGCCGGTGGGAGTGCTTATTTGGTGCCTGATGGTGGAGCGTTTTTCACCTGGGTTCTCAGTCCAGTGGGCCATTTTATGTTTGCTGGTGATGCTGATCAGTCAGCGTCCTTTGGTTGCCCTGTTCAGAAAACAGAGTTTGACTCCGGAAATGTTCAAGGAGGGACTTAAAGACCTGTTCCATGGAATGGTGAACGGATCGCGCAACATGGTCACGGTGGCCATCGCAATGGCTTCTGCCGGTTTCATCGTAGGTGTTGTATCTCTCACAGGTGTGGGTCTTTTGATGACCGACATCATATCAACCGTCTCCGGCAACAATGTACTCTTGATGCTTTTGTTCACCGCGGTCATGTGTGTAGTGCTCGGTCTGGGATTGCCCAGTACGGCAAACTACATTGTGGTGGCATCGGTTATGGCCCAGCCTTTTGTGCAGCTTGCTTCCCAAAACGGGCTGTCTGTGGAACCGTTCGCCATACATCTTTTCGTGTTCTATTTCGGCCTGATTTCGGGAACCACTCCTCCGGTGGCTGTGGATGCCTTTGCCGGTGCAGCGGTTGCCAAAGCCAACCCCATGAAGACCTGCATTATTTCATTCGGCTACAGTCTGCGCACCGCAATTTTGCCCTTTATCTTTCTATTCAACCAGGAACTGCTCCTGTTTGGCGTCAGTTCATTTTGGTATGGCCTGTTCGTATTCATAATCGCTGTGGTCGCCATACTGGTATTTGCCGCCGCCAGCCAACAGTATTTCATAACCAAAAGCCATCTTTGGGAAAGCGCGGTTTTGTTGCTCGCTGCCTTCACCCTGTTCTACCCTTCGTTCTGGCTTGATCAGATTCAGGAAAAATATGCCCAGGTTCCGGTCAAGAATATTATGGAAATCGCCGAAAAGCAGCCAGACGGACAGAAAATACGCTTGTTATTCAGGGGGCGTAATTTTAGCGGTGAGGATACAAGCAGGGTGGTTCTGACTCCTTTGGGGGCTGCTGGCAAGCCGGGAAAACAGCGCCTCTCCAGGAATGCGGGAGTTGTGTTCAAGGTTGAGGGTGAAAAGGTCATAGCCTCTGCGGTTTTACCCGGCAGGGAAATAGCGAAAAGCGGTGTTATGTCCGGTTGGGAGTTGTACCAAATGCAGCTGCCCAGAGAGCGGATCGCCAAACAGTGGTTCTATTTACCAGCCTTCCTGGTTATTGCATTAATAGTATTTTTCCAAAAAAGGCGTATGCCGAAAAGTCAGGCATTGTCTGAGGGAAGTTCCGTTCAAAGTGCGGCGGCTTAAACAGCCTATGTCGTAAGTAAACAAAATATTATATGAGCCCTAGTGGCTCCATCTTAACAGAAGTTTTTATTTTATCGCTACGTATGCCGAAAAAAGACTTTTACGGGAAAAGTCTGCGCCGGCGCCAGGGACTGTTGCCGCCAACGGGCCTTTGGCGCAGCAAAAAGGAGACAAAATGGAGTTTAAATACCTGGCAGGTCCCATAGTGGAGCTTGAAGCATCGGCTACCGAGGCAGTGGATAACCGGGTTAAGGAAATGAGACAACAAGGGGTGGATGACATTTTGTCACTGGGCGTGGGTGAGCCCGCATTTGATACCCCGGATAATATCAAACAGGCCGCCATCCAGGCTCTTTTGCGGGGTGAGACCAAATACCAGCCCACAGCGGGTGTACTGCCTCTCAGGGAAGCCATATGCAAAAAGCTTGAAAAGGAAAACCGCATCAAGGCCACCCCCGATCAAGTAGTGGTAACCGCCGGAGGTAAATTCTCTATTTACCTGGCATTTACGGCTATGCTCCAGAAAGGGGACAAGGTGGTGCTGTTGGACCCGGCCTGGGTGAGCTATGAGGCCGCCGCTCAGATTAACGGGGCCGAGGTTATCCGGGTGCCATCCAGCCCGGATACTGGGTTCTCCCCCGATCTGGACCGTCTTTCTGTGGTAATGGACGATACGGTCAAGATTGTGGTGGTCAACTCGCCCTGCAATCCCTCGGGCGCGGTATTCAGCAAGGAGACCTTGGGCTCTCTGGCCGAAATTGCCGCCAAGTACGGGGCATTGCTTATGTCGGATGAGGTCTACGAATACCAGATCTACGGGCAGGAGCACTACTCCCCGGGCTCGGATTTTGACAACATCATCACAGTGAACGCGTTTTCCAAAAGTTATGCCATGACCGGATGGCGGTTGGGTTATTCGGTTGCCCCGCCCGAGGTCGTGGAAGGAATGCTGAAGATTTATTCCCATTCCACCAGCAGTGTGACCTCATTCGCCCAATGGGGCGCCATCGAGGCTTTGACCAGCAGCGAGAGCGCCGGTCAGATAAAGGGGATGCAGGAAATCTACCGCCAAAATCGTGAACTGATGATTGAACTCATCACGCAATCTGAATATTTGGATTTGTCAGTTGAGCCTCAAGGCGCGTTTTATTGCTTCCCCTCCTACAAGAGTGATCTGGGGTCGGTGGAACTGGCCACCCGGCTTTTGGATGAGCGCCACGTGGCATGTGTGCCCGGAGTGGCCTTTGGGGAATGCGCTGAAGGGTTCCTGCGTCTTTCCTATGCGGCCAGCCCTGAAGTAATCAAAGAGTGCATGGCCCGGATGGAAAGCTTTTTTAAGGAACTCTAAAGGTTGCAACAAAATCGCCTGATCCGGCAAGGACCTGGGCGGACATAACGAAAATAGGAAACTGATATGCCAAACACGGATAAAAAGGTTCTATCGGGCACCCACTTCATGCTGGGCAACCATGCCGTGGTGGAGGGGGCCCTGGCCGCAGGCTGCGATTTTTTCGCGGGTTATCCCATAACCCCGGCCAATGAGATATCGCAGTACATGTCTCAAAGAATGCCCAAGACCGGCGGCGTCTTCTTTCAGGGCGAGGACGAGCTTTGCTCCATCTACGCTTTGAGCGGGGCGTCCCTGGCCGGAGCCAAGGCAATGACCGCAACGGCCAGCGCCGGATTCAACTATATGCAAGAGGGCATCGGATATGCCGTGGCCTCCGAAATACCCATAGTAATGGTGGATGTGATGCGATGTCGGGGTGAGAACTATGCCACCCAGTCTGATGTCATGCAGTTCCGCTGGGGAGCCAGTGGTGACCACGAACATATAGTGCTTGCTCCCTCATCAGTACAGGAGTTGTTCGATTTCACGGTGCGGGCCTTTAATTTGGCCGAAAAATATCGCACTCCGGTCATGGTCATGTCCGAGACCACAATCGCATTGATGAGGGAAAAGCTGGTAATTCCGCCGGAGGATGAAATTCATATTGAACGGCGTAAAAAACCAAACGTACCCAAAGAAGAATTCTTGCCCTTTAAGGCCACGGATAACCAAGCTCCACCTCTGCCCGATTTCGGAGACGGTTATCGAATTTTACATTCATTGAATCCCCATGACGAAAAGGGCGGCATCGCATGGGACCCCAATGTGTTCGAGGATCTTTACCACCGCATCACCAACAAGGTGCTGGCTAATTATGATGACATAGTTAGCGTTCAGGAGTTTTTGCTGGATGATGCTGATATCGCTTTGGTGGCGTATGGCAGCGTGGCCAGGCCTGCGCGCCAAGCCGCAAGGCTGGCCCGCGATAAAGGAATCAAGGCCGGGGTGCTCAAGCTGGACACCATATGGCCGGTGCCGGAGCGGCACCTGAAAACCCTTTCGGAAAAGGTGCGCAAGGTGCTGACGGTGGAGATGAATATCGGCAAATATGCCAATGAGGTGGAAAGGGTTTGTGGTCCCAATTGCGAGACCGGAAGGATATTGAAAAACCGCGGTGAGATACACACCACCACCGAAATTCTTAGCGCAATCGAGGAGGCGGCCAAGTGACACAGCATCCGTTATGGAAATATCTCAGGCCCAATTCTTTGCCGCATTTCTTTTGCCCGGGCTGTGGAGCGGCCCAGGTGCTCAACTTCTTTTTGCAGGCGGCTGATGAGACCCATCTGGATTTTGACAAGTTTGTCGGTATCGGCGGGGTGGGTTGCGCAGCCCGGATTCCGGTTTATATAGACGCCGAAGCCCTGCACGGAGTGCATGGCCGAACTATCCCATGGGCCACCGGCATCAAGCTGCACAAACCTGAGCTCAAGGTGGTGATATTCGCAGGAGACGGTGATGCCAGCGCCATTGGCGGCGGCCACCTTATTCACGCCTGCCGCCGTAATTTGGATGTGACCATGATCGTGGTCAATAACCTTACCTACGGTATGACCGGCGGTCAGATGGCCCCCACAACTCCGCTGCACGTTAAGTCGGCCACCACGCCCTACGGTAACGCGGAAGAGCCCTTTGACATCTGTAAGCTGGCCGAGACCGCTGGTGCAACCTATGTTGCCCGCTGGTCCACCGCCAAGCCAAAAGGCGCTAAAAAGGCGATAAAGGAAGCCATAAACCATACCGGCTTTTCCCTGGTGGAGATCGTTACTCAATGCCCCACCAATTTTGGTAGACGGGCTTTGGGGACCGGCAGCGCGGTTGACGGTCTGGAGTGGATCAAGAAAAACTCCGTGACTATTAAAAAAGCCGAAACCATGTCACAGGCGGAGCTGGAAGGCAAATTCGTGCAGGGAACCTTTGTAAACAAACAAAAACCTGTCTTTATGGGCAGTTCTGTCTGTTGACAAGGGAGAGGATCAGCATGACTAGCAAAAATTTGAATATCAGATTCTGCGGTTTCGGCGGCCAGGGCATTGTCTTGTCGGCCGTAATATTGGGAACCACCGCCGTTACAAAGGCTGGTTTAAACGCGGTGCAGATGCAGTCCTACGGTTCCGAAGCCCGAGGCGGCGAATGCCAGGCAGAAGTAATCGTTTCAGACGGTCAGATCGAATCACCCTTGGCCGACGTCATGGACATGCTGGTTGCCATGTCCCAGCCCGCGTTGGACAAGTTCCTGGGAACCCTAAAGCAGGGGGGTACTTTGATCATTGATCCTGAGTTCGTGCAAAAACCAGAGCGCGACGACATCACCATATGGGAGGTTCCGGCAACCCGCATGGCAACGGATATCGGGGTGAAGCTGGCGGCCAATATGGTGATGTTGGGCTATCTCCAGGAAAAGACCGGATTGTTCGGCAAAGATGACCTCCTGGAGATCATAACCGCCAATGTTCCTGCCAAGTTCCTGGATGCCAACCTGAAGGCTGCTGAAAGCGGCGTTGGGCTGGCTGCGGAAAACTAACCTGAGTGGGATGATAATTAGCCATGAAGCTACTAGAATTTCAGGCAAAAAAAATTATGGCCCAAAACGGGATACCAATTCCCTCATCTCAACTGGTTGAGGGAGTATCAGACCTTGAGGGGTTGTCGTATCCTGTGGTTTTAAAAGCCCAGATTCCGGTGGGCGGTAGGGGTAAGGCAGGTGCAGTGCACCTCGTCAATGGCCTGGATGAGGCGCGGAGCGTAACCGAAGCATTGCTTGACAATGAGGTCAAGGGCTACCGGATTAAAACCCTGCTGGCCGAAGAGGCCGTGGATATAAAGCAGGAAATATACCTATGCTGCCTTAATGACAAGGAGGCCAACCGGCCCATGCTGGTGGCCAGTCGGGAAGGCGGGGTGGATATCGAGCAGCTGGCCAAGGAATCGCCCCACAAGATCTTACATAAAAGGATAGATCCTTTGGTAGGGCTCATGGATTATGACATCCAGGGCTTGGCTGCGGGTTTGGGCATACCGGCTGATGCGGAATTCAAAAAGGTTGTGCGGGGTTTATGGAATATCCTCCGTAATCAGGATGCCACCCTGGTGGAGATCAACCCCTTGGCCATCACGAATCAGGGCCCTTGCGCCCTGGATGGGAAAATTATCCTTGATGATAATGCCGCTTACCGCTTCAAAGAACAAAGGCAAAAACTCAAGGAAGAACAGTCCGACCGCATAGTCCAAGAGCGCTCAAATGCTGAAGAGCTGGCCGATAAGTATGAAATTTCATATGTACTTTTGGATGGAGATATCGGCATTATCGCTGACGGCGCCGGAACCGGCATGCTCACCTTGGACCTAGTCAAGGACTTGGGGGGCAAACCGGCCAATTTTTGCGAGATGGGCGGCAAGGCGGCTGCCGAAGCGGCTGAGCAGGCCATGGAGATCGTCATGGCGAATACCGGGGTTAAGTCTCTGCTTATCAGCCTGATCGGCGGACTTACTCGTATGGATCAGGTGGCCGAAGGCATAGACGCATACCTAAAAAAGAATCCCAGCCAAGTGCCGGTGTCCGTGCGTATGTGCGGAACAAAAGCTGAAGAAGGCATCCAAATTCTGGCCGCTCACGGCATCAAGGCCCAGGCGGATCTATTTGAAACAGCCCGTCAGGCTGTTCAGGTTGTGAGATGATATCTTGCCTATATTTATTGATGAAAACACCCGTATTCTTGTTCAGGGGATTACCGGAAATGTAGGGTCTTTCCAGACCAGCATCATGAAGGAGTATGGGAGCAAAATAGTGGCTGGGGTTACGCCGGGCAAGGGCGGACAAAAAGTGTACGGCATCCCGGTTTATAATCTTGTGTCACAGGCAGTGGCTGAACACGAAATAGATGCGGCTATCAGCTATGTCCCGGCCGCATTTGCCAAAATGGCGGCCTATGAGGTTATTTCCTCTGGGATTCCCTTTTTAGTGCTTACTACAGAGGGGATACCGGAAAACGACATTGTAAGCATCATGCGCTATGCCCAACTCGCCGGCTGCCGGGTGCTGGGGCCGGACACTCCCGGCTTGATTTCGCCCGGCAAGTGCAAACTGGGAGTACACCCCCACCAGATGCTAATGGAAGGATCAGTCGGTGTGGTCTCCAAAAGCGGGTCGCTTTCCTATGAGGTTTGCCGGGTGCTGACAGAAGCGGGTATTGGGCAGTCTTCAGTGGTGGGCATCGGCGGCGGCCCGATTTGGGGCACCACCCATGAAGAGGTGCTGCGGGAGTATGAAAACGATCCCCAAACCAAGGCGGTGGTGTTGCTGGGCGAGGTCGGCGGTAAGCTGGAGCACCGCGCGGCCATGTACATCAAAGAACATATGAGCAAACCGGTTGTGGCCATGATCGTGGGACGTTCGGCACCTCCCGGAGCGCAGATGGGCCATGCCGGAGCCATAGTGGAAGGCGAGGAAGGCACTGCCGCCAGTAAGCTCGCCGCCCTTTCCAAGGCTGGCGCGAGCACTGCCCGCACTCCCCAAGAAATAGTTAAAATCCTAAAGAATATTGGAGTCTGATATGAGCGTCTGCCTGGATGAGCAAGTCTGTAAGGGCTGCGGCTTATGTGTGGTCAGTTGTACTAAGCAGGTGTTGAAAATATCCCAGAAGCGCAACGCCAAGGGTGCCAGCTATGTGGAACAGACGGATCCGGAAAAATGCGTCAACTGCGGCATCTGTCAAGATATTTGCCCGGATCTGGCGATTTGGGTCTGTTCCTGACAGACAATGGTTTTTGGTTTGGGCTTAAATTTATTTGGGGATCGCATTACTTCAGATTATGCAGCAAGCTGAACAGAGAATAAGCAAAGAAAAGATTATCGGAATTGTCGGTGGGGTGGGGCCCTATGCCGGACTGGATCTAAATCGCAAGATTTACGACCACACTATCGCCCGTAGCGACCAGGAGCATTTGCCGGTGATTCTGGCTTCCTTGCCCTCTCATATAAATGACCGCACCCGCTACTTGTTGAAGCGTGATGTAGCCAACCCCGCCCAGAGCTTGTATGAGATCATTGTAATGCTGGAATCGGTCGGAGCCTGTGTGGCCGGGATTCCCTGTAACACGGCCCATGCCACAGAGATATTTCCCGAGATAGAGGCGAGCTTAAAACAGGGCGGACACCACATCAAGCTGCTAAATATGATTTCAGAGGTGGTAAGGGAACTGAAGGCAAAATTCGGCACCCATGCACCCATCGGTGTGCTCAACACCATGGGCACTTATAAAAGCGGTCTTTATAAGGACTATCTGGACCGGGGCGGCATCCCCACAATCCTGCCCGACGAAGCCTTGGCTCAAGAAGTCCACTCGGCAATATACCATCCCGAATATGGGATAAAGGCGCAATCAAACCCGGTTAGCCCGATGGCCTGCAAAACGGTGGAATTAGCTGTGCGGGCCCTCGGGCAGCAGGGTGCGGCTGCGGTGATCCTGGGCTGCACCGAGCTGCCACTGGCCTTGCCGGCCGATTCTCATGCGGGTGTCGGTTTGATTGACCCTGCCCGGATTCTGGCCCGTTCTTTGATCAAAGAGACTTACCCGGAAAAATTGAAATCACTTTAAGTAAGCCAAGAGAAGCAGCAAGCATATTCTTGGGGGCGCCTCAAAAGGGCCAAATCCTAACCTAGTGGCTGAGACTGCTTTCGGGGCGTCCTCACTCTACTTTAGCATTGAGAATTCACTGGAATAATTTACTAGATTTTGACAGGTCCAAAGTGAAATCCATACTTCACCTGACTAATAAACATTTTGTTGATGCACTTCACGGAAATACGGCCACTTTTTATCGGGTAACCAAAAAGCGCATAGTTTGGCACTGACAATGATTGTTCTATCTGTTGGTAATGAGGAACTTTTCTGTTTGATATGCCATATGTTGTCCTCAATGGCCTTACTCCCGTTTTTAATTCAGAAAAATAGGATGGGTAAGTCAAGCCATCAAATCCTGCTGATTTTGCAGCCATCGCTAGCGTACGGGTGACATCGTAAGAATGCTTACCAGCCAGGAATAACATGTTTATTGCGATGTCTAGGCTCTCAAATTCTGTTCCATCTTCTTCGAGAATGGCCGTGAGATCAAGCAGATTCAAGGAGTTGGTTGCATTTAAAGTTGCCACATAAAGTTCATCTTCAGCCGTAAATCGGCATTCGTGAACACATACCTCAATGTCTGGAGATGCGTACAATACGGGAAAACCTGGTGCGTCAAAACGTCCGTTGCCCGCTATTCCAATAGGTGGGCTATCGTATTCTTCAGGACAGTCTGCTCTCTTCGGATCTTTCCTAATACGATAGAAAGGTGCGTCTGGTTCTAATATTACAGATGGGTATTCTATAAAAATACGGTCAATAATTTCTATGTAGGTTGCTGGATTCTGGAGTTTACGAAGAGGTTATATTTCTCCGATCATCCATAATCTAGTTCCGTAATAAAATAGTTCTATACCGCAAAGATCCTCTAATAAATCTACATCATTCGACAAAGGATAAGGGAAGTTTACCTCACTATCGCTGCGGCGGTCATTAAGTTTGATGAGCGGAGCACCTCCATAGTCCATTCGCCTAAAAGATCCCCACTCGAAGAATAAGCGGGCCATTTTTATTAATAAATTTTCGGTGAGTTTAGCTCCTTCAGTTGCAGCACAATTCGGACAAGCATCAGGTGTTTTTTCTCCAAGTGAACTGGCAATTAACTGTAATCCTTGGTTTTTAAAACAAGAGCTGCAAGCGATGTATTTGAGCGATTTGGTCATTTTTCTGTAACTAAGTGGTTATCCATGAAATTAAAATTATCATTTTTTAAGTGATATAAAATGTTGTGTAAGATGAAAAATGTCAAGATACTGTCGGGCTACATATTGAAAATAATATCCCATAGATAACCTGACTTTCACTCTAATACTGCCAGATAGAACCCAGATTTAATAAGATAAGTTTTCCTGAGGTATAAGGATCTTCTCTTCAATTCATGGGACGTGGGTACAGCTTGATTATATTATGCGCCATCGTGTTTCGTTTTACTCACTGTGGTATGTTTTTACTTTTTAAAAATTATATAATGCAACTAAAAATTAGCTCTTCTCGTCATCTTTTTATTTCTCCTCGGTTTTATTACTTAATAAGTAAAAAGGACAATAAATTCACTATACTATTACAAGACTCTGTTACAGTAAAGTAAAAATTATCTATAATCCCGTCCGTTTGACTCGACCGGGGAGTGTGTATTATCTATCCGTAGTGTAAGCTATATCCCGAGTAATAAAAACGAACAATTTAGGGGGAGTTTTTTGGAAATTGAAAAGGACATATGGTATGTTACTCCATCAAGTCGGGTTTGTTCAAGAAGCTAATTAAGTCTTTTAAGAGGTCACTAATAATAAAGTGGCCTTCGGAATCCATTGTATCGACGTATCCAATCAATTGGGTTACTAAACCGGTCCTTTCAAGACGCTGTAAGATCATTCTAAGTGTGAATTCTTCAATGTTAGTAGATTCTGAAAGTTTCTTCCAGCTATGAGATCTTTCCCATTCGGTTATTTTTTCGCCAGAGAGTGGCTTGTCTTTTTGTAGCTCGTACAGATCCTTAATCACTCTTAACTCAATGGGTAAAAGCTCTGTCAGTATGGTCAAGTACAGTTCAGGATCTTGGTTCGAATTATCTGGTTCAATGGCAGCGCTCACCAAAATATGCGTATAGATTTTTATCTTTTCTTTGTGCCTAGTTTTAGCGGCCCCATCCATAGCCTTGAGAAGTAGGTCATAAAATTCTTCTGTTTTTAAAAAGTCTTTATTTATCTTCACTTCGTCAAGTTTAGATACCTTTTCTGCCATTTCCTGGAATAAAATTTCCCACCTTTGTAGGGTGAGTTTATTAGCCCTTGATGACAGGAACTCGTTTACTGGTATTCCAAAAATAGGAATAAATGCTATTCCTGAACGGATTAACCACTGATCGTTCAATTTTATAATGATTTGATCAATACCGTTGATTACAGGCTTAAGATTACCTTTTTTTTCCTTGGCCATATTTGGTTTCTACGATTAGGGTTTTAACCGAATCCTTTTTACTGATTTTACAACAGCATATACTTCAATGGAAGAATGCAATTCAACTTGTATCTTGTGTTTCCTGCGAGACAGAGGCAATATTTTCTTGCATAAATTGAAATACTGAGCAGTTTAGAACTTAAGACCCACAAAAAGGAATCCTTCTAACGCCCCAAAATCGCCGCATACACATGGTGATAACCCATATCCACCGCAACGGCGATCAGCATAAGGCCCATGACGATGTTTAAGTATTTCAAATAACCTGTGCCGCTGATATGCCGGGTGATGAAAGAGCTTAAGGCTGCGTAGAGCATGGGAGCGCCAAAGCCCAGCGCGCCAAGGCCGACGGACCAGACAGTGATCCATATGCCTTGTATTCCGGCTGCCGGGAACTGGATGGTGGTGACAGGCAGGACCACCAGCATGGCCTTGGGGTTTAAAAGCTGCATCAAAAATCCGTCTTTAAAGGTAAGCAGGGCAGGAGGTTCACTCGCGCCATTGGTCTGGACCTTGCTCGTCAATATCTTATAGGCCAGATACAGGATAAAGCAGACTCCCGCACCGGAAATGACCGGCAGCAGATTTTCATTGATAACCATGCTTCCCGTATAACCGATCAGGATAAACCAGAAGGACAGGGCGACCGCCACGCCCAGGCAAAACGGCGCGTGGGCGCTGACCTTTCTTTGGGCTCCGCAGTTCAAACTGAGGATATTCACAGGGCCGGGGGTGTACATAACGCCAATGGCTAGAAGCAGAATTCCGAGCATGGGTGAAACCTTATGCAGTCAATTGGGACTGGTATTGTTTGGGCGTGACGCCATATGCCCGCTTGAAATGGCGGTTCATATGGCTTGCATCGTAAAAGCCGAATTCATGGGCCACCCGGGTTGGGGAAAAGCCTTTTCGCAATACTTCACGGGCCTGGTTGATCCTGTGGTTAAGGATGTACTGGTGGGGAGTCAGGCCAAACTGGCTGCGAAATATGCGTATGAGGTGATATTTGGAGATATTGGCCACCCGGCTGAGATCATCGATTGAGATATCTTCTTCAATATTGTCGTGAATATAATCCCGCACTCTCAAGAGCTCTGCATCCTTCACCCCGGTCCAGTTGTTGGGCTGAAATATGCCCATTATCTTGGAAACCCGGCTAGCTATCCTGTAAAGGCCATGCTCGCACTCCAAGGGGGAATTATTTATTTCAAGAGCATTGCGGGATATCTCTAAAACCAGGGAGCTCAGAACAGGGTCTGCAAAGTGTGTTCGGGGAATCCGGTATTCGTTCAAGTCCTGATTGCTTGCGCATCCCATGAGCGGGTAGAACTTGCTCGGATTCAGATAAAGCATTGTATATTTCATGGTTTGGCCCAGGCCGGGGTTGCCGTCATGCACTTCACCGGGATTAAACAGAATGATATTGCCGGGCAAGCTCCTGAATTTGCTTCCCTTGCAGGAAAATTCCTGTACGCCCTTGGTGGTCACCCCAATGGCCAACTCCTCATGCGCGTGCTTGCCGTAGGAAAAATCCGACATAACCGCATTGAGGACCGTCACTCCCCTTGAGCGCCCTGTATCCAGAAATTTGAAACTGTTGGTTGCCTTTGCCATTTTTCATCCTCTGTTGTCTGTCATGGTACACAACTCGGAAAAGAAGAGCTTGGACAAAGTTGCTCGATTCAGGTGTTTTTCAGCCCCTGGCCGGGCAGATCGGAGGTAATTACCTAATCAGTAAAATCCCCTTTAGTTTTTCCGTCTCTCACATTCATCCGTTTAAACAAAGCAAAAACTCCGTCAAACAACAACACAAACCAAATTCTTTTCCCCGACCTGATCCAATCCCCCCCACCATCATGGAATTATTTGACTTTCTCTTCACTTAAGCGCGATTATGTTTCCTGACTCGATCTGTTTCATAGTATTTGCCTCCCTCTGTCAAACAAAGCCCCCAGGCAACATAAGAAGGGCGGAATCATGGTTTTGTTGATCACGCATTTTAAGCGACCTCTTGCCTTGCTTAGATCTTTTCAGCGGGAATTCAGGTTCAAGTTGATGATACTGATTTGGCTTATCGCTCTTTTCACACCTGTTAATTCATCTGCTTTGTCCCTGGAGGGTTTTGAGGCAGATGTCGAAAAATCAATGAAAATGTGGCAGGTGCCCGGCCTGGCCATGGCGATTGTGCAGGATGGGAAGCTTGTTTTCAGCAAGGGGTTTGGGGTGCGTAAGCTGGGGGAGGCGGCTCCGGTTGATTCGCAGACCTTGTTTGCGATCGGTTCTTCCAGTAAGGCCTTCACCGCAACCGCCCTGGCCATGTTGGTCGATGAGGGAAAGATTGATTGGGACACCCCGGTTGTGGGGATATTGCCGCGGTTTCGGCTTTCCGATCCCTGGGTGAGCGGCATATTGTGCCTGCGCGACATGCTCTCCCATCGCAGCGGTTTAAAGGGAGCCGATATCCTTTGGATATGGAAAGAGAACTACTTAAACCGCGAGCAGATTCTGGCGCGCATGCAATATGAGCCCATGGCCTTTCCTTTTCGCACCAAATGGCATTACAACAATTTGATGTTCTTGGCGGCAGGCCAGATGATTCCCGCGCTAACCGGTGTGAGCTGGGACAAGTTCATTCAGAAACGCATTTTTGCCCCCTTGGGAATGAAAAGCAGCAACACCAGCATAAGGCAGCTCTCCGGCCAAAAGAATCTGGCTGCTCCCCATGTGCTGGAAAACGGCAAGGTTGAGCCGATCAAATACCGCAGCGTGGATATGATGGCTCCGGCCGGGGCCATAAATTCCAATATCACGGATATGTCGAAATGGCTTCGTTTTCAGTTGGCCGGGTGCGTGTGGAAGGGCAAGACCATGGTGAAACCCAAAACGGTCAATCAAATGCGCTCGCCTCAGATAAGCATGCCCATACCCTATCCAACCGAGGCCTTGCCCGGGGCTCATTTTCTGGGTTATGGCCTGGCCTGGTTTTTACAGGATTATCAAGGGATAAAGGTGGTTCACCATGGTGGCAACATAGACGGAATGACCGCCTTGGTCGCCCTGGTGCCGGAAAAGGATTTCGGTTTTGTTATTTTAAGCAATCTGGACTGCACCCGGTTGCGCGATGTGTTGATGTATGAACTTTTGGACCGTTTGCTGGGCCGCAGACAGGCTGACTGGAATGGCTATTTTATGGCTTTGGAGAAAATGGACCGGGCTGCGGTGCAAGAGGGCATTCTGAAACGCCGCAAGGCCCGCAAAAAAGACACCAAACCCAGCCTGGCCTTAAAGGATTTCTGCGGGGAGTATGAGCATCCATATTTCGGCAAGGTGCAGATCAGCCTGAAAAAGGAAAGCCTCTGTTACCGGTACCAGACAAAAGAAGTAGGGTTGTCCCATTGGCATTACAACTCCTTTCAACGGCCCAACTGGTCGATCGAAGAACCGGGCATAGAACTGGTCACCTTTGAGTTGGATTCAAATGGCAAGGCGTCTTTTATGGTTGATGAGTCTATGGCCCGCTTTTCCAGGGCAGTGAATAAATAATTTTGCGGCTGTTTAAACTGATTTGTGGGCGGCTTTTTTCCGTAAGGAGAATCAGAATGGCACAGATAAGGCCCCTGAGAACAGATTCGGCAAGGCTGTCTGGTTTATTTGTTGGTATTCCTCTCCGGTTTAAACCGGTTTTCCATATTGTTGTCGTTTTAATCTTGCTCTTCACAGCGGATTTGTCCTGGGCCGAACCTGCCAAATTCAATCCCGCCCTGGCCCAGAGGTTGGATAAGTGTCTGCAGGAGTCTTTATCTGAGTTCAAGGTGCCTGGAGTCATCGCCTGGGTGCGCGGCCCAAAAGACCGCATATGGAAAGGTGCGGCAGGCTGGGCTGATTTAGCTCAAAAAATACCCATGTCGCCTTTTATGCATATGCGAATCGGCAGTGTGACCAAGACCTACACCGCAATGGTGATACTTCAACTTTGGGAAGAAGGATTCCTGGCTTTGGACCGGCCGTTGGCCGACTACCTGGATTTTCCCATTACAGGCGGCAATAAGATCACCATTCGACATCTTCTTCAAATGCGCAGCGGTTTGGGAAACTACAGTTTTAATAAAAAATTCGGTGCATTGATGGAGGACGAGCCCAACCGCAACTTCACCCCCGGGGAGTTGGTCAAATTCAGCAATTACACAGTCTGCGCCCCTGGAACCAGGTTTGATTACAACAATGCCAATTACATAATCCTCGGCATGATCATAGAAAAGCTGACCAAGAGCAGTTTCAGCGAGCAGGTAAAAAAGCGCATAATCAAACCCCTTGGCCTGAAACAAACCCTGGTTGCCGTCTCCTGCGCCATGCCTCAACCCTTTGCCAAGGGTTATCTGTTCCAAAAGGGCAAGGTGGTGAAGTCTGTCTGCCCCATGCAGCCTTCGGTCGCCTGGTCAGCCGGGAACATGCTTTCAACAGGCTCTGACCAGCTTGTCTGGGCGCAAGCCATGGCAGAGGGAAGCTTAATAAAGCGCAAGACCAGGGCTCTACAAAGGGAATTTCTGAACTGCCAAAAACCGGCTGGTCTTGCCTATGGCCTGGGCCTGGCCCGCTTTCACGGCGGGGTGGGGCACACCGGTAATTACAGCAATGCCTATACCTGTATTGTCATGCATTACAAGGGATACGACATTGTGATAATGGCCAATGGCCAGGCCAAAAACGGAAACCCCAAGCTCTCCAAAGCCTCAAATATTTATGCCAAATTGATAAAAGTGCTTGGGTTGTAACCGTATCTGGTCCTTAACTGTCATTTGTGATGCACCCTCTCCCTTGGCTACCCCTTTCGCAATCGGTTTTGTCAAACCGGCTGCAGGCAATGGGTTTGACGGGATGGATCCCGCAGAAAAAGGCGGGTTGGCCCATCGCCTGGAACAGGAAAGGGCAAAAGGGTTGGGGGTAAAGGGTCTCGCCTGCCAGGGCGTGATAAAAAAAGGGCGGATAGTCAATGCCCTGGGGCGGGTGGGGCACAGTGCCTGCGTGGCAGCAGCATTGGCCGCAGAGGTCGCACCAGCCTCCGTCTCCGATGAGCTGGTCTGCGTCAAGCCCCTGTTCGGGCCAGAGAACCAGGTCGGGCAGGTGTTTTTGGATTCTTAGATGTAGCTTGACAAAGGTCAAAACGGTTTCGGCAAGTTCGGGACTGTCCTGGTCCAGGGGCCTTGGGTGCAGAGGATTACCCCTTAAACCCCTTACCAGGGTGCGGAAGAGCATGGTCCAGGCCAGGTGAGGGGCTTGAATTCCCTCGAGGACAAGTTCGGCTTCAAAAGTTTCCGGCCAGATGGCATGCACCTGGCCGGAAAATCGCCTGTAATCAGGTTTGGTCTTTATTCGGGCAAGGCCCAGGCCGGTCAGCAGTTGCAAAACTCCGCAGTCACTTGCCTTGGACATGGGCCTCTCTCAGATCAGATGATTAACCGTTGTTTTCGGTCTCCATCCAGGACATGATCATAACCGCCGCCGCCACTGTGGTCACCCATTTACCTTCCTTGGGGCCCACAGCGGTTTGGGTGCAGGCGCTGGTGCGCACGATTTTTCCGGAAAGGCGGAAAACCTGCTTTTTTTCGTCCCAGCTCTGGTCAATATCAAAGTCAATGCCAAGGGAGTTGGCCAGCATCTCAGCGGCCAGGTCTTCGGCGTAATCACCGGTCTGACGGGCATTTTCGCCAAAACCCTTATGTTCGGAGAGATACCCGTAGTGGGATCCGTCGGCAGGCAGGGCCAGGCCTATGGAAGAGGACAAAAGCCTGTGCGGCTCATTGGTCTGGTTCCTGGCCATGACGCAAAAAAGAATCTGGCCAGGCTTGAGCATGGCTTCTCCCTTTTGCCGGGAGATAAGTTTACAGTGCGGGGGAAAAATACTGGACACATAGACCAGGTTTTGGGCCGAGACGCCTGCATCGCGCAGGGCCAATTCAAAGCTGGCCAGTTTTTCCCTGTGGATACCCTTACCTTTGGTGAGGTAGATGTACTTGGGTACAAGCATTGCCTCACTCCTTTCCACGCACAAGCCTTGGGGGCTTAAATAAAGGATGCTCTTAAGACCGGTTCCTGTAAAAAACACATCTTTCGCGTCAGTTCAGGACCTATGTTCTGATTATAATCTTAAGGGGTCTGAAAAAGGGCAATATAAGCCACAGCGCGACTTACTTTACCGGTAAAATATAGCTAGTCAACTTTAAAATATAGCGGGTTGAAATTTAAATTTTGCGCCTTTGTTGCAGCCTTTGCAACCCGGTCCTATACTGTCGCCAACATACTGTTTTAAAAGGAGGATCAGTCATAGAAACTTCAATGTTGACATTTGGAGGAATACCCGGGCCGCATCCTGAAAAAGCCAGGGCCTCGCTTATTCCGGTTCCCCTGGAAGAGACTGTCTGCTACCGGTCCGGAACATCCCTCGGCCCGGCCGCTATTGTCATGGCCAGTTGCCAGATGGAACTCTATGACGAAGTGCTGATGACCCAACCCATAGACCAGGGCATCTTGACTTTGCCTGCGGTTGATGTGCGGGGCGGTTCGGAAAAGGCGCTTGCCCGGATCGAGGAGGCAGTGGCCAAGGAGCTTGAGGCGGGCAGGTTGCCGGCCATGATCGGCGGGGAGCATACCATTACCTTGGGAGCCTTAAGGGCTCTCACCAGCAAAAGGGGTGCGGACTTCACAGTGCTGGTGTTGGATGCTCATCTGGATTTGCGCGAGTCCTATGAGGGCACAGAACTTTCCCACGCCTGTGTGATGAAACGGGCCCTGGACCTGGGGCTTGATGTGCGGCACCTGGGCGCCAGATCATGTTCCGCGCCTGAGGCTGCGCTGGTAAAGGAAAAGGGCCTCAAGCCCATGTGGGCCCATATGATACGCAAAAATCCGGATTGGATAAATACGTCGCTTTCCGGTATACAAGGGCCGGTTTATCTGAGCCTGGACCTGGACGGCCTGGACCCGTCCTGTCTGGCCGCCACCGGCACTCCGGAACCGGGCGGGCTTTATTGGCATGAGCTCACAGACTGGCTTTTGGCTGTGGCGGAAAAACACGAGATCATAGGTCTGGATGTGGTGGAACTGGCGCCCCTGGCCGGTCAGGCGGTCTCGGACTTCACCGCCGCCAGGCTGCTTTACCGCGCCCTGGGACTTGCCCTGGGGTGCAGGCCTCTTTAGAGGAGGGATAATGAATCATCTGAACAAGGGGCCTTCCATTGCCCCGCCTCCCATGACCCCGGGGGTGACCATCAAGGAAATGGTCGAAAGCCATTTCACCGCTTATAACGCGGCCCGGCTCAGGGAAGGGGCCATGCTGTGGTCCAATCTCATGGCCAGGGAAGATGTAACCGTGGGCCTGACCGTGACCGGCGCGCTCACTCCGGCTGGCCTGGGGGCATCCTGCCTTACTCCCCTGGTAAGACGGGGGTTTGTGGATTTCATCATTTCAACCGGGGCCAATCTGTATCACGATGCCCATTTCGCCCTGGGGCTTGATCTCCACCAGTCCAGCCCCTATGCGGATGACTGCCGCTTAAGGGAAGAGGGCCTGGTGCGCATCTACGATATAGTAATGGATTACAGGGTGTTGCTTAAGACAGACGCCTTTTTCAGAAAGGTCTTGGAAGCCCCGGAGTTCAACCGCACCATGGGGTCGGCCGAGTTCCATCACCATATCGGTCGTTACCTGGGAGAGCGGCAGCGCATCCTGGGGTTGGGCGATGTGAGCCTTTTGAGCGCCTGCCAGGAGATGGATGTACCGGTCTATACCTCAAGCCCGGGCGACTCCTCCATAGGCATGAACGCCGCCGCCATGAAACTGAAAGGGATCGGTCCGGACTGGGATGTGAACCGGGATGTCAATGAAACCGCGGCCCTTATCCTGAACGCCAAACGTCAGGGCGGCAAGACCGGGGTGGTGATTTTGGGCGGCGGTTCGCCCAAGAACTTCATGCTGCAGACAGAGCCCCATTTGCAGGAGGTCCTGGGCATCGATGAAAAAGGCCATGACTATTTCCTGCAGGTCACAGACGCCAGACCCGATACCGGCGGTTTGAGCGGGGCCACACCTTCCGAGGCGGTTAGCTGGGGCAAGGTGGATCCAGGCGCATTGCCCCATACTGTGGTCTGCTATACGGACAGCACCATAGCCCTGCCGATGATGGCTGCTTATCTTATTGAAACCAGGGGGGAAAGAACCCCCAAACGCCTTTATAGCCAAAGGGATCAGGCCCTTGACCTGCTTAAAAGAGAAGCGGGCTCGGCTGTTAGGGAATGATGTTTGCTGACAAAGTCCTCCTGGGCTTTGTCAGAGGCCATCTGGCAAAAACTTGGGTTTTGCCAAGTGGCTTTAATTACTCGTCTTAAGAAAGCCTCGCAATTCGACGGGCCATGAAACACCCGAAAAACCAAAGATTTTCGAGGTGTTTTATGGCCCGCTTTCAGGCTGTTTGCCAACAGCCTGATAAAAACAAATGCACAAGCTGAATAATATCGATTCCCGCCTGCCTTGCTGAAACAAGTATCTGCACATCCTTACACTTAAATGCCGGTTGACAAAAAAGTATGTTCTGTAACATGCTGTCAATTCAGGATACAAGTTTAGCCGGAAATAATTTTTGTGCCGGAACAATGGTAAAACGTCGTTTTTATTTGCAGATACGCGCTGAATCCGGCATTAAATAAGTATCGAAAAAAGTCCGTTGAATTAAATTAGGGGAAAAATCCAACCGGGATTGAGTCTTTTTGGGGGGGAGGTTTCATTGCCTGAAGGCATATTATTGGCTGATCATCCCCTTTTGGAAAAGAAAAGCTCGGGCAATTTTTATGCCGACCGCGTCCGGGGAAAAGCTTAACCGCGCGGCCCTCTGTATTGAGACGCCTGCCCCACCTCTCTTTTGGGATTGATAAATGCGAATATGGTCCGTGGTCCCGGCTGTGCTGGCCGGTGCGTTACTGGGGCTCAGATCACAGTTGTATTATCTGAGCAATGTGTCTTGGGAAGAGCCTTTTCTGCGACTGGCTATTGGTTTTGCGGCGGGAGGCGGCCTGCTTGGCCTGTTGGATTATGCCCTGGCCAGGGCGCTGAAACGCATTGCCCCGAGCTGGCAGGAACGCATCAATTTAAGCCTTTTCTGGTCCCTTTTGATAGTAGCCCTTTTGGGCTGGTATTTCTGGGAGCCCCTCGCGGAAAAAGGGCTCTTTTTTTTGCTGCTTCTTCCCTTTTTACTGGCTTTGGGCCTGGGGCTGCTGTGGGGGAAATACCAAACCGGCCAAGATTCCCTGGACCGTTTGTGGCCTTTTTTGCTGGGCCTGGTATTGCTGGCCGGTTTGGGCTTGCGTTTAAGCGGCATAGTCCATGGGCTGCCGGATTTTATCTGCCATTGCGACACACCCAAACAACTGGCCCTTTTGCCGAGTTTCATGGCCGGGGACCTTATACCGCCCACGAGCTACCCGGTGGGGCATATTTATATGTATGCCGCCATATTAAAGGCCCTTTTCGCTGTTCTGCCCCTGGAACAACCCTCAGCCGTGCTCACCAGTTTCACCCTGCCTGAGTTTTCGGTTTATATCCTTTTGGTAAGGGGATTCCAATCCCTGATCGGGGCCTGCATTCCGCTGTTGGCCTTTTTAGTGGCCCGGCGTTTGTGGGGAAGGGGCGTCGGCATCCTGGCCGCTTTTCTGATTGCCTTTGATTCCCTGCACCTCACCTATTCCTGGGAGGCAATGGGCGAGGTTCCCCAGACCTTTTGGGTCTTTGTGGCCCTTTTATTCTCCGTGCGCATTTTTCAGGAGGATAACTGGTATGACTACCTGGCGGCAGGATTGGCGGCCGGTCTGGCCGCAGCCACCAAGATTTATGGCGGCTATATCCTCATAGCGGTTTTGGCGGCTCACTTTTTGAAGCCAAACCGGGATCATAAACTGCTTTTGGCAGCTCTTTTGGTATCCGCCCTGGGCGCTTTAATTTGCACACCCTATGCCTGGCTGGACCCCATGGGATGGTGGGCCAATCTGCAGGAGGAGTCTGCACGCCAATACAGGGCCGGTCGAGGCTACAGCCCGTGGTTGGGCTTTTCCTATTTTTGGCAGGCCTTGTCATATCGGCTCTCCCCCTGGTGGCTGGCCGCAGGCCTGGGCGGGCTTTTGGCTCTTTTGTCCAGGCGAAAAAAAGCGGACTGGGTTTTTTTGGCGCCAGCCTTGTGCTCCCTGGTTTTAATCTTCGGCTTCAGGCTGCGTTACTTGAGGGATTGGGATCTGGTGAATCTCACACCTTACCTATCCTTGTGTGCGGCATTTTGCTTCTTTTTCATCTGGCAAAGAATCAATCGGAATATAGCTGCTAAAAGGGTGGTCCTGGTGATGGGCCTGGTGGCTCTTTTACTGCACGGAATGGGTGGAATAAGCGATGCCTGGCTGGCGCGTCAGCCGGACACCCGCGGCTTTGCCCTGGACTGGATGCAAAAGTATATGCCCAAAGGCTCCATCTTGTGGGCAGAGGCCCCCTTTTCCAGCGGTATGGCGTTTTGGCCTCATTATCTGCCCAAAGTCAAATATAAACCTGCAACGGTTGAAAAGGTCTTGCGGCAAAAGGCATGTCCAAAATCCGTAAAGCCCCATGATATGCTGGCCATAGAAAGGGTCTGGAACCAGGATTTGTTAAGGACCGATCTGGCCGAGCCCTTAAAGGTTTTCAAGCTGCGCAGCGGTTACTGGGAAAACCCGCAGATAAGCTTTTTCAACTGCCGGGCCAGAAAATACGATCCCCTGGTCTTGAGGACCCATCTACGGATAATGCCCCAGAAATCATGGTTCATGAATACACCCTGGGACTGGGACCGGGTCATGGATCTTTATTGCACGCCCAAGCCAAGGAAAAGCCTGATTTATGCCAATCACGGCCTGGGGCGAATGGGATACCTGGCCCTGGGGCATGCCAAGACCAGCTTTTTCATGGGACCGCATTATGGATTTCCCCTGAAAGTGGAGTCCGGCGGGCTTGCCAGGGGCTATTTCAGCCCGGTGAGAAAAATATTGCCCTTAACCCCCAATGCCTACGGTCTGAGCTTGAATGAGGTGGATAAAAAGCAGGTGCTTTGGATGGGGGTGTATCCTTCACCGGTTCAGATGATGCCCCTTTTGGCCAGGGCTAAAGACTGGGCAGGTGTGCTTGAGGCCTGGGAAAATTCGGAAATAAGGCAAAAAAATATCCCAGAGGCCCTTTTGTTCAGGGCCGTAGCTCAAAAGGCTTTGGGTAAAGGGAGCCAGGCCCGGAAAACCATTGAGGAACTTAAGCAAAAGCACCCCGGATTTTTGGCGAACTATAGAAAAATGCAGGAAAAATCAGGCCAAGAATTTTTAAGATCCCTGGCTGATATGGCATCTGTGCCCTTGTCATATTTGGAGGTGGAAAACGCCGGTTGGCCACTTTCTGATCTGGAAAGGAAGCTCCGCCAGAAACAAGGCCAATATTTGGGCCAGGAGGTCAATAAAAAAGGGTATTATCATCTTTGGTTGCCTGATCTTTATCTGCCGGGGTTCGCTAAGATGAAGCTGGTATTGACTCGGAAAGGCCACGCGGCAAAACCGGGCAAAAGGGTCAAGATAAGGGTGGTGGGGCATTACGCCCATTATTTTACCAAGGACCTCGCCAAGTTGGAGCTTGAGCAATCCGCCGCCGGGGAATATGACCTCTCTTTTGAACTCCCCAGGGGGCCGCTCAGGCTGGAGGTGGTGATGGAATCAGAGGAAATTTCGAGCATCGAGCTTGCCAAGGTCAAGGTGTCGCCTGATCTTAAAAAAGAGCATGAGTGGCGTTGTGATATTTTCAGCTCTGTTTGGGCGGAATTGCCTTGAGCTGTATCTGACAGGGTAAATGCCCTGAAAAAGCCGGTAAAGGTGCAATAGAACCGGTTTGGGCGGTATAAACTATCATTCAATAAAACTATGCGCCGCCCCGCTCAACAGGCTGTTTACGGGTGGCCGCCCGTCTCAAGATTCTTTGAATGACAGGAAAATATAAAGATCCGGAGTTGCTATTTTGCTTGAAGAACAAAACAACCTCCCTTTGGGTGTTATTCTGGCCGGCGGGCCGGGGCGGCGCTTGGGAGGCGGTAAGCCCTGGCGCACCATAGGCGGAAAAAGGCTGATCGATATTGCCCTTTGCACCTTGCAGTCGGTGTGCCCTGATTGTGTGATAGTTACGGGCGATGCGGCTGCCATGGCCGATCAGCCCTGCCGGATCATTGCCGATCGCTGGCCCGGCCAGGGTCCATTGGCAGCCATTGCCACAGCCCTTATGGATACAGAGGCCCAGGAAATATTGGTTATGCCGGTGGATATGCCTCTGGTGGATCCGTCTCTTTTACGGCTGATAATTGAACGGTCCCCGGGCCAGTCGGCCGTGGCCCCCATGGGCCCCAGGGGCCCTCAGCCCCTTTTGGCCCTTTATCGCAGATCCTGTCTGCCCCATGCCCTGAGGCTTTTGGAACAAGGCGAAAGAAGACCCAGGATTTTTTTGAAGTTGCTCAAGGCAGGCCTCATATCCTGGCAGGAGGTTCAAGACCTGGACCCGAAGGGCACCGGTTTTCTGAATATCAATTTCCCCGAAGACCTGGAGCAGGCCAGGCAGCTCTTAGCTCAAAAGTGTGGTGTTTGACACACTGGGTGGGTGTGTGTGGTTTTGACCACACGAAAGAAGTCTGAAGTATATGTGTTTTAATAGTAATTATAAGGCTAGGCTAAACCACATAACTATTTGTTTGTAAATACTTTTTTTGTTTCGTTCTTTTATTGCATCGAGTTGGCTTGATTATTGCTTATAAAAATTGCCGGATGCCGACCAATCGACCGGGGGGTTGATCGGGTCGGCTCTCACGGGGACAAAACGGGGAAACCGGGTGCGGCTCCTGTTAGCAAGGTGGGACGCCCCATTGATCTGAACTTCAGCCCATAAAAGGGTTTGCATAGAAGGCAACTAAGCAATATGCACTATTTCCAACGGACATTGAAACGTCCCGTAACCTGCACAGGCATTGGTCTTCATTCCGGCAAAAAGGTAACCTTGAGCTTAAGGCCCGCCGAGCCCAACACAGGGGTTCTGTTTAAGCGGACCGATGTGCCGGGATCCGCGCTTATTCCTGGAGACGTTCACAATGTAGTGGATACACGCTTCTGCACCACTGTTGGCCGGGGCGATTTAAGGATTTCCACTGTGGAACACCTCATGAGCGCCTTGGCCGGCCTGGGGGTGGACAATGTTCTGGTGGAAGTGGACTCGCCGGAGATCCCCATTATGGACGGATCGTCCGCGCCGTTTGTTTTTTTGATCAAAAACGCAGGTCTGACTTCTCAAAGGGCTCCGCGCCAGTTCTATCAGGTAAGACGCAAGGTCACCATTTCCGAGGGGGACAAGCAGGTAACGGTCATGCCCGCGGATGAGATGCGGGTGGACTTTACCATAGAGTTTGACCATCCCCTGATCCGCACCCAGCGCATGGGCTTTGAGTTGGATTCTTCCAACTATGACAAGAACATCAGCCGGGCCCGCACCTTTGGTTTCCTCTCCGATCTGGCGATGCTCAAGGAGCATAACCTGGCTTTGGGCGGTTCCCTGGATAACGCGGTTGTGGTTGATGACTATCAGGTTCTGAACGAAGACGGCCTCAGATTCCCCGACGAGTTTGTGCGCCACAAAATTCTGGACTTTATCGGCGACCTTTCCTTAGTGGGACGCCCCATTGTGGGAGCCTTTGTGGCTCATAAATCAGGGCATGATCTGAACAACCAGCTTTTCCGCAAGTTCTTGGCCGATCCTCAGGCCTGGGAGTTGGTCACTCCGGAAAAACCCCAGTTGCAGGCAATCCCTTCGGTTGCTCCGGTTTTGGAACAGGCCGTGGCCTGATATCTCCCCGGCTTAAAGTAAAAAATCAAGAGCCCGCTTGTTTAAGACAGACAAGCGGGCTCTTTTTGTTCTTATGTCCGGTTGATTTTATTTTTGTTGCCTGGTGTTAACCCAAAAGGTAGCCAGGCCGAGCAGCAATCCTGCCAGGTCTGTAAAAGGCTCCGGCACCAACAGCATGGCCCCGGCCAGGGCAAAGAAGACCCTTTGCAGAATATTGGCTTTCTTAATGAACCAGCCTTCAAATCCAGCTTCCAAAAAGGCCGCTCCAATCAATCCGCTCAAAAGGGCCAGCCCAACCAGCCAGGGATTGCCCAACCCCAGGAGAACAGGGTCCCAGACAATAAAAAAGGGAATCAAGAACAAGGGAACGCCCAGACGCATGGCCCGCCAGCCAATATTCATGACACTGGCCCCGGATATGCCAGAGGCCACGTAAAGGGCCAGGCCCACCGGCGGGGTGATGGCAGCCACCACGCAGAACATAAAGACAAAGAAATGGGCTGCTATCGGTGCGGCTCCCATCTCAATCAGGGCGGGAATGCTGATATAGACCATCATCAGATAAACCGCCGGGATCACCATGCCCATGCCCAGGATAATGCAGGCCGCGGCTGTGAGTAAAAGCCCCAGGACCAGGTTGCCGCCCGAGGCTGAGACAATAGCCGTGGAGAGACGGTCACCTAAGCCCGAGACATAAAAGGTGCCTACAATGATTCCCACCACTGCACAGGCAATGGTGACCACAATCCCTGTTTTGGCTCCTATCTCAAGGGCATGCAACACACTTTGGGCCGTAAGGCGGGTTTCTTTTTTAAAGGAGGAGGCCACCCATAAACTGACCACGGACAAGACCCCCACTAGACCAAGGCCGTAACCTTTGGCCATTAGGCCCAGTAGAACCAAAAACGGTAGAAATACGGGCCAACCCTGAGCCAGACTTTTAGCCAGCCCCGGCACTTCTGCGGCGGGCAGGCCGGAAAGCCCCTTGCGCTGGGAATAGAAATGCACCCCAAAGATAACGCAGCAATAGAAAATCAGGCTTGGTATCAGGGCATTGGCGCAGACCTCAAGATAGGAGATCTCCAAGAACGCGGCAATGATAAAGGCTGTGCTGCCCATGATCGGCGGAACCATCTGACCGCCGGTGGAGGCGCAGGATTCCACGGCCCCTGCCGTGGCGGGGTCAAACCCCAGTTTTTTCATCATGGGTATGGTGAAACTGCCGGTGGCCGCCACATTGGCCGAAGGCGCTCCCTGCATCATGCCCACAAAGGCGCTTCCGATAACCGCCACCTTGGCCGGTCCTCCTGAATAGCGCCCGGCCAGGGCGTTGGCCAGAAGTACAAACTGTCGGTCAACTCCGGAGACTAAAAGGAAACCCACAAAAATCAGAAAGGTGACCAGGTAATTGGTGCAGACCGTAAGCGGGATGCTGAATATGCCTGCTTCCGGCTGCATGAAGATAACCTCGCAGGTCATTTTCCAGCTGACCGGAAAACCATAGAGCCAGCCCCAGAGATGGTCTGAGAAAAGATTGACCAAAAGGAAAAACAGGCTGATGGCGACGATGGGCCAACCCAGACAGCGCCTGCCCAGCTCCAAAAGCACAACTATGAAAATGCTTGAGACCAGCCGGTCCACGGGCAGGGACGAGGACATGCGAAAGGCGCTGAAGTGCTCCCAGTCCAAAAGTACATAGATCGTGCCGGCCAAAACCGCCAGGGCCAGGGCCAAGTCCAGGAAAAACCAGGGCGTCAGCTTGCTTTTCCAGGTTTCCCTGCCCAGGGGATAAAAGAAAAGACCCAATAATATGAAGAGACTTAAAGTGACAAGCCTTTGGGGATAAGGGCTTAATCCTCCGAAATAACCGGTGAATAAATGAAAAAGCCCGATCATGACAATGAAGGTCATCATTACTAGAGGTATCAGGCGGGGAACGCAGAGTTCATTGTCCGTCAAGACAGCCTCGGTCACACTCCCCTGGCCCCAACTTTTTTTAGGTTTCATTCCGGGCATTTATCTTTAATCCTTGATGTGGATTGTGAAGGGGCTCATTTTAGAGCGTCTACAGCTTCCCAATAAAGTGTTTTTCGGACCTTGCCGGTTGCCGCTTGGCAAAAGGGTGGTTTTGCCAAGCGGCTATAATTATTTGATTAAAGAAACCATCGCAGTTAACCGGGTCGCCTCCCCGGCCCTGTCGGTTGCTTTCTGAACGGTTATTTTTCGACCAGAGGGGTGGGGATCTTCATGCCCCAGTCCCGCCAGAAATCCTCGGCTCCGGGATGCAATGGAATAGGGATGAAGGTGATGGCCAGAGACGGGAAATCCACTCCCTTGAAAGAGGGGTGAAGATTCTGCCATTTGTGCCAACCTCCCCAGCTTGCGGCCATGAGGTTGTAGACCACATCCTTGGGCAGTTCCCTGCGGCAGTTAAGCCCCATCATGGTTGCCATGGCCGGGATATCCTTTTTTTGCCAGGCATAGGTTCCGGCCTGGATTATGGCGGCCTGGTAAGCCAGGTTGCCGGTCTTGGGGTCACAGGCGCTTTTCTGTTCCGCCGGGGTGAGGGGGAGGAGACGCAGTTTGTGGGTCAGGGCAAAACGGTTCAGGGTCTTGCTGGGATGGGGTTCGCTCACCATCACTGCGTCGAGCTGCCCCGAGACCAGCATCTCCATGGCGGTGGACATGGGTCCTGAATGGACAAATCCGCCGTTTTGTTTGATCTTGTCGTAGCTCAGACCGTCTGCGGCCAGGATTCCGGGGATCATGGACATATTTGCGCCTGTGCCCGGAGCGGCGCAGTTGATGCGCTTGTTTGCCAGGTCTTTTACGCATTTGATATCCGAGTCGGCCATCACCACCCAGGTCATCTTAAGGCCCACGGGCATCTGCCAGAGCCAGGCATCTTTTTGGGTTTCCGGCTTGGTGAATGGCTTTTCCCCCAGCCAGCTTTTGTAACTGAAGGTGGCCAGGCCCACTCCCAGGTCCGCTTCACCGGCCAGTATCCTCTCCACCGCAGCCTTGCTGCCTCCGGGGATGGTGCGAATATTAATTTTGGGATAAGTCTCCCTGATGCCGCGTAAAAGGGATTCCGCCACAGAGTCGCCGGCCGTGCCCTTGCCAAAGTACACCTTGGCCCTGAGGAACTTGGGCATCTCCACCCCGGGTTTGGGCTTGGGCGGCGGAGCCTTGGTTTGGGCCATGGCTCCCAGGCCCGGGCCCAGGATAAGGCAAAGGCTGATAAAGACAGTCAACAGGCCTGATTTCTTGTGCATTTTTCTCGGCTCCTTTCCATTATGGCTTTTCCCTCATAAACCTGAACAAAACAACCAGGCAGGCATTGCCTGCGGTGAAGAGCAGAAGAAACAACTCCATGTGCTTTAAATGCCAGAGGCTTGCTCCGGCCCAGATAAGAAGGGCCATGGTTGCGGCCCAGGCCAGCCAGCGAAACGCTTCCTTGTTTTTCATCAGGCTTTCTCCAAAGGCCGTTAAAACCCCACCCGGTCAATACCCTTGAGCCCCAGCATCCTGCGCGCTTCATCCGGGGAGGCGATCTCCCTTCCCAATTCCCCGGCCAGGCGCACCACTTTTTCCACTTGCTCCGCATTGGAGCGGGCCAGCACTCCTTTTTCTATGAAAAGGTTGTCTTCCAAACCCACCCGCACATGGCCGCCCATCATGATGGATGTGCAGGCCATGTGAAATTGGTTGGGATAGCCAATGCCGATGGTTGAGTATTTGTAGCCGCCCAAACCCAGATAAGTGTCGGCGGTGTGTTTCAGATTGGGGAAAAGTTCCACCTGGGCCGGGTGCTCGCCAAAGGCGCCCATTACAAACTGGAGCCATATGGGGACGGGGTAGTTGCCCTTGGTCTGTAAAAGGTATTTCAAGGTGGTGAGCCAGCCCAGGTCGAAGATTTCGATCTCGGGTTTGGCTCCGGCCTCTATTATGCTGTCCCAGAACATTTCTATTTCATGAAGGGTGTTTGCAAAAAGGCCCTTGCGGTAATTCTTAAGGTGCTCCTTTTCCCAGCCAAAGCGATAGTCTTTGTCTTTGAGCCTTTTATAGAGAGGATCCCTGTTCATCAGTATGGTGCCAAGGCTCAAAGAGGCCATCTCAGGCTTGACTCTCGAGACTATTGCTATCCTCTGTTCGGCGGATAAGCGGTGCGACATGCCGGTCGAGGTGCAGATCACCGCATTGGTGAGTTCCTTGATCTTTACGTGGATCTCTTCATAAATATCGAGGTCGCCGGTGGGGAAGCCCTCTTCCGGGTCCCTGGGGTGAATATGCACAATGGCTGCGCCCGCGTCAGCCGCCCTTTGGGCTTCCTTTGCTATCTCATCCGGGTTCAAGGGTATGTAGGGGCTTTGGGCGGGTATGGTGCCTCCGCCGGTCAAGGCTGCGCTTATTATCAGCTTTTCCAATTTAACTACTCCTCGATAATAGCCACGGCCCGCACCCAGCCGCCGCTGGCTCCCTCGATCTTTATGGGAAAGGCCGCCACCTTGAATCCAAAGGGCCGAGGAATGGCATCCAAGTTGGCAAGACTTTCCAAATGGCAATATTCCATTTCCGCGCCGACCCAGTGGGCTTCCAGGAAGCGTTTGGGCCTGGGCCTTTCAAGCATCACGTCAAAGGGCTGGTCCCAGGTCCAGGAGTCGATCCCGGTGATCTTTATGCCCTGATCGATCAGCCAGCGGGTGGAGTCCGCAGTGAGCCCGGCCCCCTGGTTTTCATATCCTTCTTGCGGATAGTATTTGGAGGCATCCGTGCGGATCAAAACGATATCCCTGGGCTTCAGTCGGTATTTGATTGTGTTGAGCGCCTCTTTAAGGTCTTGAATTAAAATGGGGCGGCTGCGTTCAAAGTGGTGAAAGTCAAGCACACAGGCGTCTGCGTAACACCATTCCAACGGAACCTGGTCTATGGTCTTGGCGGGCTTGCCTTCACTTTGGGGTGCAAAGTGCCAGGGAGCATCCAAGTGGGTGGCCACATGGGTGGTCATGCTCACCTTTTCAATGGCGCAGAACCCCCATTCGGGCAGATCACCTTCCTGATCCAGGCCCAGTGGTTTTTTGCGCATTTCCGCATAGGTCTTGTGGTTAAAACTTTGCACCTCAGGCATGAAGCGCAAATCTCCTTTGGTGGTGACCGGCAGGCTGAGATCGATGATTCTGGTCATTTGCCTCCCCTTGAACGTGAGATGAAACCGCCTTCGCCTTCTTTAAGATGAGGTTGTCTGGTTCGGTGGGTTAGTTTTATTGTTTTGATATATGATGTCTGACATTAGATGGAATTTTTGACATACTGTCTCAATTAATTCACTTATGTCAAGGGTAAATAGGGGAATTATCTGGATAGGGAAGGCAACTCCCCGAAAAATGATAATAAAATGGTTCCTGCTTCAAAAATTGGGTCTTTGCTGGGGAACTTGAAGCTTTAAAAAATAGGGTTTTCCGGTAAAAAGGTAACGCCAAGTGAAAAAGAGAGGACAAAATGACGACTTTTTGCTTTCCTCTCAAATGCGGGCTTGACACCGCATTCCAAGCGGGTTAGCCTAGGTTTCTCAAATAGGCGGACACAAGAAACTTAAAACGGCTGCCCCCAGGCAATAACAGGTTTTCAAACACCAAAACAATGACTATCAAAACTCCTGCGCTCCCTCCTGAGATTCAGAATCTGGAGCCATACAAGCCCGGTAAACCCATCGAAGAATTAGAACGTGAATTGGGCATTAGAGGCGCTGTCAAGCTTGCCAGCAACGAAAACCCTCTGGGGCCCAGTCCTAAGGCGGTTCTTGCCATGCAAGAGGTGCTCAAAGATGTGCATCGCTATCCGGATGGCGCCGGGTTTGAACTTAGGGACGCTCTGGCCAGGCGTTTTGGAGTGAAGTTTGAAGAGACTTGCCTGGGTAACGGCTCCGACGAGATAATCGAGTTTCTGTGCAGGGCCTATGTAAGGCCCGGGCAAAAAGCCCTGGCCGCCGCGCCTTCATTCCTCATGTATTCCAAACTGGTTCAGGTCGCCGGCGGCGTTTTCGCTGAAGTGCCCCTGAATCGGGACTTTACGATAGATGCCCAGGGAATGCTGGATGCGGTTACCTCAGACACCCGCCTTATTTTCATGAATAATCCCAATAATCCCGCCGGCACCGCCCTCACAGGGGAGGCCATGCGCGATTTTCTGGATCAAGTCCCTTCAGGGGTGCTGGTGGTTCTGGACGAGGCTTATATAGATTTTGCAAGCGCAAAAGATTGCGCAAACGGTTGCGACTTCCTGAACCATCCCAAAACACCCGTGGTGGTTATGCGCACCTTTTCCAAAAGCGCAGGCCTTGCCGGTATGCGCATTGGCTATGCCCTGGGACCCGAAGAGGTGATCAGGGCCTTTGACAGGGTGCGTCAGCCTTTCAATACTTCCCTGCCTGCCCAGGCTGCGGCGGTCGCCGCTTTGGAAGATAAAGAATTTCTGCAAAAGACCAGGAATCTGGTCCATCAGGGCTTAAGTGACCTGTATCGTTGCTTCGATGAGTTGGGGCTTTTTTATGTACCCAGCCAGACCAACTTTGTGCTGGTCAAAATAGGCCCGAAGGCAGTACAGGTCGCCGGGGAGCTTTTAAAGCGGGGTGTGATAATCCGCTCCATGGCTTCCTACGACATGCCCGAGTTTTTGCGGATATCAGTAGGGCTGCCCGAAGAAAACCAGAGGTTTATAGAAGAACTTAAAAGTATTGCAACAGGAGGCCCGGGCCTGTGATTATAGCCATCGACGGCCCGTCGGCTTCGGGCAAGTCAACGGTGAGCAAATTGTTGGCCCGTCGTCTTGGGATCGCCCATTTGGACACCGGGGCCATGTACCGGGCCCTGGCCCTGGCAGCTGACTGGGATCAACTGGATTTCACCGACCTGCCGGTGCTCAAGGCCTGGCTCACCAAGGTTGAGCTGGATATCCGGCTTACCGGTGGCAAGTTTGCGGTTCTTTTAAGTGGCCGGGATGTGGAACCCTTTATCCGCAATGAGGAGATTGGTAAAAAGGCAAGCCAAATCTCCAAGCTGGGGCCGGTGCGCGAGTATCTGCTCGATATGCAGCGCATGGCGGGGACCAAGGGTGATCTGGTGGCCGACGGCAGGGATATGGGAACAGTGGTTTTCCCCCAGGCGGAGGTTAAGTTTTTTCTCATTGCTTCCGATCGGGAAAGGGCTAAAAGGCGCTGGCTGGAGCTAAGACACCTGGATCCTTCGCTTACCTTGGAAAAAGTGGAAAAGGAGCTCAAGGCGAGGGATGAACAGGACGCCCAAAGAGAGCTCAGTCCGTTGAAACCGGCTAAAGACGCCGAGATTCTGGACACCACCGACCTGAGCCTGGACCAGGTTGTCCAGGTGATGAATAAACGGATCAAAACCAAGTAGTCACCGCTTGGTTTAAATATGGGTTTTGATGCCGGGACGCCCGGCTCAAAAAGCCTGGTTGCGCGGCTTGATTTTTGGGATCGTCATACCTTAGGCAAGGTATAAAGAATCCTTGTTTTAAGCTGATGATTCTGGTAGTAATAGCCGCACGATTCTGGTAATACAATATAGTTTTACAGGCATTTTTTATCCGATGGCGGAAGAGCCGCTTTGCGGATGTTTGACCAAAACCATTAACCCAAACTTTTAACAAGGCAATCGAGATGGCAGACAACGATCTGAACAAGGACCAAGTAGCGGAAAAAACCGCAGAGACCGCAAGCCAGACGGTGGAGGAAACCCCGGCAGAGCAAGAGGCTCCGCAGGCAGCAGAGGCCCAAGAGGCTCCCTCGTCCGAGGATGACCTGAACATGGAGGATATGGAGGCGCTGTATGAACAGTCATTCCGTACAATCCAGGAGGGAGAGGTCGCCAAAGGTACGATCGTCGCGGTGGAAAAAGACTATGTCGTGGTGGACATCGGCTACAAGTCCGAGGGTCAGATCGACATTAATGAATTCAAGGACGTCGACGGCGTGATCCAGGCCGAGGTGGGTCAGGAAGTGGACGTCCTTTTGGAGCGCACCGAAGACGATGAGGGCACCATCATCCTTTCCAAGGAGAAGGCCGCCAAGATCAAGGTGTGGGACGAGATCAGCCGGGTCTACAACGACGACGGCGAGATCACAGGCTCCATCGTGGGCCGCGTCAAGGGCGGCATGAGCGTCGATATCGGCGTCCCCGCCTTCCTGCCCGGTTCCCAGGTGGACCTGCGCCCGGTGCGCAACTTAGATGCCCTGGTGGGGCAGACCTTTGACTTCAAGATTTTGAAGTTCAACAAGAAGCGCTCCAACATCGTGCTTAGCCGTAGGGTTCTTTTGGAGAAAGAGCGCGAGGTCAAGAAGACCGAGACCTTGAAAGTCCTGGAGACCAACCAGGTTATGCAAGGTGTGGTCAAGAACATCACCGATTACGGTGTGTTCGTGGATCTGGGCGGCATCGACGGCCTCCTGCACATCACCGACATGAGCTGGGGCAGGGTGGGTCATCCCTCCGAGATGTTCGGCATTGGCGACGAGATCAACGTCAAGGTGCTGAATTTTGACCGCGATCGCGAGCGGGTGAGCCTGGGCCTGAAGCAGCTCAAGGAAGATCCCTGGATCGCCGCGGCCGAAAAATACTCCGTGGGAACCCGCATTGAGGGCCGCGTGGTCTCCCTGGCCGACTACGGCGCATTTGTGGAGGTCGAAGAAGGCGTCGAGGGCCTGATTCACGTCAGCGAGATGTCCTGGACCAGGAAAGTCCGTCATCCTTCCAAGATAGTGAACGTGGGCGATGTGGTAGAGGCCGTGGTTCTCTCCATCAACCCCGAGGCCAAGCGCATCAGCCTGGGTATGAAGCAGGTCGAGCCCAACCCCTGGGACGTCATTGCCGAGAAATACCCCGTCGGCACCACCATCGAGGGCCGCATCAAGAATATCACCGATTTCGGTCTGTTCATCGGCATCGACGAGGGCATCGACGGTTTGGTCCACATCAGCGATATCTCCTGGACCAAACGCATCAAACACCCCGGCGAGATCTACAAGAAGGGCGATGAAGTCCGCGCCGTGGTCCTTAATATCGACCGCGAGAACGAGCGCTTCAGCCTGGGCATCAAACAGCTCGAGGTGGATCCCTGGGACGAGATTCCCCAGAAATACAAAGTCGGCACCTCTGTCACCGGCCTTATCACCAATGTCACCGATTTTGGCGTCTTTGTTGAACTTGAAGAGGGCATCGAGGGCCTGATCCATGTCAGCGAGATCTCCAATGAGAAGGTGAAGACTCCTGTGGGCATGTTCAACGTGAACGAAAATGTCACTGCCAAGGTGGTGGCCGTTTCCAGACGTGACCGCAAGATAGCCCTTAGCCTGCGCAGGCTGGAGGACGAGGCCGATCGCGCTGTTTACAGCGAGTACCTGAATTCCACTCAGGCTGCCACCAGCAACCTGGGCGAACTGCTGAAACAGGGCTTGGCCGCTCAAAACGACGACGACGACAAAACCGAGGAATAAAGCTCTATGAGGAAACACCCCTTGGCCCTGGCCGTCGGGGTGTCCGCCTTGATCGTAGGGGTTTTTGCCCTGGTCTTCATGACCATGGGCAAAAACCCTGAAAAGTCACTTTTCAGCGACAAGGTGGGCGTAATAGAGATAATCGCGACTATCACCGATTCCCGAAAGATAAATCGCGATCTCAAGGCCTTTCGTTTAGACGACAGTATCAAAGCTGTGGTCATCCGGATAGATTCACCCGGCGGCGGAGCCGCTGCCAGCCAAGAAATATTCAGTGAAGTTAAACGGTTGGCTAGAGCGAAGCCCGTAGTGTGCTCCATGGGAGCCGTGGCGGCCAGCGGTGGCTATTATATTGCCAGCGCCTGCTCCAAGATTGTGGCTAATCCTTCCACCATGACCGGTTCGATCGGTGTTATAATATCCTTTCCCGACCTCAAAGAACTGTTTGATAAGCTCGGCATCAAGATGCAGACCGTAAAAAGCGGGGCTCTGAAGGGCACAGGCGATATATCCCGGCCGCTCAACCCTGCCGAACGGGCCATGTTGCAGGCAGCCATAGACGACACCCATGCCCAGTTTGTCAAGGATGTGGCCGAGACCAGAAAAATGCCCTTGGCCAGGGTGCAGGATCTGGCCACAGGCGGCATATACACAGGCCGAATGGCCAAAAATTTGGGGCTGGTGGACACCTTGGGCGGCTTTGAGACTGCCGTAAAAATGGCGGCCGATATGGCGGGCATCAAAGACACCCCGCAGTTGATGCGGCCCGAATCCGCTAAAAAGAACTGGGTTGACCGAATGTTTGAGGAAAAAGCGGAATGGCTGATCCAAAGGATCAAGCTGGAGCTTTATGGAAGGGGCTTGGACTACCGCTGGCAAATTGACTAAAGGCCGGTGAACAAAAGAAAAGGTGCAGCCATGGTTTTGCCTAATAACGGGCCAGGCATACTCCCCGACGGACCCGTGGCCGGACTTATTGCGCCTTGGCGGGCAATTATATTTCTCTTGGGAAACCGGGGGCTATGGCTTTTGGCTTTAGCCCCCTTTTTTTTGAATATTCTGTTGTTCGGCCTCGCTCTTTGGCTTGGCATTTTCGCCTTTCAAAATTGGCTTCATTCCTGGCTGCCCACAGGTGATGCCTGGTGGTGGTCCCTTTTATATTATCTGCTTTTTGTTCTGGTGATTCTGGCTTTTTTAGGGCTTTTGGTTTACCTGTTTGTAATTGTCGGCCGAATTCTGGCGGCCCCATTTCTGGAGATTCTGACCAGACGCACCGAGACCATTGCCCTGGGGCGCAGCCATAATGCGCCGGATTTTGGTTTTTGGGAAGGCATCTTGAGGGTGCTTTTTCAAGAAGCAAAAAAAATGGTGCTTTATCTGCTGATCATGGCAGGACTTTTGGTTTTTCACCTGGTGCCTGTTCTGGGCTCGGTTTTCTACACCATCTTGGCCTTTTGGGTGACCTGTTTTTTTCTTTGCCTGGAATTCATGGATTTTTCACTGGAAAGAAGAGGACTTTCCCTGAAAGCCAAGCTGGCCTATGCCTGGCGTTTGAAGCTCGGCGGCCTTTTCTTCGGGGCTTCGGTAATGGCTGGTTTTTTGGTGCCGCTTCTGAATCTGGCCTTTTTGCCGGTCGCCGCGGTTGGGGGCACGCTCTATTATCTGAAGAATCCGGTCAAATCCAATGGCCGAATATAAACGTTATGGCAGGACCTTTACCTTGCCCAACACCACTTCTTCGGAGCCTTGACCAGCGCCTCGAATAACCGGCACTCCTTTACCGGTAAAGCGTGGGTCCCAAATACCCACCACAAGCTTGTACTCGCCCGGCGCCAAATTTTCCGGCAACCGGATTTGATAGTCTTCCCTGATGACCTGTCCCGGCTCCAGTTCGGTCATGAACTGCCTGCCGTGGTCCAAAAGGTGGTCAAAGGTGACGGTGCGATCCATGCCTCTTAAATGTACAAATATGAAATAGTTCATCGGTGGCTTGGACCAGCAGCGCCAATAGTAGTTCACGTCCAGTTTTTGGCCGGGTTTCACTTCCGCTTTGGGCAGGTCATACCCCAGCAGTTCCAATCCAGCTGCAAAACGCGCTTCCAGCTTCAAGGAGGGGCGCAAGTGGGCCAGACTGTCATCCACCCTGGCTACGTCCCCTGCCTTGCCCATAAGTTGATACAGGTCTCTGACCTGTAAAAGCTGTTCGGGATTGGCGCGGAACAAAAGTTCGGCTGATTTGGTTCTATCATAAGCCTGGCTCGTCTGTCCGCTGTCCAAAAGGGTTTTGGCCAGGGGAAGATAGGCATCCCTGAAATCCGGGTCAAGGGCCAAAAGGGAGTCAAAGGATTGCCTGGCCCTTTGAAAAGAGCCGGTATTAAGTGAAACCCTGCCCCAGGCATCATAATACCAGCGCAACACATGCCGCATATGTGCGGCCAGGTTAACCCCCAATTCCAGTTTCTCCAAAAGTATTTCCCTGCTGGTTAGAAATACCAGCCTGGCCTGGAGTTTCGCGCCCTCCCGCGGGTTCATAAAGGCAAGCTCAAAAGGATTGCGGCTTTGAGATATTTCGTCCCGGGTCAACAGCCTGGAGGCCAGGCGTGTATTGTTTTTGCCGTTCGCCTCCCAAAATTCCAGTCTGACAACCGGGTCTTGAGGGGCAAGTTTTTCACCGGGAGCCATGGTGAGGTGGAAACGGGCCTTAAGCCCTCCCTTGGGGAAAGGAGGTTCAAGTAGAAGCTTTAACCAACCATGATTATGACTTGCATTTTTACGCAGATACACCCCTGTGAAATCTTTGCCTTTAAAGGTTTGTTGTCTGGGTGCATAGCCTGAGGGCTCAAAATCCGGCACAAAACAAAGTGAAAGGGACCTCCTGAGTAGAGCCGGATGATAACCCGTGAAATTATGGAAAGTTTTGTCCCACTTGGCGCTTGGGAGTATTTTTTGCGCAAGTCCAATGTAGTCAAGAGCCGGTTTTTCATCAAAAGGACCCAGAGCGGCCAGGGCCCAGCCGGCTTCCTTGTATTTTTCCAATCTGGCATAGGCCTCGGCCAAAAAACAATTGCCTTCAAAACCAAGGTTTCCTTTTTCCGAAAGAGGCAGCAGGTGGTCCACAACCTCTTGAAAACGCTCTGCCTCAAGGGCGCGCCGGGCCATTAATAGAGGCGTCCAATTCAGATAGAGAAGCAGATTGTCGCCTCTTTTCAGATGCGCCTTGACCGGTAGAAAGCCCTGGGCTATGGGCGGCCAGGGACGGGTCTTTATGATCAGACTACGGGATTGACCAGGGTAGAGGGTCATTTGATGGTTGTTAAAAGGCCCCTGACTGATTTTGATCTTGGCCAGGTCCTGACCCTGGTTTGAAAGAACGGCGGTTATGGTTTTGGGCGGTTTGGCCAGCTTCAGGGTGCGCCAGTGGTTTTGCGGGCCGGTAAGCTTGATCACGCTGTTGTTCAGGCTGTAATCCTGATCATCCCCAAAGACCAGGCACTTTTTACGTTTTATTCCAACCGCAGGGCGGAAAAGGGCCAGGGGCTCTTTTATCCGGCTGGGAGCAAATCCGGCATAGATGGTGTAGGCGGCATGGGACAAGGGAAGCATCTGGTCAGCATCAAACTTGAAATCCTTTATCCTTTGCAGGTTGGGAGAAGGAATATTCTCTTGGGGCTGATGGAGCAGGTAACCCCGGTTTTGTTTTAGAATGTCGGAATAGATCTCCGGACCAATTGCCATTGCTCGGGGCAAGGCCGCCTTGGGAAGATATGAATCAATAAAAAGCGGGGCTTCCGGTTTAAGATTTTCTTTAAGCCAGATTCTGGCGGATCTCAGGGTGTCTTGTTGCCAAAAGATATAACCGGTTTCAAGGGAATGGATAAGGGGCGCCAGGCAAACCAAGATTCCCAGGACCCATGCGGCGGATAGCCCCCAGTAGTAATGGGGCATGCGGCGGCAAAGCCAGATTAGGGGCCAGACCCCTGGCACAAGGGCCGCCGGCAGCCACACCGCGATCCAGGTCATTGGGTTTAAGGAGGTGGTTATAAGCCCTGCCACGAAAAAAACAGGTGGAACCAGGAGCAATAAAAATCTGCGCACCGGTCTGGTAAAGGCCATCATTATCGCCGAGACGGCCCAGAGGATCAAGGCAAGCCAGGTTCCATTCTTGAGGATAGCGCTCCAGGTTGAAGCCAGTCCCTGTTTGACCGTAAAGCTGAGCAAGGAAGGGGCGGGCAGATTGTTGGCTATACTTGCATGGAGAAGATCTTCAGTCCGATAAGGTTCCAGAATGAAGCCGGGGTACCCAATGGCAAGGCCGGTGATGAGCCCGCCCAGAAAGTAAATAGGCCAAAAAAGGGCCCAGGAAATGCGCTTGGGCCGGTTGCGCCCAACGCCGAAGATATAGGCCAGCAGCAAAATCGGCAGGGCGAAGATGCCTGCTTCATGGGTGGTTATGGTGAGGCCCAGGATTATTCCGGCCGCATATGTAATTCGGGGACCGGGTTGATCTGCTATGCGCCAGGCCACCAGCATGCAGCTCAAGAGCGCGAACCCAAGGGGAATCTCCAGCGACAGGTAATGGCTTTGGCTGGTGAGCAGCGGGTGAACCCCCACCAGGGCGGCTGCCATAAGTCCTGCGGCCGGGCTCTTAAGGGCCTTTTTACCCAATAAGTAAGCGAGAATCGTTTGGCCGGCGCCTAAAAAGGCAACTGTGATCCTACCCGCCATGTAGGCGGGTATTGCTATGTCGCTGGAATCTTTCACCACGCCGAGAAGATAACCCGTCCAGCCGGCCACAAAGGATAGAACTCCCTGGACCAAGGCCGCCAGGCTGAAAAAGGCCTGGTTCCAGGTCTGGGGCGAGGTGAGGTTGTATAGAGAGAGGCTTTCAACGATGGACCAGGTCCACTGCCCGGCTTCAAGGGGTTCTCCGGGGCCCCAACCCAGGCCCCAGAGCCTCAGGCCCAGGGCCATAAGCATAAAAACCGCTAAAACAACACGCCTGGGAGAGATCGCGGGCAAGAGATTCAAGGCATGCCCCCTGGTCACAAGGGTTTTCGATGAAACAGTTTTAGTGCGCGTGAATGCGGGTTAAAAGAGGCTCTCAATGGCCTCGTAGGAGCAGACCGGTATACAAGCCTCACAGATTATGCAAAGGGACGCGTCAAATGAAACCTCCCTGGTCTCCTGGTCCACGCTGAGCGCCCCTGTGGGACAGGCAGCCGTACAGGCGGTGCAGTGCACACAGCGGTCTGTGTGGTGCCGCATCTCCTGGATCATGGTGTCTATCTGCACGCCTTGGGTTTCCAGATAGTCAAAGGCCTTTTCCAGGTTTTCCGGGGTTCCTTTCAGCTCCACCACCATGCGGCCCTTTTCCCGGGGAACCACCCTGGCCCGCAGTATGTTCACCTGCAGGTCATAGGACTTGACCAGTTTATAGGTTACCGGCTCTTCAATCAGAGTCGGGGGAAAGCTGAAAATTACCTTTTTTTTGGCCACGACAGATCACCTTTTATTTGCAGATCATAAGGAACAAAGAAAACGCTTGCACAAAAAAGCCCTAAGTGGATTACATCTCCGCCAGGGTGGCTCCGGGTAATGGCGCCACCGGCCTGGTCAAAAGGAACTCGCCTTCCTGAACCAGCTTTTTCAAAAGCAGCGCTATTTCCCTGGCCCTGGCCCGGCTGGCCATGCATCCTGCGGGGATCTTCTTGGCATCCACCTGTATACGTCCCGTCATCAGTTCCGCAATTGAAATGCGGCCTAAATTGGCTGAGCGCCCCAGGGGATAATCTTCTGAATAATCCACGATGGGGAAGGTGATGTCTTCGTCGCTCACCGCAGCGTGGGCCATGATGTCTTCGTTGACAATCGGGATGGGAAGCCCCACTCCCACGCTTAAGGAGACGCCATAGCCGGTTACGGAGGTGCCTCTTAAATACCTGGGGCTCATACGGGTGAGGTCTCCGATCAGGGCAATGGTGGCCGAAGGGCTTAAGGGCAGATCCTTTTCGTCGCGTTCAGGCTCTGCCACATGTTGGGTGCCGTTCCAGGCCACGTAACCTTCGGACCCGCCGAAAAACAAACGGGTTCCAATGCCCACTGTGGCAAGTTTGGGGTCGTTTAAAAGAGGGCTTAAGGCCCCGGCTGTGGAATAGTTGGCATTGCCCAGCCTGGGTTTAAGCACCCCCATGTAGGTGTATATGGTGCGGTCACTTAAGTTGACCGCCACATTGTAAAGCTGATAGGCGTTTCTGGGATTAAAGAGAACCGCGTTGTTAAAGTCTTTCAGCCCGTACTCGGCCTGATATTCTTTCCTGGGATAGCAGTCTGTTCCGTGGGCCTGAATCTTGACCTTAACCTTTTTACCGGAAACCAGGTCTTCGATTACATGGGCGCCGCCGTATTTAAAGAGTCCGGGATAGACCTCGTTTCTGGGGTCTTCAGGGGGCAGGGCGGTGGCGCCGAGACAGAAATCCGCCGCAGCCCAGCCCCCATATGCATGAACGCCGTTGACTGAAACAGTTCCTCCCCCGATTTTGATTTTGGGGGTGGACTGGGGGATATTGAAATACGCACCCGAGGAGCACATGGGGCCAAAGGTACCGGTGGTGACTACGTCCACCTGTTCGGCTGCTTTTTTGACACCTTTTTCTTTAACCAGACCTACTACTTCTTCAGCTGTGAAGACAACCGCCTTGCCGGATCTGATTTTGGCGTTTATCTCCTCCAGGGTGCGTTTCATATTTCAACTCCGGTTGATTTAGCCAACTGCGCTGATCTGCGGGGGAGGGCAGACCTTGTCTTTTTCCTTCTGCTTGTCCACCATATCCGCTAGAGTGAGATTGCTCAAGTACTTGACGAGCATATCGCCCATTTCGCCCCAAATGAGATGCACGGTGCAACCACCCACGCGGTCGCAGTATTTGGGGTCCTGTACGCACTCCACCGGGGCCAGAGGGCCTTCCAGGCTGCGCACGATCTCATAAAGGGTAACGTCATTGGGATCTTTTGCCAATAAATAGCCGCCCCTTGCCCCGCGAACGCTCTTCACCAAACCAGCGCCCTTCAAGGGGATGAGAAGCTGCTCAAGGTATTTGGCGGATATTTCCTGTCGTACGGCCAGGTCACGAAGGGGCACCGGGTTATCTTCAGCGTGCAAAGCCAATTCCAACATGGCCCTTACACCGTAACGTCCTCTTGTAGAAAGCTTCATGATATGCCTTTCCTATTTTCAAAAAATAGCTTCTGTAATCCAGGCGGAGCCTACCACTGTATCCTCGTGGTAAATGACCGCCAGTTGTCCGGGCGGCGCCGCTCGTTGGGGCGATTCAAATTCCACCCTCATCCGGTCTGCTTGGGGCAGGATGCGGCATCCTATCCCGGCCTGGTTGTATCTGTAGCGAACCTTCAGGCTCGCCTCCTCCAAACCACTGTTCAAAATGGTTTTATTCGCCCAAAAACCCCTCGCCATAAGGCTTTCCAACGGACCTACCGTCACCTTTGCCCGAGGGCCGTCCAAGGAAATAACATAGCCCGGATAGCCAAGGGCGACACCGATTCCCCTACGCTGGCCAACCGTGTATTTATGTATTCCCTGGTGCTCGGCCAGGACATTACCCTCAAGATCCTGGATAACGCCGGGCCTGATTTTTCCATAGCGGGTGAGAAGTTCATCCCAGCCGCCGGAAGGCAAAAAGCACAAGTCCTGACTCTCGGTGCTGTCAAAGGACTCAATACCGGCTTTTTGCACAATTTCCCTGGCCTGAACTTTAGTCAGGCCGCCAAGGGGAAAGAGAATGTGATCCCACATTTCTGCTGGAACCCTGGCCAGAAAATAAGCCTGGCTTTTTTGGGGATCGAGCCCCTCTTTCAAAAGCCAGGTGTCATCTTGCTTTTCCAAACGGGCGTAATGCCCGGTAGCCAGCTTTTCGCAACCCTTTTCCCTGGCTGCTTTTAGCAAAAGGGGAATCTTAACCCTTTCATTGCAGACTACACAGGGATTAGGAGTTTTACCCATAGCGTAGGTGCCGGCAACCGGTTTGGCCACACGGTCTGCAAATTCCTGCGCCACATCCACTATTGTGTGGGATATGCCCAGGTGCCGGGCTACTTGCCTGCCGGGCTCAAGGGCCTTGTCAGGACCCAGTCCCAACTTTAAAGTAAAGCCCTGAACCTCGTGGCCTTGCTCCTTAAGCAGGATTAATGCGGCGGTGGAATCCACTCCTCCGCTAATGGCCACACCGATCCGGGCCAATCTTTCGTCCTTTCACTACGTTAAATCCATACCAATAACGTAGTTATTATGGAGATTAATACTATATCCACCATTTTGGGAGCTGTCAACCTAAACCCCGGCTTACACGGTGAGATAGTGTTGTTAACCTGGAAAAATATAATGGATAGTACAGGTTTCCTCAAGTGAAGATGGACACAAGGTGTGGTTTTTTAAATTGATTTTTAAATAACCCCCACCAGATGGGGCTTATGGCTCTGGTGGGGCTGGGAATTTTATCTTCTCAAGGCGCGTTCCATCTCTCTTTGTTGGTCCCTTTTCTTGAGAGTTTGGCGCTTATCGTGCAATTTTTTACCCTTGGCCAGGGCCAATTCCACCTTGGCTTTGCCCCTTTTGAAGTAAATTGCAAGGGGTATCAGGCTCAACCCCTGCTCCTTGACCTTGACCCCGATTTTGTTCAGCTCTTTTTTATGCAGGAGCAGTTTTCTGGGGCGCTCGGGCGCGTGGTTGTCGTAATAGGCAAAGGGGTAGGGATTGATGGTGCAGGAGAGCAGCCATGCCTCGCCGTTTTTAAGCTTGGCATAACTGTCTGTAAGCTGGACCTGACCCAGGCGTAAGGATTTCACCTCCGTACCCTTGAGCACCAGACCTGCTTCATATCTGTCGCCGAGTTCGTAGTTGAACCTGGCTTTTTTATTTCTGGCCACCAGTTTTACACCGGCGGGGGATGTGTTTTTCATTGGCCTTATCCCAGTTCACTGAATAGTTCAGGTATGTGCTTAGCCAGCTTTCCGTTTATAAATTCCCTGACCTGGGCCGCGGTGGGGAAACTCAAGGCTTCTTTGGCCAACTGCCGCCAGGTCTCCTTTGAAGTAAGGCGCACCACCTGTTTGACCCTCGGCACGGCCAGGGCGTTCACGGAAAGATAATCCAGGCCCAGGCCGAGAAGCAAGGGCACCACCCTTTGGTCGCCTGCCATCTCACCGCACATGGCCACCGGAATGCCCACCGCATGGCCCGATTCCACCACCTGCTGAATCATGCGCAGAACAGCCGGGTGTAAAGGCTGGTAAAGGTGGGCCACATGCTCGTTAATCCGGTCAATGGCTAAAGAGTATTGGATCAGATCATTTGTGCCAATGGAAAAATAATCCACATGCTTGGCGAGCATGTCGGCCACGGTTACGGCCGAAGGCACCTCCACCATGATACCGACTTCCAGGTTTTTGTCATATTCCTGGCCTTTTTGTTCCAGTTCGGCCTCTACCTCTTCCAGAACCTCCTTGGCCTCCAGAAGCTCCCCCACGCCGGAGATAAGGGGGAACATGATTCTCACCCTGCCCAAGGCCGAGGCTCTTAAAATGGCCCTTAACTGGGCCTTGAAAAGGTCTTTCTCCTTAAGGCAGAAACGGATCGCCCGGAGCCCCAGGGCCGGGTTGTTCTCAGCAGTGAGGCTGCCTTCCATGTGGCTGGCGAATTTGTCGCCGCCCAGATCCAGGGTGCGGATTGTGACAGGCCGCCCCTCCATGCGGGTCACCACTGTCTTGAAATTTTCTAAGAGCTCTTCTTCCCCGGGAAAGTCCCTGCGGGTCACATAAAGAAATTCGGTGCGGTAAAGCCCTATGCTTTCCGCTCCGTAGCTCAGTATGGAGCCTACCTCCTCGGCCATCTCCATATTGGCGCCGACTGCCACTGAATGGCCGTCCAGGGTGTCGGCAGGCAGATGGGCCTGGGCCAGGACTTCCTGGGTGTAATGCTGGTAGGCCTCCTGGCGATCGCGGTAGTCATGCAGGGTTTCCTCGTCCGGGTTTACCACCACCAGCCCTTCCAGGCCGTCGACGATCAGAAAATCCCCGCTTTCAACCTCAAGGGTTATTTTTTCGGTGCCCACAACCGCGGGTATGCCCTTGGCCTGGGCCAAAATGGCGGTGTGGCTGGTGGGCCCGCCCATGTCGGTGACAAAACCCAGCACCCAGTCGAGATCCATTTGAGTGGTTTCGGCCGGTGAAAGGTCATGGGCAACCAGGATCACCTTTTCCTTGATATCGGCCAGGGCGTTATCCTGGTCACCGGCCAGGTTGCGCATAAGTGTATCGACCACATATTCCACATCCGCGAAGCGGGAGCGGATATAGGAGTTTTTGATCTTGCGGAAGGTCTCTTCCGCCTCGCTCATGGCCTGGCTCAAGGCCCACTCGGCATTGACCGACTGCTGCCGTATCAGCTCCTTGGTGTGGTCGAAGATCATTTTGTCTTTTAGGATCAAAAGATGGGCTTCGATTATATAGGAGTAGTCCCCCTCATCCTGGCTCAGTTCATCTCTGGCCTGGATAAGGGAGCGTTCGGTGTCCTGCACCGCCTGGTGGAAGCGGGAGGCCTCCCGCTCCACTTCTTTTGGGTCTTCCAGGCGTTTGTAAGCCACTTTGTTGGGCCTTTTGATCACCGGCAAGGCCCTGCCAATGGTGATGCCGGGTGAGGCCCCAACTCCCTTGATAATCTTTTCGCCTTTTGGATCCACTTTTATTCTCCAAAGCCTTTGGCAAATTGTTCTTTAAGTGCTTTTATGGCTTCGGCGGCCTGGGGGCCCCATATCTTTGCAATAAGGGTGCTGCCCCTGGGTGCGTCCAATGTGAGTATGGAAAGAATACTGGATGCATCTGCCTCAATATTGTCTTTGGACAGGATCGCTTCGCATTCATGGGCCTGGACTACTTCTGCAATACGGGCGGCCACCCTGGCATGCAAGCCCAGTTTGTTTATGACGTCCAGTTCACAGGTCAGTGCCTGTTTATCATCTTTTGAGTCCATGATGTATTCACCGGAAAAAGGCGCTAAGTGCCTTGTTTGTTTTTTAAAGTCATTAACATCTCATAGACGGGGGCCTTTTTCATCCCGGTTTTGGCCGCCACCTTGGCCGCCAGTTTGGCCGGTTTTTCCTTTTCTTCCAAAAGGCCTTGACTTAATAATTCTTTTACCAGATTTTCATCTGCCTGAGGTGGTTCTCCGCCACTGACTATAAGGGTGATTTCACCCTTGGCCTGGCTGGCATTGGCCTTTTCCGCCAGGAGGCTGGTGGTGGTATGGGCCACCTCTTCGTGAATTTTGCTGATTTCCCTGGCCATTACCACGGTCCGGTCTCCCAACACCTCTAAAAGGTCTGCCGCTGTGGCAGCCAGGCGATGGGGGGCCTCATAGACCACAAAGGGCCACCCCGTGGCTTTGGCCTGTTCCAGAAGTTTTTTTCTGGCTCCGGTCTTGGCCGGAAGAAAGCCCAAAAAAGTCACCGGCGCACCGGGCAGCCCGGCTACGCTGAGTCCCGCGGCCAGGGCCGAAGCGCCGGGCAGGGGAGTGAGTTTGTGTCCGGCCTGGGCGACGGCCAAAACCACCGCACCCCCGGGATCACTTATGCCGGGGGTGCCTGCGTCTGAAACCAGGGCCACATCGCGGCCCTGATCCAGAAGATTCAGGACCTCGTAAGAGGCTCTTTTTCGGTTGGCTTCCCGGCAGGAAATAAGCCTCTTGCCGCTAATGGATAAATGGGCCAGGAGTTTTTTGGTGCGGCCAACGCTTTCCGCGGCAATAAAATCGACCTCTTCCAGAATGCGTCTGGCCCTGGGGGTGAGATCGTCAAGATTACCGATTGGGGTGGCCACAACAAAAAGGGTTGCCAATTTAGTCTCCTGGTCTGAATGCGTCTTTAATAAGGCGTAAGGCTTGCGGCCTGCCTTGCTCCATCTGCACGGCGGCCACGTCAAAGCGGCACAAGGGCACCGGCCCCTCCCTTTGGGCCAGATAAGCCGTGGCCGCGTTAATGAGCCTGGCCCGCTTGTGCTGGTCCACGGCCTCTTCGGGCAGGCCATATTGGTTTCGGGATCTGCTTTTTACCTCCAGGAACACAAGCACCGGTCCGTCCAAGCAGATTATGTCTATTTCTCCCCCTCCGAGGCGCCGATTAGTGGCTTCTATGGTGTAGCCTGCTTTTATCAGTTGGGCCGCGACCCATTTCTCGGCCAGCGTTCCTCTTTTTTGGGGAATGCGACCGGCCATAGGTCTTATCCTATAGGCCCAAAAACGACATTTGGGCCACTGGCGCGTAACTTTTGCGGTGGATTGGAGAGGGCCCTATTTGGGTCAGCATCCGCCTGTGTTCTTTGGTGGGATATCCTTTGTTGGCAGCGAAATTGTACTGGGGATACTTTTCGTGCCATTTCAGCATGAGAGCGTCTCTGTGAACCTTGGCGAGGATGCTGGCCGCACCAATGCACTGGCACAGCCCGTCTCCCTTTATCACAGCTATCTGGGGCAGGCGTGATTCAATGGTGAAGCGTCCGTCAACCAGAAGGTGATCCGGTTTGAACGATGTGTCTAAAAGCGCTCGGGCCATGGCGGTTAAACTGGCCTGGTGAATATTCAGACGATCTATTTCGTCGGGGTCGCATTGACCGATTCCGCTGGCAACTGCGGTGTCACCGATGATCGCGGCGAGCTCTTCCCGTTTTTTGGCCGAGAGTTTTTTGGAGTCCGCAACTCCGGGATCCTCCCAGCCTTCGGGTAGGATAACGCACGCCGCCACCACGGGTCCGGCCAAGGGACCCCGTCCCACTTCATCCAGGCCGGCCAGCAGGGCGTAACCCTGACGCCTGAGCCTGGCCTCCAGTTCGAATTTGGAGGCCATGGGTGTTAGTTTTCGTGGCAAGAAGGCCTCAAAAAAGACCTCAGGCCCTGCGCAGTTCCTTGATGCGGGCGGCCTTGCCCCTCAAGTTGCGCAAGTAGTAGATGCGGCCACGGCGGACCCGACCACGGGTCACAATCTCCACCTTGTCGATGACAGGGGAGTGCAAGGGGAAGATACGTTCCACGCCCACGCTGTAGGAGACTTTGCGTACTGTAAAGGTGGCTCCCACACCTGCGCCGCGACGCCTGAGCACCACGCCTTCAAAAACCTGGACACGTTCTTTTTCACCTTCTTTAATGCGGACGTGGACCTTGACAGTGTCGCCTGCGCGGAACTGGGGGATATCCACCCTCATCTGCTCGCGGGCGATTTGTTTGATGGCGTCCATGATAAAGCCTCCTGAAATCCGGCTGTCCGAAGTGGGGCGGCGCCTGCCCCCCGGCTTCGGGAATTGTACCTGGAAAATGCTAAAATATACCAAAACTCAGCCGGTTCGCCCGTTTAAACGCACAAAAATCCCGACACCCAGTGCGGTGCGGGAGCGCACAAACTAAAACCAGTGCGAAATCGGCTACTTATTTCTACTAAAATTGCCCATCCTTTTCGGATCGGCAGTTTACGCTTTGTTTTTCAGCTCGGCCTTGATCCTGGCCAGAGCCTCTTTATCCTCTTGGCTCAATTGCACTTTTGGCAAGAGGTCGGGCCTTTTTTCAAGGGTGTGACGCAAAGATTCGTTTCTGCGCCAACGCTCTATGGCCGCATGGTTACCGCTTAAGAGTATCTCCGGCACCGACAGGCCTTGAAAAACCGCAGGCCTGGTGTAGTGGGGATGCTCCAAAAGGCCATCCATGAAACTGTCTGCCTGGGCTGAATCTTTTCCGCCCAACACCCCGGGCAACAACCTGGCGACCGCATCCACCAGGCAAAGAGCTCCCAGCTCACCGCCTGTGAGGACAAAATCTCCCAAGCTTATCTCTTCCGCTCCGGAAAGATCAAGGGCCCTTTGGTCCAGCCCCTCATAGCGCCCACAGATCAAGGTGAGCCTGGGCTCCCTGGTCAGTTCCCCGGCCAGGTCCTGATCAAAGGGTCTGCCCTGGGGAGACAGCATGATCCTGCGGCCCTTGGGCTCTGCGGGAAGGCTTTCCAGGGCAGCCATCAGGGGGCCGGGCATCATCACCATGCCGTCGCCGCCTCCATAGGGGGAATCGTCGACTGTGCGGTGCTTGTCTGTGGCAAAGTCGCGGATATTGGTGACACGCACCTCTATCAGCCCTTTGTCCCGGGCCCTGCCCATTATGGAAGTCCTGCAGTAAAGATCGCAGACTTCCGGGAGAAGAGTTAGTATGTCAAAGATCATATGGACCAAAGCCGGAAGTTTCACCCGGCCGTATAAAAACGGCCAGAGTGAGTTGATTACGGTTCATGACTCGCCAAATCCCTGGCTTTCCAGAAGGCCTTCGGGAAGGTCCACCTGGATATAGCCTTTGGAAAGCTCCATCCGGACTACGAATTCATCTGTAGCCGGTATCAGGCCCTCCTGGCCGGAGGAGTTCTTTATAACCCAGATCTCCTGGCCGCCGGGATCGGTCACATGGGCTATTCGCCCCAGGACCCGGTTTTCCAAGTCCCGGACTTCCACACCCTTAAGCTGGAACCAGTAATACTCGTCTTCCGCCAAGGCTGGTAGCTGATCTTGTGAAATATAGATGAAAAAACCCTTGAGCTTATCGGCTTCTTCCTTGGTGTTTATCTCTTCCACCTTAAAAAGAAGCCTGCCCTTGTGGCGGCGCAGGGATTTCAAGTTCAATTCCTGCGCTGCCTCGGGGTTTGGCCCCGCGTATAACTTTTCCGCCGTAAGGAAAAGTTCCGAGTCCCCGGTATAGGGGTATACCCGAACCTCTCCCTTAAGGCCGAATGATCCTGAAGATCGGCCCATAAGGACCAGTTGGGGGCAATTCATCTTTACTCGATAATCTCCAACACCGATCTCTTACGAATCTTGGTGGAGGCAGCACTGAGGATTGTGCGCATGGCCCGGGCCGTACGGCCCTGCTTGCCAATGACTTTGCCCAGATCCTCCTTGGCTACCTTCAACTCGATGACCGAGGTTTGTTCTCCTTCAATCTCGGAGACATCGACCTGCTCGGGATTGTCCACCAGCGCCTGGGCAATGTACTTGATCAACTCCTTCATTCGGCACCTCTCCACCATGAGATACGCAACCGGAGATTCCAACCCTACCGGCCCAGGGAAAATTCCCTACTGGGCCAACTCGGTTCCCCCGGAGCCTTCTTCCTGGCCGGGCCAAAGGCGATTGGCCTTGAGCAGACTCTTAACCGTGTCTGTGGGTTGCGCGCCCCGTTCAAGCCACTTGGAAAGCAGCTCACCCTTAACCTCTACTTGTGAGGGCTCCTGCTTGGGATCATATGTACCCAATATCTCCAGGAACCTGCCGTCACGCGGAGACTGTGAATCTGCCGCGACAATCCGATAGAAGGGACGCTTTTTGGCCCCCATCCTAGTCAGCCTGATTTTAACTGCCATGTGCTTAGTTTCGCCTTTTTAGTGTGCCTGTCACCTAAGGCAAGCGCCTCAGATGAGTTAGAGACTTCAAATAAAGACCCTGATATTTAAAATCCCCGCATGGAGAGCATCTTACCCAAACCCTTTTTGGGCCCCATGCGAGCCATTTGTTTCATCATTTTTTGAGATTGACGGAAGTTTTTCAACAGCCGGTTCACATCCGTCACTGTGGTTCCCGACCCCTTGGCAATTCTTTTTCTGCGGGAGGCATTGATTATATTGTGATTTTGCCTTTCCGCCACTGTCATGGAGCCGATAATGGCCTCGATGCGTTTTATTTCTTTTTCATCGGGGGCCATATTCTTCATATTTTTAAGCTTACCCGCTCCGGGCAGCATCTTCAAAATGGAATCTAACGATCCCATTTTGCGAATTTGTCTCAGCTGATCTCTGAAGTCTTCCAGGGTGAACTGGTTTTTGGCCATCTTTTTGGCCAGGGCCTCGGCTTTTTCCTGGTCAATGGCCTCGCTGGCCTTTTCCACCAGACTTAAAACATCGCCCATACCCAGAATGCGGTTGGCCAGACGGTCCGGATGGAACACCTCTAAGGCGTCAAGCTTTTCACCCACACCCAAGAACTTGATCGGTACATCGACCACGGCCCGGATGGATATGGCGGCTCCGCCCCTGGCGTCGCCCTCGACTTTGGTCAACACCACTCCGGTGAGCCCCAGGCTTTGGTGAAAGCTTTGGGCCACGTTGACCGCGTCCTGACCGGTCATGGAGTCAGCCACCAAGAGGGCTTCCTGGGGATGCAGGCGCTCCTTGATGGCCTTGAGCTGGGCCATTAAGGCCTCATCCACATGAAGGCGGCCGGCGGTATCCAGAATCAGTACGTCACATTCCGCCCTGGCCGCATCGGCCAAAGATGCGATGCATATATCAACCGGGTCCTGGCCCGGGTCTGTATCAAAAACCGGGACGTCAACCTGTTTACCCAGACGTTTGAGCTGCTCAATGGCTGCCGGCCTCTGCACATCCGCGGGCACCAGAAAAGGCTTTTTACCCCTTTTTTTGAGGTTTAAAGCCAGCTTGGCGCTGGTTGTGGTCTTACCGGCGCCCTGCAGGCCGACCATCATATAAACCAGGGGCGACTTGCCGGTCAAGACAAGGGGTTCGCCCTCTTTGCCCATCAGGGTGCAGAGTTCATCGTGAACAATTTTGATAACCATCTGGGCCGGGGTGATGGAACGCATGACTTCCTGTCCCACAGCTCTTTTCTTGACCTGTGAGATAAAGTCTTTCACCACCTTGTAATTGACATCCGCCTCCAGCAAGGCCAGACGGACCTCGCGCATGGCATCGGCAATATTTTGCTCGGTGAGCTTGCCGTGACCCTTAAGGCGTTTAAATGTTTCGGCCAGGCGGTCGCTTAAGTGATCGAACATCCGCTATTTTCACTCACCCAATAGTTGATTGCTCACGTAGTTGTCCACGGGCTACATCTGCAAATTCAGGCAGTATATGGTAAAACCAGGCTTGCGTCAACCGACGCCAAGTATCATTCCACTAATATACTATAGCAAAACGATGAGATTTACTTCAATTCCTGTCTGCATGGTAGCAATTATTTCAGAGGTCTGCTGAAAGCCTTACCGGCTTATTTACGCAAAAAATAAGTGTAGCACGCCATGGTGTCAAGTCAAGTTGTCCGTGTATTCATTGGAAAAGTTGTAAAAATATGGAAGGTTAGCCGGCATCATTCAAAGAGCCGTTGTTTTGGAATTATTTTTTTATCCAAGTTAGGCCTTTTGGAAAAAAGTTGATCAGCCGGGTTGAAACTACGCCTTCAAACTGTGGATCGGAAAAAATATCTGGTTTTAGTCGTGGTTTTTTATCGGAAAACCACACCGCAGATTGTAAAGGGGGCGGGCCGTTTAGTGAAAAGCACCCACAGGCCCGCCCCGGAGAGAGTTGTTATTTGCGCAAGGCCGTAAAGAGAATGCTTAATGCCACCATACTTGTTCCATGGTGCAAGGCATCAAAGATGTCCCCGTCTTTCCACCCCTGGTCCCGCAAGGCCTGTATTTTTTCGTCGCTTGCGTAAGATGGCGCGGAAACAGTCTTACGGACAAAATCCACCAGTTGGTTTTCCCTTTTTTCCAAAGGGGCCCGGGCAGTGTCTTTCAGCACGTCATCAAAGTCCTCATCCGTCATACCGGCCCGTTTAAGCATCCCCTTGTTAAGGTTGATGCAATAGTCCAGCTTTCTGTCTGTTGCGATCAGAAAACGTATAAGGGCCAGGACATGGGGATTAAGGCTTTTGTGATGTACGAAATGCCCCATGTTCATGGCCTGGATTCGGATCAGTTCAGGACTGGCGCTGAGCATTTCAAATGGTTCCGGCACTCCCACTTCCTTGGGAAACATGGCATAGATTTTGGCCAAATCACCGGTTGCTTCTGTGGGGGGAGTTGTTTTCAGGTGGAACATTTAAATCTCCTTTTGGGGCTGCTGCCTTGTGAAGGTTGTTTAGTTTAAAAAATGGCTGGTTAAGTTTGCCGAAGACTGAAAATTAGACCAGTCTACTAGCAGGTTTGAAAAATGTCCACCCATGTCGAATGGATATAATAACTTATTATTTTTATTGAGAATTCAGCAGGTGACCAAAAATTGCCTGCATGAAATTACTTAAAGGAGCCTGGCTTTTGCTTAACTTCATGGCCAACAAAGAGCCCTGCCAGCTTTGTAAAATAAAGGCGGCCGTGTTTTTCGGGGAGAGGTTCTCAGGCAATTGTCCCTTTTGCCGGGCTTCTTCCAGCAATGTGGCTATTTCGGCCTCAAAAGAAGCAAGCACCCGGCTTAAACGCGCCCTGAACTCAGGGTGCAGGTCGGCCATCTCCTGGGTGAGGTTGCCCAATGGGCAGCCCATGGCAAACCCCCGCACCTCAAGATCCTGTTTTAATTTTTCATACATTTTCTTAAGACGCTCTAGAGGCGGGAGGTCCTGATCATGTAAAAAGGGGCTGACCTCCCCGGCCATGACCTTGCCGTAATAGTCCACCAGGGCCAGCCCCAGATCGTCTTTGCTCTTAAAATAATGATAGAAAGATCCCTTGGGCACTCCGGCTGTTTTCAGAATTTCGCCCAATCCTGTATTGTTAAATCCCTGGCGATGAACCAGAAGGGCCGCTGTCTTGATAATTTGTTCCTTGGTTTCTTTGGCCAACTGTTTTCCTTTGCAAGAGTTACGGCTATCATATTAGACCGGTCGTCTAGAAAAGTCAAGCGACTTTTCGGCATGAGCCCAAAGGGCCTGCCCTCTCCAGTTCGGGGAGGGTTGGTTTTTGGAGTTAATAAATTTCTTAAAACTATTTTAGAATAAAAACATAATTTGATTTGAGTTGCTTTTGAACCAGTGGAGGAACAGTGGGTTTTGTTTTTCTTTTCTTAGCCATATCAGCGGAAATTGTGGGAACCAGCGCTTTAAAGGCATCGCAGCAGTTTACCAGGCTTTACCCCAGTCTTTTGGTGGTGCTTGGCTATGGCGCGGCCTTTTTTCTTTTGGGGCAGGTGCTGAAATATATCCCCATGGGGGTTGCTTATGCTTTTTGGGCAGGATTGGGGATTGTCCTTATAACTTTGGTTGATGTATTTTTTTATAAGCAGCCTATTGATTTGGCTGCAGGGCTGGGGATCGCGTTGATCGTCTCGGGTGTTGTTGTGATCCATGTCTTTTCCAAAGCTGTGGTGTGATCCTTTCTCACTGAGTTTGCACAGGTAACATATGCTTATTCTTCAGCTTATTGGAAAATTGCAGTTAACCGGCCGGGATCTGGACAGGGATTTTCAAACCGTGTATGGTCAAATCGTTTGCAATAAACCGGATCACAGATGGTGTTTGGGGTGAAATAGTCTGCCTAAGGCGGTTGCTGAAACTTCCCGGAAACTTTTGCGGACAACGAATAGGGCGCCATGGCCGCATGATAGTCCTTTTACATCTGTCTTGACCGTCCGTCTGTTTGTGGCGCGTTTGTCAGTTTTTAACTGAAGGGCAATTTAGCGGGCGACAACTCTTAACAAAGTACATCGGTGAGAGTAATCCGGGCGCAATGGCGCTTTTTCCTTGCCGGGCCTGAAAAGGCCTCCGCCCAGGGAATGAACCGATGCTTACCTTTATTCAGCTTCTTTTGATAATTTATTTGGTGTCTACGTAAATACGCCTTTGGCGGTCCGGAGCAGTCATGACCTACAGAAAAATACTACTATTAAGCTCGTGCATATTATTTTTCTTGGGTTCGATTGGGGCAGACAGGGCCTGGGCTCAAAAAGGCAAAAGCCCCCCGGCCGCGTCGGTCAGAACAGCTTTTGTGATTCAGAGGGAAGTGGAGGAAAAGGTAGCCCTTACGGGAAATGTGGAGGCGCATCTTTTTTTGACCTTGGCTTCGCGCATTGAGGAGATAGTGGACCGGGGACATGTGGAAGAGGGACAGCGGGTTGAAAAGGGGCAATTATTGCTCAGCCTTGAGGATCAGCGCCTGAAATTGCACCTGCGGGAGGCCAGGGCCGTGTTGCGGGAAGCCAAGGCGGCTCTTGAGCAAATGCAGCGGGACTTGAAGCGAAAGCAGAGCCTATACACTAAAAAGTCGGTTCCGGCCAAGGATATGGAAGATGCGTTTACTTCCGTGGAGCGTCAGCGCGCTCTGATGGATCGGGCCAGGGAAAGGACCGCCATTTTGGAGCAGGATCTGGCCGACGCCAAGGTCAGGGCACCAACTGCCGGGGTGGTGGTTGAACGCCTGGCCTACCAGGGGGAATGGGTTAAAAAAGGGGGGCCCGTGCTGAAACTGGCGGTTCTGGACCCGCTCAAGGTTGTGGTGCCGGTGCCGGAGCGTTATGTGCCCAGGTTAAAGCCCGGTTCAAGCGTCAGGATAACCGCGGACGCCCTGCCCGGGGAGGTGTTTGAAGGCATAATCAAGGCAGTTATTCCAGAGGGAGACCAAAACAGCCGCACCTTTCCGGTTCAGATCAGGATACCCAATCAGACCGGCCACTTAAAACCCGGCATGCTGGCAAGGGTCAGTTTGTCGGTGGGCAACCCCCATCAGGCCCTTTTGGTGCCGAAAGACGCCCTGGTGATAGCGCCGGGCAACCGATACCAACTGGTGGTGGTTAAAAAGGGCAGGGCAACTCATCTGCCTGTGGAGCTGGTGACTTCGCACAAAGACCTCTGGGAGCTGAAAGGCCCTTTAAAACCGGGCATGCAGGTGGTGGTTTCGGGCAATGAACGCCTGCGCCCCGGTCAACCGGTTATGGTTCTCGGCAAAAAAGACAAAAGGGGGACTGATAAGTGAAGCTGGCCGCCCAGTCCATCAAGCACCCCATTGCCGTGAGTGTGGGGGTGATCCTGCTTTTGATGTTCGGCATTTTGGCCCTGTTGTCCGTGCCGGTGCAGCTGGTTCCGGATGTGGACCGCCCAATGATCACCGTTACCACTGTCTGGCCTGGAGCCGCTCCCCAGGAGATAGAGCGGGAGATAGTTGAGCAACAGGAAAAGCAGCTCAAAAGCCTGGAGAGCCTGGTTCGCATGACCAGTGAATCCACCACCAACCGGGGCAGGGTTATTCTGGAGTTTGAGGTGGGGACCGATACGGCCGAGGCGCTTTTAAGAGTGAACAACCAGATGCAAAGGGTTAAATCCTATCCCCCCAATGCAGAGAAACCGGTCCTGGTTTCGGCCAACCAGGATGCCTCTGCCATTGCCTGGATGGTGGTTTTGGCCACCGGTCCCAGGGCCGGGGAGATCTCCAGGTTGCGCACCTTTATCAATGAAAAAGTGGTTCCTTTGGTGGAAAGGGTGCCCGGCCTGGCTGCGGTGAACCTGTATGGCGGCCAGGACCGGGAGATGCAGGTGGAGGTGGACCCCAAGGCCGTTGCGGCCCATAAACTCACCATGCGCTGCATCGCCGACCGGCTGGTGGCCGAGAACAACGACTATTCCGGGGGAGGCATAGACGAGGGCAAGCGCCGTTATCAGGTGAGGGTTAAAAGCCGCTTTGAAAAGCCCCAAGATTTGGAAAAGGTGGTTTTGGCCTATGAGGACGGCGCCCCGGTTTTTCTGGGGGATGTGGGCAAGGCCAGGTTGGGGTATGCGGTCAAGGACAGCGTGACTTTGAACTTCGGACAGCCGACCATGGCCATGAATGCGATCCGCGAGTCGGGCACCAATGTATTGGAGGTAATGGCAGCCCTGAAAGAGGCCATAAAAAACGTCAACCAGGAAGTGCTCTCCGAGCTGGATGTAAAAATAACCCAGGTCTACGACGTTACGGAATACATTAATCAGGCCATCGCGCTTGTGCGCAACAATATATTTGTAGGCGGCTCCCTGGCCGTGATGGTTCTGCTTATATTTTTGCGCAGCTTGGGGACCACCTTTATAATCGCCGCTTCCCTGCCCATTAGCCTGATCGGCACCTTTATGATGATGTCGTTGTTCGGGCGCAACATAAATGTGATCAGCCTGGCCGGGCTGGCCTTTGCCTCGGGCATGGTGCTTGATGCCGCCATTGTGGTTCTGGAAAATATTTTTCGTCTGCGCCAGGAGGGCATGACCAGAAAAGACGCCTCTTACAAGGGCACGGTTCAGGTCTGGGGCGCCATCCTGGCCAGCACCACCACTACTATCGCCGTGTTTCTGCCGATTATCCGCATCCGGGAAGAGGCTGGGCAGTTGTTTGCCGATATTGCCATTGCGGTGAGCTTTTCGGTTTTGATCTCGCTTATAGTCTCCATTACCGTGATCCCCACCCTGGCCTCCCGACTGGTCGGCGGGGGAGAGTCAAATGGCGATCCGGCAAAAAAATCGAGCCTTTCTGCAAGGTTTGGCGGTGCGGTGCGCAGAGGCATTGTGGCCATGGCGCGTGGCCTGGCCGGGTCAGTCAGCGCCCGGCTGGCCGTGGTGAGTATCATGACCTGCCTGGCCCTGGCCACTGCCTGGTTTCTTTCCCCCAAGGCGGAATACCTGCCGACCGGCAACAGAAATTTCCTCTTGGGCGTGATGGTCCCCCCGCCGGGCTACAATATGGCCGAGTACGAGAAGGTGGGGCAAGAGATAACCGCCAGGCTTAAGCCCCATTGGGGTGACGACCCTCTCACCCTTGGAGGCAATGAAAAGGAACCGGCCATAAAGAGTTTCTTCTTTGTTGGCTGGGGCTCCATGATCTTCATGGGTGTGGCATCCTGGGATGAAACCAATGTGAGGGGGCTTATCCCGCCTTTGAAAATGGCCCTGGCCCCTGTTCCGGGCATGATACCCATTGTGAATCAGACCAGCCTTTTTGAAAGGGGGACGTCCCAGGGAAGGACCATTGACCTTGAAATCACAGGGCCGGACTTAAGCCGCCTGGTCAGCCTGGGCGGGCGCTTTTACGGCCGGATAATGGGGTTGTTGCCCGGCTGCCAGATCCGCCCCATTCCCGGCCTGGAGCTAAGCCGCCCTGAGTTGCGTTTTGAACCGGACAGGGTGAGGGCCGCTGCCGTGGGGCTAACCGCCCGGGATGTGGGATTCAACCTGGATGTGCTCTGCGAAGGCTCCAAGATTGATGAAGTGAGCCGGGGGGGCTATAACATAGACCTGAAATTGATGGCTGCCCCGGATTTGGTGAACAGAACCCAGGATCTGGGCTCCATGCAGTTGAACACCCCTTTGGGCAGCCTGGTGACCCTGGAATCCGTGGCCCCTCCCAAACTCATCGGCGGTCCCACCCAGATCAACCATATTGAGCGCAACAGGGCGGTTACCTTGCGTATATATCCGCCTGAGCAGATGCCTTTGGAAGAGGCCATGATCCGCCTGGAAAAAAATATAGTCCAGCCTCTTTTAAGCTCCGGTCAGGTCAGGTCTCCCTTTGATCTCAAACTCTCCGGTACAGCCGATGACCTTACCAAGACTTATGAGGCCTTAAAAGGCAACTTTTTTCTGGCCATGGCCATAACCTTCCTCCTGATGTCAGCCCTTTTCGGTAGTTATCTCTATCCGTTGGTGATCATGTTCACGGTCCCCCTGGCCGCGGCCGGCGGGTTCCTGGGCCTGTGGATTGTGAACCACGCCTTGGTCTACCAACCCCTGGATGTGCTGACCATGCTAGGGTTTATCATCCTGATTGGAATCGTGGTCAATAACGCCATCCTTTTGGTGGATCAATCCATAAGGGGCATAAGGGAAGACGGCTTGAGTATTAAGGATGCGGTGGCCGAGGCTGTGCGCCTTAGGGTCAGGCCCATCTTTATGTCCACCCTCACCTCTGTCTTCGGCATGATGCCGCTTGTGCTTATGCCGGGGGCGGGCTCGGAGCTTTACCGCGGCCTGGGAGCGGTTGTGGTGGGAGGGCTGATAGTCTCCACCCTCTTCACCCTGATTATGATGCCCGCTCTCTTAAGCCTGGTCCTGGATGCAAGACAGGCATTGGCTAAACTCAGGGGGAAGCCTTTTAAGGCTTGATATCACGCTGATTAAGTTAAGTAAATCCGGGCAGTCTCAAGTTAGTCCGGAATTTTTGGCCTGTGTCGGGATCAAGGGGAAAAAGGCTTGAGCCTGATCTTTTTTTGTAACTTTGCCCTGTCTCCCAGCCACTGTCTGAAGTAGCACCCCCTACATTTTAGGTGCAATATTTAAAGGAATCTGAGAAAAGTCCGCCGGGTCTGTTTCCCCAAGATTTTGGTCTTGGCAGGAGGCTTTTTCAATTCCCCGAGGGCTGCGTATTGCCCAAAAGGCAACTGACAGGAAATGGCTCAAAGCCTTTTTAAAAGGGAATCGTTGGAGGCTTTTTTATGTAAAGGCATTTTCTTAACCCGGTGTTAACCGCCCCTGTAGTAGGTTTCTGCCAGATTAAAGATATTAAAGCCACGATAACCTTGCCCCGGCCCCAGGCGACGAATATTGGGAAATTTTTTGCCCCAAGGGATGGCAGGGTCGCCTGAAAAGTGCGTGGATTTGAATTAACGAATGCTAAACAATGGGAAAAGAATCGAATATGTCGATCAGGAAAATGCATCAGCCTTCTCTGCTTATGGCCTTGGCTTTTTTGATATTGCTGACCGGATGTAATGAAGAGACCCAGCCCGGAGCCATGGCCAGGCCTGCGCCCAAGGTTGATCTTCACACAGTTGAAGCCGTCTCCTACACCTCAAGCACTGAATTGCCTGGCCGCATCGCCGCCCGCAGGGTGGCCGAGGTGAGGGCAAGGGTGGCCGGTATTGTTTTGAGCCGCAATTTCAAGGAAGGCAGCGTGGTGAAAGAGGGGCAACTGCTCTTTCAGATTGATCCCGCTCCCTTTGAGGCTGCCCTGGCCAGGGCCAAGGCCTCCCTGGCCACTGCGGAAGCAAGCCTTTTTGAGGCCCGGGAAGTGGTGAATCGCTATAAGTCCCTGGTTGAGGTCGGAGCCATCAGCCCCCAGCAAAACGACACGGCCATAGCGGTCCTTAAAAGGGCCGAGGCGGCCCGACAGTCGGCCCTGGCCCAGATCAAGACCGCGAAACTGGATTTGGGCTACGCCTCGGTGCGGGCCCCCATCACCGGCAGGATCGGGCGCGCCCTGGTTAACGAGGGCAGCCTGGTGGGGCAGGGCGAGGCAACCCCCATGGCCAAGATTCAACAGCTTGACAAAATTTACGCTGACGTGACCCAGCCGGTCTCGGATTTTCTTCGTCTTAGAAACACCTTGAAAAAGTGCGAACTCTCCGGGGAAGAACAGGCCTCGGGCCGGGTTTCGATCCGTCTCCCGGAGATTGATCAGGTCTTTAAGGGACGCCTGTTGTTCTCCGACGTCACGGTGGATAAGCTCACCGGTCAGGTTTCATTGCGCAGCGAATTTTCCAACCCGAACGGAGTGCTTTTACCGGGGATGTTCGTGCGCTTGAAAATAAACTTGAAAACAGACCCCAAGGCCATTTTCATTCCCCAGCGGGCCGTGCAGATGGACCCCAAGGGCAAGGCCTATGTCATGGTTGTGGATAACAAAAACACAGCCGGTGTGAGGTTTGTCAAAACCGGTGTCATGCAGGGAAACACCTGGCAGGTCCTGGAAGGCCTCAAAGCCGGCGAAAAGATCGTGGCAGGCGGTGTGGACAAGATCCGGCCGGGAATGCGCCTTCCCCCGACCCGGACAGCGGGCGCGAAATCCAAAAAACTCGAGGGCTGATTCAAAAAATCGCCTTTAATTCAGATGAGTTGACCAGGGCCGGTCGCAGATGATCAGCCCCAACAGGAGATTTTTGCCCTTAAACAGGTTTTTTAAATGAATCTCCTGTTATCCGGCTTGGATGAGGAACACTTATGACCAGGTTTTTTATTGCAAGACCCAATTTTGCCTGGGTCGTGGCTATTTTCATATGTTTGGTGGGCCTTTTGGCCATCCCGTCATTGCCTGTGGAAAAATATCCCCAGGTGGCCCCTCCCCAGATTTCGATCAGGGTCAACTATCCCGGAGCTTCGGCCAAGGTTCTGACCGATTCGGTGACCAACCTTATTGAAGAGCAGCTGAACGGCGCCAAGGGCCTCATGTACTACGAGTCCTCCGGCGCTTCAAACGGCATGGCCGAGATCACCGCCACCTTTTTGCCGGGAACAGACCCGGATATGGCCCAGGTTGACGTGCAGAACCGCATCAGCAAGGCCGAGTCCCGCATGCCCCAGGCTGTCAAACAACAGGGTATAGAGGTAGAACAGGCCAACAGCGGGTTTTTGTTGATCTATTCCCTGGGCTACAAAGACGGCGGCAAGGGAAGGAATCAGACCAAGCTGGCAGATTTCGCGGCCTCGAACATAAACAACGAGATCCGGCGCGTGCCCGGGGTGGGCAAGATTCAGTTTTTCGCCTTTGAAAGCGCCATGCGGGTGTGGGTGGACCTGGAAAAGCTCTTGATCTACGACCTTTCCATGGCCGATGTGAACCGGGCCATCTCGGCTCAGAACGTGCAGGTCCCGGCAGGCAGTTTTGGCGCGCGTCCCAGCCTGAGCGAGCAGGAACTCACCGCCAGCCTTATCGTCAAAGGCACTTTTGATTCACCCGAGGAGTTTGGCGAAATTGTGCTGCGCACCGAACCGGACGGCTCCCTTGTGCGGTTGTCCGATGTGGCCCGCCTGGAAGTGGGGCCGGAGAACTATGCCTTCAACTCCCGCTTGAACGGCAAGCCCGCGGCCATTGCCGCGGTAATGCTGGCTCCCGGAGCCAATGCGGTGAGCACCGCCTCTGCGGTGAAAAAACGCCTGGAAGAGCTGAAGGCTTCTTTGCCGGATGATATGCGGATCACGGTTCCTTACGACACCTCCAAGTTTGTGGATGTGGCGATCGAAAAGGTGGTGCACACTCTTTTTGAGGCCGTATTGCTGGTCTTTTTGGTGATGTTCCTCTTTTTACAGAGGTTCCGCTACACCCTTATCCCCACCATTGTGGTCCCGGTATGCCTTTTGGGAACCCTGGCGGTTATGTGGGCGCTGGGCTTTTCCGTGAATATGATGACCATGTTCGGCCTGGTTCTGGCCATCGGCATCCTGGTGGACGACGCCATTGTGGTGGTGGAAAACGTGGAAAGAATCATGGCCGAAGAGGGGCTTTCGCCTCGTGAGGCCACCACCAAGGCCATGGACCAGATCACGGGCGCTATTGTGGGCATCACCCTGGTGCTTTCAGCCGTGTTTTTGCCTCTAGCCTTTATGAACGGTTCCGTGGGCGTGATCTACCGGCAGTTTTCCATGTCCCTGGCGGTTTCCATCATTATCAGCGGTTTTCTGGCCTTGACCATGACGCCCGCATTGTGCGCTTCTTTGCTGAAACCCATTGCCAAGGGACACAAGGAAAAGCAAAAGGGCTTTTTCGGGTTTTTTAACCGCTTGTTTGCCCGCCTGACCAATGGTTATGGAAACATGACCGCAAAGGTGGTTAAAAGGGCCGGACGGATGATGGTGCTTTACCTGGGGCTCTTGGCCCTGCTTGGCTATGGCTACATGAATCTGCCTGAATCTTTTGTGCCGGATGAAGATCAGGGTGTTTTTATTGTCAATGTACAACTTCCGGCAAGCGCGACCTATAACCGCACCCTAAATGCCGCAGAATATATGGAAGATTTTCTGAGCTCCAACCCGGCTACCGAGAACGTCACCACTGTTTTGGGCTTCAGCTTTTCGGGCAGCGGACAGAATGCGGCCCTGGCTTTTCCGGAGCTCAAAGACTGGGCCGAACGCGGACCCGGTGAATCGGTCCACGGCATCATCGCTGCGGCCAACCGGCATTTCCATAATTTCATAGACGGCAGCCTTTTTGCCGTTAACCCGCCGGCCATCGACGGCATGGGAAACACCGGAGGTTTTTCCCTGCGCCTGCAGGATAGGGGCGGTCTGGGCAGAGAAGCCCTGACCAAGGCCATGCACCAGGTTTTGGGACAGGCCAACGGCTCCAAGGTGCTGAAGTATGCCAGGCTGGAAGGCCTTCCGGACGCCCCCCAGCTTCGCCTCAGGATTGACCGGCAAAAGGCCGAGACCCTGGGGGTCAGCTTCGGCAGCATCAGCACTGTGCTCTCCAGCGCCTTTGGTTCCGCCTTGATCAATGAGTTCACTAAAAACGGCCGGGTGAAAAGGGTGATAGTGCAGGCCGATAAAATAAACCGCACCACTCCGGAGAGCCTGAAGGACCTGCATGTGCCCAATGCTGCCGGACAACAGGTGCCTTTAACCGCCTTTACCCAGATGCTCTGGGAAAGGGGGCCGGTTCAGATCAACCGTTACAACGGCTACACCTCCTTCAGCTTATCCGGTGAAGCTGCGCCCGGTTACAGCTCCGGTGAGGCCATGGCCGAGATGGAGCGCATCTGCGAAGGCCTGCCCAAGGGTGTCGGTTATGAATGGACCGGGCTCTCACTGCAGGAAAAGCTGGCCGGGGACCAGGCGCCGATCCTTTTCTCTTTGGCCCTTTTGGTGGTCTTCTTACTGTTGGTGGCGCTTTATGAGAGTTGGTCCATACCTTTTTCGGTCATGTTGATAGTGCCTGTGGGCGCCTTGGGTGCGGTGGGCGCGGTCACAATGATGGGCATGGCAAACGGGGTTTACTTCAAGGTGGGGCTTGTAACCATCATCGGCTTAGGCGCGAAAAACGCCATTTTGATCGTTGAGTTTGCCAAGGAGCTTTTCAATCAGGGCGAGAGCCTTGTCAAGTCTGCGGTCGATGCGGCCAGAATTCGTTTCCGCCCCATTATCATGACCTCCATGGCCTTTATCCTCGGTGTCATCCCCCTGGCCATCGCCACCGGAGCAGGCGCGGCCAGCCAGAGAGGCATTGGAACCGGAGTGATCGGCGGTATGCTCAGCGCCACTGTCCTGGGTGTTGTATTCACACCTGTGTTTTTTGTCTGGGTGCTTTCGGTTTTCAGATCCAAGCGCCAGGCCATACCCGCCCTGGAAAAGAGCTCCACCACAGCAGCTTAAAGGAAATTAGCTAAATGACGAAGAAATATGGATATACCAGCTTCTCAATGGTCGGGTTGCTTGTTTTTGGCCTTCTGGCCGGGGGCTGCTCCCTGGCCCCTCAATATCATCGGCCAGAGGCTCCGGTTCCCCGGGACTGGTCAGCAGCGCAGGATCTCTCCCAAGGAAAATCCGAAAAGGGACGCAGCCTGGGTTCTTTGAACTGGCGGGATTTTGTATTGGATAAAGACCTGCAATCTGTGGTGCAGGCAGCTTTGGACCACAACCGCGACCTCAGGCAAACCCTTTTGAATATAGAAATTGTCCGGGCCAAATACCAGATAGAGCGTTCGGCTTTGGCGCCCGGTTTTGGGGCGGACGGCTCTTTAGTGCGTCAGCGGCTCGGCGAGGTGCAGAGCCCCACCGGCAACCCGAAAACCCAAAGCACCTATCAGGTGGGCCTGGGCATGAGCGCCTTTGAGATAGATCTGTTCGGCAAGGTTAGAAACCTATCCGCCTCGGCCCTGGAGGAATACCTGGGAACTTCCGAGGCTGCCCACGCCGCCAGGATCAGCCTGGTATCCCAGGTGATCAAGGCCTATATCAACCGGGCCGGTGCGCAGATGCGTTATGACCTGACCAAAAAGACCCTGGAGACCAGGAAGGTCTCCCTGGAATTGATTAGAAAAAGACAGTATGCAGGTGCGGCCTCCAAACTGGATTATCTTGAGGCCATGGACCTTATGGAGCAGGCCAAGGCCGATCTGGAGCTGAACGCCCTGGGGCTGGCCCAGGCGGAAAACGCCCTGGGGCTTTTGGTGGGGAACTCAATCAGGGAACTGCCCAAACCGTCGAGCGTGGAGAGACTTTTGCTGGAAGATGACCTGGCCCCGGGCCTGTCTTCGGATCTTTTGCAAAGAAGGCCCGATATCCTGGCCGCGGAACATCGCCTTAAGGCCAGGAACGCTGATATCGGAGTGGCCAGGGCCGCCTTTTTTCCCAGCATATCCCTTACCGGGTCTTTTGGTAATGTGAGTAACGAACTTTCCAGTTTGTTTGATTCGGCTTCCCGGACCTGGATTTTTACCCCGGCTATTCACCTGCCCATCTTCACCGGCGGCCGCAACCAGGCCAACCTGGAGATAGCCGAACTCAGAAAAGATGTGGCCATAGCTCAGTATGAAAAGACCATACAGACCGCTTTTCGCGAAGTGGCCGACGCCCTGGCTGCTCGGGAGACCTTAAAGCGCGAGGAAAGGGCCAGGGTGGACCTGGTCGCTTCCAGCGATGAGTCCCTTAAGCTCTCGGAGGCGAGGTATAATAACGGAGTCGATAACCATCTCAGGTATCTGGACGCGCAGAGAAGAAGTTTTGCCAACCGCCTGAGCCTGATAGAAACCGAATCCCGGCGCAGAATCGCCCTGGTGGATCTCTTCACGGTCCTGGGAGGCAGTTGGGATCTGAAAAAACATAAATCCCCTAAGCCCGAGGTGTAGTGGTTTTCCACCTGTGCTTCAGGCTTGGCCTGCAAAGGCAAAAATGGAAGATTGAGTAATAGCCGGGCCGGGGGTGGGTTTCCCCTGTCCCGGTTTTTTAATTTCATCTTTTTTAAACTCGGTCCGACATGAACCGGACCAGGCTGAGTTGGCCCCTCACAGATCAGGCTGGAAAGGGTGACAAGGGGAGAATAATGCCAATTTCAGTTTTGTTGGTGGAAGATGATCTTGATCTGGCCGCCACGGTGGTTCAGTATCTGGAGCTTGAGGGCATGAGTGTGGCCTGCGCCTTTAATGGAGATGCGGGCCTGAACCTGGCCTCGGAACAGAATTACCAGGTATTGCTTCTGGATGTGATGTTGCCCCGCATGGACGGCCTGACCCTTTGCAGCCGTTTGAGAAAACAAGGCGTTGATCTGCCGGTTTTGATGCTCACCGCCAGGGACACCCTGGATGATAAGCTGGCCGGGTTCAGGGCAGGTACGGATGATTATCTGGTCAAGCCCTTTGCCATGGCGGAGCTTGTAGCCCGGATCAAGGTTTTGGCCCAGCGCAGAAGCGGTCAGGCCAGGAAATTGAAAGTGGGCGAATTGGTCATGGATCTTGATCAGCGCCAGGCCCACAGAGGAAAAAGGCTCCTGAAACTCACCCCCACTTGTTGGGATCTGCTGGAGACCATGATGCGCAGATCGCCGGAAGTGGTGAGCCGAAGGGACCTGGAGCAGGCCTTGTGGGGAGCTGATCTGCCCGAGAGCAACACCCTTAAGGTGCATATGCACAAGTTGAGGCAGCAGGTGGATGATAAAGATTCCGCCGCCATGATACACACCGTAACCGGCCACGGGTTCATGTTGAAATGAAAAAGAAAAAGCCCAGCATTCGTCGCTATATAACCTGGTATCTATTGGCCCTCACCGGGCTTGTGACCCTGGTTTACAGCCTGTTGATGAATTTTTATCTGATCAAGGGGATCAAGTCCGAGGCCGGGTTTGATATGGAGTTGAAAGCCACATATTTTGCCCAGGACTATAAGGAAAATCCCCACTCTCCCCTCCCAAAAGATATTTTGGTTTCTTCCTGTATTGGTCTTCAGAACCTCCCGGATAACTATAAACGCACCTTTGCTGGGGAAAAGTATGAGCATCGTGAACTTTTACTCTCGCGGGAGAAGCCGGAAAACGGGAACCAGGAAGACGAAAATTACCTGCTGCTTCTGCCTTATGACCTACATGATGGGAAAAGGCTTTTTATAACCAAAACTTATAAACCGGAACATGACGCCGTAAGCAACCATTACGGAATAAACCTTTTGTTTTTCCTGGCCTTCCCCCTGGGTATATTCGTGGTGGCGCTTTTTTTTATGGCGGTGCGATTTATGTTGCAGAAATTGTATTTACCCATGGGTAAGTTGCTCGACTGGGCGGGGAATCTGGACGCCGGGGGCCTTGCCAAGCCCGCGCCTGACTTTGGTTTTGAAGAGGTCAACCATTTGGCTTCGCTCTTGCATGGCAATATGAAGAAATTATCTCAAACCCTGGAAAGGGAGCAGCGTTTTTTAAGAAACGCCAGCCATGAACTGCGCACGCCCATTGCAATAATAAAATCAAATATTGAGTTGTTGGACAAAATTGAAGGGGCTGTAACCGGACCTGTCCAGTTGCCCTGGGAGCGTATCAGAAGGGCTGCCCATAACATGAACCAGCTGGTTGAAACCTTGCTTTGGCTTGGGATGGATGAAAAGAAGCCTCTCAAGCCGGCGAATGTGGCCCTGGACAGCCTGACCAATGAGCTGATCAGGGAAAATAGTTACCTGCTGGAAGGTAAAGACGTAAAGGTTGAACTGGATCTCAACCCCTCTCAGGTTCGGGTTGACCCCTATGCGGCCCGGATTGCCATAGGAAACCTTATCCGAAACGCTTTTCAATATACTGCCCTGGGCAAGGTCAAGGTGGCGGTGCAAGGCAACTCGGTTGTAGTGATCAATCTGAATCAAACCCCGGAAGACTTTGATCATACCGGCAGTGATTATGGCTTTGGCCTGGGGTTGGTTTTGGTTGACCAGATTACGGAAAAGTCCGGCTGGCAGTATGAAAACCGGGGTGTCAGAGGCGGACGTGAGGCCAGATTGTCTTTTTCGGCAGCAATATGCGAGCCTGTTTCTCCCTGAAAAGGCGGGCCGATATGAAATTTTTACTTTACCTGCCTGGAATTTTGAAAGGGGCCGCTTTCTCTGAATTCAAACCTGACCCCAAATAAGTCATTACGGTAAAATTAAATTCCGAAAGGGGAGAGCCCCCAATTCCGAACGAGCTGTTCAGGAACCGGTTTTAGTTGCCGTCCACCAAAAGCCTTTCTTTAGCCGCCAGTCTGATTAATCGCCTAATACTTTTAGTGAGTTATTGTTTTTAAACCAGGTAAACCTGTCAGAAGCTGGACGATGTGGCTTTTTGTGGTAAATACTCCCTGTTGCAGGGCAGAAAACTTTAAAAAGGAAATCCAAAATAATACAGTTTTCTTAAAAATACTTAAAAATTACCATTTTTATTCTTAAAAACGCCCAATGTAACTACTGCTTTGTGTAAAAAGTATAAGTTTTTTAATATGTGAAGTGGTGATAGTGAATAACTAATTACTTGAGTTAACTGCTTTGCTTCCGAGGAAAGTTTTGAGTATTAGCGTTGACAGCTACCAGTTATATTTTTGAAAAAATATTTTTAAAGTCGGGAATGGCTGTGCTATAGTAAGTTCGTTTTTAGTTGTATGTATAATTAAATCAGTAGGGTTTTTTGTCGGAATTGTGAAATATTACCCTTTACCGCCCGCAAATAACGCCGGCTTTTTTCGTGATATTTTCGTGGATTTTTCCTTGCCTTGGAGGCAGCCGGTCAGGGAGCGTAGGAATTAACCAGACTCAGTCAACGTTTGACTCTCATAATGAAAATGAATTCTTAACTGATTGATTTGTAGGAATTTATTGCAATGCTGATGTTGTTTAGAACAAAAAGGAATATTATCCCGAAATTTACTGTACCCGGGCTGCTTGAGGCAGCACTGAGTCTATTGGAGAACGTCGGCTTACAAACGATTTTAACTCTCAAAAATATATTTACAGTCAAATGCAGGGTCTGATTAAATCAGCCCCTTTTTTATTTGGGCCTTTGATTCTGAGGCAGGGGTGAAAGAGCTATGAAGGCAAGTGTGTTTAATGCTCTTTTTCAGTAGATGTGGACTGTGATTATTAATCAATGCCCCATAGGTTGTGGAAATATCCTGGTGTTGAAGCCTTGTAAATTTCAATTCGTAAACAGTTAAAAAAGAAAAAAAGTCATATCACCAAGTTGTTTGTTTTCTGTTAACTAAACTATCTTAGTGGGGATGTTATGAGTAACGAGAACAATGGTCGAGTATCCTTTGGCGGCAGGTTTTCAATCATAGCCGTGGCGGCCGGTTCTGCCATAGGCTTGGGCAATATTTGGAAATTTCCTTATATAGCCGGTGTTAACGGCGGTGCTGCCTTTATTATCGTCTATCTGGTCTGCATCACCCTGATCGGTCTTCCGGTCTTGATGTCCGAGTTTCTGGTGGGAAGAAGGGGCCAAAAAAACGTTATCGGCTCTTATTCCAAGTTGGCCGGTAAGAAAAGTCCATGGATACTGGGTGGTTTTATTTCCATTATGGCCAGCGCCATGATTTTGTCCTTTTACGGAGTTGTGGCGGGCTGGACTCTTGAATATGTGGTTAAGGCCGTATCCAATGTTTTTGAGGGTAAATCGCCGCAGGAGATAGGCCAGATATTCGGGAGTTATGTCTCCAATCCGGTCAAGACCATTACCTGCCAGCTTATCTTCATGGCCATGACCGCGGGCATAATCATAGCCGGGGTCAAAAAAGGCATCGAGGGGTTTTCCAGGGTCATGATGCCGGTTCTGTTGGGGATAATCATCCTGTTGGGCATCAGAGCCGTCACCCTGGAAGGATCGGGCGGCGGACTTTCCTTTTTATTTAAACCCGATTTTTCCAAACTTACTGCGAGCGGTGTGCTTGATGCCCTGGGGCACGCCTTCTTCACCTTGAGCCTGGGCGCGGGCACCATGATAACCTATGGCTCCTATATCAGTAAAAGGGAGAACCTGAGCGCTACGGCCGTACAGGTGGCCCTGGCCGATACAGTGATCGCCCTTTTGGCCGGTGTGGCCATATTCCCGGCGGTGTTTGCCTTTGGGTTGGAACCCGGAGCCGGCCCCGGCCTGGTTTTTGTCACCCTGCCCAATGTTTTCGGCCAGATGCCCGGCGGGTATATCTTCTGCATTTTATTTTTCGTGTTGCTGGCTGTGGCCGCGCTCACTTCCTCTATCTCCATGCTGGAGGTCGGGGTTGCTTATCTGTCTGAAGATCTCGGCCTTTCCCGCACCAAGGCCACCCTTTTGCTTGGTTCATTGATCTCCGGAGCGGGTATCCTCTGCGCACTCTCCATGGGCCCTTCCCAGGATGCCCTCACCCTGGGCGGAAAAAATTTCTTTGATTGGTTGGATTACATCACCTCTAATTTTGCATTACCCTTTGGTGGACTGGCTGTGGTTTTGTTTGTGGGCTGGGGGCTCGGCAAGAAAAACACCTCAGACGAGTTGGCCAGCGGCGGCAAGGGAAAATATACCAACCTGTTTATTTTTGTAGCTAAATATGTGGCTCCGGTGGGAATTGGCGTGGTGTTTTTACATTCATTCGGAATCATCTAAAAGGTTATTAAAAGGCCGTCCCGGTCTTTTTAGCTTGCTGGCAAAGCCCTCTTGGGCTTTGTCTGAGGCTACTCGGCAACAGTCTGAAAAGCCCGGAGGCATTTGCCTCCGGGCTTTTTTAATTAATTCTTAAGATGTTATTTAAAACTCCACAATGGGCCATCCCCTTTTGCGGGCCTCAACCTTGAGCCGGGGGTGGGGGTTGACCGCCCTGGGGTGCCCCACACAGGCCAGAACATCTACATCGGAATGATGGTCCCCATAGGCAAAACTGTGGGTGAGGTCCAGGTTAAACTCGGCGGCTGTATTGCGAACCAGCCTGGCCTTTTCAGGGCCATAGGGGCGGGCGTTGGCCAATTTGCCGGTGAGTATGCCTTGATCTTCACTTAACCGGGTTGCGAGCGCCATGTCGGCGCCCAATTCCTTTCTGAGCGATTCAGCCAGGGGATGCAGGCTGCCGGTTAGGATAACCACCACGCGTCCATTTTTCTGGTGTTTTTCCACGGCTTGCCGCCCCTTGGGGCTTATGAGGGGAAGAATTCTGCTTCTGAAACAGGTTTCAGCCAAGCGGTTGAGTTCTTCCGAATCCTTGTCTCTGAAATGGTGTTTGTTGTGATAGAGCAGGTCTCTTAAGTTTTTATCAAGGTTTTTGGCTATAAAAGATAGATAACGCCCGAAATCAGCAGGCCGCAGATATCCGGCTTTCCAGAGGAAGGGCATGAAAACCCTTTCCATGGAATGACCCGGTATGAGGGTGCGGTCTACGTCGAAGAAGGCCGCTGAGTATTTCATTTTATCGCTCAATCAGTGGTTTGAGGTTCGGTGCCCAGATATTTGCGAACATCAAGCAAAACCGGAATGCCCCGCGCCAGGCACAAGGCTGCGGTTAAATACATGGTAACAGCTTCCACCCAGGGAACCCAGGGTATCACTCCGCTTAAAGATGGTAGTGAAACCGCCAGCTCCTGGGGGCCCATGATGGTCAGGGCCTGTCCCATGATCAAGGCGGTGAATGCCCCGCCTTTGGCCAGGCCGTACAAGCCGCGCATCAAGCGGCCCGAAACCAGAAAACGGCCCCAGCGGGAATGCATCATGCCAAAGGCGCTTTGACCCCGGCTAAGGGCGTATCCCCTGAGCCCGTCTATTACAAAGCTGCGAATTATAAAGAGAATAGGAATCCAGATGGGAGCCCTGCCCAAATGGGCAAAGACCAGCCACAGGGTGTTTTCCACCACTCGATCTATGGCAATATCCAATACGCTGCCCAGGTCTGTAACCTGGTTCTTACTGCGGGCCACATAGCCGTCCAGCCAGTCCATGAGGAACAGAATCGGCAAAAGAACCAGGGCGGTCAGAATACTCCAGCCCCAGGGAAGGTATAATAGGCCCACTAAGAGTAAGAGCAGCGGCACTCGTGAGAGCGTGATAATATTGGCTATGGACATAGTTGGTTTTTTTGATTCTTTTTCAGCCAGGGCCAATTTTTTCAACTCTTTCAAAGTTAGGGTCGAAAAAAATTTTAGGGTATCCGGCACGGTCTGTCAATGACCACAATGACAAGGGGGATTTCCATGAGGCATTTGTCAATTATTTGCGCCCTATGTGTTTTATTTTTAGTTGCCTTGCCTGCCTGGTCCCTTACTCCTGACGAAGTGATCCGCCTGAAAAAGGCCGGAGTCTCAGATGAAGTGATCCAAAAAATGCTTGAGCAGGAAAAGGCGGGGGTCGCAACCCAGGGACCCATGACCGAGACAGAGGATGAGGTTGTCTATCGCGCAGGCAGTCAGACGCCTGAGGAAATAGAAGAAAATCGTCGCCGGGAGCGGGAAAAGGAAGACAAGAGCATGGAAGTCTTAAAAGGTGTGATCATAGACACCCGAAACCCTTCTCTTAAATAACCGGACGGCAAAAACCCGCCTAATGGGCGGGTTTGACAAATAGACGGGTTGAACGGCTTTTTATCGGAATCAGGCTTCCTGGGGAATATAATCACCGCGGTTGAATTTGATGGACTCCACCATGGCGGTGACCGCCACTTCTTCCATGATTCCGTAAAGTTCGTCTTTGGGGTCCAGTTTTTCCAGCACTCCTGTGAGTTCCTTTACTTCGCCATCCATTTTAGCCACAATACGTCCCATATCCTTAAGGGACTTACTTTGGTCGGCCAGGGCGTTCTGGTAGTCATCCAAGATCTCCATGGTGCGTTCGGCGTGCATAAGACCTTGGGTTTGTTCAGGTCTGAGGGCCTCCACAGCATGAGTGGGTTTCACGCCGTTTATCAGGTTCAGGGGATCAAAGGCCTGGGCAGGGGCAGAGGTGTTGCCCGAATCCTGGCTGCGCTTGGCCGCCTGGTCCAGGACCTCTTGAAAGGATGGCCCCTTGGTTGGTTTGCCTGGAGCTTTTTCTCCGTTTTGAGGAGTGATCTGCCCCGGCAGAATCTGATCTATTTTGGTCATTTGTCTTCTCCACCATGTTCTACCCAAAGTATATGCAAACCGGGCCTCCAGGGCAAGTCAACCTTTAGCGCCCGGCTTTTATAATAAGTTATCGGTATCAGCTGAAACTGACTTAAGGGAAAAAGCAACAAGACGAATTTATTTACCAACTCCGGGATGGCTCCTTAATTCACTCTCCGGAGCAAGAAAACAGGGTAGGGAAAAGTTTTCCCGCCCCACTTAATTCGTTTGGGACTAATTCTGTTACTATAATCCTGAAAGACCTTTACAAGGCCGACTTGGCCCGCAAGCAGAGTGACGGATACGTAGAAGGCCCGGGTTTTGAGGAAATCGGCAATTTGATAATCCGGTCTGCACCAAAGGTTTTGATCCTTTTTGCGATCCATGGGAAGAGCCCTTGCACGCTTTTAATCCCCGGATGATTTTCCGAGCCGGTTGCAAGGTGTTTTGGTTTCGGCTGTTTTTTCGGTTGCCCCGGGCGGGCAAAGGCTTGTGCGGTGTGGCAAGTAAAAATGATTTTAAAAGGATGGGGAAAATGAGCCAGAGGCGTTTTAAATATCAAAGAGAAGATTTTTCCGAGTTACCGGTGGAGTTGAATCACCTGACTATTTACCTGAAATTTTTCGAAGACCGGGTTGAGGCCCGCAACTGCCTGGAGATGACCAGCCTTGAGGACCTTTCCGGCCTTGAGCTGGATGCCAGGGAACTTACCATTCACCAGGTGCGCATGGTGAATGGGCCGGATGATGAGCAAGGGCAGGAGCTTAAGTACAATTATCGTGAAGATGAAAATAAACTTGAAATTATCCTGCCCGGAACTCTGAGAAAACAGGAAAGTTTTTTTATAGAGACCCAGACCACCTGCATTCCTTCGGATCATATCCTGGAGGGCATATACCGGGATGTTGGGCCGGAGGGCGCTCCCCAGCAATTTATAAGCCAGTGCCAGCAATGGGGTTTTCAGCGGATTATGCCCATTTTGGATGATTGCCGGGCCAAATGCACCATGACCACCACTTTGGAAGGGGATGCGCGCTACACCCATCTCATTACCAACGGCAACATAGACCCGAAAAACAATCCCCTGGGCAAACCCGCGCCTTTGCCCGGTGATCCCAACCGCCAGGTGATCACTTTTCATAATCCCATCCCCATGGCGCCTTATCTTTTCCTGGCCGCGGCAGGCACCTGGGACGAGCTGGTGGATCAGGTGACTTATCCCTCGGGCAGAGCCGTGCGTCTTGAATACCTGGTTCCGGTGGGGCAGGTGGAACATGTGCGGGTTCCCATGGAGATATTAAAGGAATCCGTACTGTGGGTGGAAAAAACCCAGGGCTATGAATACACAAACGACGTCTATCGCACCATCTGCATGACCAAGTCCAATTTCGGCGGCATGGAGAACATGGGCAACACCACCATCGTCACTGATGCGGCCCTGATAGATGAACACACCCTGGATGGTTTTGTGCAGTATGCCCATGCGGTTATTGTGCATGAGTTTGAACACAACCAATGCGGCAGCGAAACCACCATGGAGACGCCTTTTGACGTATGGCTCAACGAGGCCTACACCGTGGATGTGGAACGCCGCTTCATGGCCGGTCAGTTTGATCCCACCTACATGCGCTTAAACGAAGTGGACAGCATCAGGGACCCGCTTTTGGGCCCCCTGGCCATGGAAGACAGCGGCCATGTGGGCCTGATCGTGCGTCAGGGCTTTAACGACCCGGACGAGCTTATAGACGGTGTGACCTATGTCAAGGCCGCCGAGGTGATCAATATGCTGCGCCTGATCCTTGGGCCTGAAACCTTTAATAGAGGCAAGGATCTTTATTTTTCCCGCTATAAAAATACAAACGCCAACAGTGAGGACTTTTTCCAATGCTTTGAAGAGGTTTCGGGGCGCTCCCTTGAACAGTTCAAACGGAATTGGCTCCATGTCATCGGCTATCCCAGGGTTAAGGCCTCGGAAAAATACGATCCTGCTACAAAAAGCTTCAGCGTTGATTTCAGGCAGGATGCGCCCGAAGGGGTTGACGCCTTTTGCCTGCCCATAAAACTGGCCCTGGTGGATCAAAAGGGCGGGGATATTGCCGGTACTGACCGCGTTTTTGAACTTAACCAAAAACAGGCCCGGTTGACTTTTGAAAATATTTCGGAAAAACCGGCCTTTGCCTCGCTGAACCGGGATTATTCCTTTTACGGGGCCTTGGAAAGCTCCGCCTCGGCACCCGAGGAGTTGATAAAAAGGGTGCGTTTGGATCCAAACGACTTTAATCGGGTGGAGGCCATGCGCGCCTTGACCGACCTGGAGCGCAGCAAATTGATCCAGGACCCCGAAGCAGAGGTTGACCCTCATTGGCTGGAGGTCTATGGCGAACTTTTGGGTGACAGGGGAGTGGCCCCTTCCTTAAAGGCCTATTTCCTGCGCATTGAAGAGCAGCCTCTCAACCGCGACTTCAGGACCTGGTATCCGGAGCAGGTGGCGGCCAGGGATCGGCTTTTGGAATGCATTAATAATGCTTTTCGGGTGGAATTACTCGAAGCCTTCAACGGCCTGAACACCTATTACCTGGGGAATACACCTAAGGCGGGCATGGAAGAGCGCATGCTTAAAGCGGTGTTGCTGAACTTGATTGTCCGGGTGGATGACGAACAAACCCATGAGCTGATACTTGACCACCTGCGCGCCGCCACCACCGCCACAGACCGGGTCTCCGCCTTAAGCGCCTTAAACCGCACTTCCTGCCCCAAGAGAAGGGATGTGCTGGAAAAGGTGTATCAGAACTGGAAAGACAACTTGAGTGGATATGCCAACTACCTGAGGGTGGTGGCCGGAGGCTGGCAGCCGGATGTATATGAAATGATAGACCGGGAACGTGAAAGACCCACTTTTAATGTTAATCAGCCTGCCTGGTGCCGGGCCCTTTACACCCCCATGGCCTTTAACAACAGGATGCTTTGGACGGAAAAGGGAGTTGACTGGCTCACCTGCCGGATAATTGATTTGGCTTCCATTAACCCGGTGACAACCAGCCGTCTGTTAAACGCCTTTCAACAGGTCTGCGACCTGCGCCAGCCCTGGAAAGACATGACCTGCCGCTGCCTTGAAAATATAGTGGACAATGTCTCGGAAAAGGCCTCACCCACTGTCCATGGCCAGGCCAAGATGTATCTGGATGCCGTGAAAAAGAACGGATAAGGAGCTTTCTAGTTCTCCGGACCGGTCCTCCTAAAGGGGCCGGTCCGGGCGCTTATGTCTTGCGGGCAGCTTTCAGCTCCCGTAACATAGCCATTATCTATGAAAAGCCGGACCGGCGTATAGCGGTGTCTTAAACTGTTCTTTACTCAGGCACCCAGTTAGAGCCGGCTTTTTCCGGATTCGGGTGGAACCTGGTATATTCATTACGGGTGTGTTTGTTTGAAACCACCGGCCCTTAACCTTCATCAGTTGAGCGAGAAGTGTCTGCGCGGGATTCCCAAGAGCTGACCAAGGAGCTGCGCCGCCGCAAAAGGGAAAGGATCATTATCCTTATTACCCTGGTGGCCGTGGCGGCTATCACCTACCTGGAGACCAGGGTGACAGACCTGGGTGTGGAGTTGCCCTTAAGCTCCTCACTCATGCTCTTTGCCCTTATCAACTTAAACGCGCTGTTGCTCTTGTTGCTCATCTTTCTGGTTTTCAGAAACCTGGTAAAGCTGATGATGGAGAGGCGAAAAGGTGTGATGGGGTCACACCTGCGCACCAAGCTGGTGGTGGCGTTTGTGATTCTCTCCCTGGCCCCCACAGGCCTACTTTTCTTTGCCGCCTATCAGTTCGTGGGCACCTCCATGGAGTATTGGTTCAGCGCCCAGGTGGAGACCTCTTTGTTTGACGCGCTGGAGATCTCAGACGCCTATCGCAATATGATCAAGACCAGTAACGCCCATTTTGCAGAGACCATGGCCAAGGATATTGAGTCCCGGCGTTTCCGGCTTAATAATTCCACTGATCGATTAGAGAAGATAGTGGAATACCGCAGAAGGAGATTTGACCTGACCGCGGTGCGTATATTCAATCCGGAGTTGAAGGAAATAGTCACGGCCACCCAAAGCGGCACCCACATCCGGCATTTACAGGCCTTTCATCTGGACCTGGTAAAAAGGGCCATAACCACGGGCAAGCCCTTCAGCGAGATGCAGGATGCCCCCACCGGTGACTTTGTGGCCGGGGTGCATCCCATATTCAGGGGTAAAAGCGTGATAGGCGCAGTGGCGGTTTTCACCCTTTTGCCGAGAAATTCCCTGGCCCGCTCCCGGGCCATTGCCAAGGGCCTGGAGGGATACCGCCAGCTCAAGGCCTTTAAACAGCCCATAAAGACCAATCAATATGTAACCCTTTCCATTGTCACCCTGCTCATTATCTTTGCGGCCACCTGGTTTGGCTTTCATCTGGCCAAGACCATCACGGTGCCTTTGCAGGAACTGGCCGTGGGCACTCAAAGGGTGGCGGAAGGGGATTATGACTTTTCCATCAGCTCCAATCTGGGATCTGATGAAATGGGGGCCCTGGTCAGTTCCTTCAACCGCATGACAGCGGACTTGAAGACCAGCAAGGCCCGTTTGGAAGAGGCCCACAAGGAGATGCAGCGCACCAGCCTGGAGATGAACAGAAGGCGGCGCTACATGGAGATTGTGCTCAGCAATGTGGCGGCCGGGGTTATTTCCCTGGATTCCATGGGGCGTATAACCACCTTTAACCAGTCCGCGGTCAGGCTGCTTAAGGTGGAGAGTGAGCTGGTGGTGGGCAAGCATTGGCGCAAGCTCCTGGAGGGCGAGCACCTGGATATGGCCGAAAGGCTTTTGATGGGGCTTTTGCCCGGGTCCAAGGCCTCGGTCAGCAAGCAGGTGCGGCTCAAGCTTGGCGGAGAATTCCTCACCCTTATGGTGCATATAGGTTTTATGCAGGATGATGCGGGCAAGGATCTGGGCATGGTTGTGGTCTTTGAAGACTTGACCGAACTGGAAAAGGCCCAGCGCATGGCGGCCTGGCGTGAAGTGGCGCGGCGCATTGCCCATGAGGTTAAAAATCCGCTCACCCCCATTAAACTTTCGGCCCAGCGTCTGGTGCGGCGCTATACCAAGGTGCTTGGAGAAGACGAGGCGGTCTTTAAGGAATGCACCCGCACTATAATTGACCAGGTCGATGAGCTGCAACGGCTGGTAAGCGAGTTTTCGACCTTTGCCCGCCTGCCGGCCTCCCGGCTGGAGCCGGGTGACATTGTGGCTATCAGCGAAAAGGCCATCTCCCTTTTCAGGGGAGGGCGCCCGGATATCTCCTTTGAGCTGGAATGCGAGGATTCCATCCCTGTTTTTGACTTGGATAAGGAGCAGATGTCCAGGGTTTTGATCAACCTTTTGGAAAACGCGGTGGCCGCGGTAGAGGACGTGGAGCAGCCAAAGCAGATTACGGTTCGCCTGACCTATGACGATATTCTCAAGATAGTGCGCCTGGAGGTGGAGGACACCGGCCCGGGGGTGCCGCCCAAAGACCGCATCAGGCTTTTTGAACCTTACTTTTCCACCAAACGGGGCGGAACCGGCCTGGGACTGGCCATTGTCAGCACCATTGTGGCGGATCATAACGGATACGTGCGGGTGCAGGACAATCAACCCAGGGGGGCCAGAATAATTGTTGAGTTGCCTGCCGGCCGACAGCGAAGGGGAATTCTGGAGGCATTATGACCGGACACGTCATGATAGTTGACGACGAAAAAATGATATGCCAGTCCTTGAGGGGCATCCTGGAGGACGAGGGATACGAAGTTTCCTCTGCCTATGACGGACCGAGCGCCCTGGAAAAGATCCGGGAAGAGAGCCCGGAGATGGTGCTGTTGGATATCTGGATGCCCGAGATGGATGGGCTGGAGGTTCTGAAAAGGCTCAAGCAGGACCGGCCCAATCTGCCGGTGGTGATGATCTCGGGCCACGGTTCCGTGGAGTCGGCGGTCACCTCAACCAAGCTGGGAGCTTTTGATTTTATTGAAAAGCCCCTGGATGCGGACAAGATCCTTTTGGCTGTTAGAAACGGCCTTGAAATGGGGCGGTTGGCAGAGCAGAACCGGCTTTTGCGGGCCAAACAGGAACCGCCCGCCATCAGCGGATCCAGCCCGGCCATAGAAAGTATTCGCCAGGCCATATCCAGGGTGGCCCCGACGGATTCCTGGATTTTGATTACCGGTGAAAACGGAACCGGCAAGGAACTGGTGGCCCACGCGGTTCATCGGGGCAGTGCCAGATCCACCTACGCCTTTGTGGATGTGAATTGTGCCGCCATACCTGAAGACCTTATAGAAACCGAACTTTTCGGTCATGAAAAGGGGGCCTTCACCGGGGCCGGAGTGCGCAAGAGAGGCAAGTTCGACCTGGCCGACCAGGGGACCCTTTTTCTGGACGAAATAGCGGATATGAGCCTGCGCACCCAGGCCAAAATTTTAAGGATTTTACAGGAGCAGCGTTTTGAGAGGGTGGGCGGCACCTCAACCATATCTGTTGATGTAAGGGTTTTGGCCGCCACCAACAAGGACCTGCCCAAGGAGATAGAAGCCGGGCGTTTTCGGGAGGACCTTTTTTACCGCTTGAATGTGATTCCCATTCATGTCCCTCCGCTGAGGGAAAGGATGGAAGACATACCCTGCTTGGTGAAGGAGTTTTTGCGTGATATCGCGACCCGCTCCCATCAGGAGCCCAAGGAGTTTTCGCCCGGCGCCCTGGAGGCCTTGAAACAGCAGGCCTGGCCCGGCAATGTGCGGGAACTCAAGAACCTGGTGGAAAGGCTGGTTATTCTTTGCCCTTCCGAGGTGATAACAGCCGAGGATCTGCCCGAGACCTTAGGCGGCAAGAAAAAAAGCTCCAGCCGCTATGACCAGGCCCTTGGTGTGGATGGGTTTAAAGAGGCCAAGGCGCTTTTTGAGCGGATTTACCTGGAAGAAAAGCTTAATCAATACCAGGGCAATGTAAGCCAGACCGCCGAGGCCATTGGGCTTGAAAGGTCTCATCTGCATAAGAAACTTAAGTCCATGGAAATACAAGTGGCCAAAAACGGCTCCTGACAAAGGGACAACCGGTCGGCCCAGGGGAAGCGATGGAAGAAGCAGGCGTTGGGGCCAAGGGGCTTGCAATTGGAAAAAATATCCATTGCCCCTTTGAACCTTATGAAATGTCTTTATCTGGGCAGGAGTGAGGACATTTTTACAAACCTTTTGAACGCGGTTTGCAGTTGCGTTGCCTGTTTCCTCCCCCCATCGCTTTCCCTGATCACCGGTTGTAAATTAAGTCCTGAATGAGGTCGCCTTTTCTTTTTGATCGAAGAATAGATGATAAACAGCTTTTGTATATTTTTTAGATAAAAAAATATGATATTCCGGCCTGTTAAATAACTTCCTCCTCAAGACCCTGGCTTGACGGTTTTTCCTTTATTTGTTGGATGCACGGCGCTAAAAAAAATTTTTTTTTCGCCCAAGCGCGCCGCACCCGATTCTTCGGCTTTTTCCCCTGGACTTCACAAAACGCGATCTTAAGGGCCCCCGAAAAACCGCGGGTTTTTGGGGCGCCATGTGTTCCCCGGCCGGAACCTTTGGGGAAAAGGCTCCGGCCGGGGAGGGTCAGGATAGGAGCTTGATTAGTCTTCTTTACCGGCCAGCCAGTTCAACTCGGCAAAGCGCTGGTCCACTGAAGCCTGCAGGAAGTCTATTTCCTGCTGCTTCAGGTGCTTGAAGCGGCCCTGCATTTTCAGGTATTCCTCTATGGGCTTGGCCTTTTTGGCCTGACGGGAGAGCACATACTTGCCGTCGATTACCTCATAGAGTGGGAAAACCCGAGTGTCCACGGCCATTTTGGCAACCTTCACCGCATATTGGGTGGGCATGCGCCAGCCGGTGGGGCAAGGGGACAGGACATGGATAAAGGCCGGTCCCGGAGTGTTGACCGCTCTTCTCACCTTGTTCATAAGGTCAATGTGCCCGGCCGGGGTGGCTGTAGCCACATAGGGAATTTTGTGGGCGGCCACAATGGCGGCCAGGTCTTTTTTGTGGCCTTCCTTGCCGTTTTTCGCCATTTCACCCAAGGGAGTGGTGGTGGTCCAGGCGCCTTCCGGAGTGGCGGAGGAACGCTGGATGCCCGTGTTCATGTAAGCTTCGTTGTCAAAGCAGACATAGGTGAAGTTGTGACCCCTCTCCAGGGCTCCGGAAAGGGACTGGAAACCAATGTCCGCGGTTCCGCCGTCGCCGCCGATGGCCACGATTTTTGTTTCGTTATTTTTCAACCTGCCTTTATCGAACATGGCCTTGCGCGCGGCTTCCACACCGGAGGCCACTGCGCTGGCGTTTTCAAAGGCAGTGTGCAGCCAAGGCACCTCCCAGGCGGTCTGGGGATAAGGGGTGGTGACCACCTCCATGCAGCCTGTTGCGCTGACCACGATCACATCGGGGCCCACGGCTTTGAAGACCAAACGCATGGCCAGCATCTCGGCGCAGCCCTGGCAGGCCCTGTGTCCGCTGGCCAAGGCCTCGAACTTGGGCAGGTTCTTGGGGGTTATTTTTTCAAAAGCACAAGCTTGTTCTGCACTCATTTCAACCTCGCATCCAAGAAGGTGTAGGCCTCGTCCCCTTGGTTCTGGTCCAGGGCCCGAGAGGTCATCTCTTTAAAGACCTTGCGGTTAAGTTCACGGCCGCCAAGACCGGCCACAAAATCCCTGATCACCGGGGCGTTATTGAATCCAAAGAAGGCGCTTCTCACCTCCATGCCCACGGGGCCCCCCTGGCTGCCGGGAGAAAGGGCGCGGTCCAAAACCGCCACCACCTTGGCTCCGGAGACTGCCTGACGGAACTGATCCAAGGGGAAGGGACGCCACATGCGGATGCTGACCTGCCCCACCTTGACGCCTGTTTCGCGCATTTCGTCCACTGCGGTGCGGGCGGTCTCACCGGCCGAGCCCATGGTCACCAGGATCACTTCTGCGTCTTCGGTGCGATAGGTCTCTACTGCCTTGTACTCGCGACCGAATTTCTGGTTGTATTCATCGGCCACGGCCTCGAACACCTTGGCCGCTTTTCCCATGGCGTCTTCCTGGGCCATCTTGACTTCTGTGTAGGCGTTCTGGGTGGCAAATCCGCCGATGCTGCGGGGATTTTCCGGATCCAGCATACGGAACGGGTCCATGGGAGGCAAGAAGGAGTCGACCTCTTCCTTGTTGAGCATGCTCACCGGCTCGATCACATGGGAAAGGGTGAATCCGTCCATGTTGACCATCACCGGCAGGAGCACCTTGTGGTCTTCGGCCACTTTAAAGGACATCAGGGTGAGGTCAAAGACCTCCTGACCGTTTTCAGCAAAGAGTTGCACCCAGCCGGTGTCCCTTTGGGGCATGATATCCGAATGGTCGGCCCAGATGTTGATCGGCGCGGATAAGGCCCGGTTGGCCACAACCATGACAATGGGGAGCCTCATGCTGGAAGGCAGATACAGGATTTCATGCATCAAGGCCAGGCCCTGGGAGGCGGTGGCCGTGAAGGTGCGGCTGCCCGCAGCGGAAGCTCCCACACAGGCGCTCATGGCGGAATGCTCGCTCTCGACCGCCACATACTGGGCCTTGAGTGCGCCTTCAGCCACCAGTTCGGCCAGATGCTCGACCACGTGGGTCTGGGGGGTGATGGGGTAGGCGGCCACCACGTCTACATTGGCCAGGGAAACGGCCTCGGCCGCTGCCAGCGAAACTTCAATTCCAATGGGTTTGTTCATTTTTATTCAGCCTCCATGACGATGGCCCCGGCCGGGCATTGTTCGGCGCAGATGCCGCAACCCTTGCAGTAGCGCTCATCCCAGTCAAAGAAACCTTCTTCGTTTTCATTAAAGGCCATGTCCGGGCAGACCACCCAGCAGATTCCGCATTTGACGCATTTGTCTTTGTTGATCACCGGGCGTCCGGCCGTGCGCCAGTTGCCGGTTAGAAATTCGCGGCTGTTGCCGGGGTGGGGGACCTCTGCGCCGATTTCCATTTCCTGGAAGGGGTGGAGTGCTTCGATCACAAAGCCCTCGTCCTCGGGCTGGTCATAGGCGTCCGCATTGAGAGCTTCGGCCTGGCTACAACGCTGATGGGCCAGACCCATGGCCTTTATGTTCTTGGCGGCCAGTTTGCCGAAACGGTTTTCCAGGGGAGTGTTCAGGGCATCAAGCTCACACAAGCCGGTGGCCTTGATAAGGGACCCGATGATGGCCGTGTTGGTGATCGGCACACCCAGGGCCTCCATGGCGATGCCCGAGGCGTCCACCAGGGTCAGGTTGTATTTTTCATTCAAATCTTTAAGCTCGCTGAGCTTATCGGGCGGCAGGTTTACAATCAGGGTTCCGCCGGGCCTCATACCGTGGGTTACATCCACGATTCCCAAAAGGGTGGGATCCAACACCACAACCACATCCGGGGTGTCGACTCTTTCCCGTAAGGCAATGGGAGTGTCCGAGACCCTGAGGAAAGCGGTAACCGGTGCGCCGCGGCGTTCCGGTCCAAAGCTGGGGAAGCCTTGGGCATATTTACCCTCGGCAATAGCGGCCTGGGCCACCAGTTCGGCTGCGGTCACAGCCCCCTGTCCGCCGCGGCCATGAAGTCTCACTTCGATCATTTTTCATCCTCTCAAAAGACCGGGCCGTAAAAAGCCCAAGTCCAATTCAGTAAACAAGGTCAAAAAATGCGGTCCACTTGTCTTAAGAAATCTCCGGCCGGGCCTTTTGAAGAAAAACCTTTTTCCTCCAGGTAAAGACACCCAAACAGCCTGACCTTGATCGGCCTGGCCGGAGTATTTTTTATTTCTGAATTAACTCCCTTAACTTGGGCAGGTTGCCGTCCTCGTCAAAGGGCAGATCAAGGAGTTTGCCCAAAGGCTCCGTATTTTCAGAGTCTTTTGCCTCCTGCCAGAGTTTTTGGGAAACGGCGATAACCTCCAGGTCCTTGGAGTTTATGATCCATGCGGCCTTAAGTGTTGTTTCATCCCACACACCCACAGTGCGCAGGGCGGTTTCGATCGCCTTTTGGTCGTTCGCAAGATAAAGGGGGATGCGCCCCTTCTCCGGGGTGCCGCCGGTAACACAGTTCAAAAGGGTTGTGTCCAGGTTGATCTTGTCCACAGCCTTTTGGGTGGTGTAGTCGGCAAGACCCAGTCCAATGGCGTTTCCGTCTGTTTTCTCGCTTAGATCCCGGATCACAATACGGGTGATATTGGGGCTTTTGGCTTCTTTTTCATAGATATTCATGATGCGCCCCACCACCTTGGTGTCGGCCCCAGTGCCGGAGATTTCTTTTCCGATTTCGTCTATGATCAACAGATCAAGTTCTTCATAGGGAAGTTTGGGCTTGTAGGAGATAGTCTCCTTTAAGATCTCCGGCTCCCTTTCAAAGATAAGGTCAACCGGCACCGCCTCCAGGCGGCGCATGGTGTTCAGCTGGTCCTCTAATATGGCCACTCCGCCGAGCACATTTAAGTTCTCAAAAAGCACCTTGGCCACGGCGTGCAGGGCCTCGTAATAGGTGATGTTGACTGCCAGGCGATGGGTTGTCTCAGCCCCCATCTGACGACCCAGGCCAATGGCCGCCATCTTGATCAGGCCGGATTCGGTCTCGCCCTGGTATTCGGTGTGTTCTTTCACCCGGTTCACCAGGATCACGTGATCGGCCTCTTTGCTGGCCTTGTCCGCATATACCGGGACCATGCCCTTGGCTTCGCCCACCTTAATTGGGTCGTAACGGTCGTGAATCGGCGCTCCCACGGTCTTTTCATTGATGCCCAGATGGTCCAGGAGTTCGGCCTGTCCCGGGCCGGTGCCGCCTCCGTGGCTGCCCATGGCAGGAATGATAAAGGGCTTTCCTCCCGCCTTTTTAACTTCATGAACTATGCCGGCCAGGACCTGGGGCATGGATTTAATACCCCTGGAACCTGCGGTTATGGCCACACTCTGGCCGGGTTTGACTGTTTTTAGAAAATCGGTCCTGGCAAATTCCTGGTTTACCCAGGCGGCAGCATCCGGCAGAGGGTTGTGGGGATAAAGCTGTTTAATCATTCCAAAGGCGGGTAGTTTCATCTCCGACGCTCCCTGGCCTTTCCCCATTTCGTAATTGAAAAGGCCTTGTTACCGGGCTTCGCTCCCGGTGTTTTCATAGGCCGCCTGTATAACGCTTTTTTGCACGTTGCCTATGTGCGTGACCATTACCTGGCAAGCGAGTTCGGCGTCTTTCTTTTCCAGGGCGTTCAAAATGGCATGGTGCTGTTCCATAGCCAACAGAAAACGGGAAGGAATCTTCACTGTCTGCTGGCTGCACATCCGCACCCTGTTTTTGATGTTGTTGTAGAGTCCGATCCAATACTTGTTGCCGCAGGCTTCAACCAGCCGGTCGTGGAGCAGTTTGTCCGCTTCCAGATAACGCTGGTGAGCCTGGTGCAGGTCGTCTTCGGTAAGCGCGTCTTTGATGTCTGATTCAGCTTCGTTAAGTGCTTTACGGATGGTTTTGACATCTTGGTCGGTTATGTTTTTCATGCTTTGGGACAGAAAGGTTGTCTCCAACACCTCCCGCACCCGGGTGAGTTCAAGCATATCTTCTTTGCTGAACTCAACCACCCTGACTCCCCGATTGGGTATGGCCTGGATAAGGCCTTCCGCCCTGAGCCGGTTAAAGGCCTCGCGCAAGGGAGTTCGGCTGATATTCATGGCCTTGGTCAGGTCAGACTCGTTGAGCATGGAGCCTTGGGGAAAGAGCCCCTGCACAATAGCCTCTTTAAGCCGCTGGTAAACCGTCTCCTTGAGATTGTTGCGAGCGCGGATTCTCTTCAACTTATAGGGAGCCTGATTCGGCAACACACCCTCCCGCTGGGGCCTTTTAAAATTTCTCCCCTGAATTGTTTTAGGGAAGAAAAGAGATGGGTCTTGGAAACGATCAAAATCGTATACGTATTACATCCTGAATCGTATACATATACGAATAGGTGGCTTTCCGTCAATATTAAAATTTTGATATTTTTTATATATTTGTATTTACAGAAATATTTTTAATAAAATAAAATGATTCACATTTGTAGAATTCCTCTTTTTAGAAAGTTATTTTTATATTTGATTAAAAATAACTTTCTAAAAATGCCCACTGCTGTGGCCCGCCGGGGATCTTGCCGAGGCTGTTTTTGAAAAAAACTTGGGGCTTTTAAGTAAAACTTCCTGATTCCGGTCGGATAATGATCTGTAAATTCCCAGTATGGAATTGCCTTGCTTATTCAGAGTAGTAAAATAGGTTTTAGACGTTCCGGATCTTACTTTTTGGACAGCAGGGAGAGCCGATGCCTCCAGTGGAAAAGAAGGTGATCTTGGTGATCGCCGATATCAGCGGATACACCAGGTTCATGACTAAAAACCGCATGGAGTTGATTCACAGCCAGCACCTGATCGGCGAGTTGCTCAAGGCCATAATCAGGGAGGTGGATATCCCATTGCAGGTGGCCGAGATTGAAGGTGACGCGGTCTTTATGTATGCCTTGCGCCCTAATTCCCAGGCCAAATGGCAGAAGGCCAAGGAGCAGATCTCAAATAAACTGGTTTCCTTTATCCTGGCTTTTTCCCGTAAGTTGGATTACCTGACAGGTTCGAACACTTGTCACTGCGGAGCCTGCGGCAGCCTTGAGCAGCTTAAGCTCAAGGTGGTGGTTCACGCCGGGGAGGCAGTCTTGGACAAGATCGCCAACTTTACGACCCTACATGGGCTGGACACCATTTTAGTGCACAGCCTTCTCAAAAATTCAGTTGATGCCGCCCAATACATCATGCTCACCAAAGCGGCCCAACAGGAACTCGGTTTTCAGACCGGCGGCCCTTTTGGGGAGGGCTCAGAGGAATATCCCGATCTCGGCAAGGTAGAGACCCTGGTTTGGACCGATCCCCTGGAGGGGATTGCCTCCGGGGAAAAAATAACCAAACCCGCTTACGGCATCCTGGACAAGACAAAACGTAAAATCGGGCTTATGGCAGCCACCATGGCCTTGGGCCTTAAGCTTAAGAAAACCGGCAGATTCAGAAACCTGCCTCCGGGCGACTGAACCTGCTAACTTGATGGAGGCTAAAAATGGATCTCAAAACCATGGCAGAGGCTGAATATGATAAGTGCATGGAGGACCTGGTGGACAGTGACCAACATTATCAGAGTCTGCCCAAAATTGTTTCCGAACTGGTTTCCACCTGCCATGGAGGGCATTGTCACGACCATATAAGCCCGGTTCCCTTACCTTCCAGGCAAGCTATGGTAAAGATAATCGACCTTTGCCGTGAGGTGCTGTTCCCCGGTTATTTTGGCGATGCTCCCATTGACCAAGTCAATTTGGAATATTACCTGGGGCAGAGAATGACCAGGCTTTATCGGCTTATCTCCAATCAGATCAGCCACGCGGTGCGTCACGATTGCTTTCGCTATGAAAAACACTGTCTTGAATGCGAGCGCCTGGGCAGGGAGGCCGGACTGAGGTTTCTTAAGAGCCTGCCTGGATTACGCACCACCCTGGCCAAGGATATTATGGCCGCCTTTGAGGGAGACCCGGCCAGCGGCAGTGTGGATGAGATCATCTTCAGCTATCCCGGCCAGTATGCCATGACGGTTTATCGCCTGGCCCATATCCTTCGTAAAATGGCCATACCCATCCTGCCCAGGATGATGACCGAATATGCCCACAGTCATACAGGCATAGACATCCATCCCGGGGCCGAGATAGGCGAGAGCTTTTTCATTGATCACGGCACCGGCGTTGTCATAGGGGAATCCACGAATATCGGTCATCGGGTGCGCATCTATCAGGGTGTGACCCTGGGAGCCTTGAGCCTGCCTCCGGGCTCGGGACGCAGCATGAGAAATTTAAAGCGCCATCCCACGATAGAAGATGACGTGATCATCTATTCCGGGGCGACTATATTGGGCGGGGAAACCGTAATCGGGGCCAGAAGCGTTATAGGCGGCAACGTCTGGCTCACGGAGTCGGTTCCAGCGGACACCAAGGTCTTTTTAAAGACCCCGGAGCTGGTTTACAAAGGCGGGGCCGAGCCGAGAGGACCGGAGGAAGAGTCATGAGCCGGGTGTATGATGACTTGGGATGGGCCATTGGCCAGACTCCCCTGGTGCGCGTAAATCGTCTGGCCAAGGGGCTTTATGCCCGGATTTGGGCCAAGATCGAGTACAACAATCCCCTGGGAAGTGTAAAGGATCGCATCGGAGCCTCTATGATTGCAGACGCCCTGGCCAGGGGTGTGCTGGATAAGGATACCATGGTGGTGGAGCCCACCAGCGGCAATACCGGCATTGCCCTGGCCTTTATCTGCGCGGCCAGGGGGCTTCAACTGACGCTCACCATGCCGGAATCCATGAGCATGGAGCGCCGTAAGCTGTTAACCCACCTTGGAGCCAGGTTGATTCTGACTCCGGCCGCCGAGGGCATGAAAGGGGCCATTGCCAAGGCCAGAGAGGTGTTGGCCTATAAGGCAAAGTCATTTATGCCTGATCAGTTCTCCAATCCGGCCAATCCCGCAGCCCACCGCCGGACAACCGCCATGGAGATCTGGCGGGACTCCAACGGCCGGGTCGACATGCTGGTTGCCGGGGTGGGAACCGGCGGCACCATCACCGGGATTGCAGAGGTTATAAAGGAGCTTAAACCCGGATTCAAGGCCATTGCCGTGGAACCGGCCGAGTCTCCGGTCCTCTCCGGCGGCTCTCCGGGGCCTCATAAAATCCAGGGCATCGGGGCGGGCTTTGTGCCCTGCGTGCTGAACCTTTCTATTTTGGATGAGGTGGTTACAGTCACCAGTGAAGAAGCCTTTGCCATGTCCAGGCGCGCGGCCAAAGAAGAGGGCCTGCTCTGCGGCATTTCTTCCGGGGCCGCTTTGGCTGCGGCAATCAAGGTGGCGGCCAGGGAAGAGAATAAAGACAAGGTGCTGGTGGTGATTTTGGCCAGTACAGGCGAGCGTTATCTAAGCACAGAGCTTTTTACGGACAAGTCTTGATGAAAACCGCCCAAGGAGCCGGGCGGGGGTGATCCTCTGGCCCGGCTCCTTGGTGTGTCAATTTGCTTCCATCCCTTTTTCCTGCCGGTAAACAGGCTCCTACTTGAGGGTGAACCACTTGGCGCAGCCAAGTTTGTTGCGTTATCCGCGCCGCTCTTATATATTGTCAACCTATATTTTATAATGGTTGACAATAATCGAAAAAAGGCGGCGGATTTCATGCTGGAACAAATGGAAAGCAACACATCCGGTAAACTCGGCGGCAAGGAGATGAGCCTGGATGAAGCGGCCAAGTGGCTTGAGCCGGGTTCCCTGGCTGAGCTGGCCGAACTCATGGCCCGGGCAACCGGACTGCGTGAGAAAGCCCAAGGCAATGAGGTGGAGTTCTGCGCCATAGTCAACGCCCGTTCCGGACGATGTAGTGAGGACTGCGCCTTTTGCGCCCAGAGCAGTCATTACCAGACCAAGGCTCTTGTACACTCCCTTTTGGAAGTGGATGAGATTGTCAACAGGGGCAGGGCGGCGGCCAGGGCGGGGGCCTTGCGCTTTGGCATTGTCACCAGCGGCCGGGGCTGTCCCAAGGGAGCTGATTTGGATAGCCTCTGCCGGGCGGCCGAGATCCTCAGAAAAGAAAAGACCATTCTGCCTTGCGCCTCTTTGGGTATTTTGGCTCCCGGCCAGGCGGAGCGGCTCAAGGCTGCCGGGTTTGTGCGTTATCATCATAACCTGGAGTCAGGCCCCACCCATTTCCCCCGCATCTGCACCACCCATGCCTATGAACAAAGGGTGGAGACTGTGCTTATGGCTAAAGAGGCCGGTCTCGAGGTCTGTGTGGGCGGGATTGTGGGGCTGGGTGAATCCGCCTGGGAAAGGGCCGAATTTCTGAAGGCGGTGGCTGATTTAACCCCCCAGAGCATCCCCCTTAATTTTTTGAACCCCATACCAGGCACCAAATTGGGGAGTCTCCCCATGCTTTCTCCCCTGAAGGCCCTGGCAGCCGTGGCCGTGGCCAGGATTATGGCTCCAAGGGCCCATTTGCGCACCTGCGGGGGCAGACATCAGGTGCTGGGATCTCTGGCTCCCCTGATGCATTTGGCAGGGGCCAGTTCCACCATGATAGGCGATTACCTCACCACCAAGGGCCAGGAGCCAACCAGCGATGTCAAGGATATCGCTGCCCTGGGTTTAAACCTGGCCGGGATTGGAAAGTAAAATGAACCGTACTGAAGAGCTGATACAAAAAGATATAAACCACCTTTGGCATCCCTTCACCCAGATGAAACTCTGGCCGGAAGAGCCGCCCCTGATTATTGAAAAGGGTGACAAAAACTGGCTCATCGATACAGACGGCAACCGTTATTTCGACGGGGTGAGTTCACTTTGGGTCACGGTTCACGGACACAACCACCCCCGCATTAAAGCCGCCATAAAAGACCAGCTTGAAAGGCTGGACCACTCCACTCTCCTGGGCCTGAGCCATCCCCTGGCCGTTCTCCTGGCCGCCAGGCTGGCAGAGATTGCGCCGGGAGATCTTAAGTGGTCATTTTATTCGGAGAGCGGTTCAACCGCAGTTGAGATCGGGCTCAAGATCGCCTACCAGCATTGGCAGCAGGTGGGACAGACCCAGAGAAAAACCTTTGTTGCCTTGGAAAACGCCTATCACGGAGACACCATCGGCAGTGTGAGCGTAGGCGGCATAGACCTTTTCCACAAGGTTTACGGGCCACTTCTTTTTGATGTCCATCGCCTGCCTCAGCCCCATTGCCGCGCATGCCGTTTGGGGCTCAAATATCCTGAATGCGACCTGGCCTGTGCCAATGCCCTGGATGACATCTTGGAAAAGCACGGTCCCGAGGTCTGCGCCCTGGTGGTTGAACCCATGATGCAGGGTGCGGCAGGCATGGTGGCCCAGCCCAAGGGCTATCTGACCAGGCTTTATGAAATAGCCCAAAAACACGATATTCTTTTCATGGCCGATGAAGTCGCCACTGGATTCGGCCGCACGGGCAAGATGTTCGCCTGTGAACTGGAGGGAATCGAGCCGGATATCATGTGCATGGGCAAGGGCATAACCGGCGGAACCCTGCCTCTGGCCGCCACTATGGCCAACGACCGGGTTTACAATGCCTTCTTGGGTGATTTTGATGAATTCAAGACCTTTTTCCACGGTCACACCTATACCGGAAACCCCCTGGCCTGCGCCGCGGCCCTGGCCAGCCTGGAGCTCTTTTCCGAAAACCGGGTGCTGGAAAATCTGGCCGCTTCCATAGATCACCTGGAAAAGGGCCTGGCTAAAATCGCCGCTCTCAAGCATGTGGTTGAGATCCGCCGCCAGGGCATGATGGTCGGCATTGAGCTTGCCCTGGATAAAGAGGCTGACGAGCCCTATGAGGCCAGCGAACGCATGGGACACAAGGTGATTATGGCCGCGCGCAAACACGGGGTGATCATCCGTCCCCTGGGAGACACGGTTATTTTGATGCCGCCTTTGTCCTCCACCCTGGAGGAGCTTGATCTTTTGCTCGCTGCCACGGAAAAGGCGATCTCAGAGGTGACGGAGACGGCATGATGCACCCGGAGGCTTTAGATATTCTCACGGCCCGCCTGGAAGAAAAAAGGCGGGCCGGGTTGGGCCGCTCCCTGGTGACCGTGGGGCCTGCCACGGGCGCCAGGGTCAGGGTCCAGGGCAAAGATTGCCTGCTCATGGCCGGCAATGATTATCTGGGCTTGTGCCGCCACCCCGCTTTGGTCGAGGCCGCTAAAAATGCCTCGCATAAGTTGGGGGCGGGCTGTGGGGCCAGCCGTTTGGCCGCAGGCACTATGGATGGCCACCAGGAGTTGGAAAGAAAGATCGCCGAATTCAAACACACAGAGGCAGCCCTTTTTTTCTCCACCGGCTACATGACCAATTTGGCAGCGATTTCCGGGCTGGCCGGTCCGGACGACCTGGTGGTGAGCGATTCTTTAAACCATGCCAGCATTATAGACGCCTGTCGATTAAGCCGGGCCAGGATAAAGGTTTATCCTCATAACCACCCCAAGGAGGCGGCCCGGATTCTGGCCGCTGAAAAGACCAAAGGCCTGAAGCTTTTGGTCACGGACGGGGTCTTTTCCATGGATGGTGATCTGGCCTTGCTCCCTGATCTGTGGGAGGCGGCCCGGAAAAACGGGGCGCTCATGGTGGTGGACGATGCCCACGCCACTGGGGTCTGGGGAGCCGCCGGCAGGGGAACTCTGGAATTTTTCCGCATGATTCCCCAACCCGGTTTGATTCAGGTCGGCACCTTCAGCAAGGCTCTTGGCGGATTGGGAGGCTTTGTGGCCGCAGACCAGGTGGTCATAAACAGTCTGATACAGGGGGCAAGGCCGCTTCTCTATACCACTGCGCCTCCGCCAGCCCAGACTGCGGTGGCTGAAAAGGCCTTGGATCTGGTGGATGAAGAACCCTGGCGAAGGGAAAAACTCCATAATCTGTCCAGGCGGTTGCGCAACGGTCTTATCGAAAAAGGATTTTCGGTAAAGAGTCAAAGCGGACCCATCCTGCCGGTCATGGTGGGAGAGGCATCCCGGGCCGTGGCCATGGCCAAAAGCCTTTTAAAAAACGGTTTGTACGCTCCTGCCATGCGGCCTCCCACTGTGCCAGCGGGAGAGAGCAGAATCAGGGTTACAGTGAGTGCCGCCCATACCGAAGAAGACGTGGATTTTGCGGTAAAGGCCTTTGAAGAGGCCAGACAGGAGCTTTTTTCATGACCCCCAAGGGAATATTCGTGGCCGGTACGGATACCGACGCCGGCAAAACCGTGGTCTCGGCAGCCCTGGTGGCTGCCATGAAAAAACGTAGCCTCGATGCTTCCTATCAAAAATGCGTGGGCACTGAAGGAATTTCCAAAGACGGGGGGCTTTACAATCCGGATGCGGTTTGGATCAAACAGGCCGCTCAATTGGAAGATAATCTCAGCCTGGTAAACCCCCTTTGTTTTAGCGAGCCCCTGACTCCCCTGGCGGCCGCCCGCAGGGAAAACAGGTTCTTTGGCCTGGAAGAGTTAAGGGAAAAAGCCCTTGAAATAATGAGGCTGCGCGAAATCGTGGTCTTTGAAGGGGCAGGAGGCCTCCTTGCCCCTTTGAGTGAAAATAAAACCATGCTGGATTTGATCAAAGTCCTTGATTTGCCTGTCCTTCTGGTCGGTCGTCCCGGATTGGGCACTATTAACCACACTTTGCTTTCCCTACGTGAACTGGCCAGAGAGCAGGTGCTAACGGTCGGGTATTGTTTAAGCGGGCTTAAGCCCGAGCAGGCAAATGACCCTTCGGTAAGCCTTAATCCCGGACTGATAAACGAATATACAAAGACCCCTTACCTGGGGACCCTGCCCTGGCTTGACCGGCTTGGGGAAGCTTCTTTTGAAGAACTGGCGGCATTGGCGGAAAATAATCTGGATCTGACAAAACTGTTGACAGGCACGTCGGCTTAAAACCAATCAATCGGCTTGGGGCCGGGTTTGATCAGTGGAATCGAATCCGGCCTTTTCTTTGTTTTTTTGGCCTTTTTCATCCAGGATTTTTCTGATCGTCAGGGCCATATCCCTGGTCTTGACCGGTTTGGGCAACAGGCCGTCCGCTCCCATCTCGGCCAGCTTTTTCTTGTCAAGCATGGAACTGAAACCAGTGCAAATAATAACCGGTGTGGTTGCGTCCAGCTTGCGGATGTTTTTGCAGAGTTCCTCGCCGGTCATTTTAGGCATGGTCATATCCGTGATCACCAGATCAAAGGTATTTAGGTTTTTGGTAAAGATTTCCAAGGCCCTGAGGCTGCTGGTCTCGCCCACCACCTGGTAGCCCAAAACCTCCAGGGACATCTTGCCTATATCCACCAGCACCTGTTCATCATCAACCAGAAGGATTTTTTCGTTTCCCTTGGGGATCTGGTTTATGGCTTTTTGCGGGGCCTTTACCTTTTGATCAATGGCCGGAAACAGGATGTTAAAGGCCGAACCCTGGTTAGGCTCGCTGTAGACCGTTATATCTCCGCCATGGCTTTTGACTATGCCATGCACCACGCTGAGACCCAGGCCCGTGCCTTTTCCCTTGTCCTTGGTGGTGAAAAAAGGCTCGAATATACGTTCTTTTACTTCCTGGGACATACCGATTCCCGTGTCGCTTACTGTAAGCTTGAGGTAACGGCCCGGTTTCAGATCGGGATGTCCTTCCAGCTCCTGATCATTCATCCGCTCCGAGGTAAGCTGCACGGTCATGACCCCGCCCTTTTCCAGCATGGCATGACCAGCGTTGGTGCAAATATTCATGACCACCTGATGGATTTGGGTGGGGTCCGCCATTATAGCCAGGTCGCTTTCAATCTTGAATTTCATTTCAATGGTGGAGGGCAGGGACGCCTTCAGCAGTTTGAGGGCTTCCTTGACCAAAGAGCCCAGCTGCACGGCCTGAAATGCCTGCTCATCCTGGCGGCTGAAGGTCAGAATCTGGGCTATGAGGCTTTGGGCCCGCTCCGCGGCCTTGAGCACCTCCTCCATATTTTGGGCCACCTTCGGGGTTTCCTGGTTCTGTCTCAAGGTCAGCTCTGTATAGCCGATTATGGCCGAAAGGATATTGTTGAAATCATGGGCAATACCACCGGCCAGGGTGCCGATGGCCTCCAGTTTGGCGGCCTGACGCAGTTGAACCTCCAGTTTGTTGATTTTGGTTATATCTCTTATGTTGATGAGGTAGCCCGGTGTATCAAGGCTTCCGTTTGCGGTTTTTTCCGGGTAAATCATAACCTTGAGTAGCTTCCGGTGGACCTGTTTAGGGAAAAGGTACCAAAAAACCGTCTTGGCGTTTCCCTGGGACCTGCTGCTTTGGGCCAGTTCCAAAAAATGATCTTCACCCAAAATTTCCATGAAAAAACGGGCCAGGTTTTTACCTTTAAGCTCCCATTGGCTTAGTTCAAAGGCATCGGCGAATTTTTGGTTGCAGACTTTTATAAACAGGTTTTGATCCACCAGGATAAGGAAGTCGTTTGAGGTGGCCACAATCTTCTCAAAATAGTTCAGTTGTTTTTCGGCTTCCTTGCGTTGGGTTATGTCAAACATGGCCCCGTCTATATATTGAACCATACCCTGATTGTCTTTTATGGCCTGCCCCCTTACCTGCAACCAATGAACACCGCCTTTGGAATCCACAATCCTGCATTCCAGGTCAAAGGGAAGGTTCTTTTCGATCTGGTTTTGCAGGGCTTCCCGGAATGGCTTTCTGTCTTGGGCAATGATTATGTCCCGCAAGCTCCGGGTGGGCTCACTTACAAAACTCTTGGAGGCATAACCGGTGATGGTCTGGATATAGTCACTCATGAATTCCATGCTGTATGAGTGGTCAAACTGGCATCGAAAACTGGCTCCCACGATATTATTGACCAGGCCCTTGTATTTGAGCTCACTTTGCCTGGCCCTTTTTTCCGCTTGCTTTCTGTCTTCCAACTCTTTTAAAAGCTGTTGTGTGCGTTGGGAGACCTGTTTTTTGAGCGTCAGGTTCCAGACCAGAACAATAAGGAAAATCAGTGCTAAAAAGCCGATGACCAAGCCCAATTCAAGGGAATAACGCCTGATAAGGCTTTCACCGTAACCGTCAAAGGATATCCAGTGTTGTTTTATTTCCTTCCTTTGATCATTTGAAATTCCGGCTAAAGCAGTGTTTATGATTTCCTTCAAGATGGGCCAGTCTTTGCGCACTCCAATGCGCAGGTCGTAGTTGTATCCCGTATCTCCGGCGACTTTGAGATTGGTTATGCCTTTTTGGCTGATTACATAAGAGGCTGTGGGAAGCTCTGCGATCATGGCGTCGGACACGCCGAAGGAAACCTCTGTCAATCCTTCGATGGTGCTTTCCACCAGGGAAATTTTAAGGTCCGGATGATCCCTTTCAAGCCATTTCAAAACAGTGTGCCCTTTGACCGCACAGACCCGCATTTTTTTCAGGTTCTCAAACTTTAACCTTTCAAATTTTCTTTTGCCGGTGATTATGACATTGGGAACACTGATTATGGGTTCGGAAAAGTGAAGGTACTTTTCCCTGGCCTGGTTTTTCTGCAGGGTGCAGATAATATCCACCCGACGTCTCTGTGCCTGCTCCAGGGCCTGATCAAAGTTTTTCAGGCGGACTATTTTAAAGGGCCGACCGATGTGTGCCTCTATCAGCCTGACATATTCAGCGGAAAGCCCGGTGTATTTGTTTGCCTCATTAAAAAAATCAATGGGCGGATAGTCCGGATCAGGGGCCAGGCGGATTACCGGATGTTTCGATAACCATGCTGATTGCTCATTGGTGAGCTTTGACTGGGGTTGATTGAATTGGCAGGAAGTGAAAAAGAGCAAAAACAGGATCAGGACAGAGACGGCGCCCAGGGGAATAAATTTTTTCGGGCTCAAGGGAGACGGCATATGGGATTTCCCAAAAGGCCTCTTGGTTCCGGCCTTGGAGACTGAAAATTCTTTTTCATGCGGGCATTTTTATTTAAAACGGTTTCGGTTGCATAATGAAATCATGCCTACCCCCTCTTAGAACTGGATACCCTTTTATTTGCCGTTTAATTTAATCATAAGCCTATTTTTTTAACCTGTCCAGCCGACGGAAATGCCCGATTTCGATTTGAAACCGGTTTATCCCTTAATCTGAAACCAGAGACCAAATCCGCTGGACTTGAGTTTGCGCCGGTTGATCAGGCCTCAAAAGGCAATCCCGCCGGCAATGCCTTTTGAAGCCTCTTTTTAATTCCAGAAAACAGGTGCTTCTTGTTTGTAGTGCATAAGGTGGGGTAACCTGATGATACTGAAACTGGAAGTTAAAATCTGTTTTTACTAGGGAAGTATGGATGGACAAGATATATCTTTTTTTAGCCGGCCCCGGCGCCTGGGTTGCTTTTGTGGTTTTCGGGGTCGGAATACTTGTCAGACTGGCTTTTTTGTTTGGGATCAGCCGGGAGCGGGACAAGATTTTTTACAACCACCTGAGCTGGAAGTGGGGAGTGCGCTCCATATGGCATTGGCTGTTGCCTCCGGCCGCCTTGACCTATCGTAAAAAGCCGATTTTTGCCTTTTCCGTTTGGTTTTTTCATTTATTTTTATTGGTCACGCCTCTGTTTTTAAGCGCCCATAATATCTTGTTGCAAAGGAATTTAGGATTCAGTCTTTGGTCAATGCCTGACTATATTGCCGATTTTATCACCGTGCTTTTTGTGTTGATCGGAATGGGGCTTTTGCTGCGCCGTTTGACCAGGCCGGAGGTTCGTCTTTTGTCAGGCCCCCGTGACTATGTGCTTTTGTTGCTGACTCTGGCTCCTTTTATCACCGGCTTTTTGGCTTATCATCAAGTGGGGCCTTATAGAGTGATGCTTTGCCTGCATATGATGGCAGGTGAAATTTTGTTGCTGGTGATCCCCTTTACAAAGCTCTCCCACGCCTTTTTGTTTTTCCCCAGCCGCTTTTTTATCGGCTCGGACATGGGAGGACGCCGGGAGCAGAACGGCCGGGCCGGGGCCAGGACCTGGTGAAGATGCAAAATATCCAGATCAGGTATTCTGAGGTGTATAAATGACTGAAAGTAAAGATATTTCCCCCAAAAATCCCAACTTGGCCCCAGTAGAGACCGCCAGTATCAAGGCTATTTTAAAAACCAATCACAGCGCCCGACTCAGAACCTGGCTGGAAATATGCACCGGCTGCGGCCTTTGTGCTGATGCCTGCCTGTTTTATCTCACCAATGATAAAGACCCCAAGATGAGCCCGGCCTATAAAGCCAGGGCCACCTTGGGCGAAATGATCAGGAAAAAGGGCAAATTTGATCGGGATTTCCTGGTAAAGGCCAAGGAAATTGCCTTTGGTGATTGCACCCTGTGCCGCAGGTGTTCGATGTTTTGCCCCTTTGGCATAGATATAGCCGCCATGATTATGGTGGCCAGGACGGTTTTGGACTCACAGGGCGAGATCCCCCAGGGATTGAAGGACGCCAAGAAAAATATCCTGGCTACAGGTAATCAAATGGGTATGCCGGATGAGGAGTGGCTGGAAACCTGTGAGTGGATGGCAGATGAATATGGCGAGGATGTTGGGGGAATAGAATGCCCGGCGGATAAACCCGGGGTCAAGTACATGTACACGGTCAATCCCAGGGAGCCCATGTTTTATCCCCAGGACATGGGCATGATGTTCCAGATATTCAAGGTGGCCCGGGAGAGCTGGACCGTGCCGAGCAAGGGATGGGACGATACCAACCTGGCCATGTTTTGTGGGGATAAATCCATTTCAGGCCTTATGGTCAAACCCATGTATGATCAGGCCGTGAAATTGGGAGTCAAGTATATCCTCACAACCGAGTGCGGCCATGCCTACAGGTCCGCGGCTTTTGAAGGCCCTTACTACCTGGATATACCCGGCGGAAACCCGCCCGTGCCTGTGAAACACGCGGTGCAGCTTTTGTGGGAGTATGTGGTGAGGGACAAAAGGGTGCTCATAGACCCGGAAAAACGCCCCAGTGAAGGGGTGACGATCCAAGACCCCTGCAATATCTCCAGAAACGGTGGGTTATGGGTGATGATGCGGGAGCTGGCCCATGCGCTGTGCCCGGATTTCAGGGACCCTGACCCAAAGGAAGAATACAACCATTGCTGCGGCGGGGGCGGAGGGTATATCCCCATGGGCCCGGAGTATAAGGAAAGGCGCATGACTTCAGGCAGGCTCAAGGCGGAGCAGCTTAAGAAGACCGGAGCCAAGACTATCATAGTGGCCTGCCATAACTGTTTTGACCAGATAACCGACCTTAACAAGAAATATGAACTGGGGCTCAGGATTGTCAGCTTCAAGGAGCTGATTGTGGAATCCATGATTATACCTGAGGAGATGCGCCCCGCCGGAGGGGAGAGCTCAACCCGGGATATTGCTGAACCTGAGGCAAAGGGGGATGCAAAATGAAATATTCCGGCGTTATTCTCAACTATCGCAAACTAAAAGCTTTTTACCCCGGCCTTTTGCTTGGGTGCTTTTTTGTTTTTGGGAGCGCGTCCTGTTTTGCCCAGGATGCAGTGATGATTTTGAACACCCAGGAACTGGGGCCCCACCAAAGGCCGGCCGTGCATTTCAGCCATGAAAAGCACGCGGAAAGTCTGGAATGTGTGCGTTGTCACCATGATTATGATGAGTTTATGAACAATACCGGAGGTGAAGGCAACCGTTGCGCAGACTGCCATGAAAAAGAGCCCGGGGATAATCCCTTGTCCCTGATTGACGCCTTTCACACCCAGTGCATGGAATGTCATCTGGAAATTGACCAGCGGGGCCTTGCGGAAAATATTCCCCTGGCTTGCGGTGAGTGTCATCTGCGGGCAAGGCCCGGAGGCGGCAAGTAATCCCCGTTTTAGTCTCCGGTGTTCAAAATAAAGTGCCGTTCTTTTTAATCAGGACTTGAGCTTTCAGGCCTTGAAAATCCGGTTGCCCTTTATTTTTAAGATTTGGGACGTATTTTTGCTTCCACGGTGTTCAAGGCTTGAGCAAAGGGCTTCAGCCGGGCCCAAGAGTTCACCAATAACCTGAAAAATATGGGTATAATATTGGTATGAAAGATGGACTATAGGTCAGGGCAAAGGAGGTTTAAATGGAGGATTATCAAACAGGCGGTGAAACCTCCGGGTCCCGGGTTGAGACAGAGAAGATGAATTCAGATATGAACCAGAACCAAGGTGAGGCGGGGCTTTTTCGCAAATTGGCCGAGGCCGGGTTGGGTGAGCCGGAACAACTGGCCAAACGGTTCAGAACCATTTTGTTTTGTGCGGATGAGGTTGAAAAGCCGGGCAGTGTCTACGCATTGCTTGAGGATCTGGGGGAAGTGAAGGGGATTCGCCTGCATGTGCTGCATGTACTGCCGTCTTTGCATAGATACATGCCCACTGAAACCATATTGGATCAGTCCAGCGGTCAGGTGACCCAGGCTTCCTCCGAGTTTATGGAAAAGACCCTTTCCAAGTTAAGGAGATGCTACCCTCATCCCGAGGGACAGCCTGGAAAATACAGGTACAAGGTTTGCGTGGGCACTGCCTATGTGGAGATTTTGCGTTACATAAGGGAAAACCCGGTGGACTTGATTGTGCTTGGGGCCATGGGCCCTTCCAAATACGGCCGGACCCACTATGGCAGCACTGTTGAGAAGGTCTGTGCCAAGGCCCGTTGCCCGGTGGTGATAGTGGATGAGCAACAAAAAATGGAAGTGGTGGAGTGTAAATACGCCAAAGCATGACACCTGATTCCGACAGGGTTTTGATTGACAGGGAGCAAGAAAAAATATATATGTTCCGTGGAAGGCGCTTTTTATAGCGCCGAGGGTCAAAAACCCATTTGATTATACTATCATACCGGGTCGTTCTTATTGAACTTACCCCTTGCAACGCCTCGGATTAGGATGCACCGGGGCCGACCAAGGGGTTTTTATTTGGGAAGACACTATGCAGAAAGTTGCTTTTTTGATTGATGGCTGGTTCATGCGTAAAAGGGTTTACTGGTTGAAATCTTTTTTTTACGATGGACCGGGCATCCGCGATTATTGTATGCAGCATCTCAGAAATAATGATGGTGACTTTATTGCCAAAGATGCTCGGCTTTATCGAATTTTTTACTACTGTACCGCCCCCCTTGAGATGAAGGGACTGCATCCCATTACCGATCATCCTGTGGACTTTGGTCAGACCGCAGTTGCCCAACAGCAGCGTAAACTGTTTGAGTCCATTAAAAGAACCCCAAATATTGCCCTTCGTATCGGCAAGACCGTTTGGCGCAATAAAAATTGGATCATCAGTCAGGACCAGGTAAGGCTGCTTCTGAAAAAGCGTATTTCAGTGGATGATCTTTCGGAAAGTGATGTCGCGCCCCAGATAGAGCAAAAGGCGGTTGATATGAAGTTGGGGCTGGACATCGCCACCTTGGCCCAGAAGAAGTTGGTGGACAGCCTGATTCTCATAACTGCCGACTCTGATCTGGTGCCGGCCATTAAACTGGCCAAAAACGAGGGGCTGCAGATCGGCCTGGACCCGTTGTGGGCCGATATTTCCGACGATTTGGCTGAGCATGTTGACTTTATCACCACTCAACTGCCTGAGCCTGCCTATTAAAAAAAAACTTTAAAGATTTCTTCTTAGTCCAATCAGGTGCTTACACTTGGTTGGATTTTTTTGTTTAAACAGCTTTTTTAGCAAAGTCTGCTAAGCCGCCTCAAGGCCCCTGAGGTAGCATATCCTCGCCGCGGCAAAGTGGATGAAAGACCAGACGGTGCTAACGATGAAAACAAGTACAAGCGAGAGTCATGAAAAACGAATTTTACAGGTCTTGAGCTATATCCAAAGTAATTTGGATGAGGATTTGAAATTAGAAGACCTGGCAAGGCGCGCCTGTTTTTCACCGTTTCATTTTCATCGTGTTTTCAAGGCTCAGGTAGGTGAATCAGTGGCCTCGCATGTCCGCCGGTTAAGGCTGGACAGGGCCGCCTGGGGGCTTCGGTTTACCGAGCGCTCAGTCACGGAACTGGCCTGGGAGGCGGGTTACGAAAGCCTGGAAGCTTTTATCCGGGCACTTAAGGACCGTTTTGGTCTTTCTCCCACCATCTTTAGAAACAGGGCGCGGTCAAATCTGACCAAGCGTATGGATTTGGCCAGAAGATCAGAGAATTACGTGAAAAAAGGAGCCTGTGGCATGGATATAGAAATTAAGAAATTAGAGGCCCGCAAGGTGGCATATGTAAGGCATATGGGACCTTATGATCAGTGTACGCCTGCCTGGGAAAAACTCTGCGCCTGGGCAGGGCCCAAGGGGCTATTGGGGCCGGAAGTGGACTATTTGGGAATCTGCTGGGATGACCCGGATGTGACCGAGGAAGACCGTATAAGGTTTGATGCCTGCATAACCGTGCCGGAAGAGGTGCAGGCGGAACAGGGCATCAATATAACCGAAGTCCCGTCTGGTGATTATGCGGTGGCTTTGCATAAAGGGTCATACGACAAGTTGATTGACAGTTACACGGAAATGTGCGGTGAGTGGCTGGCCAAATCCGGACGCCAGGCGGAGTCCACCTTCAGCATTGAAATTTATCTTAACCACCCTGATGAGGTGGCTGCTGAGGAGTTGATGGTGGAGATCCAGATGCCGCTCAGTTAGGAAAGTATAGGGCCGGGTTTAAGGGATCAAACCCGGCCTTTTATCAGATAATTTTCTTCAGAAGCCGATTATATGTATTTTTTCCATTCTCCGGCTGCCAGGTCATTATAAAATGCTTTTAGCCTTTCCGGGCTTCCCACCCATCTGCCGTTTATTTTATTTATGGGCATGCCGGGGTAGAGTTGTTTGTGCTTGCGTACAGTAGCTTGACTGTAACCCGTAAAAAGAGCCACTGAGGCCAATCCGTTCAAATGGGCGCTTTTTTCCATTTTTTCCCCCCGAAAAGAAATAGTCTTGCAGTTTAAACTTAAATTTGGCTCCAGGTCATAGGCCGTTGCTTTGCCAGGGCCTATGACAACGATCAAAGAGAGAGTCTGTATACGGTTTTCTTATATTTTTACGACTCCGCCTTTTGGGATGAAAATTTGTAGTGACTACCATTTTTTGTAAATAGACGATAATATGAAATAGATTAGATATATAAATTTTATTTTTAATTTCAAAATTTAAAAATTCTCTATTATCTTTTTACTTAAAAAGAAAAGGCCAATATAATTTAAAGATAAAGGTTTGTAGCTTGTGCCAATTAAGTATGTTAATTCAGTGTATTGTGAAAAAATGCATAAATTTGGAGTGGAAAGCCAACTAAGCAATGAGTCCTGCCACGGCTTGGATTATTCAGATTTATCTTGTGCAAATATATATGTTTTATGCTATGAGTAATCATGACTTTGATACTCGGATAAAGTTATGTTGCTTATAAACTATATGTGATGTCTTTTGCCTTAGTGTAGGCTTGACATAAACTAAACACGTAATACGTATTATGTCAACTCATTATAATACGCAAAAAGTTTAATAATGCCTAAGAAACGAATTCAATTAGAAAAAAAGCAGGAGTTTTTAGCCCGCCTGTGTCAGGTCCGGAAAAGGGCCGGTTTTAAGCAGAGTCAAGTGGCCGAAAGGCTTGGGGTGAGTCAGGCTTCTTATGGCCGTTGGGAAAAAGGGGTTGATGATTTACCTATCGGCGCCTTGCCGATTTTGTCACGTTTATTTGGCTTGAGTATAGACTGGCTGCTCACCGGTCAAGATGTGCCTGCCCTGCCTGAAAAAGACCAGGACTCGGATGAGTGGGAATTAAATAAGCTGCAATCCCAAGTGGATTTTCTTTTACAACAAGAGGACCGCTTTTTGCGAAATGAGAAAAAGCATCTGGAGATCCGGCAGAAACTCCATGAAGAGAATGAGAGGCTCTGGCAAAGCCTAAGGGAAAAAGATGCCTTACTGAAAGAGACGGAATCAAAGCAAACATCCCAAGCAAAAAATCGATTTATTTCTGCTGATCAAAATGAGCAGATGAAATTGATTTATGATGCCCTGCAACTTGAGGGGGAACTTGAGCCTGCCCACCTTTTGGAGGCCCTGGTCGGGCTGAGCAATATTCTGAAGGTCATGGCTGGAGAACCCGGCAATAAAAAGGGGCAAAAAAAGGCGGTGTAGGGAAAAGGACTTTTCCCGGCGGCGCGCATCGGGCTCAGGTTATCAGCATGGAAAAATGGCTAAAACATAAGGGACGGGACGCATAAAAAACGGAGGCTTAAAAGCCTCCGCAGGCTGTTGACAAAGTCCTCGCCTATCGGCGGGGATTTTTTTATTATGAGTGATACTAAAAGAACAGGGCTATAAACAGACAGAGTTTGAATTTGTGAGCATCGTGGAGTTGGTTCCACAGGACCACTTACTTCGTAAAATAGATAAAGCCATTGATTTTAGTTTTATCCGTGATCGGGTAAGGGATTTATACAGTCCTGATAATGGCCGTCCTGCTTTAGATCCAGTGGTTTTATTCAAGATGCTCTTTATTGGTTACCTTTTCGGTATTCGCAGCGAACGTCAGTTGGTCGGGGATATTCAGGTCAAAGTAGCGTATCGCCGGTTTTTGGGTCTTGGTCTTCGGGAGAAGGTGCCATACGCCTCCACTTTGAGTCAGAATCGCCGTCGGCGTTTTTCCGAGAGCACGATATAACAGGACATATTCGACGAGATAGTGTTTTTGGCCATTTGTCGTGAGATGGTGGGAAGTAAGACCCTTTACACTGATTCTACTCACCTCAACGCATCAGCCAATAAAAATAAATTCAAGAAGCGGCAAGTGAAAAAGTCAACCAAGAGCTACCTCGCCACTGCAAACTGCTTTGTCAGTGCCCCCAAAGCGCCAATCAGATCAAGGTGATTACACGTCACGTCTGGCAGGATCACGTTGCTAAGGTGAATGCCAACCGACTCGGTGAACACGGTAAGAAAATTTACAAGCGCAGGAAAGAAAGCGTGGAACGAAGCTTTGCGGACTCAAAGCAACTCCACGGGCACCGATATGCCCGCATGGGTGGACTGGCCAAAGTCAGGGAACAGGGTCTGCTCTGCGCCGCCTGCCAGAACATGAAAAAAACCGCCCTGGCTATGGGGAGCTATTTAGGCGGGAAAGGAGGTAATAGCCCTTTTCCGTTATTTATTTTGTCTATATTAAGGCTGAAAAACCCGCGTGGACCCGTTTTCTGTAATTATTGCCGCCCAACATTTCTAAAACCGTAAAAGACAAGACATAGACAAACCGGGTCGAAACGACCCGGTTTGTCAGCAATCTGAACGGAGGCTTAAAAGCCTTCGTTTTTTATTGGGATCAGAAATACCAGCGCAGGCCGATGCCACCAGCAAAGGTATCCAGATCATAGGTGAACTGCCTGGACCTGAAAACGTCTCTGCCGTTGTTAAAGGCCAAGGTGTAGTCCACGTTGGTCTCGGCCTGCACCCACCTGATATCCAGGTTAAGGGCCAGTGAGTCGGTGAGGAAGATATCCACACCCACGCCATAGGTGAATCCGAAGGTGTCTTCGGTTTTCATGTTCCTGTGGTAGCCGCCCCTGTACTGGGCCATCCATTCATAGGGATCCACATCCGCGGGCCTTTGGGCCATCCACGATTCATAGGTTCCGCTGTTGGGATAACCGTATCTCCACCAGTTTTCCTCTTCAAACTGGGGGTTCACATAGACCACTCCGGCCACGGCGTAGGGCACTACGCCTTTCAAAATATCAATGGGATAACGGGCGGTGACACCGGCGGTAAGGCCCTGCCATTTTAGATGACCGTCTTTTTCCATTTTGGCTTCATAGTAGTCCCACTCGAGCACCAGACCGAAGTAGTCGTTAAAAAGGTACTGGGCATTGACGTTGGTGGGATACCAGTAGCTTTTTTCGTCTACTGTGTTGTCCAGGATGGTTCCCACAAATGCCTTGTCTCCGGACAGTTCCCAGGCCTTTATGCGGACGCCTATGGAAAAGTGTTTGAACAGTTCATCTGATTTGTCGTCATCCTGCTGGGCCGCCATAGCCTGGGGCGCGCAAAGGGCCAAGGCCAAGGTGAGCAGCATGAAAAGGCGTAATACTGGCTTTCGCATGATTCTCCCCGCTTACTCGGATTTTTTTGCCACCCCATATAACTAGCTGTATTCATTATAAATTATGCCATACAGCCCATAGGGCGAGTTTTAATTGCAATGTCCGCTAGGATCTGGGCGTTGCAGTGAACAGGAGGAGCCGCTCCTCCAAGACCTCACACTATATATCACGCGACCGGTAAAACTGGCAAATTCTAGTTTTTTCCGATGGCTTTGCGATACGTTCTATTGCCCTATACTGAATATCTTCCACACGTGGGTCAATCGCAAAAAAACAAGTCAAGGTATTTTGTTAATTACGGCACTGGAAATGCCGGTTAAAGGGGTCAAAAGGTATTTCAATCGCCAGAACTTCAGTGAATCCGGCCTGGGCAAGCATCTCTTCCGCCTTTTGTCTTCCCCACATCATACCCAGCCCCCGGCCCTGGTCGTTCAATCCCTGGGGCAGGCAGTGCATCATACTAACCGCATATAAAAAAGGCCCCATGGGATGCTCCAGGTTTCCCTGATGCCCGCTCTGAGCTGCTATTTCCACCATGGAGAACAGGCCGCCCGGCTTCAGCATGTGGCGCACCCCCAAAAGGGCCTGGTCCGGATGGGGCTGGTCATGAATGGCGTCAAATGCGGTGATATAGTCAAAGCGTTCAGATAAAGAGCTCTCCTCTTTAACCACAGCCGCGTCAAGAATTTGAAAATCCAGGTTGGTCAGCCCGGCTTCTGCCACCCGTTCGCGGGCCAGTTCTATGGCTTGGCTGGAGATATCCATGCCCATGAAAGAGCTGTTGGGAAAGGCCTTGGCCATTATAAAGGGAGCCAGGCCGCTGCCGCATCCCAGGTCGCATACGTTGATTCCCTTTTTAAGTGCGCTTACCAGCCTGCCTTTATCCACCGCGGGTAAAAAGGTTTGCAAAAGGGTCTGTTGGTGTTTGGCATCGGCCAGTTCTCCCATGAAGGCCTGAAAATCCGGATAATTTTCCGGCGGCACTCCACTGCCTGTCTCAAAGGCCTTTTCCACACTTCTTTGGGCGCAGGCAGTTAACATGGGGATCTCCTGGGTGTAAACCCCAAGGTTTAAGTCCGATCCCTTTAGCAGGTAGGCCCGATGCTCGAAAGGCAGGTGATATGTCTCCTCGCCTTGGGGAGTTACGGTTAACTCGACCACCTTGCCGGTGGCCATTATCCCCAGCCATTCATGGAGATAGCGTTCGGAAACCCCGGCCCTCTCGGCCAGCTCCCCACAACTCCGGGGGGCGTCAAAGGCCGCCATAGCCTCAAAAAGACCCAGCCTGTAGCCCAGGCCCATGGCCAGGTTCAGGGCTCCGTAGTTCAGCACCTCAGACATTTTTCGCTCAAAGCGTTCTTTTTTTTCCTCGTTCAGCTCCGCCATTTTTATTTAAGCTCCAGTATAAATAGAAAACCAGGGTGATTTTTAAAGTGAATACGCATTGATTTTGGAAATTAATTTTACCGTTTAAAAATTTAGCCCTATAACATGTCTTGGGACCAGGCAGGGATAAAAAGCGCTCCCTGAAATCCCTAAACAATACCAGCCAAAGAATATACCAAGACCGGCCGGTGCCTGAAACCGCACCGCAGTATTAACAGCCGGGTCGAGTTGTAAACGGGTTTAAGGCAAGGTGTGTTTTTTTCCGGACCTTGAATAGACCCGAAGCTGGGGTGTCTGATTGTCCTCTTTGAAAAACGGTTTCCTTGGAGATCGGTTTAAAGGAGCCAGTCAGGCCTTTCCCCTCAGGTCCTCGCGGGTAAAGAGCAGGCCGGGGTCATCTCCGAAAAGAAAGTGTTTTTTCATATTGGGGGAATAGCGCGAGGCAGGGGGCTTACGCCCCAACTGCTCTGCCATGGTCCTTATATGAACCGGGCAACAGCCGCAGCAAAGACCGATGTATTTAACCCCCATGTCAAGGGCCTTTTGGGCAAAATCCGCAGTCTCATAGCGGTTCAGTAAAAAAGGGTCCAAGGCAGTGGGAAAGGTCATGTTGTTCGGCAACCGACAGGAGGCCCAGTGATCGTGCATATGGAAGAAGGTCGGCTCTGACGGAGTCGTACGGTAGGGCACCGGCAGGGCGGCCACCGGGCAGCTTACCTTTTCCCTGATCTTGGCGATATGCGGCAGCATGGTGGCCGGTCCCCGGAAGCAATTCATGCCGACCACATCCGCCCCCATATCTTCAAGGCGTTGACAGGCTTGCTCCACTGTGAACCCGTCTGAGAGTATGCCTTGGGCGTAAAGTCCAAAGGTTACAACCGCGGGCAGATTGTATTTTTTTATCATTTCAAGGGCCAGGGCTGCCTCGCCAAGGTGGTAAAAGGTTTCGGCAATTACAAAATCGACTTCAGCTTCCGCCGACCAGATCAGCATCTCCTCAAACATGGATCTGACCATTTTTTCAGACTGGGCGTCACCCGGCTTATAGATGTTTGAGTTGGAGAGGTTGCCGGCCACCAACGGGGGCTCACCTTTCGCTTCTTGGGCCACCTCTTTGGCTATGCTGAGGGCCGCCCGGTTAAGGGGCTCCAATAAGCCTTCCTTACCGATCAGACGCATCTTTTCGCGGTGGGCGTAATAGGTGAAAGCCTCAATTACATCAGTACCGCAGTCCAGAAATTCCCGGTGCAGCTCTTTTAAGGCGTTTGGGTTTTCAAGGGCCACCTCTGGTACAAAGGTCCCTGCCTGCAATCGCCCCCTGCGCTCCAGTTCAAAAAGATAGCCTTCAGCCACCAGCACGAAATCCTTTTGTAAACGCGTGGCCAGATCGGCTTTGGGGGGCGTTTCGGACATGGGATTCCTCCTGAAATTACATTACAATAATCAGCATAACATTACCCGGTCTCCGGGTGAAAGCGACGATTGGCCCCTGAGTCTTCCGATCGGGAACACCGGGGAGAGGAAAGGCGGTTCAAATTGGGTCGGCGTTTATTATTACTTTTGAGTTTAATGGTGGTTTGGGGAGGAATGGTTCTCACCTTTGCCGGTTTCAGCAAAGCTGCCGGGCCTTTTTACCGTTCTCCGGATTATTTATATAAACAGGCCCGGGAAAGGGCCGCTGTTTTGGACTCCAAGGCGCGCCTGGTTTTGGCTGCCTACAAACTTGGCAATGAAAAGGGGCTTTTTGAGCAGGGTGTGTTTGTATATCATTCACCCGGACTGGAAAGGGCGGGCGGCAGGTGGAACTGCTACATGGTGGTTACAGGTCGATCCGCCCATTACAACCAAATCCGTCTTGCCCCCCCCAAAAGCGAGCTACCTGAGATTAATCCTGAAAAGCCCTTGCACATGGCCTGGGACTGGGTCTTGGGCTATTGGTGGAAAAAGCAAAAGAAACCTTATCTCAATGTGGTTTTGCGCCCGGCCCAAAAAAAGGAAAACCTGCCCCGCACCTGCAAGTGGGTCTGGGAATTTCATGCCCTGTCTCTTGATGAGGAGTGCCTGGTTTTTATTGATGCTTTAAAAATGCGCAGACTCAGGGCAAATGTAATAAACGGGCCCGATCCCACTCCTCCGCCTGCATACCATTTTAAATAGTCAGGTCGGGTTCAGTTGGTTCCGCTCTCCACGCTTCCATGGCGTATTATGCCGCCGCCCGGTTGCAAGCGGGTGTCTTGATTCCTTTGCAAAAGTTTGGGCGAAGTTTTCAGCTCAGGCAGGTTGTTTATTTCCCGAGTGTAGGTGGCGACAATCTTTCCGGGAGAATAGTTTTGCGGAATTTGGGCCTGTTTCAGAATTGGAGTGACTATTTTGGAGTAGACATCCTTGGGCATCGGGTGCACCGCCCCCAGGCGTGCCTTTCCCTGTTCCAGTTTAAATATGAGATCCCAGATCAAAGGGATCAATACCTGCTTTTCGGAGTTCGGGGCCATGCTCGGACCCGGGCCCAGTAATTTCACCCTGAGCCTGATTTCACCTTTTTTCGTGGTGTCCCACATTATTATTCTTTTGCTGATCAATACCTTGCCTTGAAAGGGATTAGGCGGCAAGGCCCGGGTTTTTTTTGTCCAGACTTGGGCCAGTTCATGGGCCTGGACTGTTTTTTGGATGGTGCTTTTGGGGAGAAAACTTAAAAACACAATTTCAGGGAGCAGATGTTCTTGAAAAAGGTGAGGGTTTTTGTTTTTTACCGCCCGGTTCATTTGGTCCAGGGCGTTGAGCAATTGCTCAGGGTTGGGGGTGATGCGGGGGATTGTTTTGGCTTGGGCGTTTGTGGACAAACCCGGGGAAAAGGTCAGGCATAAAAGGCAACAAAGCCATTTTAATGCGCAAAAAGCGTGGTTTTTCCATTGCTTAAAATACATGACCAAGCCTGGTTGTCTTAAGCCCCCTATAGTTTTATTATAAAGATAACAGTTTGTAATAAAACTATATTTTTCTTTTGCAGGCTATGATATGTCCAGCCGTCCCTTATTCTCAGGTAGCCTGGTTATCCTTTTAAGGGTAATCTGCCTGGCCTTTTTCCTACTTTACCTTCATCCTCCCGGCTCTGCCCGGGCCTTGGAACCCCAGCCCGGGGAGGCCCTGATGCCTTCTGAAGATGAGTTGCCTGGCTGGAAAAAACTCAAAGTTAAACGTTTTAAGCCCGGCGGTATGCATACCTGGAAAGAAATAAGCCATTTTGTGACCATGTACCGTACAGAACCCAAGGGGCCTGTGTACAGCATGATGGTTTATTTTCATGAAATGGAAAATGAAAAACAGGCCAAGGCTTATTTCAAATATATGAAACGTATTATCAGGGGGCGCTTGCGCCCCGGCCAGGAAATCAAGAATCAAAAATTTGCAGAGCCATCTATCTGCTGGTCCGGTCTGCCGAATTATGCTGATGTTTTGTTTCAAAAAGGGGCCTATGTAATACGGATTATGGACGGTAACAAGCCCAAGTGGAAGATGGGCCGGATCAGGGTTATGCATGGGCTTTTGGTTGCAAGGATCAAGGCTAAAACATCCAAGCCTCCCCCACCAATACAGAAACCAAAACCCATACCGCCGCCAGAGCCCGTGCCTCCGCCAGAGCCCATACCAGCGCCCGAGCCTGTGCCGCCGGTGGGGCGGATTCCGCCTGTGGAGCCTGTTACCGGGCCGCAGCCGGGGCCGGGCAATGGAATTTTGCCTCGACCTGAGCCCAAACCAATCAGATGGGGCTTAAAGCCCTTGATCCAAGGCGAGTCCTGTGGTCAACAAGGGGAGCTTAGGCTGGGAGAGGTGAAAAGCCCTCTAATGGAGGTTGAGTGGGCTCGGGTTGAGATCCCCTGGCAGGGTAAATCCTTTAAACCGGCCAGGTGTGATAAACAGGGGCGCACCCTGTTCCATCTTTGGCTTGATCACAAGAACCAACCGGTGAGCAACCGGAAAACCCTTAACGAGCTGTATACGCTTCTTTTCTTTTTGAACTTCAGCAACTCTAAAAATGTGGCCGACACTGGCCATGAATTTTATGAAAAAGCCCAAAATCTGAAAAAAGAAGAAGAAAAATACGTGGAGCTGGCGACCTGGGCCATGACCACCAAGGTGGCCAGCCAGATCACGGCCCTGTACCTGACTGGTAAGCCGGAATTCAGCGGCAGCTTTTGGCAAATGGCAGGGAGTTTTTTGGCGGTGAATAACGCTTATTTTGTATTATCCAATTACTCCAGGCTGTTTTCCAAAGAACAAAACCCCGAGAAGATCAAGGAAAACCTGAAAAATCACCGTGGTGAACTGGTTACGGCCTATGAAAAGACGGTTGGGGTGTTAAAAACCATAAATGATTACCATTCGTATCTGGATGTAGCAGTCAAGGGCATTCGATTTTTGAATACGGCCAAGCCGGTTATGCTTTCAAACAGTGCGGCCTTTTATTTTGCCAAGGGCTATGACATGGAGATGCTCTATGAAAAGACCTATGACAAGGTGGCCTGGTCTGCGGCGGGTTTGGTCTGGTCTTTGCTGAATGCCTGGGAAAGAACCGATCTGGTCTGCAAGGGGGCGGTTGAGTTGGCCCTGTGGAACCGGGCCGCTTATTTCCATTACATGCTTACCGCCCAGATATATGAAAAGGCGGCCCAGGGGATTTTGGATTCCATTGATGACGTGTTGATCCTGCAGATGCTGGTGCCTGGTTGCCATGAATTGCGCGCCGGTTTGCTTAAGCAATATGCCGGGCAGATCAGGCAGCGTAAGGGTTATCTGTCAGGTCTGATTTACTTTTTAATGGCAGGAGAAAGTGCGGGCAAAATTTTCCGGAAACTGGATCAGGGCCTGGCCGATAACCGGTCTCTCAGGGAAAAGGCCGAGGAACACTTTGATCGGGCGGTCCTGGCGGTGGAGTTGGAGAGCGCTTTTAATTATTTTGCATTGAAAGACCATGGGGTTATTATTGGCCAGCCTTAAATAAAACTGGCAGGGCGTTTTAAAAAACCTGCTATGCGGGCCATGGATACACCCCAAAAATACCGGAGTATTTTTGGGGACCCCGAATGTTACACCCCAAAAATACCGGAGTATTTTTGGGGACCCCGAATGTGGCCCGCCATTTCGTGCAGCCTTGAAAAGCAAGCGAAATTAGCAAGTTGTTAAAATCTGTTTTGGCAACACACTGCTAGAGTTTCAAAAGCATTTCGTGCCACTTGGCCCCCCCATGGTTGGATGCGGATTCCCCCGCATCGCTAAAGCCGAATTTTTGATAAAAAGAGATCATGTGCTCTTTACAGAGCAGAAGGATGTTTTTTTTGCGCAAGGCCTTTGATTCATCAATGAACCGGTGCATCAGCAAGTGGGCTATACCCTGTTTTTGGGCTTCAGGCGCAACAGCCAGAGAAAAGATGACAATATTTTTGCCGAGAGGGTTATGCCCGCTCAAGGCTTTAAAGGCCTCGTCTGAGATGTCGTCTTGGTTGGTGGCTCCGCTGTTGACAAACCCCACCACTTTCCCTTGCTTTTGGGCCACCCAGAATCCTTCTGGGTAAAGGGTGATGCGTTTTTTTATGTTCTGACTGGAGGCGGCTTCTTCAGGGGGGAAGCATTTCGCCTCAACTTTCACGCAGGTTTCAAGGTCTATGGGCTCAACTTGTCTGATTACTATGCCGGGCATCAGGCCTCGCATTTCTTTGGTTCCCCAGTCAAAGATGCGCATCAGTAGCAAAGCAATATACCAGCTTCATTTGGCTGGGCCGGTTTTTATTTTTATAAAAGTGTAACCAAACCGATAACCAAAAACGTCTCAGAGGTATAAAGGATTTGATCCTCGATCAGGACCGCGATATACGGAGTTTGGTTTTGGTAGACGGGGTGGGGGGCTTTTTTGAAAGGGTGTCCGGGACCGGCACAGGTTCCAGACACCTTGTTTTTTGTAGATAATAAAAACCCGGACAGCCAAGCCGACCGGGTTCTTATTTGGAATCTGTCTGATTGAAATGTTCTAAATTTAAAGAAGCTTAACTCTGGACCAGAAGCTGGGCCGTTAATTCATCGGTAACAAGGACATGGCACAATCCCGCCTTGATAGAGGCCTTGATAATAGGCACTTTATCTTTGCCTCCGGCCGCCAAAACCAGTTTGGGGATGGCTTTTAATTGTTCCATGGTGGGTGCGATCACCTGGTCGCAAATTGGATGGTTCACCGGATTGCCTTCCAAGTCCAAGTATTGGCCGCAGATCTCGCCGACCGTCCCTTGTTTGCGCAAGTCTTGGCAGAAATCAGTTGATAGTACCTTGTATTTAATAAATTCAGATTCTTCGCTCAAGTCAAGGGGGCTTAAGAGGGCAATCTCCATATCATTAATTCTGTCAAAGACCTGCTGTACGGAGTCCGACTCTAAAAAAACCTTTTTTAAATGAGGGCTTTTTACGAAATGAGGTGCGGTGATATAAAAACATTTCGCATCAAGCCGATCGGCGACCATGGTTGCGATTTCATAAGGATTTACAGAAGATTTGCGTGCCAAACCGCCGCAAAGCGAGACGACCGTGTTGTTTGAATTGTGGCGTTGCCGCAAGGCTTGGGCCACAAAGTAAATCGTCTTGCCACCGGTGACACCCAAAGCTTGTTTTTCTTTTAGATGGGTGTTGAGGTAATCAGCCGCTGCCATGCCGACTATGCGACGGAGGTCTACCTGGGTGATAAGGCTGGGCGTTACCACCACTTCATATAGGTTGTACTGCGCCCTGAGTTGCGCCTCCAGTTCCACACAGGCCCGCACCGGACTGTCTATTTGAATATGCACCAGGCCTTGGCCCTTGGCCTCGCCCAGGATTTTGTTGACCTTGGCCCTGGTGACACCGAGGCGATAGGCTATATCCCCCTGGGTTAGTCCTTCGCGATAGTAATGCCATAGGATGCGAGTGATTAAAAGGAGCTCTTGATCGTGGTTCATTTGTGTTCCCCCCACAAATAAAAAAAGATTTTTTAAATGTCCTGCCGTAATTTAGGACCTTTGTCGGACTATATAAACTTTCCCTTAAATGTCAGTAAAATATCCTTAGCGAAAAAGACCGGTCAATTGGCTGGTTAAGGAGATTTTTACCAAGGCCTGACAAAGGAACACATTATATGCAATACTCTCAACTTATACCAAGTTTACTACTGGTAAATTAATGTTTACCTTACCGTTCGATAAAGATACAAAAATTACATTATCAATATTAAAGGACAATTACCAAAACAATGGGGAAAAAGCAAATCTAAATAAGGATTTTCTTTATTGCAGGTGTAATGAGATTTACGTTTAAGCTTAAAAAAGAAAGTTGAATACAAATTTACAATCGTGTCTATGTTGCTTTTTTCTTGCTCTGGAGAAAAATTATATATATGGCAAGATTTTTTATAAAGGAGGAAAGCGGAATTTTTAGCTACTTGAGAAGTTAATAGCGTCAACATAATGAAGGCTTATGCCTCAAAATATTCCATTTGGAGTAATAGGGTTTTCTGTAATCAAAAATATGTGTTTGTCCCAGGCAGCCATATGACGGCCGCACAGGTGTTAGTTTATCATATCTTAAATCGTGAGTTTTATTTTTGATTCGCCACAATTGGGACATTGAACTGGGTTGTATAAAGTCCGTCAATTTTAACGTATTATTATAAAAAGAAGTATAATCGTAACTGTCTTTAACGGGAGCTTAAGGTGAAAAGCTATCGCAAGGAACTATGGTTTGAGATCCAGGGACGAAGGGCCTTTATAAATATAACTCCAGAGGTGGAGGACTGCCTGTCGGCAAGCGGCGTCAAGGAAGGCCTTGTCCTGATAAACGCCATGCATATAACGGCGAGTGTTTTTATCAATGACGATGAATCTGGTCTGCACCAGGATTATGACCAGTGGCTGGAGCGTTTGGCTCCCCATGACCCTGTCTCCATGTACCGCCATAACGTGGGCGAAGACAATGCCGATGCCCATATGAAAAGACAGATCATGGGGCGTGAAGTGGTGGTGGCCATTACCAATGGGCAACTTGACCTGGGGCCTTGGGAACAGGTTTTTTATGGTGAGTTTGACGGACGCCGTAAAAAAAGAGTGCTGGTCAAGATCATTGGTGAGTAGTCGGCGGAAGGGCCTGGATATAGCTTGGCGCTCTCAGTTTTTCACTTCATAGAAAATGGAATCGGTTGCATTCAAGTCCGGTCTGCCCAGCCTTATCCAGCCTGAGCCTGCAAGGATAAGCTCGTCAAGCTTGAGGAAAACCGGCTCCCCCTGGTCCGGAAGAACATGGGTTCCGTTGGTGCTTTGATCTTTTAAAATGAATTTTCCCGCTCTTCTTGTGATCTGGGCGTGATTTCGGGAAACCCAGGAACCCTTTATCACCATGTCGTTCATGGGGCCGCGCCCCATGGTTATGGTGGGTAAAGAGCTGTCCATGCAAAGGGTCTTGCCGGCCAGGGAGAGCAAAAGGCTGGAAGGAACCTTTTGGCAGGCAGACTTGTCAACATAATGCACAAAGGTTGTGTTGCCCTCGTCCCACAGAATTTCGTGGATCTCCGAAAAATGGGCCTTACCGCCTAAATTGCGACGGGTGAGATAGCGGGTTGCGATATCCGTCTCACCATCCGCTGCCTTGAGGGTGGCTTTTGTGGTCAGTATCTGCCCTGATTTGGCCAGGGCGGTCAACTTGGCGGCGGTGTTCACCGCATCTCCATATACGTCGTTTTCTGTTATCAGCACTTCTCCGCTATGCAATCCGCAATGTATCTGCAAGGGAGGAGTGTCCGGCTGGGGGGAGGTTAACAGGACGGATCGCCTTTGCATTGCCTTGGCTGATTCCAGGGCGCTGCGCGCCTTGTCGTGGATGCTCATAACCGCATCGCCTACGGTTTTCACCACCTTGCCGCCCATGGCCTGGATTTCCGCCGAAAGAGCGGAAAGGGTTTGATCAATTACAGTCTGAGCCTTTTGATCCCCCAGGCTTTCATATAGGCGAGTGCTTCCGCAGATGTCCGCAAAGCACACGGTTTTGTGGCTTGTTTCTAAAGGCATTGTCGGATCTCCCAAATACTGCCCTCAAATATATCATGTTTGCCTCACCCTTGCGTTATAAGGCCGATAAGAAGCCGCAAAAAAGTAGGTTTTCCAAATTCAGGGGTAAAAAGCGGTTTGCCTTACGGAGTGCCTGCCGAAATGGTTGCCTTTGAGCCGGGATCAGGGCCGGTGGGCGGGTTTAAGTTTAACTGCTCATGGATAAATTTTGTCTTACTGATCTTTGAAACAGGGATATCGGCCCGGCAAGTCTAAATGGTTTTTATCTGAGTTGTAAGATCGGGCTGCTTGATTTAGCTGCCGGGTTCCGGGTGTGTTATAATTCATTTTACACTGCCTAAACAATATGCCTTTGTTGAAACGAAAAGGTGATCATAATGGGAGATAATATCCACATGGAAGAAAAGGCCCGCAAGGAAAAGGTGTGCCAGGAGGAAATGTGCGCCGAGGACTGGGAAAAACTGGATCCGGAAGTGCGCAAGAACTGTGCTGCTTTTGTGTACTGCCCCTTTTGCGCCAACGAGATGGTCACCCGCTGTTCCTCTTGCGGGGAGACTATTCATGATTTCAGCTTCAGTTACTGCCCCTGGTGCGGAAGCCAATTTGAAGAGGAATAGGGCCCAACCCTAGCTTTTTTTGAAACAAAAGACCGGTCAGCCGGAAAAAACCTGAAAAAGTTTTTTCCGGCCGCCGGTTTTGTGTGCTCGGCGCTTCTTTGCTTGATTTCCTTTGTTAAGCAGATTTACTGATTAATTATTTTAAAAATAATCTTCCAATAAAGCGTGTGTATGCTCGGAATTGCTCGAATTAGCAGGGTTTTTTCTGTTTAATACCATCTGAAATGCTGCATTTGCCTCCTTTTATGTGCTAGGGTGAAAGGCGTATAAATTCTAAATGAGACCATGTGGCTCAATGCGAGACATATAGGTGTATACCCGAAAATGAGGAGGCATTCGTGAAAGCCAAGGCAATGGTTGTGGTGGAGCCCAATCAGCTTGAAATGCAGGAATTTAAAGTCGTTCCACCAGCACCGGATCAGATATTGATTAAAACCAATGTTACGTCCATTTGCTCCACCGATATAAAGGTGTTTCATGGTTTGACTCCTTTGGGGCGCTATCCGGTGATCATGGGCCATGAGTTTTCCGGTGAAGTGGTTGAGATAGGTGTGGAGGCCCAAAAGGCCCACCCCGATGTAAAGCTGGGCGACAGGGTGACCCCGGAACCATATATCACTTGTGGACGCTGCTCCTGGTGCCGCACGGATCATCACTATCACAACTGCCCCAATGGCGGGACCTTTGGGGTGTCAATGGCCTGTGCCGAGCCTCCCCATTTGTTTGGCGGATACTCGGAATATGTCTATCTGCCCGCTGGGACCCTGCTCTATAAGGTGGGGGACGGCGTGCCCGACCTGGCGGCGAGCTTGTCTTCAGTAGTCGGCAATGGCGTGCGCTGGGTCAAAACCCTGGGGCAAATGAGTTTTGGCCAGAGCCTGGTCATCTCCGGGGTGGGCTCCCAGGGGCTCTGCGCCCTGGCTGCGGCCAAATTCGCAGGTGTGGGCCCGGTGGTTATGTTGGGACTCAGCCAGGACCAGGCACGCTTTGAATTGGCCCTGGAATTCGGGGCGGATCACGTAATCAGGGTGGATGCCGAGGATCCCCTTGAAAAGGTGCCGGAGCTGATCGGCGGGCAGCCGGATGTGGTGGTTGAGACCTCGAGCGCGCCCCAGGCCATAAACACTGCTTTTAAACTGGTGCGCACCTCGGGCCGGGTGGTTTTGATCGGCCTTTCCGGCGGTAAAAAGACGGAAGTGGCCTTTGATGAATTAATCTGGCGGGATGTGGTGGTAGCCACAGGCAAGGGCCAGGCAGGCAATGTGCCGGATGCCATGCGTCTGATCAATTCCAGGGCCTATCCCTTTGAGAAAGTAAACAACTTCCACTATAAGCTGGAAGATTTGGCCCAGGCCCTGGAAGACACGGCTCATCCGCCGGAGGGCTTTATCAAGGGCGCGGTGGTTTTTGATTAAGTGAAATAACAGGAATTCGAAAAAAGCGTCTGCCTTTATCTCACAAGGCGGGCGCTTTTTTGTAGTGGACGCCCTTAAAATGTTTTACGGCCAAATGGAATACCAAGCTTGCGCACACGGTGAGCAGGGGTCCGGGATTAAACCCCAAAAGTTCAGCCGCTCCTTTTTCACTCTCAACTTGGCCTTTGACGCCATGATTTTTTTGCCGGGCGCCGAAGAATGCCCGGCCCCGGGGTGGAACTGGGAAACCGTATTTATATTGTGATGAAATCTTGACCTGCCTATTGGCTCACCCACCCGCTGGGGAACGGTTCATCGAACTTCGATGAAAGAACCTGACGTCATCCCTGGCGCTATGTAGAGCATCAGGGTAAAAAGTTTTGAAAGGCGTTGCTCCTTGGATAAATCCTGTCTGCCCGGGAACCCCGGATAATCCCTATTCTCCGGAGGATAAACAAAGGGTTATAGCCTCGGGATTATTTGGCTGATTCCTCTGTGTTGATAAAGAGCCTGTGGGTCGGATTGGGGATCTTTTTTTGTTTTTAATTATATGAATTTTAAAAGGAAAATAAAATGAGCATTCAAAGATATGAAACCCAGCGGCGGCTGAGCCGCATTGTCATCCACAACCACACCATCTATCTTTGCGGTCAGGTGGCCTCAGATTACAATGCCGGAATCGCCGAACAGACCAGAACCATGCTGGAGAAGGTGGACACCCTTTTGACCCAGGCCGGATCCGATCGGGAACACATCCTCTCCGCCACCATCTACCTTAAAGATATGGCGCTGTTTTCACAGATGAACGAGGTCTGGGACAACTGGGTGCCAGAGGGAGCCGCCCCGGCTCGCGCCTGCGTTCAGGCTCAGATGGCCCTTGAAGAGGCGTTAGTGGAAATTTCGGTAATCGCCGCTGTCAAGACTGAGGCTTAAAAAATAAATTGCTTCTCTACAGTTAAACGGTCAGCTTGATGCACTGAATAATCGCTGAGCCCTGTTGAGGGAAAAGGCGGTAAGGCAAGGCTTACGCTTCTTGTTTCAGGGGCTGACTGCCGGGTGGGTAAAGCAAAAGGAATCGGCGGGNNTCACCCGCCGATTCCTTTTAATCATCCAGGGCCATCTTGCCCGGATTCAGAACATTACTGGGGTCAAAAATCCTTTTGATGGAGCGCATGGATTCCAGGGCAACGGGATCGTGCTCCAGGCTCATGTAAGGGGCCTTGCTCAGGCCTATTCCATGTTCTCCGGTGAGGGTGCCGCCGAGTTCAATCGCCAGATTGAAGAGATCATCCACGGCCTTTTCAACTCGTTTGGATTCATCGGGATCGCTGTTGTCCCACAGAATCTGGGGATGGAGATTGCCGTCTCCGGCATGGCCAAAGGTGGCTATCTCAACCTGGTTTTTTTGCGCAATTTGGTTCACCCCTTCCAGCATGGAAGCCATCTGGGATATGGGCACCGTAATATCTTCCAATACAAAATTTGGACGAATGCGGGCCAGGACGGCATAAGCCGATTTGCGGGCCTTCCACAGCCCCTCAGCCTGTTCGACGGATTGGGCCCTGGTTACTTCGCCGGCCTGGTTTTCTTCGAACACATCCATTATTTTGGACATCTGGAAGTCGGCTTCGGTTTGGGTCCAACCGTCGGTCTCCACCAGGAGCATGGCGTCGACCACCGGCAGGTTGAGGTCTGTGTTTTGATTGATGGCTATCAGGGTTTCTTTACCCAGGATCTCCAAAACACTCGGTATGATGCCGCTCTCCATTATTCCGGCCACTGCCTGGCCCGCGCTTTTAAGTTCATCGAAAACCGCAAGACAGGTGGCAGTGGCCGGGGGCCGGGGATTGATTTTCAGGGTTATCCTGGTGGCAATGCCCAGGGTGCCTTCCGAGCCTACAAAAAGGCTGGTGAGGTCATAGCCTGAAGAGGTTTTCATGGTGCGGGTGCCGGTTTTCATTAGGCGCCCGTCACCCAGAACCAACTCCAGCCCCAGTACATAGTCTGTGGTTACACCGTATTTGGCACCCTTTACCCCGCCTGCGTTGGTGGCCAGGTTGCCGCCCAGGGTGCAGGCCTTGCCACTGGCCGGGTCCGGGGGAAAGAAAAAGTCATATTCAGCCAGGGCCCGGTTCAGGTCTTCATAGACCACTCCCGGTTCAACCACAGCCACCCGGTCTTGGATATTGATCTCCAGAATGCGATTCATGCGGCAAAGATCCAGGACCAAGCCGCCTTTTTGGGGCACAACCATGCCGGCCAGGCCGGTCCCGGCCCCCCTGGGAATCAGGGCAAAGCCTTCCCGGTTGGCCAGTTGTACGATTTTTTGGATTTGATCGGTGTCAGTGGGCCAGACTGCGGCGTCGGGCCGGTGGGAGTGTTCCGAGGCGTCATAGGAGTAACTCACCATGTCAATGATTTTAGCGGTGAAATTTTGTTCTCCGACAATATCTATGAGTTTTTGCTTGAGATCCTTTTGCATGGGGTTTTATCTCCCGCCTTTTAAATTAACGGAAAGCGAAATTAAAAAAGGCTCGCAATTTGGCGGGCCGCCATTTGGGGCCCGAAAAACGCTTGGTGTTTTGAGGGGATCCATGCCCCGCGCTCAGGCTGCTTATCAACAACCTGAGCTTCTCATAAGTAATCATAGCATTGCCGGTTGATTAAGTGGGAGATTGCAAAAGGCCAACCAGAAAAGATAGAATTTTTCAGGGGGTGTTAAAATTAAAACGGGCCGGGTCCCGTAAAGAACCCGGCCCGTTTTGTTTTTCTAAACCGTTTTTTAGAAATTAATGAAGAGTCCGAGGAAATAACCGCCCGCCACAGCGGAGCCAATAACGCCTGCCACATTGGGCCCCATGGCATGCATCAAAAGGAAGTTCTTTTTGTTTTCGGTCTGCCCCAGGTGATGTACGATTCGTGCGCTCATGGGCACGGCCGAGACGCCTGAAGCGCCGAGCATGGGGTTAAATGGCTCCTTGCTGAACTTGCTCATTATCTTGCCGAAGATAACACCGCTCGCCGTACCCACGCAGAAGGCGGCCAGGCCGAGCAGGAGCACCAGCAGGGTGCGGGGCTCAAGCACCTTTTCCGCAGGCATGGAAGCTCCGATGCCGAGCATCAAAAGGATGGTGATGATGTTGATAAGCTCGTTCTGGGCCGTATTGGAGAGCCTTTCCACCACGCCTGATTCCCTGAACAGGTTGCCCAGGAACAAAAAGCCCACCAAGGGAGCGCTCTTGGGGATG
>NZ_AZAC01000005.1:0-81755 GCF_000931935.2 Dethiosulfatarculus sandiegensis
GGAAAACCGCATGAAATGCGGTATAGGAATTTGCGGGCGGTGCAACGTAGGGCCGGAGTATGTCTGCAAGGACGGACCGGTCTTCACAAAAGCCCAGTTGGAAAAAATGCCGGTGGAATACTGAGCTTGGCGCCCCCTCTCAAAAGGGGGGGGCGCATAACACAAAAACCAACTTTCCTTTAAGGAGTTTTATTAACATGAGCGAGAATATCGTTCCCAAGGATCTGGCCGGACAGATTCAGGAAAAGCTTGACGGCATGAACCTGAGTCAGTGCCTGACCTGCGGCACCTGTGCAGGGGGTTGCCCTGCCACAGGCCTGATGGATATGGACCCCAGAAAATTCGTGCGGATGCTGGCTCTGGGGCTCTATGAAGAGGCGGTTAACCACGACTGGGTATGGGTCTGCACCATGTGCAAACGCTGTCAGGCCGCCTGCCCCATGGATGTGGATATCCCCAACCTGGTCTTCTTCGCCAGGTCCCAGTGGCCCAGAGAAACCAGGCCCAAAGGCATTCTGGCCTCCTGTGACCACCACATCCGCTCCCGGGGCGGCGCCATGGGCGTGCCTTTGGATGACTTTAAATTCACCGTGGAAGACGTGGCCGAGGAACTGGCCGAAGAGCCTGGTTACGAAGACTTCAAGGTTTACGTGGATAAAAAAGGTGCTGAATACGCCCTTAACCAAAACTCCCGCGAACCCGTGACCGAGCCGGACGAGCTTATCCCCCTGTGGCGCATCCTGCACAAGGTGGGCATTGACTGGACCTATTACTCCGAGATGTGGGGCGGTGAAAACTACTGCATGTTCCTGGCCGACGACAAGAACTGGGAACACATCATCCGCTCCCAGGTCAGGCACCTGGAAGATTTGGGAGTCAAGTACCTGATCAACACAGAGTGCGGCCACTCCTTCTTCGCCCTTTGGGGAGGGTTGCGCAAATACAATATCTCCCACAACTTTGAGTTGGTCAGCATTGTCAACCTCTATGCCAAGTGGATCAGGGAAGGCAAGCTTAAGGTCAGCTCCGACTGGAACAAAGACCTTAAGATCAAATTCACGGTGCAAGATCCCTGCAACTCCACCCGCAAATCCCTGGGCAACTACTTTGCCGACGACCTGCGTTTTGTGCTCAAGGCCTGTGTGGGCGAAGAAAACTTCATGGAGATCACCCCCAACCGCAACAACAACTTCTGCTGCGGCGGCGGCGGCGGTTCCCTGCAGGCCGGATATCCCGAAGACAGACTGATCTACGGCAAAAAGAAATTCGACCAGATCATGAAGACCGGGGCCAATTATTGCGTGGTTCCCTGCCACAACTGCCACGCTCAGATCCACGAGCTGTCTGAGCATTACAATGGCGGATTTTACGTAACTCACCTGTGGACCTTTATCTGCTTGGCCATGGGAGAGTTGGGTGAAAACGAAAGGGTTTACCTGGGTCCGGACCTGGAAGAATTCGGTCTGTAGACAGGGTTTACAGGGGCAGGCGGCTCTGGGCGCAGAGCCGCTGATGCCTTAAAAAAAAATTAGTTTTCCATAGGGGGTACCCTGGCGGATATTTGTATCCTTTATCCCTAGTAAATAGATATTTTTTATATAAAAACATCCAAAAGGCTTTACCGCCCAGCAAAAAATTCTCGGGGGAAGCGAACTTAATCCAATGTTTACCATCAGCGACAAAGCCCTTAACCGATTGGAAAATTATTTAAGGGAAAAGAGCCTCTCAGGCATGATCCGCATCTCAGCCCAAAGAGATGACTCCGGATCCAGACTGGTGATGTCCTTGGACGCCCCCAAGCAAGAAGACGATCAATATCATTTTCACAAAACCACGTTCTTGATAAACAAAAAACTTGTCCGCGAGGTGGGGGAAATAAGGATTGATTTCATAGACCGGGAAGACACCCAGGCTTACTTAATTTCCTCGTCCCGCATTTTACCCAACTAGCTAATTTGAGCCCCAAGCCAAGGAAAAATTTTTCAACTCTAAAAAGTGTCTCATCCCCCCCATAAAAACCGGGGGCCGGCCTCATGTCCGCCCCCGGTTTTTATAATTCCTGCCTTAACCGGCCTATTGCCTGACCAGCTCCACCCGGCGGTTCTTGGCCCTGCCCTCTCCGATAACGTTTCCAGCCACAGGCTTGGTTTCCCCTTAACCCTTGGGGATAAACCGATTGGAATCCACCCCGAAGAGCCCCATAAAAACCACAACTGTCTCGGCGCGTCTTTGAAAGAGTTCAAGGTTATGATTGTCTGAGCCCTTGTTGTCGGTATGCCCTTGGACCTCCAGGTTTAAATCCGGATTCTCCTTGAGGAGGATGATCATATAGCCGAGCTGCTTTAGAGATTCGGGCACTAAGGTGGCTTTATCAAAATCAAAGAGAATTCCGTAAAGCCGCACTCTCCCGTCTGTGTCCAAGGCTTCTTCCATCTGGGCCGGGCCAAAGGCGAAGCTCTTCCTAAAAGGTTTTCCGCCTACAATGTTCAAATATTGCTGACCCAGGCCGGAATTGGCGGTCACCCTGCACCATGTTGTTCCGCCTTGTTGGTTGGGAAGAGTAAAGACCAGTTGACCCCGGTCTTCCCAAACCACCTTGCCTCCTTTTTCCAAGGCAGCGGCCTTTTAGTTCTCAAAAAACTCCAAGGTGTTTATATCCTTTACCCGGCTTTTATCGGGCTTTCTAAGTTCATACAATAATTGCCAACACTTGCCTTTTACATTTTTGTCCATTGGCTTTTTGTCGACCGGATTGCGCATCTTGAACTTGTATTGAATATATTTCATGTATTTACTCATACTTTTAGCCAAAACCGATCCGGGATAAGGCCTGATAAGGGGATGCTCGGGAACGGATTTGGCCCAAGCTAAATTGAGGCTCAGAACAAAAGGAAGAACAAGCATTGATAAAAGGAACTTTTTCATACTCTCTCCTTTCCTTGTACTCCCGAGCAGAGACACTAAACCTTAAAACATTACCCACCATACGACGTAATTATCAGGACATTACTTCTACAATCAAAAGCCTTTTCCAATCGGATCAGATAATCAACCGAAACAGATAAATTCCTTGCCTGAATATTTCCGATCTTCCTCCGAACACATGAATTATCCTTCTTTATATAATTCCATTCCCTCGCTCTGGTTTATGGTTGACGAAAGACAAAATCATGCCCACCATTTCAGGTGAGGGGATTTCATATTCCCGGCATTCTTTTTAGTTCCCTGATAATCACAAGAATACGAGGTGATGACCATGTATTGGAGCTGGTTTAAAAGCGGTTGCGCCTTGGGTGGATGCTTTCTCCTGGCTGTTTTACTGATCAAGCCCATAGGAGTCTCCACTCAATTTGTAATCTTTGACGGAATTCTGGCAAACACCTTCTCCCAGGCCCTGGTGGTTGAGGACAAAGAAGCAAAATCAGGTTACGCGAGTTCCAATCCCTATCTGAACAAATCGGGCGGTAAATATGCCAAGGCAGTGGCTAATCCCTTTAACTACAGTTTTCTGTTCGTGGTTTTCATGTTTGTCGGCGGTTTTTTGGGCAGGCTGAGCCAAAAGGGAGCAAAAATTGCCCAAATGCCTGATTATCACCAGGCCAATTTCGGAGGGGCCAAAACCACCCGCTATGCCCTGGCCTTTGTCGGCGGAATTCTGGTGCTCTGGGGTGCACGTCTGGCCGGAGGCTGCACCAGCGGTCACATGATGAGCGGCATGATGCAGACTTCCATGAGCGGGTATGTTTTTGCCTTGTCCGCCTTTGCCGCTGCCGTACCTGTGGCTATGTTGGTTTATAAAAAATAGGGGGATAAAAATGAACTTTATTCTGGCTGTCTTTTTGGGCACGCTTTTTGGGTTTGTGCTGCAACGGGTGGGGGCCGCAGATCCGGTCAAGATTGTGGGCATGCTGAGGCTTAGGGACATGCACCTGGCCAAGGCCATTTTCACAGGCATAGGGCTTTCTTCTACAGTTCTCTTTTTACTTCTTTGGCTGGGTGTTATTTCTCCCGGCCATCTCAGTGTCAAGGCGCTTTACTGGGGAGTGATTCCCGGAGGTGTACTGCTTGGGGCAGGTTGGGCCCTGGCCGGCTTCTGCCCCGGCACAGGGGTTGTGGCAGCAGGCAGCGGCCGCAAGGACGCCTGGTTCTTTGTGCTCGGCGGACTCTTTGGAGCGGGGCTCTACACCATGATGTACGGCAGTCTCAAAGACACCTGGCTTATGCATAATCTTTTGGGCGGCAAGGCAACCCTGGTCCTTACCGGCAAATCGGTTCCCTTAATCGACACTCCTTGGAGCCCTGTTCTTGCCATAGCCCTGGGTATTATTTTTTTGTTGGCAGCCAAGTTCCTGCCGGATAAGCTCCGCTGAGCCAAGGCGATTTTAACCCGACAAAAGCGCCTGGGCCTAACCCAGGCGCTTTTTTTATATCCAATATTCGAAAAACCGATAGCCCGCCTTGCTATAATGGCCCTAGCCTTGGCAAACTCCGATTAAACCCAGTTTAAATGAGACAGCATGCAAAAAAGGCTGCTAATCAAAACCATCAAATGGGTTCTGGGAATATTTTTATATGTTTTGGCAGGTTCAGTGCTTATATTGCTCTGCCTTATTTGTTTCCAGGTAGAGCTGGACCTTAGTGCACATAAAAACTTTCTGGCCCAAACCCTCAGTCGGCACCTGGCACATGACCTGCGCCTCAGCGGACCGGTTTTCCTCAGATTAGCTCCCATTTCCCAACTAAAGGCGCAACATGTGGCTTTGACTGTAAAGCCGGGCATCACCTCCGGCCTTGAAAGGGCTTCTTTGGCCAAGCTGGAACTTGCCTGGGATCTTTTTCCCTTGCTTAGGGGAGAAATCAGTTTCCAAAAGCTGTTCCTGGATCAAGCGGAGCTAGACATAACTCCATTGCAAAGATCAAATACCTCCCCAGGTAAACCCGTTCCCAGCCAAACCAACCCGAAAAGGGGCTTTTTCAACTTAACTCAAATTAAAGAAATCAAAATAAACCGCCTGACTCTTAAAACCAGATCTCCCCGAAAAGACACCCCGGTAAAGTTGGTCATTAAAACCCTGGATGGAGCCATACCGGAAAACCAGCCCGGTTGGCTTGACTTAAAAGGCGAGTATGAAAGGGAGGCGTTCTCCCTGGGTCTCAAAGTCGGACCGCCTGCCCTGCAATCAAAAGAAACAACCTACCTGCCTTTCAGCCTTTTTTATAAGGCCAGGGACGGACAATTGACTGCGTCGGGCAAACTATGGGAAAAACCGATGATACGGCTGGAGTTGGAGCTTGCTTTTCAAAACCTTGACCTGGCTGGAATTTTTCGAAAACTTAACCTGGGGCAAAGGCTTAAGGCAAAGGTCAGGCAAGTTGATTTAAAGGCCATGGTCAAGGGTTCAAGCCTCACGGAAATAGCGGCCCAATCCAGCCTGGAGATGATATTCAAGCGGGTGGATATTGAGTTCCAGGAACCTGCCCAAAAATCCGTCATTGCCTTTGAGTCCCCGGACGGAAGGCTCTCTATTCAACCTGGGAAACCTGTCTCTCTTATCCTCACCGGCAAAATAAACCGGCAACCGGTTTTGTTGGCGGCTGAGACAGCTACTTTTCCGGAGCTGCTGTCTTTAAAAACCGCTCCTTCCCTTAACGTGAAGCTGTCTGCAAAAGGAAACACCCTGAAGCTGAAAAAACAGAAACCCGGCCCTTTTAAAGGTGTCAAGGTGGCCCTGAAAGGCCGGGACCTCAAATCCCTGGAAGAGTTGACCCAAAAAAGGCTGCCTGCCATTGGACCTTATCATTTAAGCGGTTTGCTTAAGACCACTCCCAAAGGTTATGCCATTGACAACTTGCAAGCGAGGCTGGCTCAAAGCCGGCTGCAAGGCAATTTTGCCCTTTCCCTGGCAGATGCAAAGCCGAGCCTCAAAATAAACCTGTCCTCAGAATATATTCAGTTGAGAGATTTAGCCGGTCTTAAGCATGGGCAAGAACTTCCTAAAGCAAAACCAGATAAAAAACAAATCTCCACCAAACCCTGGTTCATATTTTCACCCGAATTTATGGAAGCCCTTGATTTTGAGGTGAGGCTCAAAGCGAGTAAGGTTCAGGCAGGCCAGGAAACCTGGGGCGGCGGGCTGTTGAACCTTAGCCTGCAAAACAAAAAACTCGTTTTAAATCCCCTGCACTTGGAGCTGCCCGGAGGCCTGGTAAAGATCAGGGGGCACTTTGCCAGACAGAACAAAGCCGCCATGGGTCTGTTTATTGATATTGAAAGGCTGGATTACGGGACTATTGCCAGAATGATTGCCCCTGAAAAGGATTATCAGGGGATTATCACCCTGAAAGCCAAGTTGAACTCCCAGGCCAAAGAGCCGCACAACCTGCTGAAAAATGCCCACGGCAAGTTTGATTTTGCAGTTTGGCCCACAGGCGTTGAAACAGACGCAATCGACCTTTGGGCCGTTAATCTGCTCTCTGCGGTCTTGAATCAATTCAAGAAAAATAAGGCCCGGCTCAATTGCCTGGTCTGCCGTCTTAAAGTGCAAAACGGCAAGGCAACCCAGGAGGATATCATCCTGGACACCAGCCAGATGCGGGTAAGGGGCCAGGCGGAAATGGATTTTAATACGGGAAAAATCTGGCTGCGTCTGGAACCGGCCGCCAAAAAACCCCAATTTTTCAGCCTGGCCACTCCCATTGAAGTCAAAGGCAGTTTCAAGGATTTTAAGGCAGGCATCCCGACAGGGGCAATATTATCGACAGCAACTAAACTCATAACCGATATGGCGGTGGTGCCCTTACAGATGCTCTTTCAAAAGACAGTTCCCCTGGATGGGAATGACGTCTGTACAGACCCCTTGAAGTAAGGCCCCTCCAGCCTGCTTACGCCCCCGAATTTGAGGCTAAACCCCATTTATCTGCAACGGGGCCTACCATTTGTGCGGGTAATCTGAGGTTGGATTTTAGTGGATGCGGTTGCCTTCTTTGGGACCCCTATCGCGGCAAACACACCGCTGATAAGGGCAAAAACCATGGGCATGACCATCAGGTGGCCGCCTACGATTATCCCCAGAATCGAGCAGATAATCAGAATAATACCGGGTTTTTTAGAGTTGGCACCCATGGCTAATCCTCCGAAAACAATGGTGAGCAAGGCAAACACAAGCTCACTCAAACCCAGCATTTGATTGCCCCCTCCCGCTTCAAATGTTCCGCTCAATTCGTTAAACGAAAAGGTGATCATGGCAGCCAAGACACCCAACACACCGCTTATTAAGGCTAAAATCCCCCCTACTTTTTGCATTCGACTCCCCCCATGCAAAATAACCTCAAGTCATAACCAAGTTTAACTTAACTTTGTTTTATTTACACCGTTTATACAGGGAAGACGATTATAAAGTACGAGATATTACCTTGACCTGGTTTTTTAGGCTTTTTTCCGGGAAAAGGACTTTTAAGACCATATGCAACCAGCAAGCACTCAACTTGCTGTAAAAATTAAATTGAAATAACAATGAGCTTAGAAGATCTAAAACTTGTTCCAGTATTAAGAGTGAAACTCATGCGCAAAAAACCTGACAGACCCAACAAATGCGGTCCACCGCTTCATAATACGCCTCCTTAAAAAAGCCATACGCTCTGCATAACCGAAGTAAAAAGCAACGCGACGATAAACAAGAGAGACATTTTTTATTGACCGCCTGTATGCGATTGTTGGCTATTATTTATACATGTTGAAAATTACAAAGCTGTTTACCATAAGATCAAATAGTTCTTCGTATTTTGCAAACCCACCCCGACCCGTTGACTTTCCATTTATTGATGTTATTACTTTGCCTTGGATTTGGATCATTTTGTTTTTGTATAAGAGAATATAACTAATTGCTTCCATGCCAAAGGTGTTTCTCACCCTCGACATATCCATTCTGAAATGCACCCACAAACCAGGCAAGTTCTCTAATGTTATTGCCCCACCGTTAAGATAGGTTGCATCATCAGGTATGTAATCTTGGATATTTTTCGGATTCAAAATGTCCAATACAACCTGTTCTGTTATTTTCTCTCCGGGCTGCAATGGAAGTTCTTTTATTAGGATCAGTAGAAGCTCATGCCCTCTGCCATTCTCACTAACAAATTTCTGTACGATATTTGGTCGATTTCCTTCTTTGGCAACCCAAGTTTTAGGGGACTCAATAGAAAACGCTACTCCCTTTGCTTTTCCGCTACCATTTATTGAATACTTAAATTTGTAACCGTCAAGAAATTCTCGCTCTGGATTATTTTCATAACCAGATTTAAAAAGCAGCAATGTCTCAATGACTGGTGATTCTATGGCTCCTTTTGCCCTTTCTCGGACTAATTCAACAAACTGACGAGCTTGGGTTTCTGATATTTGTTCAATGTTGATATGATTCTTAATTTGACTAGCAAGTTGTTTTTTAACTTCCTTCCATTCACATTGAACATGTTTCGCCATTAACGTATCCATGCCCTCAATAGAAGATTCGAAGGTTGCCCAAAATTCTAACTTTGCTATTTTTGCCAACCCTGATATGGATGGGTATTTTTTTGAAATTTCTCCCAATGAATAGATTTGACCCAAGTAGAAGCCATAAGCTTGGGCAATATCTTTAGCCAAAGCGTTAGAAAACCCAATTTCTGCAAATACATTTGGGGCCGATAATATTAAAACCAATAGCATTAAAATAAGGCAAATTGTATTTTTCATGGTCATCTCATATCATGCGACAGTTGCCGCGTTTCCAATTTTATCAGAGTCCTCACAGCCTCGGGTGGCGCCCAAATGCAGTCTTTTGATGCCCCAAGGCCGCAAATTAACATTACTTACTATTGGATACTATGAAAGTTGAAGGGCTATATCGATTCCCCCAATTTAAGTGCATGGTAACCCACCTCAATCCTCTCAGTCAATCGTTTGAAGTATTCATTTCAGCCTGTATTCAACACGCCCTTAACTGAAACTTGACTCCGGACTTGGGCAGCTCACCTACCGAGTGGTTATCTCTGGCTCCATGATCTTTTTCAAGGCATCAATCATTAAACAGCTATAGATGCGTGTTACTTACTAATATAAACAAATAGGATCTAAAGGAAAAATAGATTACTGAATTGGCTTGTCGAGTGTGGCGGCATGTACTGTTAAGCGATGTTTGGCATTGCAACCTTGGTTTATTATTTTAAAACTCTTGACTCTTTTATTTGGTTTGTATTGTACTTTATGGCGCTATTCTTTTATATTTCATACTCACTGTGCTGAAGTTGCATATTTCATAAGCAATTTATCAGCTAAATAGCGGTAAGATACGCTGTAATTAAAGCACGTTACACCTAAACAAAAAATTGGATTGGGGGGATAACAGTGAAAGATATATTGATTACGTTCTGCTGTAGAATATGTGACGCCCATGGATCGAGCGCGTCGTTCTTTGGGGTGGTATACCAGTTATTTACATCTATAAGTAGGCGCCCAAAACCAACTTGGCCGAGCATTTTGACAACCATGGTGCCAGTTGACTTTGTAGCCGCTATAGCGGTTTTTTTGTTTAGCCCTACACAGGCCCCCAACGAAAAATTGAAACATCTGCCTTTTGTGCCCACGGTGGAATCTTCCGCAATTCTCTGTACAGCTATGCGCCTACGCAAATTACAACCCCTTACAGCCTCAGCAAACAAAGGAGAATAACCATGCGGAAAACCATCTTAACCGCTTGTCTACTTCTGCCGGTACTGCTGGCCTACACTCCTGTTTGGGGTAACGATCAGGAATGCTTAGGCAAAAGGGGAGAACCACTCAAGGCGGTGGAATTGTACCTCAAGGACGCTGAGTTGGGAAATGTTGCGGCACAATTTAACGTTGCCAAATTGTACTTCCTCGGCCTAGGCACCCCCAAAGACTATAAACAAGCAGCTAAGTGGTATCGTAAAGCCGCCGAACAAGGATTTGCCGCTGCTCAATACTACCTAGGCTTTATGTGCTACCATGGCAAAGGCATGCCCCAAGACTATAGTCAAGCCGCGCAATGGTGGGTCAAGGCGGCCGAGCAAGGGGTTGCTAGAGCCCAATGCGATCTAGGCAGTATGTATAATGGATTTCTCCATGGGGTATCCGTTGACTATAAACAGGCAGCCAAGTGGTATCGCATGGCTGCGGAGCAAGGAGATATCGATGGGCTATATAATCTTGGCTCGTTCTACTTCTTAGGTCGCGGTGTCCCCCAAAACAATGTCTATGCCCATATGTGGCTCAACCTGGCAGCAGCGGGTGGCAACAAAAACGCAGTTTGGGCTCGTGATTTTGTAGCCGCATATATGACTTCAAAGCAAATCGCCGAAGCCCAACGTCTTGCCAGTGAGTGGAAACCAAAGATGGTCAATGAATTAGCCAACATGTTAATACCCACTAGCACGGGCTGGTATGAATAAAATTTGATAGGAGAGCTCTTTATGCTATCTCTGTTGCAGCCAACCAGTCCAAATCTGCGCTTCAGCCCACCCAGGAGTAATCCCGGGTGGGCATTATACGTTCGAAGCTGACGAAAAATATCTTTCCCCGCAACAGGTCACCGCATGGATGGACACGCCCCACTCTTTCGTTTTGGCCTCAGCCCCCGAGATGGGCGCCATAGCTCGGAGCTGGTATCCATAGTCTACTTTATGGAATTCGCGCCATAGGGCCCAGGGAAGTTATCCGGCGTGTAGCTAACGACATCTTCCGTCTGGTGATGGCCGATAACCATACTCTGTATAGGGTGCCAGGGGAGATGAGAATTGGCATGAATGGGGGAAAACGTAGGACTAAAATGGGACTAATCTAGGACAAACAGGGGCTTAGGATATTTTTGGGGTCGCAGTCTCGCGCAAAAATCGAAATGAGAAAAAATGCGAATATCAGCCCCAGTTTGCCAGATGATATGAGAATTACAGACTAGGTTTTATATGGGTAATCAGGGAGACTTTGGAAATCATTTTTGCGGGGATCTCCAAAGTTATCACTTCCTGAGGGAGTCCATCAACAGAGGGGGCGTAAGTTTCCAATGAAACGTCGCCTTTAGTGTCGCCCTCCCAATACATGCCGGTTGCCGCCAGAGAATCTACACGTTCCACAAATACTAAATTTCCATTTTGAGGCGCAGTTTCAGCGCTACAAAATATCAAATTTTTTGGGTCAATACCATAAGGGGTTAATGATGTATCCTCTGTTATCAAGGCAAATAAATCCTTGGCTTCAGGTGCTTCAAAAGGTTTTGGAGTTATCAGGGAAGTAGCTAATTTTACAAACCATCCCGGTCTCCCTGTTTCCCGTAGTGCAAAGGCTTTAACCATACCTGCGGGCGGGATGCCGCCATTTTTTACTGCTTGCTTTTTATCTGCCGCTTTTTGCAGATCATCAACCATTAACATCTCACCTTTACCGGTGAGTATCCAGTTTGCATTGATTCCCTTTTCAATCAACGCAGTAATGATTTTACCGCCCGGTACTTGCCCTCCCCGTTCGTAGTTTTGCCATGTGTTTCTTCCGGCACCAAGCAAGTCACTCATTTCTCGCTGGGTTACACCCAAATGCTTCCGTACCCGCATAAAACGCTCTTTTAACCCCTTATATAGGGAAACGCTAGCAGTATCATTAGTGTTACCCAAAGTGTTACCTTTCTATAAGCTAATATTTATAGTAGAAAAATAAGACATCTTAATAAGTTACGTAATGAAGAAATAAATTACGTAAAAAACTTAAGCGTTACCCTACAAAAACGTTTGACGGTCGTTTTAAAAGGGTATAACGTATAAACCCATGAACACTTATACACACCCTAAAAAAGCCAATCCCCCACAAGATTGGCACAAGGCAGACATCAAAGCTGCTCTGGAAAAAGCCGGATGGAGCCTTCGTCGTTTAGCCGAGGCTCGCGGTTATAGCCATTCAATGGTCAGGGCCGCTTTATACAAACCATACCCCAATGCGGAACGCATCATCGCGGACGCCCTAGGGTTAAGGCCCCAGGATATCTGGCCAAGCCGGTATGATGAGCGGCGTCCTAAACGCGGCATCGGCGGTTATGCTTTTCATAAGAATAACATCAACCGCCGGGTGCGCCGCAACATAAATAAAGACGAGGTGAATAGACAATGAGCCGCCGTGTGCGAGACACTTTGACTTTGAACCTCTTTAATGTTCCCACCCCGGCACCGCCTTTAACGGGTAATCTGGACCTGGATGTGCCGTTAAGAACGGCACTGGCTGACGCCCTAAAGCATGCAGATGACGACCGCCATAAAATCGCGGCTGAGATGAGCCGGTTAACGGGGCGTGAGGTTTCCAAGTTCATGTTGGACGCTTACACCGCCGAGTCACGTCAAGATCATAATTTTCCCTTTAGATATGCCGCTGCTTTTGAACAAGCAACCGGATCTTACTGCCTGACAAATCTTTTGGCCCAGGCCAGGGGGTGTGAGGTGTTGGTGGGTGAGGACGCCCTTTTTGCCGAGTTGGGCAGGATTGAAAAAATGGAGACCGAACTAAAGCAGCAAAAAGCAGCGCTTAAGCGCTTTATGAGGCGGAGATGACCATGAAAAAAGAGGGGGCTTTTAAAATAGAATTTCCGCCGGGAATTATGCTGGTCAAGTTTTTGGAGGTTTTTAACCTGGGGGCCAATGCCGGGTTGGACGGCGCTTGTCATACGACCTGTCCTTATGGTCTACCGGAACTGCCTGAATGGTCACAACGGGAATTGCTACTGGGTGACAACCCCGAGCAGACAGCCTGGTTGCTGGGTTGGCACACAGGCGAACTACGCAAAGCATATAAGGGCGAACGGTTTATTAACGAGGAAATTAATTCCGCAGGCATGATGGCCGCTCTTCTCTGGTATGGGCTTTGGGAAAAAGGACATGGCAGTAAATGCCCTGATCCAAGCATCAGGAGGGTGATTCTGGAGGGCAACCGCGAGGGCATACCGAGCTGGATTAAAAACAACGGTTGGACCTTGCCTCGTATCCCACATCACCCAGATCACTATATCGGCACGACCATCCAGTACGCTTCCGAGGTGGGAAATGCCTAAAGACATTATCCGAAAGCCAGACGATAATTATACAGATTTAAATGAGATAGCTACCGCTTTAGGGGTCTCAAAAAAAACGGCTTCACTCAGAGCTACTCGGGAAGGATGGTTTTTTAGAAAGGAAAATGTGCGAGGGGGCTCGAAGAGACTCTTTGCTTTGACTGATATTCCTGACGATGTGCGCGCGGCGGTAATCATTTTTAGGGCACGGAACCTGCCTACGCCCATATTACCTGCTGAGAACAAGAAACCCATTCCTGAAAAGAAACATGCCGAAGGGTTGGCCCGTTACCGACTGGTTGGTCTTTGGCGACAGTATCGCAAAGACAATAAGCCCAAATCCAAGGCGGATTTGGCTTTTCGTACTGCTTACAACTCCGGCGAGCTACACCCCTCCATCTTTAAAACGATAGGCCCGATCACGCAATCCACCTTGTATAGATGGGATAAGGATTTAAGGGACGCGGGTGATGACTACCAAATACTTTGCGACACCAGGGGCTGGGCGCAAGCTGATGGGGTGCAGGGGCGGATAGGGGATGATGCTGAAGAGGTGTTTCTCAAGCTTTGGCTTGTAGATAATCAGCCTTCGGTGAGCTTGGCTTATCGCGGCATGTGCGCGGTTTTGGAAAGCCGGGGTCTGCCTATACCAAGCAGGCGGAGCACTTATCGGTTTATGAAACGATACGATAAAGATCACCACGACATAGTTGTGCTTATGCGTGAGGGGGAGAAGGCGTTAAAGGACAAGGTCGGCCCATATATCACACGCGACAGCGGCATTTTAGAGGTGGGAGACGTGATTTTCTCGGACGGTCACCGCCTTAATTTTGATGCCATCCACCCCTTAACCGGTCGCCCGGCGCGGATGACCTTAATTTGTTGGTTTGACTGGGCCTCCCGCATACCCGTGGGATGGGAGGTGATGCCTGAAGAAGACACCATCTCCATCGCTTCCGCCCTTTACATGGCCATAAGGCACCTCGGGAAATACCCCAAAGTAGCCTATATCGATAACGGCAAGGCATTTAAATCCAAATACTTCTCGGAAAAAGCAGACCTTGGCGAACTGGACGGCCTTTACGCCCGCCTGGGAATAGCAGTACAGCACTCAAAGCCCTATGAGGCCAGAACCAAAATAGTTGAACGGTTTTTCGGGAGCTTTGACTCCCAATGCGCCCGCCTTCTACCCAGCCACCGGGGATCATCGGTGGCAAACAAGCCCGCATATTTAATGCGCAACGAAAAGTTCCACCAGGCGCGACACAATAACTTCGTTCCCACCCTGGCCCAATGCATGGAGATCTTCCGGATCTATGTAAATTGGTACGGAGATCAGCACCATCGCGGAATCAATAAAACGCCATGGGAGATTTTCAACGCAGGCAAAGGGCCGGGTGTGGACACCACCGAGTTGACCCGCCACTTCTTGTGGCGCAAGGAAGTCAAGCCCAGCCGCTGCCGGGTGAAATTTGCCGGGATCAGCTACGAAAGTGACGCTCTTTACGGGCTGAGTCAAAAACTGATCGCCATGTTTTCCTGGGCCGACATGAGCGTGATCCATTTATACACCAAAGACGGACGCTACCTTGGCCCGGCCAAGCCGGTGGAAGCCTTGAACCCACTGGCCGCGAAATTCGGCACTGACCTTGATTTACAAAAGATATCCGACGCAAATAAACGCCAGGCGCGCCTAAAATCCCAAACAATGCGGATTGTCAAGGAAATGGACCTGGGGCCTGAGGCCTTGCACGCCTTCCCCTGGATTGCGCCCCAAGAAGAGCGACGCCAGCCCTTGCGATTGGTCGAAAAAACATCTGCTGAACCGCCTCAAACCGAAGAAATTACTCAAGCCGAAACAAAAGCTATTGAAGATTTGCAGCGTAAATACCTTGAGCGCAAATCCAATCAACCAGGGTATGAGCGGCCTGAGTTTCGAACGCCGCTGGACCGATATAGCCATCTTTTCAATCTCAAGTTTTTCGAAAACACAAAGCTAATCGCCGAGGACTTGGAATTTATGACCAGCTATGAAGCAAGCGATGAATTCCAAGTCACCAGCCGCCGTTTTGAACAACTAAAAAGATTACGCCAAATACAGCTTGAAAGGAGCGTATCCAATTGAAACGCGACGTCTTTATTGAGACGGAAAACGTCTCCAGATTCGCGGCTGCCTTAACTCTGGCAGAGGACACTGATTTTGGCCGTCCCGGCATGATGATGGTCAGTGGTGAGGCTGGTCGCGGTAAGACTGTAGCCGCTAGAAGTTCCCATGCCGTGCGTGGCGGGATCTATTTAAGGGCTTGGCAAGACTGGACTCAAGCAGCCTTTTTACAAGCCCTTTGCCATGAGGTTTGCGGGGCAAGACCTCATGGCTCAAATCGCTGTAAAGTCCGCATCGTCGAAGAATTGGAGCATGAGCGCCGCACCATTTATATGGATGAGGCTGATCGCTTGGATATTGGAAGGCTTGAGGATTTACGCGACATTCATGATGAAACCGGCGCTCCTATAGTACTTATCGGTGAGCAGGGCCTGCCTGCCAGAGTTGCGGCAAGAAGTCGTATTGATGACCGCATTCCCGGTGAGTACCGCATTCCATTCGCTCCTGTAAGCCAACAGGATATCACTCTTTATGCCTTGGAAGCCGCCAATTTGGTACTGGAACCAAAGGCATGCAAGATCGTCCACACCTTTTGTAAAGGCAATTTCCGCCGGGCTCACAATGCAATAGTCAGTTTGGATCAAATGGCTAAAGCCGTACAGACAGATCAAGTGGACGCTGCCATGGCCAAGAAGTTGCGAGGGCTCAAATGAAAACCGAGGGGGCAAGCAAGCTTAGGCGGGCTCTTCAGGGCATGTGTCCTGATGGTGCATGCCAGGTGACGAACCGGCAACTTTTCGAAGCCCTGGGCTTGGAGACTGAGCCGGAGAAGGCGCGGCTTAGGCGCAGAATCGACACCTTGGTGCGCCGCAAGGAGCTTATCCGGATCAGCCCAGGCGTATACCGCTACAACGCCGATGCCGCGCCCAAGCGTAATGGCGAGGGGTATAAGCGGGTCTGGCGGGCGATTCGATCAAGCAAGCCCGGCTGGGGTTATGTGGATCTGGCCCGGATCACCCGCATGTCCTACACCATGGTGCGCCGCTACTGCAATTGGCTGGATGACGAGGGATACATAGCGGCTGTTGGTCGCAATGGGAACACACGCCTTTATCGTGCCACACAAAAAGCGAAATCAACACAGCGCACACCTTACCCACCGATAACTAAAGACCCGTTTGAAGCCGAACGCGGGGCCGCGTGCCGCATTGTGCGCCTGATGATGGAATCAAACCCATCCCAAAAGGGGTGCGCCAAAAAAATAGTTAATGATTGCCAATTATTACTGCGCCGTTTTGGCGGCGAAAAAGAGGGAGGCTCAAATGATCAGCACAAAGATTAGGAGATCGGTATTGGAGATAAAGTGCCTGGTTCAGAAGGCCATGTCCATGCAATACCTGGAGAAAACAACTCATCACCTCAACTCTATTCTTGCCGAGTGCGAAAGGGTGGAGGGGCTGGAAAAGGCGGTGATCCGACCGGATCAGGAGGCCGCTTAATGCCGCGTAAAAAGCCGACTGCCGTGATTATCCAGACCCTTGACCAGGCCAATGATGTGCTTGCGCAAATTGGCAAGCTCATGCGGGGGGTGAAAGAAGTTGAGTTGCGAATGGGAGAAGAGATCGCGGCTATCAAAACGGCGGCTCAGCAATCGGCTGCTCCCGCCCAGGTCAGGATTAAGGAACTGGAAACCGCACTAGCAACATTTGGGCAGCTCAATAAGCAGGAACTCTTTGCAAAGCCTCGCAGCAGGGAATTGCAATTTGGGGTCATAGGTTTCCGCAAATCTACGGAAATAACCACACTTACAAAGCTCAAGCTATCTAATGTCTTGGAAAAATTGAAAGAATACAACTTTTTCGAGGCAATCAAGAAAACGGAAAAAGTTGACAAAGAGGCCCTACGAGACTGGCCGGATGAGCGGCTTGAGTTGGTCGGCATGCGTAGGCGGGAAAAAGACGCATTTTTTTACGAGATAAAAACAGAACAGCTTAAAAAGTAAGGAGGGACCCATGAACAAGAGGGATCTAACGATTCAGGTGAGCGAAGCTGTGGGAAACAAACTTAGTAAAGCGATTTGTTCTCACATAATTGAGTGCATTCTGTCCTCAATCACGGCGGCGTTAATGAGGGGAGAAAGTATTAAAATTACCGGATTTGGCACCCTAAAGGTGACGGGGCGCGCCGCCCGAAGGGGACGGAACCCCCAAACAGGTGAGAAAATTAATATCCCCGCCCGGAAGACTGTGCGATTCAAGCCAGCCAAGCTACTGAAAGCAGTAGTTAACCGCTAAACCGCGAAACCGCCCGTTTTTGGGCGGTCGCAGGGGCGTGGTGGCCCTTGCCTGATGAGCAGCCACAACGGAAAGGACAATTACAATGACTCGCCGTGCTCTACTCGCAAAAGTTCATATCGGCAAGAAATCGCTCTGCTGGAGCGATGATGAATACCGTGACATCCTGCGCGCAAGGTATGGGCGTGACAGTGCTTCAAAATTAAGCAACGCCCAGTTGTTCGATTTATGCGCCCATTTTGCGCGCCACGGCGTTGATTACAAGGGCAAAAAGAAAAGCAAAAAAGGCGCGTATTACAACATTCCTGAAACCACCCCTTATTATCATCAAAAATTATACATCTTGGCCCTTTGGAACAAACTTGGCTGGAAGATAAGCGGTATTGACCTGCGCTGCAAAAAGCAGTTTGGGGTTGATAAATTGACCTGGCTTAACGATCAGTACTCGCTGCAAACCCTGGCCAAGGACCTTTATAGCCGCTGCCAAAAACGCGGCCTGGACCCAACCCCTCATGGTAACTGAGATCGAAAAAGTCGCAGCGGCTGTGCGGGAACAATATCCCAGCATACACGCCTTTTGCAGGGCCAGCGGCTTGAGCAGGACTGTGGTTTATCAGGTATTGGGTGGCCGGTATCAAGGCAATATCGGCCGCCAGCTCACCCGGATAAACCAGGCCCTTGCCTCCCAAAAACAGGAGGCAACAAAGTTGCCTTCCGTGGCCGAGCTTGAAGAAATCATCCGCCTGGCCGCCTGCAAGCGCTGCCCGGTCGCGGGCCAGGCGGAGATCTGCAAGAAATGCGCGCCCACCCACCTGCTGCAGGCGCAGGCGGTTCACGACTTTTTACAAGGTAAATTAGGAAGATAAATGGCCGGAAGCCTCCTGATGGAACTGATTGCATTGCTTGGGCGGGACAACGCCCTATTGCTGTGCGAACAGATCGGAGGCGCAAGCTATTACATCCCTGCAAAACCCCGGCATTCCCACCCCTTTATCCCCTATATCGGCATGGACGGCATGGAGGAGATAAGCAAGCGCTGGGGCGGGATTGAGATCTCCCTGCCCAAAGCCGAGGCCATGCGCAAAAGAAACGCCGTATCCGCCCTGAACAGCCGGGGGCTCAGCTCCAAGGAGATCGCGCTCCGGGCAGGCTGCACAGAGAGGTTTGTGCGTAAGGTGCGCGCTGATCTGCGTAGGCGAGAACATAAAAAGTTACCCTTGTTCGGATAAAGGTTTTCCCCACCCATACCCATTGCCCCTGCCAAGCGAATCGTCTTGACTGTCTGTTGATCATAGACCTATAAAATATAGTTCAGGCGTCCGAGAATTTTCAGAGGAGGCAAGCAATGGGAAAGGGCTTTGAAGACCCTAAGTGGAAGTTGGGTAACAGGCTCGGAGAAGGTGGGCAGTCCCACGTATATCTTGCCACTGAAAAGGGCAAAGAAAATTCAGGCAGTTATGCATTAAAGAAGCTTAAAAATACGGCCTCAGACCAAGCATATGCAAGATTTTACAATGAGATAGATGCAGTCAAGCAGCTTGACGACCCAAATATTATCAAAATAGTAGATTACTCTGAACCAGACTCAGCGGAACATTATTATGTGATGGAATATATAGAAGGTGCGCAGAGTTTGGATAAAGTGATTTTCTCAGATCAGAATCCATATTATAAAAACGCTCTTAAGGCTTTGGATCTTTTTGAGCAGATATGCCTGGCGCTTGAAGCTTGTGCGCATGCTGGGACACCTGTTGTACATAGAGATATTTGCCCTCAAAATATACTTTTTCTGAAAGATGAAAAAATAAAGCTCATTGATTTTGGCTTATGCCAAATGGAAAATAACAATCTAATAACTTTGGTTGATGAAGGTGTGGGGACCGCCAACTACATGGCCCCGGAATGTGAATCCGGCTCAGTCGGGTATATTACGGCAAGAGCCGACTTATATTCCGCAGCAAAAGTTATGTGGTCGGCAATAACCGGTGAAAGGGCTTTTGCCCGCGAGAGCCCGGTATTTAGACACAATTCTATGAATCTTAAGTGCAATGATGAGCCTGCCACCTGGCATTTATGCCATTTATTTGAGAAAACCATTAGAAATGACCCTAACAACAGGTGGGGGTCAGCCCAGGAAGCCCTTTCCGCCATAAAAAAAGTGAGAAGAATTGTGCGTAATGGTTATCTGCCCCTTGAAGAACAATCCTTTACATGCCCGAGTTGTGGTTTTGGTGACTTGGAGCCATTTCCAGGTGGACCCCTTCTTTCCGGAATAAAGCCACCAAACATTCAAGCCAAGCGATGCCCTTACTGCGGTATCTGCCTGGTCTTTGATTCTGAAATAATAAGCAAAAATCTAGAATCAAAAAGGAACCTTGACTAAATACAAGGCTTAGGCAACAACGGATTTGCCGGTTAAATTCAAAACAGATTCATTTCTTTTACTGGGGGGTAAAAATGGCCAAATTTGGAAGCATTCTTAAACTTGCTGGGCTCTTCCTGATTGTACTTTTTGTTGGTTACCTTATTTTCTCGCCAAGCACTGAAGAACTCTTGGCATCGGCAAGGGATTCATCTGAAGTCACCAAGGAATACGCTCCGCAAATAAAACACTATTGCCGCTGGGTGGATAAAATCAATTCCCGAGCTGTGAGCAGTTGGGAAGCCATGGTAAGCGGCCTACGGAACTTTGAAGGCGGGGCCATAAGTATTGATCAACTTCAGGGTATGGTTTCAAAGGCCAGGTATGAATCCGGGCGGGCAAAGGACAGGTTTTTGAAGCTTGACAGCCAACTTCCGGATGGGCTTTCCAGCGAATTGAAGGCCCTTTGCCGCCAGATCAATGAATTTTACTTTGGGGCTTACCGTTGCCGGGAAAATGCAGCGGAGAGCCTGTCGGACTTTTTAGAAGCCCGCGACCCGGACGATCGCAAGGAATTTAAGGCAATGATAGGAGACGCTGTCTTTTTTGCGCGTAAGGCCCAAGCAGATCTTTTGGCAGCCAGGGAAAAAGTCGGTATTAATTGACTTTGAGGCCTAAAAATCGTATCTTATAAGTGGAAATAGCGCGCACCCGACCCCGGTGGGGGGGCTCAGTAGGAGGCGTGCTTGAACCCCGGGAGCCCACACCCTCCTGGGGTTTTCCATTTCAAGGCTCTCTATAAAGCAAGCCTCCAATTCTCAATTTATCCAATTCAGCAATGTAATTTTTGTCAGGCTGGTAAACCGTGGCCCCGGTCCAATTATTTCCGATCAGATTAAATACCGCGAATCCCCCGGTATCAGCGCCCTGGCCTGAAAAAAGCCTGATCAAACGAATAGTATCATACCGCCTGCCGGACACGATCGTAGGCACCCACCAAACTTCGTAAGGGCTTTTGATTGTGCGGGCCAAAAGCTTCATATAAGGCCCTCTACCACGCTTTGTGGCCTTCAGCGTCAAGCCGTTCCGCTTCTTCCTCATCAACAATAAGTTACTGATAACTACCGGAATAGGCTCATCAAAATCAGTAGGAATATTGTGGACAACAGATTCATTAAAGCCTATTCCGAATTCTTTTAAAAATGCCTCGGCATAATCCCGATCAGTCAAGTTAGCCGGTAGGATGTAACCTTTAGACACAGGCAGGATATGCCGTTTTTCCAGGATAGCCAAATCCGGCTTACAATACGGACCTTCGGCCACAGCAAAAGACCGGCTCCCCTGCCTACAGATTGCCTTGGTGGCCAAGTCCACCAACTTAACACCATCGTCCAACTCTCGTGGAGCCAGGCCGCTTAGCCAGTCGCGCCCAACATTCCCGGCCCAGCCCGGATCTGGGGCCAGAGGCCGGGCAGGCAGGCGGTTGCCGGAGACCGGGTCTATGGGTTCGACCAGGCGGGGCACCCGTGACTCAACTTGGATGTCTTTAGCCTCAACTTGGCGCTTGGACAGGGTTTGCACGGTGCAGCGGCATTGGAAGCCATTGGGCGGATACCATGTGTCCCAAAATCCATGGTCGTGGGGAAAGACCTTGCCGTTTAGCGCGCTGTGGGTGGGACGTGTGCGGCTGTCTTTGACCGCTACATAGCGCCAATAAGGCCGCCGTTTAGCCGTGGCCTTCATTTGGGCAAAGCGCCCGGCCTGGTAGGCGCTCTGCATGTTGGTGCGGTAGATATTCTCAATCCGCCAGGCCTTCTTACCGGTCCAGCCTTTCCGCTCCATCAGTGGCCGCAAACGCTTCTTGAATTGGGCAAGAGTCTCGCCTTTTTCAAGCGCCTGGTGTAGCGCGGTGTGGATAGTTTCAACCTGGCTGCGCCTGGCCAGGCCGGAGACGGCAAATGCCCGTGCACGGGCTGCATCGCTCAAGGCCTCAAATTCAGCCTTACTTACCGGGGCCTTGCCTTTCCAGAATTCAAGCGCCGCCTTAGGGCTTTTGGTTGCGGCCTCAATCTGCATCAGATTCTGCCCTCACCGCTGTCCGGCCCATGAGATCGGCTGCGGTCATCAAATCGGCCAAAAGTTCTTCCTGTTCCTCCATGGCTAGGTCTTGGCCTAAATGTTCGGCAAGCAAGAGCTGGATGTCTTCCCAGGTTTCAGCCTTATCTAAAAGCGGGAAAAGATCGTTTAGGAATTTCTCATTTTGCTTGGCAGCTTTGGGGAGGATTGATTTGACCAGGTCGTCAAGCAGATCCTGGTGATCAGTTGCGGTTTCAGGTTCGGCAAACCCGGCCTGCTTATCGTCTTTTCCGTCGGCATCTATGCCAACTACTACAAATTCGTCGGGCTGTAGGCCGTATCTACGCTCGAAATGAGCCGCCGTGAAGCGGACGCCGCAAGAGTAAAGTTTGTTATCAAGCTTGGCTTGGGCCTCATGGTCTTCCGGCTCGCTGTAGCCAAACACCGGGGCCTCAATGGCCGATGAATTGATATCGCGATAGACCCTTGCGATTGCGTTCAGGGCGGCGGTGATAAGGCCCTGATCAGAATCGGCAATATCGTCGGCTACTTTGTAATGGGTCTCAGAAGCGGCCCGGCTGCCCTGGCCGTCCATTTCCGAGGTAAGCGTCTGGCCCATGATGACTTTTGATATGGCCTTGTCCCAACGGCTGAGAAAAGTATCAAACTGATCACCACTGTTGCCTTTAGCCTCCACCAACTCAACCTGGGCATCAGAAGGGATTACAGCCACGGCATCGCGCACCATGGCGGCCAAATCCGCTGCCATTTGTTGCTTGTCTGTTTTGTTCGCCCCCTTGGGGGCCTTGCCCAGCACCCAGGGCTGCCCATACCTATCTAAAAACCGGGTGTAAAACTGGATGCCGCCACGCTTGAAGGCAACAGGCCATAGGCACCGGGACAGCAGGCGGAGGCCATAGGGGTTTTTATAGGAAGGGAAATGCCTGGCCAGGACAGCCTTGCCCCAAGGCAAGGGGGTTGCCTCGCCGCCTCCCGAGGGCTTCAGGCACGGGACTCGGGCTTCATTAAAACAAAACCACGACCTAGGCTTGGCGATGATATTTTTGAGGCGGTACTTTCCACCTTCAATTCTCCAGATAAGTTCCAGCCAGGTCGTTCCAAAAAGCGGTGCGTCCAGGATCTCGGAAAAGACATCCCGCAGGGCGATGCCCTCCAAGTCCTTAGTCAGATCTTCGCATAGTGATTTTGCCTGGCTTGTCGCTGCCTTTCCCGGCAGCAATCCCGGCTTGAAGTCATAATCATTATTGTTAAGGACACGTAATTTACGATTTTGTATAACAGCGCAAACCTGATCATCAGCGCTTAAATCCTCCAAAACCTTGGGGTCGTCGCCCCTTTTCAGCAAAATTGGATCTGGATCTGGAAGGAGTAGCGCCTGGTCTGTACCGCCAACCAGATCAGGGGATGCCAGCTCAACCAGGAGGTCTTTGTGATCTGAAAATTCAATGGGCGAACCGTCCGGGCCGTAGAGGTGCATCAGTATCCTCGCATAAGTGATTTGACCTCATTTCGAGGTATTGAGGTTGTCTCCCAAGGCTCTGGTGCCGGGGTTACGGCACGGGCATACTCTGCCAGGGCCAAGGCGACGGCACTGTCGCAATGCCTTTGTCCATCAACGCTTTTACTATGGTTTTCAGGGGGCTTTGCCACGCCGTTTATGATTTTAATGCCGCGTAAGTCATCTAAAATCGCGTCATTTTTGGGCAATGATGTTTCCCGGTCTTCAAGGGCCGCCTTGACCCTGGGCATATGTTCCCGGTACCAGGCTGCGCTGAGCATGACTTCGGATATAAGGTCCGGGCCGTACATTTGCCGGGCAAACTCAGCCAAGGCCTGACCATTTCCCCTTGCGTCCAGCGCACCGCCACTGAAGCGCGGCAGCCGGTCAACGATGTAATAAAGGATTTGCTCTTGAGTGCGGAACGGCGCTTTGCGCTCCTCAAGCACAAAAGGTGTGGCCCTGGCCAGGGATTCCTGCTGAGCCAAGGGCCAGACCACAGACAAGTCGCCGGTGCGGCCAAAATCTTCCCCAAAATAGTGGCGAAGATTTACGTGCAACTTAGTCAAAAGGGGATCTAGCTTTGCCTGGCACCAATCCCTGGTATCCCTGTACGCGGTGTCCAGCGGCCAATCCACAAAGTCATTTGCAGGCGGCTCCCACCTGATAACCGGTATCCCCGCATCCATGCAGGATTCAATCAAGTTCCTGGACAACCAGGCTCCCTTGGATTGGGACGGGATGCAGTCCAACTCTTCGGCTGCGTCATCACCGTAAAACGCCCTGATTTCCGCTTCCCATTTTGCCTCGGCCTCAGGGCTCCATTTCTGCTTTGTGCGGCGGCAAATGCGCTGATAGAGGCCACACTCCAGGGCCTGTTTAAAAGTTGTCTGGTGTAGGCTATAAGGTTTCTTACCCGCCAAGACATCCTGGATTAATTCATTGAAGGGATTATCTGCACCGAAGTGGGTTGAAAGAACCGCCACCTGCCCGCCCCACATGAGAAAAGCCATGGCGGCCTTGAGCAGGCCCGGCAGGTCGTTGTGGAAGGCGGCTTCGTCAATAGTGACCTTGCCCTGCCGCCCACGGAGGTTGGTGGGGCGGCTACTCAAGGCAACTATTTTATGGCCGGAAGAAAAGGTGATTTTGAAGGTCAAAATGTCGCGTTCATTATCACCTATTACTTCAGTGATGGTCTCCTCGAAAATTTCCAAGACCACGCCGTGCATTGTTTTTGCCCAGTTGGCAGCGTCCCGGATATACTCTTCGGCCATATCTTTGTTGTAACCGATGTAAAAACAATCCATTCCGCCTTCAGACCGTTTGAGCGCAGCTTTCAAAACACTATCCAAGGCGTCTGTCCAACTTGCGCCAATGCGCCTGCTTTTTTCCCACACCCGCACGGCGGCCAGGTCGTTAATCCAATCCTGCTGGTTTGAGAGTAAAACCGCTTCTGACATCAGCCGTCGCCCAAAATGCGGTTGCGGATAGTTTCGACCTGGTCGGCGGTAAGACCTTTGTTGGTGGCGTTGTTGTTTTCTTTAGGTTGCATCTCGGCCACCAGAGAGAGAGCATCTTTGATACCTTTCACCGTTTTTAAATCGACCTCAGCAGGATCTGCCAACATTCGGCCAAGCTTAATCTCAACTGCTTCTTGCAGGGCTTGCGCAGCGTCTGCCTGGCTCGTTATCTGACGGGGTTTGGGTGTAGACTTGGCCGCCTGGATCTGGCCATCCCGCTCGGCCTGGGCATGCTTAAGCGCCATGTCCTCAAGTTTTGCCACGGCAAACCCGATCATGGGGTCGCGGGAATCAAGCAACTCTTTGATCATGCCTGCCCGTGCAAGCACAATGTCTGCCTTCATTTCCGATTCAGCTCGGGCCAGTGATTCCCGCTTTTCACGCCAGCCGTATTGCTTGCCCCACCTTTTTAACGTTGAGGCTGCTATGCCCATTTCCCTTTCGACTTGGGCATAAGTAAGGCGGGCCACGCAATAAAGCTCCTGCGCCTGCCAGACGGCTTCAGGCGGGTATTCCCGACCGTTCAAAGGGATTACACTCACTGCCGTTCCCCCGGCCTGGGGCGGCGGACACCGGGAGCAGTCGCCCGGCCCTTGGCCACGTCAGCGCCCCGGTCTGTGAGTGTGGCCACCCTGCAGGTGTCAACACCGCCCAGGGTGATCAAACCCTGTTCAGCCAGCCATGATAACTCAATCCGCAAATTGTCCCGGCTGGGAGCAAAACCGAAAGTTGGAACCATGTCCAGGAGCAAGGATTCATTGAGTGCGTAATCGCCTTCTTCCTCTAAAAGCCGCAATATGGTAATTCGCAAATGCTCACTAATGGTTTGCCGATAATCCATTACTTATCCCCATTATTTAAGAGATGATCCTCTTGCCTTTCCACCACTCTTTCCAAGCGTTCCATGATGCGATTAGCCGCTTCCAGGCGTCCCGAAAGTTCTGCAATCGCCAGGTCGATTTTATGTAAATCTTTTGCCATTTTTTGGGTGGTGGGAAGATCGCAAATTTGCATTTCGAGTGCATCGAGGCGCTTTTGGTGTTTACCGATTTTGCGGTTTAGATATATCCCCCCTGGGATAGCTACAGCGCCAAAAAACCTTAAAATCCAATCTAATAGCCACATCGCCACCTTTAAAACCTCTTGGTTGCTGGCTGGTTCCATCGAGCCTCCTTTTTGCGCAGTGTTCACTGCCGCAGGCTAGCCTGCGGCAGGCAAGAGCGTAACCCGGAACCGTTCCGGGTTACGCCTGATTTTTAAAGGGAATATAGTCGGGACATGAACAACTGGACTGCAATATTTGAGACAGGCAAGCATACCGATTCGGCGGGCGTAGAGCGCGAATTTGACCAGTCTGACCTGGATAAAATCATCGCCTCTTATGAGCCGAAAAAACACGAAGCTCCGCTGGTAATCGGGCATCCAAAAACCAACAGCCCTGCATTCGGATGGGTCGAAAGCCTGAGGCGCAACGGCAATAAGCTGTACGCAAAATTCAAGCAAGTCGGCGATGAAATCAAAGATGCCGTTGCCGCCGGACATTACAAAAAGAAATCAATTTCGCTTTATCCGGACGGCAGTTTGAGGCACGTGGGCTTGTTGGGCGCGGCACCGCCTGCAGTGAAGGGCCTGGGCGATGTGCAGTTCAAGGCTGACGAAGAATACACGGAATATAAATTTGCCGAGGCGGAAGCGGCCAAGGCCAATGAAAGGAATCAGCAAATGGATGAGCTTGAAAAGCTGAAGCAGGACGTAGCCGCCTTGAAAAATCAAGTGTCCGAGGTGGAAGCGGCCAAGGCCAAGGCCGAACAGCGGGCCAAAGCAGCTGAACAGGCCTATGCCGAGCGGGAAAAGGCAGATCAGGCCAAGGCCAGGGAAGCCCGGTTCTCTGAGCTACTCAAGGCAGGAAAGGCTTTACCCGGCGAGAAGGAAGCAATGCTCAACCTGGCCGAAGCCCTGGGCAGCGCCGGGGAGATCGAATTCGCGGAAGGGGAAAAGAAAGCAGCCGAATCTGCTTTCTGGGGCCTATTCGAAGCCCGAAAAGAAAACGGCCTTTTGACTGAATTTGCCGAGCCGGATGCCGAAAATAGTGACAACGGCAGCCGGATAGACCCGGCTAAAACCTTTTAACCCTAAGGAGGTTGAAATTGGCAGATTCCGTTCATAATGCGGTCGTGGGGGGCACCTCCGTATCTGAAGTTGAAATCCTGGGCGGCCCTGGGCCTCATTTCGAAAGGGATTATCCCAAAGGCACCGGCGAGTTGACTGTGGGCCAGCTTGCTGCAATCAGTGATGCAGACGGCCTGGTCTACGCCTATGACCCGGCCGACACAAACCTGGACGTCGTAAAAGGTGTTGTTTCCGCCCCGGCAGAATCAGCCGCGACAAACGTGCGCTTGCTTGTGTTTGGCCACGTTAACCGCGTCCACCTGAAAGTCGGGGCATCAGCCGCAGATGCAGCCGCCCTGCTGGCCTTGGAAGAGCGCCACATTTACCCGGTGGGATAAGGAGCATCCATGTTTATCGTTGATCTAAGCAAATATTTCACCGCTCAAAAAATCGCCAAGCGTTTTGAATCCATGCCGCCTATCAAGTCCACTGTGCTTGATCTGCTTTTTCCCGAGGCCGTGCGCGAGCAGTACGAGTCTCCGGTTATTCCCATATCCGAAATCGCCCAGACGATCAACGTGGTGCCGGTGGTGCACCGTGGGTCTGCATCCATTCCCCTTGACGGCGACACCCAGCTGACCGGCTTTGTCGAGCCTTTGCCCGTGCGAATCCATACGCAGATAAGCGCCAAGGACCTAAACGACATGAAGCTCCTGGGCGAATCCAGCCGCGAGAAATGGGCCAAGCGCCGCCAAGAAAAAATCAGGCGGACAGTGCGGCTCAATACGGAAGTTTTCGCTGCCCAGGCCGTTCTGGACGGGAAAATCAGCTTCCCGCTGTTGCAGTCAAACGGGCAATACCAAATGTACGAAGTAACCTACCAGGGCCAGACCATCCAAAGCGTCAACGTGGCATCCACCTCCAAATGGAACGCAACGGAAGCCACCCTGGTCAAGGTCTATGAGCTCCTGGAAGACATGGCCGACGCCCTGGACAATGAGGGCTACGGCGGAGACAAGGTCACCCTGGCCGGTAAAACGGCCTACAGCGCCTTGTTGGCCCTGATTGAAGACCTAACGGAAAAGCCCAAGGTGCCGGTAAGGGTCTCGGAAAAGGGTGAAATCATCATCGGCGGCCATACCGTCAGGAAGCTGGCTGAAAGCTATCGCAACCCCAAAACCGGGGCGACAGTCAAGAAGCTGGCCGACGGCGAGATCCGCATGATCAGTAAAGGCTACACCAGCCTGTTTTACGCGGCGGTGGACGACCTGGACGCCAACCTCCACGCCATGCCCATGTTCGTCAAACCAATCCCGATCACAGATCCCTCGGGCTACAAACTGGTAGGCGAATCCAAGCCGCTTCCGGCGGTTGCGCCCAAGGCCACCTGCAAGGCGATTGTGATCGCTTAAGGCCCCGTAACCCCAACCAAGCCTTTGCACTAGTACAAAACTAGTGCAAAGGCCGCGAGAAGCCCATGTACGCATCAAAGGCAGACCTGGATAAGCTGATCGCCCCGGACCTGATCGACCAGTTGTGCGATGACGGCCCTGGCGGCCAGGCCCCTGATGATGTGATCGCAGAGGCGATCGAGCAGGCTGACCGTGAAATTGATGCCTACCTGGGCCAGATAAGCCCGGTGCCCCTTTCCCCCGTGCCGCCGATCGCAAATATGATCAGCGCCAAAATCGCAATCTATAACCTGCACCGGAGGCGGCCGCATCTTGAGCTGGGGGAATGGGGCGAAGAATACAAGCGATGCGTAAAGCTGCTTGAAAAAATAGCAAAAAAGGAAATAAGCATCGGGACTCCTGACGACGGGGGAGGGCAAAGCCAGGCAGCCGATCCTGCCCGCATGGCTGTGGTTACGCCCTCCCCCTATTTTGATTTATCGGATTTTTAGCCATGGCCGGAATAACCATCGAACTCGCAGACAGCGAAATCAAACAGGCCCTGCGTGACCTGCGCAGGCTGCTGGCCGACCCTGAGCCCCTTATGGCTGAAATCGGAGAAATCGTCTTATCCCAAGCCCAAGACAGCTTCCGGGAGCAGCAATCCCCGGCAGGCGATGCCTGGCAACCAAGCCAGCGCGCCTTGGAACAAGGCGGGCAAACGCTTATCGATACTGGCCAGCTTTTGGCCTCGCTTAATAACGAAATTGAAGTGATGCCGGATTCGGTCACTGTAGGCAGCTCCAAAATTTACGCCGCCATCCACCAGTTCGGCGGTGATGCCGGGGCAGGCCACAAAGTTCAGATCCCGGCCAGGCCCTATCTGCCGGATGAAGAGACCGTTGACATGGCTGAAATCCGGGCCGCCATAGACGCCCATTTTGAGGAGGCCTACAGGTGATTTACGGGGATTTGATAGCCGTCGAATTCGCGGTCCTGGATGCCTTGGCCGCTGACCAGCAGCTCAAAGCCTGGGGCATCGAGCCGGAAAGCCTGCCCGGCCTGTCCAAACACGATGAACTGGCGCGGCTGTTCCGGAGGCATCCGGCAGCCGGACTTTATACCCCGCGCGGAACTTTTGAGCGAAGCCAGGACGGCAATATCCAATACGAATGCGGCCGCATCCTGATTCTCGCGGCCGGGGCAAACTACAGGAGCCCCTCTGCCCCTCGGGCCGGTGGGCCAAAGCTCCCAGGAGCTAACCACATAATTTCGCGTTGCGCTCAAATCATCACCGCGACCTGGCCGGAGCCCACCGGGAACATAGCTGATATCAAGCCCAAAAACTGGAGCCTGGTTTGGTGTAACCGGCAAATAGCAGTGTGTGTTTTGGAGATTGAAACCAAATTGGCACGCCCCCTCCCACCATCACCACAGGAGATAAAAACCTATGGCGCAAGCTACGAATAAGGAAAAAAAAGAAGCCCAAAAAGCAGCCCCCAGCCCCATGCCCAAAAAGGCGGCCACCACCAAAAAGCCTGCCGGGCCGGTTATTTACATGGGGCCGAACCTGCGCAACTTGATCACTCACGGCCAGGTCTTTATTGACGGCAGCCCGCCGATTCCCGGCGACCTGGTCGAAGTAGCCACCCCGCTGTTTTTGCCGGTTGATGATTTACCCAAAGCCAAGATGGAGCTTTCCAGCACCACGTCTCCCTTAAGCAAGGCCTACGCCAAGGCCAAGGCCGCACTTGAGGAGGGAGGGATTATTAAATGAGCTACAGCCACGGCGTATACGCCAGCCAACTGCCAACATCAATCGTGCCGCCGCGCCGGGTGTATTGCTCCTTGCCCGTGATCATTGGCACCTCACCGGTGCATATGATCTCGGAAGGCATAACCGGCGCTGTGAACGAGCCGGTATTGGCCCACTCCTATGATGAGGCGGTCAAGGCCCTGGGCTATTCGGAAGACTGGGGCAAATACACCCTGAGCGAGGCGATCTACACCTACTTTGCCTTGTACGGGGTGGGGCCGATTGTGCTTATCAATGTGTTTGACCCGGCAACCCACAAGACTGAGGTGACTGACGAGGCCGCGACTTTCGCAGGCGGGATCATCACCCTGGCCAATCCCGGCCTGGTGAGCGATCCGGTTATAAAAAGCTCTGACGGTGTCACCACTTATGTGGCGAACACTGATTACACCTTTGACAAGATAACCGGCGTGATCAGCCTGGTTGAAGGGGGATCAATTACAGCCGGTGCCGAGGTCAAGCTCACCTATTCCTACGGCGACCCCGGCAAGGTAACTTCCAACCAAATCATCGGTGGTGTGAATGCCGAGACTGGGGCAAAATCCGGGTTGGAACTTGCAAACGAGGTCTTCCCGCGCTTTGGCCTGGTTCCTGCTTTGATCCTGGCCCCTGGCTGGAGCCATGATCCGATCGTGGCGGCTGTAATGGCCACCAAAGCAGACAGCCTAAACGGCGGGCATTTCGACGCCATGGCCGTAGCTGACATCCCCTGCGACGCCAGCGGTTGCACCAAATACAGCGACGTAGCTGCCTGGAAAGCCACCAACAACTACACAGACAGCAACCTGGTCGCCTGCTGGCCCATGCTCAAGTTGGGCGACAAGAAGTTTCACCTTTCCACCCAGGCCGCAGCCCTTATGGGCAAGGTGGATGAAGCCAACGACGACATCCCTTATGAAAGCCCCAGCAACAAGCCCCTTGAAATGAACGGGGCCGTCCTGGCGGACGGAAGTGAAGTCTGGCTCGGGCCGGAAAGCGCAAGCTACTTAAACGGCCAGGGCGTAACCACTGCCCTTAACTGGAACGGCCGCTGGACACTTTGGGGCAACCGCACTGCAGCCTATCCAACCATTACGGATGTAAAGGATTCCTTTATCCCTGTGCAGCGCATGTTCCGCTGGAAGGCAAACGAGTTTGTCTTGACCTTCTGGCAAAAAGTCGATCAGCCGATCACAAAGCGCATAGTGGAATCCATTGTTGACTCCGAGAACATCCGCCTAAACGGCCTAGCTGCGCGGGAAGCTATCCTGGGCGGCCGCATTGAATTCCTGGCCGAAGAGAACCCGGTAACCGATTTAATGGACGGCGTCATGGCCTTCCACCTTTACCTCACCCCGCCTTCCCCGGCGCGGGAGATCTCGGCACGGCTTGAATACGACCCCGGTTATCTTTCCACCCTGTTTGCCCGTTAGCCCGAGAGGAGAACTGAATTATGGAAAAAGGCAAGATACCCCAAATATTGAATAACTTCAGGGCATATGCCGACGACGGCGCACTTCTCGGCACAGTGGATGTGGAGCTTCCGGAGTTGGAGGCCATCACCGAAGAGATCAAGGGTGCGGGCATTGCAGGCACAGCTGATATGCCGATCCAAGGGCATTACGGTGCGCTTACCCTGAAGCTGAACTGGCGCACCACAACTGATGCCCAACTTGCCATGACTGCGCCCAAGGCACACAAAATCGAACTGCGGGGCTCGGTGCAGACATATGACAGTACAAACGGCACCTACGCCACCACCCCCTTGAAAATAGTCACCAAGGCCATCCCCAAAAAGACACCCCTGGGCAAGCTGGCCAGCGGCGAAAAAATGGACGCAGGCAACGAATTCGAAGTGATCTATCTCAAGCTTTTGCTTGCGGACAAAGAATGGATTGAAATTGATAAGCTCAATTTTATCTGCAAAATCGACGGCAAAGATTACCTGGAGAGCGTGAGAAGCGATTTAGGAATTTAAGCCCAGCCTGCCATTTGAAATGAGAAAGGACAACGGAAAATGATCACCGTGAAGCTAAGCGCGCCGGTTGTCTGGGACGAAAAGAAGCATGACAACCTTGACCTGGACTTTGAAAGGCTCACTGGCCGGGATCTGATTGAAGCCGAAAGCGCCCGTGATGCCATCAACGCCGCAGGCAGCCAGGTGGGCTATGGCCTTTGCCTGGCGGCCAAGGCCCTGAAAAGGCCGGTTGACGATTTGTTGGATCTCCCCGCCAGAGATGCCAACGCCGTGGCAGCGGAAGCCATATCTTTTTTGCTCTAATCGCCTGGCCCGGCAGGCAAGATGCCTTTGTCCTGGCCCTGGCCCTGGCCAGGGCGGGCTATGGCAATGCGCCTGGCTGGCTCCTGGTGCCGGCCAATGAACTGACCGACTGGGCAAATGCCGCCCTAACCCTAAGTAATAAGAGATAATGTGGAAAAGAGACTTGCTTTCATAATCGGGCAAAAAGGAGCCCGTAAAACTGCCGCTGCATTCAAGCAGGTGAGCGAATCCATTTTCTCAACCGAAAAAAGGGCGCTTGCCTCAGATCGGGCAAACGCAAAGGCCAGGCAGGCCTGGGGCGCAAGCAATGCCGAACTTAAGCGGACAGGCAAAGCCCTGGGTAAGACCAACCATGCCATAAATAATCAAACAAAAGAGCTACAGCACTTAAGCCGGGAAAACAAAGACGCTGCCCAGGCTTTGCGCTCTTCCGGCATTGCGGCCAAACTTTCAGGCGGTAAATTCCAAGGCCTGCAATCCAGGCTGCATGAGTCATCCCGCCAAGCCGGGCAGATTCAAGGCTACCGAAACCTTAAACGTGAGCTGAAGGCCCTTAAAACCGAAGCCAAAGCAGGTGGAATCAGCGCCACCCACGCCAAAAAGGCCTGGCGCGCCAAGGCAGATGAACTCCGGAAAACAAGCACAGCTTTAAAGCGGGCAGGCATAGACACAAAACGCTTATCAACCCACGAAAAGCGGCTGGCGAGCGATATAAAGAAAACCAACCAGGCCATGGCGGCCCAGATTGCCAAGGCTGGAAAACTGGCCGCTGCCCAAGCCAAGGCCGCCAAGGGCCGCCAGATTCGGCAAAGCGCAGCCTCTGATATCACCGGCCTGGCCGTGGCCGCAGCGCCGATTATTGGGGCAGGAAAAGTTGCCATCGATATGGAATCAGCCATGGCTGATGTCCGGAAAGTGGTTGATTTTAAGGGCTATGAAGGCGGCATAGCTGCGTTTCAAAAAGAGTTGGTCAAGTTAAGCGCAAACAAAATACCGCTTAAAGCGACAGAACTAGCAGCCATAGCCGCTGCAGGCGGTCAGCTTGGAGTCGCGGCCAAAAATCTTAGGCCATTTGTCACAACTACCAGCAAAATGTCCGTTGCCTTTGATATGGCCGCTTCAGAGGCTGGTGAAGCGTCTGCAAAACTTTCCAATGTTTACGGCATCCCCATTGGGCAAATAGAGCTTTTGGGCGATGCGGTAAACCATCTCTCAGACAACACCGCCGCCAAATCCCGCGAAATAGTCGCGGCAATGCTGCGTATCGGATCAACCAGTAAACAGTTCGGCCTTTCTGCGGCCAATAGCGCGGCTTTGGCTGATGCATTTATAGCCCTGGGCAAGCCACCGGAAGTCGCAGGCACGGCAATCAACAGCATGTTGACAAAGTTGATGACTGCAGACAAGGGCAGTGCTGCTTTTAAGCGGGCGTTAAGCGCGATCGGAATGGATGCCTATGAGCTGAAAGACGCCATTAAAAATGATGCCCAGGGGGCATTGATGGAATTCCTGGAAGCGTTGGAAGGGGCTGATCCCGACCAAAAAATGGGAATCCTGGTTGATTTGTTTGGCCGCGAGTTTGCCGATGATATAGCCACGCTCGTAGGCAGCATGGATCAATACAAAAAAGCCGTAGGCCTGGTCGCTGATAAAACCAAATACGCCGGTAGCATGCACCGGGAATTTGGAAACCGAGCTTCAACCACGGCCAACAAGCTGATCATGCTGACCAATAAGTTTACTGCCGAAGTCTTGGGCTTTGGCGGTGGGCTTAAACCCACTCTTGATTCGGCCATCGACGGAATCGGCGGCATCCTGGACAAAATCGCCGCCCTGAGGGCTGAGTTCCCCTTACTCACCGGTGCCGTACAAAAGACCGTCGCTGCACTGATCGGCGGCGTTGTCGCGTTCAAGGCACTCAAAATGGCTGGAAAGTTTTTCGGCGGTGGGCTTAAGGAGATGTGGCACGGCGGCAAGGCCCTGGGCTACCGGTTTGGCCTGGGCGGCAAGAAAGGGCGTACAGGCCGGGCCGGGCGTAAGGGGAGAGGTGATTTAGTCGGAGCCCTGACCGGTGGGGTGAGTGGCGCTGCGCCGGTTTTTGTGACCAACTGGCCAGGTGGTATGGGCGATGGGTTGGCCGCAGACCTGCCGGGAGAAGGTGGTAAGAAAAAAGGCAAAACCAGGGGTAAAAAGCGCTCATTACGCTCCCGTGCACGCACCCGTTTTCGGGCAGGCAGGCGCAGCCTTGGCCGAAGGCTGGGCGGCCTGGCCAGTGCGGCCAGGGGTGCCGGGGCCTGGGCAACCGGGGCGGCAGGCAGCCTGGCTATAAATGCGGCCACCTCCGGTTCAGGGGCCAAAGTCGCGGCTAACACCGCCATAAAAGCAGCTAGTTCTGCCGGAAAAATCGCATCCAAGGCAGTGGGCAAAAGTGTTGCCAAGGTCGCGGCCAAAACCGGGGCCAAGGCCCTGGGCAAGTCCGCCCTGAAAAAGATCCCCGGCGTAGGGCTGATTGCAGGCGCGGCCTTTGGCCTTGAACGGGCGCTAAGCGGTGATTTTTTGGGCGGGCTCATGGAAGTGGGTTCGGGCCTGGTGAGTTTGATACCGGGCATCGGCACTGCTGCATCTTTAGCTATTGATGCCGGGCTGGCAGCCAAGGACATTACATCCGCACCCACATCGGCAGAGGAAGCTCTGGAAGAACCGGTTGCGAATAAAAAACCGGTTGCAGCTCAAATTAAAGCCAAGCCTGAGGCAAAAAAAGAAGCAGCCAAGGCGGAACAGCCCAAGCCAAAGGCAACAGAAAAACCCACACCGGCGCACCCCATTCCCGGCCTGACGCTTCTCACAGGCTCTATTGCCGGGCTCCAACATGTCCTGGGTATTGACCTAGTCAACGCCATTTCAGCGTTAAAAGAAAAAATAACCCTGCGCACAAACCAAGAAGCAAAGCCAAAGCTGGCCACCACCCAAGCCCAGGCCAAACCCAAGCCCATGGCGGTGAACATCTCGACCGGCCCCAAAAAAGAGGCCAAGAAAACCAGTAGCCCCATACCCTCCGTTCCCGGCCTGGCCCTTATTACCGGCTCATTACTTGGCCTTAAAAATGTCCTTGGCATTGACCTGGTCAACACTGTCATGGGCCTTCGGGAATACAAGGCCACGGCATTGGAACGACGGGCACCGGTGGCCGCTATCCAGGCCAAACCCAAGCTCATGCCGGTAAACCTTTCTACCGGCCCTAAAAAAGAGACCAAGAAAACCAGTAGCCCCATGCCCTCTGTTCCCGGCCTGGCCCTTATTACAGGCTCATTGCTTGGCCTTAAAAACGTCCTTGGCATTGACCTGGTCAACGCTGTCATGGGCCTTCGGGAAAATAAGGCCACGGCATTGAAACAACAGGCACCGGTAGCCGCAACCCAAGCCAAGCCCAAGCCCATGGCGGTGAACCTTTCGCCCGGCCCCAAAAAAGAGGCCAAAAAAACCAGTCGCCCCATGCCTTCTATTCCCGGCCTGGCCCTTATTACCGGCTCATTGCTTGGCCTTAAAAATGTCCTTGGCATTGACCTGGTCAACGCTGTCATGGGCCTTCGGGAATACAAGGCCACTGTATTGAGCCAACAAATACCGGTAGGCACCACCCAAGCCAAGGCTAAGCCCCTGCCCATCGCAGCCAAGCCAGCAACCCAGATTGAACCAAATAAACACCTTAGTTTTATTGGCAATATTCCAGGGTTGGCTCAATTAAATACAACTTTGGCAAAATTGAGCCACCTGATAAAGCCCGAGCCGCCCATCCAAGGGCAAGGCAACATAATCACTGAGGCGATTTCCCAGCCAACGCCGATATCACAGATGATTGATCGGCTCCACAGCCCAGGGCCTATCGAGATAGCCCTGGACTATCACCCAACTATCCATGCACCGGGCGAAGACACAAAATCAATAAACCGGGCCTTGGTAAACGATCGGGTGGAGCTTACCCGCCTGGTCGAACGAACAATTGAATCCGTATTCTCACGACAAACCAGGTTGGGGGTGGGCAATGCCTAAGTCCTACAACACCACCCAGGGCCAGGCCTGGGACCAGATCGCCGCAGAGCTGTGGGGGCGCGAAGACCATTTGCACCACCTTTTGGCTGCGAATCCAAAACACCGCCACCTGCAGATCCTGCCTGCTGATCTCAAGCTGAATGTGCCGGATATATCAATCCCCGCCGAAGAGGAGCCGCCGCCATGGCAGAAAAGATAGCCAGAAAGGCCCGCTTGGAACTGATCTACCGGGGCGTGGATCTGGGTGAGCATTGCCTACTCGCGGATTACACAGATCACGCCCACGGCCAGCTGGATGAACTCTGCGCGCACTTGGAGGACAGGGACCGGAAATGGCAAGGCCCCTGGCGGCCTGCCAAAAGCGAGGTGGTCCGAGCGGTTATCCATTGCCACGACTGGTTTGTTCCAGGTGATCACCTGGTTTTGAATTGTGGGGAGTTTGAAATCCAGGGGATCTGCCTCTCCGGCCCGCCCGACACAGTGGAGATCCGCGCGGTGAGCCGCCGGGTTTCCAGGAACGCTCAAGCCCAAAAGAAAAGCAAGGGTTGGGAAAATGTGGATCTGAAGGCAATCGCCGGGGCTGTTGCTGCCAATGCTGGCCTGGCCCTGGCCTGGGAGGGCAATAACCCCCATTACGAGCGGGAAGACCAGCGCGAAGAATCAGACATGGCCTTTCTACGCCGCCTCTGCCTTGATGCGGGCAACAGCATCAAAATCGCAGACAGCCAATTGATAGTGTACTCCGGCAAAAGCTTTGACCAGCGCGGCCCGCATGGCCAAATCAAGCGCGGCGAAACCTGGCTGATTGATTACCGATTCGATGCCCAAAGCTTTGACAAATACAAAGGCTGCGAGGTGAGTTATTGGCACCCCGACCTGCGCCTTATGATTAAAGGCGAATGCTTCCCAGCCGATGCCCCGCCCACAGGTGAAGTCCTGAAAATCAACCAAGAAGTCAAAACCGAAGCCGAGGCCAACGCCCTGGCTGCCTCAAACCTCCGTCGGAAAAACCGCTCTGAAGTAAAGGCCGATTTCACCCTGATGGGTGATCCCCGATTGCGGGCTACTCAGGTGCAAGAGGTTAAAGGCTTCGGCAAATACGACGGCCGCTATTTTGTGGACGAAGCCCGGCATACGGTGGACGGCAGCGGGGGCTACACAACCGCGCTTAAGGCCAGAAAGGTAATCGGATACTGATGATCGCCTTGGACTCAATAGAGCGCCGCTTGACCGCCTTGGAAGGTGCCATGCACCAAGTGCTTAGAATCGGCGTGGTCACCTTGCAGCTTCCCGAAAAGGGCAAGGTGCGGGTGCGGCTCATAGATGCCGATTGCCTGGAAACCTATGAGCTTACAGTGCTTTATCCGGCCACCTATATGGATAAGGCATACAGGATGCCGGACATCGATGAGCAGGTGGTCTGCCTGTTTGTTCCCTTTGCCGACGGCCTGCAAAAGGGGTTTGTCCTTGGCGCTATCTATTCAGACCCAGACCCTGTGCCGGTCTCCTGCCCAAACAAAACCCACATGCGATGGGTGGACGGAACCTGGATGGAATACGACCGGGCCGAAGGCAAGATGCAGATCCATTGCCGAGGCAAACTGATCATTGCGGCGGGCGAAGGCGTGGAGTTCCTAACCCCCGTCGTGCGCCTGCCCTACCAAATGACCGGGCCGGGCGAGCCGGATTTGAAGCCCATTGAAGTAATCCACCAGGAGACCGAGTGCGATGGCTAAGGGCGATCAAATAGGGGCATTCGGCCCAATCTGCTTTGAAACAAGCATGGCCCACATCCGCACTTTTGAGGATTTGCGGGAGGAAAACCGGGCCAGATACGCCACCCACGATGTGTTGAATCTGGAACAAAAGCTCCAATTCCTGGGACTGGAATTAATCAAGGTTGGGCTGGCCATGAAATTCCACCAGGCGTTCTGCGTTCCCCAAGACGAGCTAACCCGGCTAAGGCAAGTAGTGCGTGACCACAAGGCCCACACCCTGATGATAGGCGGGCTGAATCTGGGTGAATTCGTCCTGGAAGAGTTAACCGGCACATGGACCAGAGTGGCAAATGACGGCGTGCTCTTATTCGCCTCAGCCGATGTTCGGCTCAAGGAGTACAGGTGATGGCGGAATTATTAGTTGATTCAAGCCCCAGACCCATTGAGTTCGCGCCCGGCGACCTGGTCACCGACGTGGCCCAGAATGTCCGCATGATCATAACCACACCCAAAGGCAGCGTGCCGCTTGACCGTGATTTTGGCCTTGACTTTGGCCTGATTGATCAGCCCGCCCCCAGGGCCAAGGCTTTGTTAGGGGCTGAGATTGTTGACCAGGTACGGAAATACGAACCAAGGGCCAAGGTTCTGGCCGTGAATTGGCAGGAAATTGAGGTTGAAGCCATGGGCGGCAGGTTGACTCCGATCGTGAAGATTGAGGTGCAGGATGAACCTGAATAGCCTTCCAGAAATCGCATTTTGTGAAACCGATGCGGCCAAAGTGGAAGCCGCAGTGATCGCGGACTACGAACGGATCACCGGCAAGGCCCTGTATCCCGGTGCGCCGGAGCGGCTTTTTTGCGAAGCTGTGGCCTATGTAATCGCGTTGCAGCGGTTCCAGATTGATTATGCGGGCAAAATGAACCTGGTGACATATGCCGATTCCGGCTACCTGGATCACCTTGGCGCGCTTTTGAACACCACCCGCCTGGGGGAATCACCGGCCAGCACCACCCTGCGCTACAGCCTGGCCAGCCCTTTGAACTGGGATGTGGTGATATACCAGGGCAGCCGGGTTACAGCCGACGGCTCGCTTTATTTTGCCACCGACCAAGAGGCGGTTATCCCGGCCGGGCAGAACAGTGTTGAGGTGGTCGCCACATGCCAGGCCCTTGGAACCGTGGGCAACGGCTTTCAGCCTGGCCAGCTTAACCAAATGGTTGACCGCCCAACCTACGTGGCCACAGTGGTCAACACCGCCATCTCCCTTGGCGGTGTTGACTCTGAAAGCGACGCCCGCTTTCGCGGCCGGGTGCAGCTTGCCCCGGAGCGGCTATCCTGCGCCGGGCCAAAAGACGCCTACCGATACCACGCAATGAGCGTGAGCCAGGCCATTTCCGATGTGGCCGTCTGGAGCCCTGCGCCTGGCAAAATTTCCGTATCCCCGCTGCTGGCAGGCGGCGAGATGCCCACCCCGGAGATCATTGCCGCAGTAGCCGCCCAAATGGGTGACAAAAAAGTGCGGCCCCTCACCGACCTGGTCACCGTCCATTACCCTGATGCAGTGCCTTACAGCATCAACGGCAAATACTGGGTATTGACCAGCTATGCCAACCAAGCCGCAGCCATTGAGCGCAGGGTGATAGCCGAGGTGGATAACTACATTGCCTGGCAAAAGGCGAAACTCGGCCGCAGCATCCGCCCAAGTGAGCTGATTGCTCAAATCCAATCGATTGACGGCATCCAGCGGGTGGAGGTGGCCACCCCGGAATTCCAAAGCCTGGAACCCTGGCAAGTAGCCCAGGCCGAAAGCGCATCTATTATATATGGAGGGCTGACCAATGAGTGACACCCTCCAAAGGTTGCCCCCCCCCAGCATTTCTAGCGACGGCCAAATCCAGGCCGCAGCCGACGGTAGTGGCGTACAGCTTGATTCCGTTGCCAAAGCCATCGGAAATATCCACATCTGGTCCCGCCTGCCCGAGCTTAGTGAAGACCTCCTGGACCACCTGGGTTGGGGGCTGCACATTGATGGCTGGGAATACGCGGATTCCAAGGCAAAAAAGCTTTGGCTGGTCGAAAATGTTTACGACTGGCACCGATTCAAGGGCACCGAATACGGGTTGGCCTTGTATTGGCGGGTGCTGCTTAACCGCGAACTCCTGGCTGCGTCACCGCCCACAAAATCCTTTTGTGGGGCTTCGCTCACGAATGAAGAGCGCCAGGCATTTGAAGCGCCGCATCCTGAAATCAGGGTCTATCCCTTTAGAAATTTGGGGCAAAAGTGCGGACTGGTTTGCGGCGGCTGTTTGGGAAATCCAGGGGCCGACTTAGCCCGCTACCCCAACACCTCGGACGCCCTTTTGAGGATAGGCCAAAAAGTTGAACTGCATGATCCCCTGGACGGCAGCGTGACCGACTTACACAGCCTCTTGATTGAGCGCGAAAACGTGGAGCGCATCGGCCAGGAGGTGGTGGAGATCCGCAAGCCCACCACCAATCGGGGACAAGTTTGCGGCCGGGTATTAAAAGGCTGTGTGATTGATCATCAGGCCTGCCTGCGTTTCTATACGCTAAAGCTCAACCGGGCTTACAGGAATGAAATTGAACGCCGTCACACCTTGGCCATTAAGCCCAGCCTTGACCCAATCAGCATTTACCCCCGTGAAATTTACCAGCCTGCACCGGCGTATGGTGTGTTCCCGACGAACCGATGGACCGATGTTTATCCGGACACCAACCGCTGCATTTTGAACAAAACATGTTTAAAACCCAGCACAGCGGCAGAACGCGTATATAAAAGCGCCCGCCTTTTTGATCCGGCCCGGGCCGTCCCCCGTGCTCGCCGGGCTATCAAATTTACAGGCCGGTTTTGCCTGAGCGGCCTGCCCGCCCATACGGCAAGCGTAGCCGTGGATGCAACAGCCAGAAGGCGGGGCAAAGGCATGCACTTAGGGACTGGAATTACCCGCACAAACCACGCCTACACATCCTCAGCCAAAAAGCGCATAGACCAGATATGCAACGTTGCCCGCCTGTCCAAACGGGCTTCAGACAAGCTCTTACTGTCAATCACAAATCATCGTGTAGTCAAAGCAAGCTCCGGCGTTTTGGCGGGTAGCGCAAAAGCCGGTGATTACCAGATGGAGGTTTTTTAGTCATGGAACGTCAGGTTATTTACAGAGACAGACAAGAACTACAAGCCGCAGACCTGAACAACGCCCAACTGTTTGCCGACGAATCTTTCCAGCACGTCATCACCGATGCGATCACAGCTGAAAAAATGTTTGTAGGGCTGAATATTACCAGCCCAGCCGCCACTGAAATAGAAATCGCCGCCGGACGGCTTTGGGATGGACCGGTGGGAAAGGTTTTCCGGAAAGACGAGGCGGAGCGTATTTCCATTTTTTCATACTTACCGGTCACCGATGAAAAATGGCTGGCTATCAGTGTAATCGGCCAGGAAGTGGAAACCGATATCCAGCCCCGTGATTTTGAGATCGATGCCGAAACCGGCCAGATGGAGCCACGCGCCGTGGCCATGGAATCCCGCAGCGAGGTTGTTAGCTTAATTACCCCCGGCATGGAAAGTCCGGACCCGCAAAAGCCGGAAGAGCCCACAAATTACACCCTGGTTGGTTATGTGCTCCTGAACTCAAGCGGAGTCCAGGAAATCGAAATGGCCGACAATAAAAAGCTTATGAGGCTTTTCGACACGCATCAGACTGTACTCGCGAATGCCGCATGGATAACAACCGCTGCCCCTAAGATAGCCAGCCTTATGACAGACATGAGCGCGTTGATGGCAAAGATTAATGCCGCGACATCCGGCAATATGATTGTCGCAATGGCAGGGGATATCGCAGCGATCAAAGAGACGTTAGCGCTGCCCAGCTCATACAATGCTTACGAGTCGGATGATTTTTTCCTTATTGACGAGTCCGACGAAACAGACCCAACTTATCACGCCCGCATTGACATGGGACTTCGTTTCCCCTGGGCCGGACTCACCGAGCAACAGCTTGCCCTGTTCAATCCCTACGAGGTATCCGTTGTCAATAAAAACGGACTGGTGCTTCCCGCATATGACCTTGAGGCCAGGCTTAAAACAACAGGTGGGGCCGGCAGCTTAAACATCAGCCAATATGCATACAAGACCAGCCAGCGCGTTCTTGGCACTCGTACACGTGTGCGTATCTACTACGGCGAAGGCAACAAATGGAAAAAATCGGGTGGGAAATGGGGGCATAATCTCACGCATAGGGTCGTTGACAGGGTGTTCCACGCTCCAGAGACACCGCCAACCACACCAAAAGGCGAACGCATACGTAAAGATGTTGTCGCTAAAATGTTGAAGGACGACGGGACATACACAACTTACATAAAATATACATGGATTGAGCCGTATTGGTATACGATCAATACAAAACACACGATCAATGGCTGCGAAATCGCACAGACCGTGCTGATCAGTCAATCAGGTTGGCTTGCTGAAATCGGGCTCTGGTTTAGTAAAGTTGGGGCTGACGGCGCTGTACACCTTGCAATTTGCGAATGCTCCGAAACAGGAGAACCCCTCCCGGAAAGGGCAATCGCAATGACTCAGGTGGAGGCCGCAAACCTTTCAACAGGCGAGGTTCCCTTCCGATTCCCCCAGCCCGTTTTCCTGGATGCGGGGAAACGATACTCACTGGTAATCGCAACGGGGGGTAATCATTCCGTTACTCTGGTTCAGGGCACCGAATATATACAAGGCACGCTTTTTAAGAGCACCGATGGCGACTACTATCAGCCTCACACAAATTACGACCTGAAACTGTCATTGTATTTCTGCCAATTCCGCGAAAACCGAGTCACTGTTGGACTGAACCCAATAAGTCTGGCTGAGGGCATCTGCGCCCTGGACCTCTTGGCCCCCTGGACCGAGCCTGCCTCCACCAGCCTAGTGCTTGAGTACCAGGCTGACGGGACCGGCACCTGGGTTCCGGTTGCGGGCAACACATCAGACGCCTTGCACAACCTCCCCGCGATGTGCAATTTACGGGCGACATTTGTCGGAACAAAGGACTTGATGCCCGGGCTCGAGTTGCCGGGTTCGCGCCTGCGCGCACAACGTCCGGACGTTGATTTCTTGCATTTGTCTACAATGCGGACCCTGTCCACCCCCAGCGCCGATATTGATGTAATCCTGCTCCTCGATGATTATGACCCGGCACATCACACTTGCGTTGTGAAGCTGATTGACGGGGAAACCGAATACACCGGCACTGTGACAACAACTGCGCTCGATGACCGGACAACACGTCATGTGACACATTTTTCGCCAAATGATCCTGCCGGGATCACAAATTACAAAATCAAAATTCAGGGCACAACAGACAGCGCATTGCTGCCGTATATCGTTTCACAACGTATGGACGTGGCTAAGTAGGAGCAATGCAATGCGTAGATTCGAGCAATACAGGATTAAAGACAGCGTTACCCCGCTTAGCGGTGCAACTTTCGGCCGCATATTTGGTGATATTGACGCACGGATACACGCACTCGAAGCACAAAAAATAACATGGGAACAAGCAGTAAGAGAAGTTCAAGAGTTTGGGCTTGAGCGGATCAACGGTGTGATTGAACCCGTTTTGAATACTGCCAATTCTAAATTCACTGATATTCAAACCGAGCTTGCTGCCCTACATGAAACACGGGCAGAGTTCGAGGCGTGGTGGGCTTCGCAAGGTGCAGATATCACGGCACTGCAAACCAGGGCAACGGAGCTCGAAGCCGACTTAGCCTCTTTAAACGGGGACTTGGACGGCGGTTGGGTGTGTAACTCCTGGGATGTCTTTTATGTGGGAACAGACCAGTTTTCCATAGCCGGTGACGTGGCCGGGCATTTTCCGGAAGACCGCATGGTGCGAGCCCAGTTAAGCACGGGCTATGTCCATGCCCCGGTTCTGGGGGCGTTTTATTCCGCAGGCATGGACCAAACCCTGGTTACCCTTAAGACTCCCGTGCTCAACAACACCATAAGCCAGGTGAACCTGGGCATATTGACGCCTGGGGAGGGAAGCGCGCTTCCCGGGGATGTGGCCAGGGTGGAGCCGGGATATATGACCCTTTGGGCGGATTACAACGATTCGTCATCCGTTACCGTGAGTCCAGGAAAGGTGATGATTAACGGCAGGTTGTACCTCGTTGACACCCCGATTAATCACACTGTCGGCCCGAGTGGGGACAACTGGTATTGGATTATGGCGGCAGCGCCTAGCTCGGGCAGTGCGTTGACCGCCAGCGAGATCACCAGCACCACTACGGTGCCAACCTATGATGGGGCAAAGGATGGCTGGTATTCGGCGGATGGACTGAAACGATGCATTGGTTTTGTGCTTGCTCAGGCTGGGGCGCTTAGGCCTTCATCCTTACAAAGATCCATATTAAGTATGGAGAGTACCGTAGTAGTTTACAGCACGTCTTCCTGGCCATCAGTTGATACATTGGTTACTGTTGGCCCACCTCTTAAGACTACAAATCAAATAGGGATATATATCCGTAATAACACGGGAGCCCTAGAAAATTGCAACCGTGTATTTATCGGCAATGGTATCGCCCCGTATTCGAATTCGGGCGATGGTTTTGGCCTAATTATCGGCGATTCCGGCATCACGGATAACACGTATCAAGCCGAAGCCTTGCGAATAACAAACAGTAGTGGGCAAATCTGGACAAAGAGTGACTACGGTCAGCAGGGCTCTCTCTATATCAAATGTGTTCATCTACCGGGAGGGTTTGGACGATGAAGTATGTTGTTGATCTGGCGACAAATAAAGTCGTCGAGTCTGCATTCTCGGGTACAGATTTAAGTAGATTTGGTGATGGGTTTATCGTGCTTGATTTAGTTTTACAGCATCCATTTGATGATTACACATACAACCAAATAACCGGTGAACTGGAGCACACGCCACCTCCTGAGCCCACTCCAGCCGAGGCCCTGGCCCTGGCCAAGCGGGCCAAACACCGCGAGCTTAAGCGCAATGTGCAGAGGTTTATTCGCTTTAAGCCCGACGGTTCTACCCGCTATGACACAGACCTTAAGCTGAACCTTATGGATTACATAAATGAGCGAAAAGAGGCGGGTTTAAGCCCGGCTCCGGCTGATGCGGTGCGGGCTTGGATAAAGGCGGTGCAAGGGGAGTATCGGGATCTGAGCGTTACATTGCAGGCGGCTTTGAACCAGGCCGGGATTGAGGCGGTGGACATAAGCCTTGAGCGGTTGGAGGGGCTTTTTGGGGCGCAAGGGGTGCGCGCGCCTGACCCGGATATCTACACCCGTGATCTGTGGGGGCATGATGGATAAAAGGCTACTGCCCTTCAGGCAACAATATTACGGGGCATTTCTGCCCGCAGTTAACTTCGTGCTTGATCATGAGGGTTGGGGCAAAGAGTCTGACCACCCCGCCGATCCGGGCGGTCGAACCAGATTTGGCATAAGCGCCAGGCACCATGGTCGGGTGCCCTTAACCCTGCCCCGAGCCCTGGAAATCTATTTCCAGGACTACTGGCTGCCTATAAAAGGCGAATCATTACCGCCCCTTTTGGATCTTGCCTTGTTCGATTCAGCCGTGCTTTGCGGAGTGCGAAAGTCAGTTCAATGGCTTCAACTTGAGCTTAATGACCTGCTATCCCCAGACCAAAAGCTTGAAGCTGATGGAATCATAGGCCCCAAGACCATGCAAGGCATTGATGCCGTCACCGGCATTTTAGGGTCCGAAAAACTGTTGTGCATGTCTTGCCGATTTCGTTACCTGGTGTCCGGCCTGATTTGGCGCAGGCAAGCCTACCACGCCAAGCGCGTTGCCCTCCGGCCGGATCAGGCCAAATGGGGCCACGGCTGGTCGCGCAGATGCGCGGCTTTGGTCAAAAAAGTTTGGAATGGGATAGGATGAATTAGCGAAAAAATGGAACGCACTTAAAGATAAAAAACGATAATTTTATTATACACTATTATCGTTTTTTCGCCATAAAATTAACTATTGGAGGCAAGCAAAATGCAAGAAAAAAAGGAACAAAAACCGGGTTACAAAACCACAGAGTTTTGGGTGACACTCGCTACATGCCTTACCGGAATCGGCGTGGCATGCGGCATTTTGGGACAAGGCGAGGCCGACACCCTGGTCTCAAGCGTGGAGCGTATAGCAGGGGGCCTAATCGCTGCAATCCCGGCCGTCGGCTACTCACTGAGTAGGGCCAAAGCCAAGTCCGGCTCCTAGATTAGTGGATCTCATGAGCCGGGCGGGTGGCCGCATTTGAGCCACCCGCCATTTAAAACCAAGCCAGGAGGCCTTAAATGATCAGAAAGCCGTTTCTCCTAGCCCTTATTACCGTAATGGCAATCGCTTCCGGCTGCGCCAGTAAAGAAGAAAAGTTGGCATACTATCAGGCAAATATTGAAGCTGCCAAGCATCAAAAGCCACTCCTCCTTTTAGAGGCTAAAGAAGGCCAAGATATCCAACTAAAAGGGGTCAAATCTCTCGTTGTATATGCCCCCAGGTCGGGTGGAATAACCCAATACCGGGACGAAGCCGCAGCCTTGGCCCGTGAAGGTTTGGGAATCGCTGGCACAGTAGCCGGAATTTACTTTGGTGGGCAGGTCGCGGTTGCCCTAGCCGATACAGTAGGAAAACACTCCGGAAAAAACTATTCATTTACAAATAGTTTCAACCCAAGCGCCCCCGGCAGTTCAACTGGCTACCAGCCCAACAATTCAGGTGATTTAAGAAATCAACCCGTTCAACAACCAAAAGTTATCCCGCCTGTCGTAGTTTCCGAAGGGGAGTAAGTCATGAAAAAGATGTCGGTAAATGATTTTTTGCAGATAACAGTTGATCATTTCAATAACTCTCATCCCTGCCCCTGCGATGTCGAGGTCACGCTGGATGACGGCCAAAAAATCGAAACTAGAACCCGTAAAAAGGCCCACTTGCTAGGCGGCCACACCCCCGTCATTTGGCTTGATGGGATATCCGGTTGCTACCGGCTGGATAGGGTCCGCCCAATCTAATTTGGAGTGAATAATGGTAATTACACTGGAGGCAAAAAGCGGCCGCGATTACGGTCCGGGCTGGTTAATGTTCACCTACCGCCCTGGGTTTCTGAGCCACAACATAGCCACAGCCACGGCTGAAAAACAGCACGACGCAGGCAACCTGGTGGCCACCCACACGGGTTGGATCACAACTGATTTTAAGGTGGCCGAGGCCCTGGGCCATGGATTCACCTTGACCCCCATAGAGGACTACCTTAGGCCCATGCGCAATGTTTTCGCCTGGTTCAAAATGCCTTTCGGAATGACTGATACAGCCACCAAGGCCATGACCGATTTGGCAAACGATTGGCAAGGCCGCGACTACGATTTCGAGGGAGTCGGCGGTTTTGTGCTGCCGATACTAGGCCAAGACGAAAGCGCATTATTCTGCAGCGAAGCCACGGTCAAGGCGCTTCTGGCGGTTGAACACCTAATGAGCCGCCCGTTGCCGCCGGTCTTTCACACCCGGCCGCCCCACAAGTGGAGCCCCTACGACCTGGAAGCCTGCGATGCGTTATATAGACCGCTTGCCGCATAAGGTGAGCAGGCGGGGAAGCTGCAACTCCCCCGCTAACCAGGCTGCACACACAGCCAGGCCACGGCCTAAACCGCTGCTCATATCGCGCATAAAATATAGCGGTTTGGACCGATAGAGGCAAACATACGACATGCAAAACAAGAGTTTATTACGTGGATGGCTAGGCGGAAAATACCGCCTGGCCAAACACATCATCACCAGCCTCCCCGAACATAATTGCTACGTTGAACCGTTTTGTGGTGCGGCCTGGGTTCTATTTACAAAGGAAGAAAGCAAGGTTGAAGTACTAAATGATCTCAACTTGGATGTCATCAATCTATATAGAGTCGTTCAACACCATCTTGAAGAATTTATACGTCAATTCAAATGGATACTGGTCCATAGAGATGAGTTCAGCCGCTTGATGCGCGTTCCACCTGATACGCTCACAGATATCCATAGAGCAGTCAGATTCTTCTATCTTCAACGCAATGGCTTCGGCGGCAAAGTTCCGGAAGCCGGATCATCCTTCGGATACGCAACAACAAGAGCCCCAAAGCTGAATTTATTAAGGCTAGAAGAAGAGTTAAGCGCCGCACATCTCAGACTCTCCGGTGTCTATCTTGAACATTTGCCGTATTCGGATGTGATCAGAAGATACGACAAACCCTGGACTGTTTTTTATATCGATCCTCCCTACTGGAATTGTGAGGACTATTACGGCAAAGGGCTATTTGGCAAAGACGACTTCCTTGCTCTGGCATCTCAACTATCCGTAATTAAAGGTAAATTCATTATGAGTATCAACGATGTACCTGAAATCAGGGAGACATTCAAAGAGTTTGCATTTGAAGAAGTTACGCTATCGTATTCTGTAGACAAAAAAAATTCCTGTAAAGCCAATGAGTTACTTATTTCGAATGTATAGCATTAGGAAAGACTAAATGCACAATGAAAGACAAAGAAACCAAGCCGTACAAGATAGTTGAAGATCACTCTCGTCCCTGTGGGCAATCGTATTACATGCTGGTTTGCCCTTTTTGTGGTGCAAAAATCCAAGCATATAAGTGGTCATTAGCTGGATCTGGGAAAAAATGTAGCTGCGGTGCTTATTTTGATTCTCGCAGAGCAGCTAAGTACTGATAATATCATGGATAAATTTACATGATATTATTAAACCTGAAATACCGGGTGTAACATCAAAGAAGACGGAGGCATAATTCTCAAATTAAATGGCACGAATTCTCATTTCGCGTGGCCGCTTACAACGATGCGGTTGTTTGGCAGAGCGGCTTGGGGGAGTTAGGCGCTGAATTGGTCCCCATAAAATCCTGGGACAAAACAGGATAAATAATATTAGGGGATTGCCGTTAGACAAGCCCCTAATATTATTTTTAAATTTTGGAGCGGGAGACGGGATTCGAACCCGCGACCCTCAGCTTGGAAGGCTGACGCTCTAGCCAACTGAGCTACTCCCGCATACAAATCGGCAGTATATCACGGGCCAATTGACCTGGCAAATTCCGGAAGCGCATTTTCCTAAAACAGGCCTGTTTTGGTCTCGGATGTTAGAATAGGATTCATAAAAAGATCTGGCCTGACCGGTCAACTTTATCAAAAGCAAAGACCACGTTGACACATCCATTCCGGTCAAGTAGTGTACATAGGGTTTGTCTCAAGACGTGTGTTTCTTTTTAATCTGGAGGGTTTTAGCCCATGGCGTGCGTAGTGATAGTCGGAAGCCAGTGGGGCGACGAAGGCAAGGGTAAAATCGTGGATCTGCTCACAGAGCAGGCCCGTGGCATCGTCCGCTTCCAGGGAGGCAATAACGCCGGTCATACTCTGGTGGTGGATGGGGAAAAATTTATCCTCCATCTGATCCCCTCCGGTATCCTGCATGAAAATAAAACCTGCTACATTGGAAACGGTGTAGTGGTTGACCCGGCGGTTTTGCTGGAAGAGTTGGATAACCTGGCCAAAAGGGGAATCCAAGTCGGGCCTGATAAATTGCGGCTCAGTGAGCGTGCACACCTGATAATGCCCTATCACATGGCTCTGGACATGGCCAGGGAGGCCGCCAAGGGCGGTCAGGCCATAGGTACAACCGGCCGGGGAATTGGACCTTGTTATGAAGACAAGGCCGCCCGTTCGGGTATCAGGGTCATTGACCTCACCGATCCCGACACCCTCAAGGCAAAGATAGAGGCGGCTCTGGTCGAAAAGAATTTCCTTTTGGAAAAACACTATGGTCAAGAGCCTATTGACGCCCAGACTGTAACCGATCAGTACCTGGCCATGGCAGAACGACTAAAGCCCTATATCACAGACGTGGCCCTGGAGCTGGACCAGCTCTGGCAAAAGGGAGAATCGCTTCTGTTCGAGGGGGCCCAGGGCGTACACCTGGATATCGACCACGGCACCTATCCCTTTGTGACCTCATCCAACCCTTCACCTGGTGCGGTTTCCACCGGAGCGGGAGTCGGGTCCAACAAGCTTACCGGTGTCTTAGGCGTGGTCAAGGCCTACACCACCAGGGTGGGCGGCGGCCCCTTCCCCACTGAGCTGGAAGATGAAGACGGCCGCTACATGCAGAAGGTTGGAGCTGAATTCGGGGCCACCACAGGCCGTCCCCGCCGCACAGGCTGGCTTGACAGCGTGGTGGTGAGCCAGGCCGTGCGCCTCTGCGGCATGACCGGCCTTTGCCTCACCAAGCTGGACGTGCTCACCGGCCTTAAGACCATTAAGATCTGCGTGGGCTACCAGGCTCCGGACGGCAGCGTACTGAAATCAATGCCCGCTTCCCTGGATCTTTTGGGTGAGTGCAAGCCGATTTACGAGGAAATGGAAGGCTGGGAAGAGGACATCACCAATGTCCGTAAATACGAAGACCTTCCCCAGGCCTGCCGCAATTATCTGGAAAAGGTCAGCCAAACCTGCGGAGCCCCCCTCAGTGTAGTGAGCGTGGGCCCGGCCAGGGATGCCACCATTATTCTGGATGATCCTTTTGCCTGATGACTAATGAAGGGGCTGATCAGATCAGCCCCTTCCCACACACCCCTTGCCAAGCGCCCTTAACAAGTTCAACAGATCAAAACCAAAATAAGCGCCTTAAGCCAAAGTTCCTCAAAGCCTTCTTGTATTAAAAAATAACTTGGCCCCAGTTTATTTACAGACAGTTATTTTTTTCTTTTCAAGGCCTGGCTTTTAGCCTTATCCTCTCTATCTTGACCCGTCACCATTTTTGTTTTTCAAACACAGCCCATTTTGTTCCCCTGCAAAGGGCCAGGGTTTAGGCTTTGCTTACCTATGCTAATTACTTTACCCTTTTATGAAGAGTTTTATATAAGGTTACGGCGTTTACTCTCCCGACCCATCAGGGGGCCCAGGCAACGGGTCTCCTGGATGTGCCTGCCGGTCAACAGCATGCTGGAAAAGGCTAATCTGACCTTATGCGAGAAACTTTTTATCTTATAAACTTTGCCCTGGTAACGGGTTGCAGCCTGCTTTTGGTCAGCCGTCTTAGCCAAAGCAACCCCAAAAAGCCAACCAGCAGAGCCTTGCTGAGATGGCTTATGGGGTGGGTTGCCTGGGCGTTTTTTGACCTGATGGTGACCCACGCAAGCTTGAACTATAGCCAGGAAACAACTTTCCTGGTCTACAGGGTGCTCTGTTTCTCCTTTGTGCTTATCCCCGGGTTGGGCAGTGAATTGATGCTGGCCCTGATGCGGCCACCAACCCCAAAAGACCGGCTTTCGCTTTACGCTCCCCTGGTTTTGCTCTATATTTCCCAATTTTTCATGCCGGATCTGGTCGGGGCCCGAAACTACGCTATTTTCCTGGGCTCAGAGCAATCGCCGGGAATGTGGAATCTGGCCTTTTTCTTGTTTACATTTTGCTATGTAGCCTTGCTCATACCCAAGCTGATTATCAGCACCATCAAAGAAGAAAACCCGAAGACTCGCCAGGAAAAGCTTCTCATGCTCATAAGCGGTTTTTTTGTGGTGATCAGTATTGGGACAAGCCACTGGCTGACAGCCAGCTATGGGCTAAAGTGGCCTCTCTTTGGCAATACAAGCTGCATTGCCATAAGCCTGGCAGCCTATTGGATTATAAGCCAATCCGGAAGCCTCTTTCCCTCCCGCTCAGGTATGGAAAGCATTTTCGAAAAAACTCCCAGTGGTTTTGCAACCTTGCAGCATGGGCGGGTGATGTGGGCCAATCCGGGAATGGCGGAGATGCTGGGCCTTTCAGGGGTTGAGGAGCTAACACACCGCCAGATAACCAATTTTTTGCATGATTCATCAAACAAGGAAAATAAAACCGGTGTTCACCAGGCAATCTGGGAAAATCAGGAGTTCCTTGAGCAGGTAAACCTCTCCCAATCTACGGACAAGCCGATCACCTGCCTGGCCCAAACTGTCCTCATAGATGAAAAAAACCAGGCAAAGGGCGTTTTTCTGGGGTTGACCGACTTAGACAGGATAAACGACCTGCAAAACAGGCTTAGCCGCTCAGAATCACGCTACCGGGCGCTTATTGAGCAGGCCTGGGAATTGATCCTGGTAATACAAAATGAAAAGGTGGTTTTTGCCAACTCGGCAGCCCTTGAATTTTATGAAGGAACGCCGGGAAAAAACAAACCGGTCAACCTGCACCAAATGATCCACCCCGACCATCTGGAATCCACAGAAGAATACATTGAACACATATCAGAGGGGCAGAAGCAGCCGGGTATATTGAGGGTGAAACTGATTAACCTGAAAAACGAATCAATCTGGACCGATATGGTTGCCAGAGCAGTGGATTGGGAAGGCGGCCCGGCCCTACAGGTAGTCTTCAGGAATGTCAGCGACCGAATAAAACTTGAGCAGAAACTGGAGAAACTCGCGGCCACCGATCCCTTGACCGGGGTGGACAATCGCCGCACCCTGCATGAAAAGGGTCAGAACGAACTTATCCGCTGCCGCAGGTATGGATCTTCCATGGCGGTTATGATGATAGATGTTGACCACTTTAAAAAAATTAATGACACCATGGGGCATTTTGTAGGAGACGAAGTACTGAAGGCCCTGGTTAAGCATTGTCTTTACACCCTGCGCACAACCGATTTTTTCGGAAGGCTTGGGGGCGAGGAATTTGTAGGTGTATTAACTGAGTCGGATATCTCCCAGGCGCGCCCAGTGGCCGAGAGGTTAAGGGAATCACTTGGGCAATTAAAGGTGCCCGCCGAGCCACACCCGGTCAGTTTCACTGTCAGTATTGGCTTGACTGCCAATGAATTCGGTGACGCCTTTTTTGAAGAGATCGTGCACAGGGCGGACCAAGCCATGTATCTGGCTAAAAGCCGGGGGCGAAACCAAGTGGCTGAACTTGAAGCCGATCGGGAAGATCAAGACACAGGAACAGCCCCCCCAAACCAAGCCTCGCAAAAGCCAAAAGAGTGAGGCTCTTTTTTTAAAAAATCAGCTGAAATATTGATGCGAATATTTTCCTTAAATGCCAATAGTTCAACACGGCAGGCTCTTTGTTTTCAGTTTGATAATAATAAGACATTTTCTAATGGTGGACATAAGGCGGCTGCCAACCACAACATGCGGGAGGGAAAAAATCATGCAACGAAAAGCTCTCACCATTTTCCTGGCTTTTTTTATTTGTATTTTGGTCGGTTACTCGGCCCATGCCAAGACCAAGCCGCCATATTACCAAAAAGTCGAGGCGTTTTTCGAGATCCTGGAAAAAGGCGAGGTTGAAAAAGCGGTGGACTATATCTACCAGGATAATCCCTGGGTCAAAAAAAAACCCGACCAGATACAGGAAGTAAGGGGAAGGCTGGTTGGCGCATCCAAATATGTCGGTAAATACCTGGGCCACAGCTTTTTGCAGGAAAAGCGGGTGGCAGGCAGGTTTGTTCAGATCACCTACATGGTTTTGTATGACCGCCAGCCCGCTGTTTTTTCTTTTCGCTTTTACCGGCCAAAACAAAATTGGCGCACCCAGGGTTTTTCTTTTAACTTCGATCTGTATGAGATGGTCAGCGAGGAAGTTGAAAAAACTCTCTTCAAATAAGCGGAACAAACACCCCTGCCCACTGGTTCAGAGGGCGGAGGCTCTTTTGTTAGGGCCGTTAACAACAAACCTGCAAGCGAGCCATGAGAACACCCTGAAAAACCAAAATTTACGTGGTGTTTAAAAATGACGGCCAGCCGGATTGCGAGGCTCTCCCGAGATGAGCAGCCAAGCCGATTGGGAACCCCTTAGGTTCAGACGCATCTGACAAAGGCGGAAAAACAAACAGAAAAACCTCTGCCCCCTGGTTCAGGGGCAGAGGTTTTTTATTCTTTAGTTTCCGGTTAATTTGCTTAACTGGCGGGCAAAGGCATCGTTAAACACCTTGGGCTGGGGCTTTGCTCCCTTGGGCCTGGCTTTTTTGCCCCCACCCCCCCTTGGCGGCCTTTTTCCCTGGCCTTGAGGGGAGGCATCCTGGGGCTTGCCCTTGTCTTTTTCCGGCCTGGCGCTGCGCATGGAAAGAGATATACGGTTTCTCTTTTGATCCACTTCCAGCACAGTTACCATTACCTTTTGCTGGACCTTGACCACCTGTCTGGGGTCTGAGACAAAACTGTCTGCCAACTCGCTTACATGGACCAGACCGTCCCTGTGCACCCCAATATCCACAAAAGCCCCGAAATTGGTCACATTGGTAACCACACCGGGCAGACGCATACCGGTCTCAAGGTCTTCGGGCTTTTCCACACCCTCGGCAAAGGAAAACTCTTCAAATCCCTGACGCGGGTCACGGCCCGGTTTTTCCAGCTCGGTCAAGATATCGTTGATGGTGGGCAGCCCCACTTCTTCAGTAACATATCTGGAAGGATCTATATTTTTACGCAAGCTCTGGCTTTTAAGCAGATCCACAACCTGGCACTCAAGATCCCCGGCAATTTTCTCCACCAAAGGATAAGACTCCGGGTGCACAGCCGAGGCATCCAGGGGATTTTCCCCGTTTCTGATCCTGAGAAAACCGGCTGCCTGTTGAAAGGCCTTGGGCCCCAGACGAGGCACCTTCATGAGGTCCCGTCGGGTGGAGAAAGGTCCGTTTTCCTGGCGGGTGTTAACTATATTTTTGGCCAATGCCGGTCCCAGACCGGATACATGGCTTAAAAGCTCCGGGCTGGCTGTATTTACTTCAACCCCAACAGCGTTCACACAGCTTACAACCACATCATCCAAACTGCGCTTTAAATCCCCCTGGTCCACATCGTGCTGATACTGGCCCACGCCAATTGCCTTGGGATCAATCTTCACCAATTCGGCCAAGGGGTCCAAAAGCCTGCGGCCAATGGAAACCGCGCCCCTTACACTTACGTCCAGGTCCGGGAATTCCCTTCTGGCTACATCAGAGGCGGAATAAACACTTGCCCCGGATTCACTGACCACGTAAACCGGGCGGCGGGGATTCAGCTCAAGGCTCTTGCAAAGGGCCTCGCACTCGCGACTGGCAGTACCGTTGCCCACAGCCAGGACCTCAATGCGATACTCTTCGCAAAGACTGGTCAACTTTTGACGCGCATCTTCCCTGTTTTTGGCGGACAAAATATTTATCAAATCATGGTGTAAGAGAGCGCCCTGCCGGTCCATGCAGGCCACTTTACAGCCGGTGCGATAACCCGGATCCAGGGCAAGCACCCTTTTAAGACCCAGGGGAGCAGCCAACAGCAGTTGACGCAGGTTTTCGGCGAATACCTTAACCGCCTCTTTTTCCGCCTTTTTCTTGGTCAAAAGACGCATCTCCGTCTCCATGGCCGGACACAAAAGGCGTTTGTAGGAATCCACCAGGGCCTTTTCCACCTGTTCGGAATCCAGGCCCGGTCCCTTAAGAAACAACCTGCCCAAAAGGGCAAGGGCTTCTTCCTGGTCCGGGGCAATGCGGAAGAGCAAAAAGCCTTCCTTTTCCCCCCTGCGCATGGCCAGCACCCTATGGCTGGGCGCAGACTTGGCAGGCTCGCTCCAGTCGAAATAATCTTTGTATTTTGCGCCCTCTTCTTCCTGACCAGTGCCTACCTTACAGGTGATCAACGCCTTTTTCTCAAACAGCTCCCGCATGTGGGCCCTGGCTTCCGAATCTTCGTTGATCCATTCGGCAATAATATCCCTGGCCCCGGCCAAGGCGTCTTCCGGATTTTCCACTTCCTTTTCCGGATCAACAAACTCCAGGGCTTTGGTCAGGGGATCTGCTTGGTTGTTTTGCGCAAACACTGTCTCGGCCAGGGGCTCGAGCCCCTTTTCCCTGGCTTGCATGGCCCGGGTGCGGCGTTTTGGACGGAAAGGCAGGTAAACGTCCTCCAAGGTGGCCATGGTTTCAGCCGCCTCGACCTTGCTTTCAAGCTCCGGAGTAAGCAACTCTCGCTCAGTCAGGGACTTGATGATGGCGCTGCGCCTCTCATCCATATCCTTAAGCTGGCCCAGGCGATCTCTTATGGCCACAATGGCCACTTCGTCTAAAGCGCCGGTTGCTTCCTTTCTGTAACGGGCGATAAAGGGCACCGTGCTTCCGTTTTCCAAAAGTTCAGCCGTGGCTGAGACTTGCTTCAGTCCCAGTTCGAGCTCCTGAGCCACCTTAGCAATATTTCGGTCTTTCATAAGCAAACAGCTTTCATCCTGTCAATAAGGACGCGCCTTCCACCTTTCATGGCAATTGGTAACAGATCAAAAGGGCGCTGACAGTAAAAATCCTTTGGCGCCTGCCAACAGGACCAGGGCGGTGTCTATTAAGGCACCTTTAATTCAAAAAATCCCGGCCGCCAGCCCCCTGAACAACGCAAGAGCAGCGTTTTCTAAGGATCTGCAAATCAAAAGGAAAGTCCAACCATTGGTTTTCCAATACGCCCCTGAGCGGGCAGTCCGCCCAAGGCTCAGATTCAAAAAAACGGGCCAGATCCTGCCGATGGAACAGTCCGCTTGAGCCTTTCTACCCCAGTAAGCCAAGCAGTGCAAGATTAAGCAGGCCCCAGCCTGGGCAGAAAACACGGTTTCAGGAATATTTGTGACTCTCCGAAGGGCTCTCTTTGCCCTAAAAACCCAGAAAATTTATCTAGTTATAAAGTATTATTTCTTCCCATTCTCTAAAAATGAATTTCCCCAAAAGACAAGCAGACAACACCACAGGTGAATATATTTTCGCTAAATTGCAAAATAAAATTCCCAAAAAAGCACTAAAAAATGTGGTTTAATTAAATACTATTTATAGTTAATCGCAATTAATATCTTGTGATCTTCTACCTATCAAGAGAGTTTGAACCCTACTCAACCGCCTTGCCTTGAGGTATATTTTCGGCAGCTTAATCCCATGTTGCATAGAGTGACGAAAGGATCCACCAATGAAAACCAATCTAAAACTCGGCACCAAAATAGCAGGCAGTTTCGCCCTTTTGATCCTCGTATTTCTGGGGATAAGCGGTGTGACAGTCTACTATTTGAATCAGATAAAAGACGAATCCCAAAAGCTTGCCGAGTATTATCTGCCCAGTATGAGTCGGGCCATAGAAGTAGAGAACAATCTGCAGGAAGCATTTTTAGCCATCCGTAATTACACCTTTACTATGGACTCTAAATACCTGGTGCAAGGCAATGCAGCCCTGGACAAAACCGAGAAAAGCCTGAAAACGGCCCAGGATAGCTTTTCCCGATTTGCCAGGCTTAATGAGCTGCAAAGCAACGGCAAAAAAGCGGCGGCCGCACTGGCTGATTTCAAAAAGCTTCTCCTTGAAACCAAATCCAGCAACCAGGCCATAGCCAAGGGCCGTAAAGATCAGGATATAGCCCAAAAGGTCTTTGTAGCTAAGTGCCTGGAATACAGAAACCTGCAAATATCCGAGTTACATAAGCTTATTGCTTCATTGGCCAATGAAGAGTCCATGCTGGCGCGCCTGAGTAAAATAACCACCCTAAACGATATGATAGACCAGGCCAACGCAGCCAGGGTGGCCAGCTATCGCGCCCAATCGTTACGCGACCCCCAGCTTATGCAGGAGGTGCTTGCATCTTTTGACGGCCTGATAAATATGGACCAGCTTCTGCTTTCCCAGGCCAATGGTCGAAATGAAGAACAATTGGTAAAAAGCATGATCAAAGGCCTTAATCAGTACATTGCCGCAGTGAAAGTTGTGGTAAAAGGCCTTGAGGACATTCAACAACAGGACCAAGCCCGTGTGCCTCTGGAAGCAAGGCTTCTGAACCTGGCCAGATACGGCAGCACTCAAGGGATACAAAAAGCTGCCAAAATGGCTCATAATTCAGACAACTCCCTGGAATCCATAAATAATATGGCCTGGATCAGTCTGGCTTGTCTTTTGATCTTTGCCGTACTTTTGACCACTGCCATCACTCTGGCCGTGACCAAGCCTATTCAAAGGGTTATAAACGGACTGAACAACGGATCGGACGAGGTCGCCCAGGCTGCGTACCAGGTCAGCGAAGCCAGCCAAACCCTGGCAGAGGGCTCGGGCCAGCAGGCTGCATCTTTGGAAGAGACCGCGGCTTCCCTTGAAGAAATGGCTTCCATGACCAAACAAAACGCCGACCACGCAGAACAGGCTGACCTGATGATGAAGGAAGCCGGTAAAGTAGTGGATCAGGCTATCCAATCCATGGGACAGCTAAAGACAGCCATGGACACAATCGACACAGCCAGCAGCGAAACCTCTAAAATTATAAAAACTATTGATGAGATATCTTTCCAAACCAACCTTCTCGCCTTAAACGCCGCAGTAGAGGCGGCCAGGGCCGGAGAAGCCGGAGCCGGATTCGCGGTGGTGGCAGACGAGGTCCGCAACCTGGCCATGCGGGCGGCGGAGGCTGCCAGAAACACGGCCACTTTAATCGACGAGAACCTCACCAACATTGCCCAGGGCGCCGAGCTGGTTAAAAAGACAGATAAAGTACTGGCTGGAGTTGAACATCACGCCGGCAGTGTGGGAGGCCTCATCAGCGAAATTTCAGCGGCCAGCCAGGAACAGGCCCAAGGTATTGACCAGGTGAACCGGGCCACAACTGAGATGGATAAAGTCACCCAGCAGAATTCCTCCGGCGCAGAAGAATCAGCAGCTGCCGCAGAACAGATGCGCTCCCAGGCCGACGACCTGAAAATGCTGATCCTGGATCTGGAAAACCTGGTAAAGGGCGGGAAAAACGCCTCGCAGAAATTCTCTCAGCCAAAGGCCGAAAAACCTGTCGTGCCGGCCCGGGCAAAGATAATAAAAGGACAAACGCAGAAACAAACCGCACTCCCTGAAAAAACCGGGACCTCCCTGCCTCTGGATGATGATGAATTCTTCGCAGATTCCGAGTAAGGATTGCCAAGGACAAGAAGGAAGGTGGTCCAAGCCTGACTTAAACTTATAGGGAAGGCAAAGAATCCCGATTCACGTTAAAAATCCCCGTCCTGACTTGGTCAGGGCGGGGATTTTCTGCTTGGCGGCAAAATACTTCCGGACTTATTCAGAAACAGTCAGGCAAAAGCGCAGACTTGCCAAGCGGCGAGAATTACTCAGCCCCAAAAATCTCCCTAGAACTCGGTAAAATCATCAATCTCCTGATCTGACTTTAATTTCATCCTGTCGTTAAAACGGGTTTCCTGAGCCTTAAGCTTAAGTTTTTGATTCAACTTTGATCTATCCTTGGTTTCCAACCGGCCGGGGGCGGGCAGCTCAGGTCTTTCCTGAACATCCAAAGTAAAGCCACCCTGGACAACTACCCTGAGCTCCGAGACAAAAGAACGCAAGTCCTTGGACTGTGAGCTTAACTCTTCAGCCGAGGCTGCCGACTCCTCTGCATGGGACGCCACCTGCTGGGTGACGGAGTCCATCTCGGAAGTTGCCTGGTTTATCTGCTCTATCCCCCTGGCCTGTTCCTGGCTGGCGGTTGCAATCTCAGCTACAAGCTCTTGAATCTTGGCGGAATCTTTGGCAACCCTGTTAAATATTTCATTGGTGTGGTTTACCAGCTCAGAGCCCGATTTAATGCTCTTTACCGCGCCTTCCAGCAACTCAGAAGTATTGCCCGCAGCCTCTGCCGATCTTAAAGCCAGGCTGCGCACCTCGTCTGCCACTACCGCGAATCCGGCTCCGGCTTCTCCGGCCCTGGCCGCCTCTACCGCAGCGTTTAAGGCGAGAAGATTGGTTTGAAAGGCTATTTCGTCTATGGTGCGAATAATCTGAGAGGTTTCATCGGCGTTTTGGCTGATTTCCTTCATGGCGCCGGTTAATTTTTGCATGGCCTTATCAGCCTCGTTCACCTGTTTGCCGGATTCCACAACCAACAGGTTCGCCTGGGTTGCGTTTTCCGCGTTGTGATTGGTCATGGAGGCCATTTCTTCCAAAGAAGACGCCGTCTCTTCTATGGAAGCCGCCTGTTCCGAAGCTCCCTGGGCCAAAGACTGACCTGAAGTGGCAACCTCACCGGCACTGGCAGCAACCTGATTCGAGGCCTGGCCCAACCCATGAGTAACTTTTATTATCGGTCTGGTGATGCGTAAGCTTAAAAAACCGATCAAAAGTCCGGCAAGTAAAACAGACAAACCGCCAATCAAAAGAAACAGATTGCGAAGTCCGGAAATCGGCGCCATAAATGTTTCCACAGGCACCGCGGCCACCACCACCCAGCCGAATCCCGCTACCGGCGCAAAACCGGCTATCTTGCTTTCACCTTTTAAAGTGTAGTCTCCCACCCCACTTTTTTCAGAAAGGGCCTGATCGGCAAAATCTCGGCATCCAGGGATATCTTTCAGTTTTGTTTTTAAAACTATACTTTGGTCAGGATGCAGTAGAATCAGGCTATTCCGGTCTATTATGAAATTGGCGCTGCCGACGGCCAAACCGGCGCTTTTGGCTGCCTTTTCCCAAGAAGAGAGTTTAACTCCAAGAATCACGGCGCCGAGCACTGTTTTTTGATACCCTTTTACCGGCAGGCAGACAAGCGCAACTATCTCTTTACTACCTTGAATCCGGATCACGTGCCCAATTACGGGTTTATCAGATAAAACTTTTTTAAAATAACTTTCCCGAGAAAGGTCTTTTTGATTTGCCGCGTCACCCTCTCCGGCTGCCACCACTTTACCTTTTTCATCCAAGGCCCAGAGGAAACTAATCTGTTCTTTGTTGTTTTTATAAGTTTTAGAAAGTCTTTTTTTTAGGGTATACAAGTCAAACTTAGCTGCTTTAATCCCTGCTTCCGAAGTTCTCTTCAAGGCAATTACAGTATCAGGCTCCTTGACGATATTTTTAATTTCTTCAACACTTTTTTTTAGAAAAAAGCCAAGCTGATCAGCCAGGCGTGATGCCGTGATTCTGGCGTTTTTATGGGCCAGATCAGTAACCGCTTCGGCTGATTTATAGTACCCAATCCCGCCAAGCGCGAGTAAGGGAACCAGCATTAATACTACGCCGCCTATAACCAATTTTTTATTCAAAGTCAGTTTCACTTACAGCATCCTTTCTTTGAATTTCAGAGAGCGGAACCACAGCCTATCAGACTGAAAATTTATTTTTAAGCTTTTAGAAAATACCGATGCCGCTTACCTCGCAATTAAAATTCAAACATTTCAGGTAAATATCACAGGAATCACCAAAACTATTTTACTAAGTATAATAAGCTGTTCTTTTTAAGCCATAACAATCACGTTATTAATTATATAAGTATGAAAGTATGGGTAATAATTAATAATTTCTATTTCTATTTTTAGCCATACAGATCAAAACCGAAGAGCACGATTTACTTAATGCCAAGTTTTCCCTATTTTATTTAGATAAAATTACCTGGTTTGTATATTTTTTTAAAAATTAACCTTTTAGCTTTAATTTCAATAACTTTCATTTTTCATATAAATTATTCAATTCTCGCCCTATTGCGGCATTGTATTAATCAAGATGTTCACGACACTATACTCCATTCATTTTTTATGAATGATTAAATATAGTTACTTAGATTCCTGCTTAAATTAAACATTTTAAAATTTTCCTGTACACTCAAGCAATTGATCCCACCGCAATCAATATTTCCTTTAACCTTATTGCAGCTCGGGCCGCATCAATAAGCCTCACCCTGCGAATCGACCTCTCAACTGTTAAAAGAAACAGAAAAAATCAAACAATTTCCCCTCTAACAACCAAAGACATTGTTGCCAAATTGCAACAATCTGGACTAAGCTATTGAGATAAGATTGGATTGCAAGGAAAAGCGCCCCAAGGGAGCTGCGAACCTTTGGGCAGATCAGTCCACAAAAAATCGAGGGTGTGCCAATTTGCCTACCCCTCTCTTTGCCCTTCTCATACCCGCCTGTGTATCGGCCACCATCTGTGGGTCCGGTCCCTCTCACGGCCTTTTTAGCCGTGCCGGAGATGCCTTCCACCCAAACAGCGCGCCATCACCCGGCTCATTTTGGCTTTTATGTTTAAGCCGCCTACAAGCCGGGGCTTTAACTTGCCGCGCCTTATTGCCAGGGAGTTTCCATGTTGAAAACCTTTGTACTCGACACCAACGTACTCCTTCACAACCCCCAATCCCTCTTTGTCTTTGAAGAAAACACTGTGGTCATCCCGCTTGCCGTTATTGAGGAAATTGATGACTTCAAGGGGCGACAAGATGAAATCGGAGCCAACGCCCGACGAACATCGCGGATTCTGGACGAGCTCAGAAGTAAAGGAGACCTATCCAAAGGAGTAGCCTTGGAAAACGGAGGCAGCCTCCGTATTGAAGTCAACCATCGCAGCATTGAAAAACTGCCTGAAAACCTCGATGTATTGGACGCAGATAAGCCCGACAACCGCATTCTGGCAGTGGCGCTGAACCTGAAAAGAACCTCTTCCAACCAAGACGTAACCCTGGTCAGTAAAGACCTCAACCTGAGGCTGAAAGCCGATGTTCTGGGTCTGGCCGCCGAAGACCTTACAAACGACAAGATAGACTATAAAGAGCTATACTCCGGCCAGGGCGAACTTTTGGTGAGCCAAAGGGAAATAGACGCCCTTTATCGGGATAAAAACCTGGAGCCGCCGGAAGACATCTCCCTTTACCCCAACCAACTCCTGACCCTGAAAAGCCGGGAAAACCTATCTGCTTCTGCCCTGGCCAGGTACAACCTTGGTTTGTTAAAACCCGCGGGCCTTACCGGCAATCAAAATTGTTTTGGTCTCAAACCCAGAAACCGGGAGCAAAATTTTGCTTTGGAGCTATTGCTTGATCCGGATATACCCATTGTCACCCTGGCTGGTGCGGCCGGAACCGGTAAAACCCTTTTGGCTCTCTCTTCGGCCCTGGAAATGGTTCTTGAACGTAATGTTTACGACAAAATCCTGGTAACCAGGCCGGTTATCCCCCTGGATGGTCAGGACTTGGGTTATCTGCCGGGAGACAAGGAAGAAAAGCTGAAGCCCTGGATGGGGCCGATCCAGGATAACCTTGAATTTCTGTTCAGGAGTTCGGATTACAGGGAACAGCCCTCTTTGTTTGGCGTCAGGGGGGCAAAGTCAGAAAAAGGCAGTATGGGCATGGCCGATTACCTGCAGTTCACCGGACAATTGGAGATGGAAGCCCTGACCTATATAAGAGGCCGAAGCATATCCCGGCGGTTCATTGTGGTGGATGAGGCCCAGAACTGCACCCTGCACGCGATAAAGACCATGCTCACCAGGGTGGGGCATGAATCCAAGATCGTTTTAACCGGAGATATTGACCAAGTTGACCACCCCTATCTGGACTCGGCCAGCAACGGACTTTCCCTGGCCGTGGAAAAAATCAAGACATCCAATCTAAGCGGCCATATAACCCTACTAAAGGGAGAGCGCTCTCCAGTCGCCGATTTGGGGGCACGCATGCTGTAAAAGTCGATCAAGACACTCCACCCCCAAACGGATCAAGAGGCCGCGAAGTTAAACTTCGCGGCCTCTTTGCATGGTCACATCTTCATTGAATCGTAACTGCCAAGTGACATAAACCTGACTTCCTTTTGCTAAAAATCGAGACAGATAAAAACCATTGGTCAAGGCTGACCCGACCATCAAAATCCGAGTCAAAAAGCAAGGGAACCTGTCATGCAATCCTCAATTGATCAGGAAATTTTTAAAATCAAATTTCCAGCCAAGGCCTTGATTCCTTCGGCTATAAGGCCTATGGCCGAATCAACCATGAAAAAATTTTTGTATCTCAAAAAATTGGAAGAAATCTATTGGTCCATTCCATCGGAGTTGGATACAAAAAATTTTTTAGCCAGGGCCCAGGATATTTTAAAAACAAATTGCCTTGTAGACCCCTATGATCTGGCCCGCATACCCAAAAAAGGTCCAGCCGTGGTGGTGGCCAACCACCCCTTTGGGGGGATTGAAGGGGTCATGATAGGCGAGTTGATGCTCCGCATCAGACCGGATGTCAAGGTCATAGCTAATTATCTGCTCGGCAGCCTTCCCAGATTGCGCGATCTTTTCATTTTCGTGGATCCCTTTGAAACCAACTCGGCCATTGAAAAAAACCTGCGCCCTTTGCGCGAGGCAATGCGTTTTGTTGAAGACGGCGGGCTTTTGGTGGTTTTCCCGGCCGGAGAAGTGGCACACCTGAAGCTTAAATCCCGCAAAGTGGCCGACCCTCTATGGAATCCGTCGGTTGCCCGCATTGTCTCCCGCACCAAATGCCCTGTGATCCCTGCCTTTTTCCACGGCGCCAACGGACCTTTGTTCCAGGTCATGGGGCTTTTACATCCCAGGCTGCGCACCGCCATGCTGCCAAGGCAACTGGTCAAATCACCCAGGCAGGGGATCAGGTTAACCATTGGCGGGCCTATTCCCTTTAAGCATATGGCCCACATAGGCAGAGGCAATGAGCTCACAGATTATCTGAGATGGCGAACCCATCTTCTTAGGAAAACCTGTCGTCAAAAAAACCGTTGGTCCCTTTCTTTTGAACAAGAGCCTGCCAAGGCATCTGCCCAGGCGACCTGCCGGGGCCTTTCACCGGCCATCCGGGAGATCACCGAGCTTTCCCCCAAAAACACCCTGGCCCGAAACAAAAACATGCGGGTGGTGATGGTCAAACGAAATGAAGCGCCTGAACTGGTCAAGGAAATCGGTAGAATGCGAGAAATTGCCTTTCGCCAGGTAGGTGAAGGCACAGGCAAGGAACTGGATCTTGACCGCTTTGACGACTATTACCTACATCTTTGCCTTTGGGACGATGCAAAGCAGGAACTGGCAGGCGGATATCGCGTAGGATTAAGCGACGAAATCATAGATGCTCATGGCATAAACGGTCTCTACACCAGCACACTTTTCAAAATAAAACCCCAATTTTTCAAAAAATTGGGGCCTTCCCTGGAATTGGGGCGCTCCTTTGTCAGGCCCGAATACCAAAGATCCTATTCAGCCCTTTTACTTTTATGGAAAGGCATAGGCAGTCTGGTGGCGCTAACTCCCAAATATCGTCACATATTCGGGCCGGTAAGCGTGAGCAACAACTACCATCCCCTGTCGCGACGGTTTATGATCAAATTCTTTGAAAAACATCTCAAATCAAAATACAGCCTCTTGGTCCGCCCCCGGCGTCCGGTTAAGTTCCACAGTCCCACAGGCTCAAAAAATCTGGATTTCATTAGTAAAATAAATTCATTGGATGAACTTTCGAGCATAATTGCCGATATTGAAGGAGAAGGAAGAGGAGTCCCAATACTCTTGCAGCAATATGTCAAATTGGCCTCCAGGTCTGTAGCCTGGAACCTGGACCCCGATTTCGGCAATGTGGTGGATTGTTTCTTATTATCAGATCTTACCAAGGTTGAGCCCAAAATATTGGCCCGCTATTGTGGCCGCAGCGAAGCCGAAAATTTCCTTAAATACCACGAAATGCAGCCCAAAGGCTTCTCACTCTGCGCCTGAGGCAACCTTTCCGGTCGATCCATTATTGCTGGGATCGGCCGGACAGAGGCGTGTGCCGGGAAGCCAGCCTCCACCTCAAGGACTTATATAATTATTTATACAGAAATCTATACCCCAAAGGCAGCCTGGTAATTTTCGCCTTGGCCCTGGAAAGGGCTCTCAAAGCCCTGTTGCTCAGTCAAAATCAAAGCAGCATAATAGGAGAAGTAATGATTTTTCTATTCTCTTAGCCCGGTTTAATAAAAGTGCCCGCTTTTGGGAAAAAATGTTTAAGAATACTTAAGTTGGCTTTTTACACACTGCCCCTGCTTTTCCTCGTGATTGCCCCTTCCCTTTGCCAGGCTCGAGCATATAAAGGCAGGACTGTGGTTGTTAAGGCAAGCCAGACCACTTATAATCTTGGTCCCTACCTTGAATTTCTTGAAGACAAAACCGGTAAGCTAACTCTGAAGCAGGTGACCAACCCTGAAAACGACGAGCTATTCACCCCCATGGCAGCTAAAACGCTTAACAAGGGGATTACCAAAAGTGTTTTCTGGTTCAAATTTACTTATGTTCTTAGCCAATCACCCAGAACAGCGGATTTCAAAAATCACCCTCAATGGCTGTTGTCTCCGGGATTTGCCTTGCCGCAGCGCTGCCTGTGGCAGGTGTTTGAATCAGACACCCCGTCAATGAAATCCCTGCAAACCGTTACGGATTCCGGCTATGAGCTGACCGGAACACCGAATCACTTTAAAACCGTCTATTTTAAAGTAGCCAGCCTGGGACCAATGGCTGTTAACCCTAAAATTCTTTCTTTGCATGACTACATCAAAAGTTACAAACTTTTTTTAGTTCTGACCGGTTGTTTTTTCGGCATTCTCATCGGGGTCGCCTTTTACCATTTGGTAATTTACTTTGCCATTCGAAAGCTAAGTTACTTATGGTATGTATTTCATCTTTTATTCCTGGGTATTTATTTTATATTTCAAAACGGCTTTGGCAATGCCATTGTTAACGGAATACAATCCGCCCAATCAACAATCCCCGACAGAATACTACTCACTGTCTCCTTATTCTTTGGGGTGCTATTTGCCAGGGAACACCTCGCCCCAAAAGGCGAATACGCAATCAAACGAAAAATTATCAATTCTATTATCCTTGCTCTATCAATCAGTTGCCTGGTCATGCCCTTTGTATCCGCCATATCGGGGAGCATCACCCTAGCCATAATTGGTTTTGTTGCTGCTTGTGCCGCTCTTTTCTTTTCCTTGGCAGCATGGCAGCATGGCGACAAATATGCTGGATTTTTCCATTTGGCATGGTTGGCCTTTTTGTTGGGGGGGATTGCCTACAGCTTAACTTTCAGCGGTTTAGTACCCTACAATAAAATCATATTTAACAGCTTACAATTTGGTGCTGCGATCTCGGCCATTGCCTTTGCCGTAAGCCTTGGAAGCAGGATCGAGAACCTGAAAAAACAAAAAAACAGCTTTCAAGAACAAGAAAGCAGGATAAGAACCATATTGGATTCCATAACTTCAGGAATACTACTGGTTAACCCTTCAACAAATAAAGTAATAGATATTAACAACCAAGCAATTATACTACTTAAAACTAATTATCAGAGTATAGTTGGTGCTAATTGGAAAAATTACTTTGAGTTTTTAAAGGACAAACCAAAAGATATATCACTGAGCTCTACTGAAACCTTTCACACTGAAGGGAGTATACTTTACTGGCAAGACGAAAAAATTCCTGTCATAGTAGACGCCAACCTTATCAAATTAGACAACCAGGATGTACTACTTATTAATTTTAAACAAATTTCAGAACTCAAAAAAGTTGAACAAGAAAGAGAAAAATTAATTCAGGAACTCAAGCAGGCGCTTTCTGAAGTGAAAGCTCTGACCGGCCTTTTACCCATTTGTGCCGGATGCAAAAAAATACGTGACGACAAGGGGTATTGGAACCAAATCGATGATTATTTCAGAGAGCACTCAGATGTTGATTTTTCCCACAGTCTGTGTCCCGACTGTCTACAGAAACTATATCCTGAAATGAGTGACCTTCTTGGCCCTTCGGATAAAAGAAAAAAATAGTAAATGACCCTTAAATCCCCACCGTCAGTCCGAGAAATACTATGGCCCCTGGCTCTTGGCTTACTTTTCTTTACGGCCCTTACCATAGGCGCGGCCTTTTGGGTTCAGGAAAGAAACATCGAAACTCAGTGCTATATGAGCTTAGACCGGGTGGAAAAGGCCTACCATAACCTCATAACCGAGCACGCCGGAATTTTGGCCTCTCACCTGGATAGCCTGGAAGAAAACCCCACCCTGCGGCAGGTTTTCGTTAACGAGGATTGGAACAGGCTCAGTAATCTCGCCGGCCCCCTAGTCGAAAAGTTGGGGCATCGTCACCAAATTACACATCTTTTTTTTATAAGCCTGGATAAAACAATTATCCTGCGCGCCCATCTTCCCCACGAAACCGGTGATAAGGCGGAATTTGCCATCCTAAAATCCGCTGTTCTTAAAAAGGATTTCGCCTGGGGAATTGAAATCGGTAAATTCGGCAACCTGGCGCTCAGAGTGGTCAAGCCTTGGCGCATTGGAGGGTTGATTAAGGGCTATATAATGCTCGGCTCAAATCTCGGCCCTATTCTCGACTTACTCAAAACCAGTCTGGGTATGGAGGCCCTGCTGTTAATCGACAAGAATCAACTAAACATAGATAATTGGCAAAAAGGCCATATTAAAAAAGCTAAAAATGCCGAATGGGACGTATTACCAGCACAACTTCTGGCCCATGCCACCCTCAAAGTTGACCAGCAGTTGTTTTCCCAGCTAAAAAATTTACCTTCGGCCCCTAAAGAAGGTATTTTCCCGCTCTACACAAAAGGAAAAACCTACAAGGCATCTATCATTGACCTTACTGATTTCAGCGGCAAACCTGTTGCACAGTTGATCCCACTTTTAGACTTTGCCCCTCTTCAAAAGAACAATCGAAAAATTCTGTATTTGCTGGCCATCACTCTTTGCTGTATGGCAGCCGCCTTATTTGCTTTTTTGCAGGCCCGTGTAAAAGGCCATGACCGGCTTTTGAAAAAAACCGGACAGGACCTATCCAGAGAAATAAAGGAAAGAGGTCGAGCCGAAAGCCAGCTTATGGCCCACAGGGACCGGCTTTCTGTGGCTGTGGAAGAAAGAACCCGCGATCTTCACCTGAGCAATCAAAAACTTAAAGCCCAAATAATAGAAAAAAAACATGCCCTGGATGCGCTGCAACAAAGCGAAGCACGTTACAGGAGCATAGTTGAAAATTCCCACGTTGGCATCGGAATTATTGATGACAACTATAGAGTGGTTTATGCCAATGACATGACCTGCCGGATCTTTGGTCGGAGAGCCCGTGAGCTGTTCGGTATGGATCTCAGGCATATCGTCGGCTCCAAAGAAGTGGTGGATAGATATCAAAGCCGCCAACAGGGATTCGAAGAACCCAACCAATACCAGATAAAGATTATCAGGCCTAATGGCGAGCAAAGAGAAATCGAGGTAATCGTCAGTCTGATCCAAGGACCAGGGGGCAAAAACTGGACCATTACCCAAATGCTTGACATCACTGACCGTCAGAAGGTGGAAAAAGAACTGCGATTAAGTGAAGAAAAGCATCGGAATATTCTTTCCAGTATTGATGAAGGATATTTTGAGCTTAATTTAGATGGGAAGATTATCTTTTGTAACGATTCTCTGGCCAGGCAACTGAACATACCTAAAGAACAATTGATAGAAAGACGTTTTCAGGAATTCGTGGATGAAAAAACCTCTGAAATATTTGCCATCCTTTCCAAGGATCCCGGTAACTTTCACCAGCCGGTCATCATTTCTGAATGCGAGGTGAAAAAGAAATCTGAGGAAACAAAAATCTTTGAGATATCCGGTTCGATCATATGGGATGAATCAGAAATTCCCCAGGGGATCAGAGGTGTTGCCCGCGATGTAACCCAACGGGTGAAAGGGCAGAGGGAAAAGCACAAACAACAAGCGCAGCTTAATCAAGCCCGCAAAATGGAAGCAGTGGGCGCCCTGGCCAGTGGTGTGGCCCACGATTTTAATAATGTACTTCAGGCCATCAGCGCCTATGTTGAACTTTTACAAACCTCACATGATCTTCAAAGTGAATCCAAAGACACCCTGGCCAAAATGGATCAGGTAATAGAGAGGGCGGCCCAACTGGTGCGGCACCTTTTAAGTTTTGGCCGTGAGGATGAGGTCGAAACCCAAAGGCTGGATCTGAATCGGATTATTTTACAGGTGGCCGATATATTGAGGCACACCCTGCCAAAAATGATAGAGATTGAAACAGACCTCAGCCAGACTCCTCCCATCATACAAGGAGAGCCCAGCCGTTTGGAGCAGGTGCTTATGAACCTGGGCATCAACGCCAAGGACGCCATGCCCGAGGGAGGAACCCTTAGTCTCAGCACCTCACTGGCCAGTTTGGGCGAAACCCACCTGGCGCTTAATCCCAAAGCCAGACCGGGAGACCACATTAAGTTGACCGTATCCGACACAGGTACAGGCATGGACGAAATGACCAAGGAGCACCTTTTTGAGCCGTTTTTCACCACAAAAAAACCGGGACAGGGCACAGGGCTGGGAATGGCCACGGTTTATGGCATCGTCAACAGTCTAAACGGACATATTGTTTTTGAAAGCGCCCTGGGCAAAGGCACTACCTTTGATATCTATTTTCCAGTGAAGAAACAAAAACAAGCTGACATCCCAATGAAAACCTCAACTCCGAATATGCAGGCGACGTTGTCGGCAAATGAAACCACCATTCTCCTGGTGGACGATGAAGAAATTATCTTGGAGGTAGCCAAAAGCCTGTTAAAGGATTTCGGTTACCTTGTGCACACAGCATCCAATGGAGAAGCCGCTCTTGAATTGATCCAAAAAGATCCAACCGCCTTTGATGCGATCATATTGGATTTGAACATGCCCGGTATCGGGGGGCACAAAACACTCACTGAAATTCTAAAAATAAATCCCCAGGCCAAGGTGCTTATAGCCAGCGGCTATGCCTCTGCTGAAATGACCCGGCAAAACCTGGAGGCCGGGGCCAAGGCATTTTTAAATAAGCCCTTCAGGATGAAAACCTTGACCGAAAAATTACGACAGGTATTGGCTCAATAAATTCAGAAAGCCAGGGAATATCCTGTCCAAAAGGCCACAAACCCGGCGAGGCTCACACCCAGCAGCAGGGTGAGGACCAAGAATTTGACCTTTTGATCAATCTTCCGGCCAGCCAGCCAGGCCGCGGGGTATAACGGCCCAAAAAGAATCAGCTCCCATAGCATGCCGGTCTGAGTCGGTGAGTGGTGTACAAGGCCCAACAGGCCACGCCACGAGGAGCTGTAATATGCTGTCGGTACAATCGCCGCGGGACCGAGATAACCCTTATCTGACCAAGGCCAGAACAGGGGCAATCCTATACCGCGGCCCATGAGGTAATCCAGGGCAAGATGGCTGAAGCAGACCAGGGTCAAGCCTGCCGTTGCTTTTAGAAACCGCGAAAAACAGCGTTTTGAGACTATAAACGCAAAAGTAAGGCTCAGGCCCAACCCAAACAAAAGGCTATGGGTGGGGCCCCTGTGTTGAATCATTTCCGGAGCAATAAATCCGGCAAAGACATCCAGGTCACTGGCCACGGAAAGCAACACAGCCAAACCGGCCCCGCCCACCCCCTTGGGCAAGCCGGCCTTTTCCTTGACAAGTTCATAGACAGCCAAACCTGTCAGGCTGTGCCCCAGAACAGAACTCACCCGGCCCTCCTTTGGCTTTTTTCACCCTGGGAATATCACCGGCCTGATGTTGTCAGGCCCAGGATTTTCGCTTGGCAGCCATCTCTGCAGCCGCATCCTCGAATTTTTCAAAAAGGTCGTCAAAAACCACGGGCATCTTTTCCTTTAGCTCAACCAATAAAGGAAGCATGATCTCTCTTATCTGCGGATGGGCCGCCTTTTGAGCTCGCAGGGAAATTACATGCCGCCATTCCCTAAGGTTGGCTGTCATGACTATCTCGGTTTTAAGACTGTTGGGCAGTACGCTTCTGGCTTCCTGGGGTCTGGCTCCCTGGTTCAACAGCTCAAAGTAGGCGTCTTCCGCCTGTTGCATGGCTCTTTCCCAGGCAATATAGGCCTTGGCGCCGGGTTTCCAGAAAATGGGCCTGATCACTGTAATTTCACTACCAAATTTATCTTTGGAGTAATTGGCGTAACGAGTGCTTTCCTGACTGTAGGCCGCCAGGCGGTGGCGCACCAGTTCGTGGGTCACGCCCCTGTCGCAGATAAAGCGCACTGTCAATGAAGCGTGTTCTATCACGCTGTGATGACCTGAGGCCATTATGCGGCGCAAAAAACCGGCGGCTGAATCCTTGGTTATTTTATCCTCGGATTTATAGCAGGTGCGTCCTGCCAGCTCCAGGTTCTGCAAGAGCTGGTCTCCGTCGGGCAGATAGAGAATCTCATGATAAGGGGCTATCACCTTCATGTTTTCTCTCCCTTGACTTAAAGGCCGGAAAAGGGCTTTAAGTTTCCCTTTTCCGGCCAAAGTTACAATCCACTTAAGACTCAGGGGCGGCTTTCGCAAAGTCGGCCACCTGTTAAGTCTTGTCTTTTATCAGGCTGTACTCCTAATTGGAGGCCTGGGTTGTGGGCTCCCGCTCCTCAAGATATTGTCTGGTTTCAGATGAATCTATTTTCTGTAAAAGGCTTTTCATAGGCGCCCAGGCTGTACCCACGGCCCTTTCAGCCTGGTTCATAAGAATCTCTTGTAATAAGGGTTTCCCATCCACGGCCTTCGCAACTTTACTAATAAATTCATTCCGCAATTCCAAGGCATCGGGCGGATCGGGCAAGGGAGCCTTGGGGTTAATTATAGGAGAGGACTCCTGAGCCCCGGACTCGCCGACTTGGGTTGTTCCAGGCTCGGCTTGGGCCACGGGTTCTTCCTCTGGAGCCTCAATGGGAGTCAAGACCTTGCGCACCAGGATAAAAACTCTTTCAGCCAATGCGGCCTGGACCTCAACCTTGCCCAATTCAGGATCATTGAAAAGTTCTTCGGCCTTTTCTTCGGTGATCTTTTCCGTTTCCGGCAAAAGGGAAGCATTTTCCAACTTAAGACGGTTGGCCCGCAGACCGTTGACCACCTTGGCCCTGACATCTGTTTCCAGGGCTCCATTGCGCAGGATCTGAGCTTCGGCAGGATCATAGGCCAGAGGCTCCAAGATGCCCAAGGTGGTTTCAGCAGCCAAAACACGGTCACTTAAAGGCAAGGGGGCGGCCACTTTACGTTCAGCCAGTACGAGCGTCCTGAATTCATCAAGATATCCCCAATGCGGGTCCCTGCTTATGACTTCAACCAACCGCAAAAGGGCTTTCTTCCCGATATCTTTGCTCAAGCGGGCGCCATAGGAATCATAGGAGTCAAATTCTCCGAAGAGTTCCTTTTCGCTGAAAGCGCCCACATTCTCATCAACCAAGAAAGACAAGTCCAAAATTGTAAGTTTCTCTTCTTTGGGCAATTGATCGGCCGTTGCAGAATCCGGCTTAGCCGGATTAAGAGAGGCGGTCTGAGCTGAAGGCGTGGTCTGCGCAGATCCGGTCTGAGGCAACTCACGGGCGGGGAGTTCCAAGGGCTCGACTGTTTCCTGGTACACGACCGAAAGGGTCAAAGAGATATTCAGATCAGTGCTGGGAATCCAGTAGCCCCCCAAGTCAACCTGGGCCTGGGTGATAAAGACGCCAACCGCAAAGGCCGGCAAAACCAAACCGTCCACAAACATATGGGGAACCAGCCAGGGATTACGTCCGTCCTTTTCCAGGGCAAAGTTGTTAAGCACCAAAGTCAGACGATTTTTCGCCGCCTCTGAGCTATCCTTGGCAGGATCGGCCAAACGACTGAAGAGCCCGTTTGCGACCAGTCCCTGGCGCAGAGTATCGGTAATCTGCTCGGCAAATATACGCACATTGGGCGAGGTCCGCTCGGTGGTCTCCTCCGGCCACACCCTTTTGTCCTGCACCTGGGGCATTTGGGCGCTCAAGCCGGTGGATTGCCGAGGACCCAATTCAGGCTTTAGTTCATCCTTGACAACAGTTGTATAGGCACACCCCCCGGCAGAAAAAGCAGCCAGAAGCGTCAAGCAAATCAGCAGTCGAACGGTCAGGCCCCGTTTCACCATATCCTCCAGCGTGAAAATATCAACTAACCTAATTGGCCTCTTCCACCCCTTGAGATGCCCGTGCATCCGGGGAAAACGATGCCCATCTTGAATTCGTCAATACACCTTGACAAATTCTCAAAAACACACAATCTAATCAGGTTGCGTGTTTTTGCTAGATTTTAAACGCTTTTTCCGATCAAGGTAAGCCTTAAAAGCCCCTAGGCATAATAAATCAGGAGGCCCCCTTGAATCGGATCAGTAAGAGGCCTGTCTCCGGCCTTATTTACCGGAGACAGGCCTTTGTAACATTATCAGAAAGGCCGCGCCAACAAGGCTGTTTCATCAAGTTCTTCTTCTATGCGCAGAAGACGATTGTATTTGCAGATTCTTTCAGAGCGGCAAAGAGAACCGGTTTTTATCTGACCGCAGCCCACGGCAACCGCCAGGTCGGCGATAAAGTTATCTTCCGTCTCACCGGAGCGGTGGCTCACCACCTGAGTGTAGCCGTTGCGGCGGGCCAGATCAATGCAGCCCAGGGTCTCGGTCACAGTGCCGATCTGGTTCAGCTTGATAAGAATAGAGTTGGCCGCATCCCTGTCAATGCCGGTTGCCAGGCGATCACTGTTGGTGACAAAAAGATCGTCACCCACGATCTGCAGGTTGTCACCGAGTTTTTCGGTCATCAGGGTCCATCCGTCCCAGTCGTCTTCGGCCAGGCCGTCTTCAATGCTTACGATGGGGTATTTGTTAACCCAATCCGCATAGAGATCCACCATTTCAGCAGCGGAGCGGCTGCTGTTGTCGGATTTATGGAAAATATATTTTCCATCCTTATAGAATTCGCTGGCTGCCACGTCCAGGGCCAGTGCCACATCTTCACCAGGCTGATAACCGGCCTTTTCCACGGCCTCCAGGATCACCTTGATGGCTTCGTCATTATCTTCCAGATTGGGAGCGAAACCGCCTTCATCGCCCACACTGGTAACCAGCCCCTTCGCAGAGAGGACCTTTTTAAGGGTGTGGAAAACTTCGGCTCCCATACGCAGGCTTTCGGCAAAGGAAGCGCCGCCCATAGGCACAATCATGAATTCCTGAATGTCAACATTATTCGGGGCATGGGAGCCGCCGTTTAAGATATTCATCATGGGCATGGGCAGCACCCTGGCATAGGCTCCGCCCAGATAGCGGTAAAGCGACACTAAAAGAGCATTGGCCGCTGCCCTGGCGGTGGCCATGGAAACGCCCAAAAGCGCGTTGGCCCCCAATTTTGATTTATTCTCTGTGCCGTCCAAATCAATCATGGTCTGATCAATCAGCACCTGATCAAGACCGTCCAAGCCAACCAGTTCCGGGGCAATCACCTCTTCTACGTTATGCACCGCCTTCAGAACGCCCTTGCCGCCATAACGGCTTTTATCGCCGTCTCTCAATTCAAGGGCCTCATGCTCACCAGTGCTGGCCCCACTGGGCACCGCAGCGGTTCCCAAAGAACCGTCTTCCAGCATTACATCGCATTCGACTGTGGGATTACCACGGGAGTCCAGGATCTCCCGCGCGGAGATACGCTCTATGGCTAACATTTTTATCCACCCATCCTTAAAGGAATTAGTTTTCGCTCACCCTAACCTAGCTTGGGGCCGCCCTGGTGTCAAGACGGGGAGAGCAAGGGGTTTGCCTTTCTCAGATTACCATGAGCAGGTAGAAGAAAAAGCCTCTTAAATGTGGAAATTCATTTTTTATTGATTCAGCTTCCTTCAAAAACCGGCTCAAACCTGCAAACAACCTTTTTAGGCCCGGCATCAAAAAAAGACAAGGGACTATTTTTGAAACATGGGGCTCAAATTCTCCAAGTCAAAATTGCCCCACCCACGGTTTTTCAGGCGATAACCTAAAAATTTGCCTGTGTAAGCTCGTGGTAGTGTGTCTGGGCAAAATCCAGCTCAGGATCTAGATCCAGTGCGTGACGGAACATAACGAGTGCCTTTTGATCTTCTCCCAGCCTACGCAGGTTCACTCCTATGTTGGCATAATTGATGGCAACGGCGGGATCGCTTTCCACAGCCAGGGAAAAAGCCTCTATGGCCTTTTCATATTCATTCAGCTTGAAATGGCAAAACCCCATCAGGTTGAAAACTTCCTGATGGGGATCGGGGTAGGACGCCGCCTTGTAAAGAGCCGAAAGGGCCTTGTCATATTGGCCCATATCCTTAAGAGCCACGGCCAGTTGCACATATATGCTGGGCTTGTCTTCGTCCGGAGGATTAAAAGCAAGCGCCCTTTTCAGACAGTCAAGGGCAGGCAAGGGCTCGCCCCTTCTTATGAGGACAATAGCCCTGAAAAAAGGAACATAGTATCCCGCACCGTTCAAATTTCCCAATCCTCTCAACACACCCTCCGCCAAATCAAGTGGAAACAACTGGCTGGCCAGCTTGGCTGCGTGGAAGACCGCGTTTGTATCTACGGTGCGCTTGGCGAAATGGGCCTTGGGAATAATGTTGTAAACCACCGGAACATCAAGCACCGGGTGGTTCATTTTCAGGGAATAGACCGGAAAACCGGAATCCGCCAGGGAGGCGGTGCAGGCCTTTACCTCTTCGGCAAGATCCCCGGATGAAATATCGGGCAGGCTTGCCAAGCTTACCGTTCTGTCGGCCTCCATAACATACTGAGCTTCCTCAAGGCCGGTGAACTTGGGCAGGGCAGAGACTTCATAACTGGTTTTTTTATCAAAATCACCCGCCAGCTGGGCCACCTCGGTCAATGCCCTTATCAAGGCTTTGACAGGGCTGGTGGCAGTGCCCGCAGTATAGACTATCTCGCTTTTATGGGGGAAAGTGGATGGATCATAGCAAAGCGCCCCCACAGAGGGAATGCCCATCCCACAGGAAAAATCCTTTAACCAAACCTTAATGCCCGCGTCTTTGAACTTCTGCAAAAGTTCACCGGCCAGGGGATCGGATATGGTCGACTGATCAATAGCCGGGGTTTTTAAACGGTTTTCCGTTACCAGGGCGGAGACATGGCGTTCAACCACCTCGCACATGCCCTGCAGGATCGCCTCTTCCAAACAATTGCCCGCAGCCGGACCATTGTATTCATTAATCGCATAAAACCAGCCAAGAGGAATCATCTCCTCCCTGTCCAAGGTCAGGTTCCTGGCCCAGGCCCAGGTCTGGGGAAGCATTTCAAAGGCATCTACGGCCTGGCTGATTGTTTCATTGGGGTGATAAAGGGCCTCGGCAGCCAGCCGGGAAGGCATTTTGGGCTCGGCTATTTCAGCAGCCCTGGCCAAGGTGAATTCCGTATGATTAAAAAAATGGAAAAAACTGAATCGTTCGGCCAGCTCCATCAAGGCGCTGGCCTCTGCCTGCACGGCACTGGCGCCTTTGCCCATCTGTTTGGCGTTTTTGGTGAGATTCAGGGCAGCAGGGCCACAGAGGCTTATATAGACCGGAATATCAAGCCTGCCGGTGTCTATACGCAGGGTTTTCTTTAAAACATCATCGCCCAAAAGGGCGAAACGTTCTTTAACCCAGGCAACCGTTTCAGCCGGAGGCCTTATTTTATCCTGCTCCAGATAGTAATTCTTGGGAGTTGGCCTTAAAACGACACCTGAGGACTGTGGCGGTCTGATCACTTAAGCCTCCACAACTGTCTTGTGACAAAAAAGGACATCCCTGGCAGGTTATTTTACGCTCGACAATAGACAATCGGCGTTCGACCGCTAGAGGCCGAACGCCGATTTTCTACGAAACAGATGCTGTTGGCGACTTAGACGCAGCCAGTGGGCTTGGCCAAGCCAGCCATCTTGCAGGCTCCCTTGCCGGGGCCGCTGGGGAACAGCTCATAGATTTTTTTCAGTTTGAAGCCGGTCACCTTGGTCATGATACGGACCATGGGGGCGATACCGTTTTTCTTGTAGTAATCCTGCAGGTAGTTGATGACTTTCCAGTGCTCATCGGTGAGCTCAGAGATGCCCTCAGAATCCTTCACGTAATGGGCGAAGTTCTCATCCCAAACTTCGGGATCTTGCAAGAAACCGTCTTCGTCCACTTCGTATGTTTTGCCCTTATAGGTCACAGTCGGCATATTGGGTGTCCTCCTTAGATAAGTTTTTTCGCAATTTTTTTGCGATTACTATCGATAGTCCACAAACGCACTCAGATGTACTAACAATTCAGGATTTAGCTGTCAAGACTAAAAACCATTCTTGGCCACACCATCTTCATTTCACTGATTGAAACGTAGATGAAGGTCTTCAGCCGGACGGGCTAAACATCCAATTGTCTTGTTTAGGTACATCTTTTTCCTTAGGGGCAGCTTATAACCGGTATCCGGCCTTTTGGCAAGCCCTAATTTACCCCACCCGGTATAAATACCGGTTTTTTGTTACCCTTTTTTTACAAAAAGCTCCGAACTCTGCTCAGGTTATCCTTGAGCCTTTCAAGCTGAGCCCGTCCTTCATCCACCTTGTCTTTTTCTTTTTGTATGACTTCCTGGGGAGCCTTATCTACAAACCCCTGGTTTGACAACTTTTTCTCACTTTTAGTTATTTCTTTTTCCAGTTTGGCGACCTTTTTGCCCAGCCTGACCTCCTCGGCCTTGAAATCAACCAGGTCCTTTAAGTCCACCAGCACGGTAAGCGTGCTCAGGGCAGTGGTGGCCATGGTGGCTGTCTGCTCGCCATCCATCTCAAGGCTCACCTCCTGGGCCTTGGTCTGAAGCGCTATACGGTCCCTATTCCGCTCAAGCAGTTCAAAGGTTCCCTGGTCGGCCGGTTTGAGCAGAAGCGGCACCTGCTGGCCGGGATTAACGCCCATCTCCCCCCTGATGTTCCTGACGGCCCCGATCACCTCCATGACAATTTTCATCTCTTCTTCAGCCTCGGAATCATAATCCGCCTCAGAGATCACCGGCCAGTCGGATTTCATTATGCTGCCCAGGCTGTCGGGCAACCTTTGCCAGAGTTCCTCTGTGATAAAGGGCATAAAGGGATGCAGCATACGGATCAACCTGGAGAAGACTTCACCTAAAACGCGCCTGGTCTTGGCCTGCCTGGCCGGATCATCGGCATTGTAAAGTTGAGGCTTGATAAACTCCAGATACCAATCGCAGAATTCATGCCAGGTAAACTGGTAAATGGCGCTGGCCGCATCGTTGAAACGATACTCCTCTATGGCCTTGCCCGCTTCCTTGGCAGCCTTGACCGAACGGCTCAGAATCCAACGATCCTCCAAAAGGGGCTCAAGATCCCGGCCTTCCGTCATATCCTCGGCCAGGTGCATAAGGGTGAACCTGGCTGCGTTCCAGACCTTGTTCACAAAGTTGCGATAACCCGCAATGCGGTCCTCGCTCATCTTGATATCCCGGCCCTGGGCGGCAAAGGCGGCCAGGGTGAACCTGAAGGCGTCGGTCCCGTATTCATCCATGATCAGCAAGGGATCCATGACATTACCCTTGGACTTGGACATCTTTTGCCCCTTGGCATCACGGACCAGGGCATGGATGCAGACGTCCTTAAAGGGCACTTCTCCCATGAACTTGTTGCCCATCATCATCATGCGGGCCACCCAGAAGAAAAGAATGTCGAAGCCGGTGACCAGACAACTTGTAGGATAGAATTTTTCCAAGAGATCCGTCTTGTCAGGCCAACCCATGGTTGAGAAAGGCCACAACCCACTGGAGAACCAGGTGTCCAACACATCGGTCTCGCGCCTTAAGTTAGAGCTTCCGCAGACAGGGCAGGTGGTGGGGTCTTCCCTGGCCACAATCACCTCGCCGCATTCGCAATACCAGGCCGGGATGCGATGCCCCCACCAGATCTGGCGGCTTATGCACCAGTCGCGGATATTGTTCATCCACTCGTAGAAGGTCTTGTTCCAGACCTCGGGGACAATGCGGGTGCGCCCTTCGTCCACTGTACGGACCGCCTCTTCAGCCAAGGGCCCCACCTTGACAAACCACTGTTTGCTTAAAATGGGCTCCACCATGGTCTTGCAGCGATAACAATGCCCCACGGAGTGGATATGCTCTTCATGGCGCTCCAGAAAACCCTGCTCCTCAAGATCGGCTACAATCCTTTCCCTGGCCTCGAAACGGTCCAGGCCCTGGTAAGCGCCGCCTTGTTCATTAATGCGGCCGTCGTCATCCATCATGCGGATGGATTTAAGATTGTGCTTGCGGCCGATCTCAAAGTCGTTGGGGTCATGGGCCGGAGTCACCTTAAGGGCGCCGGTTCCGAAATCAAGGGAAACGTACTTGTCTTTGATTATGGGCAGTTCACGGCCCACCAAAGGCAATATCAGGGTGTCGTCGGCCAGATCCTGATACCTGGGATCTTCCGGGTTGATGGCCACTGCCGTATCGCCGAGCATGGTCTCCGGGCGGGTGGTGGCTATGGTGAGGTGGCCTTTTCCGTTTTTAAAGGGATAGCGCACATACCAGAAGCCGCCCTTGACGTCCTCGTGCTCACTTTCCAGGTCACTTAAGGCGGTGTGGCACCTGGGGCACCAGTTGATGATATAGTCGCCCTGGTAGATCAATCCCTCTTCATAGAGGGTGACAAAGACCTCGCGCACCGCCCTGCTCAGGCCCTCGTCCATGGTAAAGCGCTCACGATCCCAGTCACAGGAGGCTCCCAGGCGCTTAAGCTGGTTTATGATTTTGCCGCCGGATTCGGCCCGCCATTTCCAAACCCGCTCAATAAATTCTTCCCTGCCCACATCGTGCCTGGACAGCCCCTCTTCAGCCAGCTGGCGCTCCACCACGTTCTGGGTGGCTATGCCGGCATGGTCCGTGCCGGGCATCCACAAAACCTCCTTGCCCTTCATACGCATGTAGCGGCAAAGAATATCCTGGATGGTATTGTCCAAGGCATGGCCGATATGCAATACACCTGTCACATTCGGTGGGGGGATGACTATGGAATAGGGTTCCTTGGATGAATCTGGATCTGCATGAAAAAGCCCGTTGGACTCCCAATACTCATACCAGCGAGCCTCAACATCCTTGGGCTCGTAGGATTTTTCCAAAGCAGTGGGTTTGGAACTCATAATTTTTTATCTCCTGATGCATGTCGGCCTGAAGCAGGGGGACATAAGAAATGGCGGGGGTTGAGACACCTCCCGCCATCCGACCGGCCCCGTCAAAGCCGGCCGGTTATTCTACTACGCCGCTTTCGGCGTCTTGTGTCAATTTTTGAGCCTCTTCCTTGATGGCCTTGATCTCTTTTTCCACTTGCTCAGCCACCAGGGCGGGGACCATTTCCTTTACAACTTTTTCTATGGTTTGCCTGGTTATTTCCTCAACCAAAGCCGCAACCTGGGCCTGATCCAAAACAGCGGTCAAAGCCTCTTTCGGCTCAGCCGGACCGGCGGGTTCCTGAACAAGCTCAGGCTCTTTGATTTCATCCGCCATCTTGGCCACCAAAGCGTCAAGATCTCCGCCTCCGGCAAGTATGGGCTCCGCCGGTTTTTCAGCAGGCGCGGGCTCTTCGACGGGAGCCGCTTCCTCGTCCGGACCCAAGTCAGCCAAAAGCGCGTCCAGATCGTCCTGCCCAAGGTCGCCCTCAGGCTCGGCGGCCGGAGCAGCCTCGGGTGCGGCTGCTGCTTCAGCGGGAGCGGCTTCTTCGTCTGAACCCAGGTCAGCTAAAAGCGCATCCAGATCGTCCTGCCCAAGGTCGCCCTCAGGCTCGGCGGCCGGGGCAGGCTCGGGCGGGGCCGCTGCTTCAGCGGGAGCGGCT